>NZ_JAUIZJ010000002.1:0-1624591 GCF_030435535.1 Bradyrhizobium sp. WYCCWR 13022
GCAAAGCTGCCGCGCGAACCGTCGACACCGTCTGCGCCGCAATCGGCCACGCACTCGATGCCTTCACACATCCGAGGAATGCGCCAACTACCTGAAAAACTCAGGCTATCGAACTTAATGCCATCATGCTTTAGCGGAATTCGGACATACCCGAACTCGTGATCACCACCGGCTTGCCGGCCTTGATCACATGGGTGGACTGGGCGGTCTGGCTGAAATCGGCATTGGTGCGGGCTGCAATTCCGAAGGCGGCGACTGCGATGCCGGCCACCAGCGCCACCACCACGATCTTCAGGTGGGTACCCCGATCTGCAGAGTGAATTGAGTGGTTCATCGAAGCCTCCCGACGGGCTTTGGCGCCGTCTGTAGGCTCATGTCTTAAGGAGCATCTGTTTCCGGATCGTTTCGCGGGTTCCGCAAAATGGTTTCATCTTGCGATTTGGCTGGTTTCATCGTCCGCCCCCGGGCGGTCTTACCTGCCGCGTAATCGCGGCGGCCGCATCCCTTCATCATGATCGTTTTCGTCGGCCGCCACCGTCAGGCCGAGCGATCCGGCAAGGGAGAAGCACGATGAACCGTCGAAATGTCCTCGAAGCCTCGTTGCTTGGCACCGCCTTGGCGGCGGCGTCGGGTGCCGGCGCGCCCGCAGCCCAGCCGGTTGCCCAATCGCCGTTTGTGACGGCCGGGGACGGCACAAGGCTGTTCGTGCAGGACTGGGGCAGCGGCAAGCCGGTGCTGCTGCTGACGGCCTGGACCTTCGATGCCAGCACCTGGGGTAGCCAGATTGCGGCCCTCAACGAAAGAGGCTTCCGCTGTATCGCGCCCGACCGGCGCGGGCACGGTCGCTCAGAGATGCCGTCTGCAGGCTATGATCTGGACACGCTGACCGACGACGTTGCGGCCGTGATCGAGGCGCGCGACCTGCGCGATGTGACGCTGGTCGGTTTCTCGATGGGGACGACCGAGGCGGTGAACTACCTGGCGCGATACGGCTCGGACCGGATCGCAAAGCTGGTGCTGGTGGCGCCGACGACGCCGTTCCTGGTCAAGACCGAGGACAATCCAGACGCGGTCCCGAAGGCCATGATCGAGGCCGACAATGCGGCCGTCGCACGCGACTTCGCGAAGTGGATTGCGGCCAACGAAGCGCCGTTCTTCACATCAGAAACGCCGGAGATCACGCGGACCTGGATCCGCGAAATGATGCTGAGCGTGCCGCTGCCGGTGGCGCTGGCGTGCCGCAAGACCATCGCGTTCGCCGATCTGCGCGCGGCCGCCGCCAGGATCGACCGCCCGACGCTGATCCTCCACGGCGACAAGGATGCCAGCGCGCCGCTGCAATTGACGGGTGCCAAGACCGCGAAGCTGATCAAAGGCAGCAAGCTTGTTGTCTACGAGGGCGCGCCGCACCCGCTGCCGCTGACGCATGGCGAGAGGCTGATTGCGGACATGCTCGCTTTCATGAGCGTCTAGGCGCTCTTAGCTTGCGCGGTTGATGTCGGCGCGGATGGTCCGTGCCGCCCAGACGAACAGCAGGGCGCCGAGCGTGGTCGTGACTGCCGCCGAGAGCAGGGAATAGCGCACGGCGTCCGCGCCGTAGCTGCCCTTCAGCATGTCATTGACCACGCCGACGGCGAGCGGGCCGACGCCCTGGCCGAAGCAGGTCGCAGTGAGCGCGATCAGGGCGGAGGCGAGCGCGCGCATGCTCGGCTTTGCCACCGTCTGCGCGATCGCGAAGATCGGCCCGAGATGGAAGCCGACCAGGAACGAGGTCAGCGCCAGCATCGCGACCATCATCTTGAAGTCCTGCGTCAGCATGCAGAGCGCAAAGACGGGGCCGGCGAGGCCAGAGGTGATCGCCGGCGCCCACAGATTCCAGCGGTCGTCGCGCCGGCTCACTCGCGCCACAACGAAGCCGCCAAGCAGTGTCCCGGCCATGCCGGCGAGGCCTTTGAACGTGCCCGCATAGGTGCCGATCTCGGCGCTCGACAGATGGTGCACGCGCGCCAGGAACGGCGGGATCCAGGCCGCGGTTGCGTAATTGGTGTAGGTGGTGAGGCAGAAGCCGATCAGCACGATGACAAAACTTTGCTGCGAGGCGAGAAAGCGGAGCGTAGCCCCGAGTGGTTCAGGCACGAAGCTTTCCTGCATCGCGCCGCGCTTCGGCTCCGAGATGGTCAGCCACACGACCAAGGCGAGCAGGATGCCCGGCACGCCGGCGACATAGAAGGCCATCCGCCAGCCATAGTGCTGGTTGACGTAGCCGCCGACGAAATAGCCCAGAAAGACGCCGAGATAGGTGCCGATGGCGTAGATGCCGAGCGCGCGCGGGCGCTCGTTCTTGGCAAAGAGGTCGGCGACGATCGATTGCGAGGCGGGGGAGCCTGCCGACTCGCCGATGCCGACGCCAATTCTGGCGAGTGCCAGCGAGGTCACGCTCGAGGCGGCGCCGCACAGCGCCGTCATCGCGCTCCAGAACGCGAAGGCGAGCGCCACGATGTTGCGGCGGTTGAGCCGGTCGGCAACGCGCGCGATGGGAATGCCGAGCAGGGAGTAGAACAGCGCGAAGCCGAAGCCCGCGAGCAGGCCCATCATGGTGTCGCTGAGGTGAAACTCCTTCTTGATCGGCTCGATCAGGACGTTGAAGATCGTGCGGTCGAGGAAGTTCAGCGCGTAGATGATGGTGAGCAGGCCCAGCACGTAATAACGCCGCGCCGCGGGTTTCTCCGCGGCGGTCGCCTGCACCGACATCTGTGACGTCACATCGACCATCGCTTCCCCCAATTGTCTTTGTTGTTGTCGTTGTTCAGCCCTCGTTCGGGCTGTCTAGCCTTCGCGGATGTAATTCCCCGCTTCGAACTCCACTTGCGGCACGTTGGCGTCGAAGGAGATGCCGATCGGGTCACGGCCCGCTTCCATCGCTTCCAGTTGCTCTGCCAGCATGCGCCGGATCATCAGAATGCCGCGGTCGCTCTGGCCGAAATGCTCCTCGGAATGCACCGTGACCGGACCCTGGCCGACCTGGGCTTCGTAGTCGCCGGGGAATTGCTGGTGCTCTTCCTCCGTCATGTCCCACCAGAATTTTCCGTTGAATTTCGAGCGCATGCGGCCGATGTCGCCTGCATTCTTGACGCGGCCGGCAACGTAGATGCGGAATGACGTGTCGTCGATCGGCAGTGTCCAGCCGATCGATTCCACTCGGGCGAACTGTGCGACGCGCGGATTCGGCACGACGCGCAAGGTAGGGAGGGCGGCTTCGGTGACGCGATAAAACACTTTGCCGTCATCCTGCTTGCGGATCGAGCGCACGGCAATGCCGCGCGGCGTCTTGTCGAACTTCACCTCCGGCATCGACGCCATCATGTTGGTGAACTGCGGTCCCGAGAACGAGCCGTGCAGCACCGGCACGTGATAGGGATCGACCACGTTCTCGAAATGCTGAAGCCAGTTGCAGGGAATGACCGCAGGGCCGCCGCCGCCGATCGAGGAATCATCGGCCTCGACGAACTCGCCGTCGTCCATGTTTTCCAGGCACTCGTAGCGCGGCAGCACCGGGCGTTTCTCCGCCGGGCCCATATAGGCGAAGATCAGCCCGTAGCGCTCCTCGACCGGGTACCAGGGCTGGCGCGCCTTGTCCTTGAACTGGCCGCCGTCGGGCTCGCAAGGCTGCTCCAGGCAATGGCCCTCGGTGTCGAACTTCCAGCCGTGATAGCAGCAGCGGATGCCGTCCTCTTCGACCTTGCCATAATAGAGCGTGGTGCCGCGGTGGCAGCAGCGGGCGTGGAGCAGGCCGACGCGGCCGAGCCTGTCGCGGAACAGGATCAGGTCTTCACCGAGAGCGCGCACCTTCTTCGGTGTGTCGGTGGCGTCGCTGACGAGCCCGACCGGGTGCCAGTAGCGGCGGAGCAACTCGCCCATCGGTGTGCCGCGCACGACCGAAGTGAGCTCGGTGCGTGTGTGCGCTGGCTTCATCGCATAGGCCGTGCCGAGATCGCGATCCCGCTGGGTGATCGTCATGCTTGTTCCTCCCGCCGCCGGCCTTGTTGGCCGGGTCGTTTTCGGTGCGTCGACCAAGTGAAAGATAATTCGATGACAATGTCAACGATCTTCCGATGTGCCTCTTTATGGCATTTGGAACAGGTTGGGGAGGTTGCGCTACCAAGGCCCTGCGAAGACTTGGCACGTGTTGGCTTTCTTGGCAGAGGTGGACCATGAGCCAGACATCGAGCAGGGACCAGCACGACGCGTCCGATGCGGACGACAATCATTCACCTGCGCCGATCACCGTGATGCTGTCATCACGGCTGATGGTGCTGGCGAACCTGCTCAAGCGCGGTGCAATCCTGCGCTACAAGCGTCTCGCCGGATTGTCCTCGGTCGAGTTCGGGCTTGTCGCCTCGCTCGGCCGGCGGCCGCCGATGAGCGTGGCCCGGCTCGCCGAAGCCGTCGGTCAGGACAAGGGCCAGATCAGCCGTGCGCTGGCTGAGTTGGTCTCGCGCAAGCTGATTGCGAAGTCTGCGAATCCGAAAGACAGCCGCGAGGTTCTGGTGTCGCTGACGCCTGCGGGCCTCGCCGCGCATGATGTCATCGTCGAAGGCGCACAGGAGCGCAATCGGATGCTGCTCGAGCAATTGAGCAAGGACGAGCTCGAGACGCTGCTCGCGCAGATCGATCGTCTCACCGCGACTGCCAAAGCGATGCTCGAAGCCGAGAAGGTTGCGCGCTGATCGCCAGGAGATATTCAATGTCATCTCCCGACATTTTGGAGCATCTCTAAGAGACGCTCTAAGAGTGCTTCTAAGAGCCTTTCAATTAGGGATATCGCGCGCGCTGCCCTAAGCGTCACCGCAACGCATGCCGTCCCGGACAGGCGGCATGACGATCAGATGCACATTGGGGTGGCGCGTTGAACAGTCTTGGAATGCTGCGGTCGGCCGTATTGTCGACCGCGTCTGCTTTGGTTTTGATGCCGCAGGCATCGCTCGCACAATCGCCGGTGCAGAATGGTGCGCAGAGCCTGCCGCCGGTGACGATCGCAGCGCCCGAGCAGCGTCGTCGCACCGCCGCACCCGCGCCACGGCGAACGCAGCGAGAGGCGCAGACCGCGAACAACCGAAGACCGCGGCCGCAACGCGATGTCGGCGTCGTCGAGAATCCGCGCGGCCCGGTGCAGGGCTATGTCGCCCGCCGCAGTTCGTCCGGCACCAAGACCAACACGCCGATCATGCAGACGCCGCAGGCGGTGTCGGTGATCGGCGCCGAGCAGATCCGCGACCAGAAGCCGAACAAGCTCGACGAAGTGCTGCGCTACACCGCGGGTGTCCGCGCCGGCACGTTCGGGGCCGATACCCGCAACGACTGGTGGCTGATCCGCGGCTTCAAGTCCGATGACATCGGACTGTTCCTTGACGGCATGCAGCTGTTCTACACCTCCTATGCGAGCTGGAAGCTGCAGCCCTCCAACATGGAGCGGGTCGAGGTGCTGCGCGGTCCGTCGGCCGTGCTGTACGGCGGATCGAGCCCGAGCGGCATCGTCAACGTCATCAGCAAGATGCCGTCGACCGAGCCGGTTCGCTACATCGAGACCGGCGTCAACAATTTCGGCAACGCCTATGTGGGCTTCGACGTCGGCGGTCCCGTCGCGACGCAGCCTGGCAATGGCCAGTTGCTCTACCGCGTCGTCGGCCAGGTCCAGAACGGCGGCACGCAGGTCGACTTCACGCCCGACAACAATTACTTCATCGCGCCGTCCGTCACCTGGAAGCCCGATGCCGACACCACCTTCACGGTGCTGGCCTCGGCCTCGAAGCAGGACACCCGCGGCATCAACTTCCTGCCTTACCAGGGCACGGTGACCAACGCGCCGTTCGGCAAGATTCCGACCGGCTTCTTCGCCGGCGATCCCAGCGTCGACAAGTTCACGCGCGAGCAGGAGATGCTCGGCTACCAGTTCGAACGCAATCTCACCGACGATCTGACGTTCCGGCAGAACGCGCGCTTTGCGCATGTCGACTTGACCTATCGCGGCTACGTCGGCAGCGGCTGGACCGGTGTCAATACGGCGACGCTCGGCCGCTACAATTGGTATGCGAAGGACACCGCCAACCAGGCTGATCTCGACAACCAGCTCGAATATCGCTTCGACACCGGCCCGGTGAAGCACACCATGCTGTTCGGGGTGGACCTGAAGGGCTACCAGATCGACGACTATCAGGCCTTCGGCTTCGGTGTGTCCCCGATCAACGTCCTCAATCCATCCTATGGGGCCGCCGAGGTTCCGCTGCCGACCTCGCCATTCCGCAACTTCCTGATCACGCAGAAGCAGGCGGGCACCTACGTTCAGGACCAGATGAAGCTCGGCAATTTCACGGTGGTGCTGAGCGGGCGCAATGATTGGGTGGAGACGTCCCAGGCCGCGCGTGATACCGGCGCCCTTGTGAGCCAGCGCGACGACAGCAAGTTCAGCGGGCGCGCCGGGCTGATCTACAATTTCGACAACGGCATCGCGCCTTACGTCTCCTATTCGACGAGCTACAATCCGATCATCGGCCTCAACGCGCAGAACCAGCTGTTCCTGCCGGAGACCGGCCGGCAGGCCGAGATCGGCGTGAAGGTCGCGCCGAAAGGATTTGACGGCTACTTCACCGCGTCGGTGTTCGACTTGAAGCGCCAGAACGTGGCGACCACCGATCCCGCGAATGTCCTGTTGCAGAACCAGACCGGCGAGGTGACCTCGCGTGGCATCGAGCTCGAAGCGGTGGCCAACGCCACCAAGGAGCTGAAGCTGATCGGCGCCTTCACCGCCTATCATCTCTTCACCAGCAAGGACCTCGATCAGTCCCTGATCGGCAAGACGCCGACCAACACGCCGGAGATGCTGATCTCGGGATGGGCGGACTACACCTTCAAGGACGGACCGCTGGATGGATTTGGTTTCGGCGGCGGCGTTCGTTACGTCGGCTCGTCCTGGGCCGACGCCGCCAACACGCTGGAAGTTCCCGCCGTCGTCCTCGGCGATCTCGCGGTTCACTACGAATGGCAGAACTGGCGCACCGCCATCAACGTGATCAACCTGACCGACAAGATCTACGTCGCGAGCTGCGCCTCGGCCTCGTCCTGCTTCTACGGCGACCGCCGCCGCGTCACCGCGAGCGTCTCCTACAAATGGTGAGGCGAACGGTGAGGCTCGGCGAGGGGAGGGTTTTGTGAAGGCGCGCACGGTCAGGCTCTGGTCGGTGGTCCACACCTGGACCAGCCTGGTCTCGACCCTGTTCCTGCTCTTGCTCTGCCTGACCGGCCTGCCGCTGATCTTTCATCACGAGATTGATGAGCTCCTGGGCTACGCCCCCCAGCCCGAAGCTCATGCGAGCGCGGCGCGCGCGACGCCCCAAGTCGTCGCCGATGCCGCGCTCGCCGCCGATCCCGGCAAGGTGTTGCAGTATGTTTCCTGGGACAAGGACGAGCCCGGGATCGTGACAGCCTTCACCAACAGCGCGCCTGATGGAGCGCCCGACAACGCCACCGTGCGTGCCTTCGACGCCGTCTCGGCGAAGTTGCTCGGGCCGATCGGTGTCGGGCCGATGCTGATCGTGCTCAAGCTGCACACCGACATGTTTGCGGGCCAGGCCGGAAAGCTCTTTCTCGGCGCGATGGGGCTGCTGTTTGCGGTCGCCATCGTCTCCGGCGTGGTCCTGTACTGGCCGTTCACTCGCCGCCTGCGCTTTGCAACCATTCGCAACAGCGCCGCGCGTCGGGTCCGCTGGCTCGACTGGCACAATCTGATCGGCGTGGTGACGGTGGCCTGGGCGCTGGTCGTGGGCCTGACCGGCGTCGTCAACACCTGGGCCGAGCTGATGCTGGGCCAGTGGAAGGCGACCGAGCTCGCCAGCATGGTCGCGCCCTATGCCGGTAAGCCGCCGCCGGTACATCTCGCCTCGCTCGACGATGTCGTCGCGCGCGCGAGGCTGGCCGCGCCCGGCATGGAGGTCGCCTTCATCGCGTTTCCGGGCACGCCGTTCACGTCCTCGCACCATTATGCAGCTTTCATGCGCGGGGACACGGCCTTGACCGCCCGGCTGCTCAAGCCGGTCCTGCTCGACGGCGAAACGGGAGAGGTCGCCGACGTCAGGGCTCTGCCGCTCTATCTCCAGGCGCTGCTGATCTCGCAGCCGCTGCATTTCGGTGATTATGGCGGCATGCCGCTCAAGGTGATCTGGGCCGCGCTCGATGGGCTCACCATCGTCGTGATCGGCAGCGGCCTCTATCTCTGGCTGGCACGGTGGAAGAGGGTGCCCGGCCGTCGTGACGCATTCGCCAGGCGAGCCCAGGTTCCGTCGTGATGCATGGCTCCTCTGACCGCACGCGGCTGTGGATACGTGTTTTTGCGCCACCTGGCCTGCTCGCGGCCGCGACCATGACCGGTCTGCTGGCCGCGCTGCTCTGTGAAAGGAGCGGCCAGTATGTCGCCTGGGTGACAGTCGGGGCCCCGGTCGCGGTCGTTGCCTGGGTTTGGGTGCGTCGCCGCACCGAAGAAACCTAGCCATTTTCGGCGACGATCCGGGGCAAATAGCGTCCGTGGCCGGTCCGCCGCAATCTCAGAACTGCTGCCCTGCAAAACCGCGGCCGCCCTTGTCGCGTCAGGCGAGTTGCTTCATACCAGCCGCGGGGTGATTCCGGGATTTCCACCGGTCTGGGAGCAGCAAAGGGCCTGAAAAGAGCGTGTCTTGCGCCCATTGGTGCACTGCGCTAAGGCTCAGAATAATTCCAAATCGGACGAATCCGTGGCTGTCCCGAGGCTGCGGGAAAAAGGGCTCGTCAATGAGCGGCATTCTACAGAACTATCTTCCACTCGTCGTATTCATAGGGGTAGCTGCCATCATCGGCCTGGTGCTGCTGATCGCGCCCTTCATCGTCGCTTTCCAGCAGCCGGACCCGGAAAAGCTGTCGGCGTATGAGTGCGGTTTCAACGCCTTCGACGACGCCCGCATGAAGTTCGACGTCCGCTTCTATCTGGTCGCCATCCTCTTCATCATCTTCGACCTCGAGGTGGCGTTCCTGTTTCCCTGGGCGGTGGCGTTCGGCAAACTTGGCGCGACCGGCTTCTGGTCCATGCTGGTGTTCCTCGCCGTGCTGACGGTGGGCTTCGCCTATGAATGGAAGAAAGGGGCACTCGAATGGGATTGAACCCTGCAACGTCCGCCGGTCCGGCCATCGCGCCGGCCCCCAAGGGCATTTTGGATCCGTCGACCGGCAAGCCGGTCGGGGCCAATGATCCGTTCTTCCTCGAGGTCAATCACGAACTGTCCGACAAGGGCTTCTTCGTGGCCGCGACCGACGACCTCATCACCTGGGCCCGTACCGGCTCGCTGATGTGGATGACCTTCGGTCTGGCCTGCTGCGCCGTCGAGATGATGCAGGTGTCGATGCCGCGCTACGACGTCGAGCGCTTCGGCTTCGCGCCGCGTGCCTCGCCGCGCCAGTCCGACGTGATGATCGTCGCCGGCACGCTGACGAACAAGATGGCCCCGGCGCTGCGCAAGGTCTACGACCAGATGCCCGAGCCGCGCTACGTCATCTCGATGGGCTCCTGCGCCAATGGCGGCGGCTACTACCACTATTCCTACTCGGTCGTGCGCGGCTGCGACCGCATCGTGCCGATCGACATCTACGTGCCGGGCTGCCCGCCCACGGCGGAAGCGCTGCTCTACGGCGTGCTGCTGCTGCAGAAGAAGATCCGCCGCACCGGCACCATCGAACGCTAAGGTTTTACGTCATGGACGACGCCAAGCTCGACGCCCTGGGGCAGACGATCGTGAGCGCGCTTCCGGGCGCGGCCCTCGGTTATCAGGTGGCCTTCAACCAGCTGACGGTTGATGTCGAGGCCAGCAAGATCGTCGAGGTGGTCAAGTACCTCCGCGACGACCCGAACTGCCGTTTCGTCAACTTCACCGACATCACGGCCGCCGACTATCCGTCGCGCGAGAAGCGCTTCGACGTGATCTATCACTTCCTGTCACCGACCCTGAACGCCCGCATTCGTCTCAAGGCCCAGGCCGACGAGACCACGCAGGTGCCGTCGCTGATCGAGGTTTTCCCCGGTGCCGACTGGTTCGAGCGCGAGGCCTACGACCTCTACGGCGTGTTCTTCGTCGGCCATCCCGACATGCGCCGCATCCTCACCGACTACGGTTTCGAGGGACATCCGCTGCGCAAGGACTTCCCGCTGACCGGCTTCCTCGAGGTCCGCTACGACGACCAGGAAAAGCGCGTGGTGTACGAGCCTGTCCGGCTCAACCAGGAATTCCGCAAGTTCGATTTCCTCTCGCCATGGGAAGGGGCGGACTATCCGCTTCCCGGTGACGAGAAGGCGGGACCGAAGGCCTGATCATGAACGAGCAACCTGAACAGCTTCGCAACTTCACCATCAATTTCGGCCCGCAGCATCCTGCGGCCCACGGTGTGTTGCGCCTCGTGCTCGAATTGGACGGCGAAGTCGTCGCCCGCGTCGATCCCCATATCGGCTTGCTTCACCGCGGCACCGAGAAGCTGATCGAGCAGAAGACCTATCTGCAGGCGATCCCGTATTTCGACCGGCTCGATTATGTCGCGCCGATGAACCAGGAGCACGCCTTCTGCCTCGCCGCCGAGAAGCTGCTCGGCATCGAGGTGCCGCGCCGCGGCCAGTTGATCCGCGTGCTCTATTGCGAGATCGGCCGCATTCTCTCTCACCTTCTCAACGTCACCACGCAGGCGATGGACGTCGGCGCGCTGACCCCGCCGCTGTGGGGCTTCGAAGAGCGCGAGAAGCTGATGGTGTTCTACGAGCGTGCCTCGGGCAGCCGTATGCACGCGGCCTTCTTCCGCGTCGGCGGCGTGCATCAGGACCTGCCGCAGAAGCTGGTCGACGACATCGAGGCCTGGTGCGATCCGTTCCTCAAAGTCGTCGACGACCTCGACCGCCTGCTCACCGCCAATCGCATCTTCAAGCAGCGCAACGTCGACATCGGCGTGGTGCCGTTGAAGGAGGCCTGGGAGTGGGGCTTCTCCGGCGTGATGGTGCGCGGCTCGGGCGCGGCCTGGGACCTGCGCAAGTCGCAGCCCTATGAGTGCTACGCCGAGATGGATTTCGACATTCCGATCGGCAAGAACGGCGACTGCTACGACCGCTACCTGATCCGCATGGAAGAGATGCGCCAGTCCGTGCGCATCATGAAGCAGTGCATCCAGAAGCTGAATGCGCCTGACGGGAAGGGGCCTGTGGTCGTCGAAGACAACAAGGTCGCCCCGCCGCGCCGCGGCGAGATGAAGCGCTCGATGGAAGCGCTGATCCACCACTTCAAGCTCTACACCGAAGGCGTTCACGTGCCGGAAGGCGAAGTCTACGCCGCGGTCGAGGCGCCCAAGGGCGAGTTCGGCGTCTATCTGATCTCCGACGGCACCAACAAGCCGTACAAGTGCAAGATCCGCGCGCCGGGCTTTGCCCATCTGCAGGCGATGGACCACATCTGCCGCGGCCATCTGCTCGCCGACGTTTCGGCCATCCTTGGTTCGCTCGACATCGTGTTCGGAGAGGTCGATCGGTGATGGCGCAGGCGCCAATCCAGTTTGACCGTGCCTCGGGGGCCCTTGAAGGGGCCAACCTGTGGGAGCGGACGGCTGCCTTGGCGCTGGTGACGGGATCGAAGATCTCCTCGCACTTCTCGCACATGGGCTACATCGCCTGCGCCAATTTGCTGGCGAAGACGCTGCCCAAGCGGAACATCGCGATCAAGCTCAATCCGGACGCCGTGTTCGAATTCCCCTATGGCGACGGCTATTGGAGCAAGCTGCTCAACCGCTCCTATAACTACGAAGACGAGCTGGAGCTGCTGTTCTCGGACTCCATCGATGTCGACTACACGCTGCTCGATTGCGGCGCGAACTACGGCTATTGGTCGGTACTGGTGTCGAGCAAGCCGTTCGGCGCGCACAAGGCGATCGCGATCGAGCCGTCGGGCCAGAACTACCCGAAGCTCGCCAACAACGCCCGCGTCAATGGCAATCGCTTCGAGACCATGAAGTGCGCGATCGGCGCTGCCCGCGGCACCGCGCGTCTGTCAGGGACCAAGCACGAGGCCTTCAGCATCGCCGGCGCGCCGTCGGATGGTGGCGAGGAAGTGCCGGTGCTCGCGCTGGATAACCTCATCGACGACGGCAAGGTCTCGGCATCAGGCAAATACCTGATCAAGCTCGACGTCGAGGGCGTCGAGATCGAGGCGATCAAGGGCGGCGCCCGGCTGCTCCAGACCGACAGCGTCATCATGTGCGAGGAGCACGGCAGCGACCGTTCGCATGCGGTGTCGCGCTTCATCCTCGAGCAGACCCCCTTGAAGCTGATCGTGCTCGATCCGCGCACCAACCGGCTGGAGACCGTGACCGAGCTGTCGATCCTCGACCGCATCAAGGTCTCGACCCATGTCGGCTACAACGTTTTCGGTACCGCAAGCGCGTTCTGGCAGGGCAGGATCGATGCCCTGAATGCGAAAACCGCGCGCCGTATGCAGTGAGAGATAAGATATGTCCGTTCGCCGATTAGCGCCCAAGGAAGTCCAACCCGCGAGCTTTGCGTTCACGGACGAGAACCTTGCTTTCGCCAAGCAGCAGATCGCGAAATATCCGGCCGGACGCCAGGCCTCGGCCGTCATCGCGATCCTCTGGCGCGTTCAGGAACAGCACGAGGGCTGGGTCTCGGAAGCTGCGATCCGCGCCGTCGCCGATCTGCTCGACATGCCCTATATCCGCGTGCTCGAGGTCGCGACCTTCTACACGATGTTCCAGCTCGCTCCCGTCGGCAAGAAGGCCCACGTCCAGGTCTGCGGTACCACGCCGTGCCGCCTGCGCGGCGCCGAGGATCTCATCCACGTCTGCGAGACCCGCATCCATCACGATCCCTTCCATCTCTCGAAGGACGGCAATTTCAGCTGGGAAGAGGTGGAGTGCCTGGGCGCCTGTGTGAACGCGCCGATGGTGTTGATCGGCAAGGACACCTATGAGGACCTGACCAAGGAGAGCTTCGGCAAGGTGCTCGACGGCTTTGCCTCGGGTAATCCGCCCAAGCCCGGTCCGCAGAACGGCCGCCAGTTCTCCGCGCCGATGGGCGGGCCGACCACGCTGAAGGAGACCTCCTGATGGGTCTTCCGTCCAAGGCGAACCGGGGGAGCGAAGCCGTGAAGAAAATGGGCTTCATCGCCATGCACTCCGCGCTCGCGGCCGCCTTCATGTTCCTGCTGCAGCGCTTCGTGATGAACGCGACGCAGGAAACCAGTCTGCTCTGGGCGCTGACCTTCGCCGTCTGCGCCGCCGGGCTTGCCTACAAGCAGGCCAACCGTTGATCGGAAAGCACTGATATGCTCGAGGACAAGGACCGCATCTTCAAGAACCTCTACGGCCTCCATGATTGGGGTCTCGAGGGCGCGCGGCGCCGCGGCGCCTGGGATGGTACGAAGAATATCATCGACAAGGGCCGCGACTGGATCATCAACGAGATGAAGGCCTCGGGCCTGCGCGGGCGCGGTGGCGCCGGCTTCCCGACCGGCCTGAAATGGTCGTTCATGCCGAAGGAATCGACCGACGGCCGGCCGAGCTATCTCGTCGTCAACGCCGACGAATCCGAACCCGGCACCTGCAAGGATCGCGAGATCATGCGGCACGATCCGCATCTCCTGATCGAAGGCTGCCTGATCGCGAGCTGTGCGATGAACGCGCATGCCTGCTACATCTATGTTCGCGGCGAGTTCATCCGCGAGCGCGAGCATCTCCAGGCCGCGATCGACCAGGCCTATGAGGCCAAGCTCGTCGGCAAGGACAACGTCAACGGCTGGCCGTTCGACATCTACGTCGCGCACGGCGCCGGCGCCTACATCTGCGGCGAAGAGACCGCGCTGCTCGAAAGCCTCGAAGGCAAGAAGGGCCAGCCGCGCCTGAAGCCGCCGTTCCCGGCGAATGTCGGCCTGTTCGGTTGCCCGACCACCGTCAACAACGTCGAGTCCATCGCGGTTGCGCCCGACATTCTGCGCCGCGGCGCCGCATGGTTCGCCGGCATCGGCCGTCCGAACAACGTCGGCACTAAGCTCTTCTGCATCTCCGGCCATGTCGAGCGGCCCTGCAACGTCGAAGAGGCCATGGGCATTCCGTTCCGTGAGCTGATCGACAAGCATTGCGGCGGCATTCGCGGCGGCTGGGACAACCTCAAAGCCGTGATCCCAGGCGGCTCGTCGGTACGCATGGTGCCGGCCGAGCAGATCATCGACACGCCGATGGATTTCGACTCCTTGAGCAAGTTGCGCTCGGGCCTCGGCACTGCGGCCGTGATCGTGATGGACAAGTCGACCGATTTGATCCGCGCCATCGCCCGCATTTCGTACTTCTACAAGCACGAGAGCTGTGGCCAGTGCACGCCGTGCCGCGAGGGCACCGGCTGGATGTGGCGCGTGCTCACCCGCATGGCCGACGGTCGTGCGCACAAGCGCGAAATCGACATGCTGTTAGAGGTGACAAAACAGGTCGAAGGCCACACCATCTGCGCGCTCGGCGACGCAGCCGCGTGGCCGATCCAGGGCCTGATCGCGCATTTCCGCCACGAGATCGAAGCGCGTATCGACCAGTATTCGCATAAGGCCGACATCGACGATGCCGGCGTCCGCGATCCCGTGAACATGGTCGCGGCGGAGTAAGAGACATGACCAAGCTCATCATCGACGGCAAAGAGATCGATGTCCCCGCCGAATACACGCTGCTTCAGGCGTGCGAGGCGGCCGGCGCCGAGATTCCGCGCTTCTGTTATCACGAGCGCCTGTCGATCGCCGGCAATTGCCGGATGTGCCTCGTCGAGGTGAAGGGCGGCCCGAAGCCGGTCGCGAGCTGCGCCTGGGGTGTGCGCGACTGCCGTCCGGGCCCGAAGGGCGAGCCGCCGGAGATCTCGACGCGTTCGCCGATGGTGAAGAAGGCGCGCGAAGGCGTGATGGAATTCCTTCTCATCAACCATCCGCTGGATTGCCCGATCTGCGACCAGGGCGGTGAGTGCGACCTGCAGGACCAGGCGATGGGCTATGGTGTCGACACCAGCCGCTTCGCCGAGAACAAGCGCGCGGTCGAGGACAAGTATCTCGGCGCGCTGGTCAAGACCTCGATGAACCGCTGCATCCAGTGCACGCGCTGCGTCCGCTTCTCGGCGGAAGTCGCCGGCGCACCCGAGATGGGTGCAACCGGGCGCGGCGAGGACATGGAGATCACGACCTATCTCCAGCACGCGCTGACGTCGGAATTGCAGGGCAATCTCGTCGACATCTGCCCGGTCGGTGCACTGACCTCGAAGCCTTATGCCTTTGCGGCGCGTCCGTGGGAGCTCGGCAAGACCCAGTCGATCGACGTGATGGACGGCGTTGGATCGGCAATCCGCGTCGACACACGCGGCCGCGAGGTGATGCGCGTGCTGCCGCGCATCAACGAGGCCGTGAACGAGGAGTGGATCTCCGACAAGACCCGTCACGTCGTCGACGGTCTGCGCACCCAGCGCCTCGACCGTCCCTATATCCGTGAAGCCGGCAAGCTGCGCGCGGCGAGCTGGCCGGAAGCTTTTGCGGCGATCGCCTCCAAGGCGGCGCGCACCGACGGCAAGCGCATCGGCGCGATCGCAGGCGATCTCGCCGGCGTCGAAGAGATGTTCGCGGTGAAGGATCTGCTTGCAAAATTCGGCTCGGCCAATCTGGCGGTGCAGGGCGGCGACGCTTTCGATCCCGCGCTCGGCCGCGGCTCCTACATCTTCAATCCGACGCTCGCTGGCGTCGAGCAGGCGGATGCGCTGCTCATCATCGGCGCCAATCCGCGCAAGGAAGCGGCCGTCTTCAACGCCCGCATCCGCAAGCGCTGGCGCGCCGGCGGCTTCAAGGTCGGCGTGATCGGCGCCAAGGCGGATCTCACCTACGACTATGATCATCTCGGCGCAGGCACCGAGACGCTCGGTGAGCTCGCGGCCGGCAAGCACTCCTACATGGACGTGCTGAAGAACGCCAAGAATCCAATCATCCTGGTCGGTGCGGGCGCGGCCTCGCGTCACGACGGCGCCGCTATTCTCGCCGCCGCCGCCAAGCTCGCGCTCGACGTCGGCGCGGTGAAGGACGGCTGGAACGGCTTTGGCGTGCTGCACGAGACCGCCTCGCGCGTCGGTGCACTCGACATTGGCTTCGTTGCCGGTGCGGGCGGGCTCAACGCCGCGCAGATGACTACCTTCGGCACGCTGGATTTGTTGTTCCTGTTGGGGGCCGACGAGGTCAAGGCGCCGGATGGCACCTTCGTGGTCTACATCGGCACCCATGGTGACCGCGGCGCGCATCGTGCCGACGTGATCCTGCCGGCGGCCGCCTACACCGAGAAGTCGGCGATCTACGTCAATACCGAAGGCCGCGTTCAGATGACCGGCCGTGCCGCGTTCCCGCCGGGCGAAGCCCGCGAGGACTGGGCGATCATCCGTGCGCTTTCCGAAGCACTCGGCAAGAAGCTCGGCTACGACTCGCTGTCCGCGTTGCGCCAGGCGATCTTCAAGGCCGTGCCGCACCTGATCCGTCTCGACCAGATCGAGGCCGGCACCGCCGACCAGATCAAGAAGCTGGCGGGGAAGGGCGGTTCGCCGGAGAAGGCGCCTCTCAAGGCTGTCATCGAGGACTTCTATTTGACCAACCCAATCGCGCGTGCGTCCGCAGTGATGGCGGAATGCTCGCGGCTTGCCTCCGGGCAGATGCTGACCGCAGCGGAGTGAGGCGATGGAATTCTTCGAAAGCGCATTCTGGACCGGCTTCCTCTGGCCGCTGATCATCATGATCGCGGAGAGCGTGCTGGTTCTCGTCGTCCTGCTGGTCGCGATCGCCTACATCCTGCTCGCCGACCGCAAGATCTGGGCGGCGGTGCAGATCCGACGCGGCCCGAACGTGGTCGGGCCCTGGGGCCTGTTCCAGTCCTTCGCCGACTTGCTCAAATTCGTGCTGAAGGAGCCGATCATTCCGGCCGGCGCCAACAAGGGCGTGTTCCTGCTGGCGCCGCTGGTGTCCTGCGTGCTCGCGCTTGCGGCCTGGGCGGTGATCCCGACCAATCTCGGCTGGGTGATCTCCGACATCAACGTCGGCATCCTCTTCATCTTCGCGATCTCGTCGCTGTCGATCTACGGCATCATCATGGCCGGCTGGTCGTCGAACTCGAAGTACCCGTTCCTGGCCGCGCTGCGCTCGGCGGCGCAGATGGTGTCCTACGAAGTCTCGATCGGCTTCGTCATCATCACGGTGCTGCTCTGCGCCGGCACGCTGAACCTCTCGGCCGTGGTCGAGGCCCAGCATGTCCGCGGCCTCGCCAGCCTGATCGGGCTGCCGCAGTTGACGATCCTCAACTGGTACGTCTGGCCGCTGTTCCCGATGTTCGTGGTGTTCTACGTTTCGGCGCTGGCGGAGACCAACCGTCCGCCCTTCGATCTCGTCGAAGCGGAGTCCGAGCTCGTCGCCGGCTTCATGGTCGAATATGGCTCGACGCCCTATCTGCTTTTCATGCTCGGCGAGTACGTCGCGATCGTCACGATGTGCGCGATGGCGACCATCCTGTTCCTCGGAGGCTGGCTGCCGCCGGTCGACCTGCCGCCCTTCAACTGGGTGCCGGGGATCATCTGGTTCGCGCTGAAGCTGTTCTTCATGTTCTTCCTGTTCGCGATGGCAAAGGCGATCGTGCCGCGCTACCGCTACGACCAACTGATGCGCCTCGGCTGGAAGGTGTTCCTGCCGCTGTCGCTGGCGATGGTGGTCGTGGTAGCCGGCGTGCTGCAATTCGCCGGCATCGCGCCGAAGTGAGGGCCGTCATGGGTATCAACGTCAACGCCACTGCACGCTCGCTTCTCCTGTCGGAATTCGTCTCGGCGTTCTTTCTCGCCATGCGCTATTTCTTCCAGCCGAAGCCGACGCTGAACTATCCGTTCGAGAAGGGCCCGATCTCGCCGCGCTTCCGCGGCGAGCATGCGCTGCGCCGCTATCCGAACGGCGAAGAGCGCTGCATCGCCTGCAAGCTGTGCGAGGCGGTCTGCCCGGCGCAGGCCATCACCATCGAGGCCGGCCCGCGCCGCAACGACGGCACCCGCCGTACCGTGCGTTACGACATCGACATGGTGAAGTGCATCTATTGCGGCCTCTGCCAGGAAGCCTGCCCGGTCGACGCCATCGTCGAAGGTCCGAACTTCGAGTTCGCGACCGAGACCCGCGAGGAACTGTTCTATGACAAGGCCAAGCTGCTCGCCAACGGCGACCGCTGGGAACGCGAGATCGTGAAAGCGATCGAGCTCGACGCGCCTTACCGGTGAGATGAGAACATGATCCTTCCCGCGCTGTTCTTCTATCTCTTCGCCGGCATCTGCGTCGCCTCGGCGGTGATGGTGATTGTCTCGCGCAATCCCGTGCATTCCGTGCTGTACCTGATCCTGGCCTTCGTCAACGCCTCCGGCCTGTTCGTGCTGATGGGCGCCGAATTCCTCGGCATGATGCTGATCGTGGTCTATGTCGGCGCGGTCGCGGTGCTGTTCCTGTTCGTCATCATGATGCTCGATGTCGACTTCCTCGAGCTGCGCGAAGGCTTCATCCAGTACCTGCCCGTCGGTGTCGTGATCGGCGGCATCTTCCTGTTCGAGCTGCTCCTCACGGTGGGCGCCTGGGTCATCAATCCCGGCGTCAGCAAGACGATTACGGCGCCGATCCCGGCCAACGTCTCCAACACCGAGGCGCTCGGGCTGGTGCTCTATACGAAGTACATCCACTATTTCCAGCTCGCGGGCATGGTGCTGCTGGTCGCCATGATCGGCGCCATCGTGCTGACGCTGCGCCACAAGGCGAGCGTGAAGCGGCAGGACATCAACGTTCAGAACGCACGCACGCCCGACATGGCGATGGCGATGCGCAAGGTGGCGCCGGGGCAGGGGCTCTCGGACGCGGATGCGGCGGAGTGGGTGAAATGACGATCGGGCTCGGACATTATCTGGCGGTCGGCGCGATCCTGTTCACGCTCGGCATCCTCGGCATCTTCCTGAACCGCAAGAACATCATCGTCATCCTGATGTCGATCGAGCTGATCCTGCTCTCGGTCAACATCAACCTGGTGGCATTCTCGACCTTCCTCGGCGACATCGTCGGTCAGGTCTTCGCGCTGCTGGTCTTGACCGTCGCGGCCGCCGAAGCCGCGATCGGTCTCGCCATCCTGGTGGTCTATTTCCGCAACCGTGGCTCGATCGCGGTTGAGGACGTCAATCTGATGAAGGGCTGAGCTCTCAATGGTTCAGGCAATCGTTTTCCTGCCGCTGCTGGGCGCCATTCTGGCCGGCCTGATCGCGCTCGTCGGCGCGCATGGCCGCAACCCCTCGGGCGACGAGGTCGAGCATCACGGCGATCACGGCCACGGCGATGCGCATGCGTCGGCCGCCCATGACGACCATGGTCACGACGATCACGCTCACGACGACCACGGCCATGGCCCGGCCGAGCCGGCGGCCGCCGGCTCGCGCGGCGCCGAGCTGATCACCACGGCCCTCCTGTTCGTCTCGGCCGCATTGTCCTGGATGACGCTTGTCGATGTCGGCTTCAACGGCCACGACGCCCGCATCCAGCTGCTGCCCTGGATCTTCTCCGGCGACCTCGAGGTCTGGTGGAGCTTGCGCGTCGACACGCTCACCGCGGTGATGCTGGTGGTGGTGACGACGGTCTCCTCGCTCGTGCACCTCTATTCCATCGGCTACATGGACGAGGATCCGAACCGGCCGCGCTTCTTCGGCTACCTCTCGCTGTTCACCTTCGCCATGCTGATGCTGGTGACGGCTGACAACCTCGTGCAGCTGTTCTTCGGCTGGGAAGGCGTCGGCCTGGCGAGCTACCTGCTGATCGGCTTCTGGTACCAGAAGCCCTCGGCGAATGCTGCCGCCATCAAGGCCTTCGTGGTCAATCGCGTCGGCGATTTCGGTTTCGCGCTCGGCATCTTCTCGATCTTCATGCTGACGAACTCGACCGATTTCGAGACCATCTTCCATGCCGCGCCGGGCCTCACCGGCAAGACCATCGACTTCCTCGGCTGGCATGCCGATGCGCTGACCCTGACGTGCCTCCTGCTGTTCATGGGTGCGATGGGCAAGTCCGCGCAGTTCCTGCTGCACACCTGGTTGCCGGATGCGATGGAAGGCCCGACGCCGGTGTCGGCGCTGATCCACGCCGCGACCATGGTCACCGCCGGCGTGTTCATGGTGGCGCGCCTGTCGCCGCTGTTCGAGCTTGCTCCGAACGCCCAGGCCGTCGTGATGTTCTTCGGCGCCACCACCGCGTTCTTCGCGGCGACAGTCGGTCTCGTCCAGAACGACATCAAGCGCATCGTCGCTTATTCGACCTGTTCGCAACTCGGCTACATGTTCGTGGCGATGGGAGCAGGGGCCTATTCGGTCGGCATGTTCCATCTGTTCACGCACGCCTTCTTCAAGGCGCTGCTGTTCTTGGGTAGCGGCTCGGTGATCTACGCGATGCACCACGAGCAGGACATCCGCAACATGGGCGGTCTCTGGAAGAAGATCCCGTACACGTTCGCGGTGATGACCGTCGGCACGCTGGCGCTGACCGGCTTTCCGCTGTTCGCCGGCTACTTCTCCAAGGACGCGATCATCGAAGCGGCCTATGCCTCGCATAACCCGTTCTCGACCTACGCCTACATCATGACCATCGTGGCCGCCGGCCTGACCTCGTTCTATTCCTGGCGTCTGGTGTTCAAGACCTTCTTCGGCGAGCCCCACGACCAGGAGCACTACGAAGCCGCGCATGAGAGCCCGATCTGGATGCTGATCCCGATCGGCGTGCTGGCCGTCGGCTCGGTCCTGGCCGGCTTCCCGTTCAAGGAGCTGTTCACCGGGCCGCACGGCGTGGAGGAGTTCTTCCGCGAGTCCGTGAAGATGAACCCGCATATCCTCGAGGATATGGAGCACATGCCACATCTCTTGGGCTGGTTGCCCTTCGTGATGATGGTGGGCGGCTTCCTGGTGTCCTACACCTTCTACATCCGCAAGCCCTATCTGCCGGTCGAACTCGCGAACACGCAGCCGATGCTGTACAAGTTCCTGCTCAACAAATGGTACTTCGACGAGCTCTACGACATCATCTTCGTGCGTCCGGCGAAGTGGATCGGCTACCAGCTCTGGAAGAAGGGCGACGGCTTCATCATCGACGGCTTCGGCCCCGACGGCATCTCGGCCCGCGTGCTGGATATCACCCGCAACGTCGTGAAGATCCAGACCGGCTATCTCTATCACTACGCATTCGCCATGCTGATCGGCGCCGCCGGCCTGATCACCTGGTTCATGTTCGGCTTTGGAGGCCAGTAAATGACAACCTGGCCCATCCTTTCGGTCACGACGTTCCTGCCGCTGGTCGGCGCGATCATCGTCTACCTGAGCCGCGGTGACGACGAGGCGGCCAAGCGCAACTCGCGCTGGATCGCGCTGTGGACCACGCTGATCACCTTCGCGGTGTCGGTGCTCCTGGTCATGCGCTTCGACCCTGCCAATGCCGACTTCCAGTTCGTCGAGAAGGCGAGCTGGCTTGCGACCGGCATCACCTACCACATGGGCGTCGACGGCATCTCGTTGCCGCTGGTGATCCTGACCACCGCGATCATGCCGTTCTGCATCATCGCGAGCTGGAAGGGGATCAACAACCGCGTCCGCGAATACATGATGGCGTTCCTGATCCTGGAAACGCTGATGATCGGCACCTTCTCCGCGCTCGATCTCGTGCTGTTCTACCTGTTCTTCGAAGGCGGCCTGATCCCGATGTTCCTGATCATCGGCGTCTGGGGCGGGCCGCGCCGGGTCTACGCGTCGTTCAAGTTCTTCCTCTACACGCTGCTCGGCTCGGTGCTGATGCTGCTCGCCATCATGGCGCTGTACTGGAACGGCGGCACCACCGACATCCCGACCCTGATGCACACCGCCGTGCCGCGGTCGTTGCAGACCTGGGCTTGGCTCGCCTTCTTCGCCTCGTTCGCGGTGAAGATGCCGATGTGGCCGGTGCACACCTGGCTACCCGACGCGCACGTCGAGGCGCCGACCGCAGGCTCCGTGGTCCTCGCCGCGATCCTGCTGAAGATGGGCGGCTACGGCTTCCTGCGCTTCTCGCTGCCGATGTTCCCGCTGGCCTCGCATGACTTCGCGCCGCTGATCTTCACCATGTCGGCAATTGCCATCATCTACACCTCTCTGGTGGCGCTGATGCAGGAGGACATGAAGAAGCTGATCGCGTACTCGTCGGTCGCGCATATGGGTTTCGTCACCATGGGCATCTTCGCCGGCACCATGCAGGGCGTTGCCGGCGGCGTGTTCCAGATGATCTCGCACGGCATCGTCTCCGGCGCGCTGTTCCTTTGCGTCGGCGTCGTCTACGACCGCCTGCACACCCGCGAGATCGCGGCCTATGGCGGCCTCGTCAACCGGATGCCGCTCTACGCGCTGACCTTCATGGTCTTCACCATGGCCAATGTCGGTCTGCCCGGCACGTCGGGCTTCGTCGGCGAGTTCATGACGCTGCTCGGCACCTTCAAGGTCTCGATCCCGACCGCGTTCTTCGCCACGTCGGGCGTGATCCTGTCGGCCGGCTACGCGCTGTGGCTCTACCGCAAGGTGGTGTTCGGAGCGCTGGTCAAGCCGACGCTGATGAGCATGAAGGATCTCACGCTGCGCGAATGCGTGACGCTGTTCCCGCTGATCGCGCTGACGATCCTGTTCGGCGTCTATCCGAAGCCGGTGCTCGACATGTCGGCCGCCTCGGTCCAGCAACTCGTCAATAACTACAACACCGCTGTGACGGCCGTGAAGGCCGCCGCACTGCTCCAGTGATCGGGCAGGTCAGGATATCGCCATGAGCATTACGACTGCAGGTTATCAACTGGCGCCGGTGCTGCCCGAGCTCGTGCTCGCGATCGGCGCCATGGCGCTTCTGATGCTCGGCGCCTATCGCGGGCAGGGGACCACCAGCGCGGTCACCACGCTCGCCGTGCTGCTGCTGATCGTGGTCGGGGTGCTCGAATACACGCTGCCCGCGGGCAAGCAGGTGACGTTCGGCGGCAGCTTCATCGTCGACGACTTTGCCCGCTTCATGAAGATCCTGGCGCTGGTCGGCTCGGCCGTGACGCTGATCCTGTCGACCGAGTTCCTGGCCGATCCGTCGCGCCGGATCTTCGAATACGCCATCCTGGTGCTGCTCTCGACGCTCGGCATGATGGTTCTGATCTCGGCCGGCGACCTGATCTCGCTCTATCTCGGCCTCGAACTGATGTCGCTGGCGCTCTACGTCGTGGCAGCGTCCAACCGCGACAATGCCAAGTCGACCGAAGCTGGCCTGAAGTACTTTGTGCTGGGCGCGCTGTCCTCGGGCATGCTGCTGTACGGTTCGTCGCTGGTTTATGGCTTCACCGGCACCGTCAGCTTCACCGGCATCGCCGCGGCGGCGACCGTCTCGAATGTCGGCCTCGTGTTCGGCCTGGTGTTCCTGCTCGCCGGCCTCTGCTTCAAGGTCTCGGCCGTGCCGTTCCACATGTGGACGCCTGACGTTTACGAGGGCGCGCCGACCCCGGTCACCGCCTTCTTCGCCTCCGCGCCGAAGGTTGCCGCGCTTGCCGTGTTCACCCGCGTCACGCTGACCGCGTTCCCCGGCATCGTCTCGCAGTGGCAGCAGATCCTGGTGTTCGTGGCGATCGCCTCGATGGCGCTGGGCTCGTTCGCGGCGATCGGCCAGAGCAACATCAAGCGCCTGATGGCGTACTCCTCGATCGGCCACATGGGGTTCGCCCTGGTCGGCCTTGCCTCCGGCACCGTCGAGGGCGCGCAGGGCGTGCTGATGTACATCGTGATCTATGTCGCGATGACGCTCGGCTCGTTCTCGATCATCCTCGCCATGAAGCGCAACGGCCAGGCCGTCGAACAGATCAGCGATTTTGCAGGTCTCTCGCGCACCAATCCGCTGCTCGCCTTCATGTTCGCGATGCTGCTGTTCTCGCTCGCGGGCATTCCGCCGCTCGCCGGCTTCTTCGCCAAATGGTACGTCTTCGTCGCCGCCATCAAGGCGAATTTGTTCACGCTCGCCGTGATCGGCGTGCTCTCCAGCGTCGTGGGCGCCTACTACTACCTCACCATCGTGAAGACGATGTATTTCGACGAGCCGGCTGGACAGGTCGATCCTGTCAGGGTCGAAGTCAAGACGGTGCTGGCGGTCGCTGGCCTGTTCAACATCCTGTTCGCGTTGTTCGCGGGGCCGGTGGTGAGCGTCGCCTCCGCCGCCGCCAAGTCGCTGTTCTAGGATGGGGTTCGCGCTCGGTCCTCGCGCGATCGCGGCGGGCTACAAGCTCGTCGCCCTTGAGCGGACCGGCTCGACCAATGCCGACGCCATCGAAGCGGCACGCGCCGGAGAGCGCGGCCCGATCTGGTTCGTCACATCGGAGCAGACGGCCGGACGCGGCCGCCGCCAGCGTCCCTGGATCGCGCCAAAGGGCAATCTCGCCGCCAGCGTCCTCGAAATTCTCGACGTTGCGCCTGCAGTGGCTGCCACCATCGGCTTCGCCGCCGGGCTGGCCGAGGAGGCCGCCCTCGAGAAGGTGAGCCTCGAAGCCGCGATGCGGCTCGGGCCCGACAGGCCCCGCTACACCCTGAAATGGCCGAATGACGTCCTTGCCAACGGCAAGAAGCTGGTCGGCATTGGCCTGGAAGCCGAGATCATCGGCGATCGCCTGGCCATCGTGGTCGGCATCGGCACGAACATCGTGGCGGCGCCCGAGGGTACGCCGACGCCAGCCGTGTCGCTGGCAGCCCTCGGCGTCCAGATCAGCGCGGAGGAGCTGTTCTCGGCGCTCTCGGACGCCTGGGTCGAATTCCGTGGCCTCTGGGACAATGGCCGAGGCTTTGGCGAGATCCGTAAGCTGTGGCTGGAGCGCGCCGCCCGCCTTGGCGAGCCGGTCGCGATCCATACGGGGACCATGGTGCTGGAAGGCGTTTTCGACACGATCGACGACAGCGGCTGCCTGATCGTCCGCACCGCGGAGGGACGGCTCGTGCCGGTCGCGGCGGGCGAGGTGTTCTTCGGCCCGGCCCGTTCGATGGGAGCTGCGTGATGGCGAGGCCCGACGAACTGGTATTTGCGCCGCTCGGCGGTGTCGGCGAGATCGGCATGAACCTGTCGGTCTACGGCCTCGGCAACCGCCACCAGCGGTCCTGGCTCGCGGTCGATCTCGGCGTCTCCTTCGGCGACGAGGAGCATCTGCCCGGGATCGATCTGATCATGCCGGACATTTCCTTCCTGGAGAAGGAGCGCAAGAACCTGATGGGCCTCGTGCTGACGCACGCCCACGAGGATCATTTCGGCGCCATCATCGATCTCTGGCCGAAGCTGAAATGTCCGATCTACGCGACCCAGTTCAGCGCCGCGCTGTTCGAGGCCAAATGCGCCGCCGAGCGCAATGCGCCCGTGATCCCCGTGACCGTGGTCCCGTCGGGCGGCCGCATCGATGTCGGCCCGTTCAACGTCGAATTCATCCCGGTCGCCCATTCGATTCCGGAGGCGCATGCGCTGGCGATCCACACCGACGCCGGCGTGGTGCTGCACACCGGCGACTGGAAGATCGACCCGACCCCGACCTTGGGCCGTCCGACCGACGAGAAGCGGCTGCGCGAACTCGGCGAGGAGGGCGTGCTCGCCCTGATCGGCGATTCCACCAACGCGGTGCGCGACGGCCGTTCGCCGTCGGAAGCCGAGGTCGCCCGCACCATCATCGATCTGGTGAAATCAGCAAAAGGCCGCGTCGCGGTCACGACCTTCGCCTCCAATGTCGCGCGCATCAAGGCTGTCGCTGACGCAGCGAAGGCCGCCGACCGCGAGGTCGTCGTGGTCGGCCGCGCCATGGAGCGCGTGGTGCAGGTCGCGCGCGAGACCGGTTTTCTCGACGGCGTGCAGAACTTCCGCTCGCCCGAGGTCTACGGCCACCTGCCGCAGGACAAGGTGCTGGCGCTCTGCACCGGCAGCCAGGGCGAGTCCCGCGCGGCGCTGGCCCGCATCGCCAATGACGACCACCCGGAGATCACGCTCAACCGCGGCGACAGCGTGATCTTCTCCTCGCGCACCATTCCGGGCAACGAGAAGGCGGTCGGCTCGATCATCAACAATCTGGTGCTGCAGGGCGTCGAGGTTCTCACCGACCGCGACCACCTGGTCCACGTCTCCGGCCATCCCCGCCGCGACGAATTGCGCGACATGATCTCCTGGGTGAAGCCGCAACTGCTGATCCCCGTCCATGGCGAGGCCTTGCACCTGAACGAGCATGCCAAGCTTGCGCGCGCCGCCGGCGTGCCGCGCGTGCTGGTCATTCGCAACGGCGACCTCGTCAAGCTCGGCCCCGGCGATCCCGGCGTGGTCGGCGAGGTGCCGTCGGGCCGGCTCTACAAGGACGGCACCATCCTCGAGGATTCAAAGTCCCGCGCCGTGGTCGAGCGCCGCCGCATGGCGTTCTCGGGCTGCGCCTTCGTCGCCATCGCCATGACCGCGCAGGGCGAGCTCGCCGACGAGCCCGAGGTCGATCTGGTCGGCATTCCCGAGAAGAACCGCTCCGGCGAGCCCTTCGACGACATCGTCTTCGACGCGGTGATGTCCACGATCGAAGGCCTGCCGAAGGCGCGCCGCCGCGATCCGGACGCGCTGGCTGAATCGGTGCGCCGCGCGGTCCGGGCGGTCATCAACGAACATTGGGGCAAAAAGCCCCCCTGTCTGGTCCACGTCCTGACGGTATAAGTATATCGGCATGATCCCGCGGGCATGTCGCTCCGCGGTTGTCCGGATCATGCGCTGAGGGAGAAGAAACATGCTGGGTCGCCTCAACCACGTCGCGATCGCGACCAGGGACGCCGTCAAGTCCGCCAGGATCTACGGTGCGGCGTTTGGCGCGCAGATCTCGGAGGCCGTGCCGCTGCCGGAGCACGGCGTCACCACCGTGTTCGCGACGCTCCCCAACACCAAGATCGAGTTCATCGAGCCGCTCGGCGAGGCCTCGCCGATCGCAAAATTCCTCGAGCGCAATGCCGACGGCGGCATCCATCATGTCTGCTACGAGGTCGTCGACATCATCACCTCGCGCGACACGCTGGTGAAGGAGGGCGCGCGGGTGCTCGGCGACGGCGTGCCGAAGATCGGAGCTCACGGCAAGCCGGTGCTGTTCCTGCACCCGAAGGACTTTTCCGGCGCGCTGGTCGAAATCGAGCAGGCGTAAGCCGGATCATGGCCTATCAAATCTCAACTGGGCTCGCGATCTACTTCGTCATCTGGTGGATCGCGCTGTTTCTGACACTGCCATTCGGCGTGCGCAGCCAGCACGAGGATGGCCTCGGCGCGCCCGGCACCGACCCCGGCGCACCCGTTCTGACGGGGATGCGGCGCAAGCTGGTCTGGACCACGATCATCTCGATAATCATTTTTGCCGCGGGGCTTGCCGCCTATCACGCCGGCTATCTGTCGGTGGAGCGCCTGTCGAAAATGATGGGGATGCCGTTTTAGGCTTGCGTATTGGGTCGTTGTCGGGGGAGCAAATGACTTTTCAGAGGATCGTTGTCGCGCTTCTGGTGCTCGTTGTCGCCGCCCTTGGCGGCATCGGCTATTTCGAGTGGAAGACGGCCGTGCAGGTGCGAACGTTGAAAGCGTTCGTCGAGGGCTACGTCTTCAACGAAGCCGTGATGGCCTGCGAGCAGGCCAAGAGTTCGACGCCGTTCAAATGGAACGGCGGAAAAAGCACTTCGGTGATCGGCCTGAACTCGGTCAAGCTTGATAAATACAGCGTCAGCGCCAGCTACACGCTGGTGGCGGACAACGTTTATTGCGATTACGATCCCATCAAGAGAAAGGCCGAGATCGGCTCGAGCTTCCTGGAGCGGGAGTAACGATCCGGCCCAAACATACGGGATGGGATCGCCATGACCGGGAGCCGGACGGGGGATTATCGGATTCTTCAGGAAGCGGCCTTGCGGGACTATCTCGCAGGCCTGCCTGATATCAAGGCGTTGCTCGGCGGTGAGCCGGCCGGCTGGGCCATCACCGAGGTCGGCGACGGCAATCTCAATCTCGTCTTCATCGTGAAGGGGGCGAGCGGCGGCATCGCCGTGAAGCAGGCGCTGCCCTATGTCCGCCTGGTTGGCGAGAGCTGGCCGCTGCCGCTGTCGCGGGCGCATTACGAATATCTCGCACTGTCCCGACAGGCCAAGCTCGCGCCGGGCCTGGTGCCGGCACTGCTGCATCACAACGAGACGCTGGCGCTCACCGTGATGGAGCTGCTCGAGCCCCACATCATCATGCGCAAGGGGCTGGTCGCTGGCACGCGCTATCCGGCCTTCGTTGGCGACATCACGACCTTCATCGCGCGGACGCTGTTCTTCACCTCCGACCTCGCGCGCACGGCCGCCGAGAAGAAGGAGGCCATCGCGGCCTTCGCCGGCAACCACGCGCTGTGCAAGATCACCGAGGACCTGATCTTCACCGATCCCTACCGCATCGCCGAGCAGAACCGCTGGACCGCGCCGTATCTCGATGGCCTTGCCGCATCCTTGCGTGAGGACATGGAGCTGCATGTCGCGATCAGCAGGCTGAAGCTGAAGTTCATGGCGAGCCCCGAGGCACTGCTGCATGGCGATCTCCACACCGGCTCGATCATGGTGACGGCGTCGGAGACGCGGGTGATCGACCCTGAATTCGCCTTCTACGGCCCGATGGGCTTCGACGTCGGCGCGGTGCTGGCCAATCTGCTGATGGCCTACTTCGCCTCGGCCGGCCACGAGCGGGCGCCGGGCGAGCGGCGCGAATTCGAGACCTGGGTGCTGGAGACGGTCGAGCAGGTCTGGAACGAATTCGCGCGAAAATTCCTCGACCTCTGGCGCACGGAGGCGAGCGGCGATGCCTATCCGGTTTCGCTCTTTGCCGGCGAGAAGGGCGCGATGCGCCTCGAGGCCGAGCGGCAAGCGTACGTGCAGCGCCTGTTCACCGACACGGTCGGCTTCGCCGCCGCCAAAACCATTCGCCGCATTTTCGGCCTCGCCCACAATATCGATTTCGAGCTGATCGAGGACCCGAAGACGCGGGCGATCAGCGAAGCGCGCGCCGTCAGGCTCGCGCGCGGGATGATGGTCGAGGCGGTGGCGTTTCGGACCATCGCCGACGTTACCGGTGCTGCGCGGAAACTGCGCGACTGGCAGCCGGAGCTATCTGGCTGACGATCTCGTACGAGGTGTACCCGCTCGCAATGACGGGAGCAGATGGGGATTAACGACCTGAACCAGTTTACGCCGCACTGGCGCTTCGACGCTGCAAGCAGCTTGCAGATCCGGTGCGGACGGCACGCCGGCCTGCCGAGACAGGTCGGGAGGCGAAGGCCGCCGCCCGCGCGGGCGGTGTCGTCGAATTGAGCCCTGGATATTTGACGTACAGCGCATGTTCATTTGATCCGGGCAATTCTGCGCGCGCGGCCCGGAGCAAATCGGCGGTTCCCGCAGATAGTCAATAATTACCAGGGACTTGGTCGCAAGGAACCAGATCGTCCCGTTCCACGTTGATAAGGCAACCCAATCAGAAGCGACAATCCCAGACAACACAGGGGGCCAGTGATGGACCAGGTGGTAAGTGATGATTCGTGCGAAAGCGGTCAGTTGGAGCAGACCATTTCTGCCGCGCGCGGCGGAATCATCTTCGTCGATGTCGACGGCCAGGTGGTGGGAATGGACAGCACCGCCAGGCGAAGCCTCGACGGTGAAGTGAAGCAGCTCGACTTGCCGCTTCGCAACGAAGACGCGCGTGCGGTCGACTGTTTCGTGTCTGCCGAAACCGTGACCATCAAAGGCATGCCAACCCCGGTTTGCGTGGTCCAGGAGCGCGAACCCGCGGAACGCGAGGCCGCCATTGCCGCGGTGCTGGCGGATACGACGTCTTTTGCCCGCAGCATCATCGATCGGATCAAGACGCTGACTTTCGCATCGTCTCATGCGACGGCACAGGATCTCGATGTTCTCACCTCGCGCGAGAAGGAGATTCTCGGACTGATCTGCAAGGGCAAGAGCGATCTCGAGATGAGCGATCGGCTCAATCTGTCGCAGAACACCGTGCGCAATCACATTTCCTCGCTGTACCGCAAGATCGGGGTGCATCGGCGCAGTGCCGCAATTCTGTGGGCCAGGGAGCGTGGCATCACTGCCGAGAGCTTGCGCGGCACGAGGCAGCCTTTCGCCGACAAGCGAGCGCCGTAGCGATGAGGCATCTACTAGTTACCTAGTAGTTCTCGCTCTCTTGCGCGAGCGGATTGCTTGCTGTTCCCTGCGATGGCTCGTTGGATTCGCTGGGAGCATCCGTAGTTCGAATGCTGCAGCGCCGCGGGGCGCATCGCCATAGGGCGGGCGGTCAAAAGATGAGGCAATGTCTCCGTGGCCGCTCGCTTGCTCCGACTCTATGTCGCCGGGAATTCGGCCAGCTCGCGCCGGGCCCAACACAATCTGGAACTCTTGCGCGTTTCACTCGGCTCCCATGGATGGGAAGTCGAGACCGTCGACGTGCTGGAGCGGCCGGAGCTCGCCGAAAGCGCTCGCATCATCGCCACGCCTACTCTGTCTTACGAAGATGCGGTTCGTACCCGCCGCATCGTCGGTGATCTCAGCGACACGGCGCGGGTTCTTGAATTTCTCGGGATCGACGAAAAGGACGAGGCATGACTGCTGAGGAAATAGAAGTCACCGGCGTCCTGGAGCGGGTCAAGACCGGAGTCGAAGCCTTCGATGACCTCGTCATGGGCGGCTTGCCGCGGGCGCGTTCGACGGTGGTCGGCGGGACGCCCGGCAGCGGAAAAACGGTGTTTGCCACCCAGTTTCTGGCTCACGGCATTACGCACTTTGACGAGAATGGCGTGCTGGTCACCTTCGAAGAGCCGCCGGCCGACATCGAGGCAAACATGAGCGGATTCGGCTGGGATCTGGCAAAATGGAGAAAGGGCGGCCGCCTCGCATTCGTCGATGCAAGCCCGCCGCCGAACGACGAGCTCGTCATCGGAGACTTCGATCTCGCAGGCCTGCTGTCGCGAATTCAGCACGCGGCCAAGAGTGTCAATGCCCAGCGCGTCGTGCTGGATTCGCTGACGCAATTGTTCGATCACTTCATCGGCGATCCCAAGATCCTGCGTCGTGAACTGTTCCACATCAGCACTGCGCTCAAGAAGTCAGGGCTTACGGTGTTGATGACGGCGGAGCGGAACAGCGAGTACGGCGAGATCACGCGTCATCGGCTCGAGGAATTCGTCGCGGACAACGTCGTGATTCTGCGAAACGTCCTCTATCGCGAAAAGCGCCGTCGTACGATCGAGGTTCTGAAGATGCGTGGCAGCCACCACGTCGAGGGCGAGGCACCGTTTACGCTGCTCGGCGGCCGCGGCATGGTGGCCATTCCGCTGTCGTCGCTGCGTTTGGAGCAACATTCGAGCACCGTCCGGGTCACGAGCGGCAATGCCGATATCGACGAGATGTGCGGGGGAGGCTTCTTCCGCGACAGTGTCACGCTCGTCAGTGGCGCCACGGGTACGGGCAAGACGCTCCTTGTGACCAATTTCGTGTCCGGGGGCGTCGAGGCTGGCGAGAAGGTGCTGATGTTCGGCTACGAGGAAAGTCGTGGACAGCTGTTCCGCAACGCCAGCGGCTGGGGCGCTGATTTCGCCCGCATGGAAGCCGAAGGCAGACTGAAGGTTGTCAGTCTTTATCCTGAAGCGCAGGGCCTGCCCGATCATTTGCTGACCATCCAGGGCATGGTCGACGAATTCAAGCCGAACCGGATCGCGGTGGACAGCCTCTCTGCGCTGGAGCGCATCGCCCCGGAGACCGGCTTCCGCGAGTTCCTGATCAGCCTGACCTCCTTCATCAAGAAGAGGGAGATCGCGGGCCTCTGCACGGCGACGAGCAAGTCGCTGCTCGGAGGCGAGAGTGCGAGCGAGCAGCACATCTCCACGATGACCGACTCCATCATCCTGCTGCGCTACATTCAGGAGCAGGAGATCATGCACCGCGGATTGATGGTGCTGAAGATGCGCGGCAGCGAGCATGCCAAGGAGATCCGGCGATTTTCCATCGATGGTTCGGGCATGCATCTAGGCGATCCGTTCAAGGAAGCGCCGAACGTCTTCAGAGAATGATATCCGCACGAACGGCAGTTGGAATTTGCATGGCGGACAGCGAGAGCGGCTCGAAGGTCGAGCAGTCGGATTTTCAGTTCCTGATCGAAAAGAATGCCGACGGAATCATCGTCGTGGATGGAGCCGGGCTCGTGTTGTTCGCCAATCCGGCGGCAGAGCGACTGTTCGGCCAGCCATCCAACGCCTTGATCGGATCTCCGATTGGGCTGCCGATCGTGATTGACGAGATGAGCGAGATTGCAATCCACCAACCGGGAGGCGGATTGGTGGATGCGGAGATCCGTACCGTGGAGACCAGCTGGGACGGCCGTCCGGCGCGTCTTGCGAGCGTGCGCGATGTATCCGAGCGCCGCGCCATGGAGGATCGCACGCGGCATGCGGCCAAGATGGAGGCGATCGGGCGCCTGACCGCGGGCATCGCCCACGACTTCAACAATCTGCTGGCCGTGGTTCTTGGCAATCTGGAGAGTGCAAAGCGCCGTAACGGACGGGAAGGCAGCGAACTCGGCTCGCTGCTCGACAATGCCACGCGCGGTGCCCAGCAGGCCGTGCTCCTGACCAGCAAGCTGCTCGCTTTTGCGAGGCGCAAACCCCTCGAATTTCGCCAAGTCGACCTGTCCGGCCTGCTCGCCGGCATGTCGGATTTGCTGCAGCGAACATTCGACGAGAGGATTGCGGTGCGCGCGGACATTCCGAGCCAGCTGTGGGCCGTGGAGGTCGATCCGACGGAACTGGAGGCGGCGATCCTCAACCTGGCGGTCAATGCGCGGGACGCGATGCCTGATGGCGGCGAGCTCGTGATCACGACCGAGAACATCGATTTCGCCCGTGATGATACCGATGACGCCAGCGGCAAGGCGGGGCCTCACGTCAGGATCTCGGTCGCCGATACCGGAGAAGGTATGACGGCGGACGTCCTGAACCGGGTCTTGGAGCCGTTCTTTACGACCAAGGGCGATGGGCGAGGGACTGGGCTGGGGTTGAGCCAGGTCTATGGCTTCGTCAAGCAGAGCGGGGGCTATCTCAGGCTTCGCAGCGAGGTCAACGTCGGGACCAGGATCGATATCTATCTGCGCAAGGCGGCGCCGGGTTCGGATCAGGTGGCGCCACATGCCGAGAGTAGCTCCGAGCTCGAGGCGATTCCGCGGGCACGCAGCGGCGAAATCATTCTCGCGGTTGAAGACGACGAGGATGTCCGCGCCATTACCGTGGGTAACCTGCGTGAGCTCGGTTACACCGTGGTCGAGGCTGCTGACGCAGACGCGGCGCTCCGGTTGCTGCAAGGAGAGGCGACATTCGAGCTGTTGTTCACTGATCTCGGACTTCCCGGCCGCATCAACGGCAAGATGCTCGCGGATCGCGCACGGGTACTGCATCCGGAATTGAAGGTCCTGATCACGACGGCTTACGCCGGCGACGTTTTGATCCGCGAGGGTCGGCTCGATCCGGAGATCGAGCTGCTCAGCAAGCCATTTTCTTTCGCCGCACTCGGCAACCGGATACGTGGATTGCTCGACAGCAGGCGTCCAGGGCCTGGCCGTGTCCTTCTGGTCGAAGACGAATTTCTCCTGAATCTGCTCGTCTCGGACATGCTGGCGGAAGCCGGGTTCTCGGTGGATGCGGCCGCGAGTTTCGGCGAAGCCGCAGCCAAGGCGCGCTCGGGAATCGACGATCTCGTGGGGGCCATAGTTGACCTGGGGTTGCCGGACAGGCCGGGAGACGAGCTGGTTACGGAACTGCGCGCGCTGTATCCGGACCTTCCGGTCGTGCTGGCAACCGGCTACGCGGACGAGGATGTCAGAAAGCGCTTTTCCGTCGCAGAAGGCGTTCAACTGCTGACGAAGCCGTTCGACCTCGACCGCTTGACGGCGGCCCTCGGACGAGCCGGCGTGACGTTGTCTCCACCAATGTGAGTTGATCAGGCTCGCGCCGGTCAGACGGGAATACGCATCGCGAGCACAACGGCAGCCTCAATCCAGCCGGCGATTCCTAAAAGTATATCCGACCTGCAGAAGGTCGCCTTTGTCGTCGCGCACCTCGATGGCCATCCGGATTGCGCCGCCGCTTTTTGCCATGTCTCGTGCGACATCGCGAACCACATCGGCAAAGGACTCCGCAGCTTCAGCCTGCGCAGCTGCGAGATCCCGCAATTCCATTCCCTCTTCGTCAATGGCCAGGGTGTCGCCGTCACGCACGTCGAAATAATATCTGGTCATGCCGGTCATGTTGGTCGCCCCAGGTCATTTCTCTGCATCTGCGACAGCGAATGACGAGCACAACGGTTCCTCCGTGAATGTCCGGAAAGCATCGGATCGAGGCGTGGTGTTCCATCGCACCGCGGGCATTGGGCCGGCAGATGCCGATGCGGCTTCGCTTCGATGGGTGTATCCACGGTGCGTCCCCTTGGTTCCAGGCGGGAGCGCGCGTCTCTCTCAGCCACCGATGCCCACTGAGCGCGTTATCGATGATCGCTCTATTGCTATCAGGGAAAGGTCGAGGAAGTCACCAAAGTCTTTGGTTCCAAGCATCGTCCAGCCAATGGGGAAGGTGTGGGAACCTTGACGGACCTGGATGGGCACGCAAACCGGTCGAACAGGAGGCGATGATGACATCGTGCGCCTGTTTTGCCCGACGTGTCAAACTGAAATTCGGAAAGAGCGCAGACTGCTCGGCGCCAGATTCCCCAATGATTTGTACTGTGCATGGGGTTGTTTTGGCGCTTTTGATGTGAAGGCGTCTAGTCCGCCGCTTTTTCTCGCAGCCGCTGGGCATAGACGTTGATGATCAGCGCGACCAGGAGGATCACGCCGCGGATCAGGATCTTCAGGAAACTGTCGATGTTGACGTGGTCGAGGCCGTTGTTGAGGACACCGAGCACGAACAGGCCGACGATGGTGTTGCCGATGCCGCCGCGGCCGCCGAACAGGCTGGTGCCGCCGACGACGACGGCGGCGATGGAGTCGAGGAGGTAGGTGTCGAACTCGTTCTGCTGCGCGCTGCCGAAATGAGCGACGCCGAGCATGCCGCCGATGCCGGAGCAGACCGCGGAGATGATCATCACGCTGCCTAAGATGAGCTTGACGTTGAGGCCGGAATATTCGGCCGCCTCGCGATTTCCCCCGACCATGTAGACGTAGCGGCCGAAGCGCGTGTAGGTCAGCACGAGGTGCCCACCGAGCAGCATGACCGCGGCGACGATGACGATCCAGGGAATACCGCCGATCGAGCCCGAGCCGAGCGTGGTGACGAGACCAGGCACCTTGTAGGCGATCTGGCCGCGCACCAGGAGCGCCGAGATGCCGGCCGCGATCTGCATCATCGCCAGCGTCATGATGAATGAGGGAATGCCGATCACCGTCAGCCCGAGCGCGTTGACGAGACCCAGAGCTGCGCAGAGCAGGATCGACAGCAGGATGGCGACGACGCCGGGCAGCGGAATGTTGGCGATGTTGACGTAGGACTCCTGCAGGGTGAAGTAGGCGACCGCGATGCCGGTGACGTTGGCGATGCTGGCGATCGACAGGTCGATCTCGGCGCAGAGGATCACGAAGGTCAGGCCGACGGCGATGATGCCCGTCACCGACACCTGTGTCAGGATGTTGCCGAGATTGTCGATCGTCGCGAAGGAGGGGCTGGCGAAGGCGAAGAAGGCGGACAGGAAGATCAGCGTCAGGAACGGCGCGATGTTGCGCATCTGCGAGCGCAGGAAGGGCGCAAGGCCCCGTGTGCGCTGCCCCGCCGCTGCTGCCGTCTCACTGCTCGCCATTGTGCTTCTCCGTCACGCCGCCTCCAGCAGGCGGTCTTTGCTGACCGGCTCGTTCTTGAACTCCCGCACCACCGCGCCGCGCTTGAGCACGAGGATGCGGTCGGCCAGCGACAGCACCGTTTCCGGCTCGGTCGACAGCACGATGATTGCGAGCCCCTTGGCGCGGAGGTCGCGGACGATGTTGATGACGTCGTTCTTGGCGCCGACATCCATGCCGCGCGTCGGCTCGCACAGCACCAGCAGCTTGGGCGGATAGGTCAGCCATTTTGCCAGCGCGACCTTCTGCTGGTTGCCGCCGGAGAGCATGCCGAGGTCGAGGCCGACGACCGGTGGCCTGATCTGCAATTGCTCGACCTGGCGCTGCGCAATCTCGCGCTCCAGCGCCGGCTTGAGCAGCAGCGAGGAGATGCGGTCCAGGATGCTGATCGAGATGTTCTTGAAGACCGGCTCCTGGTGGAACAGCATGGCGCGCCGGCTCTCCGGCACCAGCGCCACGCCCGCGCGCCGCGCCGCTGCCGTGCTGGCGAACGTTTTTGGCGTGCCCCCGACGATCAGCGTGCCGGCGTCAGGCTTGAGCTTGCCGAACAGGATCCGGGACAACTCCTGCTGGCCGCAGCCCATGAAACCGTAGATGCCGAGCACCTCGCCGGCGCGGGCCTCGAAGGAGACGTCCTTGAGGCTGCGTGCCAGCGACAGCTGATCGACTTTCAGCACGACCGAACTGTCGCTCGGCCGCGGCAGCATCAGGTCGTCGGTGTAACTGTGCTCGAGCACCTCGCCGCCGCGGCCGATCATGGCCTCGATCAGCGCGCCCTTGGTGGTTGCGGAGCTCGCGGTCTCCGCGACCTTCCGGCCGTTGCGGAACACGGTGACCGTGTCGGACACGCGAAGAATGTCCTCGATGAAATGCGAGATGAAGACGATCGCGGTGCCTTCCTCGCGCAGCCGCCGCAGCGTTGCGAACAGCCGCTCGACCTCCGGTGGGGAGAGGGCGGAAGTCGGCTCGTCCAGGATGACGATGCGCGCGCCCGAGAACAGCACGCGGGCGATCTCGATCAGCTGCTGGAGCCCGATCGGCAGATCGCCGAGCCGTGACATCGGATCGACGTCGATGCCGAAACGGGAAAGCTGCTCGCCGGCCTCGCGCGCCATCCGTCGCCATTGCACCAGGCCAAGAGCGTTGGTCGGCTGGTTGCCGAGGAAGACGTTCTCGGCGACCGTCAGATCGGGCGCGACGGAGAGCTCCTGATGCACCATGGCGATGCCGGCCGCGTGCGCATCGCGGGCCGAACGGAAATGCGTCTCCTTCCCGTCGATCAGGAAATGGCCGGAGAATTCGGTGTGCACGCCGGCGATGATCTTCATCAGCGTGCTTTTTCCCGCGCCGTTCTCGCCGACGAGACCGTGGATCTCGCCGGGCAGAAGCGCGAAGTCGACACCACGAAGTGCCTCGACGCCGCCGAAGCTCTTCGTGATGCCCTGGAGTTCCAGGATGGGCTGACGACCCTCAGGCATGGAGATTTCAGATCAGGAAGTGATCTTCCATCCACTGCATGCCCGCGGCGTTGGCCTTGGTCACGACGGGGCCGTCGGTGACCACGTTCTTGGGGATGCCCTGGCCGCTCTTCTCGCCACCAACCACGGCCGCGACACCCGCGATGATCGCGCCGCCATGGATACGGCAGGACGGGTTGCGCACCGTCGCGAACATCCGGCCCTCACTCACCGCCTGGATCGCCGGCGGCATCGCGTCCACGCCACCGATCAGGATGTTGGTGCGGTTGTGCGCCTTCATGATGTTGGCGGCCGCGAGCGCCATGTCGTCATTGTGGAAGAAGGCCGCGTCGATCTGCGGGTACTTGGTGAGGTACGTTTCCCACAGCCGCGCGGTCTTGGAGACGTCCCAGTCGGCCGGCTGGGTGTCGAGCACCTCGATCCCCGGGAATTGCTTGACCACCGAGTTGAAGCCCTTGGCACGGCCCTGTGCGCCGGTGTGGCCGAGGGCTCCTTGCGTCATGATTATCTTGCCCTTGCCGCCCATGGCCTTGCACAGCGCCTGCGTCACCGAGGCGCCCATGAACTCGTTGTCGGGGGCAAGGAAGGAGTGGACGTTGATTTGATCAAGAGGAGCAATCAGCGTGTCCATGTCGATGACGGGCGTGCCGGCGTCGATCATCTTCTGCACGGGCTGGGTGAGGGTGCCGATGCCAAAGGCCTGGATCGCCACGAAATCCCATTTCTGCGAGGCCATGTTGTCGATCGCGGCGCGCTGCTTCACGGCGTCGAGCTGCCCGTCGAACCAGGTCACTTCCACGTTGAACAGCTTGCCCCAGAATTCCGCGGCCTGCTTGCCCTGGGCGCACCAGGTCGCCTGAAGGCCTGCGTTGGAGAACGCCGCCTTCAGCGGCTTCTCTGATCGTCCAACTTCGGCTGCCAATGCTGGGTTTATGCCCATACTGCCGAGGATGGCAGTCGCGGCGCCGGCGGTCGCTGCCGCCTGAAGAAGATCGCGCCTCGTCGTCGAGAAATCTTTCGTCCCGGACATCGCTCGCTCCCATAGATTTTATCGTCGGCGCGTCATTGATTGCGCTACCGAGACGGAAAGTGTCTCACAAGAAATGATGCCACTCAATGTGCAATCAACGATGTGATCGCAGCAAGCCGCGTTGCTACCTTGCGACCGGAACATCGCCCGCGTTTCGGGATGCGCGTTGAACAGCCGCTGATAAACGAGGGGCGTGAGATCCGCGCAGCGCGAGGCCGCAAGCTCGAAGCTCAGCTCGATTGGATCGGGAGATGCGCTCATCGACACGTCAGTCGAGCAGACAAAAAAAGAGCGGGGCCCTAGCCCCGCTCAAAAATTGTGTCGACCCTATTATCCCCGATTCTAAGATTTGATCTTGATTGACGGGGCGACGCTGCGTTTTGCGCGCCAGGGGCTCCTCCCGAGACTTGGACCACCAGACGTCGACCTCGCGGTCAGGCCTGAGCAAGAGGGATGCTAGATCAACTTTTCTCACTTGTCATCATTTTCGGCAACGATTGTTCAAAATTCGAGCAGTTGACGAAATGATCGGGCTGATGATCCCGTAAGTATATGAGAAATATAAGAATTATGTGGATGGGCGGGGCCTGCACGGCTGCCTCAAATGCCGGACATGGTCCTTGGGCTGGGTCTCCGCACACATTTTTCGAGAAATTTGCGCGTCCCCAACAAGGCAGGCGAAGTGATCTCGACTCGGGGGTGGTGCGGTGTTTAGTTAGCAGGCGAACGAATGGTTCGGCGGATGCGCGCACGGCTGCAAAAATTCTTCCCGGTTGTCCTGCTCGCGTTGGTGATGCAGGTGCTGGCGCCGATTGCCGCCTGCTGGGCTGCCGGGCAGGCCGTTGCCGATCCGCTATCTGCCGCTGTCATTTGCCATAGCGTCAGCGACCAGGGTGCGCCGAACGATCAGAACGGCGCGCCGGTTGCGCACGCTGGTGCCTGCGCGCTGTGTTGCCTGGCGCAGGCCAATGCGTCCTTTGATTCCCCGTCGCATGCGACTCTGTCCATCCCCCTTCGCTATGCCGAGCGCGTGGTGTGGCACGAGGCGGATGCGTCCAATCTCGCTGCCCACAAGGGCTCGAGCGCCCAGGCGCGGGGACCTCCCTAGTTTTCCTGACGACCCTCGTAGCCGCCTCGGTTCATCCGCGGGCGATTGATGCTGTCGAATGGCCGGAAAGAAAGCCGGCGTCAGGAATACCCCATGTTATCTCGTCATGCCCGCCGCGGCGTGAGTGTCGTTGCCGTTCAGGCAGCGCTGCTTGCCTCGCCGAGCGGCGTTTTCGCCCAGAGCAACTCAGGGGAGTTGCCCGCGGTGACCGTCGATGCACCCGCGACGGTGAAACCAAAGCCGCGCAAGCCGATGCGGACCGCCGCTACCGGAAGGAATTCGGCCAGGCCGACGGCCGAGCGACCGACCTCGGTCGCTGCGACCGATGAGCAGGGCACGGGCAGCACCCGGGCCTCGATCGATCAGCCAGCGGCGGTGGTACGCTATCAGCTGCCGCAGCGTACGTTCGGCATCACGGCAAAGCAGGCCGACGAGACCGTCAACCTCAAGGATCCCGAGGACGCGGTCAAATACATGCCGAGCCTGTTCGTGCGGAAGCGAAATGACGGCGACAACCAGGCAGTGCTCGCAACGCGAAGCTGGGGCCTGAACTCCAGCGCACGGACGCTGATCTATTACGACGATCTGCTGATCTCGGCGCTGATCGGCAACAACAACTCCGGCGCCTCGCCCAAGTGGAATCTGATCTCGCCCGAGGCGATCGGGCGGGTCGATTTCCTCAACGGTCCGTTTGCGGCCGCCTATCCCGGCAACTCTATCGGCGGCGTCCTGCTGATCACGTCCAGGATGCCGGACAAGCCCTTTGCCGTGGCCAAGGAAACCGTCTCGGTCATGCCGTGGAATCAATACGGCACCAAGGACACCTATATGACGAGCCAGACCAGCGCTGCCGCGGGCAATCGCGACGGTAAGCTGTCCTGGTTCGTCAGCGCTAACCATCTCGACAGTTATCAGCAGCCGCTGACCTACACGACCTTTGGCACCGTGTTTGGTGTCGGCCCCGCAAATACCAGCGGAGCTATCGGCGCGTGGAACAGGACAGGCGGCGTCGCGAATGTCATAGGTACGGGCGCGCTGGCGCATTCACAGCAAACGTCCGGGAATCTGAGAGTTGCCTATGATGTCTCCCCGCTGGTGCAGGCGACTTACTCACTGGGCATCTGGAACAATCACCAGACCTCCGATCCACAGACCTACCTGACGTCGACGTTGAACGGTCAGCCGACCTTTGGCGGCCAAGGTGCGTTTGCGAACAACAAGTACACTTGGGATCAGACGCATTTGAGCAACGCTGTATCGCTCAAAAGCGACACAAAAGGCGTTTTCGATTTCGATCTCTCAGCGTCGAGCTACAACTACCTGCAAGACATTCTCCTCAATCCGTTCACCGTGACCCCGACCGGGGTCGGTTATTCGCTGAACGGCAAAATTACCCGTAACGACGGTACAAACTGGCAGAATGCCGATGCCAAGGGCATCTGGAGGCCGTCCGGTATTGATGGTCCTCACGAGGTCAGCTTCGGTATCCACGGCGACCGGTATCGGCTGGAAAACCCTGTCTATTTGTCCTCGGTCTGGTATGCGACGTCGTCGACCGGCACCGGTCAGCTTTTCACAACTGGTGTAGGCGAAACCCGCACCGGTGCACTTTGGCTGCAGGACGCCTGGAAAATCGTTCCCAATCTGAAGCTGACGGTGGGCGGGCGACTCGAGACCTGGCGCTCACTGGATGGTTTCAATATCAACTCCAATCCGACCGCCACCAGCGGTATCCCGGCGGCGCCGATTCCGGTCTTCGTTGCGGTCCCAAAGAACCAGCCAGGACTCAATTCGACCAACTTCTCTCCGAAAGCCTCGCTCTCCTATGATCTCAGCAAGGAGTGGAACGTCACCGCGAGCTTTGGCGAGTCATATCGCTATCCGACCGTCACCGAATTATATCAGAACATAACGGTTGCAGGTGTCGCGACGTTCGCCAATCCCAACCTGAAGCCCGAGCAGGACTTCACCGGTGAATTGAACGTTGAGCGGAAATGGAACGATGGCCGCGTCAGGCTGACGCTGTTCAAGGAGAGAACCAACAATGCGATCATCTCGCAAACCACGAACGTGACGAATTCGACGGGCGGTCAGACTCCCACGACGATCATCGGCAACGTCGACGCGATCCGGATGCAGGGCATCGAGCTGTCGGTCGACAAGGATAATGTACTGGTCAATGGGTTGCAGGTATTTGGCAGCGTAACCTACGTCGACTCTCGGATTCTAAGCGATCCGACGTTTGTCAGTACGATCGGTGGCACGACCGCGACGGGCAAGCGCGTGCCCAACGTTCCAGAATGGCGCTCCACGGTCGGGGTTACCTATCGGCCGAACGACAACTGGGCCTATACGGTCGCTGGACGCTACACGGGAAAGCAATATGCGACGCTCGATAACACCGACACCTTTGCACACGTCTATCAGGCCTTCGACCCGTTTTTGGTGTTCGATATGAAGATTCACTACAAGGCGACGCAGAACTTCTCGTTCGATTTCGGCATCGACAACATCTTTAACGCGCAGTACTTCCTGTTCCATCCGTTTCCGGGACGAACTTTTGTTCTCGCCGGCAAGTATTCGTTCTGAAGGGTGGGGCACTCACGACGGCGACAAGAAAGGCAAGTCAACATGCAAAAGCTTCCAACCATATTCGCGCTCGCGGCGTTCTCGGCTGTTATGATCGCAGCCCCCGTCCGAGCTGACGACGTCAAGGTCGGTGACCTTGTGATCTCGCAGGCCTGGAGCCGGGCGACGCCCGGCGGCGCCAAGGTCGCCGGCGGCTTCCTGACCATCGAGAACAAGGGGACCGTGCCCGACAGGCTCGTGGCTGTGTCGGCGGAGATCGCCGGCAAGGCCGAGGTCCACGAGATGGCGATGGACAACGGCGTGATGAAGATGCGGCCGCTGGACAAGGGCCTCGTCATTGGGCCGGGCAAGACCGTGAAGCTCGCGCCCGGCGGCAATCACCTGATGCTCCAGGATCTGAAGGGCCCGTTCAAGGAGGGCGAGAAGGTGCCTGTGACGCTCGAGTTCGAGAAGGCCGGCAAGGTCTCCATCTCACTCGACGTCCAGGGTGTCGGCGCCCAGGCGCCGGGCGGCGGTGGAGGCATGATGATGAAGAAAATGCCCGATCATTCGGGAATGAAGATGTGATGCGTGTGATCTAACTAGCGGGAGCTCGAGCATGTCGAAGACACCCCGGCTGATCCTGATGGCTGCGCTCGCCGCATCGCCCGCGGCGGCCCACGTTTATCTGGAAGGCAAGCAGGCCACCGTCGGTGCGTCCTACAAGGCCGTCTTCGCCGTGCCGCACGGCTGTGCCGGTTCGCCCACGGTCAAGATCCGCGTGCAGATCCCTGAGGGCGTCATCGCGGCAAAGCCGATGCCGAAGGCCGGCTGGAATGTCGATGTCGTCGAGGGGCAGTATGCCAAAGCCTACGACTATCACGGCAACAAGCTGACCTCGGGGGTGAAGGAAGTGGTCTGGTCCGGAGGCAAGCTGCCGGACCAGAATTACGACGAGTTCGTGGTCAGCAGCTTCCTCACCGACACGTTGAAGCCGAACACCACGCTGTATTTCCCTGTCGTGCGGGAATGCGAAAAGGGCATCAGCCGCTGGATAGAAATCCCGCCGGACGGGACAGGGCATTCGCACGAGGAGAAGTCGCCGGCGCCTGGCGTAAAACTGCTGCCCAAGCCGTAATGCGTCTTCTCGCCGCGCTCGTGATATTGCTCCTCGTTGCCGGCTACTCGACCGGAGCGTCGGCACATGCAGCGCTGATCTCGGTTGAGCCGGCGAGCGGCAGCATCCTTCCCAGCGCGCCGAAGACGCTCGAATTGCGCTTCAACGAGGCGGTGACCCCAGGTGCGATCCAGTTGATCGACGGCGCGGGCCGAGCGCGCGACGATGCGCGCGTCACGGCATCGGGCGAGAGCATTTCGATGGCGATGCCGCCGGGCCTGCCGCAGGGCACGGCGGTCGTGAGCTATCGGGTGATCTCGCAGGACGGTCACCCCGTAGCGGGATCGGTGATCTTTTCGGTCGGCGCGCCGACCGCCACGCAACCTCCGGCCAATGCGGACGGTAGGTTGAACGCGCTGATCTTGATGTCGCGGATCGGGCTCTATCTCGGGCTGTTTGTCGGTGTCGGCGGCGTATTCTTTGGCCGCTGGATTGCGTGGTCCATGACGGGCATGGGCGCGCCGCGCGCCGCGCTGCTTGTCGGTCTTCCGAGCGCCGTTGTCTCGCTTGGCGTGCTGGGTCTCGATCTCCTTGGTCTCCCGCCCGCAGCGATTCTGACAAAGTCTCCCTGGGCCATCGCATTCGCAACCAGTGCAGGTCCCTCGTTGCTGGTCGCTATCGCGGCGATGCTGCTCGCGCTGATGGCTCTATCGCAAGCCCGGCATGCGCGCGCTCTCGCGGCCATCGCCTTCGCCGGCGTTGGGCTATCGCTCGCGATGACTGGGCACGCCGCAACGGCATCGCCCGAGATGCTGACGCGACCGGCGGTCTTCGTCCATGGCCTCGCCGTCGCCTTCTGGATCGGTGCGCTGGCGCCGCTTGCGGCGCTGCTGTCGAAGCCAACGCCGGCGCTGCTGCCGCTCCTGAACCGCTTCTCGCGCATCGCCATGCCGGTGGTCGCCGTGCTGGCGCTGACCGGCCTTACGCTTGCGATCATCCAGCTTGAGAAACCAAGGGCTTTGGTCGAAACCAGCTATGGTCTCATTCTCTCAGTCAAGCTGGCGTTGGTGCTGTTCCTCCTAGCGCTCGCGGCTCTCAATCGTTACAGGCTGACACCGGCGCTGGCGACGGATCAAGAAGCGGCGCCCGCGCTCAAACGTTCGATCCTGCTCGAATGCGGGGCTGCGCTCGGCATCTTCGCCCTCGTCGCCGGCTGGCGCTTCACGCCGCCGCCGCGAACCATCGTCCCGGAGACGCCGCTGGCGATCCACATCCACACTGACAAGGCGATGTTCCAGGTGCTGGTGTCCCCCGGCAAGGTGGGCGTGGACGATTTCGTGCTCCAGCTCATGACCGGCGAAGCGACGCCGCTGAAGACCAAGGAGGCGACACTGACGCTGAGCCTGCCGGAGCGTGGCATCGAGCCGATGGAGCGCGCTGCCGAGCTCGGGCCTGACGGCTATTGGCATGTGCGCAAGGTGGAGCTGCCCTTCGCCGGCCGTTGGCATGTGCGGATCGATGCGCTGGTGACCGATTTCGAGAAGATCACGCTCGAGGACGACCTTGAGGTCGCACCGCCTTAAGGCCGACACGGTTCAAGTCGAACCTGAAGGCAACGGGAAAATGACAGGAATTCCGCCGCCTTAGCGGCTTTTCCTCATTCCCGGTCTTGTATTTTCGCTCCCAATCCGGTTTCACTGCAAACCCTCACTGATTCCCAGAGTATTGCCATGCGGTTGTCGCGGTTCTTTCTGCCCATTCTGAAGGAAAATCCGAAAGAGGCGGAGATCGTCTCGCATCGCCTGATGCTGCGTGCTGGCATGATCAGGCAGGAGGCTGCGGGTATCTATGCGTGGTTGCCGCTCGGCTTCCGGGTGCTGAAGAAGATCGAGCAGATCGTGCGCGAGGAGCAGGACCGCTCCGGCGCGCTGGAACTGCTGATGCCGACGCTCCAGCTCGCCGACCTCTGGCGTGAGAGCGGCCGTTACGACGCCTATGGCCCGGAGATGCTGCGCATCGCCGACCGCCACAAGCGCGAGCTGCTGTACGGACCGACCAACGAGGAAATGATCACCGAGATCTTCCGCGCCTACGTGAAGTCCTACAAGAACCTGCCGATGAATCTCTATCATATTCAATGGAAATTCCGCGACGAGCAGCGTCCGCGTTTCGGCGTGATGCGCGGCCGCGAGTTCCTGATGAAGGACGCTTACTCCTTCGACCTCAACGAGGCCGCCGCGCGCGTCGCCTACAACAAGATGTTCGTCGCCTATCTGCGCACCTTCGCGCGGATGGGGCTGAAGGCGATTCCGATGCGGGCCGAGACCGGCCCGATCGGCGGCGATCTCAGCCACGAATTCATCGTGCTCGCCGAAACCGGCGAATCCGGCGTGTTCATCAATCGCGACGTGCTGGACCTGCCGGTGCCGGGCGAGGACGTCGACTATGACGGTGATCTGACCCCGATCATCAAGCAGTGGACCTCGGTCTATGCTGCGACGGAAGACGTTCATGACGCAGCGCGCTTCGAGCGGGAAGTGCCTGAGGACAAGCGCGTGAACACGCGCGGCATCGAGGTCGGCCAGATCTTCTATTTCGGCACGAAGTATTCCGAGCCGATGAAGGCGATGGTGGCGGGCCCCGACGGCGTCGACGTGCCGATCCATGGCGGCTCCTACGGCGTCGGCGTCTCGCGCCTGCTCGGCGCCATCATCGAGGCCTGCCATGATGATGCTGGCATCAAATGGCCGGAGGCGGTGGCGCCGTTCCGGGTCGCGATTCTCAACCTCAAGCAGGGCGATGCGGCGGTCGATGGGGCCTGCGAGAAGCTCTATGCCGAGCTGACCGCCAAGGGCGTCGATGTGCTCTACGACGACACCGACCAGCGCGCCGGCGCCAAATTCGCCGCCGCCGACCTGATCGGCATCCCCTGGCAGATCATGATCGGGCCGAAAGGGCTGGCCGACGGCAAGGTCGAGATCAAGAAACGCAGTGACGGCTCCCGCGAGACAATGTCGCCTGCGGACGCGGTCGCGCGGCTGGTCGGCTGAATATTGTTCATCGCCCGATATCCCGGCCGCCAATCCGGCCACAATTGACCCCGAATCATGGGATTATCGAGCGATGGATGAAACCATGACCGAAACCGTTCAAACTGCGCCCTTTGCACCCTTCGAGTGGATGCTGTCGGCCCGCTACCTGCGGGCACGGCGCAAGGAGGGATTCATCTCGGTCATCGCCGGGTTCTCCTTCCTCGGCATCATGCTCGGCGTCGCCACGCTGATCATCGTGATGGCCGTGATGAACGGCTTCCGGAAAGAGCTGCTCGACAAGATCCTCGGGCTGAATGGCCACATCCTGGTCCAGCCGCTGGAATCGCCGCTGACCGACTGGAAGGACGTCGCCGAGCGCATCAGCCAGGTCCAGGGCGTCCGGCTGGCTGCCCCGGTGGTCGACGGCCAGGCGCTGGCGTCCTCGCCCTGGAACGCCTCGGGCGTGCTGGTGCGCGGCATCCGCTCCGACGATCTCAACAACCTCACGTCCATCGCCAAGAACATCAAGCAGGGCTCGCTCGAGGGCTTTGACGACGGGCAGGGCGTTGCGATCGGCCGGCGGCTTGCCGACCAGCTGTCCCTGCATGCCGGCGACAGCATCACGCTGGTGGCGCCGAAGGGCGCGGTGACGCCGATGGGCACGACGCCGCGCATCAAACCCTACAAGATCGTGGCCGTGTTCGAGATCGGCATGTCCGAATACGATCTCGGCTTCGTCTTCATGCCGCTCGCCGAGGCGCAGGCCTATTTCAACCGCAGCAGCGACGTCACCTCGATCGAGGTGTTCACTACCAACCCCGACAAGATCGATTCCTTCCGCAAATCGGTGACGGAGGCGGCGGGTCGGCCGGTGTTCCTGGTCGACTGGCGCCAGCGCAACTCGACCTTCTTCAACGCGCTCCAGGTCGAGCGCAACGTGATGTTCCTGATCCTGACCATGATCGTGCTGGTGGCAGCCCTCAACATCGTCTCCGGCCTGATCATGCTGGTGAAGGACAAGGGCAGCGACATCGCGATCCTGAGGACGATGGGCGCTTCGCAGGGCTCGATCATGCGGATCTTCCTGATCACGGGCGCCTCGATCGGCGTGGTCGGCACGCTGGTCGGCTTCTTCGTCGGCCTCGTGATCTGCCTCAACATCGAATCCATCCGGCAATTCCTGTCCTGGCTGACCTCGACCGAATTGTTCTCGCCGGAGCTCTACTTCCTGTCGAAACTGCCCGCCGAGATCGACGTCGGCGAGACCACGGCCGTCGTCGTCATGGCGCTGACGCTGTCGTTCCTGGCGACGCTCTACCCGTCGTGGCGCGCCGCGCGCCTCGACCCCGTCGAAGCGCTGCGGTACGAGTGAGGGGCTGATGGAGCAGCAGCAGGGGGCTGAGGATGTACCGGTCATTTATCTCCATGAGATAAAGCGGCAGTACCTCCAGGGTGAAGCGGCGCTGACGATCCTCGACAACGCCAAGCTGGCGCTGTGGGCCGGCCAATCCGTGGCGCTGGTCGCGCCGTCGGGCTCGGGCAAGTCGACGCTGCTGCACATTGCGGGCCTGCTCGAAGCGCCCGATTCCGGCGAGGTCTATGTCAACGGCGCGCCGACCTCGCAGCTGCCCGACATCGAGCGCACCCAGCTCCGCCGCAGCGACATCGGCTTCGTCTACCAGTCGCACCGGCTGCTGCCGGAGTTCTCGGCGCTCGAGAACGTGATGCTGCCGCAGATGATCCGCGGCCTGAAGAAGTCCGAGAGCGTCAAGCGCGCCAAGGAGATTCTCGGCTATCTCGGCCTCGGCGACCGCATCACGCATCGGCCTGCCGAGTTGTCGGGCGGCGAGCAGCAGCGCGTCGCGATCGCGCGAGCGGTCGCCAATGCGCCGCGCGTGCTGCTGGCGGACGAGCCGACCGGCAATCTCGATCCGCACACCGCCGACCACGTGTTCCAGGCGCTGATGCAACTGGTCAAGGCGACCAGGGTCTCGATGCTGATCGCGACCCACAACATGGAGCTCGCCGGCCGCATGGACCGGCGCGTGTCGCTGGCGAACGGCCAGGTCATCGAGCTCGAATGACCAACCCGCGAAAACAACCCCATGCACAGTAGACGGCGGTTGCCGGCTGCGATCGGGGTGACGTCTTCCAGCTATTTGACGGATCGGGCATATCCGCTGCGACGGCGCATCGCCGCAGCGGGCGAGGCAACTATGGCCGGATCACCGTCAGCTTGAACGGCCCGCCATTGGCGGCGGCGTGCGCCACGGCCTCGTTGACGTGATCGAGGTCGAAGTCGGTCGTCTGGTATTCGTCGAGCCGCAACAATCCGGCGCGAACGAGGCCGATCAGGCGGCTCGCCGCATCCGGCGGATACATCCAGACGCCGTGGATGGAGATGCAGTTGCGCATCAGCCAGGGGTAGGGCAGCTCGAGGCCCGGTCCTCCCGCCATGCCGACGCCGCCCATCAGCACGACGCGGCCGTAAGCGCGCACCGTCATGACCGCCGCGCGCACCACGCGCGTGCTGACCGATGGCGGCATGATGTCGAGCACGCAGTCGATCGGGCCTCCCGCGGCGTGCTTCATCGCCTCGCGGTCGTCGTCCTCATTGCCTGTCAGCCTGACCGGCTTCACCCGCGCGCCGAAGCGGCGGACGAGGTCGGCCATGACAGCCTCGTTGCGGCCGGGCGTCACCACGCAGGCCGCGCCCATCGCGAGCGCGACGGAGACGGCGGCGCTGCCGAAATTGCCGGTGGCGCCGCTCACCAGCACGCTCTCGCCCGGCTGAAGCTTTGCGGCGAGAAAGCCGCCGTAAGGCACCAGCGCCGTCCCCAGCGCGCACCATTGCGAGGCTTCCTTCGGCGTGATCTTGCCGAGCTTCTTCACGTTCTCGGTCGGCACCCGCATCTGCTCGGCATAGGAGCCGTGGCGGAAATGCCGTTGCAGCTTCATGCCGCCGGGGCCTGCGGCCGTGAGCCCCTGCAGGGCGATGTCGGGCGCCACGACGTCGTCGCGCGAACGCACCGTCGGGTCGCAGAACACCCAGTCGCCGACGCTGAGCTTGGTGGCATCAGGGCCGACCTCGCGCACCCGGCCGATGCCGCCGGGGCCCGGAATGATCGGCAGGTCGAGCGCGTAGTTGCGCTCGCCGCTGAAGACCTCGTTCATGTAGGAGAGGACGCGCGTGGCCACGACATCGACGATGACCTCGCCGGTGCCGAGCACCGGGTCCGGAGCGGTCTCGACCACCAGCGGCGATCCCAGCGTTTTGAGTACGGCAGCTTTCATGATGTTCACCTCAGAGACTGACGACACCCATATGCGGCGGCCTTGAACGCGCAGGAAGGCCTGGTATTATCCTAGTATTCCAAAGGCCCTCCATCACGGGACCACACCATGGCCGATCCACGCCGCGTCGAATTCGGCGACTTCCTGCGCTCCCGCCGCGAAAAGCTGTCGCCGAAGTCGGTCGGCCTTCCCGCAGGCCAGCGGCGGCGCACCGCAGGGCTCCGCCGCGAGGAGGTGGCGCAGCTCGCCGGCATCGGCGTCGACTGGTACATCCGTCTCGAGCAGGGCCGCACCGTCAGCCCGTCGGTCACGACAGTCGATGCGCTGGCGCGGGCGCTGCGTCTCAGCAAGACCGAGCACGCACACCTCAAGGATCTCGCGCGTGACGGCGACAGGCGTCCCTTTACCCGAGAGGTGGTGCCGCCGCCCATCCTGCGCCTGGTCGAGAGCCTGCCGCATCCGGCCTACATCACCGGGCGGCGCTGGGACGTGCTGGCCTGGAACGAGGCGGCCGAGGAGGTCTTCGCATTTGGCCGCTTGCCGGAGGAGGATCGCAACACGCTGCTCCTGATGATGACCAACAAGAAGACCAGGAAATCTTACGGCGCGGGCTGGGCTGACGTCGCCAAGCGCATGGTCGCGATGTTTCGCGCCACCCACGACGTCTGGGCCGGCGATCCCGCTTTTGCGGAATTGCTGATGCGCCTGCGCGAAGGCAGTCCCGAGTTCGTCAAATGGTGGGGCGCGCACGAGGTGCACGGCACCCTGTCGGGCCGCAAGACCATGACGCATCCGACCAAGGGCGTGCTGCATTTCGAGCACACGAGCTTTCAGGCCAATGACGATCCGGCGCTGAAGCTCGTGATCTACACGCCGGTCTAGGATCCGCCGAACCGCTTTGCGAAGCGGCGAAGTTTCGGGGTAGGCTCGGCATTCGATACTGCATCACCGGGGTGGGCTTGGACTGTGACTGGCACGAAACGAGCGCGCGAGGGAAGCGGCCGGGTCAAGCTCGAAGAGGTCGCCAGTGCAGCGAATGTCTCGACGGCCACCGTGTCGCGGGTGTTCAACGAGCCGGAGAAGGTCTCCGAAGCGATCCGGGAGCGCGTGAAGGAAGCGGCGCGCGCGCTCAACTGGATCCCGAATGCGGCGGGCAGGGCACTGGCCTCGAGCCGGACGCACATCATGGGCGCGATCATCCCCACGCTCGACAACGAAATCTTCGCGCATCAGGTCGGCGGCATGCAGGCCGTCTTCAGCAATGCCGGATACACACTTTTCCTGGGATGCTCCAATTACGACCCGCTCGAAGGCTTGAGGCAGGCGGAAGCCATGCTGGCGCGGGGCGTGGAGGCGATCGCGCTCGTCGGTGAGAGCCATCCCGCGGAGCTTTTCGTGGCCCTGAAGGCCCGCAACATTCCCTATGTCGTCACCTATTCCTACAGCACGCGGTCCGAACATCCCTGCATCGGGTTCGACAATCGCGCCGCCTTCATGCGGATGACCAATCATCTGCTCTCGCTCGGACATCGCCGCTTCGCCTGCATCTTTCAGCCGGTTGCGAACAACGACCGTGTCGCCGCGCGGCTTGCCGGCGTGAGGGAGGCGTTGGCGGCCGCGGGTCTCCAGCTGGCGGACGAAGACTTGCTGATCGGTCCGTCCACGCTGGAATTCGGCGCCGAGAGTTTTTCGCACCTGATGACGCGGGACGGGAAGGCGCGACCGACGGCCATCGTGTGCGGCAACGACAACATCGCGCTCGGCGCGTTGATGGCGGCCAACGCCCTCGGCCTGAACGCGCCCAAGGATTTCTCGATCACCGGGTTCGACGATCTCGCGATCTCGTCGCGCTTTACCCCACGCCTGACCACGATGAAGGTCGACAACCAGGCGATCGGCACGATGGCGGCCAATCAACTCCTCGCCGTCGTGGCTGGCCAACAGGCCAGCCCGAAGTCGGAAGAGGTCGTTCCTGTGCTGCAGGTCAGGGACAGCTCCGGCCCCAGGCCTGAAGAGCGCGGGTGATTATCCGGCCGGAAAGGGCGGCATTGCCGGTTCGGTTCGCGGGATAGCTGACATGCGCGCAACAAAAATCGTCTCATCTCATTGAAAGTCAGAGTAAATCGTCTCTTTGTGCAGAATTGACAGCATCTATGTAAGCGCTTACAGGCTCAAACGCCAGCAACAAAGCGAGCGCTTCCCCGTGGGAAGCGCCATGGGAGGAAATGCGGGAATGCGCCTTGGTCTGTCGAAAACATTGAACGGTTGCGCGGTCGCAGCCACGCTTTTGCTGAACTCCCTGGCGATCGCGCCGGCGGCCCATGCCGAAGAGAAGCTCGTGGTCTGGTGGAACAAGGGATTCTATTCGGCCGAGGAAGACGCGCTGCTCCAGGCGATCCACAAATTCGAAGCCAAGACCGGCGTGAAGGTCGAGCTGTCGCAATACGCAACGCAGGACATGATTCCAAAGACCGTCGCCGCGCTCGATTCCGCCACGGTGCCCGACGTGGCCTACGCCGACACCTTCAACTTCCAGAGCGTCGGCAAGTGGGCGGCCGAAGGCAAGCTCGAAGATCTCAGCTCCGTCCTCGCGCCGATGAAGGACCAGTTCGACAAGTCCGCGCTCGATACCGTCATGCTGCAAAACGAGCAGACCAAGAGCAGGGCGTACTACGCCTTCCCGGTCAAGCAGGCGACGGTGCATCTGCATTACTGGAAAGACATGCTCGAGGAGGGCGGTCTGAAGGAGGCCGACATTCCGAAGGACTGGCGCGGCTTCTGGAATTTCTGGTGCGACAAGGCGCAGCCCGCCGTTCGCAAGGCCAGCGGCAAGCGCGTCTACGGCATCGGCCTGCCGATGGGCGTGGACAGCAGCGACAGCCTGATCGGCTTCCTGACTTTTGCCGAGGCCTACAACGTCGTCATGGTCGACGACAGCGGCAAGCTGTTGCTCGACGATCCCAAGGTGAAGGCCGGGCTCGTGTCCGCGCTCAAGGACTACACCGATATCTACAAGAAGGGCTGCGTGCCGTCCTCCGCGACGAGCTGGAAGGACGCCGACAACAACGTCGCCTTCCACAACAAGACGACGGTGATGACCTTCAACCCGACCATCTCGATTCCCGGCAAGTGGCTGGACGACTCGACCAACCAGACCCTGACCGCCGAGCAGCGGGACGAGGCCAAGAAGAACTACGAGGAGCGGATCCGGACGCTGCCCTGGCCGAGCAAGCCGGACGGCTCGCCGATGCGCACCCGCAGCTCGGTCGTGGTCGGCGTGGTGTTCCGGCAGGCCAAGAACAAGGCGCGTGCCAAGGAGTTCGTGCAGTTCCTGCTCCAGGACGAAAACCTCCAGCCCTATGTCGAGGGCGCGCTGGGCCGCTGGTTCCCGGTGAAGCCCGCCGCCGTGAAGTCGGCGTTCTGGAACGCGGATCAGCATCGCAGGATGCTGCGCGACCAGTTCGCAGCCGGCGTCGGCGGCTACGAGATGACGCGGAATTACAAGTTCACCATCGTCAACAACGAGAATGTCTGGGCCAAGGCCACGATCCGTGTGGTTCTCGACAAGGTGCCGCCCGAGCAGGCCGTCGACGAAATGATCGACCGCATCAAGAAGATCGTCAGCGACTGAGGACTGGCGTCTGCAGCAGCGCGAGGTGTTGCTGCGGACGTCCCGATGTCGTTGATCTATGTTCGCGAACCGGCAGCGAGGCCGCTGCCACATCAGCCGTTGTTTGGAGCTTGCCTGTGACCATCGCTCTCAAGGGCATCATTCCCGTGATGCTGACGCCGTTCACCGAAGCGAACACGATCGACTATGCCGGCCTCGAAAGGCTGATCGAGTGGTACATCGCGGGTGGTGCCGACGCGCTGTTCGCGGTCGCCCAGTCGAGCGAGATGCAGTTCCTGACGCTGGACGAGCGCGTCGCGCTGGCGCGGTTCGTCGCCAAGACCGCGGCCGGCCGGCTTCCGGTCATCGCCTCGGGCCATATCAGCGAATCCCGGGAGGACCAGCTGACCGAGCTGGCGTCGATCGCGAGGACCGGCGTCGATGGCCTGGTGCTGGTGACCAACCGTCTGGCCTCGCTCGATCTGACCGGAACGACATTCACCGACAATCTGAGCTGGCTGCTCGACCGGCTGCCCCGGGAGATGACGCTTGGTCTCTATGAATGCCCGGCGCCATTCCGCCGGCTTCTTTCCGACGACGAGCTGGCCTTCTGCGCAGACAGCGGGCGCTTTGCGATTCTCAAGGACGTGTCGTGTGATCTTGCAACGGTGCAGCGTCGGGTCAGGCTGACCAGTGGCTCGCCGCTCACGATCGTCAATGCCAATGCGGCGATCGCCTTCGACGCGATGAAGTCGGGGGCTCCCGGATTCACCGGCGTGTTCACGAACTTCCACCCCGATCTCTACAAATGGCTTCTAACGAAGCACCAGAAGCATCCGGAGTTGGCGAACGAGCTTTCGGTCTACCTCGCGCTGGCCGCGATGGCGGAGCCCATGGGCTATCCGAAACTCGCAAAACTCTATCACCAGCGGCTCGGTACCTTTGCCTGCGTCGAAAGCCGGGCAGTCGATTTCGACATCAAAGAGCGCTTCTGGGCGCTCGATGCGCTGATCGACAAGATCATCGAGGGGCAGCAGGCGTTCCGCGCGAAGATCGCGGCGGCGGGCTGAGCAAATGTGGCGATCGCACGCGAGAATGTGGCGACAATGGGGAGAGAAAAAACGCTGTGCGCACGCTTCGATGTTTCGATCACAGAATCGTGCGCGCGACGTTGTTACGCGCGTTCGCGGCGCATCGCGCGTCGTTCGCATTGGAACTGCTGAAGAGTCTTGTTTCAAAGGGTTTCCGCGCAAGCGCAGCTCATCTTGATTCACAAAGCGTGGCCCTTTGGCGTGAACTGTTGCGTCGAGGTTACAGCAATTCCGTCGATCACTGTTATGACGTCGCCATGGCCCGGGGGCCTAACGACGAAAACTGGAACGGGATTCAAATGAACAAGAATTTGTTGCTCGCTGCTGTGAGCCTCGTCGCGATCAGCGCGACTGCGCCGGCGCTGGCTGCTGACCTCGCTGCGCGTCCTTACACGAAGGCGCCTGCGATGATCGCCACGGTCTATGACTGGAGTGGCTTCTACATCGGTATCAACGGCGGCGGCGCATCGGCTCACACGACCTGGGATCAGACCGCTCCGGCGGTTGGCGGCGAAGGCTCGCACAACGCCACGGGCGGCACCGTCGGTGGCCAGGTCGGCTATCGCTGGCAGTCGGCACAGTGGGTGTTCGGCCTGGAAGGCCAGGGCAACTGGGCTGACTTCTCCGGCGACAACCTCAGCGCTCTGACCGGCTTCACCGATCGTTCGAAGATCGATTCGTTCGGTCTGATCACCGGTCAGGTCGGCTACGCCTGGAACAACGTCCTGCTCTACGTGAAGGGCGGTGCAGCTGTGGTTGGCACCAAGAACGAGCTGCGTGCAGCCGGCGCGACCTTCTCCTCGGTCAGCGACACGCGTTGGGGCGGCACCATCGGTGCGGGCCTCGAGTTCGGCTTCGCTCCGAACTGGTCGGTTGGCGTCGAGTACAACCACATCTTCCTGTCGGACAAGGACGTCACCTTCGCAGGCTTCCAGACCGATCGCATCCGCCAGGACGTCGACATGGGTCTCGTCCGCCTGAACTACAAGTTCGGCGGCCCGATCATCGCGCGCTACTGAGCAAAGTACTGAGACCGATCGCTTCGAAGGAAGCGGTCGTCGAAAGCCCCGGCCTCGCGCCGGGGCTTTTTTGTTGCGTCAATTCAGCGAGTTAACCATTCCATTTTGAAGCGGCTGAGCCGGCTTGACTCTGTAGAACGAAATGAGAACAATGTTCTTCATACGTTCTGGTGATGGGAGCAAGCCATGTTCAGGATTTTCGTGGAAGAAGCCGCTGCACTGACGTCGATCGCGCTGTTCGTCGGGATGATCGCAATCTGGGCCCAAGTGATCCCGCAGCTCTAGCCAGGGGGCGCTTGGGGAAAAGCGGGATGAGGCGTTGGATCGACAGCTCTGACGTGGACTCTGGCGCGGTGAGCCCCCACCATTGGGAGGCGAGTCGGCAAAGGTACTCCGATGGCGAGTGCAGGATGCCTCCACTGCCGGCGACCGCTCCATCTCATCTGCAAGAGGCCGTCACGCGACCATGCCGAGCGCCGGATTTGTCCACCTTCACGTTCACTCGGCCTATTCGCTGCTCAAGGGCTCGATCAAGATCGCCAAGCTCGGCGAGCTCGCGAAGAAGGACCACCAGCCCGCGCTGGCGCTGACCGACACCGACAATCTGTTCGGTGCGCTCGAATTCTCCGACAAGATGGCGGGGTCCGGCATCCAGCCGATCGTCGGCCTGGAGCTCGCGGTCGATTTCGGCGACCAGGATCCCAATGCGCGCAACGCGCTGCCGCCCTCGCGCGTGGTGCTGCTGGCCGCCCAGGAGCGCGGCTATCGCAGCCTGATGCGGCTGAATTCGCGTGCGTTCCTCGAATCGCCCGACACCCATGCGCCGTTCATCAAGTTCGACTGGTTCGACGGCGAGACCGAAGGCCTGATCGCACTGACCGGCGGCCCCGATGGGCCGATCTCGCTGGCGCTTGCCAGCGGCCAGGCCGAGGTCGCATCCGCACGCTGCGAGCGTCTCGCCGGCCTGTTCGGCGACCGCCTCTATGTCGAGATACAGCGGCACAACATCGACAAGGAACGGCGTATCGAGAGCGGGCTGATCGACATCGCCTACGCGAAGGGCCTGCCGCTGGTTGCGACCAACGAGCCGTATTTCGCCGCGAACGACGACTACGAGGCGCATGACGCGCTGCTCTGCATCGCCGGCGGCCGGCTGATCGCGGAGACCGAGCGCGAGCAGCTCACGCCGGATCACCGCTTCAAGACCCGTGCGGAGATGGCGGTACTGTTCGCCGACATCCCGGAGGCGCTGGCTTCGACCGTCGAGATCGCCGAGCGCTGCTCGTTCCGCCCGATGACGCGCAAGCCGATCCTGCCGTTCTTCACGGTCGGCGCCGCCGGCAGCTCCGATGCGGCAGCCGTCGAGGCTGCCGAATTGAAGCGGCAGGCGGAGGAGGGGCTCGCCAACCGCCTGCGCGTCCACGGCCTGTCGCAGGGCACGAGCGAAGAGGACTACAACAAGCGCCTGGCGTTCGAGCTCGACGTCATCATGCGCATGAAATACGCGGGCTACTTCCTGATCGTGTCGGACTTCATCAAATGGGCGAAGAGCCAGGGCATTCCGGTCGGACCGGGCCGCGGCTCCGGCGCAGGCTCGCTGGTGGCGTGGGCGCTGACCATCACCGACCTCGACCCGATCAAGTTCGGCCTGCTGTTCGAGCGCTTCCTCAATCCCGAACGCGTCTCGATGCCGGACTTCGACATCGACTTCTGCCAGGATCGCCGCGGTGAGGTGATCAAGTACGTCCAGGAACGCTACGGCCGCGACCAGGTCGCGCAGATCATCACCTTCGGTACGCTGCAGGCGCGCGGCGTGCTGCGCGACGTCGGCCGCGTGCTGCAGATGCCCTACGGACAGGTCGACAAGCTGACCAAGCTGGTGCCGCAGAATCCGGCGGCGCCGGTGACGCTGGCGGCTGCGATCGAGAGCGAACCGAAACTCCAGGCGTTCCGCGATGAAGATCCGATCGTGGCGCGCGCCTTCGACATCGCCCAGCGCCTCGAAGGCCTGACGCGGCACGCCTCGACCCACGCGGCCGGCATCGTGATCGGCGATCGCCCCTTGAGCGAGCTCGTGCCGCTCTACCGCGATCCCAAATCCGACATGCCCGTGACCCAGTTCAACATGAAATGGGTCGAGCCGGCCGGCCTCGTGAAGTTCGACTTCCTCGGCCTGAAGACGCTGACCGTGCTCGACGTCGCGTGCAAGCTGCTCAAGCCGCGGGGCATCGATGTCGACCTCGCCACGCTGCCGATCGACGATGCCGAGAGCTACCAGATGCTGGCGCGCGGCGAAGTGGTCGGCGTGTTCCAGGTTGAAAGCCAGGGCATGCGGCGCGCGCTGGTCGACATGCGGCCCGACCGTTTCGAGGACATCATCGCCCTGGTGGCGCTGTATCGCCCGGGCCCGATGGCGAACATCCCGACCTATTGCGCGCGCAAGCACGGCGACGAGGAGCCGGAATATCTGCATCCGGTGCTCGAGCCGATCCTGAAGGAGACCTTCGGCGTCATCATCTACCAGGAACAGGTGATGCAGATCGCGCAGGTGATGTCGGGCTATTCGCTCGGCGACGCCGACCTCCTGCGCCGCGCCATGGGCAAGAAGATCCGCGCCGAGATGGACAAGCAGCGCGACATCTTCGTCGCGGGCGCGGTGAAGAACGGCGTGCCGAAGGGGCAGGCCGAGACCATCTTCGAATTACTCGCCAAGTTCGCCGACTACGGCTTCAACAAGAGCCACGCGGCTGCCTATGCGCTGGTGTCGTACCACACCGCCTACATGAAGGCGCATTATCCGGTGGAGTTCATCGCGGCGTCGATGACGCTCGATCTGAACAATACCGACAAGCTGTCCGAGTTCCGCTCGGAGGCGCAGCGTCTCGGCATCAAGGTCGAGCCGCCGAACATCAACCGTTCCGGCGCGACCTTCGAGGTCGGCGACAAGGTGATCTACTACGCGCTCGCCGCGCTCAAGGGTGTCGGCATCCAGGCGATCGACCAGATCATCGAGGAGCGGACCAAGCGCGGCCTGTTCACCTCGCTCGCCGACTTCGCCGCGCGCGTCAATCCGCGCGCGATCAACAAGCGCATCATCGAGAGCCTCGCCGCCGCCGGCGCCTTCGATACGCTGGAGCCGAACCGCGCCCGCGTCTTCGCCGGCGCGGACTCGATCCTCGCCGCCTGCCAGCGCGCGCATCAGGCCGAGACGATCGGCCAGAACGACATGTTCGGCATGTCCGCGGACGCGCCGACCATCATGCTGCCGCAGATCGAACCGTGGCTGCCGGCTGAAAAACTCCGCCGCGAATACGACGCCGTCGGCTTCTTCCTGTCGGGCCATCCGCTCGACGATTACGCCACCGTGCTGAAGCGGCTCCGGGTACAGTCCTGGGCCGAGTTCTCGCGCGCGGTGAAGACCGGCGCCACCGCCGGCAAGGTTGCAGCCACCGTGGTGTCGCGCATGGAGCGGCGCACCAAGACCGGCAACAAGATGGGCATCATGGGATTGTCCGATCCCACGGGCCATTTCGAAGCGGTGCTGTTCTCCGAAGGCCTGGCGCAATATCGCGACGTGCTGGAGCCGGGCGCCGCCGTGCTGCTGCAGCTCGGTGCCGAGTTGCAAGGAGAAGACGTCCGCGCGCGCGTGCTGCATGCCGAGCCGCTGGATGACGCTGCCGCCAAGACGCAGAAGGGCCTGCGCATCTTCGTGCGCGACACCAAGCCGCTCGATTCGATCGCCAAGCGTCTGGCCGGACCGGAAGCTGCGCCGACAACCGGGGCCGCGCCAAAAATCGGCAGTCCGGGCATCGCGCCGCGCTCCAATGGCGACGGCGAGGTCTCGCTGGTGATGATGCTCGACCTCGAGACCGAGGTCGAAATGAAGCTGCCCGGCCGCTTCAGGGTCTCGCCGCAGATCGCCGGCGCCATCAAGGCGGTGGCCGGCGTCGTGGACGTGCAGCAGATCTAGCCGGCCGCCCCGAACGTGCATCCGCGCAACGCACGGATGTTGTGGCCTCGTCATGCGATCGCGGCTATGCTCGGCCGCGATGCAGCTCGTTGGTGAGGGCGCGTCCGTCGCGCCGGGGAGGGAGCGAAACATGTGCGATCAATGCTCTGAATCCGTGCGGGGCAAGCTGGCGCCGTCGCGCCGGTCCGCGCTGTTGCTGACGGCCGCCGCACTCGGCACTGCCTTCGCCGGCGGCGCTTTCGCCAAGGAGCACAAGGCGCCGCCCAAACCGCAGAATGTGCTGTCGCCCGATGCGGCGCTGAAGCGGTTGATGGACGGCAATGCGCGCTACGTCGAGGGCGTCACGCGGCGCCACGATTTCAGACATGAGCGCGAGGCGCTGGCCGGCGGGCAGAATCCGTTCGCGGCGGTGCTGAGCTGCGCTGACTCGCGCATTGCGCCGGAATACGCCTTCGACACCGGCCGCGGCGATCTCTTCGTCTGCCGCGTCGCCGGCAATTTTGCCGGCACCGAGACCATCGCCAGCATGGAATACGCGGTCGCCGTCCTCAATACGCCGCTGATCCTCGTGCTGGGTCACGATGCCTGCGGCGCGGTCGATGCGACGCTGAAGGCGATCAAGGACGACAAGCCGCCGCCGGGACATATTCCCTCGCTGGCCGATGCGCTTGCGCCGGCTGCAAAGGCCGCGATGCAGCAGGGCGGGAACGTGCTCGACAAGGCGATCCGGCAGAACGTGATCGACACCGTCGCCAAGCTGAAATCGGCCGCGCCGATCCTGAACGCAGCGGCCGAGCAGGGCAAGCTGAAGATCGCCGGCGGCATCTACCGCCTGACGACGGGAACGGTGGACATGATCGCAAGGCTGAAAGCCCAGGGCTGACGCAAAGGCTGACGCTGACGTAGAGCTGACGCGAGACGCCATGCCTCGAGGTGCGCCATGTCGCCGCCTCAATCCAAGCCTTTCGTTCAACTGCCGTTCAGCCGGCCGCGCGTCTCATGCGTGGTACCTCAACAACAATAACGGGCAAGCAAGCCATGCGCGGGACACACAAGGTCTTCCTCTGCCTCCTTCTGCCGATCCTCTTCGTTGCCGGCGTGCTCGGGCCAGTGCGCGCGCAGCAGCAGGAAAAGCGCATCGCGCTTGTGGTCGGCAACGGCGCCTATTCGAAGTCGCCGCTGGCGACCACCGCCAACGACGCCGGCCTGATCGCGCAGACGCTCGAGGCGGCTGGCTTCGACGTGGTCGGCGCGCGCGATCTCGACGGCGACACGCTGCGCAAGAGTCTTCGCGACTTCATCCAGAAGGCGCAGGCTTCGGGACCCGGCACCGTCGCGATGATCTATCTGTCCGGGTATGGCGTGCAGCTCGCCGGCGAAAACTATTTCATTCCGGTCGATTCCAATATCACGCGCGACACCGACATTCCGACCGAGGCGTTGCGCATCAGCGACTATGCCCGCCAGCTCGCTTCCATTCCGCTCAAGGCCAGCATCATCGTACTCGACGCGGCGCGGGCGCAGCCTTTCGTCGAGGGCGGCCAGCAGCCGATCGCGAGCGGCCTGGCGCTGGTCGAGCCCGACCCGAACATGCTGATCGCCTTCAACGCCGCGCCCGGCACGGTGGCGCCGGAAGAGCCGGGGCCCTACGGCATCTATGCGCAATCGCTCGCCGAGATGATCCGCACCGGCGGGCTGTCGTTGCCGGAGGTGTTCGACCGCGTTCGCCTGCGCGTCAACGAGAACTCCAAGGGCGCGCAAGTGCCGTGGGACGATCAGAAGATCTCCGCGCAATTCAGCTTCTTCGATCGCGCCCCCGACGCGCCGCCGCAGGCGGCCGCACCCGACCAGGTCGCCGCAATCCGCAACAAGCCGATCCGCGATCTCGGCGTACAGGACGCCTACGCGGCCGCGCTCGAGCGCGACACGCTGCCGGCCTATGAGGAGTTTCTCGCAGCCTATCCCGGCGATCCCCTCGCCAGGCGCGTGATGGCGATCGTTGCGGCGCGCCGCGAGGCGATCACCTGGCGGCGCACCTATCGCGCCGACACGCCGGATGCCTACTGGTCATATCTGCGCCGCTATCCGCGCGGACCTCATGCGGGCGACGCGCGTCGACGACTGGCGATCCTGACGGCGCCGCTCGAGCCGCCGCCGACGTTTGCGATGATGGACTACGACGTGCCGCCGCCGCCGCCGGAGGAGGTCGTCTATGTCGATCGTCCGGTGCTGTATTTCAGCGATCCCGTGTTCGGCTTCGTGCCGCCACCGCCGCCGCCGGTCTACTATCTGCCGCCGCCGCCGCCGGATTTCGTGGTGCTGCCGCCGCCGCTGCCCGTGGTCGGCCTGTTCGTGCTGCCGCAGCCGGTGTTCGTGCCGATCCCGGTATTCGTCCGGCCGCCGGTCTATGTCGCGCCGCCGCCGAACAACATCATCTACCAGAACATCCACAACACCACGGTCATCAACACGGTGATCAACCAGGCGCCGGCGGCACTGGCGGCCGGCAATACCGCTGCGGCCGCAGCCGTTGCCGCGAACGGACCAGGACGCCCAAGCGGGATGACGCAGGTGCCGACCGCCGTGAAGCAGCAGGCGCAGACGATCCAGGCCAATCCGAACCAGCAGCTCAAGCCGAGCCAGGCTGCGCTGGTCAGCAACCCGACGGCCAAACCGGCGGCGATGATGGTGAAGCCGGTCAACGCCACGCCGACGGCGGTCAATCCGTCGTCGACGCCGCCGGTCGGTCATGGGCTTCCTGCGCAGCCACCGGTTCAGACGCCGAACGGCAAGCCTGCCCCGACGACAACCGCACCGGCGGCCAATGTCCCGCCGGTGCAGGCCAACGCTCCGGCAATCGCGCCCGCGCCCGGGCAGCCGAAGCAGCCTGACGCGCACGCACTTCCGGTTCCGGGTGCCCATGGCGTGCCGCTCGCGCCCGGTCGAACCGGTGCGCCGTCGTCCGCTGTCCACGCGCCCGGTGGCCAGGTTCCCGGCGGCAAGCGGGCGCCAAACGCGCCGCCGCCGCCGACCGCTGCTGCCCCCGCCACCTCAACGTCGCCTACAGCGGGACACCCTTCCGGGCCAGGGCATGCCGTCGCGCCGCCTCCGGCGTCTACGACCGCCAGGCCAGCCGCGACCTCGGTTAAACCGGTATCTCCTCCGCCGCCACCACCGGTGGCCCGGCAGCAGACAAGGCCCGAACCGCCACGCGCCGCCGCTCCGCCGCCGCGTCCGCAGATCTCTGCACGCCCCGCGCCGGCACCGCCGCCGCCACGCGCAGCTCCACCGCCGCCGCGGATGGCCGCGCCACCACCCCGTCCGGCGCCGCCGGTTGCGGCCGCCCGTCCGGCGCCACCGCCAGTGGCGAGGCCAGCCCCGCCGCCACCGCCACGGGTCGTGGCTGCGCCGCCGCCGCGTCCGGCCCCGCCGCCGCCGCCGCGCCCTGCGGCCGCAGCCCCGAAAAAATGCCCGCCCAACCAGCCAAAGTGCTAGCGGAGCAGGGCGGAAATCGCTGAAAGGGCCTTTCGGGGACGGTAAAAGCCCCGAAAGGCCCTTATTTCCTTGCTTCTCGCCGAAATGGCGCTATATAGCGCGCCATCTCACACGGAAGCATGGCTCACAAGGCCGTCCGGTGGCAGCCGGGGCGACAACGCTCCGTTTTGCTCACACGCTTCCGGAGGAACCAACCGGAGAATTAGAACGATGGCACTACCCGATTTCACTATGCGTCAGCTGCTCGAAGCTGGTGTTCACTTTGGTCACCAGTCTCACCGCTGGAATCCGAAAATGGCTCCGTTCATTTTCGGCGCTCGCAACAACATCCACATCGTCGACCTCGCGCAGACCGTGCCGATGCTGCACGCGGCCCTCCAGGCCGTCAGCGACACGGTTGCCAAGGGTGGCCGCATCCTGTTCGTCGGCACCAAGCGCCAGGCGCAGGACGGCGTCGCTGATGCGGCCAAGCGCTGCGCGCAGTATTTCGTCAATTCGCGCTGGCTCGGCGGCACGCTGACCAACTGGAAGACGATCTCGGCTTCGATCAAGCGCCTGCGCCACCTCGACGAGGTGCTGGCCGGCGGCGAAGCCAATTCCTACACCAAGAAGGAGCGCCTGACGCTCCAGCGCGAGCGCGACAAGCTCGATCGCTCGCTCGGCGGCATCAAGGACATGGGCGGTCTGCCCGACCTGATCTTCGTGATCGACACCAACAAGGAAGACATCGCGATCCAGGAAGCCCAGCGGCTCAACATCCCGGTCGCCGCGATCGTCGACACCAACTCCGATCCGAAGGGCATCACCTACGTGGTGCCGGGCAATGACGACGCCGGTCGCGCGATCTCGCTCTATTGCGACCTGATCGCGCGCGCCGCGATCGACGGCATCTCGCGCGCCCAGGGCGAATCCGGGGTCGACATCGGCGCTTCGGTTCGTCCGGTCGCCGAAGAGCTGCCGGCTGCGTCCTCGAGCGGCTTCCAGGGCCTTGCCGGTCCCCGCGGCACCGCCGACGACCTCAAGAAGCTTCCGGGCGTCTCGGGCGCGATCGAGAAGAAGTTCAACGACCTCGGCATTTTCCACTACTGGCAGCTTGCCGAGCTCGACCACGACACCGCGCACAAGATCGGCGAAGAAGTCGGTCTGCCGAGCCGCGCGGATGCGTGGGTGGCCAAGGCCAAGGCGCTGACCGCGGAAGCGGAATAGTCAAAACGAGCGATGCGTTGGCCGGACAGGGTCCGGCCGCCATTTCATTCAGTTGACGCGAATTCCTGAGATGGACCGCGGCGGGGCAATTGGAGCCACGCCGCGGCGAACCGGCAGGCAAGAAGGATTTTCAACGATGGCAACGATCACTGCTGCGATGGTCAAGGATCTGCGCGAGTCCACCGGCGCAGGCATGATGGACTGCAAGGCCGCGCTGACCGAGAACGACGGCAACATGGAAGCGGCGCAGGATTGGCTGCGCAAGAAGGGCCTGTCGAAGGCCGCCAAGAAGTCGGGCCGTGTCGCGGCCGAAGGCCTCATCGGCGCGCTCACCAAGGGCACCAAGGGCGTCGTGGTCGAGGTCAACTCCGAGACCGACTTCGTCGCGCGCAACGGGCAGTTCCAGGGCCTGGTGAAGATGGTCGCGCAGGTCGCTTTCGACGCCGGCGCCGACGTCGAGAAGATCAAGGTTGCCAAGGTCGGTGACGTCACGGTGGAAGCAGCGATCAACGACGCGATCGCCACCATCGGTGAAAACATGACGCTGCGCCGGGCCGCTTCGCTCGAAGTGAGCCAGGGCGTGGTATCGAGCTATGTCCACGGTGCGGTCATCGACGGCGCCGGCAAGATGGGCGTGCTCGTTGCGCTGGAATCGCCCGGCAAGGCCGACGATCTCGCAGCGCTCGGCCGCCAGATCGCGATGCATGTCGCCGCCACCAACCCGCTCGCGCTCGACCCGACCGGCCTCGATCCGGCCGTCGTGAAGCGTGAGAAGGACGTGCTCGCGGACAAGTACCGCCAGCAGGGCAAGCCGGAGAACGTGATCGAGAAGATCGTCGAGTCCGGCCTGAAGACCTACTACAAGGAAGTCTGCCTGCTCGAGCAGGCCTTCATCCACGACACCGGCAAGTCGGTGGCGCAGGCGCTGAAGGAAGCCGAAGGCAAGGTCGGCGGCCCGGTGAAGATCGCCGGTTTCGCGCGCTATGCTCTCGGTGAGGGCATCGAGAAGCAGGAATCGGACTTCGCGGCCGAGGTCGCGGCGGCCAGCGGCAAGAAGTAAGCGCCGGAACACCTCCTTCCGGCGTGCCGCCGGAAGCGGCGCCCGGACAAGGAAAGTGCTCATGACTGATCCGGTCTATCGTCGTGTCGTGATCAAGCTGTCCGGCGAATATCTCGCGGGACAGCAGGGCTTCGGCATCGACCAGCCGACCATGGACCGGGTTGCGGACGACCTGATCGCCGCCCGCCAGCTCGGTTGCGAGGTGGCGGTCGTGATCGGTGGCGGCAATATCTTTCGCGGCGTCGAGGTCTCCTCGCGCGGTGTGTCGCGCCCGACCGGCGACACCATGGGCATGCTTGCCACCATGATGAACTGCCTCGCGCTCGAAGCCACGATCGAGCGCAAGGGCGCGCCGGCGAGGGCGCTCTCTGCCTTCGTCATGCCCGAGATCTCCGAGCTGTTCACCCGCATTGCGGCGCACAAATACCTTGCCGAGGGCCGCATCCTGCTGCTCGGCGGCGGAACCGGCAATCCGTTCTTCACCACGGACACGACGGCCGTGCTGCGCGCCGCCGAGATCGGCGCCCAGGCGGTGCTGAAGGCGACCAATGTCGACGGCGTCTACTCGGCGGATCCGAAGAAGGACCCGACGGCGACGCGGTTCGACCGGCTGACGCATTCGCAGGCGATCGAGGGTGGCTACAAGGTGATGGATGCGACCGCCTTCGCACTTGCCCGCGAGACGTCGCTGCCTATCATCGTATTTTCGATCGCGGAGCCGGGGTCGATCGGCGCGATTCTGCGCGGCGCCGGCCACGGGACTGTTGTCGCCGGCTGACGGCACATCGGGTGCGCCCCGAGGGAGGGGCGCGGTGAGGTCGCCGGGTTACTGAAGGAGAAACGTGATGGCCACGGGTAATTTCGACCTCAACGAAGTGAAGCGCCGCATGCAGGGCGCGGTCGCCTCGCTCAAGCACGAGCTTGGCGGCCTGCGCACGGGCCGCGCCTCGGCCTCGATGCTCGATCCGGTGCAGGTCGATGCCTATGGCAGTCACATGCCGCTCAATCAGCTCGCCACCGTCAGCGTGCCGGAGCCGCGCCTGATCTCGGTGCAGGTCTGGGACAAGTCGATGGTCAAGGCGGTCGAGAAGGCGATCGTCGATTCCAATCTCGGCCTGTCGCCCGCGACCGAAGGCCAGGTGCTGCGCCTGCGCATTCCCGAGCTTAACGAGGAGCGCCGCAAGGAGCTGGTCAAGGTCGCGCACAAATACGCCGAGGCCGCCAAGGTCGCCGCGCGCCACGTCCGCCGCGACGGTCTCGACGTGCTGAAGAAGCTCGAGAAGAATCATGAGATGTCGGAGGACGATCAGAAGCGTCACGCCGACGAGGTGCAGAAGGCGACCGACGGCACCATCACCGAGATCGACCAGCTGCTGGCCGCCAAGGAAAAAGAAATCCTCACCGTTTAAGGCTTCTTTTCCATGCCCAACGCCGCCGCGCCTGCAACTGAAGGACCCGACCGGTCCGACGCGCCTGCGCATGTCGCCATCATCATGGATGGCAACGGGCGCTGGGCGGCGGCGCGCGGCCTGCCGCGGGCGGAGGGACACCGCCGCGGCGTCGAGGCATTGCGCCGCGTGGTGCGTGCCTCGCATGAGCTCGGCATCCGCTATCTCACCATCTTCTCGTTCTCGTCGGAGAACTGGTCGCGCCCGGCGAGCGAGATCGGCGATCTCTTCGGTCTGCTCCGCCGCTTCATCCGCAACGATCTCGCGAGCCTGCATCGTGACGGCGTCAAGGTCCGCATCATCGGCGAGCGCGACGGGCTCGAGGGCGACATCTGTGCGCTGCTCAACGAGGCCGAGGAGTTGACGCGCGACAACACGCGTCTCACGCTCGTCGTCGCTTTCAATTACGGCTCGCGGCAGGAGATCGCGAAGGCCGCACAAAAGCTTGCGCGCGAAGTCGCGGAAGGCAAACGCGATCCTGCCTCGATCGATGCCGATTCAATCGGCGCCCATCTCGATGCGCCCGACATTCCCGATCCGGATCTCATCATCCGCACCAGCGGCGAGCAGCGCCTGTCGAATTTCCTGATGTGGCAGGCCGCCTATAGCGAGCTCGTGTTCGTGCCGGTGCACTGGCCCGACTTCGACAAGGGGGCGCTGGAAGGCGCGATCGCCGAATTCGCCAGGCGCGAGCGCCGTTTCGGCGGCCTGGTCGCGAAATCAGCCTCGTGAGCGAATCGGACACCGCACCGGCAGGCACCAAGCCGGCCCCGAGCAATCTCGTGATGCGAGTCCTCGCGGCGCTGGTGCTGGCGCCGTTGACGATCGGTGCTGCCTACGTCGGCGGCTGGCTGTGGGCGCTGCTCGTGACCCTGGTGTCGGTCGGACTGTTCGCGGAATGGCTGATGGTGGTGGGCGCAGGCTCGACCGCGCTGACCGGGGCAGGGACGATCGTCATCGCCATGATGGGTTTGTGCGTTGCCGCCGGCGCGCTCAAGACCGCCATCATCGTCGGCTGCCTCGGCGGCGCGATCATCATGCTGATCGCACGCGGCAAGTTCATGTGGGCCGCGACCGGATTTGCTTATGCGTCGGCGGCGCTGCTGGCCTCGATCCTGGTGCGGAAGGATCTGGTCAACGGCTTCTCCGCGCTGATGTTCGTGCTGCTGGTGGTGTGGGCGACCGATATCGGCGGGTATTTCGCCGGCCGCGGCATCGGCGGACCGAAGCTGTGGCCGCGCGTCAGTCCCAAGAAGACCTGGGCGGGTGCGTTCGGCGGTTTTGCGGCGAGCCTTGCCGTCGCGTCGGGGTTTGCGGCTTTCGGCGTCGGAAAGGCAGTTCCGCTGCTGCTCGTCAGCGCCGTCCTGTCGGTGGTATCGCAAGCTGGCGATCTGTTCGAATCCGCGGTCAAAAGACGCTTCGGCGTCAAGGATTCCAGTCACTTAATTCCCGGCCATGGCGGGCTTCTGGACCGCCTGGACGGCTTTGTCGCCGCCATCCTGGTGGCATGGATTATCGGTTTTCTCCGCCATGGTGTGCATAGCGCCGGAAGCGGTCTTATGGTTTGGTGAGGATATGAGCGCAGTCCCTTTGCGGAACAACAAGCTCGCTGTGTCGGACATCCGCAGCGTCACGGTTCTCGGCGCCACCGGCTCGATCGGCGACAGCACGATGGATCTGCTGCGCGCTTCGCCCGAGCGCTATCGCGTCGAAGCCCTGACGGCGAACAGCAATGTCGAAGCGCTGGCCAAGCTCGCGAAGGAGTTTTCCGCGCGCTACGTCGCGATCGCGGACAGCACCAAGCTCGCCGACCTGAAGGCTGCACTTGCCGGCACGAGCACGGAATGCGGCGCCGGCGAAAGCGCCGTGATCGAGGCCGGCGCGCGTCCGGCCGATTGGGTGATGGCGGCCGTCAGCGGCGCGGCCGGATTGAAGCCGGCCCTGGCTGCGGTCGATCGCGGTGCGCATGTCGCGCTCGCCAACAAGGAATGCCTGGTTTGCGCCGGCGATTTCTTCATGCAGCGCGCGGCGAAAGCGGGCGCCTGTATCCTGCCGGCTGATTCCGAGCACAACGCGCTGTTTCAGGCGCTGGCCTCGGGCAATCGCGACGAACTGGTCCGCGTCATCATCACCGCCTCGGGCGGACCGTTCCGGACCTGGAAGAGCGCCGACATCGAGCAGGCCACCCTCGCGCAGGCCCTGAAGCATCCGAACTGGAGCATGGGCCAGAAGATCACGATCGATTCCGCCTCGATGATGAACAAGGGTCTCGAGGTGATCGAGGCCTCATATCTGTTCGCACTGTCGCCGGACGAGATCGACGTGCTGGTGCATCCCCAGTCGATCATCCACGGCATGGTCGAGTTTTCCGACTGCTCCGTGGTGGCCCAGCTCGGCTCGCCCGACATGCGCACGCCGATCGCCCATTGCCTCGGCTGGCCCGACCGGATCAAGGGTCCGGCGGCCAAGCTCGATCTGGCCAAGATCGGCCAGCTCACGTTCGAGGCGCCGGATTTCGAGCGATTCCCAGGGTTACGTTTGGCCTTCGATTCGCTGCGGCACGGGAAGGGCGCGACCACTGTGTACAATGCCGCCAACGAGGTCGCGGTCGCAGCCTTCATTGCCGGCAAGATCCGGTTCGGCGCGATTGCCCGGCTGGTCGAGGCGACGCTGGAGGACTGGATCCGGGGCGGGAACCACGGCCCCATGACTTCAGCGGACGACGCAATAAACATTGACCATGTTTCGCGAAATAAAGCTGCCGCCCTATTGCCTCAAATTGCCTTAAAGGCATCCTAGGTAGTTCGGGGCCAGGGCCTTGCGGCGCTGGATGAGGGGAATCGATGTCTGACTTTTTCGTCCATAGTTTCAATACGTTGAGCCATGGGCTCCTCGGCTACGCGGTTCCGTTCCTGTTCGTCCTGACCATCGTCGTGTTCTTCCACGAGCTCGGCCATTTCCTGGTCGCGCGCTGGGCCGGCGTCCGGGTGTTAACCTTTTCGCTCGGGTTCGGGCCTGAGCTGGTCGGGTTCAACGACCGTCACGGCACCCGCTGGAAGATTTCGGCGATCCCGCTCGGCGGCTACGTCAAGTTCTTCGGCGACGAGGGTGAGGCGTCCACCCCGTCGGCCGAGACGCTTGCGGCCATGACGGCGGAGGAGCGCGCCGGCAGCTTCCACTACAAGAAGGTCGGTCCGCGCGCCGCCATCGTCGCCGCCGGTCCGATTGCCAATTTCATTCTCGGAGCCCTGATTTTCGCAGGCATGGCCCTGTATTACGGTAAGCCGAGCACGATCGCGCGCGTGGACGGCATCGTTGCCGACGGCGCTGCGGCCGCCGCCGGCTTCAAGATCGGCGACGTCATCATCCAGATCGACGGCAAGCCGATCGAGAGCTTTGCCGACATGCAGCGGATCGTCGCGACGAGCGCCGGTTCAGCGCTGGTTTTCCAGGTGAAGCGGGATGGCGGGATGGTGTCGCTCACCGCGACGCCGGCGCTGCTGGAGCGAAAGGATCCGTTCGGCAACCGCCATCGGGTCGGCGTGCTCGGCGTCGAGCACAAGTCCCAGGCGGGTGAGGTCTCGACCGCGCCGGTCGGGGTGGGCGAGGCGCTCAAGATCGGGGGCGAGCAGGTCTGGTTCATCATCAGCAGCACCTTCAAGTTCCTGGGTTCGCTCTTCATGGGGCAGGGCAATCCGAGCGAGGTCAGCGGTGTCCTCGGCATCGCCAAGATGTCGGGGCAGGCGGCCAGCGCCGGGTTCCAGTTCGTGATCAATCTGTGCGCGGTGCTGTCGGTCTCGATCGGGCTGTTGAACCTGTTCCCGATCCCGCTGCTCGATGGCGGTCATCTTCTGTTCTACACGGCCGAGGTGGTCCGCGGCCGTCCGTTGTCCGAGCGCACCCAGGAAATGGGGTTCCGAATCGGCCTTGGTCTGGTGCTGATGCTGATGGTGTTCGCGACCTACAACGACATTCTTCGGATGGCGGCGTCCTGATAGGGGCTTTTTTGTGGCGTTGCTGTTGAGCAACGTCTTGGAATGAAATTGAAATTACGGCGCGCTCGGCCGTTTGCGGCGTCGGGGAAATTGGCTACAAGCGGCTTGAACTTGGGGAATCTCCCAGACCGGCTTTGGGGTTGGGTCTGGTACGTTGATAAGGGCGCGTTGCGCATGAAGTTTGGACTGCGACTCCGGGGGGGCTTGCTCGCAACCCTGATCATGTTCGGCGCGCCGGTGATTGCCCCGGTTGGGGCTGTTTTTGTGTCTTCGTCTGCGCTCGCCCAGACCGTGCAGTCGATTTCCGTCGAAGGGAATCGCCGCGTCGAGGTGGAGACGATCCGGTCCTATTTCAAGGCCGGTCCCGGCGGTCGCCTCGATCAGGCTGCCATCGACGACGGCCTCAAGGCGCTGATCGAAACCGGCCTGTTCCAGGACGTGAAGATCAATCGCGGCGCCGGCGGCCAACTCATTGTCTCCGTGGTGGAAAACCCGGTGATCGGGCGCATTGCGTTCGAGGGCAACAAGAAGATCAAGGACGAGCAGCTCACCGCCGAGGTCCAGTCCAAGGCCCGCGGCACGTTCTCCCGCGCCATGGTGCAGTCGGACACGCTGCGAATCGCCGAAATCTATCGCCGCTCCGGCCGGTACGACGTCACCGTCGTGCCTGAAATCATCGAGCAGCCGAACAACCGCGTCGATCTCGTCTTCACGATCAACGAAGGCGCCAAGACCGGCGTGAAGTCGATCGAGTTCATCGGCAACAATGCGTTCTCGTCCTACCGCCTGCGCGACGTCATCAAGACGCGCGAGACGAATCTGCTGAGTTTCCTCGGCAGCGGCGACGTTTACGATCCTGATCGCGTCGAAGCCGACCGCGACCTGATTCGCCGCTTCTACCTGAAGAACGGCTTCGCCGACGTTCAGGTCGTGGCCGCGCTCACCGAATACGATCCGGCGAAGAAGGGCTTCAACGTCACCTTCAAGATCGAGGAAGGCCAGCAGTACCGCGTCGGCAGCGTCGATTTCCGCACCAGCATCGCGAACTTCGACCCGAGCACGTTGCGCTCCTTCTCGCGCGTCAATGTCGGTTCGCTCTACAACGTCGAATCGGTCGAGAAATCGGTCGAGGACATGCAGATCGAGGCCTCGCGTCGCGGCTACGCCTTCGCGATGGTGCGTCCGGGTGGCGATCGCAATTTCGACGCCCACACCGTCTCCGTCGTGTTCAACGTCGACGAGGGCCCGCGCACCTATATCGAGCGCATCAACATCCGCGGCAACACCCGTACCCGCGACTATGTGATCCGCCGCGAGTTCGATATTTCGGAGGGCGATGCCTACAACCGCGCGCTGGTCGACCGCGCCGAGCGCCGCCTGAAGAACCTCGACTACTTCAAGACCGTGAAGATCACGACGGAGCCGGGCTCCTCCAGCGACCGCGTCATCCTGGTCGTCGATCTCGAAGAGAAGTCGACCGGCGACTTCTCGGTCTCGGGCGGCTACTCCACGACCGACGGTGCGCTGGCCGAAGTCTCGGTCTCCGAGCGCAACCTGCTCGGCCGCGGCCTGTTCGCCAAGGCCTCGGTGACCTATGGCCAGTATGCCCGCGGCTACTCGCTGTCGTTCGTCGAGCCCTATCTGCTCGACTATCGCGTCGCGCTCGGCCTCGACCTCTATCAGCGCACCCAGCTGTCCAACAGCTACATCTCCTACGGCACCAAGACGCTGGGCTTCAGCCCACGCCTCGGCTTCCAGCTGCGCGAGGACCTGGCGCTCCAGCTGCGTTATTCGATCTACCAGCAGGAAATCTCGCTGCCGTCCTACCTGGCGAATTGTAACAATGATCCGACCTCGGCGGCGTTCAACCCAAGCCCAGCCTATGCGCTTGCGACCGGCACGCCACTTGCGACATCGACGAATGGCCTCGGCTGCTACAGCGACGGCGAAGCCTCGCTGCCTGTGCGCAAGGAGCTTGCGAGCGGCAAGACGCTGACGTCTGCGCTCGGCTACACGCTGACCTACAACACGCTCGACAACAACAAGAACCCGACTGATGGCCTGCTCGTCGACTTCAGGCAGGATTTCGCCGGCGTCGGCGGCGACGTCTCCTACCTGAAGACCGTGGCCGATGCGAAGTACTACCAGTCGCTGGTGTCCGACCTCGTCGGCGTGCTCCACGTCCAGGGCGGTATCCTGAACAAGATCGGCAGCGACGACCTGCGCATGCTGGATCACTTCCAGATGGGCCCGAATCTCGTCCGCGGCTTCGCGCCGAACGGCATTGGCCCGCGCGACCTCAACCCCTACGGCACGCAGGACGCGCTCGGCGGCACCAAGTACTGGGGCGCTTCGCTCGAGTTGCAGATGCCGTTCTGGTTCCTGCCGAAGGAAGTGGGTCTGAAGGGCGCGGTCTACGCCGACGCCGGTGGTCTCTACGACTACAAGGGCCCCACGACGTGGTCTGTGACCAACGAAATGACCACGACCGCGAACTCGTCCTGTACGCCGTCGACCGTCAATCCGAATTCCACGGGAACCTGTACCGGCCTGGTTTACGACGACAGCAAGGTCATCCGGTCGTCGGTCGGTGTCGGTCTGATCTGGGCCTCGCCGTTCGGTCCGCTGCGCTTCGACTACGCGGTGCCGCTCACCAAGGGCAAGTATGACCGCGTGCAGGAATTCCGGTTCGGCGGTGGCACGTCGTTCTAATTCGAACAGGGCATGACCCGGCCTCTGGGCAGTTTCCTCGAGGCCGGTCGCCAAAAAGATCGTGCTCAATCCGTGAGATAAGGCATGATGCGGCCTGACCGCTTCATGCCGAAGCCGGACCGCGACGGGGTGGAATGGCGCAGCCGACCTTCTTCAAAAAGCCTCCAGCCTCGACGCTGGCGGACATCGCCGCGCAGACCAAGGCCCAGCTGGTCGATCCCAGCAGGGGCGGTCATGTCATCACGGGTCTTGCTTCGCTCGACGAAGCCGGCCCGATGCATTTGGCGTTCTTCGACAACCTCAAATACGCCGACGAGCTGAAGGCGACCAAGGCCGGCGCCTGCCTGGTCAGCCCCCGCTTCGAGGCACAGGTGCCTCCGCATGTGGCGGTGCTGCGGGCGGCACAGCCGTTCCGCGCCTTTGTCGGCATTGCCCGGGAATGGCATGGCGACGCGCTGCGCCCGCAGTCCTGGTTCGGCAATGACGGCATTGCACCATCGGCCATCATCGATCCCTCGGCGCGGCTCGAGGACGACGTGATCGTCGAGCCGCTGACCGTCATCGGCCCTGACGTCGAGATCGGCAGCGGCACCGTGATCGGCGCCGGCGTGGTGCTTGGTCCAGGCGTCAAGATCGGACGGGACTGCAATGTCGGTGCCCGCACAGCCATCCAGTGCGCGCTGATCGGCAACAACGTGCTGATCCATCCCGGCTGCTCGATCGGTCAGGACGGCTATGGCTTCATCTTCTTCGGCCCCGAGGGCCATCTGAAAGTGCCCCAGACCGGCCGCGTGCTGATCCAGAACAACGTGGAAGTCGGCGCCGGCACCACCATCGATCGCGGGTCCTTGCGCGACACCGTGATCGGCGAGGGCACCAAAATCGACAATCAGGTCCAGATCGGCCACAATGTAACGATTGGCCGGAATTGCCTGCTGGCGGCCCAGATCGGGCTCGCGGGCAGCCTGACCATCGGCGACAACGTGGCGCTGGGAGCAAAGGTTGGCATCAACAATCACCTCAAGATCGGCGACGGGGCCCAGGTCACCGCGATGAGCGGCGTCAAGGACGACATCCCGCCGAACGGTCGCTGGGGCGGTTTCTTTGCCAAGCCCACCAAACAATGGTTCAAGGAAATCATCGCAGTGGAGCGCCTGGTACGCGACGGCAAGGCCGATCCGAAGGATGAGGGACGGGAATGACGGCGGAATCACCTGTTAAGTTCGAGCTGGTGGACATCAATGCGATCCTCCAGACGTTACCGCACCGTTTTCCGATGCTGCTGATCGACCGCGTCATCAACATCCGGGCCGACTACAGCGGCATCGGCATCAAGAACGTCACCTTCAACGAGCCGGCCTTCCAGGGGCATTTCCCCGAACGCCCGGTCTATCCCGGTGTCATGATGATCGAGGCGATGGCGCAGACCGCCGGCGTGATCGGCATCAAGTCGGTCGAGGGCACCGAGAAGCCGCGGGCGGTGTATTTCCTCACCATCGACAAATGCAAGTTCCGCAAACCGGTGCTTCCCGGCGATACCATCGAGTATCACATGCGCTCGCTCGGCCGCCGCAAGGCGATGTGGTGGTTTCACGGTGACGCCAAGGTCAACGGCCAGGTCGTCGCCGAAGCCGACGTCGGAGCCATGCTGACCGACTGAGAACGGCGCCTCGTCCGTTCAAGTGTTGGATGAGGTCGTTCACGCAAGCGGCGCGGCTTGTTCAGCCGGCCTCTGCAACAGGCCGAGATCATACGTCACTGGACAGATCGGGCGCAGTCGCGCTAACCACCGGAAAGCCGAGCAAGTTCAACACATAGCCAGACCTTTTTGATGAGTAAGATCGACCCCACCGCGCGGGTGGAAGACGGCGCCGTGATCGGCGAGGGCACCGAGATCGGGCCCTTTTGCATCATCGGTCGCAATGCCCGGATCGGGGCCAATTGCAGGCTGCTTGGACAGGTCACCGTCATCGGCCACACCACGGTCGGCGACGCCTGTGTGATCTCGCCGTTCGCAGTGCTCGGCGGCGCGCCGCAGGATCTCAGCTACAAGGGCGAGCCGACCACGCTCGACATCGGGTCCGGCAACACCATCCGCGAGGGAGCGACGATGAATGTCGGCACCGTCAAGGGCGGGGGCAAGACGCGCGTCGGCAACGACGGCTACTTCATGAACAACAGCCATGTCGGCCATGACTGCATGGTCGGCAACAACGCGATCTTCGCGACCTCGGCGACGCTCGGCGGCCATTGCGAGATCGGCGATGCCGTCTATATCGGCGGGCTGTCCGCGGTGCATCAGTTCACCCGCATCGGCTCCTATGTGATGGTCGGCGGCCTCTCGGGCGTGCGCGACGACATCATCCCGTATGGGCTCGCCAACGGCCAATATGCGGTGCTCGAGAGCCTCAACCTGATCGGGATGAAGCGGCGCAAGTTCACCAAGCAGCGGCTTGCAACCGTGCGGGCGTTCTACCAGAAGCTCTTCCACGGCCCCGGCACGTTCGCCGAGCGGCTGGAGTCGGTGCGACCGCTCGAGAGCGAAGATCCCGCGATCGCCGAGATCCTCGGCTTCATCGGCAAGGGCAAGCGCCCGCTCTGCCTTCCGACCATCGAGAAGTGATGCTGCGATGGCCGCGGACATGACATCGGCGGCTCCTGCGATTTCATCACCGGTCGGCGTGGTCGCAGGCGGGGGCGTAATGCCGTTCGCGGTCGCAGAGTCGCTCGCCGCGCGCGGCATCACCCCGGTGCTGTTTCCGCTGCGCGGCGCGTGCGATCCGGCGCAGGTCGAGAAATTCCGCCATCGCTGGATCTCGGTCGGCCAGCTCGGCCGGGCCATGCGGCTGTTCCGCGAGGAGGGCTGCCGCGACCTGATCTTCATCGGCACGCTGGTGCGGCCCTCGCTCACGGAGATCCGCTTCGACGTCAAGACGCTGCGATTGCTCGGCAACGTCATCCGTGCCTTCCGCGGCGGCGACGATCATCTGTTGTCCGGCGTCGGGCGGATCCTCGAGCAGGACGGCTTTCGCATGGTCGGCATCAAGGACGTCGCGCCCGACCTGCTGATGCCCGAGGGGTGCATCACCCGCGCCTGGCCGGCGGACAACGCCAAGGGCGACATCGAACGTGGGCGCGCGGTGCTGACCGCGCTCGGACCATTCGACATCGGGCAGGCCGCGGTGGTGATCGACAACCATGTGGTGGCGGTCGAGGACATCGAAGGCACAGATGCGCTGCTGGCGCGCGTGGCGCGGCTGCGCGAGGAGGGCCGCATCCGTGCCGCCACGGGACGTGGCGTGCTGGTGAAGGCGCCGAAGAGCGGCCAGGATCTGCGCTTCGACCTGCCGACGATCGGCGCGCGCACGATCGAGGGCGTCGCCAGGGCCGGCCTTGCCGGCGTCGCCGTCATCGCCGGCAACACCATCGCCGCCGAGCCGCAGGCGATGATCGCGCTCGCCGACGCCAAATATCTCTTCATCGTCGGTTTGCCCGCGTGATGCAGCTTCGCGATCCCAAGCGGAAGATTTTTCTGATCGCGACGGAGGAATCCGGCGACCGGCTCGGCTCGGCGCTGATGAAGGTGCTTCGCCAGCGCCTCGGCGACGGCGTGCAGTTCGAGGGCGTCGGCGGCCGCACCATGGCGCGCGAGGGGCTGGAGACGCTGTTTCCGATCGAGGAGCTGTCGATCGTCGGTCTTGCCGCGGTGGTGCAGCAGCTGCCGAAGATCCTGCGGCTGATCCGCGAGACCGCGGATGCCGTGACGGAGGCTGCTCCGGACGCGCTCGTCATCATCGACAGTCCCGACTTCACCCATCGCGTGGCGCGCCGTGTGCGGGCGAAAAATCCGGCGATCCCCGTGATCGACTACGTTTCGCCCTCGGTCTGGGCGTGGCGGCCGGGCCGCGCGCGCGCCATGCTCGGCTATGTCGATCATGTGCTCGGTCTGCTGCCGTTCGAGCCGGATGAATACCGCAAGCTCGGCGGGCCGCCTTGCAGCTATGTCGGCCATCCCCTGATCGAGCAGTTGTCCTCGCTACGGCCTGGTGCGGACGAGCAAAAGCGCCGCGAGGCTGAAACGCCGGTGCTGCTGGCGCTGCCGGGCAGCCGTCGCAGCGAGATCCGGCATCATCTGGACGTGTTTGGCGCGGCACTCGGGCGGTTGCGGTCCGATGGCGTCGCGTTCGAATTGATGCTGCCGACCATGTCGCATCTCGAAGCCACCATCCGTGCGGGTGTCGCGAACTGGCCGGTCAAGCCGCAGATCGTGGTCGGCGAGGCCGAGAAGCGCGCCGCATTTCGCATCGCGCGTGCGGCGCTGGCGAAGTCGGGCACCGTGACGCTGGAGCTGGCGCTGTCAGGCATCCCGATGGTGACGGCCTATCGCGTCGGCGCGATGGAGGCGTTCATCCTGCGCCGTGCGATCCAGGTCTCCTCGGTGATCCTCGCCAATCTGGTGATCGGCAAGGACGTGATCCCCGAATATTTGCAGGAAGACTGCACGCCAGAAAAGCTCGCGAGCGCCCTGTCCGAGGTGCTGACGGAGACGCCAATGCGCCGGCAACAGGTCGAAGCCTTCGCGCAGCTCGACACCATCATGTCGACCGGCAACACATCGCCGAGCGTGCTCGCCGCCGACATCGTGCTCGCGACGATGCGGAAGGGGCACGCCGGTTAGGCGAGCCCGCCGTCGACCCGGAAGCACTGGCACGTGATGCGCCGGCTCGCGTCGGAGGCGAGGTAGAGCGCCATGTCGGCGATATCCTCAGGCGTCACCGCATCGGGAATGGCCTGGCGCGTACGCATCTCGGTGATGACCTTCTCGTCCGGATACCACAGCTTGCGCTGCCGCTCGGTGATCACCATCCCCGGCGCGATCGCGTTGACGCGAATGCGGTCGGCACCGAACTTGCGGCCGAGCGAATTGGTTAAGCCGACGATGGCCGCCTTGGCGCCGGCGTAGACCGGCAGCGCCGGCGCGCCGCGCATCCAGGCCACCGACGACATGTTGATGATCGAGCCGCCGCCACGCGCCTGCATCTGCGGCACAACGGTCTGGGCGGCAAAGAACACGTGCTTGAAATTGACGCCGATCATCCAGTCGAAGTCCGCCGGCGTCACGTCCGAAAGCACCTGGCGCTGGTCATTGGCGGCGTTGTTGACGAGGACCGCGGCATCGCCAAGCGATGCGTGCACCTTCGCCAGCGCGGCGCGCAAGGCGTCGATATCCATGAGATCGCAAGGCACGAACAGCGGTGCAGTGCCGGAACTCTTCGCCACATCCTGCGCCAGCGCTTCGCCGGCCTGCGTATCGAGGTCGAGGAAGGCGACGCGGGAGTCCTGAGCGGCGAACGCGCGCGTAAAGGCGGCACCGATGCCGCTCGCGCCTCCGGTGATCACCACCACGCGATTGGCGAGGTCGGCATAGGTCGTCTGGGTCATGCGATCAGTCGCTCCGTCTCGGGGTCGAACAGGCAAATGCGGCGGGTATCCAGCGCGAAGGAGGCGGTTGCGCCCGGTACGGGCCGGATGTCCGGCGAGATGCGCGCCTGCGCGGGCTCGCCGCCGAGCCGCAGCAGAACGATGGTCTCGGCGCCAGTGGGCTCGACCAGCTCGACCGGCGCGGTGACGATGACGGGCGCGCCCGCAGCGCCAGAGAACAATCGGTCGCCCTCGGCGATGCATTCCGGCCTGATCCCGAGCACCACCTCGCGGCCGAGATAGGATGCGGCTGCCTCGTAGCCTTGCAGGCGGAGACGCACCTCGTCCGGCCGGCCGGCGCCGATCACCGCCACGGGCCCGCCGCCCTCTGCCTCGAGCCGGGCCGGCATCGTGTTCATCGGCGGCGAGCCCATGAAGCGGGCGACGAACAAATTGGCGGGATAGCGGTACACCGTGTCAGGGTCAGCGAACTGCTGCACCACGCCCCGATGCATCACGGCAATGCGCGTTGCCATCGTCATCGCCTCGATCTGGTCGTGGGTGACATAGATGATGGTGGCGCCGATGCGCTGGTGCAGCCGCTTGATCTCCATGCGCATCTCGACGCGCAGCTTGGCGTCGAGATTGGAGAGTGGCTCGTCGAACAGGAAGAGCAGGGGATCGCGCACCAGCGCACGCCCCATCGCGACGCGCTGGCGCTGGCCGCCGGACAGTTGCGACGGCTTGCGGGCAAGCAGCGGCTCGATCTGGAGCAGTCTGGCCACATTCGCCAGTGCCTTTTCCTGCTCGGCCTTGGCGACGCCCCGGCATTCCATGCCGAACGTGATGTTCTGGCGCACCGTCATCGACGGGTACAGCGCGTAGGACTGGAACACCATGGCGATGTCGCGGTCCTTCGGCGGCACGTCATTGACCACCCGTCCGCCGATCTCGATCGTGCCGTCGCTCGCGCGATCGAGCCCGGCGATGATATTGAGAAGCGTGGACTTGCCGCAGCCGGAGGGGCCGACCAGCACGGTGAATTCGCCGCTCTCGATGTCGAGGTCGATGCCTTTCAGCACCTCCAGATTGGCGTAGCGCTTCGACAGGGCGCGAATGCTCAGTGCTGCCATGATTCATCCATCATTTCACGGCCCCGGCAGTGAGGCCGCGTACGAAATACCTGCCGCCGAGGAGATAGACCAACAGTGTGGGCAGCGCGGCGATGATCACCGCGGCGCTCTGCACGCCGTGTTGCGGGATGTCTGCGACCGCGGCCGACAGCGCGATGAGTGCGGCCGTGACGGGCTGCTGCTGGCCGGTCGTGAAGGTCACGCCAAAGAGGAACTCGTTCCAGATGTGCGTGAACTGCCAGATCACGGTGACGATCAGGATAGGAGGCGAGAGAGGCAGAATGATGCGCCAGAAGATCCGAAAGAACCCGGCGCCGTCGATGCGCGCGGCCCTGATCAACTCGTGCGGAATGGCGACATAGTAGTTCCGGCAGAACAGCACGGTGAAGGAGAGCCCCTGGATCGTGTGAATCAGCACGAGGCCCGTCAGCGTGTTGATGAGTCCGATGTCGCGCAGCACGATGGTCCAGGGCAGGAGGCGCATCTGCTGCGGCAGAAAGAGGCCGAGGGTGACGATACCGTAAATCCAGTTGTCGCCGCGAAAGCGCCAGAGCGACACGGCGTAACCGGCGACTGCGCCCAGCAGGGTGGAAAGGATTGTCGCGGGAATCGTGATGAGCGCGGAGTTCAGCATGTACGGCCGGATGCCGTTGCAGCTCTCGGCGACGCAGAAGCCGCTCCAGGCCAGGGCGTAGTTGCCCCAGGCGAAATGTTGCGGCCAGCCGATCATCGACCCCTGCGCGATCTCCTCGTTGGTGCGGAGCGAATTCAGGACGACGACGACGAGCGGCGCGAGCCAGGCGGCCGCGAGCAACGACACGACGAGATAGATCAGGACGCGGCTCGGCGCGAAGCTGCTTTCACGCATGGTTGGCCTGCCGCCGCTGGACATAACGCCACGCCGCATAGGGCAGCAGCACCGCGAGAAGGATGAGCAACATCAGAACCGCCGCCGCCGCGCCGCGGCCGAGCTGGCTACGCTGGAACATCAGATCATAGACGACGAGGGCCGGTAGCTGGGTCGCGATTCCAGGTCCGCCGTTGGTGAGCGCGCGGACGAGGTCGAAGGCCGAGATCGCAAATTGCAGCTGGATCACGATGACCGTGATGGTGATCGGCCAGAGCGTCGGCAGGACGACGCGCCAATAGGTTCGGATCGGTCCGGCGCCGTCGATCTGCGCGGCCTTGATGATGTCGGCGTCGACGGAGCGAAGACCGGCCAGGAAGAGGGCCATTGCGAAGCCCGAGGACTGCCAGACCGCAGCGATGACGATGGTCCAGATCGCCATGTCGCGGTTCACCAGCCAGTCGAAATGGAAGGTGGTCCAGCCGAGGTCATGGACGAGCTTCTCGATCCCGATGCCGGGATTGAGCAACCAGCTCCAGACCGTGCCGGTGACGACGAACGATACCGCCAGCGGGTACAGGAAAATGGACCGCAGCACGTTCTCGGCGCGAATGCGCTGGTCGAGCAGGATCGCGAGCACGAGGCCCGTCATCAAGCTGAACAGCACGAAGGCGATGCCGAACAGCAGAAGATTGTCGAAGGCGATCTGCCAATTCCGCGATGCGAGGACCGCGGTGTAGTTGTGCAGGCCCACCCAGCCGGAGACCGGAATGAGGGTGGATGGCGTGAACGAAATCCAGATCGTCCAGATCGAAAACGAAATGAGGTGCGCTGCCGACAACAGCAGCGGCACCCAGATCATCAGAAATTCGGGCAGTCGGCGTACCATCTCAGAGGTCGCCGACCGGCCCGGTTGCGTTGCTGTCGAGACGGCGTTGCTCAACGCGAGCTCTCGACGGCGTCGGCGAGGCGGGTGACGGCCTCCTCCGGCTTGATCGTCTTGTTCTTCACATATTCGGTGATGACGTCGATCATCGCGGCGGTCAGGCCGTTTTCCTGCGCCATGTTGTGCGCAAGGCTCAGGACGGCCTGATTGCTGGCGACGGCGTCCTTCAGCGCTGCGGCGGTGCGCCGCTGACCGTCGGACCAGCCTGCACCGGACAGATCGACATCGGTACGCACGGGGATCGACCCCGTGATTTGCGAATACATGGTCTGGATCGCCGGATCCATCACCAGCTGCGCCATCAGCGTCTGGCCGGCCTGCAGATCGGCCTCCTTGCGCTGCCAGAAGATGAAAGCATCGGCATTCAACAGGAACACCGGCTTGCCGTTGTCGCTGGGGCCTGGAACGATAGTGAAGTCGTCGAACTTGAAGCCGGCGTTTTTGAGCACGCCCTGCGCCCAGCCGCCCATGATCAACATGCCCATGTCGCCGTCGACGAAGCGCTTCAGATTGGTGGCATAGGGCTGAGCGCCGACATTGGGGTCACACCAGTCGGCAATCTTGCGCGTCTGTGCGAAGGCTGCCTTGATCTCCGGGCCCTGCAGCGCCTTCTTGTCGAGATTCATGATGGCGGTGCGGTATGCCGTCGGGCTGATGCCGGCGAAGGAAGCCTCGAACTTCTGCCCGTCGTCGGGACGGGTGCCACCGTTGGCGAGGGGATAAGCCATTCCGGCCGACTTCATCTTCTCGGCAAGTTCGTTGAAGTCGGCCCAAGTGACGGGGACCTTGTCGGCCTTGGCCTTGTCCATCCCGCGCTTGGAGAGAAACAGCATGTTGGTGCTGTAGATCTGCAGCGGCAGCGCGATCCACTTGCCGGCCGGCTTGTGCAATTTGGCAAGGTCCGGCGCGACAACCTTTTCATAGCCGGCAGCCGCGACCAAGGAGTCGAGATCGACGGTCGGGGCGATCTTCGACCAGGCGGCAATCTCGGGGCCCTTGAGCTGCGAGCAGGCCGGCGGATCGCCGGCGATGATCTGCGCACGCAGCTTGTTCATCATCTCGGTGGTGAAGCCGGGAACGGGCGAGTGCTGCCAGATGCCGCCCTTTTCCTCGAACTTCTTGCCGAGCGCCGTGATCGCAGCACCGTCGCTGCCCGCGGACCATTGCGAGATTGCGGTGAGGCGCGGCTTGACCGCGCCTTGCGCGCGGGCAAAGGCCGGCAGTGCGAGTGCGGCAGCAGATCCAGCGAGCAGACGACGCCTTGTTGTTGTAATTGGCATGGCAGTTCCTCCCGGGTGTGAAGTTGTTTGCGCCATTTTGGCGCCGTTGTTGGCGTGCGCGAGCCGCACGCGGCTCAAGTCATATCAGGCGGCCTCCGTCGACGCGGCCGGCATGCCGCCAGATCTCGCCAGGCAGAATGCAGCGAAGGCGAGGGCTGCCTGCGGATCGTTCCCGTTCGAGGGCGGCACGAAGGCGAGCGACACCTGCGCGTGTTTCCGTCCGCCGAGGAGACACGCGTCGATGCCGTCGACGATGGCTTTTCGATCGTCCTCCGCGAGCAGCGATGGCCAGCCGCTGACGACAACGCCGCGGCATGGCTTGACGTTCAACGTGTTGCCGATCGCGAGGCCGAGCCGGAAGAGGCGCTGGCGCAACTCCTGGCGCACCCGGGACGAGAGAGGGATCGCGGTCACCCAGTCAGGGCCGAGCTGGAGCAATTCCGCTTCGGTGGTGCGCAGCAGTTCGGCCAGCGCCGGCAGCGACGTATAGGCTTCGACGCAGCCATGATGACCGCAGCGGCAGCGGGGGCCGTCGGTTCCAAACACCATGTGGCCGAGCTCGACCGGATCGAGCGCGTCATCTTCGATCGGATCGTCCACCCAGGCGCCGGCGACGCCCTGGCCGACGAAAACGAACAGGTGTGGATCGCTGAACGGATAGCTGTCCGAGCGACAACGATGAAAGGTGGCGTGCGCCACCACCGAATTGATGAAAGCGACAGGCACACCGGGGAACATTTCGCCGAACATGCCGCCGATACGCTCGACGTCACAGGGAATGATCGGATTGCCTGAAACGCTGAGGCGGCCGAGGCCTGGAACCGTTATGCCCACCTGCGAGAGCCTGATGTGGCGGCGCTGCGTCCAGTCGCGCAGCAAGGTGAGCGCCTCGCGAAACACCCGGCCGACGGATTCGACCGTCGGCTTCTTCGGCAGCGGCACGCGCTCGGTGTAACGCAGCTCGCCCGACAGGCCGCCGACGCCGACGCTGAGCCATTGGCCGGTGAGCTCGAGAGCGCCCAGCGCCACGGTGCCGTCGAGTGAGACGAGACCAGTCGGGCCGCCGACATAAGGGGCAGGGCGCCGGACTTCCTCGATCAGGCCTTCGGCCTTCAGGTCGAACAGAATACGCGACAGGCTCGCCTCGGACAGGCGCACGGCCTTCGCCAGCGGAGGCCGGAACGAGCCGCCGGACTGAAGCAAGTGAGTCAAAATGGCAGCACGTGTCTGCCGCCGACTTCTCGGCTGCTCCGGCATTTCCATCCCTGTCGTCATTCTTACTTAGTGTAAGAATTTGCCTGCGGAGCGTTTCAACTGTCAAGCACTCGTCGGCGTGATGCGTGGACTTGTTGTTGTGCGCGGCACAAAGACGAGCGGCGGCCTCATCAGTTCGTAGGGTGTGCAAACAAAAACGGCGCCATCGCAAGATGGCGCCGTTTCGAAAGCCGTATCGGCTCGGACTTACTTGCGATCCTTCATCGCGACGTAGTCGCGGCGGGTGACGCCGGTGTAGAGCTGGCGCGGACGGCCGATCTTCTGCTGCGGGTCCTCGATCATCTCGCTCCACTGGCTGATCCAGCCGACGGTGCGGGCGACCGCGAACAGCACGGTGAACATCGAGACCGGGAAGCCCATCGCCTTCAGCGTGATGCCCGAATAGAAGTCGACGTTCGGGTACAGCTTGCGATCGATGAAGTACTGGTCGCTCAGCGCGATCTTCTCGAGCTCGAGCGCCACCTTCAGCATGGGATCGTCGCCATGGCCGGTCTCCTTGAGCACGGCGTGACACATCTTCTGCATGATCTTGGCGCGCGGATCGTAGTTCTTGTAGACGCGGTGACCGAAGCCCATCAGGCGGACTTCAGAGTTCTTGTCCTTCACCTTGGCGATGAATTCGGGGATCTTGTCCACGCTGCCGATCTCGGCAAGCATCGCAAGCGCAGCTTCGTTGGCGCCGCCATGTGCCGGGCCCCAGAGGCAGGCGATGCCGGCGGCGATGCAGGCGAACGGGTTGGCGCCTGAGGAGCCCGCGATGCGCACCGTCGAGGTCGAGGCGTTCTGCTCGTGGTCGGCATGCAGGATGAAGATCTTGTCCAGCGCATCGGCGAGCACCGGGTTGATCTTGTACTCCTCGCACGGCACCGCGAAGCACATGTTGAGGAAGTTCTCGGCGAAGGTGAGCGAGTTCTTCGGATACACGAAGGGCTGGCCGACCGTGTACTTGTAGGCCATCGCCGCCAGTGTCGGGATCTTCGCGATCATGCGCATGGAAGCGATCATGCGCTGCTTGGGATCGTTGATGTCGGTCGAGTCGTGGTAGAACGCGGCGAGCGCGCCGACCGAAGCCACCATCACCGCCATCGGATGGGCGTCGCGGCGGAAGCCCTGGAAGAAGCGGGCCATCTGCTCGTGCACCATCGTGTGATGGATCACGCGGTCGTCGAAATCCTTCTTCTGCGCGGCGGTGGGCAGGTTCCCGTAGAGCAGCAGGTAGCAGGTCTCGAGGAAATCGCCGTTCTCGGCGAGTTGTTCGATCGGGTAGCCGCGGTATTCCAGCACGCCCGCGTCACCGTCGATATAGGTGATCTTGGACTGGCAGCTCGCGGTCGAGGTAAAGCCGGGATCGTAAGTGAACAGGCCGGACTGGCCGTACAGCTTGCCGATATCGATGACATCAGGTCCGACGCTGCCGCTGTGAATCGGAAGATCGTAATTCTTGTTTCCGACCGTCAGCGTGGCGGTCTTGTTGCTTGGTTTTGCGTCCATCGTAGGTCCCCGATGTGTGGTGAAACGGGCCGGAGCCGGAATCCCCCAAGGGAGAAAATGGGGCAGGCCGGATGTTCCAGAATGTACGGGGAGATGGGTATATTATTGCTGTGTGCGCTGCAAGATCATGGCAGCCATGGCCTACTTACGTCTTAGGTACGTCCTTGGCCTGATCCTCGAGCCGGGCGAGGCTCTCCTGGCGTCCCAACACGTCCAAAACCTCAAAAATACCCGGCGAGGTGGTGCGGCCGGTCAGCGCCGCACGCAGCGGCTGGGCGACGGCGCCGAGCTTGAGACTATTTTCCTCCGCGAATGCGCGTAGTGCAGCTTCCGTGGCGGCGCCGCTCCAGGTCTCGACATTCTCCAGCGCGGAATGAAGCTGGCCGATCAGCTTGCGGTTGTCAGGCGTCAGCAGGGCGGCCGCTTTCGGATCGAGCTGCAAAGGCCGGTCGGCGAAGATGAAATCAGCGCCGTCGATCAGCTCGATCAGCGTCTTGGCGCGCTCCTTCAAAGCCGGCATGGCCTTGAGCAGCTGGGCGCGCGTGGTATCGTTCAACTTGGCTTTAATCTCGTCGCGAGCAGGCACGACGTGGTCGAGCACATCTCCGAACATTTTCACGAGTGATTGATCGTCGGCGTGGCGGATGTAATGGCCGTTGAGGTTCTCGAGCTTGGCGAAATCGAAGCGGGCGGCGGCACGGCCGACGCTGGCGAGATCGAACGCGGCGATCATCTCCTCGGTCGAGAAGATTTCCTGGTCGCCATGGCTCCAGCCGAGGCGGACAAGGTAGTTGCGCAAGGCGGCCGGGAGGTACCCCATGGCGCGGTACGCATCGACGCCGAGCGCGCCGTGGCGCTTGGACAGTTTCGAGCCGTCGGGCCCGTGGATGAGGGGGATGTGCGACATGCTCGGCAGCGCCCAGCCCATCGCGTCGTAGATCTGCTTCTGGCGCGCGGCATTGATCAGATGGTCGTCGCCGCGAATGACGTGGGTGACGCCCATGTCGTGGTCGTCCACGACCACCGCGAGCATGTAGGTCGGGTTGCCATCGCCGCGCAGCAGGACGAGGTCGTCGAGATTCTCGTTCTGCCAGACCACGCGGCCCTGAACCTGGTCCTCGATCACGGTCTCGCCGGTCTGCGGCGCGCGCAGGCGGATGGTCGGCTTGACGTCGGACGGGGCAGTCGCGGGATCGCGGTCGCGCCACATGCCGTCATAGAGGCGGGTGCGGCCCTCGCTGCGCGCCTTCTCCCGCATGGCGGCGAGTTCCTCCGCGGTAGCGTAGCAGCGATAGGCCTTGCCGTCGGCGAGCAGCTGCTCGGCGACTTCGCGGTGACGGGCGGCGCGGCTGAACTGGTAGATGACGTCGCCATCCCAGCCGAGCTCCAGCCATTTCAGCCCGTCCAGGATCGCTCCGATCGCGGCCTCGGTGGAGCGCTCCCGGTCGGTGTCCTCGATCCGGAGCAGCATCCTGCCGCCGTGCTTCTTCGCATAGAGCCAGTTGAACAGCGCGGTGCGGGCACCTCCGATATGGAGGAAGCCGGTCGGCGAGGGGGCAAAGCGGGTGACGACGGAATCGGTCATTCTTGGCAGGGCCTATGCATTGGAGGCGGTGGTATATAACAGGACCGGAGCATAACTAAAGCCCGGCAGCGGATGCCTTAAGGCCTTGGCGCAGCCAAGCGAATTTGGCAGAAGGACCGCTGATTTCCCTACAGGATTTTCGTAATGACAGAACCGGTGGCGACTGAGGTTGGGCGCGATTTCATTCGTGACATCATCCAGGCCGACCTCGACCAGGCCAAGTACAAGGAGATCGTGACCCGGTTCCCGCCGGAGCCGAACGGCTATCTCCACATCGGCCATGCCAAGTCGATCGCCCTCAATTTCGGCATCGCCCAGGAGTTTCCGGGCCGTTGCCATCTACGCTTCGACGACACCAATCCGGTCAAGGAAGAGCAGGAATATATCGATTCCATCCAGGCCGACGTGCATTGGCTCGGCTTCGACTGGGGCAAGAACCTGTTCTTTGCCTCGGATTATTTCGACCGCCTGTACGAATGGGCGGAGAAGCTGGTCCGCGACGGCCTCGCCTATGTCGACGACCAGACCCAGGAGGAGATCCGCCTGTCGCGTGGCACGCTGACCGAGCCCGGCAAGAACTCGCCGTTCCGCGACCGCAGCGTCGATGAAAATCTCGACCTGTTCCGCCGCATGAAGGCCGGCGAATTCCCGAACGGCGCGCGCGTGCTGCGGGCCAAGATCGACATGTCCGCGGGCAACATCAATCTGCGCGATCCCGTGCTCTACCGCATCCTGCATGCGCACCATCCGCGCACCGGGACCAAGTGGAGCATCTATCCGAGCTACGACTATGCCCACGGCCAGTCGGACGCGATCGAGGGCATCACGCACTCGATCTGCACGCTGGAGTTCGAGGACCACCGGCCGCTCTATGACTGGTTCATCGAGAAGCTGCCGGTGCCGTCGAAGCCGCACCAGTACGAGTTCGCGCGGCTGAACCTGACCTACACGCTGCTGTCCAAGCGTGTGCTGACACAGCTCGTCCGCGACGGCCATGTCGCCGGATGGGACGATCCGCGCATGCCGACCATGGCGGGCATGCGCCGCCGCGGCGTGCCGCCGGCCGCGCTTCGTGAGTTCGTCAAGCGCATCGGGGTTGCGAAGGCCAACAGCGTGGTCGACGTCGGCATGCTCGAGTTCTGCATCCGCGAGGAGCTGAACCGTACTGCGCAGCGGCGCATGGGCGTGCTACGGCCGCTCAAGGTCGTGATCGAGAACTATCCGGAAGGGCAGAGCGAGGAGCTCGAGGCGATCAACCATCCCGACGATCCCGGCGCCGGCACGCGCAAGATCACGTTCGGCCGCGAGCTCTATATCGAGCAGGACGACTTCATGGAGAACCCACCGAAGAAGTTCTTCCGCCTGTCGCCGGGCAACGAGGTGCGGCTGCGCTACGCCTATTTCGTCAAGTGCACCGGCGTGATCAAGAACGACAAGGGCGAGGTCGTGGAACTGCGTTGCACCTACGATCCCGCGACCAAGGGCGGCAACGCGCCCGACGGCCGCAAGGTCAAGGCGACCATGCACTGGCTGCCGGCCGCGACATCGGTGCCCGCGGAGATCCGCATCTACAACCAGCTTTTTGCCAATCCGAGCCCGGACGCCTCGAATTTCGCGGCTGATCTCAATCCGAACTCGTTGGAAATCCTGTCCGACGCGCGGATCGAAGCCTCCGTTGCCGAGAGCAACTCGATGGAGCCTATGCAGTTCGAACGCCAGGGCTATTTCGTGCGCGACAGGGACTCGACGCCGGGCAAGCCGGTGTTCTCGCGCACCATCGGCCTGCGCGATACGTTCGCGAAGGAAGTCGCCAAGGGTTGAGGGACGCGGACATGAGCAACGAGGCCGACGCCATCGTTTCCGCCATCATCGCGAAATGGTGCGCCGGCTTCGCCAGCCTTGATGCGGCGGCTCTGTCATCGCTCTATTCGAAGAACGCATTCTTCTTTGGCTCGAACCCAACGCTTTATCGGGGCAGGGACGGCGTCACCAATTACTTCAACGGCCTGCCGCGCTGGCGCAAGCCCAGCGCGACATTTTCGGAAGTGCAGGCGACGCATGCAGGGCCTGACCTGATCAACATGGGCGCAACCATCAATTTCGATCTCGCCGGTGAACGGCCCGATCTCCTCGTGAAGATGAGCTGGGTCATCATCCGCGAGGACGGTGACTGGAAGATCGTCAATCACCACGCCTCGGCGAAGGCGCCGCTGATTTAGGGACGACGCGATCCCACAATTATCGTCATTCCGGGCTCGCGACAGTGGCGCGCCTCGGAACGACAGAAAATACGAACCCAATCTCTCTGCGCGCGTTGAGGATGGATCCAACCCAAGGATCCCACCATGCAGAACATCGCAGAGCATATGGAAGTCATCGGCGCCGATGGCGTCCACGTCGGCACGGTCGACAAGGTCGAGGGCAACCGCATCAAGCTGACCAAGAAGGACAGCGGCGAGGGCAGCCACAAGGGCCACCATCATTTCATCGACAAGGGCCTCGTCGCTGGTGTCGAGGGCAACAAGGTCCGGCTGTCGGCCAAGGCGGATGTGGCGGTGACGATGGAAGAGGAAAAGTAGGGCAGCAGCCCCTTCGTTCCCGATCCGTACCGCTATTCTGCGGCCTGCACGTTCCGGTAGCCTTTGCAACCGTAGCGTATCGCAGGGTTGCCAAGACATGGCGGAGCCGGGCCGGCCACAACGCGCCTCGCAGGGTATCGCCGGGACTTGGCCCACAGGCGGGGCCGCGTCGGCCGGCGGGTTTGTGCCGGCAGGGTTTGGCGTCTGGCCCGCGGTCGTCGGGACGCTGCGTGAATGGGCAAAGGCTGAGGCCGGCGCCGGGCGCCTGTTCCCGTGGGTGCCGATCGCCTTCGGCTGCGGGATTGCGCTCTACTTCGCCGCCGACCATGAGCCCGTGTTGTGGGTCACGGCTGCGACGGCGGCCGCATTGACGCTTGGCGCGGTCTTGTTGCGACGAAGCCGGTGGTTCGCGCCGGCGATCATGATCGCCGCGGTCGCGGCCGGCTTTGCCATGGCGACATGGAAGACGGCGCGCATCGCGCATACCGTGCTCACAAGGCCGCTTTATTCGGTGTCGCTGTCGGGCTTCGTCGAGACCCGTGACATCCGCGAGCGCACCGACCGTTTCGTGCTGCGCGTCACCGCGATGGAGGCGCAGCACAGCGATTTGAAGCTCGAGCGCGTCCGCCTCTCCGTGCGCAAGGGGATGGCGCCTGATGTCGGCAGCTTCGTGCAGTTGAAGGCGCGGCTGATGCCGCCGCTCGCGCCGTTGCGACCGGGGAGCTACGACTTCTCGCGCGACATGTTCTTCCAGGGGATCGGCGCGTCCGGTTTCGCGATGGGGGCAATCACGACTGTGACACCGCCCGATGCCGGCGGCTTGCAGCTGCGCTATGCCGCCGTCCTGCAAGGCCTGCGCGATGGGATCGACGCGCGCATCCGCGCCGTACTCGACGGCGACAACCGCGCGATTGCGACTGCGCTTCTGACCGGCCGCCGCGATGCGATCACGACGCCCGTCAACGACGCGATGTTTATCTCCGGCCTCGGCCACGTGCTGTCGATCTCCGGCTACCACATGGCTGTCGTCGCCGGTGTCGTCTTCTTCGCGGTTCGCGCACTGCTCGCGCTGATCCCCGGGCTGGCGGCGGGATTTCCCATCAAGAAATGGTCGGCCGCCGCGGCCCTGGTCGCTTCTGCTTTCTATTTGCTGCTCTCGGGCGCTGAAGTCGCAACCCAACGATCGTTCTTCATGACTGCCGTGGTGCTGATCGCGGTGATCGTCGATCGCCGCGCCGTCACCTTCCGCACGCTGGCGGTCGCGGCGCTGATCGTGCTGGCGGTGGCGCCGGAGGCGCTCGTGCATCCGAGCTTTCAAATGTCCTTCGCCGCGACGCTCGGGCTGGTGGCCCTGGTGCAGATCGGCATGCCGAACCTGTTTGCCTCACCTGACCACTCGGCGACCGCGCGCATCGCGCTGTGGGGCGGCCGCGAGATCGCGATGCTGTTCATGGCCTCGATGATCGCCGGGTTTGCAACCACGCCTTATGCCGCCTTCCATTTCCATCGCGTCACGCCCTACGGCGTGCTCGCCAATCTCGGCGCGATGCCGGTGGTCTCGGCGCTGGTGATGCCCGCGGGGCTGCTGGGATTGCTCGCGGCTCCCTTCGGACTCGACGGTGTGTTCTGGTGGTTGATGGGGATCGGCATCGACTGGATGGTGGCGGTGTCGCGCTGGGTGGCCGCACTGCCCGGAGCGATCGGCCATGTCGCCGCCTTCGGCACTGCGCCGTTGATTGCGGCGAGCCTCGGCCTGATCCTGATGGGCCTGTTGCGCACGCCGCTGCGCTGGTCGGGTGCTTGCGTGCTCGTGGCTGCGACCGTCTGGGGGCTGTCGGTCCGGCAACCCGATATCCTGATTGCCGCTGACGGCCAGAACGTCGCAGTGCGAGGCAGGGATGGGCAACTGCACGTGATCAGAATGAAGAAGGACAATTTTCTGCTCAAGGAGTGGCTTGCCGCCGATGCTGACCCGCGCGACGCGGCCAGCGCCTCGCTTGGTGACGGCGTGTCATGCGACGACGCCGGCTGCGTGACGACGCTCGCCGACGGTCGCATGATTGCGCTGTCGATACGCATCGACGCGCTGGCCGACGATTGCAGTCGTGCCGCGCTGGTGGTGACGACCAGGCCTACGGCGCCGGATTGCGCCGCGATGGTGGTCGATCGACCGCGTCTCGCGCACCAGGGCGCGCTGGCGCTCACGCAGCGCGGTGACGGTTTTGCGATTCAGGCTGTGAGGGGAAGGGGCGCAAACCGCCCCTGGTCGCCGGCGGCGACCGGCGATGGAGACTTCGAGCAGACCCTCATGCCAAGGTCGGTAGCTCCACGCTCCCGGGACGTAACACCGTCGGAGGCCGACCTTCAGGCTGAGGAGTAAGATCGACCTTTCAGCCGATCGGCAGCCGCGGCGTCGTGGTGCGGCTGTCAGCGATCCCTTGCGGCTTCTGCTCGCGCTCGCCGAGCGGCTGGGTCACGGGCAGTTGCAGCACGGTTGCGCGCTGACCTTCGACGAGCTGCGTCACCAGCACGTATTTGCCATCGGGGAATTCGATCGCATCGTGATGACGATCGGGAATGTGCGGATCGACCTTGCCGAACTTGCCGACGCGCGAGTTGACGGTGCGCGTCCAGATCCACCTGTTATCGTAACGGACGTTGTCGGCGAACGCGAGCTCCGTTCCCGGCAGCAGGCAGACCGCGACCGACATGTCGGCTTCGGAGGCGAAGCCGCGCGTCGAGGTACCGCGAAATGTTGTCGTGACGATCGTCTCGCCGACTTCTGCGGGACGTGTCGCGACGGCATGCAGGCTATAGTCACACATCGGGTGCTCCTCATCAGGGATAGTAACCCGCGCCTCTGGCCTGGAGGCGCAGGCCTCTATCAGAGTGGAAGCCTGCAAGACTCCGCTCGGTTGTAGGCAAATCTGCGGCCCGGATACGCAAGCCGCAATCACAATATCTTTCCCGAACCGCTAGGAACAAAGCCTGCTTCCGTGCATTCGGCGACCGTCGCCGTCAGCGTCCGGCCGGTGCCGACCAGCCCGAATATGGCCAGGCCGGCCGCGAGGATTGCTCGACGGTATTATGCGCATCACGCAATTGCGCGCTCGTCGCCTGCGGTGCCTTGCGGGCGCGATGTTGCGGCTGCGCAGCGAGGGCTTGTGACGCCGATGCTGCAATCAGCGCCATCGTGACGGTGCTCAGGAAGATCTTGCGCATGGTTGTCTCCTCGGTCGCCTGGAGGCTTATGAAGCGATGCGTGCTTCGTCGCGGCGTGCCGAGGATGTAGTGCTGGAGAGGGGGCCGGATAATCTGTGCAAAACCAGAAAGACCATCCGGCCGGAGCGGACAATCGTCCGCTCCGATCGTTGATTGCGCGTGAGCGCTCAGGTCGTCCGGCGCTCAGTACTTCCGATACAGTCCGATCAGCTTGCCCTGGATCTTGACCCGGTTGGGCGGGAGGATGCGGACCTCGTAGGCCGCGTTGGCCGGCTCCAGCGCGATCGAGGCGCCGCGGCGGCGGAAGCGCTTCAAGGTGGCTTCCTCGTCGTCGATCAGCGCGACCACGATATCGCCGGTGTCGCAGCTCTCGTTGCGCTGGATCAGCGCCATGTCGCCGTCGAGAATGCCGGCGTCGACCATGGAATCGCCGCGCACTTCGAGCGCGTAGTGCTCGCCAGCGCCCAGCATGTCAGGGGGGACGCTGATGGTGTGGCTGCGGGTCTGCAGCGCCTCGATGGGCGTGCCGGCTGCGATCCGGCCCATGACGGGCACCGCGACCGGACGCTCGCCCTCGTCGGCGGGCGGGCTCGATGTCGTGCGCACCTTGCCGAGATTGCCTTCGATGACGCTTGGCGTGAAGCCGCGGCGGCTACCGGCGGCGGCTTGGAGCTCCGGCAGCTTGATCACCTCGATGGCGCGGGCCCGGTTGGGCAGGCGGCGGATGAAGCCACGCTCCTCGAGCGCCGTGATCAGGCGGTGGATGCCCGACTTCGAGCGCAGATCGAGCGCGTCCTTCATCTCGTCGAAGGAGGGCGGCACGCCGCTTTCCTTCAGCCGCTCGCTGATGAACCGCAGGAGCTCGTATTGTTTGCGCGTTAACATCTCGACCAAAATCCCCCTGACGATGTCGTTCGATTCCGAGACGCTGAATTCAGCAATAAGCCGCTACATGCTCGAAACAAATCATGAACGGACACTATATGTTCGATACATGTTCCGCAACTGCTTAATTTACCGTGAACGCGGCAAAGTTCGCGGAACGGTTGCGAACGATGCGCTCAGGCGGGCAGTCGCAACACCTCGCAGGGCGCTCCCGCTTCGGCCTTCGGTGCGAATGGCGGACGCACGAGAAGTGCCTGTGCCGCAGCGAGATTCGCAAGCAGCGAGGAGTCCTGGTGATTGACGGGAAGGGCGACGAGCGTGCCGTCGTCACGCTCGTCGAGACGCGCACGCAGATAATCCTCGCGCTGGTCATTGGCGCCGACGTCGCGGCCGAGCACGGCGCGTTCGCGGCGATGATGGACAACCGAACGGCCGGACAAAGCGCGAATCAGCGGGACCATGAAGAGGAAACCGCACACGTAGGACGACACGGGATTGCCGGGCAGGCCGATCACGCGCATCGCTCCGAGCTGTCCGTTCATCATCGGCTTGCCCGGCCGCATTGCGATCTTCCAGAACGCCATCGCAGTGCCTTCGTCCCGGAGGGCCTGCTGCACCAGATCGTGGTCGCCGACCGAGGCGCCGCCCGTCGTGATCAGGATGTCGGCGCTGGATTCTCGCGCGCGGCGGATACCGGCGCTGGTGGCGGCAAGCGTATCTGCGGCAACGCCGAGGTCGATGGTGTCGGCGCCCTCGCTGCGGGCGAGCGCGTGCAGGGCGTAGCCGTTGGAATAGACGATCTGGCCATGACCGGGCGTCGATCCCGGCATCACCAGTTCGTCGCCGGTCGCGAGGATCGCGACTTTCGGACGGCGGCACACCGCGAGCTGCGGGTGGTTCATGCCGGCGGCAAGTGCAAGGTCCCGCTCGGTGAGCCGTACGCCCTTGCGCAGGAGCACGTCGCCCTCGCGGAAGTCGATGCCGGCGGGGCGAATGTGGCGCCCGGTGACGGCGGCCTCCTTGATGGTGATGCGCTTGCCGTCGGTGACGGTGTCCTCCTGGATAACGACCGCATCCGCACCATCGGGGATGACACCACCGGTGAAGATTCGCACGGCTTCGCCGGCGCCGACGGTCCCCGCGAACGGTCGGCCGGCTGCGACTTCGCCGACGACGACAAGCTGCGCCCCGGGCTTCGCCGCATCGGCCGCACGAACGGCATAGCCGTCCATCGCCGACATCGCCTGCGGCGGCTGCGTCCGCCGCGCCGCGACGTCGCGCGAGAGCACGCGGTGGAAGGCCGCCTCGAGTGCGACGACCTCTTCGGTCAGCGGCTGCGCGCCGGCAAGCACCGCGGCGAGCGCGTCGGAAACCGGCATCAGGGCCACGGGTGAAAACTCCAGCTGCGCCCGTTCGGGCAAATCGGCGGCGAGAGTTCTAGCCGAGTGCAGGCGCAGAGGCAAAACGGTGGTCGCGCAGCATGATTTGTCGTGCGTCGTCAGCTCGGCGACGAAGGCGCAAGATCAAAGTCGCCGCGGCATGATCCGGAAGGCGAAGCAGACCGGTTCGAGGATGGCTATGGCGAGGATGACGAGAGCCACGGCCAGCACCGGTCAGGTCCCCGGCTGCTTGTCCGGACTGACGTCTGGCGCTTCGGGACTCTGGTCCCTGTCAGGCATCGGATCGGCCTGGGCCTTGAGATCGGCGGCCTTGCTGATCAGTTTTGCGGAAAGGTCAGAATCCGAGGTGGTTCTGGCGTATTTCATCAGCAGAGAGGCCTGCTTGGTGAGGTAGGTTTTGCCCAACACGATGATAAGTCCGATGTAGAATTCCCAACGGACTCATGAGTCCGGAAACGGGCATTCGTTCCCGGAACTCTGTATAAAAATGTACAAAGCGACTTGGTTCCAAACCCGGAGGCGAAATAGTTCCAGAGGGGCGGTCCGTTCGGGGATCAGATCCCCAGTGCCCTCAGCGCATTGCCGACGTCGTGAGGGGAGGTCACATGCACCGCGGTCAGGCCGCGGGCGCGGGCGCCTTCGACGTTCTCGGCGAGGTCGTCGAAGAAGACAACGCGGTTCGCCGGTACGCCCATCGCGGCAACGACATGGTCGAACGCTTCTGCATCCGGTTTGCGCAGACCGATGCTGGAGGACAGATAGAGCTCGCGAAAATGGCCGAGCAGGTCGGCATATTCCTTCGAGAAGTAGTCCACGTGCGGGCGGTTGGTGTTGGAGAAGGCGTAGACCGGCATCTGCTTCGCCGCGCGCGGCAGCAACTCGGCGATGTCGGGCATCTCGCCGGCAAAGATCGCGTTCCATCCTTCCAGGAACTGCCCATCCGAAATGCTGATGCCGAGCGATGAGCGGAGCGAGGCAAAGTAGTCCTCGTCGCTGATCTTGCCGACCTCGTGCAGCCGGTAGGCCTCGTCACGCACGTAGCGCGCCACGATCGCTTCCGGCTTGCAGCCTGCATGTCCCGCCCAGCAGGCGATCGCCTTGGAGAAATCGATATCGAGCACGACGCGCCCGAGATCGAACAGAAGCGCATCCGCGCTGCCGGGAGAGAGCGAGGTCACATGCATCCTTCCAATCAGTATCGATAGGGCTCGTGGTCGAACAGCGGGAATGCGCTGAACACGCTCGGCGCATTGGTCGCGGTGGCCGGGTGCAGGCAGGACTTGTTGACCTCGGCGAACGAAGTGGCTCCCAGCAGGCCGAGGCAGCGCAGCACCTCGTCCTCGAGCAGTTCCAGCATCCGCGTCACGCCGGTCTCGCCGGCCGCCGCCAAGGCCCAGCATTGCAGCCGGCCAATGCCGACGAGGTCTGCGCCCGCGGCGATCGCCTTGACGATGTCGGTGCCGCGGCAGATGCCGCCGTCGACCATGATCTTCGCGCGCCCCTTCACGGCGTCGACGATTTCAGGAAGCACGTGCATGGCGCCGCGGCCGTGATCGAGCTGGCGGCCGCCATGATTGGAAACGTAGATCCACTCGACGCCGTGATCGACCGCGATCTGCGCGTCCTCTGCGGTGGCGATGCCCTTGAGGATCAGCGGTATCCTGAACTTGTCCTTGACCATCTTCACGGTCCGCCACTCCAGGCCCTTCTGGTAGTCGCCGCCGGTGGCGCGCAGGCGGCTCTCGCGAACGTAACGCTTGGCAATGTCACGCTCACGACGGCTGTAATGGGCGGTGTCGACGGTCAGGCAGAAGGCGGCGTAGTTGGCCTTCTCGGCGCGGCTGACGACGTCGGCCACGAATGCGTCATCGCCACGGACGTAAAGCTGGTACATGCGCAGCGCATCGGGCGCGGCCTCGGCGGTCTTTTCCAGCCCGGGCTCGGAGACCGAGCTCAACATGTGCGACGCCCCGAAGGTGCCGGCGGCGCGGGCCACACTCGCTGCGCCATGCGGGTCGAAGATCTCCAATGCGCCGACGGGGGCGAGCACCACGGGCAGGCGCATCTTGCGGCCGAAATGCTCGACCGAGCCGTCGACCTTGCGCACGTCGCGCAGCACACGCGGACGGAAAGCGATCTCGTCCAGTGCCATGCGGTTGCGGCGCATCGTGGTCTCGGTCTCGGCGGCGCCGACGATATAGTCCCAGGCGTTCTGGTTGAGGTTGGAACGGGCTTTCCTGATGAATTCGTGCAGGTTCTGGAACGGCTCGTTGCTGGCGCCGAGTTCGACGTTCCGTTCCGGCCGGAGCGCTTCGTTCATTGTTGTCCTCCCGAGAATTTGAAGCCTTATCTCATCGCCTATCCCGTTCAGCCCTCCAAAACCATCCTAAAATCGCATAGCTGCGAAGCGCGGCCCGGCCGATCGATTCCCGCGCGGCGGGCGACGGCTTCGGAACGTTGCCAAAAGTTTAGGTCAGGGCGAAGGGATTTTTGCGATATACAAGCGGGCGTGGCAGCCCGGCCTTGAAGAAACCTGAATGGTATTGTGAGAACCGAATTGGATTGCCATTTGCGTGGCGTCCCGTCCCAAGCGAAAAAGGCCACCCATTCCATGCGGAAAACCCTGCTGTTCCCCCTGGGCGCGCTCACCGGAGCCTGCCTCACCCTCCTCGTGTCCGGTCCGCAGGGCGGGCTATGGGCGGCACGGGCGGCGGCGGGCGTCGGCACGGGCGATGCCTATTCCCAGCTCAATCTGTTCGGCGAGGTCTTCGAGCGCGTCAAGGCGAGCTATGTCGAGAAGCCCGACAATGCCAAGCTGATCGAAGGTGCGATCACGGGCATGGTGACCTCGCTCGATCCGCATTCGCGCTACATGAACGCCAAGGCCTGGACCGAGATGCAGGAGACCACCTCCGGCGAGTTCGGCGGCCTCGGCATCGAGGTCACGATGCAGGACGGTCTGGTCAAGGTCGTCTCGCCGATCGACGACACGCCGGCGTCCAAGGCCGGTATCATGTCCGGTGACCTCATCAGCAAGATCGACGGTGAAAACGTGCAGGGCATGACCCTCGAGCAGGCCGTCAACAAGATGAAGGGCCCGGTCGACACCAAGACCAAGCTCACCATCATGCGCAAGGGCGCCGATGCTCCGCTCGACGTCGCGATCACGCGCGAGATCATCCATGTCCGCCCGGTCCGCTTCCACGTCGAGAATGGCGACATCGGCTACATCCGCGTCACCTCGTTCAACGAACAGACCACCGACGGCCTGAAGAAGGCGATCGCCTCGATCTCCAAGGAGGTCCCGCCGGAGAAGCTCGTCGGCTACGTGATGGACCTGCGCAACAATCCGGGCGGCCTGCTCGACCAGGCCGTGTCGGTGTCGAGCGCGTTCCTGCAGCGCGGCGAGGTCGTTTCGACCCGCGGCCGCAATCCGGAAGAAACCCAGCGCTTCACCGCGCATGGCGGCGACCTCACCAAGGGCAAGCCGCTCGTTGTCCTGATCAACGGCGGCTCGGCGTCAGCCTCGGAAATCGTCTCCGGCGCGCTGCATGACCACAAGCGCGCAACGCTGATCGGCACGCGCTCGTTCGGCAAGGGCTCGGTGCAGACCATCATTCCGCTCGGCGCCGGCAACGGTGCGCTGGCGCTGACCACAGCGCGCTACTACACCCCGTCGGGCCGCTCGATCCAGGCGCAGGGCATTGCGCCGGACATCGAGATACTCCAGGACGTGCCGCCCGAGCTGAAGGGCCGCGTCGACACCATCGCGGAATCCCAGATGCGCGGTCATCTGCAGAATACCGAGGGTGCGGAGCAGACTGGATCGCAGTCCTATGTCCCGCCGGAAGAGAAGGACGACAAGGCGCTGCACGCGGCCTATGACTTCCTGCACGGCGTCACCGTGAATGCGGCGGCCGCCAAGCCGGCGCCAAAGGCGACGGTGCCGAACTAGGCTATATCGGTTCTTGCGACCTCAAGACATCGCCCGGGAGTGGATGGCCACTCCCGGGCGAATTCGTTCTGGATGCAGCAGCCTCAGCTCGGAGGAGCCCTAGTCTAGCTCGCCTCGCGGTGGCGGCTTTCGTGGCCCCCGCGCTGGGCGAGGCGGCTGCGATGGAGCGCGAACAGTTCCACGATCCTGTCGGCAGGCTTTGCGGCGCTGAACAGATAGCCCTGCATCTCGGTGCAGCCGAGCGCGCGCAGCAGCCGCTGCTGCTCCTCGGTCTCGACACCTTCGGCCGTGGTCGCCATGCGGCGGGCGCTGGCGAGGTTGACCACGGCCTGCACGATGCTGGCGGAGCCGTCGGGACCTGCGATGTCGTCGACGAAGCAGCGGTCGATCTTGATCTTGTCGAACGGGAAGCGGTGCAGGTAGCTCAGCGAGGAGTAGCCGGTGCCGAAATCGTCGAGCGCGATGCGCACGCCGATGGCACGGAGCTGGTGCAGGATCGTCAGCGCAGTGTCGTCGTCGCGGATCAGCACGGCCTCGGTGATCTCGAGCTCGAGCCGGCTCGCCGGCAGGTTGGAGGCGGCCAGCGCCGCCATGATCTTCAGGGCCAGCGTGCCGCTCTTGAACTGTACCGGTGAGACGTTGACGGCGAGGCGGATGTCGTCGGGCCAGCCGGCCGCGTCGCGGCAGGCGGTCGCCAGCACCCATTCGCCGATCTCGTTGATCAATCCGGTATCCTCGGCGATCGGGATGAACTCGGCGGGCGAGACCATGCCGCGTTCGGGGTGGCGCCACCGTACCAGCGCCTCGCAACCGGCGATGCGGTCGTCCTTCAGGTTGAGACAGGGCTGGTAATGGACCTCGAGGCCGCCATGAGCGATGGCGTGCCGAAGGTCGACCTCGAGCTGGCGCCGCTCGCGCACCTTGGCGTCCATCTCCGGCTCGAAGAATCGATAGGTGCGGCGGCCGGCGGATTTGGCGGCGTACATCGCCATGTCCGCGTTCTTCAGGATCTGATCCAGCGCAGTGCCGTGTCCCGGCGCCAGCGCGATACCGATGCTCGCGTCGGTGGTGAGGTGATGGCCCATGCAGTCGAACGGCGCCCGGATCGCCGCAAAGACCCGCGCAACGAACTCGTTGACCTGGTCCTGCGAGGTCACCGCGCTCTGCACGATCGCGAATTCGTCGCCACCGAGCCGTGCCACGAAATCGGTCGGGCCGGCGCAGTCACGCAGGCTCTTCGCCACCGACTTCAACAGCTCGTCGCCGACGAGATGGCCGAGCGCGTCGTTGACGCCCTTGAACTCGTCGATGTCGATGTAGTGCACCGCGATCTCTTCGCCTCCGACGAGGGCGAGGAGCTCGCTGCGCAGATGCTCGTGGAACATGGCCCGGTTGGGCAGGTCGGTCAGCGCGTCGTAGTGGGCGAGGTGGGTGATGCGCTCCTCGATCCGACGGCGTTCGGTGATGTCCTCGTGGGTTGCGACCCAGCCGCCGTCGTCGAGCGGCTCGTTGACGATCTGGATCGATCGGCCATCGCTGGTTTCGACCACCATGGAGTTGCGCACGTGGATGTCACGCAGCACGCGCGCGGCATACTGGTCGACGTCGCCGGCAAACGAACCCGTGTCCTTGCGATGCGCGATGATGTCGCGGAAACTGTAGCCCGGTTTGACGATGTCGGCCGACAGGCCGTACAGCTCGATGTAGCGCTGATTGCAGACCACGAGCCGCTGCGATGCGTCGAAGAGCAAGAGGCCCTGGGTCATGTTGTTGACGGCGCGGTCGAGGCGCTGCTTTTCCAGCGTCAGCCGCTCCCGGGACAGGCGGTGCTGCTCCAGGAGCTTGCGCACGATCGCGATCAGCACGCCGGCGATCGCCAGCGCGGAGGCGCCGGCGACCGAAATCAGGATGCCGATCTGCTCGCGCCAGTCGGCTAGCGCCGCCGCGCGCGTGGTCGTCGCCATCATCAGGATCGGGAAGTGCGGCAAGGCGCGCGCCGAGGCCAACCGGTCCTCGCCGTCGACCGGGCTGACGATGCGCCCGGCGAAATGATCGAGCGCGAAGATCTGCTGCTGCTCGAACGAGCCGTTCCTGAAATTGCGTCCCATCATGTCGCGGGACTCGGGATAGCGGGCAAGCAGGGTGCCGTCCCGATGCAGCATCGAGATCGTGGCGCCTTCACCGAGCATGACGGTCTCGAAGAACTTCTCGAAATTGGCCGGCTCGATGCCGCGACCGACGATGCCCATGAACTCGCCGTGCGGCCCCATGATCCGGCGCACGATCAGGATGGTCCAGGCCCCGGAGATGCGGCTATGCACCGGTTCGATCAGCACCTCAGGCGCCTGCGGATCGTAGCGGAAGGTGCGGTAATAGGCGCGATCCGCAACATTGACCTTCGGAGCCGGCCACGCCGTCGAGGAATTGATCAGATTTCCGTCCGCGTCGATGATGTTGACGCCGCCCATGTACGGGAGCGCATCGATCTTCGAGCGCAGCATCCGGTGCACGTCCTGGCCGGAGAGGCGCGTGCGGAAGTCCTCCGCTGTCGTGATTCCACTCGCGTGCACGTGGTCGATGAAATCCTTCTGGATGACCGCGAAATCCTGCAATTGCTGGTCGAAATGATGGGTGAGCAGCAGGACCGTGTTTTCCAGCTCGCGGCCGGAATTGCGCAGCGCGCGCTCGCGGAAGTTCTGCGCCATCAGCACCGCGCCAACGGCGATGGCCGCGATCAGGAGGGCGCCGCCCACCACGAGCCAGCGGATCGGTCCGCTGCGCACGAAGGCCTGGTCGAGCAGGCGACTGCCGTATCTCGTCATCATGTCGATCGTTGCCGTCCACACGCCAGGGTCAACTCGCGATCCCCATAACATCCGTCGGTTTACGGGATCGATGTGGAGGCGACGTTAGGAAGCGCGGTTAATGCGGCATGAACCGTAATGCGCAAATGCAATCGATGCGCATGGCAGGAGGCGTGCAGCTTTTGCCGGCGATGGTCGCGATGCCGGTCAGTTATTGCCGGTCGCGGTGACGTCAACCGACGCTTAACCATCTAACGTGTTGACGATCCTCGACGCCATGATGGCGCGCAGTTTGCAGATCAGGATCCCAACGACGAGAGAGAGGACGTGATCATGAAAAAGACTTTGAAGAATTTCTGGGCCGACGAATCCGGCGCGACCGCAATCGAATACGGCCTGATCGCCGCGGGCATCGCGCTCGCCGTCATCACCGTGGTGAACGGCCTCGGCAGCAAGCTCAACACCAAGTTCGGATCGATCAGCTCGTCGCTCAAGTAGCGGCGGGATCAGGCGCGGTAGTGGCCCGACTTGCCGCCCAGCTTTTCGACGAGATGGATGCCCTCGATGCGCACGCCGCGCTCGACGGCCTTGATCATGTCGTAGATGGTGAGGCAGGCGACCGAGACGGCCGTCAGCGCTTCCATCTCGACGCCGGTCGGGCCGGTGACCTTGACGCTGGCACGCACCACGCAGCCCGGCAGCCTTGCGTCGGGCTCGATGTCGACCGTGACCTTCGACAGCGCGAGCGGATGGCAGAGCGGGATCAGCTCGGAGGTACGCTTGGCCGCCATGATTCCAGCGATGCGCGCGGTGCCGAGCACGTCGCCCTTCTTGGCGTTGCCCGACACGATCAGGTCGAGCGTGGCCTTCTCCATGACGACGCGCCCTTCGGCGACGGCGAGCCGCTCTGTCGCGGCCTTGTCCGACACGTCGACCATCCGCGCCTCGCCGGAGGCGCCGATATGGGTGAGGCCAGGGCTCGTCTTCCTTGACGGCTTGGTCTTCGCAGGCTTGCGCGCCATGTCAGCGGGTACCGGTGGCGCGGGCGTTGGTCTCGCGCGCGAGCAATGTGCGCGTCGCCGCGGTTACATCGGCCTGCCGCATCAGGCTCTCGCCGACCAGGAAGGTCGACATGCCGACACGCTCGAGCCTTGCGAGATCGGCGGGCGTGAAGATGCCGCTTTCGCCGACCATCAAACGCTCCCGCGGAATCAGCGGCGCCAGCGTCTCGCTGGTCGCAAGCGTGGTCTCGAAGGTGCGTAAGTTACGGTTGTTGACGCCGATCATCGGCGAACGCAGCTTCAACGCCCGGTCGAGCTCGGCGCGATCATGGATCTCGATCAGCACGTCCATGCCATAGGCAATGGCAGCGTCCTCGAGATCCCTGGCCGTGGCGTCATCGAGCGCGGCCATGATGATGAGGATGCAGTCGGCGCCATGCGCGCGGGCTTCGACCACCTGATAGGTGTCGAACAGAAAGTCCTTGCGCAGGACGGGAAGCGAGGTCGCCGCGCGCGCCGCCACCATGAAATCGAGATGGCCCTGGAACGAAGGTGTGTCGGTCAGCACCGACAGGCAGGCCGCTCCGCCGGCCTCATAGGCCTTGGCGAGCACGGGCGGATCGAAATCCGCGCGGATCAGCCCCTTGGAGGGCGAGGCCTTCTTCACCTCGGCGATCAGCGCGTAATCGCCATTGGCATGCTTGGCCCTGATCGCGCGCACGAAGCCGCGCGGTGCGCCTTGCGCCTTGGCCAGGGCCTCCACTGCCGCGAGCGGCTGGGCGCGTTTGGCGGCTGCGATCTCCTCGCGCTTGTAGGCTTCGATCTTGGTCAGGATGTCAGACATGACAGGCTCAGCTGTTCGAGACCGCGATCAGATGCTTCAGCCGCGCGCTCGCCGCGCCGCTGTCGAGCGATTTCGCGCCGATCGCGACGCCTTCCCTGAGGTCCTTGGCGCGTCCGGCCACGATCAGCGCGGCCGCGGCGTTGAGCAGGGCGACGTCGCGATAGGGGCTCGGCTTGCCGTCGAGCACGCTTTGCAGCGCGATCGCATTGGCATCGGCATCGCCGCCCTTGAGGGCCCCGGGCTCGCAGCGCGACAGGCCGGCATCCTCCGGCGTCACCTCGAAATTGCGGATCTCGCCATTGTGGAGCGCAGAGACGAAGGTCGGGCCGGTGAGGGTGATCTCGTCGAGGCCATCTGAGCCGTGCACCACCCAGGCGGATTCGGAGCCGAGATTCTTCAGCACCTGCGCCAGCGGCTGCACCCATTGCCTGGAGAACACACCGACCATCTGCCGCTTCACGCCGGCCGGGTTGGAGAGGGGGCCGAGCAGATTGAAGATCGTCCGGGTGGCGAGTTCGACCCGGGTCGGGCCGACGTTCTTCATCGCGGGGTGATGGGCGGGGGCGAACATGAAGCCGATGCCGCATTCGCGCACGCAGCGGCCGACCTGCTCCGGCCTGAGGTCGATCTTCACGCCGAGCGAGGCGAGCACGTCGGCGGCGCCCGAGCGCGACGACAGCGCGCGGTTGCCGTGCTTGGCGACGGGCAGGCCGGCCCCCGAGACGATGAACGAGGCACAGGTCGAGACGTTGACCGAGCCCGAGCCGTCGCCGCCGGTGCCGACGATGTCGACGGCGTCCGCTGGCGCATCGACCGTGAGCATCTTCGAGCGCATCGCGGTGACCGCGCCGGTGATCTCGTCCACGGTCTCGCCGCGCACGCGCAGCGCCATCAAAAGGCCGCCCATCTGCGAGGGGGTGGCCTCGCCGGACATCACCGCGTCGAAGGCGGATGCAGCTTCCTCACGCGACAGGCTGGCGCCGGTCGCGACTTTTCCAATGATCGATTTCAGGTCGTCCATCGCTTGCTTTCAACTCACTGGTTCGCGCCGGTCACTTGCGCGAAGGCGGCCTGATTAATGCTGGTCCCGATGTCGGCTTCAAGCTTGTTGACGTAGGAGGCGACCTGCTCGTCGGTCAGCGACCGCTCGGCGGCTTCCTTCAGCTTCTTGGCGGCGTCGGAGGCGGTATCGACCGGGGGATCGACGATGTCGGTGACACGGTAGACGATCACTTCAGTGCCGCCGGTCACGGGCGCCTGTCCGACACCGTCTTTGGCGGTGCGGAAGGCGGCGGCAACGATGTTGGCGGGCACGCCGGCCGGCGTGTCGTCGCGCTTGAAGCCGCTGGCAGTCTCGACCTTGGCGTTGATCGCAGCCGCCTCGTCAGCGAGCTTGCCGCCCTGTTCGAGCTTCTGCACCATCTCGGTCGCCTTCCCCTTCAGCTTGGTGGCGATCTGGTCCTGGCGCCAGCGCGCCTCGACCTGGTCGCGGACCTCGTCGAGATTGCGGTCGCGCGACGGCGTGATGGCGAGCACGTCGTACCAGACATAGCCGCCCTTGTACGAGATCGGGTCGTTGTCGACGCCGACGTCGCTGTTGAAGGCCTGCGAGACCACGTCGAGGCCCTGTGGAATGTTGGCGACGGTCTGCCCGTTCGGGGCACGGCCGGAGCGGTCGACGGCATCGATGGTCACGGCGGTGAGTCCGAGCTTCTGTGCGGCATCGGCGACGCTGGTGCCGGCGCCGCGCTCGTCCTCCATCTTGTCGCGGAGTTCGCCGACCTTGACGCGCGCGCGTTCGGTGGCGATCTGGCGCTTCGCGTCGGCGGCAAACTTGGCGTAGTCGGCCTCGACGCCAGGCTCGATCTTGTCGACCTTGACGATCGAGACGCCGAGACGGCCCTGGATCGGCTGGCTGATCTCGCCCGCGGGAAGGGCGAAGGCGGCATCGCCGACCGCGGGTTCGAGCGAAGATTTGGTGACGAGCCCGAGATCGACGTCGGTGGCGCTCAGTCCGCGCTCCTTGCCGAGATCCTCGAAGGAGAGCCCGCCGACCAGGCGCTCGCGCGCGGCCTGCGCGTCGGCGACATTCGGGAACACGATCTGCTGGATCTTGCGCTTCTCCGGAGTGGAGAGCTGCTCCTTGCGCTGGTCGAACAGCTTCTTCGCATCCTCGTCGGAGACGTCGCTCCACTTCGCGATGTCCTCCGGCGAGATCACGGTGAAGACGATCTTGCGGTATTCGGGCGCGCGGAACTGGACCTTGTGATCCTCGAAATAGGCGGCGAGGGCCTCGGGCGAGGGCGGATCGATCTGGCCCGCCTGCGCGGTGTCGAGCCGGATGAACGCGATGGCGCGCTGCTCGTTCTGGAAGCGCGTCGCGACGTCGAGCATGGTCTTCGGCGGCTCGAGGCCGGCGCCGATCGTGCCCGTGATCTGCCGACGCAGCGCCACCTTGCGCTGCTCGGCCACGTAACGCTGCTCGGTGTAGCCGAAATTGCGGATCAGGCTCTGGAAGCGGTTCGCATCGAATTTGCCGTCGACTCCCTTGAAATTGGGGTCGTTCATGATGATCTGGCGGATCTGCTCGTCGGACTGGCCCAGTCCAAGCTGGCGCGCGTTCTCGTCGAGCGCGGCTTCCGCGATCGTCTGCTGCAGCACCTGGCGGTCAAGGCCGAACGCACGCGCCTGGTCGGGCGTCAGCGGGCGGCCGAACTGGCGGCCGATCTGCTGGAGGCGGTCGGTGTAGATCTGGCGGAACTCGTTCAGCGAAATTTCGGTATGACCGACCTTGGCCAGCGTGGACTGCCCGAAGCCCCGGAAGATGTCGGCGATGCCCCAAATGCCGAAGCTGATGATCAACACGCCCATCACGATGGCCATGATGGTCTTGCCGACCCAGTTTGATGAGGCCTTGCGCATTCCTCGAAGCATTTGGTCCAACTTGTTTGGCAGGAGGGGAACGGGAGCGCGTCTTAATGCAGATTCCGCAAAAGCGCGTCACCAAATTGATATGCCATCATAAAGTGGCGGCTTTCCCCCCGCAACCTCGCCTCAGGCCGCCCCTCGAAGCTGCGGTTAAAGGGCCTCTGGTCTCTGGAACTGCTGCTGCACCTCTGCTAGCGCATGCACAAACCTCAATTTGCTGGACATTGACATGACCGATGCCATCCGCCCCTTGATCGCCGGCAACTGGAAAATGAACGGCCTGAAAGCCGCGGCCGCTGAATTCGACGCCATGCTCGACGGCGCGGCAGGGGTGACCGGCAAGGCCGATCTGCTGGTCTGCCCGCCGGCGACCCTGATTGCGGGTTTTGCGGACAAGGCGCGCGGCAGGAAGGTCGCCGTCGGGGCCCAGGATTGCCATCCCAAGGCCTCCGGTGCCCATACCGGCGATATCGCGGCCGAAATGCTGGCGGATGCGGGTGCGACCGCCATCATCGTCGGCCATTCCGAGCGCCGCGCCGACCATGGCGAGGGCGATGCGCTTGTCAGGCAGAAGGCGGAAGCGGCCTGGCGGGCGGGGGCGGTCGCGATCGTCTGCGTCGGCGAGACCCAGAGCCAACGCGATGCCGGCCAGACCCTGGACGTCGTCCGTGGCCAGCTCGATGGCTCGCTCCCGGACGGCTCGTCGGCCGCCAATCTGGTCGTCGCCTATGAGCCGGTCTGGGCGATCGGCACTGGCCTGACCCCCACGGCCAAGGATGTCGAGCAGATTCATGGCTTTATCCGGGAGCTCCTGACCTCCAGGTTCAAGGCGGATGGGGCAAGGATGCGAATCCTCTATGGCGGTTCTGTCAAGCCGTCGAACGCAGCCGAGCTGATGGCGGTCAAAAACGTCAACGGCGCGCTGGTCGGGGGCGCCAGCCTGAAAGCGGCCGATTTCCTTGCCATTGCCCAAGGCTGTCCTAACTAAAGGCTGCCCCGAGCTAAGGGTAAAGCGCGGGCCGTGGCCGATCGGGGGTGGCAATGCCCCATCCGATCGTGTAACACCGCGCAACTTCAGGAAAACCCGCGAAGCGCGATCGGCCGCCGTCAGGCGCCGCCCGCTTGTGACGGAAGGATACTATGCAGACCGTTGTCATCGTCATCCACCTCATGATCGTTGCCGTGATGATCGGCGCCGTGCTGCTCCAGAAGTCGGAAGGCGGCGGCCTCGGCATGGGCGGTGGCGCGGGCTTCATGTCGAGCCGCGGCACCGCGAATCTGCTGTCGCGTACCACGGCAATCCTCGCCGCCGGTTTCTTCCTGACCAGCCTGTTCCTGTCCTGGTACGCGGGCTACAACCGCGCACCGTCCTCGATCATCGGCCAGCCTGCGTCGCAGACCCAGCCGGCCGGCGGCAACCCGATCACCGCGCCGACCTCGGGCGGTATTCTGGATACGCTGAAGAAGGCGGACGAGCAGCAGCAGCAGGCCCCGGCGGCGCCGAGCGGCCCGCAGGTGCCTCGCTCGCAATAAAGCAGGGGGGCCATGCAGGACGGCGGCTAGCGTCCTGCATCAACAATCCCCATCAAGGCTCTGTCACCACTCTTCGTTTTGGCTCACCCACAGGCCCGCAGATTCTTTGGGGCGGAATACGAATCGCTTTGGCGAATCGGATTCGAGGGATTAGAGGTTAGGTCCCATGGCGCGGTACATATTCATCACCGGCGGCGTGGTTTCTTCGCTCGGCAAGGGTCTGGCTTCAGCGGCACTCGGTGCGCTGTTGCAAGCCCGGGGCTACAAGGTCCGCCTCCGCAAGCTCGACCCCTATCTCAATCTCGATCCCGGAACGATGTCGCCGTATCAGCACGGCGAAGTGTTCGTGACCGATGACGGCGCGGAGACCGATCTCGATCTCGGTCACTACGAGCGCTTCACCGGACGTCCCGCGACCAAGCAGGACAACATCACGACGGGGCGCATCTACCAGGACATCATCTCGAAGGAACGCCGCGGCGACTATCTCGGCGCGACCATCCAGGTGGTGCCGCACGTCACGAACGCCATCAAGGAGTTCGTGCTGTCGGGCAATGACGATTACGACTTCGTGCTGGTCGAGATCGGCGGCACCGTCGGCGACATCGAAGGCCTGCCATTCTTCGAGGCGATCCGTCAGCTCAAGAACGAGCTGCCGCGCGATCATGCCGTCTACATCCATCTGACGCTGCTGCCGTACATTCCGAGCGCCGGCGAATTGAAGACCAAGCCGACGCAGCATTCGGTGAAGGAGCTGCGCTCGATCGGCATTCAGCCCGACATCCTGCTCTGCCGGACCGATCGCGAGATCCCGAAGGAGGAGCGGCGCAAGCTCGGCCTGTTCTGCAACGTGCGCGAAAGCGCCGTGATCGAGGCGCGCGACGTCGACAACATCTACGCCGTCCCGGAGGCCTATCACAACGCCGGCCTCGACGACGAGGTGCTCGCCGCCTTCGGCATCGGCTCGCGGATTCCGCCGGCGCTTCAGAGCTGGCAGAAGATCAACGAGCGCGTCCGTAACCCGGAAGGCAACGTCACCATCGCCATCGTCGGCAAGTACACCGGCATGAAGGATGCGTACAAATCGCTGATCGAGGCGCTCTCGCACGGCGGCATCGCCAACAAGGTCAAGGTCAATCTCGACTGGATCGAGAGCGAGATCTTCGAGAAGGAAGACCCGGCGCCGTTCCTCGAGCACGTCAACGGCATCCTGGTGCCCGGCGGCTTCGGCCAGCGCGGGGCGGAGGGCAAGATCAAGGCGGCGCAGTTCGCGCGCGAGCGCGACGTGCCGTATTTCGGCATCTGTTTCGGCATGCAGATGGCTGTCATCGAGGCCGCACGAAACCTCGTCGGCATCGAGGACGCCAACTCGACCGAGTTCGGCCCGACCAAGGAGCCTCTGGTCGGCCTGATGACGGAATGGCTGCGCGGCAACGAGCTCGAGAAGCGCACGCAGGCCGGCGATCTCGGCGGCACGATGCGCCTTGGTGCTTATCCTGCCGCGCTCAATCGCGGCAGCCGCGTCTCGGAGGTCTATGGCGGCGCGACCGAGATTTCCGAGCGCCATCGCCATCGCTACGAGGTCAACACCGCGTACAAGGATCGCCTTGAGCAGCACGGCCTGAAATTCTCCGGCCTCTCGCCCGACGGCGTTCTGCCTGAGATCGTCGAGTACGAGGATCACCCCTGGTTCATCGGCGTCCAGTTCCACCCCGAGCTGAAGTCGCGCCCCTTCGAGCCGCACCCGCTGTTCGCCTCGTTCATTGCGGCGGCGGCGAAGCAGAGCCGGTTGGTGTAGGCTTTTTCCGGCCTTTGACGATCGCGCGTTTTGTTGCGACAAGCTCCCTGCAAGAACAACGATGCATGGAGTGAACTTCGATGATCTACGAAATGCGCGTCTATCGCTGTGTGCCCGGCCGCCTGCCTGCGCTGCTGAAGCGGTTCGAGACGGTGACGTTGAAGCTGTGGGAGAAGCACGGCATCAAGCAGGCGGGGTTCTTCACCACGCTGATCGGCGAATCCAACCAGGAACTGACCTATTTCCTGGCCTGGGAGTCGCTCGCCGATCGCGAGGCGAAGTGGGTCAAGTTCATGACCGACCCGGATTGGATGAAAGCGCGGGCCGAGAGCGAGGCGGACGGCCAGATCGTCGGCAACATCGTCAGCCAGCTCCTGACGCCGACCGCCTTCTCGTCGGTCAAGTAGCGGCGTTCGGGTGGGGGTTGCCGCGGGAATCCCCGCGCAACCCTGATATTCCGGCAGCCCAGGGCCGAATGGGGTTGATCGGCCCCTCATCGCCGCTATGTTTCGCGGCGAAACGAGGGAATTGGCCTTGAGCTCTTCATCTTCCGCGGCACCGGTCGTCAGCGTCGGCACGGTCAAATTCGGCAATGACCTGCCGATCTCGATCATTGCAGGACCCTGCCAGCTCGAGAGCCGCCAGCATGCGCTGGAGGTGGCCTCCGCGCTGAAGGAGATCGCGGCGCGGCTGAAGATCGACCTCGTCTACAAGACCTCGTTCGACAAGGCCAACCGCACCAGCGCGTCGGCGGCGCGCGGCCTCGGGCTCGCGCAGTCGCTGTCGATCTTCGCTGAGATTCGCTCCTCGCTCGGTCTGCCTGTTCTGACCGACGTGCACGATGCCGCTCAATGCGCCGAGGTGGCGCAAGTGGTCGATGTCCTGCAGATCCCGGCGTTCCTGTGTCGTCAGACCGATCTGCTGCTCGCGGCGGCCGCAACCGGCAAGGTCGTCAACGTCAAGAAGGGGCAATTCCTAGCGCCCTGGGACATGACGAATGTCGTTGCCAAGATCACCAGCGCGGGCAATCCCAACGTGCTCGTCACCGAGCGCGGCGCATCGTTCGGCTACAACACGCTGGTGTCGGACATGCGATCTCTGCCGATCATGGCGCGCACGACCGGTGCGCCCGTGATCTTCGACGCCACCCATTCGGTGCAGCAGCCGGGCGGGAAGGGCGCGTCCTCCGGCGGCGAGCGCGAATTCGTGCCGGTGCTGGCGCGTGCAGCCGTGGCCGTTGGCGTCGCCGGCGTCTTCGTCGAGACCCATCCCGATCCGGATCGGGCGCCGTCCGACGGACCCAACATGGTGCCGCTGCGCGAGTTCGAAGGGCTGATCGCCAAGCTGATGGCGTTCGACGCGGTGACGAAAAGCACAACGCGCTGATGCACCAGCCTGCGACCGGCGCGCCGTCCGACCAGAAGTTTCCACCCGCGATCAACATCATCGCGCTCGCCAGCTTCTCGGCCGCCTTGTCCACGCGCGCGCTCGATCCCGTGCTGCCGCATGTCGCCGAGGATTTCTCGATCAGCGTCACCACGGCCGCCAGCATCGCGGCCGGTTATGCCCTGATCTACGCACTGGTCCAGCCCGTGATCGGAGCTGCCGCCGACATGTTCGGCAAGGCGAGGTTGATGACGCTGTGCCTGGCGCTGCTCGGTGTCGCCTCCATTCTCGGCGCTGTCGCGACCACCTTCTCGGGCCTGTTCGCGAGCCGCATCCTGGCCGGCATCGCTTCCGGCGGCGTGTTTCCGGTCGCCCTTGGTCTGACCGCCGACCTCGTCGTCCCCGCCAAGCGGCAGGTTGCGATCGGGCGTACGCTGGCGGGCTCGATGACCGGCAACCTGTTGGGTGCGACGGCCTCCGGCATCATCGGCGAACTGATCGGCTGGCGCGGCGTGCTCATGATCCTCGGCGCGCTCGGCCTGATCGCAGCCGTCGCGGTGGCGGCGGGCTTTCGCGGGGCCGCGCTGACGGCGGCGCCGAAGACCGACCTGAAGGCTTTGCGGCAGGGCTATCGTACCATCTTCGCCAATCCCAACACGCGCTATTGCTATTCGGCGGTCTTCGTCGAGGGCTGCTGCGTGTTCGGCCTGTTTCCCTTCATCGCTGCGCTGCTGTTCGATCTCGGCGAGAAGTCGCCGTCAATCGCAGGCATCGTGATCGCCGGCTTTGCGATCGGAGGATTGTTCTACACGTTCACCGTCTCGCGCTTCCTGCCCTGGCTCGGCGTCAAGGGCATGATGATCGCTGGCGCCGGGCTTGTCGCCTTGCAACTCGGCGCGCTCGCCTTCGGTCCGCAATGGAAGCTGCAATTCCTCAGCATGCTGGCGATGGGTTGGGGCTTCTACATGATCCATGGCTGCCTGCAGGTGTTCGCCAGCGAGCTGTCGATCGGGGCGCGGGCGACCGCGATGTCGCTGCATTCGTTCTTCTTCTTCATGGGACAGACGGTTGGCCCGATCGCCTATGGCCTCGGGCTGCAGCATGGCGGCAAGATGCCGACGCTGTTTGCAAGCGCCGCGATCATGGTGGTGCTGGGCCTCGTCTGCGCCCGGATGCTCAAGCCGCGGGCACCGTCCGACGCACGGGCCTGACGGAAGTATTCAATTACCAATCACCGTAGTTTCCCGTGGAGAAACGGTAGCCAAATCCCTTCAATCTTAAATCAAATCTCACCGATCGCTTCGTAGATTGCCGCCCGAACCGCTAGCCGGCGGCAACATCTGTGGATCAGTCGATGCAAAAACAGCGTTCGGTCGCCCGCATTCTCGGGGCGGTGGTTGGATCTCTCGGTCTCATCCTTGTCGTCATCTGCGCCTACGCCCTGAAGCTGGCGGTGACGCGCTATTCGGACAGCAACCGCATCGTCTCGCTGACGATCGCGAGCCGCGACCTGACCAACACGCTGGTGATCTTCCGCCTGGAGCGCGGCGACACGCTGAGCTATCTGGCGTCCGGCGCTGCTGCGCCCGACAGCGTCATGAGCAGCCTCGCCGAGCAGCGGGCCACCGTGCAGAAGAATTACGCGCAGGCGCTGCAGAGCCTGGCTTCGGTCGATGCGCCAGGGCTCACCGAGAAGCTCGACAAGCTCCGCGGCATCTGGGGCCAGCTCGAGGAGCTCCGGCCGCGCGCCATCACGGCCTTGAAGCAGGAGAAGGGGGCACGTGACGCCAGCCTGACGCCGGCTTGGGCCAAGATCAGCGACGCCTTCATGGATGCGATCGGCGACGTCACCACCCATGTCGACAATGCGATGACCTTGATCGATCCCGTGGTCGATCGCCTTCTGATCGCCAAGCAGGCCTCCTGGCAGGCTCGCGCCAATGCCGGCCAGACCATCCTCGTCCAGTTCTCCGCGATCCTCGCCAACAAGACCTGGACCGCGGCCGACGGCGTCGCCTTCGCCGATCTGCGCGGCCGCATCCAGCAGTCCTGGCTGGTGGTGCGCGACCTCAGCCCGGCCGTGGCCTCGCCCGAGCTGTTGCAGGCGATCCGGACCGCCGAGCCGGAAATCTCCGGCGCGCTCAGCGACGAGCGCAATGCCATTGCGACCAAGCTGCTCGCCGGTGAGCCCGCCGGCGTCGTCGGCATCGACTACCGCGATCGTCAGCTTGTCGGGGCCAACAACGTCGTCATCGTCACCCAGACTGCGCTCGCCAACATGATCGCGCGGGCCGAGGACGGCGCCTCGCGCGCCCGCTTCAGCCTGATCCTGTTCGGCCTCCTGGTGCCGGCCTCGCTGGGGCTGATGATCGGCGGGCTGATGCTGATGCGCAACCGCGTCACCCGGCCGCTGACCGCGATCACGGGCGTGATGACGCGCTTTGCCGATCATGATTTCGCCAGCGACGTGCCGGGCCTCGATCGCAACGACGAGATCGGCCGCATGGCGTCGGCCCTGCAGGTGTTCAAGGACGCCATGATCAAGGCCGAGCGTCTCTCCGGCGATCAGGCCGCCGAGCGCGCCGACAAGGAGAAGCGCGCCAGCGCGCTCTCGGGTCTCGTGCGCCAGTTCGAAAGCCGGATCGGCCAGATGGTGCAGACGCTGTCGAGCGCCTCGGGCGAGCTGGAGACGACGGCGCGTTCGATGTCGGGCACGGCGGCGGAAGCCCAGGCCCAGGCCGGCTCGGCCTCGACGCTGGCCGACCAGGTCGGCGGCGGGGTTCAGACGGTTGCGGCCTCGGCCGAGGAGCTCAACGCCTCGATCCGCGAGATCAACCGCCAGGTCGAGCAGGCAAGCCGCGCCACCGAGCATGCGGTCGTGACCGTCAGGGAGACCGACAGCACCATGCGTGCGCTCGCTGACGGCGCCGACCGCATCGGCGAGGTCATCGGTCTCATCACCTCGATCGCGGGCCAGACCAATCTGCTCGCCCTGAATGCGACCATCGAGGCCGCGCGCGCCGGCGAATCCGGGCGCGGCTTTGCGGTGGTGGCGAGCGAGGTGAAGAACCTGGCGTCGCAGACGGCGAAGGCGACCGAAGAGATCAGTGCCCAGATCACCGAGATCCAGGGCGCGACGCAGAAGGCGGTCTCCGCCATCGACGGCATCGTCAAGACCATCGAGGAGGTCTCGAGCATCAACCGCGTCATCGCCGCGGCGATCGAGGAGCAGAACAAGGCCACCGCCGAGATCGCCAACACCGTGCAGCATACCGCGGAGGCCACCTCGACCGTGACCCGCAACATCGCCACCGTCTCGTCGGCCGCGAACGAGACCGGCCGCGCCGCCGCGGGCGTGCTGAAGGCGGCCGCCGACCTGTCGAGCCAGTCGACCTCGCTCACCGGCGAGGTGGACAGCTTCATCACCCGGGTGCGCGACGTGGCGTAGGGGCAGACCGGGTAGCGCCAGTTCGGCAGGTCGCCGCGGCGTCACGGGCCGCGGCGGCCTTTGTCGTTTTGCGTCACCGCGCCACAGTTGTCTTCGGTATACATGGCATGAGGATTGCTTCGATTTTGAGCAAATCGAGGTGTGAGATCGTGGACGTCCAGACCAGCCGTTCCAGTGCAGCCAACGTCCTTCGATCGAGTGGATATCCCACCAAGCCACCGCTGCGGCGTTTCCTCACCGATTGCCACGAGGAATTCCGGGCGGACAATTCTGGTCAGCTTGCCGACTACATCCCGGAGCTGAAGCGCGCCAACCCCGATCATTTCGGGATCGCGCTCGTCACCATCGACGGCCATGTCTACGAGGTCGGCGACAGTCAGGTGCCATTCACGATCCAGTCGGTCTCCAAGGCCTTTGTGTTCGCGTTGGCGCTGGAGATGGTCGGCGAGGAGCGGGTTGCGGCCACCATCGGCGTCGAGCCGAGCGGCGAGGCTTTCAATTCAATCCGGCTCACCAACGACAATCGTCCCTTCAACCCCATGGTCAATGCGGGCGCTATCGCCTGCTCGGGCCTGATCTACGAAGTGGACGGGAAGGGCGCCTTCGAGCGTGTCCGTGCGAAACTCAGCCAGTTCGCCGGCCGCGAGCTTGGCGTCGACGAGGCCGTGCACGCCTCGGAGACCGCGACCGGCAATCGCAACCGTGCCATCGCCTGGCTGCTCCGCAACTACGCGGTGCTGCCTGACGATGTCGATGCCGTGCTCGACGTTTATTTCCGCCAATGCGCGATCCTGGTGACGGCGCGCGATCTCGCGGTGATGGCGGCAACGCTCGCCAATCGCGGCGTGAATCCGGTGACCGGCGTGCAGGTGATCACGCCGCACATCGTCGCGCGCACGCTATCGGTGATGACGAGCTCGGGCATGTACGACTATGCCGGCGAATGGACCTATCGCGTCGGGATTCCCGCCAAGAGCGGCGTCGGCGGCGGCATCGTCGCAGCGCTGCCGTCCCAGCTCGGGCTCGGCACCTTCTCGCCACTGCTCGACAATCACTTCAACAGCGTGCGTGGTCTGAAGGTCTGCGAAGCCTTGTCGGCGCGGTTCGACCTGCACATGCTCAATCGCAACGCCGACGTCCGCACCAGCATCATGGCGGATTACGACGTCTATGGCATCTCCTCGCGCCGGAGCCGCCAGCCCCACGAGCAACAGATCCTCGACGAACGCCACAGCGACATCCGCGTGCTCGAGCTGGTCGGTGCGATGAATTTCGGCACTATAGATTATGTCACGCGACGGCTCTCCAGCGAGCCGCCAAACGCGCCGCTGCTGATCGTCGACTTCCGCCGTGTCCCCGACGTCACGGCGGCCGGCGCGGAGCTTCTCGGCGAGACGCTGACCGCTCTGGGCAATACCGGCGTCACCGCGATCCTGTCAGGCTTCGAGGAGACGTCTGCTGTGTGGGCGGCGATCGCCGCGCGCACGGTCGAGTCGCGCCGGCTGCGCCGCTTCGCGCTGCTCGACGATGCCATCGAATGGGCTGAAGACCAGGTGATCTACCGCTCCGGCGGCTTCACCGATGTGAAGGAGAGCGCGCATCTCGGGGAGCAGGCGCTGCTCGCCGAGCTCGACGAGGGTGAAATCGCCGCGATCGTCAAACTGTCGACGACACGCCATTTCGTTGCCGGCCAGCGCATCGTCGCCGCCGGCGAGCCCGCCAACTCGCTGTTCTTCCTTCAGAGCGGCATGGTCAGCGTCAAGCTGCGGAGCGGCGTGCGGCTCGCGTCTCTCGGCCCCGGCATGGAATTCGGCGAGATGGCGATCCTCGAGCAGGGCCGCAGTGCCGACGTGTTCGCCGACACCTCCGTGACCTGCCTCGAGCTGCCACTCGACAGCTTCGCGGACTACCGCCGTTTGCACCCGGAGACGTCGCTGAAGATCATGCGCAACCTCGCCGCCATCCTGGCGCGGCGGCTGGTGCTTGCAATGCCAAGGTCGATCTGTTGAGCGCGTACTAGCCCCGGCCACGATACGGCGCGACGCCTTGCTCGGGCACCCACAGGCCCTTCGGCACACGGCCGGTCTGCCAGAACACGTCGATCGGGATGCCGCCGCGCGGATACCAATAACCGCCGATGCGCAGCCATTTCGGCTTGATCTCGGAAGCAATGCGCTTGCCGATCATCACGGTGCAGTCCTCGTGGAAGGCGCCGTGATTGCGGAAGCTCGCGATGTAGAGTTTCAGCGATTTCGACTCCAGCAGCCACTGGCCGGGCGCGAAGTCGATCATCAGATGGGCGAAATCCGGCTGGCCGGTCACCGGGCAGAGCGAGGTGAATTCCGGCACGGTGAAGCGGACCAGATAGTCGGTGCCGGCTTGCGGATTGGGCACCCGGTCGAGCTTGGCCTTTTCGGGCGCATCGGGCCATTCCACGGCGCGGCCGAGCTGCAGGCTGGGTGAGGTCTTCGATTTGCTGGGTTTTTTCGACATGCGGCCCTCTTAGCCAATCACGGCGCAGCCGTCACCCGGCCTTTTCCGCTTCGATGCATTGCGGTAGAAGCACCCGCGAACTGCCCCCTTTGTTCCCCGAAAAGAGGCTCTCATGACCGCCATCATCGACATCATCGGACGCGAAATTCTCGATAGCCGTGGCAACCCCACCGTCGAGGTCGACGTCGTGCTGGAAGATGGCGCGCTTGGCCGCGCGGCCGTGCCGTCAGGCGCCTCCACAGGCGCCCACGAGGCGGTCGAGCTGCGCGACGGCGACAAGGCCCGCTATCTCGGCAAGGGCGTCACCAAGGCAGTCGGCGCCGTCAACGGCGAGATCTTTGAGGCCCTGAGCGGTCTCGATGTCGAGCAGCAGGCCCAGATCGACCAGATCATGATCGACCTCGATGGCACGCCGAACAAGAGCCGGTTAGGGGCCAACGCCATCCTCGGCGTCTCGCTCGCCTGCGCCAAGGCGGCCGCGAACTCGCTCGACATGCCGCTCTACCGCTACGTCGGCGGCACCTCGGCGCGGCTGCTGCCGGTGCCGATGATGAACATCATCAATGGCGGCGTGCACGCCGACAACCCGATCGATTTCCAGGAGTTCATGATCCTGCCGGTCGGCGCGTCCTCCTTCGCCGAAGGGCTGCGCTATGGCGCAGAGGTCTTCCACACGCTGAAGTCGGAGCTGAAGAAGGCCGGCCACAATACCAACGTCGGCGACGAGGGCGGCTTCGCCCCGAACCTGCCGTCGGCGGACGCTGCGCTGGAGTTCGTCATGAACGCGATCGGCAAGGCCGGCTTCAAGGCAGGCGCCGACATCGTACTCGGCCTCGACTGCGCCTCGACCGAATTCTTCAAGGGCGGCAAGTATGTCTATGAGGGCGAGGGCAAGACCCGCTCGATCTCCGAGCAGGCGAAGTATCTCGCCGACCTCGTCGGCCGCTATCCGATCGTCACCATCGAGGACGGCATGTCGGAAGACGACATGGACGGCTGGAAGGAGCTCACCGACCTCATCGGCAACAAGTGCCAGCTGGTCGGCGACGATCTGTTCGTCACCAACGTCAAGCGCCTCGCCGAGGGCATCAAGGCCGGCCGCGCCAACTCGATCCTGATCAAGGTCAACCAGATCGGCACGCTGACCGAGACCCTCTCCGCCGTCGAGATGGCGCACAAGGCCGGCTACACCTCAGTCATGTCCCATCGTTCCGGCGAGACCGAGGATTCCACCATCGCCGACCTTGCGGTCGCCACGAACTGCGGTCAGATCAAGACCGGCTCCCTTGCGCGTTCCGATCGCACCGCCAAATACAACCAGCTCCTCCGCATCGAGCAGCAACTCGGCAAGCAGGCGCTCTATGGCGGCAAGGCGGCACTGAAGGCGCTGGCATAAGCCAGCGCGTCAACAAACACAGGGGAGGATCGACATGAGCGACGGCAAGACCGGACTGCAACTGCGTTCGCTGATCAAGAAGAGCGGAGAGCTCGAGATATCGCTTCTGGAAGTGCCGACCCCCGAGCCCGCGGACGACGAGGTCGTCGTCCGCATCGAGGCGGCGCCGATCAACCCGTCCGACCTCGGCCTGCTGGTCGGCGCGGCCGACATGAGCACGGCCAAGGCGTCAGGAACGAAAGAGGCGCCAATCATCACTGCGAAGGTGCCCGATGGTGCGATGCGTGCGATGGGCGCCCGGATCGACCAGTCCTTGCCGGTCGGCAATGAGGGGGCCGGCGTCGTCATCAGGACCGGCTCGTCGGACGCTGCGAAGGCGCTGATGGGCAAGACTGTCGCGATGATCGGCGGCGCCATGTACGCGCAGTACCGGACCCTCAAGGCGCGGGACTGCCAGCCGCTGCCGGACGGCACGACGGCGGCGGAGGGGGCCTCGTGGTTCGTCAATCCGCTCACCGCGCTCGGGATGACCGAGACGATGCGGCGCGAAGGCCACAAGGCGCTGGTGCACACCGCGGCCGCCTCCAATCTCGGCCAGATGCTGAACAAGATCTGCATCAAGGATGGCATTGCGCTCGTGAACATCGTGCGCAGCCAGGAGCAGGCGGACATCCTGAAGAAGATCGGCGCCAAGCATATCGTCGATTCCAGCAAGCCGAGCTTCCTCGACGATCTCACCAATGCGCTGGTCGAGACCGGCGCTACGATCGCCTTCGATGCGATCGGCGGCGGCAAGCTCGCCGGCGATATCCTCAACTGCATGGAAATCGCGATCAACAAGACCGCGAAGGAATACAGCCGTTACGGCTCCAGCGTGCACAAGCAGGTCTATGTCTATGGCGCGCTCGATATCCGCCCCATCGAATTGCCGCGCGGCTTCGGCATGGCCTGGGGCGTCGGCGGTTGGCTCTTGACCCCGTTCCTCCAGAAGATCGGACCGGCCGACATCGGACGGCTGCGTCAGCGCGTCGTGAGCGAATTGAAGACCACCTTCGCCAGCCACTACACCAAGGTGGTCTCGCTGCAGGAAGCGCTCGATCCCGCCAACATCGCGGTGTACGCCAAACGCGCCACCGGCGAAAAATTCCTCATCAACCCAAATAAATAATCGTGATCTGCAACCGCGGGTCGGTCAAAAGACGTCTTGCCTTCTGAGCCAGGCGGGAGATTATTCCGCCGCGTTGAAAGCGGAACAACCGCAACGTGCGCTCAGAAGGGGACATCTCCATGATCGATCTCAATCGCCGTCATCTGCTCGCAGGCACGGTCGCCATTGGTGCGGCCGCTGTGACCGGTCTCCGGCCATCCACCGTCAATGCCTCGGTGCCGCAAACAGGCGCGCAGGCACCGGGCTTCTATCGCTACAAGGTCGGCAGCTACGAGTGCACCTCGATCAATGACGGTGCGCGCAGCTTCCCGATGCCGGACAAGTTCGTCGTCAACGTTCCGAAGGAAGAGGCGCTCGCGGCTGCCGACGCCGCCTACATGCCGAAGGGGATGGTCACTGTCCCGTTCAATCCGCAGCTCATCAACACCGGTTCCAAGCTCGTGCTGATCGACACCGGCAACGGCGTCGCCAATCTCGAGCCCAGCAAGGGTGCGGTCGGCCGCACCCTGCAGAACCTGCAAGCCGCCGGGGTTGACCCGAAGAGCATCGACATCGTGCTGCTGTCGCATCTGCATCCGGACCACACCAACGGGATCCGTCTGGCCGACGGAGGGCTTGCCTTCCCGAATGCCGAGATCATGGTGCCGGTGAAGGACTGGGAGTTCTGGGCCAGCGAGGAGAATGCGGGCAAGGCCTCCGGCGACATGATGAAGAACTACTTCGCCAACGTGAAGAAGACCTTCGCCGGCCTCGAGTCCAAGGTGACGAAGTACGAATGGGGCAAGGAGGTTGCGCCCGGCATCACCTCGATCGCGACGCCCGGCCACACGCCGGGTCACACCTCGTTCGCGGTTGCCTCAGGCGACAAGAAGGTGCTGATCCAGTCCGACGTCACCAACATTCCGGAGCTGTTCCTGCGCAATCCGGACTGGCACGTGGTCTTCGACACCGACGGCGCGCTGGCGCAGCAGACGCGACACAAATTCTACGACATGGCGGCAGCTGAGAAGGCGACCGTTGTCGGCTTCCACTTCACGTTCCCGTCGGTCGGTCATGTCGAGAAGGACGGCGCCAAGTATCGCCTGATCCCGTCGGCCTGGAATCCGACGATCTGAGCTGGCTTTCAGAGTGCACGAAAGATCGGGCCGCCGCTTGGCGGCCTGATTGTTTCGGGCGACCATCTGCTTTCGCGAAACTCAGCGTTTCCAAATCGGATCGGTTCATGCACTTGCATCCATCGACCCGGATCGCTTAAGTGCCGCCCGGCACTTCCCCCTCGAGGTTTCAAGACAAACCAAGGATAATCTGATGGCCTACAACATCGTCGTGATCGCCGGCAGCCTGCGCAAGGAGAGCTTCTCCCTGAAGATCGCCAATGCGCTCGTCAAGCTCGCGCCGGCCTCGCTCAAGCTCGAGGTCATCACCCTCGCCGGCATCTCGTTCTTCAACCAGGATCTCGAGGGCGCGCCGCCGGCCGACTGGCTCGCCTTCCGCGAAAAGCTCCAGAAGTCCGACGGCGTCATCTTCGTGACGCCGGAATACAACCGCGCCATCCCGGGCGTGCTCAAGAACGCCATCGACGTCGCCTCGCGCCCCTATGGCAAGAGCTCGTTCAACGGCAAGCCGGTCGGCATCATCTCCAACTCGCCGGGCCCGCTCGGTGGTGTCAGCGCCGCCAAGACGCTCCAGAACATCCTGCCGGGCATCGCCGGCCCGATCATGCAGCAGCCCGAGACGTATCTGAACGCGGTCGGCGACGCGTTCGATGCCGAGGGCAACCTGACCAAGGACTCGCTGAAGGGCGTGCTCCAGGCGTATGTCGACGCGTTTGCGGCGCATGTTGCCAAGCATCACGGCTGAGGTCGAATAACCAGCCGATGGACTTGTCATTCCGGGGCGGCTCGAAGAGCCGAACCCGGAATCTCCGCAGTCGCGGGTGCGCAATTGCGCACCTGACGATGCTACGCACCGCCCCGGAATGACGGCTTGGCTAAATTAGCACTCCCTTAACCAAGCTGGCCCATCCTGCCAAAATGGTCTCCCGCGCCCGCCTCAAATCGATCCTGACCGGTCTCGCCCTTTATGCGATGGCGGCCGCCATCGTCGGCTATTTCGGCGTCAACGCCTATACCGGCAAGTACGGCCTCAACGCCCGCCAGGAGCTCGACCAGGAGATCATCGCGCTGACCAGCGAGCTCGCCCAGCTCAAGCGCGAGCGCACCCGCAGCGAGCAGCGCGTCTCGCTGCTCCGCACCGACAAGATCGACCCCGACATGCTGGATGAACGAGCCCGGTTCCAGCTCGACTACGTCAATCCGCACGATCTGGTTCGGATGATCCCGCAGAACTAGCGCTTTCCGCCACATACGAAAGCCGCCCGGACTATTCCGAAGGTCGTAGAGCCGCGACCGGGCCGCCGCCTTGACGTCGGCATGGCCAGGGGAGATTGCTTGTCCGGGCGCCATGGCTGCGAAAGGTTGACGGAGATCAATCGGGTTGCGAGGGGCGCCGCCTAGACTGCTTTTCGGAGGAAACGGTGATGGATGGGTCAATGCCCCGGCATCACGCGGCTCGTGTCGAAGCCGCCATCGCATCAGGCCAGGCGGCTCGGTCCGCGCTCGTGGCCTCGTGGCGCCGTTCCTCCCGATTGCATCATCTCGATCCCGGCGGTTGCAGCGCGCCGCTGCGGCTCAGCGACGTCGAGCTTCGACAGGCGCGCGAGCGCATCGCGCCGCTGCTCGCCGCCGCGCAGGGCGCCATGGACCGGCTCTATCAGGCGGTCGGTGCGGCCGGTTGCTGCGTGCTGCTCGCGGACGGCGAGGGGGTTCCGGTGGACCGCCGTGGCACGCCGGCCGACGATGCGACCTTTCAATCCTGGGGCCTGTGGACCGGTGCGCTCTGGAGCGAGGAGCACGAGGGCACCAACGGCATCGGCACCTGCGTCGTCGAGCAGCGGCCGCTGACGATCGATCGCGACCAGCATTTCTTCACCCGCAACACGCTGCTCAGCTGCACCGCCGTTCCGATCTACGACCACGAGGCGGCCTTTGCCGGCGTGCTCGACGTTTCGTCCTGCCGCGCCGACCGCACCGATGCGTTCTCGAACTTGATCGCGCTCGCGGCCGGTGAGGCGGCGAGGCGCATCGAGGCGGACCTGTTTCGCCGCGCCTTCGCCGATGCCCGCATCGTGCTGACGCAGGGGCCGGACGGCCAGTCCGTCGGCCTCGTCGCGGTCGATGCGGACGATCTCGTGATCGGTGCGACGCGGACCGCACGCGCAGCGCTCGGGATTGCGCCGGGCAGGCCATTGCAGCCGATGCCGGCAGCCGACCTTCTCGGCGGCGAACCCGCGCAAGACCATCTCGCCGGCGGTCAGCGCGCGGTGCTGCAGCGGGCGCTGCTTCGCGCCGGCGGCAATGTGTCGGCCGCCGCCAAGGCCCTCGGCGTCAGCCGCGCCACGCTGCACCGGAAGCTGAAGCGGTTCGAGCTCAAGCACTGACTGTCGCAGAACTGCGACAGGTCCGTCCCGCCATCGCATCCACCCGGGCTGACAGAAAACACCTCCCGCGAGATCGTCGGCGCAAGTCGTGAGCACACGACGATTTGCGCAAACATCAACATCGGGAGTGATCAATGAACAAGGTGGAATTCCTCGGCGTCACCCAGAATCCCTTCGCCGAACGCTACGACAATTTCATCGGCGGCAGGTTCGTGGCGCCGCTGGCCGGCAAATATTTCGACAACGCCTCGCCGGTGACCGGCAAGATCGTCTGCAAGATCGCGCGCTCCGACGCGCAGGACGTCGACGCGGCCCTCGACGCCGCCCATGCCGCCAAGGGCGCCTGGGGACGGACCAGCGTCGCCGAGCGCGCAGCGATCCTCAATCGCATCGCCGACCGCATGGAAGAAAATCTTGAGCGGCTCGCGGTCGCCGAAACCTGGGACAATGGCAAGCCGATCCGCGAGACCCGCGCCGCCGACCTGCCGCTCGCCATCGATCATTTCCGCTATTTCGCCGGCGTGGTCCGCGCCCAGGAAGGTTCGATCGGCGAGATCGATCACGACACCATCGCTTATCATTTCCATGAGCCGCTCGGCGTGGTCGGCCAGATCATTCCCTGGAACTTCCCGCTGCTGATGGCCTGCTGGAAGCTCGCGCCCGCGCTTGCCGCCGGCAATTGCGTGGTGCTCAAGCCCGCCGAGCAGACGCCGGCCTCGATCATGGTCTGGGCCGAGATCATCGGCGATCTCTTGCCGCCCGGTGTGCTCAACATCGTCAACGGTTTCGGCCTCGAAGCCGGCAAGCCGCTCGCATCCAGCCCGCGCATTGCAAAAATCGCCTTCACCGGCGAGACCACGACGGGTCGGCTGATCATGCAATATGCCAGCCAGAATCTCATCCCCGTCACGCTGGAGCTCGGCGGCAAGTCGCCGAACATCTTCTTCAAGGACGTCACCGCCGAGGACGACGATTTCTTCGACAAGGCGATCGAAGGGTTCGTCATGTTCGCGCTGAACCAGGGCGAGGTCTGCACCTGTCCGAGCCGGGCGCTGGTGCACGCCGACATCTACGACCGTTTCATGGAGCGGGCGCTGAAGCGCGTCGCGGCGATCAAGCAGGGCGATCCGCGCGCGGCCGATACCATGATCGGCGCGCAGGCCTCTGGCGAGCAACTGGAGAAGATCCTCTCCTACATCGACATCGGCAAGCAGGAGGGCGCCAAGGTGCTGGCCGGCGGCGGACGGGCCGAACTCGGCGGCGATCTGTCGGGCGGCTTCTACGTCCAGCCGACGGTGTTCGAAGGCAACAACAAGATGCGGATCTTCCAGGAGGAGATCTTTGGGCCCGTCGTCTCGGTCACGACCTTCAAGACCGATGACGAAGCGCTCGCGATCGCGAACGACACGCTCTATGGCCTCGGGGCTGGCGTCTGGAGCCGCGATGCCAACCGCTGCTACCGCTTCGGCCGGGCGATCCAGGCCGGCCGGGTCTGGACCAACTGCTACCACGCCTATCCCGCCCATGCCGCATTCGGTGGCTACAAGCAATCGGGCGTCGGTCGCGAGACCCACAAGATGATGCTCGATCACTACCAGCAGACCAAGAACCTCCTGGTCAGCTACAGCCCGAAGAAGCTCGGCTTCTTCTGATCGAGCAGGCACGGGCGTCGCCACAGCGGCGCCGCCCGTGCACATCCGTGACTGTTCGATCCTTCGTCATTCGTCTGTCAGAGAATTGAGACAAGACGACAGCCCGATCGCGCACGACGCGATGCCAGGCACAGACGGAGGTGGGGCCATGACGAACAATCAGCGTAAGATGCAAGCTGGAGCGATGCTGGGCGCGGCAGCGCTGGCGTTGCTGGCGCCGTCGATGACCCTCGCGCAGACGACAGCGGCCAGCGCCAAGCCCTTTTTGACCGTTGATGGCAAGGCGCCGCTGATCCTTGGACATCGCGGCGTGCCCGGCCTCGTGCCCGAAGAAACCGAGGCTTCGTACGACCTCGCTGCAGCGCTCGGAACCGATGCGCTCGAAGAAGACCTGCACCTCACCAAGGATTGCGTCCTGGTCGCGCGCCACAATCCGTGGCTGGCCGACAACACCAACGTGGCCGAGGTGGCGAAGACCAATGCGGCGGTCGCAGCCCGCAAGCGCACGGTATCAGGTGTGCGCGTCAAGGCACCGGCTGCCGCCGGCACGCCCGCCGACTACCTCGTCGATCTCACCGATTCCGCCGATCCCAAATCGGTGCTGAAGTCACTGATCGTCGACGGTGAGGATCACACCAACGACTGGTCGATCACCGACTTCACCATGGCCGAGCTGAGGGAGTGGATCGGAGGCACCACCTACGATGCGGCCAACGAGCGGCCGAAGGTGTTCAACGGCAAATTCCCTGTGATCAGCTTCCAGGAGATCCTCGATATCGCCAAGGCCAAGAGCAAGGAGACCGGGCGGACCATCCTGGTCTACCCGGAGACCAAGAACCCGACCTGGAACAATGCGCAGGCCATCGCCAGTGGCTGTGGTGTGCCGGGCAGCCATCCGCTCGAGGATGCCTTGATCAAGATCATCAAGGACAACGGCCTCAACACCAAGGACGCCCCGATCTTCGTCCAGAGCTTCGAGCCCGGCAGCCTGAAATACATGCGCAGCCATGGCCTTGAGGCCCGACAGGTCCAGCTCATCGACGGCAACGGCATCGACTTCAAAACCGGCAAGGTCCTGCTCAACAACATCACTAATTCCCGTCCGTTCGACTGGACGGCTGCGGGTGATGCGCGCCTCTACGATGCGATGCTGACGCCCGAGGGCCTTGCCGAGATCAAGACCTATGCCGACGGCATCGGTCCGTGGAAGGCCTATATCGTCCCGCTCAAGATCGCCCTGTGGAAGGACGCCAACGCCGACGGCTCGCCGTACAAGGGATCGACGCCGGACGCTTCGACAAAGCAGGCGACCAGCCTGATCGCCGACGCACACAAGCTCGGCCTGTTCGTGCACGTCTTCACGTTCCGGAACGAGAAGAAATATTTGGCGGCCGACTATCACGCCGATCCCGTCCAGGAATATCTCAAATTTTTCCGGCTCGGCGTCGATGGGGTCTTCACCGACTTCACGCACACCGGCGTTGCCGCCCGCACGGCGTATTTGCGCGAGCTGGGCTGGTAGGCCCGGCCATTCGAATCGGACACGCACCGGGGCTCAACGCCCGAGTTATGCGTGGCCGATGTCGTTGCCTCGTCTGCGTGCAGAGCTCTCGTTCTTGCGGAGCAAATGTTGCCTGATCGGCGCCAAAGGTTTTGCAAAATTTCGGCCACGTTGCAGTGCGGCATAATGAAAGTCGTGGCATGCCGCTGCAGTGCTTTCACACGCGATTGAGTTAGGTTAGAGAGGACTTAGATTTCTCTGACCCGGAATTCCCATGGCCGCACCCAAGAAAGCCGCCGCAAGCGCTGAGCAGGACAAAACCAACGGCGGTTCGCCTCCGGAGTTCACCAGGGAGCAAGAGCTGAAGGCGCTTCGCGACATGCTCCTGATCCGGCGGTTCGAGGAAAAGGCCGGCCAGCTCTACGGCATGGGTGCGATCGGCGGTTTCTGCCATCTCTATATCGGCCAGGAGGCCGTGGTGGTCGGCATGCAGATGGCCCTGAAACAGGGCGATCAGGTCATCACCGGCTATCGCGACCACGGTCACATGCTTGCCACCGGCATGGAGGCCAACGGCGTCATGGCCGAGCTCACCGGCCGCCGCGGCGGTTATTCCAAGGGCAAGGGCGGCTCCATGCACATGTTCAGCAAGGAGAAGCATTTCTACGGCGGTCACGGCATCGTCGGCGCTCAGGTCTCGCTCGGCACCGGTCTTGCCTTCGCCAACAATTATCGCAGCAACGGCAATGTCAGCGTCACCTATTTCGGCGACGGCGCGGCCAACCAGGGCCAGGTCTATGAGAGCTTCAACATGGCGGAGCTCTGGAAGCTGCCGGTGATCTACGTCATCGAGAACAACCGCTACGCCATGGGCACCGCGGTCTCGCGCGCTTCGGCGCAGCAGGATTTCTCCAAGCGCGGCGCTTCGTTCAATATCCCCGGCAAGCAGGTCGATGGCATGGACGTCCGCGCCGTCAAGGCCGCGGGCGAGGAGGCGGCGGCTTGGTGCCGCGCCGGCAAGGGTCCCTTCATCCTGGAGATGCAGACCTACAGATATCGCGGCCACTCGATGTCCGATCCTGCGAAGTACCGTACGCGCGAGGAGGTCGAAAAGGTCCGTCACGACCAGGATCCGATCGAGCAGGTGCGCAATCGCCTGCTTGCGGCCAAGGTGAGCGAGGCCGACCTCAAGGCGATCGACGCCGAGGTTCGCGACATCGTCAATGCCTCCGCCGACTTTGCCCAGCATGATCCAGAGCCGGATGCCGCCGAGCTCTGGACCGACGTTTACCGCTAAACGCGCGCAAGCTTTCTTTTGGAGTCGATATGCCAATTCAAGTGCTGATGCCCGCGTTGTCGCCCACGATGGAAAAGGGCAACCTCGCCAAGTGGCTTAAAAAAGAGGGTGAGACGATCAAGTCCGGTGACGTGATCGCCGAGATCGAGACCGACAAGGCCACCATGGAGGTCGAGGCGACCGATGAGGGCACGCTCGGCAAGATCCTGATCCCGGAAGGGACCGCCGACGTCGCGGTGAACACGCCGATTGCGACCATTCTCGCCGACGGCGAGAGCGCCGCCGATCTTGCGAAAGCGCCTGCACCGGCCGCGAAGGCTGCGGAGTCCGCGCCGCCCGCCGCTGCGAAGGCCGAGGCGCCTGCGGCCAAGGCGGCACCGGCGCCGCAGGCCGTCGCCGAGCCGGATCCGGAGGTGCCTGCAGGCACCGCGATGATCACCCAGACCATCCGCGAAGCGCTCCGCGACGCCATGGCCGAAGAGATGCGCCGCGACCCCGACGTCTTCGTGATGGGCGAAGAGGTGGCCGAATATCAGGGCGCCTACAAGGTGACCCAGGGCCTGCTGCAGGAGTTCGGCGCGAGGCGCGTCATCGACACTCCGATCACCGAGCACGGCTTTGCCGGCGTCGGCGTCGGCGCCGCAATGACCGGCTTGAAGCCGATCGTCGAGTTCATGACCTTCAACTTCGCCATGCAGGCGATCGACCAGATCATCAACTCCGCAGCCAAGACGCTGTACATGTCCGGCGGCCAGATGGGCTGCTCGATCGTGTTCCGCGGCCCCAACGGCGCGGCTGCGCGCGTGGCTGCCCAGCACAGCCAGGATTACTCGGCCTGGTACTCGAACGTCCCGGGCCTCAAGGTGGTCGCGCCGTTCTCCGCCGCCGACTACAAGGGCCTGCTCAAGGCCGCGATCCGCGATCCCAATCCGGTGATCTTCCTCGAGAACGAGGTGCTCTACGGTCATACCGGCGAAGTCCCGAAGCTCGACGACTTCGTGATCCCGATCGGCAAAGCGCGCATCGTCCGCTCCGGTAGCCATGTCAGCATCATCTCCTGGTCGAACGGCATGACCTATGCGCTGAAGGCCGCCGACGAACTCGCCAAGGAGGGCATCGAAGCCGAGGTGATCGACCTGCGTACGCTGCGTCCGATGGACACCGAGACTATCATCAACTCGGTCAAGAAAACCGGCCGCGCGGTCACGGTGGAAGAGGGCTGGGCCCAGAGCGGCGTCGGCGCCGAGATCGCCGCGCGCATCATGGAGAACGCCTTCGACTATCTGGATGCGCCGGTTGCGCGCGTCTCCGGCAAGGACGTGCCGATGCCTTATGCCGCGAACCTGGAGAAGCTGGCGCTGCCCTCGGCGGCGGAAGTCGTCGAGGCCGCCAAAGCCGTCTGCTACAGGTAGGCCATGGCAGGCCCGAAGGAGCAGCCACTGCCGCCCGACGTCATGACCCGCGATGATGCGGTCGAGATCCTGCGCGTGTTCGTGCTGGATGGCGGGCTGTCGATGGCATTCCAGCGCGCCTTCGAGGAGCCCGACATGTGGGGCCTGTTGCTCGTCGATCTCGCCCGCCACGCCGCGCGTGCCTATGCGCGCGAGAGCGAATACACCGAGGAGGACGCGCTGAACCGGATCCTCGACATGTTCCAGGCCGAGATCGAGCGTCCCACCGACACCGGCACCACGACGCCGCGCGGGAAGGGGCACTGACCGTGGCGATCGAAGCTCACCACTACGATTTCATGCTGGAGGCGATCCGCGAGGCCGAGGCCTCGATCGCGCAAGGCGGCCTGCCGATCGGCGCCGTGCTGACTCGCGGCGACGAGATCATCGCCCGCGGCCACAACAACCGCGTGCAGGAGAACAATCCGATCCTGCACGGCGAGATGAGCTGCCTGCGCGAAGCCGGCGCGATCTCGTTCCACGACACCGTCATGTACACCACGCTGTCGCCATGTTCGATGTGTGCCGGCGCGCTCGCTCTGTTCAAGGTCAAGCTGGTGGTGATCGGCGAATCCGTCACCTTTCCGGGATCCAAGGACATTCTCGACAAGTTCGGGATTGCCTGGATCGACCTTGCCGACGACCGCTCCATCACCATGATGAAGAATTGGCGTTCCATCCCTGCCAATGAGCGCCTGTGGCAGGGCGACATCGGCAACTAAACCTGGTCTGTTCGTCCTCACTTTCGGGGGCGACGTTTTGAGAAGTTCTTCGTGAGGTCAGCATGCCCATCAACATCCTGATGCCCGCTCTTTCGCCGACGATGGAGAAGGGCAACCTCGCCAAGTGGCTGAAGAAGGAAGGCGACAAGGTCAAGTCAGGCGATGTCATCGCCGAGATCGAGACCGACAAGGCCACCATGGAGGTCGAAGCCATCGACGAGGGCACGATCGCCAAGATCCTCGTGCCCGAGGGTACGCAGGACGTGCCGGTCAACGACGTGATCGCGGTGCTCGCCGGCGAAGGCGAGGACGTAAAGGCCGCTGGCAGCGCCAAGCCGAGCGCTTCGGCCGCACCGCCCAAGGCTGCGGAGGCTCCCGCTGCGGCTCCTGCGCCAGCTGCGCCCAAGGCTGCGCCGGCTCCCGCTGCGGCTCCGGCGCCGCAAGCCGCTGCACCGGCCACGCAGAGCAACGGCCATGCCGGCCGCGTGTTCTCGTCGCCGCTGGCGCGGCGTCTTGCCAAGGAAGCCGGCATCGATGTCGGCATGGTCACCGGCACCGGCCCGCACGGCCGCGTGGTCGCGCGCGACGTCGAGCAGGCCAAATCCGGCAAGGGCCTCAAGGCGCCCGCCGCGGTGCCGTCCGACGGCGCGCCCTCGATCGCGCCGACCATGTCGGACAAGCAGATCCTGTCGCTGTTCGAGCCGGGCTCCTACGACATGGTCCCCCATGACGGCATGCGCCGCACCATCGCGCAGCGCCTGACCGCCTCGATCCAGAACGTCCCGCACTTCTACCTGACCATCGACTGCGACATCGGCAAGCTGCTCGCCGCCCGCGAGGAGATCAATGCGGCGGCTCCGAAGGACAAGGAGAAGAAGCCGCTCTACAAGATCTCGGTCAACGACTTCGTCATCAAGGCGATGGCGGTCGCGTTGCAGAAGATCCCGAACTGTAATGTCAGCTGGACGGAAAGCGGCATGGTCAAGCATCACCATTCCGACGTCGGCGTTGCCGTGGCGATGCCCGGCGGCCTGATCACGCCGATCATCCGCAAGGCGGAGACCAAGACGCTCTCGACCATCTCCAACGAGATGAAGGATTTCGCCGCGCGCGCGCGTTCCCGAAAATTGAAGCCCGAGGAATATCAGGGCGGCACCACCGCCGTGTCCAACCTCGGCATGTACGGCATCAGCCACTTCACCGCGGTGATCAACCCGCCGCACGCCACCATCCTCGCGGTCGGCACCAGCGAGGAGCGGCCGGTCGTGCGCGGCGGCAAGATCGAGATCGCGCACATGATGAGCGTCACCCTGTCCTGCGATCACCGCGCCATCGACGGCGCGCTCGGCGCCGAGTTGATCGGCGCGTTCAAGCAGCTGATCGAAAACCCCGTCATGATGATGGTCTGAGATGGCGCATGACGACGCGCTGGCCCTGGATCTCGATGTTGATCTCGCTGGTAGCGACCCTCAGCCCGCTGGGCCGCGACATCGTTGTGTCAGCCTTCCTGGCCGGTGAGGCGCTGTCACGCAACATCTGGGCGCCGATCACGCTCACCATCTTCGCCGTCATGACGGCGGCCATTCTCCTCGAATGGCTCGTCAGAACTTACATCATCAATCGCCGCGCCCGCGGCGTCGCGTCTTGAGTTGAACGGGAGCCGCCATGGCCGACACATCCTTCGACGTCATCATCATCGGCTCCGGTCCCGGCGGCTACGTCACCGCGATCCGCGCCGCCCAGCTCGGCTTCAAGACCGCGATCGTCGAGAAATCCTATCTCGGCGGCATCTGCCTGAACTGGGGCTGCATTCCGACCAAGGCGCTGCTGCGCTCGGCCGAGATCTACCATTACATGCAGCACGCCAAGGACTACGGCCTGTCGGCGGAGAAGGTGTCGTTCGATCCGAAGGCGGTGGTGCAGCGTTCGCGCGGCGTCTCCAAGCGGCTGAACGACGGCGTCGGCTTCCTGATGAAGAAGAACAAGGTCAGCGTGATCTGGGGCGCCGCCTCGATCGACGCGCCCGGCAAGATCACCGTGAAGAAATCAGACGTCGAGGGCCCGAAGGGTTCGCTGGGCGAGGGGACCTACCAGGCCAAGCACATCATCGTCGCCACCGGTGCGCGGCCGCGCGTGCTGCCGCGCCTCGAGCCCGACAAGAAGCTGATCTGGACCTATTTCGAGGCGATGGTGCCGGAGCGGATGCCGAAGTCGCTGCTGGTGGTCGGCTCCGGCGCGATCGGCATCGAGTTCGCCTCGTTCTTCCACACCATGGGGTCCGACGTCACCGTGGTCGAGGTGCTGCCGCAGATCCTGCCCGTCGAGGACGCCGAGATTGCAGGCCTCGCCCGCAAGCGGCTGGAGAAGCTGGGCATCAAGATCATGTCCTCGACCAAGGTGACGAAGCTGGAGAAGAAGGCCGACAGCGTCGTTGCCACCATCGACGACGGCAAGGGCAAGCCTGTTACCACCGAGTTCGAGCGGGTGATCTCGGCTGTGGGTGTCGTCGGCAACATCGAGAATCTCGGCCTCGAGAAGCTCGGCGTGAAGACCGATCGCGGCTGCATCGTGATCGACGGCTACGGCAAGACCAACGTTCCCGGCATCTACGCCATCGGCGACGTCGCCGGTCCCCCGATGCTCGCCCACAAGGCCGAGCATGAGGGCGTGATCTGCATCGAGGCGATCAAGGGCCTGCATCCGCATCCCATGGACAAGCTGATGATCCCGGGCTGCACCTATTGCCATCCGCAGGTCGCCTCCGTCGGCCTGACGGAAGCCAAGGCCAAGGAGAGCGGCCGCGAGATCCGCGTCGGCCGCTTCCCCTTCGTCGGCAACGGCAAGGCTATCGCGCTCGGAGAGGACCAGGGCCTGGTCAAGGTGATCTTCGACAAGAAGACCGGCCAGCTGCTCGGCGCCCACATGGTCGGCGCCGAGGTCACCGAGCTGATCCAGGGCTACGTCGTCGCGATGAACCTGGAGACCACGGAAGAAGAGCTGATGCACACGGTGTTCCCGCATCCGACCCTGTCTGAGATGATGAAGGAAGCCGTGCTGGATGCCTATGGGCGGGTGTTGAATATTTGACCGGTGAGGGCGGCGCCCGCCGCCGTCACGGAGAGCCGTTCTCAAAATAAGAAGGAAATCATCCCATGCACGACAACGACAACCTCACCATCGAGCGTCCGACCTTCGTCACGCATCTCGAATGCGCCATGGAAGGCGATCACTACGCGGCCGATCAGGTCCACAACCTCTCCAAGGCCGGCAAGCCGCTGCTCGTGCGCTACGACCTCGCCGGCGTGAAGAAGGCGCTGACGAAGGACGCTCTGGCGCAGCGCCCCGGCGACCTGTGGCGCTACCGCGAGCTGCTGCCGGTGCGCAAATGCAAGGACATCGTCTCGCTCGGCGAAGTCACGACGCCCCTGATCCGCCTGCCCAAGCTCGGCAAGAAGCTCGGCGGCGGCGAGATCATCGTCAAGGACGAGGGACGCCTGCCGACCGGTTCGTTCAAGGCACGCGGCCTCGTGATGGCGGTGTCGATGGGCAAGGCGCTCGGCATCAAGCACATGGCGATGCCGACCAACGGCAATGCCGGCGCGGCGCTCGCAGCATATGCGACCTCTTGCGGCATCAAGACCACGATCTTCTGCCCGGCCGATACGCCCGAGGTGAATGTCAGCGAGATCGAGCTGCAGGGCGCGACGGTCTATCGCGTCAACGGCTATATCGATGATTGCGGCAAGATCGTCGGCGAAGGCAAGGCAAAGGTCGGCTGGTTCGATACCTCCACGCTGAAGGAGCCCTATCGCATCGAAGGCAAGAAGACGATGGGCCTCGAGCTCGCCGAGCAGCTCGGCTGGGACGTGCCCGACGTGATCTTCTATCCGACCGGCGGCGGCACCGGCCTGATCGGCATGTGGAAGGCGTTCGACGAGCTGGAGAAGATCGGCTTCATCGGATCGAAGCGCCCGCGCATGGTCGCTGTGCAGGCCTCCGGCTGCGCCCCGATGGTGCGGGCCTATGACGCCGGCACCGAGCACGCCACGCGCTGGGAAGACGCGCACACCATCGCATCGGGCATTCGCGTGCCGCAGGCGATCGGCGACTTCCTGATCTTGCGCGCCGTGCGCGAGAGCAAGGGGTTTGCGATCGCGGTCGACGACGACAAGATCTCGTCGGCGCTCAACGAGGTCGCGCGCGAGGAGGGGCTGCTGCTGTGCCCGGAGGGTGCCGCGACTTACGCCGCCTACAAGGAGAGCCTTGCGGACGGTCGCGTCTCGAAGGATGACCGCGTGATGCTGTTCAACTGCGCCACCGGCCTGAAATACCCGCTGCCGCCAGTCACCCGCACGCTCGATCGCCACAAGCCGATCGATTTTTCGCAGTTTTAAGCGCGGCAACACGTCTCTTCACGAATGAGCCCTCTTCCCGTACGCGGGAAGAGACAAGAACAAAAACGCATCGCTGGGGAGCAGACAATGAAAAAGGCCGCCTGGGCCGGGCTGATCGGACTTCTCGCTTTCATCGGCGCCGCGCGCGCCGACGATTATCCCTCTCATCCCATCACCATCATCGTTCCTTTTGCGGCCGGCGGTCCGTCCGATGCAATGGCGCGCGTGCTCGCCGAGCGCATGCGTCAGTCGCTCGGCCAGCCGCTGGTGATCGAGAACGTCACCGGCGCCGGCGGCTCGATCGGGGTGGGGCGCGCCGTGCACTCGCCGCCCGACGGCTACACCATCTCCTTCGGCCATCTCGGCACCCATGTCGCCAACGGCGCGGTCTACAAGCTCAATTACGATCTCGTCACCGACCTCGAGCCGGTGGTGCTCTTGCCGAGCAACCCGATGATCGTGGTCAGCAAGAACGCGGTGCCGGCGAAATCGCTGAAGGAGCTGGTGGAGTGGCTGAAGTCGCGACCGTCGCCGCCGACCGCGGGCACGGCGGGCGCCGGCTCCGGCAGCCACATCGCCGGCGTCTATTTCGAGAGCGTTTCCGGCGTCAAGCTGCAATACGTGCCGTACCGCGGCACGGCGCCCGCGCTGAACGACCTCATCGCCGGCCAGATCGATATCATCGTCGACCAGACCTCCAACTCCATCAATCAGGTCCGCGCCGGCACCATCCGCGCCTATGCCATCACCGACAGCAAGCGCCTGGCCTCCGCGCCCGACATCCCGACCGCGGATGAAGCGGGCCTGAAGGGCTTCAACATGACGCTGTGGTCGGGCCTGTGGGTGCCGAAGGGCACGCCGAAGGACATCGTCACGAAGCTCAACGCGGCCGCCGTGGAAGCGCTCAACGATCCGGCCGTGAAGAAGCAGCTCGAAAGCCAGGGCCTGGAGATGACACCCAAGGACCAGCTCACCCCGGAGGCGCTCGGCATCAGACAGAAGGCCGAGATCGCGAAGTGGTGGCCGATCATCAAGGCGGCGAACATCAAGGTGGATTGAGGCCGGTCCGCTTCTACTCCGCTCCCCTGAACCCCACCGGCGTCGCCCTGGCGGTGGCATCCTGCGTCACGACACGCTGGTCGGTCTTGCCGGCGACCGCGCCGCTGCCCTCGAACCGCGCCCGGTAGACCAGCACGTTCTCCATCACGCGCTGGACGTAGTTGCGCGTCTCCGACAGCGGGATGCGCTCGACCCAGTCGACCGGATCGACCTTGGGATCTCGGGGATCGCCGTGCGCCTGCACCCATTCGCGCACCCGGCCGCGACCGGCATTGTAGCCGGCGAAGGTCATGATCTGGTTGCCGCGATATTCCGACAGCAGCGCGCTGAGCTCGGCCGCACCCATCTGCGTGTTGTAGACGGGGTCGGAGACCATTTTGTCCCAGTCATAGGTCACGCCGAAGCGCTTGGCGGTGTCGCGGCCGGCTTCCGGCGTCACCTGCATCAAGCCGACCGCGTTGGCGGACGACTTGTCGCGCTGGTCGAATGAGCTCTCGGTGCGCGCCACCGAATAGATCACGCTGGTCTCGATCGCGGGCGCGACCTGCTTGTGCTCGGGGATGCCGATGGTCGGGAAGGCGTAATGGTCGAGCGCAAGCCCACGCGCCAACGCCGATTTGCCGACCTCCAGCATGACGCGGGCGTCGTTGCGCTGCCTGGCGAGCTCGCCGAGCGCTTCGAGGGCAGCGACGTCGGTGCTCTCCTTGGCGAAATCCTCGGCGTAGTAGAGCACCACGTCGCGTTCCCCGATGCCATACAGCATGTCCGCGGCGCGCACGCGCTCGTCCGCAGGCAGTGTGTCGGCCGCGGCCAGCACGGGCGAGGGCGCGCGCAGCTCCAGCCCCTCGAGGCCGAGCCGTGCGCGGGCGAGCTGGCCGTAATAGGCGGTCGGATAGCGCGCGGCTGCCTTGTAGCTCTGCCGCGCGTCGGCGGTCGCCCCCATGGCCTCGGCCGCACGGCCGCGCCAGTAATGGGCGCGCGACAGCGCGATCGGATTGGCCGAGCCTTCGTCGATCGCAGCGAAATGCGCCATCGCGGTCCTGGGATCGTCGAGATAGCGCAGCGCGATCCAGCCGCACATGAAATGGTAGTCGACGCGATAGACCTCCATCGCCGGCACCGCGGCCGCGCGCACCACGTCGTAGGCGGTTCTGGGCTTGCCCTGGTCGAGCAGCTTGCGCGCGAGCAGGCGGCGCTCGCGCCACCACGCATCGGTGTCCTGGGCCCCCATGGTGTCGGGCGAAGCGGCCAGGATCACTTCGGCGGCATCGTCGATGTGGTCCTTCTGCAGATGCCATTGCGCGCGGCACAGGACATAGCCGAGATCGCGGCGCGCATCGGCCGCGACGTCGTCGAGATAATCCTTGGCCTTGCTGGACTTGCCGTTGACCGCGGCGCAGGCCTTGACGATGGCGAGCGCATCCTCGCCGAGGCGCTTTGCGGCGCGCCGTGCACCGGCATAATCCTTGGCGCCAAGGCGCTTGTCCATGCGGGCGCGATGATCCTCCGGCCGCAACAGGTCGTGGAACGCTTCGTAGGAATCCTCCTCGCTGCGTTCGGACAGTTCCTCCGAGCGCCATGCTGCGCGCACGAGGCGCGTGGCCCGGTCGCTGTCGCCCTCGGCCAGCAGCACGCGTGCGAGTGCGAAACTGCCCTTGGCGCTGGTCGGCCGGTCCATCGTGAAAGCGTGCACGGTGGCCGCATCGCTCTTCTCCTGCCACAGCCGCGCCTCGGCGCGTTTGCGCAGCAGCGCGGCGCTCGGCCAATCCGGATTGGCGGCGAGGAAGGCGGCGTAGCGCTTGAATGGCGCCGTGCTCTCGGAATGGCGCAGCATGAACCAGTCGGCGACCTTCTGTCCGGCCGGGTCGGCAATGCGGTCGCGCGCCGCGCTCGCGTCGTCGGTCTTGCCCTTGCGTGCGAAGTCGATGGCATCTTTCAGTGCGGCGAGGTCGCCCGTCAGCGCCGGCGGCGCGGGCTTGTCCGCGGGCTCCTCGTCCCGCTTCTTCGACTTGCGCCTGGCCTCGGCATGTTTGCCGTGCTTGCCGCTCGCAGCATGACGCTGCTTGCCGGCCTTCGCGAGGTGCGTCTTCTTCGACGCGGATGATTTGTGACTGCTCTTCGCTGCCAGTTCGGTGGGAAGGAGGGCCAGGGCGGCCACGGCAACGACACACGCGAGCGAGCGTAGGCACTGGTTCATTCGATGGTCCCCCTGCGAAACCACTACAAACCAAGGTCCGCGACGACATGCGGCTTGAGAATCGAAGACGACACCAAAACGATGCCATGACATCGTTTCGCATTCCTCACGCTGGTTCAACAATGCGGCAAAATACGGAATGGAACCGGGGAACTTCCGAAACAGCGGAAGCGGCAGGGGCTTTAACCTTTGTTAACGATTGGGCCTCGCGCGCCGGTTGCGGGGAGCTCTCCACGCCACGAACGGTGCGATTGCGCGTGTTCCCAAGGGAAAATCCGGTGTATTGAGTTCCATAGACCCTTCTTTTCAGCCTTTGCCCCCTCATGCCGCTTTTCAACCAGTCGATCCGGCGCAAGATCGTCGGCATCGCCCTCGGATTGATCGTCCTGATGTTGATCACCTCGATCCTGTCGATGGTGATGTCGAGCCAGGTCGGCGTTCTCCTGGACGAGCTGACCAACCGCTACATCCCGGCCTATGGCGACCTGGCGCGCGCCAATATCCGCTCGCTGGAGCGGTCGGTGGCGCTGCGGCGGATGGTCATGATGAAGATGCAGGACTCCTCGGACGAGGAGGCCTATGCGGCGCGCCTGCACGAATTCGAGGAAGCCGACCGGAAGATCGAGGAAGAGACGTCGGGCGCGCAAAAGCTGATCAACGCGATCATCGAGGATCCCAGGACCCCGTCGGACAATGCCACGCTGGCGCGGATCGACACGCGCATCGATACTGCGGTCACCGAGCTGCGCCGCGACATGAACGCGGATCACGCCAAGCTGCTCAAGCAGGTCGATGCCAAGCAGATGGCGGAGGCACGAGGGACGCTCGAGCACATCGATGCAACGCGCGATCTGTTCAACCAGAGGATCGATGCGATCCGCGCCGACATGCTCAAGCAGGTTTTCGCGAGCACCTCGAGGGTGATCGGCCATCAGCGGCAGGCGATCATCATCTCAGGTCTCGTGACGCTGCTCGCGGCCGTGGTCGGATTTGCCTTCGCGCTGCTGGTCAGCAGCGGCATCACCCGCCCGGTGCGGCTGCTGCTCGCCGGCGCCCGCGAGGTCGAGGCCGGCCGCTTCGACAAGGCCATCACGGTTTCGACCCAGGACGAGATCGGCGAGCTTGCCGCCGCCTTCAACCGCATGATCGAGCAGCTGCGCCACAATGAGCGCATCCGCGAGACCTTCGGCCGCTACATCGATCCCAAGGTCGTGCAGGGCCTGATCGACAAGCCCGAGGTCGCCATCGACGGCCAGCGCCGTGTGATGACCATCATGTTCTGCGACATGAGCGGTTTCACCTCGATGAGCGAGGGCATGACCCCGCGCGGCCTCGTCAAGGTGATGAACCACTATTTCACGGTGATGTCCGGCCCGATCCGCAACAACCGCGGCGTGATCGACAAATATATCGGCGACGCCATCATGTCCTATTGGGGCCCGCCCTTCATCGAGGAGGACGAGCAGGCGCTGCTCGCAGGCCTGTCCGCCATCGACATGGCCGAGCAGGTGCCCGCGCTGCAGAAGCAGCTTCCCGACCTCCTCGGCATCCGAGCCATGCCGGTGCCATGCGACCTGCGCATCGGCATCGCCACCGGCGAGGTCCTGACCGGCAGCATCGGCTCCGAGCTGATGATGAGCTTTACGGTGATGGGCGATGCGGTGAACCTTGCGTCGCGCCTGGAGGCTGCGAACAAGGTCTACGGTACCCGCATCCTGATTTCGCAGGCGACAGCGGAGTCGACCGGCGTGCGCCTGGAGTTGCGCGAGATCGATCGTCTGGCGGTGGTCGGCCAGAGCGTGCCGCAGCCGGTGTTCGAGGTAATGGGCCGGGCAGGTGCGCTGGCTGCGCCGCAGGAAAGCCTGCGCACGCGTTATGCCGAAGGCCTTGCCGCCTATCGCGCGTGCCGCTTCGATGACGCACGCACCGCGTTCAACGCAGCGCTCGAAAGCGTTCCCGGTGATGGGCCCTCGCGCACGATGCTCGCTCGCATCGCACAGTTCGAGGCGCGTCCGCCGGCGGCCAATTGGGATGGCGCCTGGCGGATGGACAGCAAATAGCCGCCCGCTCGTGAATAATTGATTCTACCCTATAACGATGTTTGTCGTGACCTAATTTCCGGGCTTAGGTTTGCTGTCCCTAGGGCGTTTGATGGGGATACGCCGATGACAGAACTTGAGGACCGGCTGGAGCGGTTCGAGACGCTCACCGCCGAATGCGAGCTGATTGCGAAGCTCGCCACCGACAGCAGAAAGCGGGAATTCTACCTGAAGCTTGGGGAGCAATACCGCCAACTCGCGCTCGACATGCGCCAGGTGATCGCGACGAGGGCCGCGGCCTGACGCTGGACAGTGCCGCGATGCCCCGCAAGGCACGGTGTTTCCGCATCCGTGTCTTTGCGAGGCGTCGTGCCATCGCAAGCCGTTCTTAACAATTCAGACGCATCCTCGGTGGGAAGCGGGGAGTCGCGCAGTGCCACTCCTGGCGTTGGGAATGCCCGGGGCAAGGTTGCGATGCGACATTGCCCGCGAACGTAGCTCGTCCGACGGTTGACCTCCCATGCGTCTGTTTGCGGTCATGTTGTTTTCGATTCTGACGGCGGCCTGCAACCAGGAGCAGGATGTCACGGGCTCGACCCCGCTTTGCCCGATGCGCACCTACAGCACTTACAATCCTCGCGACATGAATCAGTGTGTTGCAGCCTGCAAGGCGTGCGACCATGGCAACACGGTCACCTGCAGCACCTCCTGCACGCTCAAGGGCGCGCATTGAGGGGCGTCACGGAGCCCGTCATCCCAAGGCCGCCTCTCGTCGCAATTCCGGGAAAATGGTGTCGTCCTGAAGGATGACGTCGGCCGTCCGCTGATAGTGTGCCGCGAGCCGCTTCACCCTGAACAGCGCGCACGCAGTTCGTCGTGGTGCTCGGGCACCGGAACGATTCACATGGGTTGATCATTAGAGGGGAGCGGCAGGACACGGAGTCCTATGGAATGGGTATGCTCGATCCCGGTCGGTTTCTGGTGTCGTGCTCGCATTGCGAGGCATGGCCGATGGCTGCCAATGTGAAACGCTCGAGCTGGTCGGCGGCGCCGCACGAGGTTCGCTTCGTCTGTCCGCACTGCCGCCGCGAAGAGACCGCCATCGTCTCCGCCTCCGGTGAGCTGACGCCGATCAAGCGCATCGACGCTCCGCCACGTGACGTCAAAGCAGCCTGGGCTCAGGCCCAGCGGCCAAGAGGGCGAGCATAGCTCGCCCGTCTTGGAATAAAGAGGGCGAGCATAGCTCGCCCGGATTGCGCGTTGCCGGACGTCGGCTGCTGTGTGGTAGGGTGGTCCGCAGGAGATCACCGATGGCCTTCATGATCCTGTCGCCGCATGCGGGACGCGCTTGAGCAGCGAGCCTCATTGGCGCGACGACATCGCCTCGCTGGTGTTTCCCGTCACCGGCCATGGCGCGATCTGCGCCGTGCACCGCGGCGCCTTCCGGACGCTGCTCGGCACCTCACCCACGCCGGAGGCCTGCCTCGGCTATTTCCAGCGGTTTGAGTCCGTCTTTCGGGCCGCAGCCAGCGCCAAGATCGCCCGCAGGGGCATTTTGTCCGGAACAAGCCTGCATCTTACCAGTCGCGACATCGCCCGGAAGCTGCTAGAACAGCCGCAAATCGCCAATGGAGAATAGACCATGAGCCAATCCCAGCTCGCCGACGCCCAGGCCACGACTCAGGTCACGCTTCCGGTCGCCGCCGGGCAGGTGGGACGGCTGTCGCAGGCTCTGATGGCCATGGTGCTCGGCGTGTTCGTCGTCGGCATGGTCGGGTTCTCCCACATCGACGTCGTCCACAACGCCGCTCACGACGTCCGCCACTCGAACGCGTTCCCCTGCCACTAACCGCGATGGCATGAGCACGTTTCGTTCGATCGTCTTCGCGTCGGTCATATCAGGCTTCATCGTCGGTCTCATCGTCACTGTCGTCCAGCAGTTCGGCACCGTCCCCCTGATCCTGAAGGCGGAAGTCTTCGAGAAGGCGGCCGAGACGCATCGGCATGACGCAGCGCTCGCGGTGCAACCGGCGGCGACCGGGCACGACCACGCCGGCCATGAGCATGGCGCCGGCGACCACGACCATGGCGCTGGCGACCACGACCATGGCGCCGGGGCCTGGGAGCCGCGCGACGGTTTTGAGCGAAACGCCTATACCGCTGCCGCCAACGTCCTGACGGCGATCGGCTTCGCGCTGCTGCTGGCCGGCTTCTTCGCCGTGCGCAGCGGAACGACCGGTGCGAGCGTGCCCTGGCACGAAGGTCTGCTCTGGGGCCTCGCCGGCTTTGCCGTCTTTACACTGGCGCCGGGCCTCGGCCTGCCGCCGGAGCTGCCCGGCGTGCCCTCGGCGCCGCTGCTGTCGCGGCAGATCTGGTGGCTCGCCGCCGTGCTGGCGACATCAGGAGGGCTCGCTTTGATCGCCTTCCGCCGCACGGTGCCGGCGGCAATATCAGGCGTGATCCTGCTGATCTTGCCGCATCTGATCGGTGCGCCGGAGCTCGCCAATATCGAGACCAACGTGCCGTCGTCGCTGACGCATCAGTTCGTCACCGCGGTGACGGTGACGAGCCTGGTGTTCTGGACGCTGCTGGGCGGTCTGACCAGCACCGTGTTTGCGCGTTTTGATCGCAGCGCGGAGCAGCGCGCTTAATACGCGCCTGCGACCCGTTCCGGGCGTCAGTCGTCGCTCACAACATCAGTTCGTGCAGCCCCGTCCAGCCGGTGTAGAGGCCGACGAAGACGATCAGGGCTGCCGAGACGTAGGGCGCGCGGCGCGCGTAGCGGGTGAAGCCGCCCCAGTGACGCTCGACGTGGCGCAGGCTGAGGGCTGCGAGAACGCCGGCCGACACCATCGTGATCGCGAGCCCGATGCCGAAGGACAGCACCAGGACGAAGCCGAGGCTGAACTGCTTCAGCTGAATGCAGAGCAACAGCACGGTGATGGCGGCGGGGCAGGGGATCAGTCCGCCGGAGAGGCCGAACAGCACGATCTGCGCCGTCGTGACCGTGCGCCCTGCGAAGCGCTTGCGGATGTCGGCGGCATGGGCACGCGCGTGCGCGTCGTCCTCGTCGCCGAGATCGATATGGTCGTGATCGTGCTCTTCGAAGATGATCTCGACGGCGTCGGCGCCCAGGGTCACGCGCGCCTTGAACGCATGCGGCTCGGGGATCTCGTCGATGCTTTCGAGATATCCGTCCCGGGCGGCAAACGCGAAGGTCTGCTTCGCGCCGTCCTCGCGGATCGTGGTCACCTTGACGTCGCCGGCAGAGGGAAGCGCATCGCCTTCGCTCCGGATCCGCCAGCGCGGCGGCACGCCGTCCTCGAACACTTCCAGCGACAACGACGACCCGGCGAGGGACATGGATTGTGGCTCGTCGTGATGATGATGGTCGTGCTCGTGTTCGTGGTTCTGATCCCGCCAGGTGCGCCAGACCATCCAGCCGGCGATGCCGACGATGATGACCGCGGACACCAGTTGCAGATACGCCTCGCTGCGTTCCCCGGACAGTTCCTGGCCGAAATACAGCCCCGCGAGCGCGACAGCCCAGACGATCGCGGTGTGGGAGACGGTCGCCGACAGGCCGAGCAGCACGGCCTGGAACACGGTGCCCCTCACCGCGATGATGAAAGCGGCCATCATGGTCTTGGAGTGGCCTGGCTCGAGTCCGTGCAGCGCGCCGAGCAGGATGGCGCTGGGTACGAACAGCCACGCGTTCGCGCTGCTCTGCTGGAGCAGGTGAGACAGGTCGGTCATCTCTTCACTTCAAATAGGTTCGGACGACGTCGATCAGGTCGGCGGCGCCCTTGGCCTTTTCCGGATCCTTCTCGTGCGCGGGATCCACGACGTGATGGCGGATATGGTCTTCCAGCAGTTCGGTGGTGAGGCCGCTGATCGCACCCTTCACCGAAGCCACCAGCATCAGCACGTCGGCGCAGCCGATCTCCGACTCCAGCGCGCGTTCGACGGCCTCGAGCTGCCCCTTGATGCGCCGGACGCGGCCGATGAGCTTCGACTTGTGCTTGATCGTGTGTGACATCAGGGTAAGATAGGGGGGTACCCTATGTGAGTCAATGCGCGTTTACCGCGGGGCAGTGGGCGACCGGTAACGGGGGACGGCACTACCGCTCGACTTTCTGCGTCTTGCTCGGCCTGAAAGGGACTAAGGTTGACGCAGCCCTCACTCACGGAGGTGCCTGAAATGTTGATGCGCGCACTTGTTCTCGGAGCTTGCCTTCTGCTCGCGAGCGCACTGCCGGCCGATTCAAGGGGAAGCTCGCCATCCAAGGACGATCCCTGGAATCCCGAGCATATCGGCGCCCTGCCGCCTGAAATCCGCCAGTACATTGCGAGCCTGTGCAGAGGACCGGCCAGCGCCCAGCACGACTTCGCAACCTATTCCCCGGCCGAGAAGCGCTGGCGCATCAACATCGAATATCTCCGTTGCGAGGGGCTCACGGAGGTCCGCCACGGCCAGCAGTGCATCGACCTCGACTTCGTCGAGGTGGGCTCGCATTTCCGGCTTGCGAGAAAGCAATATCGCGACTGCGGTTTCTGAAAATCATGATTTCGCTTGCTTGGTCGCTCCGACTCAGTCACGGCGCCGCGCGCCATCGCCGTCAAGCAGGTCGCGCGCCCCGCATCATGAAATCAGAGATTGCGAGATGTCATCTCTGCGAGGGTATGGGAGTAAGCCGGCGCGTGTCTTCCCGGTAACGATTGTGCTGTCAGAGCAACACTCACAGCGGATTTAACCCTCATCACCAGTCGTTCGCATCGACGCCGCTTTTTGGCCACACCTGAACATGAATAAAATCTCTCTAATGTTTCAGGGGCCGGCTGGTCCCTTGCAGGCGGCGGGAAATCCCAAGGTCGATTCAAATCTTGGGTCTGATGTTCCTGAACTGACAAGGGTTGGCCAAGGAAACTGGACCCGAGGAAACTGGTCGCGATGGACGCCAAGGCCAACATCAAGCAGAGGCTGCCGAGCCGTCACGTGACGGAAGGCCCCGCGCGCGCGCCTCATCGCTCCTACTTCTACGCGATGGGTCTGACCACCGAGCAGATCCATCAGCCCTTCGTCGGCGTCGCCTCGTGCTGGAACGAAGCCGCCCCCTGCAACATCGCCTTGATGCGCCAGGCGCAGGCGGTGAAGAAGGGCGTCGCGTCCGCCGGCGGCACCCCGCGCGAATTCTGCACCATCACCGTCACCGACGGCATCGCCATGGGTCATGACGGCATGCGTTCCTCGCTGCCGTCGCGCGAATGTATCGCCGATTCCGTCGAGTTGACCGTCCGCGGCCATGCCTACGACGCGCTGGTTGGGCTCGCGGGCTGCGACAAGTCGCTGCCGGGCATGATGATGGCGATGGTCCGCCTCAATGTGCCCTCGATCTTCATCTATGGCGGCTCGATCCTCCCCGGCAATTTCCGCGGCCAGCAGGTCACCGTGCAGGACATGTTCGAGGCGGTCGGCAAGCACTCGGTCGGCGCCATGTCCGACGAGGACCTCGACGAGATCGAGCGCGTGGCGTGCCCCTCGGCGGGCGCCTGCGGCGCACAGTTCACCGCCAACACCATGGCGACGGTCTCGGAGGCGATCGGGCTGGCGCTGCCTTACTCGGCCGGCGCCCCCGCACCGTACGAAATCCGCGACGCGTTCTGCATGACCGCCGGCGAGAAGGTGATGGACCTGATCGCGTCCAACCTTCGGCCGCGCGACATCGTCACCCGCAAGGCGCTCGAGAATGCCGCGGCCATCGTGGCGGCATCCGGCGGCTCGACCAATGCTGCACTGCACCTGCCGGCCATCGCGCATGAGGCCGGCATCAAGTTTGACTTATTCGACGTCGCCGAAATCTTCAAAAAGACACCTTATGTCGCGGATTTGAAGCCGGGTGGCCGTTATGTCGCCAAAGACATGTTTGAAGTAGGTGGCATACCGCTTCTGATGAAGACGCTGCTCGACAACGGATTTCTCCACGGCGACTGCATTACGGTCACCGGTCGAACGATCGCCGAAAACCTCAAAAGCGTGAAATGGAATCCGCACCAGGACGTGGTGCACCCGGCGGACAAGCCCATCACCGAGACCGGTGGTGTGGTCGGTCTGAAGGGCAATTTGGCGCCAGAAGGTGCGATCGTGAAAGTCGCGGGAATGTCCAACCTCAAGTTTACCGGTCCGGCCAGGTGCTTCGACCGTGAGGAGGATGCGTTCGAGGCTGTCCAGAACCGCACCTACAAGGAAGGCGAAGTCATCGTGATCCGCTACGAGGGCCCCAGGGGCGGCCCCGGCATGCGGGAGATGCTCCAGACCACCGCGGCGCTGACCGGCCAGGGCATGGGCGGCAAGATCGCGCTCATCACCGACGGCCGTTTCTCCGGCGCCACGCGCGGCTTCTGCATCGGCCATGTCGGGCCGGAGGCTGCGGTCGGCGGGCCGATCGGGCTGCTCGAGGACGGCGACATCATCGAGATCGACGCCGACGTCGGGACTCTTAACGTAAAATTGAGTGACGCTGAGCTGGCTCAGCGCAAGACCAAATGGAGCGCTCGCGCGACTAACCATACGTCGGGTGCGCTCTGGAAATATGCTCAGCAGGTTGGACCAGCGGTCGGGGGGGCAGTGACCCATCCGGGCGGCGCGCACGAGAAACAGTGCTATGCGGACATCTAGGCGTGCCATAGTTGCGTTTGTGTTCGGGGCTACCGCGCTGGCCGCGCCGGCGCTCGCCTTCGACGGTGCGCCTGTCAACCCGAAGGATGCGGCCATCCCGGTCGTGACCACCTTGCCCGGCTCGGCGGCCGCAGTGCGCAGGTCGGCGCCGGCCGCGCCCCAGGAGACCTCGCTCAGCGCGCTGCAATATGCCGCCGAGGGCGGTCATCCCATTGCGCAATGGAAGCTCGGCCGCATGTACGCCAGCGGCGACGGCGTCGCCCAGGACGATGTGCGCGCCTTCGACTATTTCACCCGGATTGCGAATGCGCACGCCGAAGACAGCCCGTTGACGGCCCAGGCGCAGGTCGTGGCCAACGCCTTCGTCGCGCTCGGCCGCTATTATCTGAACGGCATCCCCAACTCGAAGGTCAAGGCCGATCCTGACAGGGCGCGGGAGATGTTCTCCTATGCGGCGTCCTATTTCGGCAATGCGGATGCCCAATACGATCTCGCCCGGCTCTATCTGAAGACGCCGGACGCCTCGCGCGAGGATTTCCGTTACGGCGCACGCTGGCTCGGCCTTGCCGCCCAGAAGGGCCAGCATGAGGCCCAGGCGCTGCTCGGCCAGATGCTGTTCAACGGCGACCGCCTGCCGCGGCAGGCCGCGCGCGGCCTGATGTGGCTGACGCTCGCGCGTGACAGTGCCGGCACCGATGAAGTCTGGATCAAGGAAAACTACAACCGCGCCTTAGCCAAGGCGTCGGACGACGACCGCGCCATGTGCCTGCAAATGCTGGAACAGTGGGTGCAAGGCCGTCGCGAGTAATCTGGTGAGGCGGCCTTACGCCGCCTCCAGATCCAGATCCGCCCACACCGGCACGTGGTCCGACGGCTTCTCCCAGGCCCGCACATAGCTGTCGATGCCGACATTGGCGAGCTTGTCGCTGGCTTGCGGCGACAGCAGCAGATGGTCGATGCGAAGGCCCTGGTTCTTCTGCCAGGCCCCGGCCTGGTAGTCCCAGAAAGTGTAGAGCCCGCCCTCGTCGGTGACGGCGCGCAAGGCGTCCGTCAGGCCGAGGCCGAGCAGGGACTGAAAACTCTCGCGTGTCTCGGTCTTGAACAGCGCGTCCTCGGTCCAGGCGGCGGGATTGGAGACGTCGCGGGCGTGCGGGATGACGTTGAAGTCGCCTGCGAGGATGAGCGGCTCCTCGGTCTTGAGGCGCTCCTTCGAATACTCAAGAAGCCTGGACATCCATTTGAGCTTGTAAGGGTATTTCTCGGTTCCGACCGGATTGCCATTGGGCAGGTAGAGGCAGGCAATGCGCAGCACGCCGCGCTTGAGCGTCACCACGCCTTCGAGGAAGCGGGCGTGCGAATCCTCGTCGTCACCGGCGAGCCCCGACTTGGTCTCGTCGAATTTGAGCCTGGAGAGCAGGGCGACGCCGTTGAACGTCTTCTGCCCGTGGGTCACCACGTTGTAGCCGAGCGCCTCGATTTCCAGCCGCGGGAACGCCTCGTCGACGCATTTGATCTCCTGGAGGCAGACGATGTCGGGCTGGCACTCCTTCAGCCACGTCAGAAGAAGGTCGATCCGCTGCCGAACCGAATTCACGTTCCAGGTGGCAACTCTGATGGGCATGGGGGCGGCTCCGGGCAGGGGCCATGGTTAGAACAAACTGCCAACGCGCCCGTCAAGGACGCCGCAAAATCTCCCACAAAATTAACCCGGCTTAAGGCGGGTCTGGGCCATTGATGCGGAAAAGGTTTTTCGAATGGGATGGCAGGACAAATCTTCACAATCCACTGAGCCGCGCGACGGCCTGTTCGGCGCATTCCTGTACTGGCTCGGCGGCTTCGAGATCGAGGACGGCCTGATCGCCGGTCTCAGCGAGCGCGAGCTGCGCCGCATCCGCGCCAAGCAGATCGATGCGGTGACGAGGGCAATCCCGGTGACGATGGCCGTCACCATGCTCAACGTCGCCATCGTGCTGATCCTGTTCTGGGGCAGGGGCTGGAACGACTTCCTCGCGATCTGGGGCGCAACCCTCACGGCGGTCGCCTCGCTCGCGGTGCGCTCATGGCAGCGCTCGCACCGCAATCCACCGCAGGAAGCTTCGCCGCGCGCGGCGCGAAAGATGATGCGGCAGGCATTCTTCCTCGCCGCGATCTGGGGCACGCTGCCGCTGGCACTGTTCAGCCAGGTCGGACCGACCAGTCAGCTCATCCTGGCCTGCCTGATGGTCGGCATGATGTCCGGCGGCGCCTTTACGCTGTCGACCTTTCCGCGCGCCGGCCTCGTCTATCTCGCGACCATGACTGTGGCCTGCGCCGGTGCGCTGCTGCTGTGCGGCACGGGGCCCTATCTGGTGACCGCGGTGTTCCTGATGCTGTTCGCGTTCTTCATGGCGCGTAACATCGTCTCGCAGGGCAATCTGTTCCTCGGCAATCTCAAGGCCCAGCTCGAGCTCGAGCGCCAGACCGAGATCATCTCGCTGCTGCTGAAGGATTTTCAGGAGAACGCCAGCGACTGGCTGTGGCAGACCGACGCCGACGGGCATCTCACCGACGTGCCGCAGCGCTTCGCCGACGTCGCGCAGCTGCCGCTTCCGCTGCTGAAAGGATCTCTGTTCGCCGACGTGCTCGACATGCTCTGCCCCGAGGACAAGGCGGCCGCCTACAACGTCGTCGGCCTGATGGAGCATGCCGAGCCGCTGCACGAGATGAATTTGAAGGTCGTCGCCGGCGGCGAAGCGCGGCTGTGGTCGCTGACCGCAAAGCCAGCCTATGACCGCGATGGGCAATTTCTGGGCTATCGCGGCTTCGGCCGCGACGTCACCGAGCGCTGGCGCGCGGAGAAGGCCGAAGCCGAGAGTCGCGCCAAATCGGATTTCCTCGCCGTGATGAGCCACGAGATCCGCACGCCCATGAACGGCGTGCTCGGGCTTGCCAGCATGCTGCTCGAAACCGATCTCGATGCGGAGCAGCGCGAAGCCGTCATCACGATCCGCGAGTCCGGCGACAATCTCCAGCGCATTCTCAACGACATCCTCGATCTCTCCAAGCTCGAGGCCGGGCGCTTCCAGTTCGAGGCGATCGACTTTGCGCCGCAAGCGCTGGTCGAGACGCTTGCGACCGTCGTGCGCGCAAGCGCCAAGAGCAAGGAGCTCCTCGTCAAGGTCGAGCTCGATCCGAACCTGCCGCCGACGCTGCGCGGCGACGTCGCGCGCATCCGCCAGGTGCTGCTCAATCTCGCCTCCAACGCGGTGAAGTTCACCAACCATGGCGAGGTGACGATCAAGGCCGTGTGCCAGGCGCGCCGCGATCTGCTCGCGACCGTCGAATGGATCGTGACGGACAGCGGCATCGGCATTGCGCCCGAAAAGCTCGGGCAGCTGTTTTCGGACTTCGCCCAGGCCGACGCCTCGATCAGCCGCCGCTTCGGCGGTACCGGGCTCGGCCTTGCGATCTCCAGGCGCATCATCGAGCAGATGGGCGGCACCATCGGCGTCACATCGGCGCCGGGCGAGGGCTCGACCTTCCGCTTCACGCTGGTGCTGCCCTGGAGCCAGGCGCAAACGTCCGACCATGACGCAGGCCGTGACGAGATCGACGAGCTCAAGGCCCGCATTGCGAGCCTCGACCGGCCGCTGAAGGTGCTGGTCGCGGAAGACGATGCCGTCAACCGCATGGTCGTGAGCAAGATGCTGGGTGCGTTCGACGTCGAGCTGCGCGTCGTCACCGACGGTGTCGAAGCCGTCGCGGCCGCGTCCGAAGCCGACTACGACATCGTGCTGATGGACGTGCGGATGCCCGAGATGGACGGCCTTGCCGCGACCCGCGCGATCCGCGCGGAGGGAGGGCGCTTCGCGGCGTTGCCGATCATCGCGCTGACCGCCAACGCCTTCCCAGAGGACGTCAGGATCTGCCGCGAGTCCGGCATGTCGGACTTCCTGGCCAAGCCGCTGCGCAAGCCCGCGCTGGCCGTAGCCTTGTTGCGTGCGCTGGATGGGCACGTGATGACGGAGGAGGCGCCGCTCCGGCCGGAACTGATGCCTGACGAGGTCGAGTGGACGGACGAGGAAAGGCAGATGACCGGGGCGTAAAGCGGAATGCGTTTTGGTTGAATCGGTGTAATCCACGAACTCCGAACACCTCTCCCGTAGGGAGAGCTCGGATCGCATCGAAGATGCGGTCCGGGTGAGGGGCTCTGGTCTCACTGTTGGGCGCAGCCCCTCACCCGGATTGCTGCGCAATCCGACCTCTCCCCGCTGGGGAGAGGTGTAGAAGGCCGGCCGATCGAACCTCCACCGTCATGCTCTAACGCGGCGCCTAAAGCTTTCCATAGACTCGCGCTGCGACCGCTTTCAGATGCTCGACCGAGCCTGATTCCGGATGCGGCTTGACCGGCGCGAACAGGATCGAAGCCTGCCTGCCGTTCTTCCAGACAAAGATGTTGACGGCGTTGCCGTTGCCCTTGGTGCAGGAATGCTCGCCGAACGCTTCGCTGCCGAGCTCGGGGATCGCCACGTGCTGGCAGGGACCCGCGCGCTTCATCATGCTGATGACCGTGTCACGCGACATCGTGATCACCGCAACAGCCATGGTGTTGGCCTCGCGATCGAACATCATGCAGCTGCCGGCGCCGGTTCGCTGGACCTGCAGCGTGCTCTTGTCGAGAAAGCCGTCGGCATCCGTGGCGTTGAGCCATTCGCAATCGCCGAACCGCTCGCTGCTCTTGGTCACATTGGCGATGGCAATGCGCGCGGCTTCGGTGACCGGCCCGAGCAGCGCGCTATCGGCGCGCCGGCCGGTCGGATAGACGCTGATCTGGAGAATCCAATCGCCGGACAAGGCGACGACCGAGGCCTCCTGGCGCTGCGCGTCAGCGGCGGTCGTCCCGCCCTGGCCTTCCTCACCAATCCCGGACACCGCGCCAAGCGGCATGCGCTCACCGAGCGTCTTGACGAAGGTCGCATACAACTCCTTGGCGCGGTCCTTGTCGGGATTGCGGAACACGGTCAGCATCATCGTGTCGCCGCGCCCGCCCTGATAGATGCAGCCGCGGCCGTCCTGATTTGAAATCAGCGACCATTTGAGCGCCGGCATCGCGCCGGTGAGCTCCTGGGCGCTGATGAACGGGCAGGTGACGGCAGCATGCGCGGGAGGCATGGGGAGGGCTGCGATTGCGAGGAATAGGGCGAGGCAACAGAGCAGACGATCGAGAATGCGCATTGGATAATTGACTACCGCTATCGGCGTCGCTGAAGAGATTTCTAGTCGGAAATTTGGACTGGGGCAGGCGGCCGCTTCGGCGTTGGGCTGAACCCGCCGCGTATGCGTTCCGTTAAGCTCCCCTTGGAGACCTCGCGATGATCACACCTTACCCCTGTTTTGCCCGACGGGTCAAATGATTTTCGTAAAAGCCGAAATGCGCCATGCCGGCGTCCCGGCTACTGTGCATGGGGTTGTTTTCGAGATTTTGTGTCGGGCTAGATCGAGAAGCTGGTGCCACAGCCGCAGGAGGCCGTCGCGTTGGGATTATTGACGCGGAACGAGGCGCCGATCAGGTCGTCGACGAAATCGACCTGCGAGCCCGCCAGGAACGGCTGCGAGGCGGAATCGACCAGGACCACCGCGTTCTCCTGCTCGATCACGAGATCGTCGTCGCCGCGCGCGCGGTCGATGTCGAACTTGTACTGGAAGCCGGAGCAGCCGCCGCCCTCGACCGAGATGCGCAGCATCGCGCCTGTGCCTTCGCCCTTGAGGATCTCCGCGATCCGGCGGGCGGCGCGGTCACTGATGGTCACAGGGGTGGTCATAGTTCGTCTCCGATAGGGCCACGTCATACCCAATTCATTTGGTATCCCGCGTCCGGCATAGTTAAGTGCAAGGATACGCAGAATCAAATGGATAGGGACTAAATTCGTCGTGTCCGTCGGAATGGCAGCCCCCCGCGCGCCCTATGCCTGCGACCCCGAGCGCAGCCGTGGCCGGCTGGTCGCCGAGCCGCCGAGCCGGACCCGGAGCCCGTTCCGGCGCGATTGCGACCGGGTGATCCATTCGACCGCATTCCGCCGCCTGAAGTACAAGACCCAGGTGTTCGTGTTCCATGAGGGCGACCATTACCGGACCCGGCTGACCCATTCGCTTGAGGTGGCCCAGATCGCCCGGGCGCTGGCCCGGCAGCTTGGGCTCGACGAGGACCTCACCGAAACCCTGGCGCTCGCCCATGATCTCGGCCACCCGCCGTTCGGCCATGCCGGCGAGCGCGCGCTGGACGCCTGCCTGAAGGATTTCGGCGGCTTCGACCACAATGCCCAGGCGCTCCGCGTCGTCGGCTCGCTGGAGCACCGCTATCCCGAGTTCGACGGGCTGAACCTGACCTGGGAGTCGCTCGAGGGTATCGTCAAGCACAACGGGCCGCTCACCGACCGCAGCGGCGCGCCTGTCGGACGCTATCGCGAGCACGGCATTCCCGTCGGCATCGCCGACTACATCAGGACCTACGACCTCGAGCTCTGGAGCTTCGCCTCGCTCGAGGCCCAGGTCGCCGCGATCGCCGACGACATCGCCTATGATGCCCATGACATCGACGATGGCCTGCGGGCAGGGCTGTTCCATCTCGACGACCTCAAGGTGATGCCGCTGACCGCGGAGATCATCGCCGACACCGCGGCGCATTACCCCGACCTCGAAGACGTCAGGCGCGGCGCTGAGCTGGTGCGCGAGCTGATCTCGCATCTGATCGGTGCGGTGTTCGCGGAGGCGCAGAAGAACATTGCCGCCGTCAGGCCGCAATCGGCCCAGGACGTCCGGCAGCAGAGCCGGGCGCTGATCGCGTTCCCCGCCGCGGTCGCCGAGGAGGAGGCTGCCATCAAGCGGTTTCTCTATGGGCACATGTACCGCCACAAGCGGGTGATGCGGGTGATGGCCGAGGCGGAACAGATCCTGTTCGACCTGTTTGCAAAGTACCTATCATCTCCCGCTGACCTGCCGCCGGAATGGCTGGTAGGGGCGCAAGGCGACGACGAGGGCGACCGGGCCCGGCGGATCGGCAATTTCATTGCCGGAATGACCGACCGTTTCGCCTTGACCGAGCACCAGCGGCTCTTTGACTCGACCCCGGATTTGCGTTAGGCGGCGGCCATGCCCGACACATCCTCAAGCCCGCATCTGTTCGCCGACGTGCTCGCACGCGTGCACGCCGCCTGCCGCGCGCTCGCCGCGGAAGCCAACTGGCCCGAGGGCATCGATTTTTCGCGCGTGGTGGTCGAGCCGCCGCGCGACGCCTCCCATGGCGACATGGCGACCAATGCTGCCATGGTGCTCGCGAAAGAGGCAAAGGCAAAGCCCCGTGACCTCGCCGAGCAGATCGCTGAGCGGCTGCGGGCGGATGCGCTGATCGCCAAGGTCGACGTCGCCGGACCCGGCTTCATCAACCTGACGCTGCAGCCCGCCGCCTGGGCCGAGGCGCTGCGCACGGTGCTGCGCGAGGGGAGCGATTACGGCCGCGTCCGCGGCGGCTCCAAGGTCAATGTCGAATACGTGTCGGCCAATCCGACCGGACCGATGCATGTCGGCCATTGCCGCGGCGCGGTGTTCGGCGATGCGCTGGCGAGCCTGCTGCAGTTCGGCGGCCACGACGTCACCCGCGAATATTACATCAACGACGCCGGTGCGCAGGTCGACGTGCTCGCGCGCTCCGCGTTCCTGCGCTACCGCGAGGCGCTCGGCGAGGATATCGGCGCGATCCCGGAAGGGCTCTATCCCGGCGACTATCTCAAGCCGGTCGGGCAGGCGCTGGCGAAGGAGCACGGCGACAAGCTGCGCGCGATGAGCGAGGCCGAGTGGTTGCCGACGGTGCGTGCCAAGGCGATTGCGATGATGATGGACGCGATCAAGGACGATCTCGCCGCCCTCAACATCCGCCACGACGTGTTCTTCTCCGAGCGCTCGCTGATCGAGAGCGGCAACAACAAGGTCGCCGAGACCATCGATTTCCTCAAGGCCAAGGGCGACATCTACGAGGGTCGCCTGCCGCCGCCGAAGGGCGCGCCGGTCGAGGATTGGGAAGACCGCGAGCAGCTGCTGTTCAAGGCGACCGCCTACGGGGACGACGTCGATCGCCCGCTGATCAAGTCGGACAATTCCTATACCTACTTCGCCTCCGACATCGCCTACCACAAGAACAAGTTCGACCGTGGTTTTGCGGAGATGATCGACGTCTGGGGCGCCGATCATGGCGGCTACATCAAGCGCATGCAGGCGGCGGTGAAGGCGACGACCTCAGGCAAGGGCGCGCTCGACGTCAAGATCGTTCAGCTCGTGAAGTTGCTGCGCAACGGCGAGCCGGTGAAAATGTCCAAGCGGAGCGGGGATTTCGTCACCTTGCGTGAGGTGGTGGATGAAGTCGGTCAGGACGCCGTTCGCTTCATGATGCTCTACCGCAAGAACGACGCGGTGCTCGACTTCGACCTCGCCAAGGTCATGGAACAGTCGCGCGACAATCCGGTGTTCTACGTCCAGTACGGCCACGCCCGCGGCCACTCGATCTTCCGCAATGCGCGCGCCGAGGTGTTCCCGGACCTGCCTGAGGATTCCGACAAGCGCATCTCTTGGCTCAGTGAGTCGGCCGTGGAACGGCTGTCGGACCCCGTCGAACTCGATCTTCTCAAGCACCTTGCAATTTATCCGCGGATGCTGGAAGCGGCAGCCAGCGCCCACGAGCCGCACCGTATTGCCTTTTATCTCTATGACTTAGCGAGCGAATTTCACGCACTTTGGACGAAGGGGCGCGATTTGCCCTATTTACGCTTCATTATCAATAATGATGCAGATCTTACGAAGGCGCGACTGGCCATGGTCCAGGGCGTCGTCTCTGTCCTGGCATCGGGCCTCGCCATCCTCGGCGTCCATGCTCCGGACGAGATGCGGTAGTTTGGGGCGAACTACTTAAGGGGAATATTTGGGGGTACCGGCAGAAGCCGGATCGCTTAGACTTGGTTGAAAGCCTTGTGGGTCGAAAGTCGTGCCTTGGTCGAGGGGCGCGCGGCTTTCCCGAAGGGACGCATCATCACGATGGCCGATCGATATCAGAACAGATCTCTTCCTTCCGATGACTATGGTCGCGACGCCGATCAGCATGGGAGGGCGGACAGCGATCCCTTGGCCGAACTCGCCCGCCTGATCGGGCAGACCGACCCGTTCGCAGCGCAGGGCCGGCCAGGCGCGCGCCCGGCAGCGCCCGCACCGACGCAGAGCTATCAGGACGACGATTATTCGCAGGACGACTATCGGCAGGACTATGCCGAGCCCGCGCCGCAGGCTCAGCCAGGGCCGCCCTCATGGATGCGCCGTGCCAACGTGCAGGCGCAGCCCGCGCCGGAGCCTGACGATCCCGTTGCCGTGAATCCGGTTCATCCGCTGCATCGCTATGCGGCCCAGCCGGCCGCGCCCGAGCCGCAGTATCATCCGCCGCAGCAGGCCTATCAGGGCCGCGCCTATCAGGATCAGGCTTATCAGGATCAAGCCTACCATCAGGATCAGGCTCAGCACCAAGCTTACGAGGCGCCCTACGAGCAGCCCGATCCGGCGCGCTACGACGATGCGCTCTATGGCCGGCTTGAGTCGGGCGAGCAGGATTTTCAGCGTGAGCCGGCCTATCCGGACGACCCCTACGCATTCCAGAGCGACTATCCCGAGGCCGATCTCGACGAGCCCAAGAAGTCGCGCGGCGGCATGATGACGGTCGCTGCGATCCTTGCGCTCGCAGTGGTCGGCACTGGTGCAGCCTTCGCCTACAAGACCTATATCGGCTCGCCCCGCAGCGGTGAGCCGCCGATCATCAAGGCAGACAACACGCCGACCAAGATCGTGCCGGCGCCGTCCGACTCGGCCAAGGTGCCGGACCGCATGGTGAGCGGCGACGGCAGCGAGAAGATCGTGCCGCGCGAAGAGGCCCCCGTCGACGTCAACGCCAAGGCAGCGGGTCCCCGCGTGGTGTTTCCGCCGCTGAACCCGAATGCGAATCCGCCGCCGGTTGCGAGCGTGTCGCCGTCCAATGTTCCGCCGCCGGGCGGTCCGGTTCCGAGCAACGGGACGATGCCGAACAGCGCGCCGCGCGCGATCAAGACCGTGGCTGTGAAGGGCGACCAGACCGACAGCGCCGTGCCGCAGGCCGCCGCGCCGTCGGCCAAACCAGCCGCTTCTCCGAAGCCGGCCGCCGCGCTGCGCACGCCGCCGACCTCGGCCAATGCCAGCGCCAACCAGCCGCTCTCACTGGCGCCGCAGGCCGAGCCGCCGCAGCGGATGGCTGCAACCAATCCGACGCAGATTGCCCCCGCGAGCAGTGGTGGCGGCTATGTCGTGCAGGTGTCTTCGCAGCAGAGCGAGGATAGCGCCGCCGCGTCCTACCGGGTTCTCCAGAGCAAATATGGCAGCGTGCTCGGCTCCCGCTCGCCGGTGATCAAGCGGGTCGATCTGACCGACAAGGGCAAGGGCATCGTCTACCGCGCCTTCGCTGGACCGTATGGCACGGCCGACGAGGCGGTGCAGACTTGCAACAATCTGAAGTCGGCCGGCCTGCCGTCTTGCTTCGTCCAGAGGAATTAGCGGCCGTTTCCTTGACCCCCTTTCCGGGGCAGCGTTAATCGGCCCTATGACCACGCGGGCCTTCATTACCGGCGTATCCGGAACGGAACTGACCGCCCCTGCGCGGGTGTTTGTCCGTGCCGAATGCCCATCGAACGCGATTCCCTTCAGGCTTGGCTTCGAGATATCGATGCAAGTCGCCGTCTCTGTTGGGGAAATGACGACGGCGCGGCTGATTGAGGCTAATCTCGCCGGTCACAGCATTCCCGTGGATGGCGCCGCCGACCCGGTCCATCCCATGACGACTTCTGCGACAATGATTGCTCAGGTGATTCGCAGCGCAATCGGGTTCCAGGGTTTGTTAATGAGTAATGACGTGCCGATGAAGGCGCTGGGGGGAAGCATTGGCGGGCAAAATCACGCCATGTTGGCGGCCGGCACGCCGCTTCACAGCAACGACAATGCGCAACGGGACGCATTGACCGCAACCACGGCATCCGCATGACCGCAGAAATTCTATCGTTTGAAACCGGCCGGCCCGCAGAGCTCGCCGAGGGCGAGCCGGCGTTGGTGGTCGACGTCGAGGGCTATGAGGGCCCGCTCGACCTGCTGCTCGCGCTGGCGCGGCAGCAGAAGGTTGATCTCGCCAAGATCTCGATCCTGGCGCTGGCCGACCAGTACCTCCACTTCATCGAAGCCGCACGAAAGATCCGGCTCGAGCTTGCCGCCGACTATCTGGTGATGGCCGCCTGGCTCGCCTTCCTGAAATCGCGCCTGCTGCTTCCGGAACCGCCGAGCGCGGAAGGCCCGAGCGCCGAGGAAATGGCGACCGCACTCGCCAATCGCCTGCGTCGTCTCGAAGCCATTCGCGAAGCGGCCAACCGGCTGATGAACCGGCAGCAATTGCTGCGCGACATTTTCCCGCGCGGCGAGCCCGAGCAGATCGCCGAGATCAGGCATCCGAAATACACCGCGACGCTGTACGATTTGCTCACGGCCTATGCCTCACAGCGCCAGTCGCGCGTGCTGGCGAGTGTGCATCTGGCCAAGCGTACCGTGTGGTCGCTCGCCGAGGCGCGCGCCACGCTTGAGCGTCTGGTCGGCAGCATCACCGAGCAGGACGATTGGGGCGTGCTCGACGATTTCCTGATCCGTCACGTCGCCGATCCGACGCAGCGCGCGACGGTGTTCGCCTCGAGCTTCGCAGCCGCGCTCGAACTCGTGCGTGAAGGTCAGCTCGAACTGAACCAGAAAGAGGCGTTTGCGCCCATCTATTTCCGCAAAGGGCGCCCGAAACCGGTCGCGGACGCAGCGCCTGCGCCCGATGCGCCGGTCGGTTAAGTGCAAGAAGGAGAAGCTGCCATGGCAAGCCTGGCTGAAGTGCGGGTAGAAGAGGCCGAGCCGATGGAGAACGAATCCCAGGCACGTCCCGAAGAATTGCGGCTGCTGGAAGCGCTGCTGTTCGCCTCGAGTGAACCGTTGGACACCGCGACGCTGGCCAAGCGCATGCCCGAGGGCGTGGACGTGAAGGCTGCGCTCGAGCAGCTCCAGGTCGATTATGCCTCGCGCGGCGTCAACCTCGTGCGGGTCGCCAACAAATGGACCTTCCGCACCGCCGGCGATCTCGCCTGGCTGATGACCCGCGAGAGCACCGAGACCAAGCGCCTGTCGCGCGCGGCGATCGAGGTGCTGGCGATCATCGCCTACCATCAGCCGGTGACGCGCGCCGAGATCGAAGAGATCCGCGGCGTCGTCACTTCGAAGGGCACGCTCGACGTGCTGCTGGAGACGGGCTGGATCAAGCCGCGCGGCCGCCGCAAGACGCCGGGCCGTCCGCTGACCTTCGGAACCACCGAGGACTTCCTGTCGCAGTTCACCTTGGAACAACTCGGCGATCTGCCGGGCCTCGAGGAGCTGAAGGGCACGGGCCTGCTGGATTCGCGCCTGCCGACCGGCTTCAGCGTGCCGACGCCCTCGGACGACCCGGCGCTGCGTGAGGACGAGGATCCCCTGGAACCGGGCGAGGAGCTCGATCTGGCGCTGGCGCCTGCGGTGGAGCCCGAGACCCCGCCGGAAGGCGGCAATGAGGGCGGCAGCGAGGAGTAATCCTCCGGCCGTCCACGGGGCCCCTTGCGGCCGGTTAACACTAGCAAGATTACGTAGTGCCAACAGCGAATTGGCACTGCCTTGGTCCTTGTTTTTGAGGCCTGCCAAGCCTACGTTCCGGTCAAGATCGGCCGGGTCCCGGCCATGCGCGTTTGGAGGGTTGCAGGATGGGTTCACTTAGCATTTGGCACTGGATCTTGGTGATCGCAGTGGTCCTGCTGCTGTTTGGCCGTGGCAAGATTTCTGATCTGATGGGCGACGTGGCGCAGGGCATCAAGGCCTTCAAGAAGGGCATGCAGGACGACGACAAGCCCGCCGAGAAGCAGGAGCCCTCGAAGTCCATCGAGCACAATGCCGCGCCGACCGCGGCACGGTCCGACGTCGGCAGCAAGGCCGTCTGAGCCAGGAGCACGCGAGACGCGGGAAGCGGACCCGATCCTGCACGTGAGGGATTGGGCCGGTCGTGGCTTCGCGTGAACGGAAGACGTCATGTTCGACATCGGCTGGAGTGAGCTGGTCCTGATCGGGGTTGTTGCCCTGGTCGCCATTGGCCCGAAGGAGCTTCCGGGCGTGCTGCGCATGGTCGGCCAGTGGATGGGCAAGGCCCGCAAGATGGCCGCCGAATTCCAGGGCCAGTTCCAGGAAGCGATGCGCGAGGCCGAGATGGCCGACCTCAAGAAGAGCTTCGACGAGGTCAAGGAAGCCGCCTCCGGTTTCACCGGCGGCGGTCTGATGACTTCCCTCCAGAAGGACGTGAGCGACGCGCTCCGCGTCGATGCGCTCGACAAGCCAGCCGAGACGCCGGCGACGGCTGCTGTCGAACCGCCGGCAAGCCCGACACCCCCCGAAGCGCCGACCCCCGAGACCTTCGTGGAAGCGGAGGCACATTCGGCCGCGAATGAGCCGCTCGCCATCACCCGTGAGGTCGAGCAGACACCGGTTGCGCAGGACACCGCATCCGAAGCGATCAAGGACGCCAAAGCGTCATGAGCGACGCCGATATCGAGGCCAGCAAAGCCCCGCTGATGGACCATCTGATCGAGCTGCGCTCGCGGCTGATCAAGGCGCTGCTCGGCTTTGGTTTGGCCTTCATCTTCTGCTTCTTCTTCGCCAAGCAGATCTACAACGTGCTGGTCTGGCCGTTCGTGTGGGTCGCGGGTGCAGAGAACTCCAAATTCATCTACACGGCGCTGCTGGAATACTTCATCACGCAGCTCAAGCTCGCACTGTTCGGTGCGGGATTCATCTCGTTCCCGATCGTCGCGACGCAGATCTACAAGTTCGTCGCGCCCGGTCTCTACAAGCATGAGAAGCAGGCCTTCCTGCCATATCTCGTTGCGACCCCGTTCTTCTTCGTGATGGGCGCGGCGCTGGTCTATTTCGTCGTGCTGCCGATGCTGGTGCGCTTCTCGCTGGGCATGCAGCAGGTGGGCGGTGACGAGACCGCGCAGATCCAGCTCCTGCCCAAGGTCGGCGAATATCTCTCGCTGATGATGTCGCTGATCTTCGCCTTCGGCATCGCCTTCCAGCTGCCGGTGATCCTGACGCTGCTCGGGCGGGTCGGCATCATTACGTCAAAGATGCTGCGCGAGAAGCGCCGCTATTTCATTGTTCTGGCCTTCATCATCGCAGCCGTGCTGACGCCGCCTGACATCCTCAGCCAGTGCTCGCTCGCGATTCCCCTGCTTGCGCTCTACGAGGGATCGATCATCGCTGTGTCGATGGTGGAGAAGAAGGCGGCTGCCTCGCAGGCGGCCACCGGTACGGACGTGTCGACGCCGGCCAATCCGGCGGAGTAGGGCACTTTCGCTCGATCATACCGCTGTACAGCCGATGATTCGTCATGCCCGGGCTTGACCCGGGCATCCACGACTTGATCTAAGGCGGTTGATACGTGGATGGCCGGGATGAACCCGGCCATGACGGGAAAACAGCCATGCACGACATCAAATCGATCCGCGACAATCCGCACGCCTTCGACGCCGGACTCGCCCGGCGAGGACTGAAGCCGCTGTCGGCGTCGCTGCTCGCGATCGACGAGCGTCGGCGGGCGGCGATCCTGGCTTCGGAGCAGGCACAGGCACGGCGCAACGCGGCGTCCAAGGAAATCGGCGATGCGAAGAAGGTCAAGGACGAGGCGCGGGCGGCCAAGCTGATGGCCGAAGTCGCCGAGCTGAAGACCACGATGCCCGAGCTCGAGGCCGCCGCGAAGGCGGCCGACGAGGAGCTCACCAAAGAGCTGTCAGCGATCCCGAACATTCCGTTCGATGACGTGCCAGATGGCGTCGACGAACACGGCAATGTTCAGCGCCACGTGTTCGGTGCCAAGCGCAATTATGGTTTTGCGCCGAAGCTGCATGACGATCTCGGCACCGCGCTCGGCTACATGGATTTCGAAGCGGCGGCAAAGCTCTCCGGCGCGCGCTTCGTCGTACTGAAGAAGGGGCTCGCGCGGCTCGAGCGCGCAATCGGTCAGTTCATGCTCGACCTGCACACTACCGAGCACGGCTACACCGAGATCAACCCGCCGCTCCTTGTGCGCAACGAAGTTATGTTCGGCACCGGGCAGTTGCCGAAATTCGAGGACGACCAGTTCTGGGCGATCAAGGGCGAGCTGCTTGCAGAGCCCGACCACGAGCGACTGAAGACTGAGCGCCTCGGCCTGATCCCCACCGCGGAAGTGTCGCTCACCAATCTCGCGCGAGAATCCATTCTCGACGAGAAGCAACTGCCGATGCGGCTCACCGCGCTGACGCCATGCTTCCGCGCGGAAGCGGGTGCTGCCGGGCGCGACACGCGCGGCATGATCCGCCAGCATCAATTCACCAAGGTCGAGCTGGTCTCGATCACGCCGCCGGAGACCAGCAAGGACGAGCTGGAGCGGATGCTGTCCTGCGCCGAGCAGGTGCTGCAGAAGCTCGACCTGCATTATCGCGTGATGACGCTCTGCGGAGGAGACATGGGTTTTTCGTCGCAAAAAACCTATGACATCGAAGTGTGGATGCCCGGGCAGGGCGATGGCGGCATGTTCCGCGAGATCTCGAGCTGCTCGGTCTGCGGCGACTTCCAGGCACGGCGCATGGACGCGCGCTCGCGCGGCCCGGACGGCAAGCCGCGCTTCGTGCACACGCTGAACGGCTCCGGCACGGCCGTCGGCCGCGCGCTGATTGCTGTGATGGAGACCTATCAGCAGGAGGACGGCTCGATCGCGGTTCCCAGCGTACTCCAGCCCTATATGGGCGGGTTGAAGGCGATCGCTCGCGAGTAACGAGGCGTTTTCGAGTGAAGAGGTCACCGCATTCGCGTCGAGCAGGAACCGCGTGTTGCCGGGCTGAAGCGCGGAAACGTTTGGTTGCGAAGATCGGGCGGCCGGCTATCCTGACGCCCGCCCGCGAACGCGAAACCAACGTCCATGGCCTTGCACCGCGACATCTTCTGGATCGGCCGTCAATGGGCGGTGACAGGTGCCGGCATCCAGGCTGTCGATCAGCGTTTGCGTGGCGTGCTTGATATCGACATCGCACGGCTCTGGGACGACGCACTCATTCAAGGCCGCAGAGCGAAGGCCGGCGTCAATGTCGAGGATTTTGACCAGGCGGTGACGTTGGCACGGGGTCGTTATCCGCAGATGCCTGTGGCGGAGCCGCCCATCGCGCAACTCAACGCGCTCGGTGTGATTGAAACATCGCCCGCCACGATCCCGGTCGTGCCAGCGATGCAATTACGTGCGGAGGGCAGGCTCGCTCGCTTCCTGCCGCAATGGCGAGTCCGCCGCTAGCGGAAGGGGCAATTGCTGCGTTGCGGCGATGAGCGGGAATCACGGGTGAGGTCTGCGCCGAAGCCGGTTTGCCTGATCGGTCCCAGGGGGATAAGACGACCTGATACCAGCTCAGGAATCAACCACCGGCATGCGCATTCTCTGCACCAATGACGACGGCATCAACGCTCCCGGCCTCAAGGTCGTGGAGGAGATCGCACGCGCTCTGTCCGAGGACGTCTGGGTGGTGGCGCCCGAACTCGATCAGTCCGGTGTGTCGCATTCGCTGTCGCTGAACGATCCCCTGCGCCTGCGCGAAGTCGGACCTCGGCACTTCGCGGTGCGAGGCACGCCGACCGACTGCGTCATCATGGGCGCGCGCCATATTCTCGGCGCCAAGCTCCCCGACGTCGTCCTCTCTGGTGTCAACAAAGGCCGCAACGTTGCCGAGGACGTAGTCTATTCCGGCACCATTGCCGGCGCTCTCGAAGGCACCATTCTGGGCATCCCGTCATTCGCGCTGTCGCAGGAATTCAACGTCGAGACGCGCGAGCGGTTGCCATGGGACACCGCGCGCAAATTCGGCCCCGACATCCTTCGCAAGGTGATCAAGGCCGGCATTCCCAAGGAGACGGTCATCAACGTCAACTTTCCCTCCTGCGCGCCGGAAGACGTGCTCGGCATTCGCGTCACGCGGCAGGGCAAGCGCAACCTCGGTTTCCTCAGGATCGACGAGCGCAGGGATGGCCGCAACAATCCCTATTTCTGGATCGGCTTCGAGCGCGCAGCGATGATGGACACGCCGGCCGAGGGGACCGACCTCGCGGCGCTGCGCGAGCGCTACGTCTCGGTTACGCCGCTGCGGCTCGACCGCACCAATGAAGCGTTTTCCGAAGAACTGAGCGCGATGCTGAAGTAGCGGCTAGCCTAGCCGCCGCGCAGCGCGGCCTCGATGGTCTTGCCGAGCGCGTCGAGCTGAAACGGTTTCTGAAGCGCGGGCCGGTCGCGGTATTGCTCCGGCAGGCCCGACGAGCCGTAGCCGGTCGCGAAGATGAAGGGGCAGCCCTTGGCCCTGATGACGTCGGCGACCGGTGAGATGACCTTGCCGTTGACGTTGACGTCGAGGATGGCAATGTCGAACTCGGTGGCCTGAGCCAGCCGCATCGCCTCGGTGATGTCGCCCGCTTCGGCTGCGACCTTGTAGCCCAGCTCCTCCAGCATGTCCGCAACCATCATTCGGATCATCACCTCGTCCTCGACGAGGAATACAGAGCGGCCGGAAAGCCCTGTCGCGGTCATTGTCGTTGAGTCCTTGCCCATTCGTGAAAACGTTCGCAGATAACACGAATCGACGCAATGCGCGTTTCAGCCGGCTGGCCCATGAAAATGGCCGTGGTGGCTCGTCCGCTGCAAGCGATTTATGGTCAAAACCTAAGCCGGAAGGCTATCATGGGTTCCTGAGCAGGAACAAGATTCTGGCTCTGGAAACTGGCGCAAAAACCATCGATCCGGACCGGACGAGACGACATAAGCAGCGATGATCTCCAATCAGCCCCCACCGGAAAAGATGATGTTTCAGCTTACGCTGAGGCGTCGCGGCATCAGTGATCAGGCCGTGTTGCGGACCATGGAGGAGGTGCCGCGCGAGCTCTTCGTCGAAGCCTCCGATCGCGACGGCGCCTACCGTGACAGCGCGCTGCCGATCGCCTGCGGGCAGACCATCAGCCAGCCCTTCGTCGTGGCCTATATGACCGAGCAGCTTCAGCTCCAGAAGAGCCACCGCGTGCTCGAGATCGGCACGGGCTCCGGCTACCAGGCCGCCGTGCTGTCGAAGCTGGCGCGCGAGGTGCTGACGGTCGAGCGCTATCGCAAGCTCGCGGACACCGCGCGCGCCAGGCTCGAAAAGCTGGGCTGCCACAATGTCGAGGTGATGCTCGGCGACGGCCTCGATCTGCCAGCGAACATCGGCCCGTTCGACCGCATCATCGTTACCGCCGCGGTCGAGCAGATCCCGCAGAACCTGATCGATCGGCTCGAGCTCGGCGGCATCCTGATCGCGCCGGTCGGCCCGCATCAGGGTGTGCAGACGCTGACGCGCCTGATCCGCGGGGATCGAGGGATCGAGCGCAAGGAACTCGTCGAGGTCCGCTTCGTGCCGGCGCTCCCCGGCGTGGCGCGGGAGCTGTAGAATTCCGGATCGGCAGCGCATCCAACATCTTATTGGGAGGGTTAAGCCGTTATTTACTTGGCGCGTGTTTACTTAAAGCACGAGTTCTGTTGCGTACGAGTGAGTAACCATGTCTGTTGTCGCCGAGTTGCTTTACTCGCGCCGCGTACCGCAGGTCGCGGTGCTGGCGCTGATTTCCTTCAGCTTCGCAGGGTGCAGTGCCGACATGTCGTCGCGGCTGTCCCAGTCGAACTTCTCAAATCCCTTCGCTGAATCGACCGGTTCGGTGCAGCAGGCTCCGCCCCCGCAGCGTGAGTTGCCGCAATATGCGCGGCCGCAGACCCAGCCCGGCTATTATCAGTCCCAGGCCTTGCCGCCGCCGGCGGTCGCCGCGCCGCAATCCTATCCGGTTGCCTCTGGCGGGGGAGTCTCGGGAGGCGGGCGCGGCCTCGGCTCGTACACGCCGCCGGCCCAGCCGCGTCTCGAAGCCACCGGCACGGTGCCGCCGCGCTCGGTCGCAGCCGCCCAGCCGGTCGGCGGGACCAAAATCATCGTCGGCACCAGCGATACGCTCGACGTGCTCGCCAGGCGCTATCATGTTACGCCGCAGGCGATCATGGCCGCCAACGGCTACAAGGGCCCGCGCGCGCTCTCGCCTGGCCAGCAACTGATCATCCCGCATCCGGGTGCAACGGCTGCCATGCCGGCGCCGGCAATGGCTCCGGTCGCCGCGGCTCCCGCGATGGCGCCGAAGCCGGTTGCTGCCGCCGCTGCGCCGTCGAGCTTCCACTTCGTCAATCGCGGCGACACGCTCGTCAGCATTGCGCGCAAGAACCATATCTCCGCGGCGGAGCTGGCTCGCGCCAATGGAATGCAGCCGTCGACGAAGCTCAAGCTCGGCACCAGGTTGACCGTGCCGGGCGCGAGGACCGCCGCAGCTGCGGCTGCGCTTGCTCCGGCCCCTGTTGCTGCAGCGCCCGTTGCGGCTGCGTTGCAGCCGGTCGCGGCCGCTCCCGCGCCCGCCACCAGGATGGCCGCTGTCGCCCAGCCGGCGCAGAGTGCGCGTCTGGCGCAGGCAACCACCAACATCGACGAGAAACCCGCTGCCGAAGCACCGGCCAAAGCGGCGGAGACCACCAGCTCGCTGCCGACTTTCCGCTGGCCGGTGCGCGGCAAGGTGATCACGAGCTACGGCACCAAGACCAATGGCAAGGCGAATGACGGCATCAACGTCGCGGTGCCCGAAGGCACGCCGGTCAAGGCGGCTGATGACGGCGTCGTTGCCTATTCCGGCAACGAGCTGAAAAACTACGGCAATCTGGTCCTGGTTCGGCACGCCAACGGCTACGTCACCGCATATGCCCATGCGAGTGAGCTGCTGGTGAAGCGCGGCGATACCATCAAGCGCGGTCAGGTCATTGCCAAGTCGGGTCAATCCGGGGAGGTGGCGTCGCCGCAGCTCCACTTCGAGATCCGTAAGGGATCGAGCCCGGTTGACCCGCTTCAATTCCTGAACGGGGCGTAAGGCCCCTTCAGGCTCTCGCTCTCTCCACAAGAACGAAATTATCGCCCGCCCTGTGTGTCATGGGGCGGGCGATCCTGTGCTTGAAATCAGTGCTACTTCGTCGTCAGCTTGACGCCGAGGCGCCCCGCCAGCTCCTGCACGAACTGCCAGGCGACGCGACCGGAGCGCGAGCCGCGCGTGGTCGACCATTCCAGCGCTTCGCGCTCCAGCGCCTCGTCATCGACCTTGATGCCGAAATGGCTGCAATAGCCGCGCACCATGGCGAGGTATTCGTCCTGGCTGCAGCGGTGGAAGCCGAGCCAGAGGCCGAAGCGGTCCGACAGCGAGACCTTTTCCTCGACGGCCTCACCCGGGTTGATCGCCGTCGAGCGCTCGTTTTCGATCATGTCGCGCGCCAGCAGATGACGGCGATTGGACGTCGCATAGAGGATGACGTTGTCGGGCCGGCCCTCGATGCCACCTTCGAGCACGGCCTTGAGCGATTTGTAGGACGCGTCATTGCCGTCGAAGGAGAGGTCGTCGATGAAAACGATAAAGTGGAAGCTCGAGTCGCGAAGCTTCTCCATCAGCATCGGCAGCGTTTCGATGTCCTCGCGATGGATCTCGATCAGCTTGAGCTTTTCAGAGAGTTTGCGATCGGCGTTGATGCTGGCATGCGCCGCCTTCACGAGCGACGACTTGCCCATGCCGCGCGCACCCCAGAGCAGGGCGTTGTTGGCGGGCAAGCCGTTGGCGAAACGCTCGGTGTTCTCCATCAGGATGTCGCGCATCCGGTCCACGCCCTTCAGCAGGAACAGCTCGACGCGACTGACCCGCGGCACTGCGGCCAGGCGGCCGTCGGGGTGCCAGACATAAGCGTTCGCCCGCTCGAACGACTCGCGTTCGACGGCCGGCCTGCCCTGGGCTGCAAGGTGCGCCGCAATCGTCTCCAGCGCGCGGACGATGCGGTCCTGGGAGAGGTCCGGGACGGCCTTGGAGAGGGGGGCCTTTTGGACCGCCTTGGGGCGTTTTGCCGCGACCTGGGCGGGCTTTGTGGCAGGGGTACGGGGGCCTTTGCCGGCCGGGCTTTTGCTTGGTTTTTTTGGCATGTCCGAAGTTCCTGAGAATGCAGCCTTATCGGGCCTGACGGCGCGCCGCAAGGTGGCCAAAAGGGGCGGTCTGGCAGCGTTGCAATTGGGGCGGTGGTCGCTATAGTCCGCGCGAATTTGACCGAACCGGTCGCCTTTGAGGGCCTGACCGGTTTTCCCCCGTTTCTACGAGGATCGTCCGAATGTTCATTACCCCTGCGTATGCCCAGGCCGCGGGCGCCGGTGACACCAACAGCATGTTGATGTCGCTGCTGCCGTTCGCCCTGATCTTCGTGATCATGTACTTCCTGATTCTGCGCCCGCAGCAGAAGAAGGTGAAAGACCACGCCGAACTCGTGAAGAACATCCGCCGCGGCGACACCGTCGTGACCTCGGGCGGCCTGGTCGGCAAGGTCACCAAGGTGGTCGATGACGACCAGATCGAGTTCGAGATTTCCGACGGCGTGCGCGTGCGCCAGATGCGGTCGATGATCTCGGGCGTGCGCGCCAAGGGCGAGCCGGCCAAGGACAGCGCGAAGGAAAGCGCCAAGGACGACGCCGCGGCGAAGTGAGCGCTTTCCCGCGAGTGTTTAAAATCTCCTGATCTGACAGGTCCAGTCGATGTTGTATTTCACGCGGTGGAGGGCGCTCGGGATCATCCTGACGGCGCTGATCGTGTGCCTCTGCGCGGTCCCGAATTTCTTTCCCGAGGCGCAGGTCAAGACCTGGCCCGCCTGGGCGCAGCGTCGGCTCGTGCTCGGCCTCGACCTTCAGGGCGGCTCCTATCTGCTGCTCGAGGTCGACGCCAATTACGTCAAGAAGGAAAAGCTCGACCAGGTTCGCGACGATGTCCGCCGCGTGCTGCGCGAGGCCAAGATCGGGTATACGGGCCTCGCTACTCGCGGTGACGCCGTCGAGGTCCGGGTCAAGGACACCGAGTTCGAGACCGCGCTGGCCAAGCTGCGTGACCTCGCACAGCCGGTCGGCGGCCTGCTCGGGTCGAGCAGCCAGCGCGACCTCGACGTCTCCGACGCCGGCGGTGGATTGATTCGCCTGGCGCTGTCGCAGCCGGCGATGGTCGAGCGCATGCGCAAGACCATCGAGCAATCGATCCAGATCGTGGAGCGCCGCGTCAACGAGCTCGGCACCGTCGAGCCGGTGATCCAGCGCCAGGGCACCGACCGAATTCTGGTGCAGGTTCCGGGCCTCCAGGACCCGACGCATCTGAAGGAACTGCTCGGCAAGACCGCGAAGATGGAATTCCGCATGGTCGACACCTCGGTGCCGCCGGACCAGGCGCAGCGCGGCGGCGTGCCGCCGGATTCCGAGCTCCTGATGAGCCAGAGCACGCCGAAGGTGCCTTACGTCGTCAAGAAGCAGGTGCTGGTCTCGGGCGCCGAGCTTACCGATGCGCAGCCCGGATTTGACCAGCGTACCAATGAGCCGATCGTCTCCTTCCGCTTCAACTCCACCGGGGCGCGCAAATTCGCGCAGGCCACGCAGGAGAATGTGGGGCTGCCGTTCGCGATCGTGCTCGACAACGAGGTGATCTCGGCGCCTGTGATCCGCGAGCCCATCACCGGGGGGCAGGGGCAGATCTCGGGCAACTTTACCGTCCAGTCAGCCAACGACCTCGCGATCCTGATGCGCGCCGGCGCGCTGCCGGCGCCGCTCGCTGTGGCCGAGGAGCGCACCGTCGGTCCGGGCCTCGGCCAGGACTCGATTGAGAAGGGCGAGCTTGCGGCCTATGTCGGCTCGATCATGGTCATCGTATTCATGCTGCTGACCTACCGCCTGTTCGGCGTGTTCGCCAACATCGCGGTGGCCGTCAACGTCGCCATGATCTTCGGTCTGCTGTCGCTGCTCAATGCCACGCTGACGCTGCCCGGCATTGCGGGCATCGTGCTCACCGTCGGCATCGCGGTCGACAGCAACGTGCTGATCTACGAGCGCATCCGCGAGGAGCTGCGCGGCGGCCGCAACGCGATCTCGGCGATCGACGCCGGGTTCAAGCGGGCGCTCGCGACCATCCTTGATTCCAACATCACCACCTTCATTGCCGCTGCGGTGCTGTTTTACATCGGCACTGGTCCGGTGCGCGGCTTCGCCGTGACGCTCGGCATCGGCATCATCACTACGGTGTTCACCGCCTTCACGCTGACCCGGCTGATCGTGGCCGGGTGGGTGCGGTGGAAGCGGCCGCAGAACGTGCCGATCTAGGAGCCTGACCGTGACTCACTACGTTCTCATCGGGCTCGGCATTCTGATTGCTGTCCTCACCGTGGTCTCGGTGTTCGGCTGGCTGCCGTCACTGCGCATCGTCCCGGACAATACGCATTTCGACTTTACACGCTTCCGTCGCATCAGCTTCCCGATCTCGGCGGCGCTGTCGATCGTTGCGATCACGCTGTTCTTCACCCATGGCCTGAATTTCGGCATCGACTTCCGTGGCGGCACGTTGCTGGAGGTCAGGGCGAAGTCGGGCGCCGCCGACATCGCGGCGATGCGAACCACCCTGGACGGCCTGCGTCTTGGCGAGGTCCAGTTGCAGCAGTTCGGTGGCCCGGAGAACGTCCTCATCCGCGTCGCGGAGCAGCCCGGCGGTGACGCTGCCCAGCAGGAGGCCGTGCAGAAGGTCCGCGGCGCGCTCGGTGATTCCGTCGAGTACCGCCGCGTCGAAGTGGTCGGCCCCCGCGTTTCTGGCGAACTGCTGGCATTCGGCATGCTCGGCCTGATGCTCGCGATCGTCTCGATCCTGATCTATCTCTGGTTCCGGTTCGAATGGCAGTTCGCGCTCGGCGCCATGATCGCCAACGTCCACGACATCGTGCTGACCATCGGCTTCATGTCGATCAGCCAGGTCGATTTCGACCTGACCAGCATCGCTGCGCTTCTGACCATTCTGGGTTATTCGCTCAACGACACTGTCGTCATCTATGACCGTATCCGTGAAATGCTGCGGCGCTACAAGAAGATGCCGATGCCGCAGCTGCTGAACGAGTCCATCAACTCGACGCTGTCACGCTCCATCATCACCCACTTCACGGTGACGCTGGCGTTGCTGGCGCTGTTGCTGTTCGGCGGTCATGCCATCCACAGCTTCACGGCCGTCATGATGTTCGGCGTGGTGCTGGTCGGCACCTACACCTCGATCTTCATCGCGGCACCGATCCTGATCTATCTCGGCGTCGGCGAGCATCGCGAAGATGCGAAGGAAGAGGCTCCGCCGGCGAAGAAAAACAAGGCATGATCCGAACCGCATGCCCTCGCATGAGTTCGCGAGGGCAGTAGCCTCATTCGGACGAAGCTCATGGCCGGCGATCCCAACGCTCCCCATTTCCCGCGCTCGGCGCCGATCGAGGCCTATGGCAAGGGCGGTTTCGCCTTTGCCGGCATGTCGCACCGCGGCTCGCTGCTCTGCCTGCCCGACGCGATCTGGGCCTGGGACGTGACTGATCCCGCCAAGATCGACCGCTATTCGCTGGATCGGGTTTTCGCCGCTGCCAACAGCATCGACACCCTTCTGGTTGGTACCGGAACCGGGCTCTGGCTGGCGCCGCCGGAGTTACGCCAGGCGCTGAAGGCGGTGAGGGTGGTGCTGGACACGATGCAGACCGGCCCGGCCGTGCGCACCTACAACATCATGATGGGCGAACGGCGCCGCGTCGCGGCTGCGCTGATTGCCGTGCCATGAGCAGCACTGCGCCGCCGCCGGATACCGCGGCGTTCTGCGCCGACCTGGTGCGCAGCCACGACTTTCCGCGGTATGCCGCGACCCTGTTCGCGCCGGCCGCCGAGCGCCGCGCGCTGCTGGCGCTCTACGCCTTCAATGTCGAGATCGTTCGCGTTCGCGACCAGGTGAGCCAGCCTTTGCCGGGCGAAATACGCTTTCAATGGTGGACCGACCTGTTCTCCGGACTCGTTCACGGCAGCGCCGAGGGCAATCCAGTGGCAGCCGAGTTGCTGCGCGCGATCCGTGATTTTGACCTGCCGGTCGAGCCATTGTCGTTGCTGGTCGATGAGCATCAGTTCGATCTCTACAACGATCCGATGCCGACCATGACGGCGCTTGAAGGCTATCTGGCCGCGACCTCGTCGGCTTTGTTCGCGCTGGCAGCGCTGATCATGGGGGTATCTTCGGACGAGGCCGAGCATCTCGCGCGGCACGCCGGATTGGCGCAAGGGATCACGCAGGTGATTGCGAACCTGCCGCGGGACTCGTCGCATCGGCAATTGTTTCTGCCGCAGCAATTTTTGACCAGCCATGGTTGCGGCATGGAGGACGTGTTCGCTGGCAAGGCGACACCCGATCTCCATGCCGTGCTGGACCAGCTCATCGGCGAAGCGCGACAGCATCTGGCGACGGCCTTGTCGCTGCTGGCGCACGTGCCGCTCTCGGCGCGGGCCGCCTTCCTGCCGCTGAGCCAGGTAAGGGCCGATCTCGATCGGTTGTCGCGGCCGGGGCGCAATCCCTTCGCGCCGCAGCCGGTCTCGCGGTTGCGCACCTTGTGGACGCTGTGGCGGGCTTCACGATCCCGGGAATTTACCAAATAGCGGTTGGCTTGTCGCCCAAACCAGCCAAATGCTCTATGCTGTCCCATGGCTGAGATGTCCCAAATCGCATCTTCCGATCTGAGCGGCCTTCCGGTTACGCCGGCTGACATTCACGCCGCGGCCGAGGTCATCCGGGGCGCCGTCGTCGAGACGCCCTGCAGCTACAGCCGGACGCTGAGCAACATCTGCGGCTGCGACCTCTGGCTCAAATTCGAAAACCTCCAATTCACGTCCTCGTTCAAGGAGCGTGGTGCGCTGAACCGGCTGACTGCACTGACGCCGGAGGAGCGTGCGCGGGGCGTCGTCGCCATGTCGGCGGGCAACCATGCACAGGGCGTCGCCTATCACGCCAGGCGGCTCGGCATTCCCGCCACCATCGTGATGCCCGTGGGCACGCCGATGGTGAAGGTCGAGAACACCAGGCATCATGGTGCCGAGGTGGTGGTGACAGGCGCGACGCTGGAGGAAGCGGCTGCGTTTGCACGAAGCCATGGCGAAGCCCGCGGCATGATCTTCGTCCATCCGTATGACGATCCACGTGTCATCGCGGGGCAGGGCACGGTCGGGCTGGAGATGCTCAAGGCGGTGCCGGAACTCGACACGCTGGTCGTCCCGATCGGCGGTGGCGGCCTGATCAGCGGCATTGCCATTGCCGCAAGATCGCTAAAACCGTCGCTGCGGATTCTCGGCGTCGAAGCCTGGCTTTATCCCTCGATGTACAATGCCGTCCATGGCGGCAATCTACCGGCGCGCGGCGATACGCTCGCCGAAGGCATCGCGGTCAAATCGCCGGGCAGGATCACCACGGAAATCGTCCGCAGCCTCGTCGACGACATCGCGCTCGTCAACGAAGCCGATCTCGAGCGTGCGGTCGCGACCCTGATCTCGATCGAGAAGACGGTCGTCGAGGGCGCCGGCGCCGCAGGCCTGGCGGCGATCATGTCCGATCCCACGCGGTTCGCCGGCGAGAAGGTTGGTCTGGTCCTGAGCGGCGGCAATATCGACACCAGGCTCATTGCCTCGGTGCTGACGCGCGAACTCGCGCGTGAGGGGCGGCTGACGCAGCTCTCGCTCGATATTCCTGACAGGCCCGGCCAATTGGCCGCGGTCGCGGCGTTGCTCGCAGAGGCCGGTGCCAACATCATCGAGGTCTCGCACCAGCGGACCTTCTCGGATCTGCCGGCGAAGGCGACGCTGTTGCAACTTGTCATCGAGACCCGCGACAGTGCGCATCTCGACGAGGTCATGGCCAAGCTCAGCGCCTCCGGTTTGAGCGCGCGCTGCACCTGAAGTGGATTATTCCGGCAGCCCCGCGGCGCGAAGGGCCTCACCAAGCGCCGCCGCCAACGCCGGCGCACAGTTGACGCCCTGGAATTGACGGCCGTAGCGGAAAGTCGGGTGCAGTTCCAGCACCCGGGCTGCGGCTGCTTTTGCCTCCTGCAATCGGCCGAGCTTTGCGAGCGCCGCCGCCAATTGCACGTGGGTGATGCTGTGGCGCGGATTGGCCTGAACCGAGCGGTAGGCCGCACGGCAGGCCTCTTCAAATCGGCCGCGGTGGAAGTGTCCCATCGCCTGTGCGTCGAAGGCTGCGAACGCCCAGGAATCGAACGGGCTGAGCCGCATGCCGCGCTCGCTCCATTCGATGGCGCGGTCGGCATCGCCGCCCCAGCCCAGCATGACGCTGCCGAGGATGTAAGTCAGCGCAGATGACGGGCTGATCGAAAGCGCCGCGTCGAGCGCGGTGAATGCCGCGGAGCGATCGTGCCCATCCATGCCGATCGAAAAGCCCGCCAATGTGAGCGCAACGGCGTCATCCTGCCCGTGGGCGATGGCCGTTCGTGCATGATTGATCGAGGCGGCGCGGCTCGCCTCCTGCAAACCGGCACGAAGGAAAAGGCAATGATGGCACATCGCGGCGTTGCCGTGCGCCAGTGCGTAGGAGGGCTCGAGCGCGATCGCGCGCTCGAGCAGAACAAGCGCTTGCGTCACCTGCTCCGGCATGCCGAAATCGACATCAGGCTGGGCCCGCAGGACCAGGTCATAGGCATCGAGGCTGTCGGGCCGCTGGCGCTTGACCCGGTTGATTTCGGCGCGGCGCAGGCTCGGCGCGATGGCGCCCACGACCGACATGGCAATGTCGTCCTGAAGCGCGAAGATATCATCGGACCGGCGGTCATAACGCTCGGCCCACACATGCGTGCCGGTCGACGCATCAATCAGCTGACCCGTGATCCGCACATTACTGCCGGTCTTGCGGACGCTGCCTTCCAGCACGTAGCGCACACCAAGCTCGCGGCCGACCTGCTTCACCTCGACCGCTCGGCCCTTGTACGTAAAGGTGGAGTTTCGCGCGATCACGAACAGCCAGTTGATGCGGGACAGGCCGGTGATGATGTCGTCGACCATTCCGTCGGCAAAATAGTCCTGCTCCGCGTCGCCGCTCAGGTTCGTGAACGGTAGCACCGCGATTGATGGTCTGTCCGGCAATGTCAGCGATGGTGTGGAGGCCTTCGCAGGGTCGGACACCGTCACGGACGGACCGACATAGCGATAGCCGCGCCGTGGCAGGGTCTCGATCCATTGCGCGCCCCCGGAAGCGTCTGCCAGCGTACGCCGGACGGCGGCCATTTGGACTGTCAGATTGCTGTCTTCAATTGCCTGGGCGGGCCACGCTGCCTCGATCAAGGCGTCCTTCGATACTGGCATGCCGGCTTGCTGCACCAGCAAGGTCAAAAGCTGCACCGCGCGCTGGCCGAGCAGGGTTGGCTCGGCCCCGCGGAACAGAATCCCTGCATCGGCGTCGAGGCGGAACGGACCAAATTCAAGGATCGCAACCATTGCCGAAGAAGGCCACATTTCGCAGGTTTTTTGCAATGATTTCCGCGTTGGTTCGCTACTTCCCGGAGCAGGCGGGTCATCATGGTGCCGTTGCCAGGCAATCTGGCGACCAGCCATGGAGGACCACATGAACGCAAAGCCGCTCGTCCGCAGGCCCGGCGAAACCAGGGGAGTGATGCTGCGCGGTCAGCCGATGGCTTTTCTGGTGACGGGGGAGGACACCCGTCACACCAGCATGTTCGATTGGACGATTCCGGCCGGGTTCGCCACGGGCCGGCATGTTCATCGTGTGCAGGAAGAGACCTTCTACATGCTTGAAGGCGAGTGCGAATGGCACGTCGCCGAAGAGGTTGTCCGGGCCAAGCCGGGGACCTACCTCTTCATTCCTCCGGGCGTTCCTCACAACATTACCAATGTCAGCGACAGGCCCGCACGCGTGCTCATGACCGTCTCCCCACCGGGGCACGAACACTATTTCGAGGAATTGGCCAGGCTCACCGCCAGCGGAGCGCCGGACGCAAAGGCGATCAGCGAGTTGCGCGCCCGCTTCGATACGGACCAGCTGTCGCCACTGACGACGAGGGCCTGAAGCTCCTGGCGGAAAAGCGCGCTATCGCGATGCCAGGCCTGCGAGGAAGGCGACCAATCGATCGATCTCCGCTTCCGTGTTGTAGTAATGCGGGGACGCCCGCACGACCACCGGCAGCGCGCGAGCTTCGGCATCGATCCGGGTACTCGACGGATCTGATGCGCCGATGGTGATGCCGGCTGCCGCCGCTCTGCTGACGATCGCGTCTGCTTCGTAGCCGTCCATCGTGAAGCTGACGATGGCACCCGGTGTGCGGCCGAGGTCGCGAATGGTGACACCGCTGATAGCGGCGAGGCCCTTGCGAAGGCGGCCGGCCAGCAGGCGGCAGCGCTGCTCGATCGGGGAGAGGCCGATCGCGAGGGCATAGTCGACGGCGGCGCCCAGACCAAGCCGCGCCGCGTAATTGTTCTCCCAGGTCTCGAACCGGCGCGCATCGTCGCGGAGCTGATAGTGGTTCCGCGAGATCCAGGGCGCCGCAAAATGGTCGATCATTGGCGGCTCCAGCCCTTGCAGCAGCGGTCTGCGGACGTAAAGGAAGCCGGTGCCGCGCGGACCGCGCAGGAACTTGCGGCCGGTGGCGGAGAGCATGTCACAGCCGATCGCTTCGACGTCGACTTGCATCTGCCCGACCGCCTGACAGGCATCGAGCAGATAGGGAATGCCTTGTGCGCGCGCGATCTTGCCGATGGCCGCGGCGGGATTGACCAGTCCGCCATTGGTCGGAACCCAGGTGATGGCGATCAGCTTCACTTTGTCGTCGATCATGCGTTCGAGCGCCTGGATGTCGAGCTCGCCGGTGGCATCGCTCGGAACCACGTCGATGACTGCGCCCGTCCGTTTGGCGACCTGAAGGAACGCGACGTAGTTGGCGGCGTATTCTGCCTCGGCGGTCAGGATTCGGTCGCCTGCGCAAAACGGCAACGCGTAGAACGCCATCTGCCAGGCGACGGTCGCGTTCTCCATGAGCGCGATCTCGTCCGGCGCGGCATTCAGCAAACGCGCGACCGAGCCGTAGACCGCGTCGAGCCGGCCGGACTCGCGGTCGGCAGCGGCATAGCCGCCGATCTCGCTCTCCAGATCGATATGCGACTTCAGCGCCTCCACAACCGGCGTGGGCATCAGTGCCGCTCCAGCATTGTGGAGATAGGCGCGCCAGGAGGCGGCCGGCGTGTCGGCGCGTATTCGATCGATGTCGATCAATCGGCTCTCCCTCTCGCGATCCATCTATCAGCATGGATTAAAGGCGCCGAACAAGGCGAGCAAGCCGGGAGCGGGCTACGTCTCAGATGCAGAGGCCGAGCAGCTTGACGTGGCAGTTGCTGGATCTTGGCTTGCTCGCAGGAGTGACCTCGCGTTTCACAGCGACCAGTGGCTCGCTGTCCTTGTTGCCCTTGCCCTTCCCTGGCTTCGGCTCGTAATCGCCGGCGATCACCATCGCCCAATAGGTGCGCTTGCCGCTGGCGTTCTTCGCGCTGGCGATGCCGACGCGCGAGGCATTGTGCAGCAGCAGGTTCTTGCGGTGGCCGGACGAGTCGATCCACTGTCCGAGCGTCTTCTCGAAGGTGTCGTAGCCGTAGGCGATGTTCTCGGCGGCGCGGCCCGCGCCTGACGGCGCGACGCGCTTGGTGAACGGGCCAAGGGCATCGTGGCTGAGATCATCCTTGGCCGCCATCGCGCGGGCCTGGTTCATCGCGATGTGGTCAAGCGTAGCGTCGCGCACGACGCGGCCCTCACCATGCTTCGCCCGGAAGGCGGAGATCTGTTCGGCGGGGGACTCCGCGGCCATCACAGGCGCGACCGCCAGCAGCACCAGACCTGCGATCAGCAGGGCGGCGCGGCGCCTCATGGTCCCCCAGCTGGTCATTGTGCCCCAAGTCTGTGTAATCTTCGGCTTCTCCACCGGCATTGTGGACGCTTCAAGGCGCTGGTGTCTGACTGGTGGGCAGGTCGGCCTCGAAGTTGAAGCGGTCGCGCAGGTTCTTGCGCTGCTCCAGGATGTCCCTCAGGAAGGCGCGGTCCTGGTCGTTCTTCATCATTGGCTCGATCAGGTCGAGCTGGTTCATGGCCACGAGTTGCAGGATCTCGGTGCGCGGCTTGCCGCCGGCATCGCGCGGCAGGGCGTGGACAACCTGGATGTGTTCTGGGGGCTTCGGACCCTTGGCAGCGGTGAGCTCGTTGCGGAGCTGGCCTTCGAGCGCGGCTTGGTCGGCTTCCACGAACGCGTAGAGCCCGACGCCGGAGCGGCGGTCGGCAAACGCGACGATGGCGGTGTCGCGCACGGCGGGGTTCTTGCGGATCAGCTTGGCCAGCACCGGCGCGTCGTTGACGAGCCGGCGGCCACCGCCTTCGCGGTCGGTGAAGTTGAACAGACCGCGGGTGATGGCGCGATAGACCTTCTTGCCGGTGGCGAGCCATAGGCTCGCGGCGAAGGATTTCTTTGCCAGGATCTTGCGCTCGCGCGGCGTCAGCGCCTCGGGCGCATAGGAGCGCTTGTGCTTGAGCAGATGCCGGAGGTCTTCATAGGCAAGGATGCGATAGAGCCGGCCGCGGCGTGCAAAGCAGGCCGCGAGCTGGAAGTCGGTCACGTAGGCGCGCCCATCGCGGCCGACCAGCCAGTTCTGCTCCTTGGCGAGATCGTTGTGGCAGATGCCGGCGCGGCGCAGCCGGCGCAGCGCCGCCTTGGCCGAGCGGAAATAGGCGAGGTCGCCATGCGGCTTGGCCAGATGCAGCGCGACGCCGTCGACGAAGCCGCGCACCAGCGCGCGGCGGCCGGCCCAGAGCAGCTCGGGGCCGACATCGAGGCCCTTGGCGAGCGCCAGTGCGTGCTTCTCTCGCGCGAACAGGTGGCGTGCGAGCAGGAACGACCACCACGGCACTTCATCGAGCCGGCGCAGTACGGCGTCGACTTCGCCGCTGTCATCGCGGTAGCGGCCGCGCTCGACCGTCGAGAACACGTCGCGCTTCAGCAGCACGCCCTCGATCCAGCGCGCCGAGAGCACCGCGGCGTCGTCTTTCGGGAGACTCATCGATATCTCACGCGGCTGCGGCGATGCGCAAATGATCGGCGATCCATCGATCGAGATCGGCGAGCGCCAAGGCGCTCATCGCCTGCTTCTTGGCCACCGTCTTCTCGTTGCCGCGCAGGCGCGTGCCGTCTGGCTTCTTCGTCGGTGCGCTGGCAAGCGGCGGGAACAGGCCGAAATTGATGTTCATTGGCTGGAACGAGCGCGTGCCCGGCTCGATGGTCTCGATATGGCCGCCGGTGATGTGGCCGAGCAGCGATCCGAGCGCCGTGGTGCTGGGTGGGCTTGCAAGTGTCTCGCCGCGCGCATCCGCGGCCGCATAGAGGCCGGCGATCAGGCCGACGCTGGCGGATTCGACATAGCCCTCGCAGCCCGTCATCTGGCCGGCAAAGCGCAGCCGCGGCTGCGCGCGCAGGCGCAATTGGCCGTCGAGCAGCTTTGGCGAGTTCAGGAAGGTGTTGCGATGCAGGCCGCCGAGGCGGGCGAATTCAGCTTTCTCCAGCCCTGGAATGGTGCGGAAGATGCGCTGCTGCTCGCCGTATTTCAGCTTCGTCTGGAAGCCGACGATGTTGTAGAGCGTGCCGAGCTTGTTGTCCTGGCGCAGCTGCACGATCGCGTAGGCTTTTGTCGCGGGATCGTGCGGATTGGTGAGGCCGACCGGCTTCATCGGGCCGTGACGCAGTGTCTCGGGGCCGCGCTCCGCCATCACCTCGATCGGCAGGCAGCCGTCGAAATAGGGCGTATTGGTCTCCCACTCCTTGAACTCGGTCTTCTCGCCCGCGATCAGCGCAGCGACGAAGCCGTCATACTGCTCCTTGGTCATCGGGCAATTGATGTAGTCGGCGCCGTTGCCGCCGGGGCCGACCTTGTCGTAGCGCGACTGGAACCAGGCCACCGACATGTCGATGGATTCGCGATGCACGATCGGTGCGATCGCATCGAAGAAGGCGAGCGCGTTCTCGTCGGTCAGCTCGCGGATGGCGTCCGCCAGCGGGGCAGAGGTGAGGGGGCCGGTTGCAACTATGACGTTGCTCCATTCGGCCGGCGGCAGGCCCTTGATCTCACCGCGGGCGATCTCGATCAGGGGGTGGTCGTCCAGCGCCTTGGTCACGGCCGCGGAGAAGCCGTCGCGGTCGACGGCGAGTGCACCGCCGGCGGGGACCTGGTTGGCGTCGGCCGCGCGCATGATCAGCGAGCCGAGGCGGCGCATCTCCGCGTGCAGCAGGCCGACGGCGTTGTTGGCGGCGTCGTCCGAGCGGAACGAGTTGGAGCAGACGAGCTCGGCAAGCCCGTCAGTGCGGTGCGCCTCGGTCATGCGGTCCGGCCGCATCTCGTGCAGCACCACGGGTACGCCTGATTTGGCCACCTGCCAGGCGGCTTCGGAACCGGCAAGGCCGGCGCCGATGACGTGCACGGTGTTGGATAGGGGTCCTGTCATGGGGCGGACAGGTAGCGCTTTTCGGCGGTCAGTGGAATCGCCGAGATCGGGTTTTCGCCATCAGAAACGACAACGCCCGCACGAGGCGGGCGCTATCGGTTCGTCCGGTAAAGGGCTGAACGATATCAGCCCTGATGCTGACCGGCGGCAACGCGCGGGATGTCCGAGCGATCGAGGCCGATGTCGGCCAGTTCGCGATCGCTGAGCTGGGACAGCTCGGCAACATTGCGCTGATAGTCCCGGAAAGCCTGGATCATGCGGATGAGCGAGAGCAGCATTGGTAGTCTCCTGTAGTTCGATTCAGCCCTTGCCCGGGCGTCATCGTTGAAATGAATATAGGTGAGCGTAGTGCAGTGCGAAAGTTCCGATGTTGCGATGCAGCTAAGCGTGAAGCGCATGGCGCGGGTAAGAAACGCTTAACCTCTGGGCGCAGCCGCCCAATAGCTGGGCGGAAACATGCATTCGATGCGATAAGTACCCGTAAAATCACGGATTTATCAACTATTCGACGGTTCCGATCGTTACGGAAATAAGTTACGTTCCCGTGATCTGCAAGGCGTCGGACCAGCTTGTAGGCCCAAGTCAGCCATGCACGATTCGCATGAATCGGAATTCATAGAAACGAATTTATATTCATACTATGCCCGTAGCTGTGAATATCCGGTTTGAAGTCAGAGAGGGCAATCAAGGCCACGAGTTAGCACCGTGAGCGCTTCAAAGGGCTCGCGGCGACCTACGTGGTCTGCCGGATCCATCGACGGGCGGAGACCATTTCGATGGTGCGTTGCACACGCTGAACGTGCAGATCCTGATTACGAAGTTGTAATGAAAATCAGAAATTTCGCATGAGGGCTCTGCGTGATGCGCAACATCACGCAATTCTCGCGGGGAATTTATTGCGGCAAGTTGTCGCGTCCGAAGCAAAGTCATGCCGCAGATTCCGGCAATGTCGCTGGACCTGTCTCAAGAACAAAAGAAGGAAAGTAACATCATGACGAAGTTACTCGGGGTTATCGCAATTGCCGCCGTCGCATTCGCCGTCGCACCGGCCCAGGCCGCCAAGCACGGCATGGGCGGCTGCAGCTCGGGCAATCTTGAAAAGACCGAGACCGCGGTCGAGGGGATGCCGGACGGCGACGTGAAAATGGCCGCGCAGAAGGAAATTGCTTCCGCGCAGGACTCCATGCTCAACGGTAAAATGGGTGCGTGCGGCATGCACCTGAACAAGGCGATGCACGCCACCATGGGTAAGTAGTCGGGTAGGCAAGCGCAATCCAAGAGAGGGCCGGTCGCCAGGGCGATCGGCCCGACGCGCTTTGTTTCCGTGCGTGTCCTAAGGGGCGTGCGCAAGTTGGGTGGCAAAATAGGCCACCGTCTTGGAATAGACTTCGCTCTTGTTCCACTGCTGGAGTACCGCGAAGTTCGGGCTGCCCGGTTGCCAGTCCTTGCCCCTTTGCCAGCCATAGCCGGCGAGATAGTTGGCGGTCGAGGCGAGCACGTCGGGCGCGTTGTGCAGCAGGTCGCGCTTGCCGTTGCCGTCGAAATCGACGGCGTATTTCATCCATGATGACGGCATGAACTGGGTCTGGCCGAGCTCGCCGGCCCAGGCGCCTTTCATGTCGGCGGGTGCGAGATCACCGCGTTGGACGATACGCAGCGCATCCATCAGCTCGCCGCGAAATTGCTCGGAGCGCCGGCAGTCATAGGCGAGCGTCGCCAGCGAGCGGATCGTCGCGAACTTGCCGGTGTTGACGCCGAAATCGGTTTCCAGACCCCAGATCGCGACCAGGATCTCGCCGGGCACGCCATAGGTTTGTTCGATGCGCGAGAGCACCGATCCGTACTGCTTCATCTTATTGGACCCGCGCATCATCCGCGGCGGCACCATGCGGCCGGAAAACTCCTCGAAGGTCTGCGTGAAGACCTTTTGCGACTTGTCGCGGTTGAGCACGCCCTGGTCCAACGTGACGCCGGCAAGTCCAGCGGTGATGGCCTGTTGCGAAATGCCCTTGGCCGCGGCCTCGGTTTTGAAATCCGCAAGCCAGGCGTCAAAATTGCCCGAGCCGCAAGCGACCGCGGCGAAAGCGGGCTCGGCGGACACGATGGAGGCTGAGAGGGCGAAGGCTGCGAGAGCGAGACGAGAAATCGTCAGGGTCATCAGATGTAATTGATTCCGTGAAGCGATATGACCGGCGGCGGCAATGTCAGATGTAACCGCGGCCAAAGCAAGGCCTATGACGGCAGCCGATCCCGCCCGGGACATGGGGCGGGATCGGCCCGAACGAGATCGCCGGTCAGTCGCGCTATTCCCTGTTCCGCCACGGGAAGAGATTGGCGGGGAAATCTGCGGCCGGCTTGCGCGGACGTTGCGGCGGAGGCGGCACCGGCCGGGCACCGGGCTCGGAGACGATCACCTTGCGGTAGAGATGCCAGGTGGCGTGGCCAAGCAGGGGGATGACCACGGCGAGCCCGAGGAACGCGGGGATCGTTCCGAGCGCCAGCAGCACCGCGACGATCAGGCCCCAGGCTGCCATCGGCACCGGGTTCTTGGCGACGACGCGCAGCGACGTCACCATCGCTTCGAACGCTCCGGCATGGCGGTCGAGCATCAGCGGAAACGATACGGCGCTGAGGCAGAGCGCTGCGAGCGCGAACAGGAAGCCCGTGCCGCAGCCGACCACGATCAGCCACCAGCCCTGCGATGTCGTCAGCACCCGCGTCACGAAATCCGAGATTCCGGTCACGCCCTCATAGCCGAACGCGGCGACATAGATCGCCTGCGCCGTCGCGACCCAGGTCACGAACAACGCGAGCAGCAGCGTGCCGAGGCCGAGCATGGCGCCGAAGGAGGGGGAGCGCAGCACGTCCATCGCATCCCAGGCACTGGCTTCCTCATGGCGTTCGCGGCGGCTGGAGAGCTCATAAAGGCCGAGCGCTGCGAACGGGCCGATCAGGGCGAAGCCCGCGGCCAGCGGAAACAGCAGCGGTATCACCGAATAGCCCATCGCGACGCGCGCGATCACGAGGCCGAGCACCGGATAGATCACGCAGAGGATGATGGCGTGGCTCGGAACGGCCTTGAAGTCTTCCCAACCGCGCTTGAGCGCGTCGTGCAGGTCGGAGAGTTTTATGGTTCGGATGACCGGTCCAGCCGCATCTGCGGTCTGGCCCATCGTGGGGACATTGCCCTGATAGAGTGTGGCCATGGTCGGCTTGCTCCCTTGTCATGCAGCCGAATTCGGCGCCGACAACGGCGCAAGCGGCCGCTTCTCTGAGTTTCGCGAGTCCAACCAGACGCGAATTCCTGTTGGCATCGCGAGCTGAACGCGAAGCGTACGCCGATTTCCGAGTCCTGTCCCTCACGCTTGGGTGAGATTCGTTGCCGCAGTGCAACCTCGGTGACGTCATCCGGTCGTCATTTCGCCGCAGATAAGCTCATGCTGCCTGCGAGTTCGCGGAACTTCGCGGGCGCTACGACGTAACTTCGTCTATAAGTGCCAACACAGGGCCTTCCAAGGGATCCTTTTCGGGGAGCAGACATGAGCATTTTCGGGAAAATCATGGGCGCAATCTTCGGTAGCCATGCGGCTTCCGCGACGCCCGCCGGCGGCGCACCCGCGGGCAGCACGCCTGCGCCCGCAGGAGCCGCGCCGGGCGGATCGGCGCCAGCGTCTGTGCCCGCCGCAGCGCCGGCTGCAACTGTGGATGTTGCGGCGATCGTCGACAAGGCCGCCGCCGCGCACAAGGGCGAGAAGCTGGAATGGCGGACCTCGATCGTCGACCTGATGAAGGCCCTCGACGTCGATTCGAGCCTGGCTGCGCGCAAGGACCTCGCCAAGGAGCTCGGCTACACCGGCGACACGAACGACTCCGCCACCATGAACGTCTGGCTGCACAAGCAGGTGATGTCCAAGCTCGCCGCCAATGGCGGCAAGCTGCCGCCTGAAATCAAGCACTGACCGGCACGCTCCGGTCGACGCCAGGCAACTAGGGAAGGGCCCGCGACGTCGCGGGCCCTTTCGCGTTCAGGCCTTGAGATCCGCATTCTCCGGATGCCTGTCGAGATAGTCGACGACGAAGCCACAGCCCGCGATCACCTTTCTGCCGTCGCCGCGGATGATATCGAGCGCGCCCTTGATCAGCTCGGACGCAATGCCGCGGCCGCGCAGCGCGCGCGGCGTCTCGGTGTGGGTGATGATGACGGCCGAGGGCGTCAGCCGGTAATTGGCGAAGGCGATCTCGCTGCCGACATCGAGCTCGAAACGGCTGCTGTCCTTGTTGTCGCGTACCGATGCCGCCATGCCTGATCCTTCCGAAGCCATGTTTGTTCCGTGATCTAGGCGCCTGAACCCGCGCTTGCCAAGGCGGGACCAAGGGAGGTTGTCGCAGAGGAGATCTCCGGAAAGTGCGTGTCCCGGTCCGCCTCATAGCGTAGTGCGGCATGAATTCCTGCCGTGAACATCGCGTGGCGGTCGCGAATAATCTTCGATATTGGTCTTGCAAGTTCCACGGCGGTTCCCACGTCCCTTGAAGGACATACGCCCGAAGGCGGCCGGCAGGGTCGCTAGACGTTCGGAGTATTAAGAGAGCCAGCCGCCGACGTATGCCTCTTTTGTAGGAGGGTACGATGTCGGACTTTAGTTTCTTGAATACTCATCGCACATGGGAAGACTGGTGTGGGATGCTGCTCGGCGCGCTGATTGTCGCCTCGCCGTGGTTTCCCATCCAGGATCAATCTGGGATCGCGGGGCAGCAGACGATCGTCGTGAACGCGGTCGTAGTCGGGCTCGTCATATTTGGCCTCAGCCAGCTCGAATATGTCGCCTTGCAGCGATGGCAGGAGGCCGCGACGATCCTGATCGGGCTGTGGCTCATCGTCTCGCCCTACGTGCTCGGCTATTCCGGCGAAGGTTTTCTCAGAATCTACCACACGAGTCTCGGCGGGGTCGCGGTAGTCCTCGGCGTGCTCCAGCTGTGGCAGGACTGGGACCTGAATGATCAGGATATGCTGAAGCACGGGCAATAGGCCGTGGAATTTCGGCAGGCCCGTCGCGAGATCGGCGGGCTTGGGCCGGCTTATCTCTTCACCAGGTCCTGATAGTCCGGGTGCTTCTCGATCCACGCCTTCACGAACGGGCATTGCGGGATCAGCCTCAGGCCGCTGGCGCGGACCTGGTCGAGTGCGCCTTGCACCAGTCTCGAGCCGACGCCTTTGCCGCCGAGTTCCTTCGGCACGTCGGTATGCTCGAAGGTGATGACGTTGCCGTCGAGCTTGTAATGTTCGGTCGCGATGTAGCCCTCCACCTCCAGCTCGTAGCGGTGATGGGCTTTGTTGTTGATCACGTCGCTCATGAAGTCTCCGGTCAGTTCTTCAGCGAGTCCGTCAGCATCTTGCGGATCGACCAGGCTTCGCCGTCGGAGGAGCCCTTGATGTCGTCGATCTTCCAGCTGCCGGCCTCGAGCACGAAGTCGTAGCGCACGATCTGGTCGGCGGGTTTGCGGTCGTTGCGGTGGCCGGTGATTGTCACCGCAAGCTTCGCCTTGTCGGCCTCCGTCTTCTCCGCGTCAACCTTGAACGACTTCACGTCCGGTTCCTGCGAATTGGTCACCGGATCGAAGTCGATCGGCCCGACATCGCCCTTCGGCGTGTGCGCATCCGCCTTGGCCCACAGCGCAACCAGCGCCTTGGAAAGATATTTCGCTTTGGCCGCCTTGTTCTCGGTGACGAAGGCTGCGCCACCCTCGCCCTTGCCCTTGGCGGCGCGGGTGTAGATTGCCGTCAGGATGAAAACGGGGTCGCTGGCGGCGGGGGCCTGAGCGAAGGCCGGCTTGGCGGCGACGAGGAGAGAGGCGGCAATGAGGTTGCGGCGGGTGAGCATGGATGGTCCCTGAGATGATGGCACGCGACCATAGGCCGGGACGGCCCGTGTCAGCGCGGTATCTCAGTAGACCGACGCAAGAGCCGTTCGGTTCAATCTGCGGCCTTGGCGAGCCGCGAATTCTCCGGCTGAGGATTGGGGCGCAGGCAGCCTTGGCAGATAACCAGAGAGCGATTGACCTTGGCGTCCTGGTCGGCGTCGAGCCCGTCGCTCTCGGCTTGCGCAGCGATGCGCGATGCCTGTGCCGGCATGGCGGTGCGCGGCTGGTTGGGATTTTCGCCTGCTCCATCCCAGGCATAGCGCGCGGGCTTGAATGCGGAATCCGCGGCGAGGTGGGCTTGCGGAGCCACGGCACATCCGGCGAGCGCCAGCGAGAGCAGGAGAACGACGGGCGCTTTGACCATGATGCGGCACTCTGTACACGACAACTAAGCGAGGTTGCGCCGATCATGTTTAAAATTCCCTGAACGATGGCGGCTGCGTCTGCGACCAACGCGCATGCGATGTCTGATCGTCCTGCTCACGATGCTCACGGCCGCGGCGCGCGCCGACGACGCCAAGCCGTTCAATCCCGCCGACTATCCGCCCGCCGTGCAGAAGGCGGTGCATTACGCCAATGAGGAATGCGACAGCCAGGGCGGCGGCGCCGTGACGTTTGCACCTGATACGGTGCGCAAAGTCGACCTGACCGGCGATGGCCGCGACGATTACATCGTCGATTTCCGCGACACCAAATGCGGCGAACGCGAGAGCACCTATTGCGGAACCGGTGGCTGCCTGCTGGACATCCTGGTGACGCGGCCCGATGGCGCCGTACTTGCCGTGTTCGACGGCTATGTCCGCAGCTACAGCATCGCGCCGCCGCCGATGAAGCACGGTGCGGCGCGCACCATCCGCTTCGACTTGCACGGCAGCTATTGCGGCGGTTTTGGTTCGCAGGCCTGTGTCAAGGAGAAGGCGATCACGGCGACGCCGTTCGAGTTCAAAAAGCCCTAGGGGTTTTGGAATCCTTGGGGCTGGTGCGCGGCCGGCGGCCTTGCTACGCCGCAGGCGATGGCGATAAATGGGCTTCAATGAGCGGACGGCTTGCGTGCCGTTCGCCGCCCAAGAGGAAGCCCGATGCAGCCGCTCCGCATGTCCCGCCGTGTCATGAATCTCGCTCATATGCTGACGCAGAATGCGCGGCGGCATGGCTCGCGGCCCGGTTTCGTCTGGGGAGACAAAACCTGGACCTGGCGCGAGATCGATGCGCAGGTCTCGGCTCTCGCGGCGGCGCTCGCCGCGCGCGGCATCGACAAGGGCGACCGCATCCTCGTTCATTCCAAGAATGGCGACGAGATGTTCTTTTCGATGTTCGCGGCTTTCCGGCTCGGCGCGGTCTGGGTGCCCACCAATTTCCGCTTGATGGCCGACGAGGTCGCCTATCTCGCACAGGCCTCGGGCGCGAAGGCGTTTCTCTGTCATGTCGATTTCCCGGAACACGCAGCTTTGGTGAAAGGCGGCGCGCTGGAATTCACCTGGAGCATCGAAGGCAAGGCATCTTTCGGCGAACGCTCGGTGGCCGATGCGATCGCATCGAAGGCGGGAGTTGCGGTCGAGAACGTCGCGGTCGAGCATGACGACCCCTGCTGGTTCTTTTTCACGTCCGGCACCACCGGCCGCTCCAAGGCCGCGGTGCTGACCCACGGCCAGATGGGCTTTGTCGTCACCAACCATCTCGCCGATCTCACCCCCGGCGTCACGGAGGCCGATGCCTCGTTGGTGGTGGCTCCGCTGTCGCATGGCGCCGGCGTGCATCAGCTGGTGCAGACCGCGCGCGGCGTCTGCACCGTGCTGCTGTCGACCGAAAAATTCGACATCGATGAGGCATTCCGCCTGATCGAAAGGCATCTTGTCGCCAACCTCTTCACGGTGCCGACCATCCTGAAGATGATGGTCGAGCATCCCGCCGCCGACAAATACGATCATTCCTCGCTGCGCCACGTCATCTATGCCGGCGCGCCGATGTATCGCGAGGATCAGAAGGCCGCGCTGAAGAAACTCGGCAAGGTCATCGTGCAGTATTTCGGCCTCGGCGAGGTTACCGGCAACATCACGGTGCTGCCGGCGGCGCTGCACGACCCCGAGGACGGTCCGCATGCGAAGATCGGCACCTGCGGCTTCGAGCGCACCGGCATGCAGGTCTCGATCCAGGACGACGAGGGCCGCGAGGTCCAGGCGAACCAGAGCGGCGAGATCTGCGTGATCGGGCCCGCGGTGCTCGCGGGCTATTACGACAATCCCGATGCCAATGCGAAGGCATTCCGCAACGGCTGGTTCCGCACCGGCGATCTCGGCCACATGGACGAGGAGGGGTTCGTCTACATCACCGGTCGCGCCTCCGATATGTACATCTCCGGCGGCTCCAACATCTATCCGCGCGAGATCGAGGAGAAGATCCTGACGCATCCCGCGGTCGGCGAGGTCGCGGTGCTCGGCGTGCCCGACGCGACCTGGGGCGAGGTCGGCGTCGCCGTCTGCGTTCCGTGCGAGGGCGCGAAGGCCGTGAGCGAAGCCGAGATGGCGGCGTTTCTCTCGCCGAAGGTCCCTCGCTACAAGATGCCGAAGCGGTTCTTCTTCTGGGAGGCACTGCCGAAATCCGGCTACGGCAAGGTGCCGAAACGCATGGTGCGCGACGAGCTCGAGGCGCGCGGGCTGCTCGATCTCGACAAGACCAAGGCGGGCTGAGCGCGGGGCATGCGGAGCATCAAGCAGCCGGGCGCGTCGGTTACTGAACGTATCCAATGGGTGGAGGCAAGGGGGCGCGGATTCTCGTTCACGCTTCAAGCCGGCCTGCCGCTGCTCGAGGCCGCGCGCCGCGGTTTTGCGGCTGAGGGCTTTGCCGGCGGCGTGCTGAATTTCACGAGCGGCGCGCTCGGACCGTTCGGCTACGTGATGCCGGCGCTGTCGAAGACCGGCGAAAACGCGGCGTTCTATAGCGACACCTATCGGCCCGCGGGAGTGAGCCACACCAGACTCGGCAGCATGACGCTCGGCGTTCGCGACGGTGCGCCGTTCTTTCATTGCCATGGGCTGTGGACCGAGGCCGACGGTAAGGTGAGCGGCGGCCACATGCTCCCGGACGAGACTGTCGTCGCCGAGCCGTTCGAGGTCCAGGCGTTCGGCGTCGACGGCGCGATGTTCGCCGCCGAGCCAGACCCCGAGACCAATTTCAAGCTGTTCGGGCCGGTCGTTTCCGCGAACTCGGGCGCGCGCACGACCAGCCGTACCTTCGCGCTGCGGCTGCGCCCGAACCAGGATTTTGCCGGTTGTCTCGAGGCGTTCTGCCACGCCCACCGAATTGCGCGCGCAAAAATCCACGGCGGCGTCGGCTCGACCGTCGGCGCGCGCTTCACCCATGGCGGCGTGACCGAGCCGTTCGCCACGGAGCTGGCGATCACTGCCGGGACGGTTGCGCCTGGTGCTTCCGGGGTGCTGGAAGCCGCGCTCGACGTCGCCCTTATCGACTACACCGGCGGCATCGCCGAGGGACGCCTCGTCCGCGGCGACAATCCCGTGCTGATGACGATGGAACTGGTGCTGGAGGCGCTGGATTAGCGCACGCCTGAGGCTTGTGCCGGTCCGTCCATACCACTTGCCTGCCAGCAGCGTTCCCGTTATGTTCCGATCAGCGTGAGCGGAGCAAACCGGGCGGGGAGGCGGCAATGGGCCGAAGAGGCAATCGCACGATCAACCTGCCTGCGCCATATCTGAAGCGGGTCTGGCTCGATCCGTCGCAGGTTCGCGATCGCGAGGCTTATCCGTTTTGCTTGCCCATCTTTCCGGATGATTTCGAGTTCAACTTCGAGGCCGCGATCACAATCATCGTCGGCGAAAACGGCACCGGCAAGTCGACGATCTTGGAGGGTATCGCCGCTCTCGCCGGCTATGACGATGCCGGTGGCGGGAAGGGCTACATGCCCGTCGATCACTCCGAAGCGCGCGAAAAGATGGGCGGCCAACTTTCCAAAGCGCTGCGCGCGAGCTGGCTGCCGAAGATCACCAACGGCTGGTTCTTTCGCGCTGAGAGTTTTTTCTCGGTCGCGCGATATCTGGACAAGGCCGCGCGTGATAGTGGTCAGGTCGGTCCCGACTTCCTGTCGCACTCGCACGGCGAAGGCTTTCTGCGCTTTTTCGAGGAGCGTTGCCAGCGGCAAGGCATCTTCATTTTCGACGAGCCTGAATCGGCGCTGTCGCCGGCGCGGCAGATCGAATTTCTCAAGCTGCTGCGGCGTATGGACGAGTCCCGCATTTGCCAGGTCATCATGGCGACCCATGCACCTCTCCTGATGGCCTATCCCCATGCGCAGCTGCTTCGGTTGGGGAAATACGGGCTCGAGCCTGTTACCGTGGAGCAGACCGATCACTACCGGGTCATGCGAGAATTCTGCGACGACCCACGCGGGTTCGTCGAGGCGACGCTGGCGGAATAGGCGCGGGGCGCTGCTTCCGTCGTCATTGCGAGGAGCACTTGCAACGAAGCAATCCAGAATTTTTGCGCGGGGGCACTCTGGATTGCTTCGCGGCGCTCGCAATGGCGGTCTCGGCGCAAGGTTCGACTTCAAATTGGCCCTTGAAATCGCAGACACAGTTTCACGCTCTCGCGGCACGTCATGCCCGAGCTCTGCTGGAATCACCGCCCTCGAAGGTGCCGAGGGCGCAGGGAAGGCCGGGTGCCGGCTGGCACCCGCGGTCCACTGTGCGATATCTGCGCTACAAGAGGCTGCACAGCGGCATACAGGTGAAGCCAAACATCCGGCCTTCCCTGCGCAGTGGTTTGACGGCTTATGTCGTGATCTCCCCGGGGAGCGATGCACTATTGCCCCGTCGCCCTGCGGATGGCTGATGTGCGCGCCCGGTTGGACATCGCACATCACCTCAGGACTTGGCGCGCAGGCTCCGGGCGCCAGGACCACACGATTTTGCCGTACGTGGATCACACCGGTCGTGTGCGCGAGGTCTTGCTCACGGTTGCCCGCCCTGCAAACCCTTCGCGCCGATGTGACCCACGTCCACCACGTCCCCTCCCGCGTGTCGTGACGATCGCGATAGCGCCCCTCGGCCGGGTTGGGATGGGCGAATGATGTTGTATTTCCGAATTCTAGTAAAGCGAATTATTTCGATCAAGACGTGTTGACCTCGATCTCGCGTGTTTTGCCCGTCAGGCAACACGAGGTGTGGTGGGCACGTCGAGACGACGGGGCTCATTTTGCGCGGGAAAACGCTTCGAGCTTCACGAAGAAATCCCTCAGGATCGGATTGCGGTCCACATAGGTCACGTAGCGGATCGGATGGCGCCTTCGGTCGACGCTCCACGTCATCTGCTCCGTGAGGACAGGAGCCGAGACGATCACGCTCGGCGCCCACGCAGGGTTCAGCAGCCAGCCCACCGGCGCCATGTCCCAGATTTCCTTGGCCCAGCCCATGTGATCGGACGAATACTCCTTGAAGCGCATGGCGAGAAACGCGCCGATGCTGCCATGCGGTTCGACGTAGCGTTCGATCTCCGGCACCGTCGAGTGCAGGCGCGAAGTGACGCCGCGGCACGGCACCAGCACGAGCGGCACGCCGCTATCGAGCAGCACCTGCGCGCCGCCGACGTCCTGCTTGAGGTTGAACTCGATGGTGTCAGGCCATTCCAGCGCATGGCCGCCAAGCCAGACCACCACGACACGGTCGATGATATCGGGGGCCAAGAGCAGCGCCGAGGCGACGTTGCTGATAGCGCCGATGGCTATGACGTAGAGCGGATTGTCAGGCGAGCCCGCGCGCGCCCGGGCCACGAGGTCGTCCACGGCGGGCGCAGCGCGCGCCGTCTTGGCCGCACCGACATAGTCGGTGACGCCACGATGAACCAGGCCGTCAGGCGCGACGTTCAGGCGTTCCAGCAGGCGCAGGATCTCCTGATAGCTCAGCTCCATGCCGTGGCCGGGATTTTCTGCACGCGCATTGAAGAACGGCGCGGCGTAGATCGCCTCGATGTCGAAGCGCTCCGGCGACAGCAGCATCTGTACCAGCGCGAACTGATCGTCGATCTCGTTGTAGGTGTCGGTGTCGAGCACGACGCGGACCCTGCCGGCCGGGGGCTCCAGCAGTTTGAGGCGGGCTGCATCCGTGAGTGTCATCACCGTCTCCTCGAGCCGCAGGCGATTGCGTTTCAAATTGTTGCCGGCATCCGGCCGACCGCATCCGCGATCTCATCCATCTGCGCGAACATGTAATCTGGCGCAAGAGCTCTCAACGCGGCCGGCGCGGCATAGCCCCAGCTGACGGCACCGCAGGCAATCCCAACCGCACGCGCCGCCTCGATGTCGCGGACCTCGTCGCCGATCGAAACGACATTGCCCGGGGTAACGCCGGCGCGCCGGATCACGCGGCGGAATCTCGCGGGCTTGCCGAACACCGAGGCTGCGCAGTCGAAATGCTGGAATAGAGCGGCCGATGCGCCGAGCTTCTGCCGCGCATTGACCTCGCTGTCCGAGGTCACCAGCGCGAGCTGCACGCCAGTCTCCGCGAGCGTCCGCAGCATCGCCTCCGCGCCCGCAAACAGCGAAATCTCGCCGGCGGCTTCTGCCTTCAGCCGCCGCGCATAGCGCGCGATCGCCGGCAGCTTCCACAAGGGTACCTCGAGCTGCTTGAGGATCTCGCGTGTCGAGGCATGCCGTAGCCCCTCGATATCCTCATCCCGCACGCGCCGAAAGCCGAAGCGGTCGGCGACGTCGTTGATGGTGCGCAGGAACCACGGGAAGCTGTCGACGAGCGTGCCGTCGAGATCGAAGATGGCGAGGGAGAAGGGCATGGAGGAAAAATTACACCGCTAGGATTTCCATACGATCTCCTCGGTCCAACCGAGATCGGCAAACTCGGCCGCCCGAAGCGGGGCTTCTCCTTCCGCGAAGAATTCATCGAGCTGCGGCGGGGCAACAGCTGTTTCGGACATCATCGCGTGCGCCTGTCCGCGATGATGAATCTGATGCTGGAAGAGATGCATCAGCAGCCGGTCGCGGCGCTCGGTCTGGACCCGGGTGTCGCGGTTGATCCGGACCGAGTCGTCAAGACGTTCAGGCGTCAGCGCATCGCAGATAGCGAGCAGGCGCTTGTCCATGGCAGCTTGGGCAGGCTTCAATTCGGAGAGCGAACCGTGCGGCACTTCGTTTTGCCAGGCGCGTGGTCCGAGCCAGCCACCCTCAAGGGCATCGACGTAAAAGAGGTCGATGACATAGATGTGGTTCAGCGTGCGCTGCAGGCTCGGGAAGAACCCGGTTCGCCGGGCTTCGAACTCGGCCTGGCTGAGGCCGGCGCACGCTGTGAGCAGGCGATGGTTCGCCCAGGCATTGTTGCGAGCGAAGGCGCGATAGGTTTGCACAAGTCCAGCAGGCATGTCGGCACCGGTCTCACGAGAGGAGCGCAGGCGGACTACGCTTCGCTAATCCGCCCTCTACGGTTTCGATCTACTCCGCCGCTTCGCTCGTGCTTCTTCGTTTCGGCTTCCTTGCCTTCTTCAGCACCGGCTCCAGGAACTTGCCCGTGTAGCTCCGCTGTGCTTTCACGATGTCCTCGGGTGGACCCCAGGCGACGATCTCGCCGCCGCCGTCGCCGCCTTCAGGGCCGAGGTCGATGACCCAGTCCGCGGTCTTGATGACTTCGATATTGTGCTCGATGACGACGACCGTGTTGCCCTGCGCGACCAGCTCGTGCAGCACCTCCAGCAGCTTCTTGACGTCGTGGAAGTGCAGGCCGGTCGTGGGCTCATCCAGGATGTAGAGGGTGCGGCCGGTGGCGCGTTTTGACAATTCCTTCGCCAGTTTGACGCGCTGGGCTTCGCCGCCGGAGAGGGTCGTGGCCTGCTGGCCGACATGGATGTAGTCGAGGCCGACGCGGTGCAGCGTCTGGAATGTCTCGCGCACGCGCGGCACCGCCTTGAAGAACTCGGCGGCTTCCTCGACGGTCATGTCGAGCACGTCGGCGATGCTCTTGCCCTTGAACAGGACTTCGAGCGTCTCGCGATTGTAGCGCTTGCCCTTGCAGACGTCGCAGGTGACGTAGACGTCGGGCAAAAAGTGCATCTCGATCTTGATGACGCCGTCGCCCTGGCACGCCTCGCAACGGCCGCCCTTGACGTTGAAGGAGAAGCGCCCGGGCTCGTAGCCGCGCGCCTTGGCTTCGGGCAGGCCCGCAAACCACTCGCGGATCGGTGTGAAGGCGCCGGTATAGGTCGCCGGATTCGAGCGCGGAGTGCGGCCGATCGGCGACTGGTCGATGTCGATGATCTTGTCGATGTGTTCGAGACCCTCGATGCGGTCGTGCGGCGCGGCGCCTTCGCTGGCGCCGTTGAGCTTGCGCGCGATGGCGCGGTAGAGCGTGTCGATCAGCAGCGTCGACTTGCCGCCGCCGGAGACGCCGGTGACGGCGGTGAACAGGCCGAGCGGAATCTCGGCCGTGACGTTCTTGAGGTTATTGCCGCGCGCGTTCACCACCTTGATGGTGCGGCGATGGTTCGGCGGACGCCGCTCCGGCACCGCGACTTCGAGCTCGCCGGTCAGGTACTTGCCGGTGAGGGATTTCGGGTTGCGCATGATCTCGTCGGGCGTGCCTTCGGCGACGATGTTGCCGCCATGCATGCCGGCGCCGGGGCCGATGTCGAGCACGTAGTCTGCGAGCCGGATCGCGTCCTCGTCATGCTCGACCACGACCACGGTGTTGCCGAGGTCGCGCAGGCGCTTCAGCGTGTCGAGCAGGCGCGCGTTGTCGCGCTGGTGCAGGCCGATCGAAGGCTCATCCAGCACGTAGAGCACGCCAGTCAGACCCGAGCCGATCTGGGAAGCCAGCCTAATGCGCTGGCTCTCGCCGCCGGACAGCGTGCCGGAGGAGCGGGAGAGGGTGAGGTAGTTGAGGCCGACGTCGAGCAGGAAGGTCAGGCGCTCGCGGATTTCCTTGAGGATGCGGCCGGCGATCTCGTTCTGCTGCTTGTTCAGCGCGTCGGGCACGGTCTCGAACCATTCGCCGGCCTTCCTGACCGACAGCTCCGAGATCTCGCCGATATGCTTGGCCCCGACCTTGACGCACAGCGCCTCCGGCTTCAGCCGGAAGCCGTTGCAGGCGCCGCAGGGTACGTCGTGGAAATATTTTGCCAGCTCCTCGCGCGCCCACTCGCTTTCGGTCTCGCGATAGCGGCGGTTGATATTGGTGATGACGCCTTCGAACGGCTTCTTGGTGTCGTAGGAACGGACGCCGTCCTCGTAGGAGAACTTGATCTCGTCCTCGCCGGAGCCGTGGAGGATCGCGTCTCTCGTCTTCTTGGGCAGATCCTTCCACTTGGTCGTCAGGGTGAACTTGTAGTGCTTGCCGAGCGCCGTCAGCGTCTGCGTGTAATAGGGCGACGACGACTTGGCCCAGGGCGCGATCGCGCCCTTGCCGATCGCGAGCTCCTTGTCCGGAATGACGAGGTCTTCGTCGACATGCTGCTCGACGCCGAGGCCGCCGCAGGCCGGGCACGCGCCGTAGGGGTTGTTGAAGGAAAAAAGTCTGGGCTCGATCTCCGGAATGGTGAAGCCGGAGACGGGGCAGGCGAACTTTTCCGAGAACAGGATGCGCTCGGGCCCGCTCTTGTCGTGGATTTTTGCCGTCTTCTTTTTCTCTTCGGCAGGCGCAGCAGCAGCCGGTGCATCGGCATACTCGATGACGGCAAGGCCCTCGGCGAGCTTCAGCGCGGTCTCGAAGCTCTCAGCCAGGCGCTGGCCGATATCGGCGCGCACCACGATGCGGTCGACGACGACGTCGATGTCGTGCGGGAATTTCTTGTCGAGGTTAGGCGCTTCCGCGAGCTCGTAGAAGGCGCCGTCGATCTTGACGCGCTGAAAGCCCTTCTTGAGCCATTCGGCGAGCTCCTTGCGGTACTCGCCCTTGCGGCCGCGCACGACGGGGGCCAGCAGATAGAGGCGGGTGCCCTCGGGCAGCGCCAGCACGCGATCGACCATCTGCGAGACGGTCTGGCTTTCAATGGGAAGGCCCGTGGCCGGCGAATAAGGCACGCCGACGCGCGCCCAGAGCAGGCGCATGTAATCGTAGATCTCGGTGACGGTGCCGACCGTCGAGCGCGGGTTCTTCGACGTCGTCTTCTGCTCGATCGAGATCGCCGGCGACAGGCCGTCGATCTGGTCGACGTCGGGCTTCTGCATCATCTCCAGGAACTGGCGCGCATAGGCCGAGAGCGACTCGACGTAGCGGCGCTGGCCTTCGGCGTAGATGGTGTCGAAGGCGAGCGAGGATTTGCCGGAGCCCGATAGCCCGGTGAACACCACGAGCTTGTCGCGGGGAATCTCGACGTCGATGTTCTTGAGGTTGTGCTCGCGCGCGCCACGGATCGTAATTGCGCGCAGGTGTGATCCCGCGTTCTGCTGTTGGCGCTTCGCCTTGATCACTTCATCCATCCGCGTTGCCCTCAAGGAATCCCACGAGCGAGCGACCGCGCCAACGTTCGGGCGCGCTTCGCCCGGAACCGGGATCGGCGCCAATGGGTATGTGGGCGAACGTAGGAAGAACGGAGACGGATTTCCAGAGGGACTTGCGAATCGTCAACGGATTGTTGGTGCGCTGGCGGGACTTGGCAGCAGCGCCTGGAGATCGGGACGGAAGGAACAACAAAAAGGCCGGCGCGAGGCCGGCCTTTCGTGACGATGAGACGTCGGTCGCGATCTTCAGATCAATACTTGGCGACGACCGGGCCGTTGAAGTGATAGTTCACGCCGACCTGCACGGTGTGGAAGTTGACCGTGCCGGTGGGCAGAGCGCCCGTGAAGTAGGTCTCGCCGCCAAGGCTGCGATACAGGTACTCGCCCTTGACCGACCACTGCGGAGCGAAGAACGCCTCGACGCCGGCGCCGACGGTCCAGCCAGAGTGCCACTTGCTGTCCGACACGGACACGCCGAGTGCGGAGAGGCTGATCTTGTTGTCGATCCAGGCGTAGCCGCCGGTGCCGTAGAACAGGACGTTGTTGACGGCATAGCCGATGCGGCCGCGGACGGTGCCCATCGCGTCGGTCTTCGAGCTCACGCTCACGACGCCAAAGCCGGGAACAGTGGCTGCGGCGGAGGCGCTGACGTCGGCCCAGGTGCCATCGGCCTCGATACCGAACACGACGTTGCCGGTCTGCCAGTTGTAGCCAGCGGTGCCGCCGACGAAGCCACCCTTCATCTTCGGGTCGCCAGAGGCGGCTTCCCAGGCGCCGCCGCCGACGATACCGAGATAGAAGCCGGTCCAGTTGTAGACCGAGGCCATCGCGACCGGAGCCTTGGTGTAGGGGCGAGCCGCCAGGTCGGCAGCCGAAGCGGCGCCGGTGAGGGCGATCAGAGCGGCCGAAGCCAACAAAATCTTTTTCATGTTCAAGTAATCCCAGTCCCAGTTTCTGTTGTTGTCTTCCGTGCGTCGGAAGCACAGCGGACGCGTTGGTCCAACTGATGTCGTGCTTACACCACTGAAGCTGTAAGTTGTGTCTCTCAAAAGTCACAACGAATACAAAATGTAATACTCACTGACCTATAGTTCCCCATCGGGAACAGGCAACAAAAAGGCCGGCACGAGGCCGGCCTCCGATTCCCGAATGATTTCAGGAAGATCAGTACTTCGCGATGATGGGGCCGCCCCAGCGATAGTTGAGGCGGACGAGGCCCATGTCGACGTCCTGGCTGATCCGGTCGGTCTGGAATGCGCCGCCGCCGACGGGCGCGTTGAGCGTGAGCGTCCGGTTGCCGAGGAAGATGTGATCGTACTCGACGCCGACCGTCCAGTTGGGCGCGAAGCCGAATTCGAGGCCGGCCCCGACCGTGCCGCCCCAGCGGGTGTCGCTGGTTGAGGCGAGCAGGGTGCCTGCACCGACGAAGCCGGGCGCCGTGTAGATGTCGAACTTGTCCGCGACTACGGCGCCGCCGCCCTTCACGTAAAACAGCACGTTGTTCCAGGCATAGCCGATCTGGCCTGTGAACAGGCCGAAGGCGTCGATCCGCGAGCGGTTACGCTGCGCCAGGAAGAAATTGCTGACATTGTCGCCGGAGAAGTCGGCCCAGTTGCCCTGGCCTTCGAGGCCGAACACCCAGCTGGCCGATTGCCAGCGATAGCCGACCTGGCCGCCGACCGTGCCACCGGTGGCGTTGTGGCAGCCTTCGCCGCCCACGAATGCGCCGCCGCCGAGAACGACGTTGTCCCAGCATTTGTGGCTCGATCCGCCGCCGCCGTTGATGCCGATGTAGAAGCCGCTCCAGTCGTAGATGGTGGCGATCATCGGCGGCGGCGCCTTGGTGTAGGGACGAGCCGCAAGATCTGCTGCACTCGCGGGTGCAGACAGGCCCATTGCAACAATACCAATTGTACCGAATAGAATTTTCTTCATTGCAGTCTCCCCAGTGTCGTCCGCTTCAGATGTCCCCGAAGCGGCCCATCAGGCGCGACGCCCATCAGAACCAATTCCGAGAAAACCGTAATCCAATCGAACGCCCGAGTCCGTCTCTGGAATGCAACAGTCGGCGGGCAACTGACATGCGCTTAACCTGATGAATGTTAAGCGTTTTCCGGCTCTGTTCGGTTCCAATTCATGACGGCGTGCATAGCGGGGCAGGGTGTTCGTATGCACGCTTCGGTCGCATCAATTTCGATGGGAACAAATCTGGAACAAATGTCTGGCCGGTGCTATATGTGGGGATAACCGAGGGCGTGACGGGCCGATCGGCCCTTGTAAGCGTATAGGGTCGGCCCAACGGGCGGCAGCGCGGGCGCGCCTTTTTCGAAATTCAGTGGCATTTGGAGTGGAGAGCGGCGATGGCGGGAAGCGTCAACAAGGTCATTCTGGTTGGAAATCTCGGCAAGGATCCGGAAATCCGCCGCACCCAGGACGGGCGGCCGATCGCGAATCTGAGCATCGCGACCTCCGAGACCTGGCGCGACAAGAACAGCGGCGAGCGCAAGGAAAAGACCGAGTGGCACCGTGTCGTGATCTTCAACGAAGGGCTGTGCAAGGTCGCCGAGCAGTATCTGAAGAAGGGCGCCAAGGTGTACATCGAGGGCGCGCTTCAGACCCGCAAATGGACTGATCAGAGCGGCGTGGAGAAGTACTCCACCGAGGTCGTGCTCCAGGGCTTCAACTCGACGCTGACGATGCTCGACGGCCGCGGCGGCGGCGGAGGAGGCGGCAGCTTCGGCGACGAGCCGGGCGGCGATTTCGGCTCCTCGGGTCCCGTCAGCAGCGCACCGCGCCGCCCGGTTGCCGCCGGCGGCGGTGGCCGCAACAACGACATGGACGACGACATCCCGTTCTGAGGCGGGCAAGTTTCGTTTCCAACTTTGCTGCGCTCGCGTAGAGCGTCAGGATTTCCTACCAATTTACGGGCTGAGCTCGGTTTTCCGGGCCGGCCTCATGTGCTGCCTGAAGCCTTTGACGGGCCATGATGTGAATGGTATTAACTTAATGTTAATCATATTCACATGGGATCCCGGCCGAAGGGACGCGTCACATGAGCCCCGCCGCTGCTTGACGCTGCTCCGGCGATCCCGCTGCACGCCTTCGCGGCGATGGCGGCCTTCGTGCTCGGCATCGTTCAGTTCGCCGCCCCCAAGGGTACGCTGCCACACCGGACGATCGGCTGGATCTGGGTGGCGCTGATGGCCCTGGTAGCGGTCTCGTCGTTCTGGATCCACCAGATCGCCTGGTCGGGCCGTTCAGCCCGATCCATCTGCTGTCGATCTTCACGCTGGTGATGCTGCCGCTTGCGGTATGGCGGGCGCACACGCATCGCGTCGTCGCTCACCGGTGGAGCATGATCTTCATTTTCACCGGCGCGCTGGTGGTGGCGGGCCTGTTCACGCTGCTGCCCGGGCGCATCATGCACAGCGTGTTTTTCGGGGCGTAACGGGCAGTTCCGCCCGGCTCGTGCGGGCCCCGTTCCCGATGGTGGTGGACAAGGTCTAAGTCTCTGGAAAAACAGTCGGAAAAAGCGCTGTCTCGACCCTTGCAAGGGTGGTTATCAGGGCCTCGATGCGCTATATGATTCCCAGATAAAATTTCACCGGATTCCCCCTTGGCTGACGACGACAACAAGCCCGGCGACCAGCCGGCGCAACCCTCGGACATTCGCCCCGTTTCGATCTACGAGGAGATGAAGAAGTCCTATCTCGATTACGCCATGAGCGTGATCGTGTCGCGCGCGCTGCCCGATGCGCGCGACGGGTTGAAGCCGGTTCATCGCCGCATCCTGTTCTCGATGAACGAGGAAGGCTACACGCCCGACAAGAAGCACAAGAAGTCGGCCGGTATCGTCGGCAACGTCATGGGCCAATACCATCCGCATGGCGACCAGGCGATCTATGACGCGCTGGTGCGCATGGCGCAGCCTTTCTCGATGCGCGAGCTGCTGGTGGACGGGCAGGGCAATTTCGGCTCGGTCGACGGCGATCCGCCTGCGGCAATGCGCTACACCGAGTCACGCCTGACCAAGATCGCGCTCAAGCTGCTCGACGACATCGACAACGAGACCGTCGACTTCCAGGACAACTATGACGGCTCGACCAAGGAGCCGGTGGTTCTGCCGGCCCGGTTCCCCAACCTGCTGGTCAATGGCGCAGGCGGCATCGCGGTCGGCATGGCCACCAACATCCCGCCGCACAATCTCGGCGAAGTCATCGACGCGTGCCTCGCGCTGGTCGACAATCCGGCGCTGACGATCGACGAGCTCAACAACATCATCCCGGGGCCGGATTTCCCGACCGGCGGCATCATCCTCGGACGCCAGGGCATCCGCAGCGCCTATCACCTCGGCCGCGGCTCCATCGTGATGCGCGGCAAGGTCGAGTTCGAGACGATCAGGAAAGAGCGCGAGGCGATCGTCATCACCGAGATCCCGTATCAGGTGAACAAGGCGACGATGGTCGAGCGCATCGCCGAGCTCTACAAGGAAAAGAAGATCGAGGGCATCTCGGATCTGCGCGACGAATCCGACCGCGACGGCTACCGCGTCGTCGTTGAGCTCAAGCGCGACGCCGTGCCCGACGTGGTGCTCAATCAGCTTTACAAGTTCACGCCACTGCAGACCTCGTTCGGCGTCAACGCCGTCGCGCTCGATTCGGGCCGCCCGCTGACGATGAACCTGAAGGACATGCTGACGATCTTCGTCGGATTCCGCGAGCAGGTCGTCACCCGCAGGACCAAGTACAAGCTGCGCAAGGCGCGCGAGCGCGCGCATGAGCAGGTCGGCCTTGCGATTGCCGTCGCTAACATTGACGAGATCATCAAGGTCATCCGGCACTCGCCGACGCCGGCCGTTGCGCGCGAAACCCTGATGACGCGCGACTGGCCCGCGCGCGACGTCGAGGACATCATCACGCTGATCGACGATCCCCGCCATCGCATCAACGAGGACGGCACCATCCGCCTGTCGCTGGATCAGGCGAAGGCGATCCTCGAACTGCGTCTCGCACGCCTCACAGCGCTTGGCCGTGACGAGATTGGCGACGAGCTGTCAAAGCTTGCTGGCGAGATCGGCGAGTATCTCGAGATCCTGCAGTCGCGCGACCGGATTCTCGACATCATCAAGACCGAGCTCGCTGAGGTGAAGGCGGAATTCGCCACGCCGCGCAAGACTGTGATCATGGAGCAGGAAGGCGAGGTCGAGGACGAGGACCTGATCCAGCGCGAGGACATGGTCGTCACCGTCTCGCACGCCGGTTACGTCAAGCGCGTGCCGCTGTCGGCCTATCGCGCCCAGCGCCGTGGTGGCAAGGGCCGCTCCGGCATGCAGACCCGCGACGAGGATTTTGTGAGCCGCCTGTTCGTGGCGTCCACGCATACGCCGGTGCTGTTCTTCTCGTCGCGCGGCCAGGTCTACAAGGAAAAGGTCTGGCGCCTGCCGATGGCCGCGCCGAATGCGCGCGGCAAGGCGCTGATCAACATCCTGCCGCTGGAGCAGGGCGAACGCATCACCACCATCATGCCGCTGCCCGAGGATGAATCCACCTGGGCCCAGCTCGATGTGATGTTCGCCACCACAGGCGGCAACGTCCGCCGCAACAAGCTGTCCGACTTCGTCGACGTCCGCCGCTCCGGCATCATCGCCATGAAGCTCGACGACGGCGAAGCGATCGTCGACGTCCAGATCTGCACCGAGCATGACGACGTGCTGCTGACTGGGGCCGGCGGTCAGTGCATCCGCTTCCCGGTTCCCGACGTGCGCGTCTTCACCGGGCGCACCTCGATGGGCGTGCGCGGCATCGCGCTTGGCGAGGGCGACAAGGTGATCTCGCTCGCGATCCTGCGCCATGTCGAGACCACCTCGGACGAGCGTTCGGCCTATCTGAAGATGCGCCGCGCGGTCGCCGGCGAAGCTGCGGCTGAAGAGCCGGCAGCGGACGCTGAGGCCGAGGAGACCTCCGGCAGCTTCCAGCTGGCGCAGGAGCGCTATGCCGAGATGTCGGCGGCCGAGCAGGTCGTGCTGACCGTCTCCGTCAACGGCTATGGCAAGCGGACCTCGTCCTACGAGTACCGCACCACGGGCCGAGGCGGCAAAGGCATCGTCGCCATGAGCGTCAACAACCGCAACGGCAATCTGGTCGCGTCCTTCCCCGTGGAGGATGCCGATCAAATCATGCTGGTGACCGACAAGGGGCAGTTGATCCGCTGCCCGGTCGAAGGCATCCGTATCGCCGGCCGCTCGACGCAGGGCGTGATCGTGTTCGACACCGCCGAGGACGAGCACGTCGTCTCGGTCGAGCACATCACGGAGGAGGCCGAGAGCGGCAACGGGGCGAATGGCGAGGCGAGCGGGGAGTAACGCCCCGTTCTAAACGCCGTCCGCAAGCTCTCGCGACAGATCGGCAAGCGCATCCGAGGCCACCCTGCGGACGATCGATTGCGCCTGATCGACCGAGATCGACAGCCGGGGCTTCAGCTGCAAAGGCGGATCGCTGGGCATGGGCACTCGCTTCCGGCAGCGCTGCGGAGCCGTGCTAGATCTCCAGCTCCGTGCCGAACTCCACCACCTGCCTGGTCGGCACGCCGAAGAACGCGGCGGAGCGTTCGGCGTTGCGCTGGAGGAAGGCGAACAGGCCTTCGCGCCACACCCACATGCCCGGGATGTCCTCGCGCGGGATGATGGTCTCGCGGCCGACATAATAGGTGATGTCGGAGAGGTCGATGCCGGGCAGCTTGCCCTGGCGGCAGGCGAGCGTCAGTCCTTCGTAGATCGTCGGGTTCTGCATGAAGCCGTAATGCAGGATCACGCGGGTGATGCCGGGAATGATCTCGATCACTTCGGCGCGGTCCTGGTCGTCGATGTGCGGCAGCTCCTCGATCAGCACGGTGACGAGGACAATGCGCTCGTGCAGCACGCGGTTGTGCTTGACGAACTGCGTCAGCGCGAGCGGCACGCCTTTCGCTGCCGAGGCCAGGAACACGGCCGTGCCGGGCAGGCGCGCGCTGCACTTGTTGACTGCGGTCTCGATCAGGTCTTCCTCGGGTTGGCGCAGTTTTGCGCGCGCAGCTTCGACGAGCTTGACGCCGGCGCGCCAGGTCAGCATCAGGAAGGCGACGAGGCCCGCGAGCAGCAACGGAAACCAGCCACCCTCGAACAACTTGATCGAGTTGGCGGAGAAGAAGATCACGTCGATCACGAAGAAGAAGCCGTTCACGGCGACCACGAGCCAGGGCGAATAGCCCCACTGCATAGCGACCAGGGCGGCGAGAAGGGTGGTGATCGCCATCAGCAGCGACACCGCGATGCCATAGGCGCCGGCGAGCGCGTCCGACGTGCCGAAGCTCAGCACCGCGCCGAGGGTTGCTGCGGCAAGCAGCCAGTTCACCAGCGGCACGTAGATCTGGCCGATCGCATCGCTCGTGGTGTGGCGGATCTGCATGCGCGGCAGGAAGCCGAGCTGGATCGATTGCTGGGTCAGCGAGAACACGCCGGAGATGATCGCCTGCGAGGCGATGACGGTCGCAACGGCGGAGAACGCGACCAGCGCGTAGTGCAGGCTGTCGGGGCAGAGCTGGAAGAACGGATTCTCGATCATGCCGGGATCGGTGATCAGCAGCGCGGCCTGGCCGAAATAGTTCAGCACCAGCGCCGGCAGGCAGATCGCGAACCAGGCGAGCCGGATCGGCAGACGGCCGAAATGCCCCATGTCGGCATACATCGCCTCGCCGCCGGTCACCGCGAGGAAGGCCGCGCCGAGGATTGCGAAGGAGACGTGGAAGTCCTGATGGATCAGGAAGTCGAAAGCATAGAGCGGGCTGAGCGCGGCAAGCACCGCCGGCGCCTTGACGATGCCGTGGATGCCGAGCGCGGCCAGAACGACGAACCAGGCCAGCATGACAGGTCCGAAGATGCGGCCGATGAAGCCGGTGCCCTGCTTCTGCATCATGAACAGGCCGACAAGGATGGCGATGGTGATGGGAACGACCACGGGCGAGAGCGAGGGAGCATCGACCTTGAGGCCTTCGATGGCCGAGAGCACCGAGATCGCCGGAGTGATCGCGCCGTCGCCGTAGAGCAGCGCTGCGCCGACGAGGCCGACCACCAGTAGATGGGCGCGCCAGGTGCCGGATTGGGCGTGACGGGCATGCAGCAGCGCCAACAGCGCGACGATGCCGCCTTCGCCGCGATTGTCGGCGCGCAGGATCAGCATCGCATATTTCAGCGAGATGATCAGCAGCAGCGCCCAGAGGATCAGTGAGGCAACTCCCAGGACAGCCTCCGGAGTCACCGTGTCGCCGTGCGCGGCCGCCTTGGCGGCTTCCTTGAGGGCATAGAGGGGGCTGGTGCCGATATCGCCATAGACCACCCCGAGGGCGCCCATGGTCATGGCTAGCGGCAGCGGATCGGGATGATGATGGCCGGAAGCGACTGCGGGCGTACTGGACAAAGGCGATCCCTCAATGGGATCGCGCCCATCGGGCCGATCCGATGGGCGCGAGCATCACACAGTCTGCGACGGGACGTCGCAAATTGCCATGAGATTCATGCCGAGGATTATGACGCCGAGCTGACAGGCTCCTACGGGGTACGGTCCGCCGTCACGAGGCGAGCAATGCGAACGTCAGCCCTGGTGCCGGCGCGGCGCAGGCAGGACGCCTCGAAGTTCGGCCAGGCCTGCTGCGAGCAATCCCTGCCGATGGTCTTGATGTCGAGCCGGTCGCCCTTGGCAAGCGGTTGCGGCACGCTCGCTTCGACTGACGGAGCGAAACCGGGCAGGAGGGTGAGGGCTGCAGCAACACACGCAGCAAGAGCGATCGCTGAAAGAGCCTTGATCATTGACGGTCCCCTGTGATGCGGCCGCTACGCCCAGTTTGCGGCCCGTCGTTCGTTGGCCGGATTAGTAACCATGGCCAGTTTCCGGACGTCTTCGCCGATGCTGGAAATGGTTTCGTTGTCGCCCCGTTTTGTTTCGTGGACGCCCCAAGGACGAAACAAAGCCGCGCTTTCCGACGGCGTTGGGCGGAAAAACCGGCAGGGAACCTGTCCGGCTTGCCGGGCCGGGCCGGGCGCGGTAGGACGTGGACATGCCGCGCATTGCCTTCTACCCAGGTTCCTTCGACCCCATCACCAACGGCCATCTGGACGTGGTCCGGAGCAGTGTCCCGCTGTGCGACCGCCTGGTGGTCGCGGTCGGCATCCATCCCGGCAAGAAGCCGCTGTTCTCGACCGAGGAGCGGCTCAAGATGCTTCATGACGTCTGTGGGCCGGTGGCAGCCCAGGCCGGCTGCACGCTCGAGGCCGTGACCTATGACGATCTCGCGGTCAGCGCGGCGCGCAAACACGGTGCGACCATCATGATCAGGGGCCTGCGCGACGGCACCGATCTCGACTACGAGATGCAACTCGCCGGCATGAACGGCACCATGGCGCCCGAGGTGCAAACCGTCTTCCTGCCGGCCTCACCTCTGGTCCGCCCGATTACGGGCACATTGGTGCGCCAGATCGCCGGCATGGGCGGAGACGTCTCGGCCTTCGTACCGCCGCTCGTTGCATCCCAGCTCAAGGCAAAATTCGCCTGAAAACGGCGGGCTTTTTCATCTCACCTGATCCGGAGTTTCCATGATCCGTCGTCTCGCAATTCTTGCCACGATGTTCGTCGCGCTCGTTGGTGCGGTCCCCGTGGTGGCGCAGCCGCTGCCGGCCAATCTCGACAAGGCCAATGCGCTCGTCATCGACACCACCAAGGGCCGCATCGTCATCAAGCTCAGGAACGACCTTGCGCCACAGCACGCCGAGCGCCTCAAGCAGCTCGCGCGCGAGGGCTTCTACAACAACGTGCCGTTCCACCGCGTCATGGACGGCTTCATGGCCCAGACCGGCGATGGCCAGAACGGCAACGGCACCGGTGGCTCGAAATATCCGAACCTGAAGCAGGAATTCTCCAAGGTTCACTTCGCCCGCGGCATCGTCGGCATGGCCCGGCGCGGCGACAGCGTCGATACCGCCAACTCGCAGTTCTTCATCATGTTCGCCGACGGTGGCAGCCTCGATGGCCAGTACACCGTGGTCGGCGAGGTCGTGCAGGGCATGGACGTGGTCGACAAGCTGAAGAAGGCCCCGGCCGGCTCGCCGAGCGGCACCGTCACCGATCCCGACAAGATGGTGAAGGTGCAGGTCGCCTCCGACATCAAGTAGGAGGGCTCATGGCGCCCCGCGGCGGCAGGCTCCTGATCGCTGCCGCGGCGCTGCTGTTCGGCATCTCCGGTGCGGCTGCAGAGGACGCGCAGGTCAACACCATCAAGGAGGTCTTCCAGCACTTGCGGAGCTGCTGGAAGCCGCCGCCGCCGGCCAAGGCTCGCCCACTCGACATCACCGTCGTCGTGAGCTTTAACCGCTCCGGAAACATTCTGGGCCATCCGAGGATTACCTATGAATCCGCGGAGGCCTCCGACAATGACCGGCTGCAATACCGGATCGCGGTGATGGAGGCGTTGCAACGATGCACGCCGATGCCATTTACCGATGCAATGGCCGGCGCCGCCGCGGGACGTCCATTCGCGATCCAGTTCCGCAACCGCAAATCGTCACCCGACAAGACTTCACCTCCAACGCAAGAGAGACGAGCATGAGCGTCACCGAAAACACATTGATCCTCGAGACCACCCAGGGCCCCGTCACCATCGAGATGCGTCCCGACCTCGCGCCCGGCCACGTCGCGCGCATCAAGGAGCTGGTCCGCGAAGGCTTCTACGACGGCATCGTGTTCCATCGCGTGATCGACGGCTTCATGGCGCAGACCGGCTGTCCACACGGCACCGGCACCGGCGGCTCCGGCAAGAAGCTGAAGGCCGAGTTCAACAAGGAGCCGCACGTGCGAGGCACCGCCTCGATGGCGCGCGCTGCGAACCCCGATTCCGGCGACAGCCAGTTCTTCATCTGCTTCGACGATGCGCGCTTTCTCGACAACCAGTACACGGTATGGGGCAAGGTCACCGAGGGCATGGAGAACGTCGACAAGATCAAGCGCGGCGAGCCGGTGCAGAACCCGGACAAGATCGTCAAGGCGCGGATGGCGGCCGACAAGGAGTAAGCTCATCATCCCAGGGGCGCGCGTAGGCGCGTCCCTGGTGGTAAGCGACGAATGCGCACTGATCTGTTTGATTTCCACCTGCCGCCGGAGCGCATCGCGTTGCGCCCCGCGCATCCGCGCGACTCCGCGAAAATGCTGGTCGTCGAGAACGATGCGTTGCGCGACCAGACCATCGCCGATCTGCCGCATTGGCTGAAGCCGGGCGATCAGCTCGTCGTCAACGACACCAAGGTGATCGCCGCGCAGCTCAAGGGCCGGCGCATCGGCCGCGAGACCGAGCCGAAGATCGAGGCGACGCTGATCAAGCGGCTCGACGGTTCGCGCTGGCAGGCGCTGGTGAAGCCAGCCAAGAAGCTTGTCGCCGGTGATCGCATCCGCTTCGGCAACGAAGGCAAGGTCTGCCTGCTCGGCCATCTCGACGCCGAGGTCGAGGCCAAGGGTGCGGAAGGAGAAGTGACGTTGTCATTCTCGTTCCACGGCCCGGCGCTCGACCAGGCCATCGCCGATCTCGGCAGCCCGCCGCTGCCGCCCTACATCGCCTCCAAGCGTACGCCCGACGATCAGGATCTCGCCGACTACCAGACGATGTTTGCGGCGAATGAAGGCGCGGTCGCTGCTCCCACCGCGGGACTGCACTTCACGCCCGCGCTGGAGCAGGCGCTGAGCGCGCGCGGCGTCGGCATCAACCGCATCACGCTGCATGTCGGGGCAGGGACCTTCCTGCCGGTGAAGGTGGATGATACCGACGGCCACAAGATGCACGCCGAGTGGGGCACGATCTCGGCAGAGACCGCGGAGCGGCTCAACACCGCGCGGAACAATGGCGGCCGCATCATCGCCGTCGGCACCACATCGCTGCGTTTGCTGGAAAGCGCCGCCAGCGAGGATGGCATCATCCAGCCGTTCGCGGCGGAGACCTCGATCTTCATCACGCCCGGCTATCGCTTCCGAGCGGTCGATATCCTGATGACGAATTTCCATTTGCCGAAGTCGACGCTGTTCATGCTGGTGTCGGCTTTCGCCGGCCTGGACATGATGAAGCAGGCCTATGCGCACGCTATCGCGAGCGGCTACCGGTTTTATTCGTATGGCGATGCGTGTCTGTTGTTTAGGGCAGAGCCGTAGTTAGGGCAGAGCCGTAGGATGGGTTACCCACCCTACGGCATCTTCCGTTACGCCATCACCCGCTGCGGCAACAGCTCCGCGATCTGCACCGCATTCAGCGCCGCGCCCTTGAGCAGCTGATCGGCGGCCACGAACATCGAGATCGAATGGCCGGAGGGATCGCTGAGGTCCCTGCGGATGCGGCCGACCAGGACGTCGTCTTGGCCCGAGGCGTCGATCGGCATCGGGAAGTAGTTCTTGACGCGGTCATCGACGACCTTCACGCCCGGTGCCTGGGCCATCATGGCGCGGACCTGGTCCTCATTGATCGGCTTCTCGCATTCGAAGGTGATGGCTTCGCAATGGGCGCGCAGCACCGGCACGCGCACGCAGGTGACGCCGATCGCGATCTTCTCATCTTCGAAGATCTTGCGGGTCTCCTTGATGACCTTGGTCTCTTCGTCGTTGTAGCCGGTCTCGGGATCGACGGCGGTGTTGTGGTTGAAGAGATTGAAGGCGTAGGGGTGCGGCATCACCTTCGGTGTATAGACCTGCCCGTTGAGATTGGCGCGGGTAGACTCGACGAGTTCCTCCATCGCGGCGGCGCCGGCGCCGGAAGCCGCCTGATAGGTCGAGATGATGACGCGCTTGATGCGGTTCTTCTGATGGATCGGCCAGAGCGGCACCAGCGCGGTGATCGCGGCGCAGTTGGGATTGGCGATGATGCCCTTGTGGTCGCGGATGCGGTTGCCGTTGACCTCGGGGATCACCAGCGGCACGTTCGGATCCATGCGGAAGGCGGACGAGTTGTCGACCACGACGGCGCCGGCCTTGACAGCGATGGGCGCGAACTTCTTGGAGATGCCGCTGCCGGCCGAGAACAGGGCGATGTCGACGCCCTCGAAGGCGCGCTCGGTCAGCTCCTCGATGACGACATCCTTGCCGCGAAACGACACCGTCTTGCCGGCGGAGCGGGCGCTGGCGAGCGCCTTGAGCTTGCCGACGCGAAAGCCGCGCTTGTCCATGGTGGCGATGAATTCGGCGCCCACCGCGCCGGTGACGCCGACAATTGCGACGACGGGATCGTTACTCACTGTGTCCTCCATTTGAGATCGATTTAGACAACAAAAAAGCCCCGGACCATCGAGGGCGGGGCTTCGGTAGAGCTTGATGCGTTCTAGTCGACGACTACGCGCGCACGCCTCCCCGGGCCCCGAAGGCCGTGGTGGTTTTGGTCGTGCGTTTGGTGGTCGTGAACATGGCGGCGACTTATGCGGGAGAGTCTGGCGTCCGTCAATGGCTTTCGGGCGGGATTGTGGCCCGCGCTATTTGCCCCGCACGCCCGGCGGCTCGAGGATGACCTCCTTGAGGTCGTCGCCGCTGATCACGACGATCGCGAAATTGAGCCGGCCGCCGTCGCGAACAAGTCCGCCGCTGATGGCCTTGCCGGAGGCCGCCTTCTCGGCGACGCGCACGGCATCGGCGAGGCGGTGCCTGATGCTGCCGAGCGCTGCGAGATTGCTGCGATCCTCGCGGTCCAGTTCGGCCAGGGGCAGGGCGGCTTCGCCGCCCATCACCTCGCCGGTCGCCGCGTTGATGATGTAGCGCCAGATCCGGTCGTTGTGCAGGGTCTTGACCCGGTACACCGGTACGCCGGAGCCGCCGTCGAAGCTGACATCTGCGGTCGTCGCGCCGGCATGGCGGGCTTCGGCGATCGCCATCGCCTGGCTGATCGAGATCGACGAACTGCGGAAACGTTCGATCTCGCGGCTGACGGCCTGGCGGTCCGCCGCGGCGTCACCATCTGTCTCGCTGTGAAGGGCGGCTGGTGTGCTGCCTGCCGAGACGGTTGCACGGGCCGGCGCTGCGATGAGCAGCCCCGACAGGACGATCGCCAGCAACCCGTACACCCCTGGTCTTGTCGCGCTCATGGTCCAAACCTTCGGCCGGCAAGCCTTGAACCCGCAAGTCTGCCGGATGTTCGTAAAGAATTCGCGGCCGACCTTGGGCACCGGCCGGCCGCGGAGCGTCGTGGCGGGCCGTACCCGTCGCGGCGATCTAAGCGGTCCGGTCCTCTTTTGGGGCTGGTGAAAAAAAGTGGCCCGCACCGCTCTATAAACAAAACCATACCGTATCGTTTTGTTTCGGTCAACGAAGCGGCAATCTTCCGCAGGGGACAAATCGGCGGTCTCACGGAAATGTCAGCGGGAGTTGCGGCGCCGTTGAGTGGCTTTGGACGTGTCCGGAATACGGCCGGCAGGTCCCAGTGCGCCGGCGAGGAACAGCTTGATCGCCGCGCGCATCCGCTTCTCGGCGGCCTTGAGCTCCATCGGCGTGCCGAACGTCGCCATGCGGTGGGTGTGGCCGACGACGACGTCGAGGAACACTTCGGCTGCGATCGTGGTGTCATCGACATCGAGCGCGCCTTGCGCCACCAGATGATCGAAGAATCGCGCGGTGGTGGCGACGGCTTTCAGCCAGCCTTCCTCCTTGCCGAGCTTGGCGACGTCGGGGAAGTTGATGGCCTGCGACGTCATCATGCGGCTGAAGGCCACGGCGTCGGGTCCGCAGGTGAAATTGAGCATTTCGCGCCCGATTTCCACCAGACGCTGCTCCACCGAAATGTCGGACGAACTGCCGAGCTGCGTTTCGGCAGCCGCCGACAGCGGCGCAAGCCAGCGCGCAATCTCGCGGCGGAGCACGGCGGCGAACAAGCCCCGCTTGTCGCCGTAGCGCGAATAGACCGTGGGCTTGCTGACGCGCGCGGCTTCCGCCACCGCATCGAGCGAGGTCGCATCAAATCCGCGGTCGAGGAACAGGCGTGTGGCGACCTCGATCAGCCGCTGATCGCGCTCGATCGCGGCGCTCTTGGTCGGCCGGCCGCCGCGCGACTTCGATGTCTCGCGGCGCGGTGCCGCCGTTCTTGTCTTGGTCGCGGCCAATCCCATGCCCGATGATCTGCCCAATGATTCCTGCGTATTCCCAACAGTATTCATTGCTCTATAACGCGCAGCAACAGGGGCGTCATCGCGAATCTGGCCGAATTGGCCGTATCGTCAACGGTCTCCGACCGATCCCGTTCCGCCGCGCGGATATCACGGCATTCGCGAGGTCCAGGCCTGGCCGCTCGCCGCTTTCTCATATCCGTACTGGTACAGCGCCCGCATATAGCCGGTGTCGAAGCCTTCGGACGGGGGCGCCGGATAGTCGCGCTCGATGTAGGAGAGATGGAAGCCGAGGTGATTGCGCTGGGCGAAATCATAGGTCGAGAAGATGATCGAGCGCGTCTGCGACTGCGTGATAGCGGACAGACTGCGTGAGGCGACGTCGATCGTGCTGTTGGCGACGAGTTCGAAGTTGCGTTCGATCTTCTTGTTGACGAGGATGTAGATGTCCATCTTCGCGTTGCCGGGCAGGCGTCCCTGGAGCAGCAGAGCCTCAGGCAAGGTCAGCAACGGGGCCGTCACGCCGCCGTCGACATGCATTTCCTGAAACCTGCGGCCCTGGCCCTCGGCCTCGATCATGATCGGCGGAAACACCAGCGGAATGCTGGCGGAGGCCGCCATCACGTCGCGAAACAGCTTTAACGCTTCGGGCGTGCCGACCGCAGCGATCTTGCCCATGTCCCAGATCGCGGTGCGCTGGGTGTCGAGATCGGTCGTGACCACCAATAGCCGCCGGCCCTTGGCGTTCTCGCGCGCGACCTGCGCCATGATCTCCGGCCCGACATAGCGCGCGACGAGTTCGCGCAGCCGCGTATTGCCGAACAGGCCGGAGCCGAACAGCACGCGCATGATGCTGGGATCGTTCAGCAGGCTTTCGGCGATGCCACTGGTGTAGAGCTCCCGCAGCGTGTCGTCATATTGCGGCCCGAGGAACGCAAACGGCGCGATCAGGCCGCCGGTGCTCACGCCGGAGACGACCGAGAAGGTCGGGCGATTGCGCGCCGCGGTCCAGCCGTTCAGTACGCCGACACCATAGGCGCCATCGGCGCCGCCGCCTGAGAGCGCCAGATAGGTTCGGCTCCCGGTCGCCTTGTCCTGCTCGAAGCCGAACTTGGTGACGGGCTCGTCGGCGTAGCGCCTGAGGCCGTCGATCTCGAGGACGCGCGAGGCACTGGCGTCGGCCGCCGTATAGGGCGTGCGGGGGAGCGAGGTGCAGGCGGCAAGCGCCAGGCTGCACGCCAGCACCAGCGACCTGATCAGGCGGGCGACTGTCGGGCTTGTCCGGCCATCGGAGGTGGCGGACATGCCGGTCGAACGTGTGAGGAGGGGCATCGGCGGCTGGCTGAGGATCACGCATCTACGGCCGCCGGCAATCTGCCGCGGCGTCTCGTCCGGCCCCGCTACGAAACTATACGGTGTCGTTTTATTTATCAAGCCGCGGCGTAGATCACGTCCGCGTCAACGCTGTCCTGGTCTGGGGCATCGTGCGGGTTGATCGGGCTCGCCCGACACGCAATAAGCACCGCCATGACTCTGCCCAATCATTTCGAGCTGCTCGCCACCGATGGCACCGCGCGCACCGGCCGCCTGACCACGCCGCACGGCGTGGTGCGGACCCCGGCCTTCATGCCCGTCGGCACCGCCGGCGCCATGAAGGGCATGCACTGGCGCGAGGTGCGCGATGCCGGCGCCGACATCGTGCTCGGCAACACCTATCACCTGATGCTGCGGCCCGGCGCGGAGCGCATCAACGGCCTTGGTGGCTTGCAGCGGTTCACCGGCTGGAACGGGCCGATGCTCACGGATTCCGGCGGCTTCCAGGTGATGTCGCTGTCGGACCTGCGCAAGATCAGCGAGCATGCCGTCACCTTCCGCTCGCATATCGACGGCGCCAAGATCGAGCTGTCGCCGGAGCGCTCGATCGAGGTACAGCGCCTGCTCGGCTCGGACATCGCGATGCAGATGGACGAATGCGTGCGGCTGCCGGCCGAGCGCGACGACATCGACCGCGCGATGCGGCTGTCGCTGCGCTGGGCCGAACGCAGCAAGCGCGCGTTCGAAAGCGCGCCCGACGGCTACATGCTGTTCGGCATCGTCCAGGGCGGCGACATCCCGCAGCTGCGCCATTCCAGCGCGCAGGGCCTGGTCGAGATCGGCTTCCACGGCTACGCGATCGGCGGTCTGGCCGTCGGCGAGCCGCAGGCCGTGATGCTGGCGATGATCGACGAGACCGCGCCGGCGCTGCCGGCCGACCGGCCGCGCTACCTGATGGGCGTCGGTACGCCGGACGACATTCTCGAGGCGGTGAAGCGCGGTGTCGACATGTTCGATTGCGTGATGCCGACGCGCAATGGCCGCCACGGGGTCGCCTTCACGCGCTTCGGCCAGGTCAACTTGCGCAACGCGCGCCACGCCGACGATCCGCGCCCGCTCGACGAAGAAAGCCCGTGGCCGTCAGCGCACAACTACGCGCGCGCCTATCTGCACCATCTCGTCAAGGCCGGCGAGACGCTGGGGGCGATGCTGCTGTCTGAAATCAATATCGCCTACTACCAGTTCCTGATGCAGGGCATCAGGGACGCGATCGCACACGGAACGTTCGATGCGTTCTATCGGCGTACGCGCGAGGATTGGGCGAGGGGCGATATCGCCCCGCGCTAGACCAATGCATTCGGCTAGTTGCACACGAGCCGCTGCTTGACGGCGTGCTTGGTGACGAAGCCATAGCCGCAGGTGTCGCAGGTCCAGAGATAGCTGATCACGTGGTCCGAGACGTAGGCAGAAGCTTCGGCGGCGACCATGGAGTCGGCGCATACGGGACAGGTGGGCAACTCGCTGCAACGCGGATCACGCCTTTGCGCGACGGTCGACAACACTTCAGCGACTGCTGACATCGTGGTGACCTCCCTGCTTCAAGACCTAAGTCTAACATAAGCAGAATCAGTTGACGAGGTCGCAACACGAATGCGTTGATTTTTCGTAATTGCGTTTGGTTCGAACGTGTCTTGGCCTTGTTCCGATTTATCGCAACGCAATGTGTGCGTTGCGATAGAGAGATGACGCCGTGGTGATGGCATCGTGATGATGTCGTGCCAGACCGCTCAGGGCGCCTGGATCTGCACCGGCTTTCCAACTTCCGTCATGGAGCCCGGCGCGATCACGAGAAAACGGCGCGAGTCCGCTGTGTCGCTCTGCACAATCTGACGGATCGGACCCAGCGCGTTCACGATCGCCGATCCCGCCGGGTTGGTCATGAAGCCTGCCAGAGGTTCGAGCTTGCCGCTGCCGTCGGCATGCGTGGCCAGCGCCAACACGTAGTTGTGTTTCGGCTCGAGCCCGGTCGCTGCGGCCTGCAACACCTGGGACAGGCCCTGTTCGAACAGGCTGACACTGGTCAGCGGCTTCGGATGTTCGGAGGCTTGGCCGACCGGAGCCATGGCGAAATGCGCGACCTGGCCGGCAATGCCGAGCTGCTGCAAGTTCGTGGCTTCGGGACTGGTCGTATCGTCCATCACGCTCATGGCGCCGTTTCCGGATTCACGCGCGGCAGGCACGGCATCGGGCACATAGGCGACGGCCTGAGGCGCCTGGCCGATCGGGACATTGGCGATGACCCGGTTCGTGAGCGTGTCGATGGCGGTGAGCTGGTCGTCATTCTCCAATCCGACATAGACCCGCGAGCCATCGCCCGACGGCCAGATGCCGTGAGGCAGCCTGCCGACCGGAATGGTTGCGACCTTCGTAAAGTCGTCGGTGCGGTAAACTTGGACCTCGTTCAGGCCGCCAACGGTGATGTAGGCGAATTGTCCGTTCGCGTTACGCACGATGTTGACGTGATTGGTGATCGGGCCGGTATCCAGCGTCTTGAGCAGGTTGAACGGAGGCCGCGCGTCGAAGACCTGCGCCTTGCCGGTATCCTTCAGCGTGAACCAGACCTGCGCGCCGTCAGGCGTCGCGGCGAGATCGGGACAGAACGGGCTCGCCTGAGCGACCTTGCCGACGATGGCGTGATCAGCGACCGAGATGACCGCAATCTCCGGATTGAACGACGAGCAGACATAGCCGTATTTGCCTTCGGGCGAGAAGATCTGCATCCCCGGTCCGTTCGCCACGACGATCCGCGTCTTCTCTTCAAAGCTGACGGGATCGAGCACGGCGACGTAGTTCTCGCCGCGCACGGTCACCCAGACTTCCTTGCCGTCTGGCGTGAAGAAGGCCTCGTGCGGCGAGCGGCCGACATAGGTCGTGTGCTTGACCATGTTGGTTGCGGTGTCGATGAACGTGATCGAGTTGGATCCGATCGAGACCACGGCCAGGGTGCGATGATCGGGCGAAAAACCCATGCCGTGCACCAGCAACTGTCCCCGGTAGAGCGGGCTGAAGTTTTGCGGCGAAGGCGCGCCCAGTCTGATGACGCCGAGCAGCTTGTTGTCCGCGGGATCGGTCACCGAGACCGTGTTGGAGAACTGCTCGGCTGCATAGACGCGGTCATGATGGCTGATGGGAACGTCGGCTGCGGCGGAAGATCCCGGCGCCTGTCCGCTCCAGGCCGGCATCGCCGAGAAACCTGACAGGCAAAGCGACGTAGTGAGCGCGAGAATTCGCTTCATGGCAGGTTCTCCTCTATCTGCGAACCAGGACCGCTGTGGCGGTCGATGGCGGCGGCGGTTGATCGAGCGCGAGTCGCATGACGGCGATCTCCTGCTGCTGATCGACAATGATTTCCTGCGCGATCCGCCGCAGGGATTCGTTGCGGCCGTAACGCAATTCGGCCTGCGCCATTGCGATGGCGCCGCGGTGATGCGGGATCATCATGGCGGAGAAATCACGATCGACGTCGCCGGATGGCGCGATGTCCATGTCGCTCATCATTCGATGCATCGCCGTCTGGTTCTCAGCCATGAACGGCGCTTCATCGCCGCACAGTTCGGACATCATCATTTGCGACGCCATATGCGCGGGTTGGCTGCCGAACCTGGCACCACCGGCGAACGCGACAGCGGCGAGGGGCAGGGCGACTGCCAAGACTTTCCACATCGGACGCTCCTCAGATCTCAGATCGTTACTTCGCCAGCAGTCGCCTCTTTGTTACGGTCATTTCGGAATTCACCGCGACTTGTCTCAGGGCGGAAGAAGTCGCGCGCCGCGCATACTGCCTCCGGGCTCGCCGAGAGACACCTGAAAATACCTGCAAGCGATTGAGTATCCGTGCGAATGCGAAATTGACGTGAGTTGATGGAAGTCGATCCCGCCTGTTGCTATTGTGATTGCACGGACGTCGACGGTCGTGCGATCCAGACGCCCGGAAACGCCACGAATCGTCGTAACAGGGAGTCGACCATGGACGCATCGCCTGAAGCGGGTGCAGGACGCCAACCCGGCCGCGGCCGCATCTATGACTCCATCGTCGAGGCTTTCGGCGACACGCCGATCGTGCGCCTGCGCTGGCTGCCGGGCATGCACGGCGTCAAGGCGACCGTTCTGGCCAAGCTGGAATATTTCAATCCGGCCGCGAGCGTGAAGGACCGCATCGGCGCGGCCATGATCATCGCCATGGAGAAGGCCGGGATCATCAAGCCGGACACGGTGCTGATCGAGCCGACCTCTGGCAATACCGGTATTGCGCTTGCGTTCGTCGCGGCGTCGCGCGGCTATCGCTTGAAGCTGGTGATGCCGGAATCGATGTCGATCGAGCGACGCAAGATGCTGGCCTTCCTCGGCGCCGAGCTGGTGCTGACGCCGGCGGCCCAAGGCATGAAAGGCGCGATCGCCGCGGCCGAAGAACTCCTGAAGACGACGCCGAACTCGGTGATGCCGCAGCAGTTCAAGAACCTGGCCAATCCAGAGGTGCATCGTCGCACCACGGCGGAGGAGATCTGGAACGACACGTCCGGCAATATCGATTACTTCGTCGCCGGCGTCGGCACCGGCGGCACCATCACCGGCGTTGGTCAGATCCTGAAGCCGCGCAAGGCGGCCTTGCGCGTGGTCGCGGTCGAGCCCGAGGAGAGCCCGGTGCTGTCGGGCGGCCAGCACACGCCGCACAAGATCCAGGGCATCGGCGCCGGCTTCGTGCCCGACATTCTCGACCGCTCCGTGATCGACGAGATCGTGAAGATCAACTCGACCACCGCGATCGAGACGTCGCGGGCGTTGGCGCGGCATGAGGGCATCCCAGGCGGTATCTCCTCCGGTGCCGCAATTGCGGCTGCCCTCCAGATCGGCAAGCGGCCGGAAGCTGCGGGAAAAACCATTTTGGCCATCGTGCCGTCCTTCTCCGAGCGCTATCTTTCGACGGCTCTGTTTGAAGGAATCTAGGACATGGCGGATCAACCGAGGCGGCCGCGGACATTGGGCGACGCGCGCACCGAAGCCGAGGCGGCGTTCAAGAAGGTAACGGCCAAGGTCGCCGCGCCTCCGCCGAAGCAGAATGTGGCGCCCGGGATCAAGGAGCAGGTCACGCTGCGGATAGACCAGGACGTGCTCGAGTTCTTCCAGGAAGGTGGCCCCGGCTGGCAGGACCGCATCAACGAGGCGCTGCGCAAGGCGGCGGGGAAGTAGTTGTTTCTCGCGTGGCATTGGCTCCTCATCCTGATGAGGAGCCACCCACCAAAAAAGCCCGGCGCGAGCCGGGCTTTTGTGTTTGTGAGAGAGGCTCGCCTCAGCGGCGGAACATGCCGCCCATCATGCCGCCGACGACGCCGCCCACGAAGGCCGCGCCGGCGTCGCCGCCACCGCTGTGGCGGGGCGCCGGCGCGCTCTGCGCGGGTGCGGCGCGCCGGGCCGGCTTCGGGCTGTCATCGCTCGCGGTGGTCGTCGACGCCACGATCTCTGACAGCAGGGCCTTGTGCTGGAGCTTGTTGAGGAAGCCCGTCGACGGATAGCCGCGGGCGGCCTGCCAGCGCTTCAGCACCGAGCGGGTCTGGTCGTTGAACACGCCTGAGACCTTGGTGTCGAAGCCGAGGCCGGTGAGGCGGCGCTGCACGTCGCGGCGCTGCCCCTTGTCGAGGCCGATCTGGTCCTCCGTCAGCTGGGTGGCGTCATCGGTGAAGGTGGCGGGATCGACACCGGCATTGAGATTGCGGGTCGTGGTCGACGGACCGTTCTGGATCGCCGCGAGCCGTGCCAGCGCCAGCGGCTTGAACTGGCCGTTGGGATAAGCGGAGAGGTAGGCGTTGAGCTCTTCCGGCTTGTTGGATTCCTTCACCGAGCGCCAGAATTCGAGTTCCACACCCTCGGAATTGCCGGTGGTCGCAACTGCGGGCGCGCTGCTTGAGGCGGTCGGCGCGGCGTTGGCGACCTGCTGACCCGGCTGCGATGGATTGAGGTAGACAGCGCCGATCAGGTTGGTGTGGCCCCAGGGCAGCTGGCCCTTGTGGGTCTCCTCATTCACCTGGGCGCGCACCGAGGTCATCGCCTGCTGGATCTCGACGCCGGGTTTGGTGATGTTGTCGATCAGCGCGCGGGTGAACGGGCTGTTGTTGCCCTCCTGGCCGTCGAGCGCGGTCTGGCCCGGGCCGGTGGCGAATGCGATCAGCGTGCCTTCGCCGGATTTCATCTCGGCGAGACCGCTGCCGACGTTGACGCTGCGGGTGGCGGAGTTCGACTTGATCTTGGCGGCGAACGGATTGTCGCGGCAGGCGTCGAGGAACACCAGCTTGACCTTGGCATCGCCCATGGTCTGGTCGAGCGTCAGGTCGATGTTGATGGCGGCCCCCAGCTTGACGTCCATCTCCGACTTGATGTCGGCATCGACGGGCAGGAGATAGTTGGTGCCGCCGACGGCGATGCCGTGGCCGGCATAATAGAACACGGCGACATCGGACCCCTGCGCCTTGCGGCCGAAATCGAGCAGCTTCTCCGTCATCTGGTCGCGGGTGAGGTTGGAGCCTTCGATCACCTCGAAGCCGACATTGCGCAGTGTGGCGGCCATCGCCCTGGCGTCGATCGGCGGGTTCGGCAATTGGGCGACGTTCTTGTAGGCGCCGTTGCCGACGACAAAGGCGACGCGGCGGTCGGCCTTCGCGGCGCTGACCGACAGCGCCATGCACATCAGCGAAACGATGATGGTGAGAGTGCGCATCTGAAATCCCCAACAGAATCGAATGAAAGGCCGCAACAAATTGGTGTCGAAGCTACACGAAAGCGTCCGGCCTCGCGCCAGCAAATCGACCGATCACCCGACTGATCCAACCCGTCGCTCTGTGACCGAGTGCGCACGACGGAATGCCCCTCCAACGTGATCCAGATCACGCTCGACCACTTGGATTGGTCGCGCCAGGCGGCGCGCGGGTTCACTGCGCGCGCGCGGGAACCGGGGCGGCGGCCGGCTTCAAGTTGAGGAGGTTGCCGCACAGGATCAGGGCTGCGCCCAGCACGGTCCAGGCATCCAGCCGCTCGGAATAGAGCAGCCAGCCGGCGGTTGCGGTAAGGGGAACCCGCAGGAAATCCATGGGAACCACGATCGTGGCATCCGCGTAGCGCAGCGCGCTGGCGAGACAATAGTGCGAAAAAGTGCCGCAGATCCCGATGACGAAGAGCCAGCCCCACATCGTGGCCGAGGGCCAGGTCCAGACGTAGAGCGTCGGCACGAAGCCCACGATCATCTGGACCATGATCATCCAGAACAGGATCGACAAGGCGCTCTCGGTCCGGGTCAGCGATTTCGCCAAAGCCATGGAGATGCTGAAGCCGATCGCGGCCCCGAGCGCGATCAACTGGCCCGGATTGATCTCGCCGGTAGCGGGCCGCACGATCATGACGACGCCGACGATGCCGAGCACGATGGCGGCGATCTTCCAGGTCGTCATGCGCTCGGACAGGAAGGATGCGGCGAGCAGCGCGGTCCAGATCGGCATGGTGAATTCGATCGCGACGACCTGGCCGATTCCGATCAGCGTCAGTGCGTAGAACCAGCCGAGCTGCGCGAAATAATGCACGCCGTTGCGCGCGAGGTGCTGGGGCAGGCGTTTGGTCGCGACTGCCTTGAAGCCGCCGGACCGGTGGATGATCGGCAGGAGCAGCGTGAAGCCGATCAGCGAGCGCACCTCCATGATCTGGAACACGCTGAGGTCGCGCGTGGTCTCGCGCCCGGCCACCGCCATGACCAGCATCAGGGACAGCCAGCCGGCCATCCACAGTGCAGCCATCGTTTTGGACGGTGTTGTGCTCATCGGTGCGGGCAGGGAGATCGAACTCGAGGGGCAGCCGGTATCGGCGACATCGCCGCCGTTTGCAACGGCCAAATCTGCCGGTGCAGCGATGCAATGCGGCGTGCTAAGGCAGGTATACGTCAATAAGAAAATCGGGAGATCTCCGCTCATGCGCATCTTGCAGCCAGCCGAATGGAAAAAGCCGCGCGGTTTCTCGCATGGCGTGGTGGCGCAGGGGCCGGGCCGCTGGGTCGTGCTCGCCGGGCAGACCGGCGGCGACGAGGCCGGCAGTTACGCGCCTGACATGGCTGCTCAGGTTGCGACCGCGCTGAAGCGGATCATCAAGCTGCTCGCGGAGGCCGGCGCCGGCCCCGAGCACATCGTGCGCCTGACCTGGTACCTGACCAGCCGCAGCGAGTATGAGGCCGCAGGCGCCGGCATTGGCGCGGCCTGGAAGGAGACGCTCGGGCGCAATTTCCCGCCCTCGACGCTGCTCTATATCGGCGGTCTCGTCGACGACCGTGCCAAGGTCGAGATCGAGGTCACGGCGTTCGTGCCGGACGCATAAAAAAGACCCGGCGAGGCCGCCGGGTCGATGATCGTTCCGCCGTGCCGCCGTCTTATCTCGACAGCGAGATGTTGGCGCCGCGGAACTGGCTGTCTGCGCGGATCGTGACGCTCTGTTTGTTGCCGCTCGTTCTCAGTCCGATATTGGCGTTGAAGCCGGCCGCAGAGGCGACCACCTCGAAGTTCCCGCCACCGCCGCGGCCCTGCAGCGAGCCGGAGATGTTGCGGCTGGTTTCAGACCAACTGCCGGTGATGCTGCTGCCCTCGGCCTTGACGCTGGCGCCGAGGTTGAACTTGTAGGCGTCGCTGGCACAGGTCAGCGACATCTCCATCGTCGGTCCGATCGGGGCGTATTTGGCACGGCAGCGGATGCGTTCGGTGGACCCGTCATCCAGCGTGACGACGCCGCCGCCGCTCCAGTTGCCGGCCATTGGGGCGAATGGGCCGGCTTGAGCCTTGCTTTCGGAGTTGGCGACCGCTGCCGCAAACAAAACGGCGGCCGCGATCAGCAGCCGCCGGTTGAGGAGGTTCGTCCAGAATTGCTTATTGGCGCGATGCTTCCCACCGCCCGCTGCACGGTATGCCTGCAGATGCTCCATTCCACTTTCCCGATCCGGCGTTGCCGTTGAGTTGACCGTTGGCATATGCACCATTGATCGAAACTTTCACAAGACCCCCACTGCCGATGGTGCCGGAAACGTTAGCGCCCGGCGCGGTGATCTTGCCGTCGGCAACCGTCAGCATGGAGCTTGCAGTCGGTTCGCACGAGCCGGTCTTGGTCACGATGGTGACCTGCCAATTGCCGTCAAAGGGAGTCTGGGCGAGCGCAGGAGCGGCGAGGGTGGCGGTAATGACTGATGCGGCACAGAACGCCGCGATGCGACCAAAACGCATGAATTCGTCCTTGAATGTGTCTGATATACTGACGCTTATTCGGGCGAAATGTGACGGAAATTTGGTGCAATGCAAAGTCGAAAATTGTTCCTGTGGAAACAATGGTTTATTTGCGTTTCCGGTTCCAATTTTCGAAGCGAAATCAAGGCGCCCTCGCGTTAATCGTTAACGTCAGGACCGACTCGGGTCAGGCTGTGTCAGGACAGGCTTGGCGCCGAGGTCGCGAACTGCTCGTCCTGGGCCTTGGCCGGCAGCGCCTTGTGGACCTTGGCGTAATCGATCACGTCGGCCAGCAGCTTGAGGCCGAGCGGAGCCAGCGCACGCTCCCAGAGTTCGCGGGCGCTCTCGCCCTTCTTCACGAAGCACCAATCCTGCGCGGCGATGGCGCCGGCGTCCATACGCTCGGCGAGATGATAGATCGTGCCGCCGGCGATTGGGTCGCCTTCCCTGATGGTCCATTCCACCGCGGCCTTGCCGCGATGACGCGGCAGCAGCGAAGGGTGATAGCCGATCCCGCCGAGCTTGGCCGCGGCGAGCGCGTCCTTGCCGATCCGGGCATGGCTGTGGGCGGTGATGATCAGATCGGTGTCGGGCGCGATCTCGGAGGCCACCACAAGCTTCGGATTGGCCTGCACCACCACCTCGATGCCGGCCGCCTTGGCAGTCGCGGCCAGGCGGTCATCCGCGTCGGCCACCACGACCCGCACGACCCCGACACCGTGTTCGCGGAGCATGTTCAGGGTGGTCACGCCGAAATGGCGGGAGCCGACGAGGGTAATGCGCATGATGGTCCGATCCGTCTCGCAGCTGCGTCATTCCCCGATAACACGTCCAGCCGTCCTGTCACCACCCGCGCGGCGTTTGCGCCGGTTATCAACAATGCGCAAAGCGCGCGGGCGGAATGAACTCGACAATTGCGTCGCCCGCCGTTCCGGTGCTTCCATGCGTGCCGTGTGACCTGCCCGGAGCGAGCCGATGCGTAGCGCGTGGTTTGTCCTTCCCACCGTCCTGATTGCGGCAGCTTCAGCCCAAGCCGGCGGGCCGTATCCGGTCGTACCGCCTGAAACCGGCGTAGCGCCCTTCATCGGCCCGACCTGGGATGGCTATCGCTGCGCGGAAGGCACGATCCACAATTTCTACTTCGGTGCCTATTACGGCGAGGAGCCGCCGGCGCTCTATCGCGGCTACGCCTACCGGCCGTATTACCGCTACAGCGCCTATCGCAAATGGCCGCGCAAATATTTCTGCGTCACGGACTGACCGTTGCCGCGCGGCCACGGTCGGCGGCAAATGACCTCCGCGCTTTTCTGCCATCGCAAAATTATCAAACGGTAACGCGTTCTCAACCTTGCCGGCGTATCGACGAATCCGTCGCGGATTTGTATTGCGTACCGCGACACCAAAAATGTCCCGCCGGCGTGGGTGCGTCGCGCGGGCATTTTTGCCGGAACCGATGTCATGTCGAACGCAATTACGCAGATCGTGGACACCTATGTGCGGCTGAAGAACCGCCGTGGCCTCGACGAGCTGATGATGCACAGGCAGCGGCTTGCCGTCGATCTGAAGAGCAGGTCAGGCGCTTTCGATTTCAGCCTGCCGATCGGCAAGATCGATGCGGAGATCGCGATCATCGAGGAAGGTCTCAGCCGGCTGAAAGCCGAATCCGCCGAGACAGGCATGACACGCCCGATCTGACGTGCTCAGTCGCGCCGGCCGCCCTGGATCACGGTGAACAGTGGCCGTGCCGCGGTCGGCTCCTCCAGCAACTCCTCCACCAGCGCGCTCGCCGCATCGACATATTTGCGCGTAGGCTTGTCGAGCTCGCGTTTGGCCTCGTCGTCGAGCGCGACCTTGGCGGCCTCGACCAGCTTGCGCATGCGCGCGCCGTGGTCGTCGCCGGCGGTGAGCGTCGCGCGCGCCAGCGAGCGCAGCACGAACAGCTCGCCCTCGAGGCGGAGCAGGCGGTCGTTGAGCCTGATGATGACGGCGTTGAGGTCGGCCATGGCACATGTTCGTTGCGGAAGATCCCCGTCCATCTAGCGGCGATCGGTGAACGGAGTCCAAACGTGACAGGCGCAATTGAGGCGATCTTCCGTCACGCCGCGGTTCGCGCCAGATAGTCGCGCGCAAAGGCGAGATACCAGTCGAGGCAGGCCGGATTGGCCATCGCCTCCTTGTTGATGACTTTCTCGACGGGCTGGCCGAGCAGCAGTTTCTTGATCGGCAGCTCCTGCTTCTTGCCCGACAGCGTGCGCGGAATTTCAGTGACGGAAAAAATTTCGTTCGGCAGGAAGCGGCGGGACAGGCCTGCCTCGATCGCCTTGTTGATCTTCGCCCGCATCGCATCGTCGAACGCGACGCCCTCCCGCAGCACCACGAACAGCGGCATGTAGCTGTCGCGGCCGAGATATTCGAGATCGACGACGAGACTGTCGAGCACTTCCGGCAGCGCCTCGATCGCGGAATAGAGCTCGCTCGTGCCCATCCGCAGGCCGTGCCGGTTGATGGTCGCATCGCTGCGGCCATAGATCACGCAGGAACCATCCAGGTTGACCTTGAGCCAGTCGCCGTGGCGCCACACCGGCCCGCGGCCGCTGCCGTCGAAATTGTCGGGATAGCTTTCGAAATAGCTGGCGAGGTAGCGCGCGTTGGCCTCGTCGTTCCAGAAATACAGCGGCATCGACGGCATCGGCTCGGTGCAGACGAGTTCGCCGACCTCGTCAATCACGGCGCGGCCCTGTTCGCTGAAGGCTTCGACGGCCGCGCCGAGCAGGCGGCATTGCATCGCGCCCGGCGTCTGCGGCAATTCCCTGTTGCCGCCGATGAAGGCGCCGGCGAAATCGGTGCCGCCGGAAATGTTCGCCCACCAGATGTCGGCCTGGGCTTTGCTGCCGTTGGTTTTGGACAAGTCAGCAAAGCGCGCATTGAACCAGGCTTGCGTGTCGGCGCTGAGCGGCGAGCCGGTCGAGCCGAGACAGCGCAGCCGTGACAGGTCGCCGGCGGCGGTGAGATCGATCTCCGCCTTGGCGCAGTTGGCGAAGAACGCCGCGCCCGCGCCAAAGAAGGTCGCTTTCGATTGCGCCACGAAGCGCCACAGCGTCGACCAATCGGGTTTGTCCTTGGTGCCGCCGGGGCTGCCGTCGAAGATGCAGCAGGTGGTGCCGCTGAGCAGGCCGCCGACCTGGCTGTTCCACATGATCCAGCCCGTCGACGAGTACCAGTGATAACGCTCGCCGAACGAATTTTCGTGGTAGGAGCAGCCGATGTCGTTGTGGAGGCCGAGCAGCGCCAGAACCACGATGACGATGCCGCCATGGCCGTGCACGATCGGCTTCGGCAGGCCGGTGGTGCCGCTGGAATAGACGATCCAGAGCGGATGGTCGAACGGCAGCCACATCGGCTCGAACGCGTCGATTGCGGCGCCCGTCCTTGCAGTGATGTCGGAGAGGAGGGCGTCCGGTGTGGCAGGCGCGGAGGCGTCGCTGTGCAGGATGACGTGCTCCAGGCTCGGCAGCGATCGCCGCAGTTCGGCGACGACGTCCCTGCGGTCATGCCTGCGCCCGGCATACGTCACCGCGTCGCAGGCGATCAGCACCTTCGGCTCGATCTGCTTGAAGCGGTCGATCACGGCAGGCGCGGCCATGTCAGGGGCGCAGACGCTCCAGACCGCGCCGATGCTGGCGCTCGCGAGAAACGCGATGATTGTTTCGGGGATATTGGGCAGATAGGCCGCGATGCGGTCGCCGGGCTTGATCCCCCAGTCCTTCAGATGCAGCGCGAGCGCGGCCGCCTTGCGCCGCAACTCCGGCCAGCTGGTCTCCGTCAGCTTGCCGTCTTCGCCGCTGCTGACGATTGCGGGCAGGCCGGCGGCATGTGCCGCCTCGACATGCCGGAACACCTGCCGCGCATAGTTCACCTGCGCGCCGGGAAACCACACCGCGCCGGGCATCTTGCGCTCGGTGATGACGGCGGAAAATGGCGTCGGTGATTGCAGATCGTAGTAGTCCCAGATGCTGCGCCAGAACGCTTCGAGATCGCGAACGGACCATTGCCGCATCTCCTCGTAGTTCGAGAAGGTGAGGCCGCGCTTGTCGGCGAGCCAGTTGCGATAGAGGGCGATCTGCGGGACGAAAGGAGCGGTCATTGCGTATCGGCTTCAGTTGCGGGGAGGGCGAACTTAGCCGGTGTCGCGCGTCGGCAAAAGCCGCGCATGTCAGTCGAATGGCAGGCATGACGCCGCGATTTCGCGTCGTGCTCCAGCAAGCTGCGATGCCGCGCCCACCGTTGATCTACGTCAACGCGGCCGTTGCGCTGGCGCTCAATTTGGGGTGGGCCGCGCTGGGGCGGCGCCTGTTAGCGCTTTACGCGTGCAACGAGGGAGGATCACCATGCGCCGGAGTGTGCGTCTTTCGATGAAGTCGGTATCGGTCGCAGCGATTGCGGCTGCCGGTCTCCTGGGGCTTGCGGGAGTGACCTTCAGCCCGACACCGGCGCATGCCGTGGTTTATTGCCAATACATCGATTATCCGCCGTCCTGCGTCGCGCGCGCCGGCGTGGTACTGCGGCCGCGTCCGGTCGCGCGTGCCGCGGTTCGCGCCGGCACCGCGAGCGGGACCAATCTGAATGGCGGCGTCAATCGCGTCGGCGTGCGCCGCTAGGCGAACGGCACGCGGGTCACGAACGCCGGCGACCGGAGCCGGCGTCGTGATCCGCTGTCGCTACCACTGCACGCCAGCCCAGCGGCGGCCGAACACGGCCGGCTTGGTCTTCACCGCCTGCCAGCCGAAGAAATGATGCTTGCCGGACCAGCTGTGCACCACGCTGCTGCAAATGCTGCATTTGAAGCTGCCGGCATGCGCCTCGGCGTGCTCCTCTCTCGTCGCGGTGTAGTTCATGCCGCAACCCGTGCAGGTGAATTCTTCGATCGTCCAGATGCTGTTGGCCATTGCACCGCAGATGTGTTGGGGACCTGAGCCGAAGCCTAGGTGCGAGCCTTTGCATCGGCGTAAACCTGTCAGGTGAAATCCGGTTAATCGCCGTTAGGCAAACCTCGCGGCATCGCCAGGTATTGCAGGATTTTCCCGATTTTTGCAGCGCCCGTCAGTCCAAACGGCACCGCCGGTCGGTCCAAGCGCATTCTTGACCCGATCGTTAGATTTTACCCCCACAGCCTCGGTTGGGAGGCGTGCGAAACGGGGGCGTGTGATGGGGAAGAAACTGGTTCTGACGGCTGCGCTGTTGTCGCTGGCAACGCCGGCGTTCGCGGCCGATATCTTTCAGCCCGTGCCGGTGAAGGCGCCGATGCCGCCGGCTCCGATCTTCACATGGACCGGCTTCTATATCGGCGCCCATGGCGGCGGCGCCTGGAGCAAATGGACCGGCATCGACCCGACCGATCCGACGTCGACCTGGAGCTCGGTCTCGGCCAGCGGCGGCGTGGTCGGCGGCCAGATCGGCGGCAACTACCAGATCAGCAATTTCGTGGTGGGCCTCGAAGGCACCGGCGCCTGGTCGAGTGTCACGCTCAACGCGGGCGGCCCGTTCGGCGGCGGTGCCGGCTTCAATCTGACGCTGAAGAACGACTATGTCGCCACGGTCGCCGGTCGCCTCGGCGTCGCCTTCGACCGCGTCCTGCTCTACGCCAAGGGCGGCGCGGCCTTCACCCGTGACAAGTACAGCGCCAATAACGGTCTGGCCGGCGCGCTCGCCGGCTCCGCCGCAGGCGCCTTCAATCGCACTGGCTGGGTCGCCGGCGGCGGCGGCGAATGGATGTTCATGCCGAACTGGTCGGTGCGGGCCGAGTACAACTATCTCGGCTTCGGCGCCATCACCGAGCAGCCGGTGACATCGGGCAATCTGGTGGCCACGCCCGCAAATGTGAAGCTGAACATCCAGACCGGCACGATCGGCGTCAACTATCACTTCTAGGCCCGGCTCTGGGCGGCTTTCGTGACCGCTATGTGATCCTGACGCCCGATGCGGTCGGCCCTCCGGGGACGGGCCGCCGCATCCGCTCGTCTTGACGCACGGCCCGGGGCTGGCAATAACGCTGGGCCGCGCAAGCGCCGGAACCCGCGTTGATGCCGCAAGGAAAGCCGTGCCCGTGAAAAGTCTGCGTCAGCTCCTGACGGGCGAGGACGTTATCCAGCTCGTGATCCGGCTCGGCCTGTTGGCGCTGCTGATCATCTGGACCTTCCTGATCGTCCGGCCGTTCGTGCCGATCCTGGCCTGGAGCGGCGTGCTCGCGGTGGCATTCTATCCGGCGTTCAGCTGGGTCGCCAAAGCGCTCGGTGGCCGGCCCAAGACCGCCGCCGCCATCCTCACCTTGATCACTCTAGGCATTGTCCTCGGGCCCGCCACCTGGCTCGGCCTCAGTGCTGTGGACGGGGTGAGGGAGCTGGCGCACGAGCTTGGCACCGGGGATCTCGCGCTCCAGTCGGCGCCGGAGCAGATCAAGTCCTGGCCGGTGATCGGCCCGACGCTCTATGAGCTTTGGGACCAGGCCTATAACAACATCCGCGCCGTGCTGCGCGAGGTCGCGCCCTATCTCCAGCCGCTGGCGGGACCGCTACTGGTGCTGGCGGGCGATGCCAGCCTCGGCACGCTCCAGTTCCTGGTCTCGGTGTTCGTGGCCGGTTTCCTGTTTCCGCACGGGCCAAGGCTGGTCGCGGCCGGGCGCGGTTTCCTGTCGCGCATCGTGCCCGAGCAGAGCGAGCATTTTCTCGAGCTCGGCGGCGCCACCATCCGCGCCGTGGCGCAAGGCGTCATCGGCGTCGCCATCGTGCAGGCGCTGCTCGCCGGCATCGGCTTCAAGCTCGCAGCCGTGCCGAGCGCGGGACTGCTTGCCTTCATCGTGCTGCTGCTGTCGATCGTCCAGATCGGCGCCTTCCTGGTGCTGCTGCCGGTCATCATCTGGATCTGGACCGCCAAGGACGTCACCACGGCGCTGGTGCTCACCGTGTTCTTCGTCGTGGTCGGCTTCATCGACACCATGTTGAAGCCGCTCGTGATGGGACGCGGCCTCAACACGCCGACCATCGTGATCTTCGTCGGCGTCATCGGTGGCACGCTGGCCCACGGCATTGTCGGTCTGTTCATCGGGCCGATCATCCTGTCGGTGGCATGGGAGATGGCCGCGGCCTGGATCGGGACGGCGTCGAAGCGGGTGGCCGAGCCGCCGATACCCGACGAGACCTGATCGCGCGTCATGCGCCGATCACACCTGTCTCGCGAGATGTGGACAACTGCGCCTGGCGGAGTCGGCCGGACCGGCCATCGAACTTGTCTAATGAAATAGACAAGTTACGATGGTATCGAGATTCTTTTCTCGGTTTGCGACGGGAATGGCAAAGTCTTCCAAGCTGGTTGCCGCCAGGCGCGGCAAGGTTCTGTTGGTCAGGCGACGGTCGGACGGGCTGTGGATGTTCCCGGGCGGCCGCAAGCGTGCGCGTGAATCCGACAAGGACTGCCTGCGGCGCGAGATCAAGGAGGAGCTGCCGAAGCTGAAGCTCGGCCGGATCAGCCTCTGGAAGGAAGTGAAAGCCAAGAACAAGCGCTCCGGCCGCAAGATGAGCGACGCGATCTTCATCGCCAAGAGCGCCAAGGGGCGCCTGGCGATCGGCGACAAGAAGGAGCTCGACCGCGCCGCCTGGCAGAAGCCGCGCGGCATCCGCCTGACCGCGACCTCGCGCTACATCCGCGATCGCCTGTTTCCGAGAAAGCGGAGACGGAGCTGAAGCTCGATGGAGTCGGGTTCGATCGGGCGTCCGTGATCACCTCTCCCTATGGGAGAGGTGATCGGAGCTCTCCTCGGGTCGCATCGTTCAACAAAAATACACTCCCGCTTAGCTAGCAATCTGAGTGTGACAAATCGTCCGATCATTCCTCGCATCATGTGTGAACCAGTTCACAAGCGGCAGAGGCGAGCGCTGCTATAGAGACGTTATTGCCTTACCAATCCATTTTTTTGAAACGCCCCAGCGCCCGAAAGCGCTGGGGTTTTTCGCATAAGCGGGCGGGCTGGATTGCTCAGCCCTGCCGGCGCAAGAACCCGGTGATCGTGACCTTCTCCCAGATGCCGGCCGCCGCGAACGGGTCGGCGCGGCTGAACACCTCGACCTCGGCAGGACCGGGGGCTTCGATCAGGAACAGGCTGCCGATCATGGTAGCGCCATCGTCGGCGACCAGCGGTCCCAACATCATGATATTGACGCCATAGCGCGAGGTGTCGCTCAGGAACGTCTTGTGAGCGTCGTAATTGGCAACACATCCGCGCGCAGTCGGATGCCGGATCTGGATCGAGGCGAAATAGCCAAGGCTATTCCGATCGACCCTGAACCCGCGCTCGACCGATTGAGGATCGCGACCGGGGAGCCGCACGCGGCTCCGGCGGGGCAGCGATCCTGATCTCTTCGGCCTCTCGCTGTTCCTTCCGGGCCTTCCGCGCGTTTTTCATCGCACGCTTGATGAAGGGATGCGTCGAGTCCTCGGCGAAGAACAACACCACCTCGCAAGACGGACATTGCCTGGAATAGCCGTCCTGCAACCGTCCCGCGCGGTCGCGAAACATCGTCTTGCAACGCGTGCACTGGATCTGGACGGAATTCATGCGCCGACAACAATGAACACTGGAAATCGGCGGCCAAGGTGAGCCGAATTTCTGAAGAAAGCCTGAAGGCCGGTTGCGACCCGATCGCGCGAGTAGCGTGGAACGGTGCGCGAGCCGCTATTGCTTGGCGGCCATCGCGTCGAGGCAGTGATTGACATACTCGGCCCGGTCGCGCGGCAGCACCTTTGCCAGATCCGCTTTCTGGCCGCATTCGCGCTGGCGAATCTGCTCGGCGCGGCGCTTTTCCGCGGCCTCGCGGTATTCGGGCGCAACTTTGCTGGGATCAACAAGTGCCTGGGACCGGGCAGACGACGTCGAGAGCAGCGCGACGGCTGCGACAGCAATAATGACCTGTTTCAAATGAGCCTCCGTAAAAGGCCCACTCTAGCGCCCGGTTGCGGGCGGCTCAACGGTGCGTTCGGCGAAGGTGGGTGAGAGGCGGCTAGGCGGCCTGCTCCTCGAAGGAGGTGTAGACCCGGCCATTGGGATCGACGATCTGAACGTCCCGGCAACCGTCCTGGATCAGCTCCCTGGCCTTCTTCAGGGCGGCGGCGAGCGACTCCCGCTTGAGGTTGACGACGCCTGCCGTGTCGAAACCGGTGATTTCAAACATGCCGTTCCTCCCGTTTGGGCGAATCCTACACCTTTCCAGCAGGTTGTCTTCTGGCTTTTTTGAGCCGGCGGACGGAACAGGGGACAGAATTAGCGCGGTGCAGCACCGGGGTGCGGTAAATTGTTGAGGTTCAGCACCAGATGGACCGTGTCCGGATCCCGCTTCGGGGCGGTCACGAAGCCGAGCCGGTTGAACACATCGCGCATCGCGCGGTTCTCGAGGAGGACCTCCGCGACCAGCTCCGTCAGCCCGGCCTCGCGCGCGAGCACGATGAGATGGCGCGCCAGCGTCGAGCCGATGCCGCGTCCCTGCCAGGCGTCGATCACCATGAAGGCCATCTCGGCGCGGCCGGGCTCGGCGACGATGTAGCGGCCGCCGCCGACGATGCTGCTGTAGCCCGCGTCATCGACACAGGCCACCAGCGCGACATGCTGCACGAAATCGATCTCCATGAAGAAGTCGCGCTCCTTGTCCGAGAAATGCCGCTTCGGGATGAAGAAGCGGCGCTGGCGCGACTGCGCGCTGGTCCGGTCGAGCGCGGCCAGCATTCCGACTTCGTCGTCGGGGCGAAGCGCCCGGATCTCGACGGGCGTGCCGTCGCGCAATTGCTCCCGGCGACTATAGCTCGCGGCGTCTGTCATGCGTTGGTCTCGCTGCGCTGATGGGCCGATCACGCCGCTGGCCACGATCAACGGCTTGATCTGGATCAAGCCAGCCGCACGAGCAGGACCGCTACGCTTGCCGAGCGCCGCTTCCCGCGAAACACGGGCTCTCGATCGTGAAGACACTTCGCAGCTTCCTGCCCGCCGACGCCGTCGTCCAGCTCGTGATCCGGCTGGCATTGCTGGCGATGCTGATCGTCTGGACGTTCCTGATCGTCAAGCCGTTCATCCCGATCCTGACCTGGAGCGCGGTGCTGGCGGTGGCGTTTTATCCGGTGTTCAGCCGGCTCGCCAAACTGCTTGGTGGCAGCCCACGCATCGCGGCGGCCATTCTCACCGTGATCATGCTCGGCATTGTCATTGGCCCGGCGGCGTGGCTGGGTCTCAGTGCCGTCGACGGGATCAGGGATATCGCAAGCCAGATCAGCGCGGGCGATCTCGCGCTTCACGCCGCGCCGGAGCAGGTCAAGAGCTGGCCCCTGATCGGCCCGCAGCTCTACGATTTCTGGAATTTGGCCTACACCAACATCCGTGCAGTGCTGAAGGAGGTGACGCCGTACCTGAAGCCGCTTGCCGGGTTCATGTTGTCGTTCGTCGGCAGCGCCGGCGTTGGCACGCTCCAGTTCCTGCTGTCGGTGCTGGTCGCCGGCCTCCTGTTTCCCTACGGGCCGCAGCTTGCCGGCGCGATCCGCGGTTTTCTGTTTCGGATCGTGCCGGAACAGAGCGAGCATTTTCTCGAGCTTTCGGGTGCGACCATCCGCGCGGTGTCGCAGGGCGTGATCGGCGTTGCGATCGTTCAGGCCTTGCTCGCCGGCATCGGCTTCAAGCTCGCCGCCATTCCGAGCGCCGGCCTGCTCGCCATCATGGTTCTGTTGTTGTCGATCGTGCAGATCGGCGCGGCCGTTGTGCTCCTTCCCACGATCATCTGGATCTGGATGGACAAGGACGTGACCACGGCGCTGCCGCTGACGATATTCTTCGTCATCGTCGGTCTGCTCGACAACATCCTGAAACCGCTGGTGATGGGACGCGGGTTGACCACGCCGACACTGGTGATCCTGATCGGCGTGATCGGCGGAACGCTTGCGCACGGTATCATCGGCCTCTTTATCGGGCCGATCATTCTGGCGGTCGCCTGGGAACTTGCCGCGGCCTGGATTCGTATCGAGCGCGCCGCGCCGGTGCCTGATGTTGTCGCCGACCGTTGACCTAAATCAAGGTCTGCTGATGCAGTGCACATTCAATGGCCATGAGCGACGGCGAGGTCGAACATGGCGACAGAAAATATGAAACTGCCCGGTGGCCCGATGTCGGGCCTGGTCTCTTCAGCCGTGGAATACATGGTCGATGCCGGACAGCGCAGCGTGCTGTTCCTGGACATCATGCGCCAGCGCGGCGACCAGTATCGCGACCATGTCGCGCAAACGGCGCCGCATGTCCTGCAGTATGCTGCTGAATTGATCACCGACGGCCGCACGCTGGACGAGCCGGTCAATTATGCGCTGGTGCGCATCATTCCGCCGAAGGATGTCGAGATCGACATGACCCGGCGGCCGTTCGTCGTGATCGATCCGCGCGCCGGCCACGGCCCTGGCATCGGCGGCTTCAAGGCCGACAGCGAGATCGGCGTCGCGATGAGGGCAGGGCATCCCTGCTATTTCATCGGCTTCCTCCCCGAGCCGGTGCCGGGCCAGACCATCGAGCGCATCGCGCGCGCAGAAGCAAAGTTCATCGAGACCGTCATCAGCCGTCACCCCGATGCCGACGGCAAGCCCTGCGTGATCGGCAATTGCCAGGCCGGCTGGGCCCTCATGATCCTGGCCTCGCTGCGGCCGGAACTGTTCGGCCCCCTGGTCATCGCCGGCGCGCCGCTTGCTTATTGGGCAGGCGTGCACGGCCAGTATCCGATGCGCTATTCCGGCGGCCTTCTCGGCGGGAGCTGGCTGACGGCGCTGACCAGCGATCTCGGCGCCGGCAAGTTCGACGGCGCCTGGCTGGTTCAGAACTTCGAGAACCAGAACCCGTCGAACACGCTCTGGACCAAGCAGTACAACGTCTATTCCAAGGTCGACACCGAGGCCGAGCGTTACCTCGATTTCGAGCGGTGGTGGGGCGGGCACGTCAACCTCAATGCCGAAGAGATCCAGTTCATCGTCGACGAGCTGTTCATCGGCAACAATCTCGCCGCGGGCCGCATCGAGATGTCGGACGGGCAGAAGGTCGACCTGCGCAACATCCGCTCGCCGATCGTGGTGTTCTGCTCCAAGGGCGACAACGTCACGCCGCCGCAGCAGGCGCTGGACTGGATTCTCGACTGCTACGCCGATGTCGACGAGATCAGGGCCTATGGCCAGACAATCGTCTACACCGTTCACGAGAGCATCGGCCATCTCGGCATCTTCGTGTCCGGCGGTGTGGCGAAGAAGGAGCACGCCGAATTCTCCAGCAACATCGACCTGATCGATGTGCTGCCGCCCGGCCTCTATGAAGCCACGTTCGAAGCGCGGAGCGATGACACCCTCAACGCCGATCTCGCGGTCGGCCAGTGGGTGATGCGTTGCGAGGCCCGGACGCTCGACGATATCCGCGCCATGGGCGGCAATTCGCCCGAGGACGAGCGCCGCTTTGCGGCGGCCAAGCGCGTCTCCGAGCTCAATCTCGCGGCCTATCAGAAATTCATGCGGCCCTGGGTCAAGGGCATGGTGACGCCGCAGCTCGCCGAATGGGCGCGCAACATACATCCGCTGCGGATGCAATATGAGGCCTTCAGCAGCAAGAATCCGTGGATGGCCACGATCAAGTCGGCGGCTGACCGCGTCGAGGACAATCGCAAGCCGGTCTCGCAGGACAATCCGTTCCTGGCCTTCCAGGAGCAGATGTCGAAGCAGATCGTCCATGCCCTCGACAGCTGGCGCGACGCCCAGGAAGCGCTGAGCGAGACAATTTTCCTCAATGTCTACGGCTCGCCCGTGCTTCAGGCCGCCCTCGGCATCGATCCGAATTCCGCGCCGTCGCGCCGGCGTGAGATGTCGGCCGAGCATCAGGCCATGCTCGCGAAGCGAATTGCCGAGCTGAAGTCCCATATCGGCGAGGGCGGCCTTCGCGAGGCGGCGCTGCGGGCGCTGCTCTATGTCGGCTCCGCGCGCGGCATGGTCGACGAGCGCAGCGTCGAGGCGTTGCGGCAGGTTCGGCTTGACCATGCCGGACCACGGAAGACGCTCGCCGAGTTCAAGATGCTGGTGCGCGAGCAGTTCTTCATGCTGCTGCTGGACCGCGATGCGACTTTGGCGGCCATTCCGAAACTGCTGCCTGACGACATGAACCAGCGGCGCGCTGCCTTCACCGCGATGCGCGAAGTGCTGTCGGCGAGCGCGGACATCACCGGCGAGCGCGCCAGGCGCTTGAAGCAGGTCGCCGAGCTGTTCGGTTTGGAGGCGGAAGGAGAGTGGACGTCGAACGTCGCCCCTTTCGATCCCAAGGCCGATCCAAGGGCACGGGCGTCGTAACACGCATTGGCGGAAGCGGGAGTGACAGGATGTCGACCGAAGCGGCGCAAGCCCAGACTGGCAGCAAATATGACCGCTTGATCGCGGCGGCGCGGGCGATGCCTCCGACACCGACCGTCGTCGTCCACCCCTGCGACGAGACCTCGCTGCGCGGTGCCGTCGACAGCGCCAGCGCCGGCATCATCCGGCCGATCCTGGTCGGGCCGGAGCGGAAGATCAGGGATACCGCCGCCAAATTCGATCTCGACGTCTCGGGCTTCGAGATCGTCGATGCCGCGCACAGCGACGAAGCGGCAGCCAAGGGCGTCGAGCTCATCCATGCCGCGCGGGGCGAGCTCTTGATGAAGGGCAGCCTGCACACCGACGAGCTGATGCGGGCGGTCACCGCCAAGACCGGCGGCTTGCGCACCAACCGGCGCATCAGCCACGTCTTCGTCATGGACGTGCCTGCCTACGCCGAGACCATCTTCGTCACGGATGCCGCCATCAACATCTTTCCCGATCTCGACGCCAAGCGCGACATCATCCAGAACGCGATCGATCTCTACAACCAGGCGGGCTTCGGCACGAAGCCGCGCGTGGCGATCCTGTCGGCCGTGGAGACGGTGACCTCGAAGATTCCCTCGACGATCGAAGCCGCGGCGCTCTGCAAGATGGCCGATCGCGGCCAGATCACCGGCGGCGTGCTCGATGGTCCCCTTGCGTTCGACAACGCCATCGATCCGGAAGCCGCGCGGATCAAGGGCATCACGTCGGAGGTGGCCGGCCGCGCGCAGATCCTGGTCGTTCCGGATCTGGAGGCCGGAAACATGCTGGCCAAGAACCTTGCCTACTTCGCCAAGGCGGATGGCGCCGGCATCGTGCTCGGCGCCCGCGTGCCCGTTGTCCTGACCTCGCGAGCGGATTCGCCGCGGGCGCGGATGGCGTCCTGTGCAGTGGCCGCGCTTTACGCGCGCGCCCGGCGCCAGAAGGCGCCGACAGTGGCGGCGTGATCACCATGGATACCATTCTGGTCGTCAATGCCGGCTCCTCCAGCGTCAAGTTTCAGGTCTATTCGGCCGAGGGTGACGGCGCACTCCGCCGCCAGATCAAGGGGCAGATGGACGGCATCGGCAGCCGCCCGCGCTTGCGCGCCAACGGTCCAAGCGGCGATCCGCTGGCCGACCGCGCCTATCCGATCGAAGCCGTGCCAGATGTGCCCGCCGCCATGGCGGTGGCCGGCGACTGGCTGCGCGAAGAGCTTCGGGTCGCGCCGATGGCGGTCGGCCACCGCGTCGTGCATGGCGGGCCGGACTATGTCCGGCCGGTCCTGATCGACCACGGTGTCGTCTCCCGTCTCGAACGCTTTGTCAGCCTGGCGCCGCTGCATCAGCCGCATAATCTGGCGCCGATCCGCTCGCTGCTCGTGAATTTCCCGACGCTGCCGCAGGTGGCGTGCTTCGACACGGCGTTTCACCGCACCCATGATCTCGTCGCCGATCACTACGCCATCCCGCAGCGGCTCTATGCCGAGGGCGTCAGGCGCTACGGCTTTCACGGCCTTTCCTATGAATACATTGCCCGGACGCTCCCTTCGGTGGCGCCCGAGATTGCCAAGGGGCGGGTGATCGTCGCCCATCTCGGCAGCGGCGCCTCGATGTGCGCGATCAGGGATGGGCGCAGCGTCGAAAGCACGATGGGCTTTACGGCGCTCGACGGACTGCCGATGGGAACGCGTCCCGGCCAGATCGATCCCGGCGTAGTGCTCTATCTCATCTCCGAGAAGGGCATGCCCGCGGCCAAGGTGCAGGATTTCCTCTACCGCGATTGCGGCCTGAAGGGGCTCTCGGGCGTCAGCAACGACATGCGCGAACTCGAGGCGAGCGCCGATCCTCACGCGCGGCTCGCGATCGACCATTTCGTTTACCGCATCGGCCTCAACGCCGGCATGTTGGCGGCGGCCTTGCAGGGCCTCGACGCCTTCGTCTTCACCGCCGGGATCGGCGAGAACTCGGCCTCGATCCGCGCGCGCATCGCCGAGCAACTCGGCTGGCTCGGCGTCACGCTCGATCCCGGCGAGAACGCCCGGCATGCCCGGCTGATCTCGCGGGCAGACAGTCGCATTCCCGTCTACGTCGTGCCGACGGATGAGGAACTGATGATCGCGCAGCACACGCTGTCGCTGTTGATGGATGGTCAATCGACCAACACCAGACCTGAGAGGGTGTCATGATCCCCGTATTCCCTGACAGCAAGGTTGCCCTCAAGGGCAAGAAGGGCCTGATCGTCGGCATCGCCAATGACCAGTCGATCGCATGGGGCTGCGCGCGGGCGTTTCGCGCGCTCGGCGCCGATCTCGCGGTGACCTATCTGAACGACCGGGCCCGGAAGCATGTCGAGCCGCTGGCGCAGGCGCTGGAGGCGCCGATCTTCATGCCGCTCGACGTGATGGCCGAGGGCCAGACCGAGGCCGTGTTTGAACGCATCGCATCCGAATGGGGACAGCTCGACTTCCTGCTCCATTCCATCGCCTTCTCCCCCAAGGAAGCCTTGCACGGCCGGGTCGTCGACGTCGGCCGCGACGGATTCCTCAAGACCATGGACGTCTCCTGCTGGTCGTTCATGCGCATGGCCCATCTCGCCGAGCCTCTGATGAAGAAAGGCGGCACGCTGTTCACGATGACCTATTACGGCAGCCAGATGGTGGTGGAGAACTACAACGTGATGGGCGTCGCGAAAGCGGCGCTCGAAGCCTCGGTTCGCTACATCGCCGCCGAGCTCGGTCCGAAGGGCATTCGTGTCCACGCGATCTCGCCGGGCCCGCTGGCGACGCGCGCGGCATCGGGCATTCCCGAATTCGACGAGCTCATGGACAAGGCGCAGTCGAAGGCGCCGACGCGTAGTCTCGTCAGCATCGACGATGTCGGCAACGCCACCGCGTTCCTCGCGCTCGACGGCGCCAAGCTGATCACGGGCGGCGTGCTCTACATCGACGGCGGTTATCACATCATCGACTGACGCGAGGGCGGGGAAGCTAAAACAACCCCATGCACAGTAGGCGGAGGCTTGTAGTCATTACGTTTTCCGCCACTGAGACAGGTCAACCAGAAACCGGTTGCTCCGTCGGGCAAAACACCGGCATAGTGGCATGATCAGTTCTCACCGCAGAGTCCCACCCGCAGCGATAGCGGACGCTCCTTTTGTTCAGCGGTAGTGCAGGGCGATCAATTCTGCGACGCAGGCCGGCTTCTTGGCGCCCTCGATCTCGATCACGAGATGGTAGTTCACGCGCAAGCCATCCGGCGGAACGTCTTCGGCCTCCGCCACCGTGACACGGCCGCGCAGCTTCGATCCGGCCGGCACCGGCGCGAGATATCTGATCCGGTCGGCGCCGTAGTTGAGCGTGTTGCGCAGGCCCTTCAATCCGATCACCGAGCGGATGAACAGCGGGGCGAGCGCGAGCGACAGGAGGCCATGGGCGATGGTCTTGCCGCCGGGCATTTCCTTGGCTGCGCGCGCCTGGTCGACATGGATCCACTGCTCGTCGCAGGTTGCTTCCGCAAACTGGTTGATGCGGTCCTGCGTCACCTCGACCCAGTCGCTGACACCGATCTCGCTGCCGACGGCCGATTTGATCTCGTTGAAGTCGTTGAACACCCGCATGGCCGTCACCTGATCAGAGCTTCATTTCCGGGACATGGTCGGGAACGGCGACCTCGGCGTCCGTGACCGCCAGGACCTCGCCGACGCTGACGCCGGGCGCAGTTTCCAGCAGCGTCGCCTTGCCGTCGGGAAAGCCGATCACGGCCATGTCTGTCACCACCAGGCTCACCGGCCGTGCCGAGGTCAGGGGCAGGGTGCATTTCGGGACGATCTTCGATTTGCCCTTGGCCGCGTGCTGCATGGCGACGATGACGCGCCTGGCGCCGCTGACGAGATCCATCGCGCCGCCCATGCCAGGAACCATCTTGCCGGGGATCATCCAGTTGGCGAGATGGCCCTGCGCATCAACCTGCAAGCCCCCGAGCACCGTGACGTCGACATGACCGCCGCGGATCAAGCCGAACGACATCGCACTGTCGAAGGTCGCCGCACCCGGCAGCGCGCTGATCGGCCGGCCGCCGGCGTCGGTGAGCAGTGGATGCGCCATGCCTTGCTCCGGAATGGGTCCGGTGCCGATCAGGCCGTTCTCGGACTGGAAGAACACCTTGAGGTCCGATGGCACGTAGTTCGCGACCAGCGTCGGGATGCCGATGCCGAGATTGACGAGGTTGCCGCTCTTCAATTCCTTGGCAACGCGGCGGGCGATGATGATTTGCGGATCCATGGGTCACCCGTTCGCAATGAGGTAGTCGACGAGCGGCGCCGGCGTCAAAACATGGTCGGGCGCGATCACGCCGACCGGGACGATGTGCTCGGCCGTGACGATCACCGTGTCGGCCGCCATCGCCATGATCGGGTTGAAGTTGCGCGCCGTCAGCGCGTAGGTGAGGTTGCCGAGGTAATCGGCGAGGAAGGCGTGGACCAGCGCGAACTGGGCGCGGATGGCGGTCTCTAGCAAATACGGCTTGCCGTCGACCTCGATCTGGCGCTTGCCTTCCGCGACGAGCGTGCCGACGCCGGTCGGCGTGAGCACGCCGCCGAGGCCACATCCGCCGGCCCGGATGCGCTCGACGAAAGTCCCCTGCGGCACGAGATCCACCGTGATCTGGCGACCCAGCATCTGCTGCTGCGCCTTCGGGTTGAGGCCGATATGGGTGGCGGTCAGCTTCGAGACCTGCCCCGCATCGAACAGCTTGCCGACGCCCTTGCCCGGCGTCGCCGCATCATTGCAGATCAAGGAGAGGCCGGTCTTGTTCTGGCGCACGAGCTCGTCGAGCAGACGTTCGGGCGTGCCGACGCCCATGAAGCCGCCGACCATGACGCTGGCGCCGGCCGGGATCATCGCAACGGCTTCTTCGACGGAAACGGCCTTCATGGTCGCAACTCCAATCGGCGGACGTGAGAGACGGATGGATGTTGGGCGCGCGCGGTCCCGCAGCCTTGATCTGCGTCAAGGCTTCGTGTCGTTCGCGAGCGAGATATCGATGCTGTCGAGGGCCTCTCGCCACAGCCTGCGCACCTCACCATGCCGCCGTTCGAGCGCCGCGCTGACAGCATCCCGGAAGGGAACGAGGTCGGGTCCCTTCAAGTACAGGATCTGCGCTTGCAACAACCGGCTGCTCTCGAACTCGATCCGGCGCAGCGCGAACACAAAGGGATCATCCGCTTTCGCTTCCGTCGGGAGCAGGGCGGCCGGCCGGACCCCCGCATGCACTGCATGCGCCAGCGTCGCCAGCTGAATGGCCTGCACGTGAGCGTGGTCGGCCATCCCTTCAATCGGCGTCGGAAGCCAGGCCATCTCCCAGGATGTCGCCATCGGACCGAGTGCGAGATCCGGGACCCATGTGGTCGCGCGCATGAGCAGCGAGACGATCTCGCTCTCGCGATAGAATTGCGCGTTCAACTCGGTCTGCCAGGCTGCATCGAATTTCGCAGGCAGGGCGATGGCGAATTGCCGCGCCAGCGCGCCATGGGCAGAGACAAGGAACGCGGCCGCTCGCGTCTGCTGGTGCGGCGGCACGCGGCCATCGGCCTCGAGCGGTCCAAAGAACGCACTCATGTCGCGATCCTCTGCACCGGGATCGCGCGCAGATGGTCATAACCGGCCGGAAACGGCGAAAGCTCGCCGCCCGGATCTTCCGGCGCGATCAGGACCCGCTTGTCGCCGTGCCAGCGCCCGGCCATCACGTCCTCGGCAAAGCGGGCCAGCAGGTCTGCGGTCAGTGCGGCCTTTTCGAGCGTGAAGGCGTGGTAAGCGTTTGGAATGATCACAAGGGCACTGTCGGGAATCTCGACACGCAAGGTCTCGTGCAGCGTCCGCGGCGTGAGGAAGTCGAACTCGCCGTTCAGGATCATGGTCGGCATGGCGATGGACGAAAGCCGTGGCGTCAGCGGCTTGAAGTCGAGGAAGGACTCCATCAGGTTCTGCAGGGCATAGACGTCGTTGACCAGCCAGCCCTGCCGCTTGACGCCGTCGAGCTTGTCCAGCAGCGGTTTCAGCCACGCGTCCGACAGATTCATCGGCAGCAGCAGATCCTGAAGGTAGCTGGTGCCTCCGAGGATCAGCCCGGTGCGCAAGGCATTGCCGATCAGGAGGAGTTGCGGCGACAGCTCGGCAAAGCAGCTCATCGGCACCAGTCCCGATAGTCGTGCACCGTGCTCGATGGCGTAGCGCAGCGCGATCATGCCGCCAAAGCTGATGCCGCTGAGAAAGATCGGTCCGTCGCCGAGTTCGCCAATCAGCCGGTGCAGTACGGCGACGTGATCGTCCTGATTGATGTAGAGCGCAGGCTTGTCAGAGACGCCCTGGCCGAGCAGGTCGAATGTCGCGACCCGGAAACGCCGCGCGATCAGCGCGTCGCGATAAGCCCCCCACAGTTCCGAATATTGCGTAAGGCCGTTGACCAGCACATAGGCCGGCGCATCCGCCGGTCCGTCCAGCTCATAGCGGATCCGGTATGAGCCATGACTGAGGAAGGGCATTGCGGGGACCGGCTAGCGTGATGATGACGACGATCCTCAACGCGGGCGCGAGCAATCCATTGAGCTAAATCAAACCTCGGCCTGATGCCAAACCTAGCGTAGGCGCAAACATCGCCCAGGAGGAAATTCGTCATGACCGGGAGAAGCGCACTCAAGCGTTGCTTCGTCAGCTTGATCTTGCTGCTGGTCGGCACCGCGCTCGCGATGGCCCAACCGTTCACGCGCCGCTCGTCGCAGATGCAGCATGACGGTCTCAAGAAGTCCTATGAGATCGCAAACTTCCGTCTCGGCGGGAAGTACGACCTCGCCGATCCCTCGAAATGGGAGAATGGCGGCGAGGGCGGCGTGACGCTGGAATCGCTGGGCGGAGGCAAGCTGCGAACCGCCTATATTGCGATCGGCAACGCCCGGAAGAATGCTGCCGGCGAGATCACGAATGCGGTCGTGATCAACTCCTATTACTCGGGCGACTCCACCGATATGTATGAGCAGTGGGTCAAAGGTGCTGCCTTGTCCGGCGGCGTTCCCATTATCGGCCCGGGCCGACCGATCGACACCGACCGCTATTACGTCATCATGGTCGATCCGCTCGGCACCTGGGGCGCCAGCAAGCCGTCGGATGGACTCGGCATCAAATTTCCGCAGTACAGCTACTACGACATGGTGCAGGCGAATTACCGCTTGCTGCGGGACGAGCTCAAGGTCGCGCGCGTCGCGCTGGTCACCGGCGTCTCCATGGGCGGCACCCAGACCTATGTCTGGGGCGTGATGCATCCGGAATACATCAACGCGCTGATGCCGATCGGCGGTACGACGCAGTCGGACAGCGAGGACCCCGTCGGCAACTGGACCTTCCAGATGATGACGGCTGCGATCGAGTCCGATCCGGTCTGGCAATCCACCAAGGGCGACTATTACAAGCTGCCCAAAGAGAAGCATCCAGTGCCGGGCGTGGCGTTCGGCTGGTCGATCCTGGGCATGACCGGTTACGATTTCGGCTTCCGCACGACCCAGAACTGGAGTGCAGTGCAGCCGGAGATATTCTATTGGGATCCGCCGAACGAGAAGGCAGGTCTCAGCGTCATCAACCGCGCCAAACTCTATGATGCCGTCGACCTCATCTGGCGCAACCGCGTCGGCGAGATTCACAACGTCAATCCCTATCTCGGCCGAATCCGGGCGCGCACGCTGGTGATGCACATCACCAATGATCAGTGGTTGAACTTCAAGCTTGCCCAGAAGGCGGTCGATCGCGTTCCGGGCGCCGACCTCATCGCCGAAGAGAGCCCGGTCGCGCACTACGGTGTTTTCCCGATCATCAATGATCGCAAGAACGATCCGAAATTCGTCGCCTTCATGGACGACGTTGCGAGCCTCGATCGCGCTCAGAAATTCATCGACAAGAACTATCGCGTGCCTGGCGTTGCCGAAAGCATCGACCCCAAGAAGTCGTTCTGGAAGGACTTTGTAACCTACCCCTATCCGGTCAAGTACGCCAATGCCAAGGACAAGAGCGGCAACGCATGGCAGATCGGCTACATGGATGAATACAACGGCACCGACAAGGATCCGAAGGTGCTCGTCATCATCCACGGCAAGGGCGCGTTCGGCGGGCACTACGGCAACATCATGCAATATGCGCTCCGCAGCGGACTGCGCGTGATCGTGCCCGACCTGCCGCATTACGGCATGTCCGGGCCCGGCAATCTCGACAAGAGCCCGGCGCGCACCATGCAGGACATGCGCGAAGTGATCTACGATCTCGTGGTCAACCAGCTCGGCGTCAAGAAGGCCTATTATCTCGGCCATTCGCTCGGCGGCCAGTTCGTCATGGGCTACGCGCTGACCTGGCCGGACGCGGTGCAAGGCCTTGCGCTCGAGGCGCCGTCAGGCCTCGAGGAATACCCGCGCGAGATCACCATCGCCAAGGACAAGAAGGCAAAGCTGTTCGACCCGGCCTTCGACCATGATTTCGACAAGTGGAAGGCGACGTGGGACCAGACCGGCATCCTTGCCGCGGAGAAGGCGCGGGATGAGCAGAGTGTTCGCGATTTCTTCTATTTCAAGAAGCGCGATCCCAATACGGGAGCGGTCTCGGCCTCGAAGAGCGGCTATTTCTTCAGCGACAGCGAATATGCCCGCTTCCACACCGAGCAACGCGTCGGCCTCATCAAAGGCAACCCCAAAGAGCTCGATCAATGGTGCAACGTCTTCATCTACGACATCTACACCATCGGATCTGAGCTTCAGCAGGATGATCCGAAGAACCTCTATGAGCGGCTTACCCAGATCAAGGCGCCGATCTTCCTGGCGTTCGGCGACAAGGAGCCGTTCATTCCGACGCCCGCGTTCAACGGGCTGACGGATCTCGGCCGCGACGTCATCACGCCCTTCATGTCGCGCATGACGAATGCCGGCAACCGGCCGATGCTCAAAATCTATCCGGAGACTGGGCACTTCATCCATACGGATAACCCGGTCGAGTATGCAGCGGACGTCATTGATTTCGTGACCAAGGGCACGGTCGATACGTCATCGCCGCTCGGCACCGATCGAATGATCAAGGGCGCCGTGGTTTCGGCCTTGCCGGTGGCACCGACCCCCGCAGGGGCCGCGCCCACAGCCGGGCTCAACAAATAGGACCGCGCATGGCTAGAGTGCAGGCGGGTGAGGTCCAGCTTGGCTGGCGGAGTTGGGGAGAGGGCGACGTCACCGTCGTCTTCATCCACGGCAATCTCGCCAGCAAGGACTGGATCGAACTCGCCGCACCCATGTTTCCCGCAGGCCTCCGCGTCATCGGCATCGACTGGCGCGGCTGCGGCGACAGCGATCGGCCGAAGCCTGCGGCGGATTATTCCAACTACTCGATGCAGCAGCATGCCGACGACGTGCTCGCCGCGCTCGATGCGCTGGGCATCCGCTACTGTCACCTCGCCACGCATTCGACCGGCGGCATCATTGCCGCACGCATGCTCTTGGCGCAGCCGCAGCGCTTCGGCCGCGTGTTTGCGCTCGACCCCGTGACGCCGCTCGGCATGGCCTTCAACGCAGACCAGATCGGCCTGTTTCGCGCCATGATGGAGAGCAAGGAGCTGACGCGGACGGTCATGGCGACGGCGGCCTCGTCGCTGTTCGTGCCTGAAAGCATGGCGCCGAACGCCGTGCCCCGCCTCCGTGAAGGCTTGGGCGAGATACAGGCGCTGTTCGACCGCATCGTCGATCAGACCTTTAGCGTCTCGGAAGGTATCTGGATCGGCACGCCGGTCAATCTAACGCGGGAAAGAGAAACCCGGGAGCTCGAGCGCCGCATGAAGCAGCTGCATCACCCACATCTCGTGCTCTGGGGCGAATGGGACGGCTGGATCCCGCCGGCTGATCTGCGCGTGATGGCCGAGGCGATGCCGGACTGCCGCCTTGTGGTGGTGCCCCGTATTGGACATTCGATGAATCTCGAGATGCCGGCGCTCTATGCCGGCTATTTCGGCGCCTGGTTTGGAGGACTTCCCGCGTAACTGCCAACTCCTGAAAGGAGATTCGCCATGGCTGAAATCAACGTATCCGCTGAAGGCATGCGTGCGACATTGACCGAAGCGCTCGAGCGCGTGCGCAAGGCCAACACCGACTATTTCGATCTGCTGGAAAAAGGTTTGAGCTCTTCGCCGCTGCCGATGGCGAGCCAGGCGAAGGAGTTTTGTACATTCATGCGGCGCCACGTCACAGCAACCTTCGATCTCGGCGACAAGCTGATCCATGCCAAGGATGTGCAGGATGCGCTCAAGCTTCAGGCCGAATTCTTCCAGGAGCAGATGCGGACGCTGACCGATCAGGCCAGGACGGCCGGCGAGTCCGCGATGAAAGCCGCAGGCGGCATGTTCAGCCCGAAGGCCTGAACAAGTATATCTGCCCGCAGAACTATCCCGATGGATACTGACGGGCGAGGCGGCGCAGGAGAGGTCTGCCATGGCTGAGACCAACAAGCTTTCCGTCGAAAAGGCGCTCGAAAAGCTGCGCCGCGACGACCCATTGCAAACGGCAAGTGAGCAGCGGGACGAAAAAGCCGAGGCGCTCAGGCGCGAGATCAAGCGCATGCGTGCGCAAAGATCGCGCCTCGAGCGTCCGCCTGGCGATAGCGAGTAAGGTCTGGCCAGGTCAGATGCTGTTTCAGTTTCTCGTCGGCGCGCTGGTCAGCGCGATCAACATCGGAATCCACGCGCTGGTCACCGTCGTCGCCGTCGCTATAGCCCGGAGCGCCGGTCTCCGCGTGACCGTGCGGCCGAGACTGCACCTGATGGGTGTGATGGTTGCGACCGCGGCGGTGCTGGAGATCGCGCACGCGCTGGAAATCCTGGTGTGGGCCTGGACGTACGACATCGTCCGCGCGGCCCCCGTTTCCGACAGCGAACTGCTCTATTTCGCCTTCGTCAACTACACGACACTCGGCTATGGCGATATCACGCCGGTACAGGCCTGGCGCCTCCTCGGCCCGCTGACCGCCATGAACGGCGTGCTGCTGTTCGGCTGGTCAGCCGCCATCCTGTTCGAGGTCTTGCGCAAGACGCTCGACCATGTCGGACTGATCAAGGACGACGTCATCCCATGAAAAGGACAAGCGCCGCGAACGCGACCGGCAGCGAGCCGATGACGACGACAGCGATCCGAAAGGCGATCTCGCTTGACATGGATCGAGGTTACCATCGAGGTGGGCCGATGCGATATGCAGTTTGTGCCAGTGCGCGTCACCGCATAGCGGATTGATCCGAGCACCAGATGCCGAATTCAGAGACTTCCCGCTGGCTTGCCGATTTCTTGTTCGGTTTTGGCGCATTGTTTGCGATTATCAACCCTTACGGGCTGGCTTTCATCTTCCTGGAGCGAACAAGAGGCCTGTCTGACGACGAACGCGCCGACCTGGCGCTTCGGGTGGCCGGATATGCTTTTGCTGTTCTTCTGGTATCGCAGTTCCTCGGCAGCCAGATTCTGAACTTTTTTGGCGTGACCATGCCGGCGCTCAGGATTGCGGGAGGCCTCGTGGTTGCCGCGACCGGCTGGTCGATGCTTCACGCCGAACCCGGTGCGGCCGGGCCTCATGCCGAATCGCCCGCAGATCTCGCGACCATGAAGCGGATGGCGTTTTTTCCGCTCGCGATCCCGCTCACGACCGGGCCGGGGACCATCGCGACCGCCATCGCCATTGGAATCAGCCGGACCGATAGCCTCGACGCGATGTTTGGATCGTCGGTCGTATCCCTCCTCGTCGCGATCGCCGTGACTGCGGCGATTTATCACGCCTACCGAAAATCGAGCGCGATGGCGCGTCTGTTCGGCGAGGAAGGCACCAGCGTGGTGACGAAACTGTCAGCATTCCTGCTGCTCTGCATCGGCGTGCAGATCATCATCACAGGGGTTTCGGAGGCGACACGACCGCTTCTCGAGGGCGCATTGCGCGTCGTGCAGTGACGCTTCCGGCCGGGTCAGGGCTGCAAATCAAGGCTCGCGAGCTGGTCCCGATCCAGCAGCACGATCTGGCGCTGGGTGTTGCCGATGAAGCCGAGAATGCCGAGCTCGTGCAGCCGCGACAATGCGCGTGAGACCGTCTCCAAGGTCAGGCCGAGATAATCAGCGATATCGCGCCGGGACATCGGCAGCGCCATGACGCCGGCGGCCGTCAAGCGCTTGTCCATCTCCAGCAGGAAGGCCGCGACCCGCTCCAGCGAGGTCTTGCGGCCGAGCAGCAGCATATGGTCTTCCGCGTGCTGGAGATTGTTCGTGGTCATGCTGAGCAGGTGCTTGGCCACCATTGCGTCGCTTTCGGCCACGATTTCGAGGCTCTGCCGCTTGATGAGCCGCACATGGGTATCGACGATCGCTTCCGCCGTGAAGCGGTGCTCCCCACCGTTCTCCAGGCCGAATATGTCACCGGCCAGATGAAACGCACCGATCTGCCTGCGGCCGTCCGATAGCAGCTTGTAGCTTCGCACCGCGCCGAGCTTGACCTGATAGACGTAGTCGGCAGGCTCCTTCTCGCCGTAGATCTCGGTGCCTTTCTTGTAGGAAAATTCGCTTAAACTGACGAGCGCATTTGACCCGCTGGTCATTCCGAGCTCTCGCAGGGAATTGGGGCGCAGTGCGGAATCCGTGTTGATCCGAACAAACATGGCCAACTCCTCATTGCCGAATTGGTATGTCAGACTGATACTTTTCGCAGGGAATGCGCCGCGCTATCCCACTCCCGCCGAGGTTGATTTACGGCCAAGGCGGTATTTCAATCCATTGTCCTTAGGTGCATAGTACCAAGGGGCGTTCGTGCACTATTGTTCGCGGAATGAGAAGGCGCCTGCTGCCGCGAGAATGCATCCCGTTTTCGAGGATATGCCACGATTGTCGAACTGTTTGACGAGACGTTTAGTACTTAGAGAATTTCAATCCCGTCTTGATGGATCTGACGAGAGGTCTGGGGTGCCCGGTCTGGTACATGTTGTCGACGACGACGCGTCATTCCGGACAGCGATCGAGCGCCGGCTGAAGCTTGCGGGCTATGATGTCGCGACCTATGCGACGGCTGAGGATCTGCTTGATGCAGATCCCGACGACATGCAGCCCGGATGCATTCTTCTGGACGTTCGGATTCCAGGGATGAGCGGACCGGACTTGCAGGGCCGACTGATCGCCCGGGGCTCGACGCTGCCGATCATCTTTCTAACCGGGCATGCCGATACGCCGACCACCGTGCGGGCCATCAAAGCGGGGGCGGAAGATTTTTTGACCAAACCAGTGTCCTCGGAGCAGTTGCTCGAGGCGATCGCGCGCGCACTGGAGCGGCAGAACACCGCACGTGCGCAACGCGGCAAGCTCGAGACCTTCCGCACACGCCTCGCAACCTTGACCCAGCGCGAACGGCAGGTGTTCGATCTCATCGTGCGCGGCCGGATCAACAAGCAGGTCGCGCATGAGCTTGGAACGACCGAGCGCACCGTGAAGGCGCACCGCCACCAGGTGATGGAAAAGATGCAGGTCCATTCGCTCGCGGAGCTCGTTTCGGTCGCGGAGCGCCTCGGAATGCTCGAGATGTAGCGCCCGGCGGTTCCGCGACCTATTGCCAGCTACGGTCGCTCATTCGTCGACGTACTGCTCCAGAACCTTGGCTGGAGCGCCTTTATGAGCGGCCGCAAATTGGGCGAGTGGCACTGATGTCGTGAGCGCCAGGAGGTTGGAGTCGACGGTTTCCAGCGTCAAGGTCTTTCCAGTCTCCAGCTTCTTGATGGTCTCTGGCGGTGCGACGTCTGCGGCGATGCAGGTATTCGTCAGGCACCAGGTGTATGGCACGCGGATGGGGCTGCCGTGGTCGATGGTTAGCTTGACCGGGTGTTGCAGATACGAGCCTACGGGTACGAAGAGCTGCAGTCGCGCCGTCGAGGTGCCTTCGCGCTCGATCAGGTCGATGCGTATGGCCATCTGACCGGTCGGGAATTTGCCCGTGATCGAAGTCCGGCACAGGGTCGGTGCCCCACCTGCCTTGAAGCACAGCTTCTGCCAGTCGCCGTAGGTGATGTCCTTGGCCTCGCGTTGACCGCGCGTCGCGACCTCGGCCGGCTTATCGGCTTGGGCCGCGCGCCCGGGGAGCGCCGACGTCGCGGCGATGATGGCGACGGGAAGAGCCACGAGATTGCGATGGGTGCTGGGCATCCTTGCGTCTCCCTGCCCGGGTTCTATTTCTGCGCATCGAGAAATTTCGCCACTATTGGCGACCAGATCGGGATCGCGTCCGGTGAGCCAATGAAGAAGTGACCCTCGTTGCCGAACGGTGGTATCAAGTGGTACTCGGCCTTGCCGCCGGCGGCCGTGAAGGCGTCACGCATCCGCTTCGACAGATCAGGGCCAAAGAACGTGTCGTTCTCGATGTAGATCCACAGCATCGGCACCCGCGAGGTGCGGCCGAAATCCGCGGTTGCTTCGACCAGCTTGTCAGGTGCGCAATTGTTGTTGGGCTTGCCACCGACGCGACCGCCGCGGCCTGCGGCGAAAGCGATGATCGCCTTTACCGGCGGCGGGTTCAGGCTCGACAGGGCGATCGACGCCCAGCCGCCGGCGGACTGGCCGATCACGATCACGTCCTTCGGAATGATGCGCTTTTCGGCGGCCAGGTAGTCGATGATCCAGAGATCGGCCTGAGCGACTGCCAGTCCTGCAGCATGGAAGTTGGGGTTGATGCATTTGCCGATCTTGGAGAAGAACGGGCCGTAGAGCGCCCGTTCGGGAATGTCGATGGCGGCGGCGCCATAGCCGCTGCCGACCGGCGCCACCACCAGATAGCCGCGTTTTGCGAACCATTGGGCTGCGTCGCGGAATTCAACCAGCGGAAAGAAGCTCCGTTCGGTCGGATTGAGTGAAACACCGTGATTCATGATCACCAGCGGGAAGGGGCCGTCACCCACCGGACGGACCAGATAGGCGAACATCGGCAGCGGCAGCGGCAGCGCCCAGATCTCCTCCTGGATGCGGACCTCGTCCGCGGCATGCGCGGGCAGGGCGAATGCCGCAACCAGCGCCACGGTCGCTGTGAGGAGCCGGAGGATTGCAACTGCAAGCGCATGCATCGTAGCGTCCCTCAGCCCGTGTAGGTCAGAGCGACGATGATCGGCCCGAGCACGGTCAGGATGACATTGCCGACCGCATAGGGAACGGCGACGCCCAGCACCGGGGTCTGGCTTTCGGCCACGTCGCATGCGCCGGTCACGGCGGCATCGACCGTCATGGCGCCGGCCAGCGCGCCGCAGGTCACGACCGGATTCATGTGCAGCACGTAGCGCGCAAACAGCGTCGCGACGATGAGCGGTACGACCGTGATGACGAGGCCCATGCCGACCAGCAGCAGCCCATGAGCCTGGATGGCGGACCAAGCCGCCGCACCATTGCCAAGCCCGATGGCGGCGATGAAGCCGCCGAGGCCGAGATCGCTCAGGGTCTGTTGTGCCTGCGGCGGCAATGCGCCCATGGTCGGCCGCCGTGCGCGGAGCCAGCCACAGGCGAGGCCGGCGATCAGGGCGCCGCCGCCGCCACCGAGGGTCAACGCGATGCCGCCGACCTTGAAGCTGAGGAGACCCATCAGAAGCCCGGCAGCGATACCAGCGGCAAGAAAGGCTATGTCGGCGCGGTCGCCGGCGCGGAGGATCTGGCCGACGCTCTTCGCTGCCCGCTCGATGTTGCGCGTGCTGCCGACCAGGGTCATGACGTCTCCGATGTAAACCCTCGTTTCCGCGCTCAGGGGGACCTCGCGGCCCGTCCGCGTCAGGGCGCGCAGGAACACGCCGCGTGCGTCGCCGCCGACCTGGTCCGCGACCTCCCTGATCGAGCGGCCGTGAAGATGACGGCTGTCGACGAGCACCTCGAGCACGTTCCCTGGCATCGCCTTCAGGATTTCGTCCGCATCGATCTCGGTGCCGATGATCGGCTTGGCGGCGACGATCACCGCAGTGCGGCCGGTAATGACGATGTCGTCTCCGGATTCCAGGACCGTGTCCAGATGCGGCTCGATGTCCGTGCCGCCACGGACGATGCGATCGATCACCGTCCGGCTACCGATCTCCTCCTCGATGGATTTGACAGTGCGGCCGGCGCCTGCAGTCACGCGATAGGCGCGGGCCTGGAACTTGCGATAGGAGAGATTCTCGCTTCGGGGCGGATCGCCGCCAGCGAGCTCGGCTTCGAGCTTCTTCGCCTCAGCCTTCAGATCGATCCGCATCAGCTTCGGCGCGACGAAGGGGACGTACAGAAGCGTCAGGATATAGCCGAGGACGTATGTCACGGCGTATCCGGCCGCGATGTTGGCCTCCTGCTGCTTCAGCACGTCGGCCGGCAGGCCGAGCTGGGCCAGCGCGCCGGATGCGGTACCGATCACCGAGGACTGCGTCAGCGCGCCGGCGGCGATGCCGGAAGCCGTGCCGGGATCGAGCTTGAAGCTGTGGGCGAAGATCAAGACGATGACGAGCCCGGTGCCGCCGAGCACGAGCGCCATGGCCACTTGCGCCAGCGTACGAATGCTCAGGGAGGCAAAGAATTCCGGACCCGAGCGGTAGCCGATCGTGAACACGAACAGGCTGAACAGGATCACCCGCAACAGCGATGGAAACGTGAACGTTCCGAGTTGCCCGATCAGGACCGCGACGATCAGGATGCAGGCGGTGGTACCGATCGAGAAGCCTCGAATTTTCTGCCGGCCGAGGATGGTGCCGAGCGCAATCGCCAGCAGCAGAAAAATTTCCGGAGCGGTGGTGATGATCCACCTGACAGTATCCATGATTGCAGTCCCCCGGCGCTCTGCACTGATTTGAGTGCCGGCAGGAAAACATTTGCTTGATCCAGATCAAGCATCGCGGGCGTCAAGGCGCCGCCAATGAGGTATGCACTATTTGCCACAGCCGGCATTGTCGACATGAGTACCATGGACGTCGCCGCCGGCGCGATCCGCCGAGACGAAACGGTTGAGATCGTCCTGCTTCTGGCCTTTGCCGGCGGCTACATCGACGCCTATACCTGGATCATCCACGGCGTCATGGCGAATGCACAGACCGCCAATGTGATCTTTCTCTGGGTCTATGCGATGGCCGGCGATTGGATCAAGGCCGTTCACTTCGTGCCGCCGATCCTGGCCTTCACGGTCGGCATTGTGATTGCTGCCTGGTTGCGCCGTGTCGCCGGGGAGCGCGCCAGTGCGCTCAGTGTCCTGGTCGAGATCGTCTTTCTGATCGTGATCGGCATCCTGCACAACCGCGTGCCGGACCTTGCTGGAACGCTCGGTATTTCCATGGTCGCGGCCATGCAGTCGGCCATATTCATCAGGGTCGAGGGCGCGGCGTGCAGCACGGTGATGATCACCGGCAACATGCGCCAGACCGTCGAGAACATCTTCGCCGTGGTCTACGGAGGTGCGCCGCTGGGGGCGCTGCGCAAGTCCGCCATTTTCTTCGCGCTGTGCGCGGTGTTCGGCTGCGGCGCGGCTGCCGGTGCTTTCGCGACCAAGGCCATTCCCAACGTCGCGCTCGGCATTCCCGTGGTTGCGCTGCTGATTGTCCTGCTGCGCTGCGAAGTGACGCCACGTGAGGCGGTCACATGAAGCAAACTGGACGCGCTTCCTCCCACCGGCCGGCGACATGACAAGCCTGCTGCAGCGCGAATAGCACCGCACGGCATTTCGAGAATGCATGCGACCGTTGACTTGGATCAATGGAGCGATCGGCGCCAAAAGCACGATCCCTCATCACCTTTCGCCCCAAAGGATCGGGAGAGACATATGTCCAAGGACACCAAAGCCGCGCAGAAGCGCATCGACCAGTTCTTTTCCGGTCCCGGCGCGCGGGCAGACGATTGGCGCGATCTGGTCGAGGCGGCGAAGACGTGGGCCCGCGGCGGCAATCGTGCGGCCTATGATGCGGCCCTGGCCAACCTATCGGCCACCGAAGAATTCCATGGCTATCCCGGCCTGCAGTTGATGGGCGCCTTGCGCGAAGCAGCCTCGAGCGGCGATGCGGCGGCATCGCTGTCGCTTGCGTCGCGGATCACACAGGCCCTGGTGACGCGATCCTTTCGTCAACACGCCGGCGATTGGAATGCCAAGGACGACGGCAACGGCGATGTGCCCGAACTTGTGTCGCCCACCTTCGGTGCGCACAAGGCACGCCGGCCCTATTTCGAAACCTTGATTGTGACTGGCGTGTCGTCCAGCCAGTGGCCGGCGCTCGCGGCCGAATGGCGCAAGCTGCGCCGCCCCGAGGACGGCTTCATCTATGAGCCCGTCATCGTCGGCAGTCTCGAAGACGCCTTCTGCGCGACCATGCTCAATCCCAACCTCGGGGCCGTCATCATCAACGAAGGCTTCGGGCTCCGCTCGCGGCACGAGGCGCCGATCCTCCGGTCGATGACGGCCTCGGCCGGCCTCAAGGACGAATCCGACGCCTCCGCGCTGCGCCTCGCCCAGATCATCAAGCGCGCCAGGCCCGAGCTCGATCTCTACATGATCTCGAACCGCGACGTCGAAGAGCTCGCCGGCAATCCCGAGGCGGATGTCGTCCGCCGCATCTTCTACTCGGTGGAGGAGCTGCTGGAGCTGCATCTTTCGATCCTCGAGGGAATCCAGGATCGCTACGACACGCCTTTCTTCGACAACCTCAAGAAATACGCGCAGCGTCCGATCGGAACGTTCCACGCGTTGCCGATCGCCCGCGGCAAATCGATCTTCAAGTCCGACTGGATCCGCGACATGGGCGAGTTCTACGGCCCGAACCTGTTCCTGGCCGAGAGCAGCGCCACCACGGGCGGCCTCGACAGCATGCTGGAGCCGACCGGCAACATCAAGAAGGCGCAGGAGAAGGCGGCGAGGGCGCTTGGCGCCGACCGCGTCTTCTTCGTCACCAACGGCACCTCGACCTCGAACAAGATGGCGGTGCAGGCGCTGCTCGCGCCGGGGGACATCGCGATCGTCGACCGCAACTGCCACAAGTCGCACCATTACGGCATGGTGCTCGCCGGCGCCCAGCCGCTCTATGTCGAAGCCTTCCCGATGACGGAATATTCGATGTACGGCGCGGTGCCGCTGAAGACAATCAAGCAGGCGCTGCTGAACGCCAGGGCTGACGGCCGGCTCGATCGCGTGAAGATGGTCGACCTGACGAACTGCACTTTCGACGGCCATATCTACAACACCCGGCGGGTGATGGAGGAATGTCTCGCCATCAAGCCCGACCTGATCTTCCTGTGGGACGAGGCCTGGTTCGGCTTCGCGCGTTTCTCGCCGTTCCTGCGCCGCCGTACCGGATTGGGTGCCGCCAACGAGATCGAGGCGTGGATGCGTGATCCGAAGTCGGTCGAAGCGTATGAGAAGCAACAGGCACAGCTCGGCAAGAATCCGACGGACGAGGTGCTGCTCAAGACGAGGCTGGTTCCCGATCCGCGGCGAATTCGTCTCCGTGTCTACCAGACGAACTCAACCCACAAATCGATGTCGGCGATCCGGCAGGGCTCGATGCTGTCGGTCAAGGACGTCGAATTCCACACCGTCGAACAGCAATTCAAGGAGGCCGTGTTCACCCACGCCTCCACCAGCCCGAACCAGCAACTCATCGCCAGCCTCGACATCTCGCGGCGGCAGATGGAGCTGGAAGGCTATGGCCTCGTCGCCAATGCGATCGAGATTGCGTTCGCGATCCGCCAGGCGGTCAACAACAATCCGCTGCTCTCGAAATACTTCCGTGTGCTCCCGGCCGACGCGATGGTTCCGGCGCAATATCGCCAGAGCGGCTTTACCGACTATCTCGCCGATGGCGTGAACTGGGCGAATGCGATCAAGAGCCTGGACGAGGACGAGTTCTGTCTCGATCCGACCCGCATGACGCTGGTGTGCGGCACGGCCGGCTTCGACGGCACCCAGTTCAAGGGCATCCTGGCCAACGAGTACAACATCCAGGTCAACAAGACCTCGCGCAACTCGGTCCTGGTTCAGTCCAACATCAACAACACCCGGAGCGACGTCGCGCATCTCATCCGCGTCCTCGCCGAGATCGCGGGCGAGGTCGATCGTGGGCTGACGCAGGGCGGCGAAAATGCGCGGAAGACCTTCGAGGCGCGCGTCAAGAGCCTGATGAAGGACGTGCCTGATCTGCCGAACTTCTCGCAATTCCACCCGAGCTTCCGCGGCGATGCCGGCGCCAAGACCAACGAGGGCGATATCCGCACCGGGTTCTACGCCGCCTACGACATCGCGGGCTGCGAGCACATCCGTCTCAACGATCCCGAGATCGACCGGCGGCTGAAGGCCGGACCCGAGCTCGTCTCGGCGAACTTCGTGATCCCGTACCCACCGGGCTTCCCGATCATGGTGCCCGGTCAGGTGATCACCCAGGAAACCATCGACTTCATGCGCAAGCTCGATGTGAAGGAGATCCACGGCTACGACGCCAAGGAAGGACTGAAGCTCGTGCGCACTGAAGCCCTGGCGAAACTCGGCCGGCCGAAGCCCGGCGCCACGCCGAAGCTCAAGGCCGCGTCATAAGCCGAAAGGGGGACCAACATGCAGGCGTTCTTCACGTTCTTGCAGCAGTATCCGTATCTGCTGCTGTTCTTCGTCGTTGGCCTCGCCGTCTATATCGGCCGGGCCAGCATCAAGGGTTACGGCCTCGGCATGGTCGCCGGCGCCATCATCGTGGGTGCGGGCCTGTCCGTCTGGGCGTCGACCTACGGCGTGAAGCTCGAACTGAATAATTTTGCCAAGAGCCTGTTCTATTACCTCTTCATGTACGGCGTCGGTTTGCGCGTCGGTCCGTCCTTCATCAACAGCCTGAAGGGTGACGGACTGAAGTTCTGCATTCTGGCGGTGGTGTCGAGTGTCCTTGGTCTTGCGCTGGTGGTCATTGGCACGAAGATGTTCAATCTGCCGGTCGGTGCGGCCGGTGGCATGCTGGCAGGATCGCAGACCATGTCGGCTGCGATCGGCTCCGCCGAACAAGCCGTCACGTCAGGTGTCGTCAAGCTGCCCGCGGGAATGAAGCCTGAAGAGGCTTCCGGCATGATCGCGCTCTCCTACGGCATCACCTACATCTGGGGTACCGTCGGCATCATCCTGATCTGCAAATATCTACCGCGCTGGTGGGGCGTCGACGCCCGCGCTGCCGCGAGGCAGTATGAGCAGGAGTTCGGCGTCAAGGATCTCGAAGGAGGCGGCTTGACCGGCTACCGCCAGTTCGGCCTCCGGGCCTATAGGCTGGAAAACCCGGCGACGGCGGGTATCAGCATCGCCAAGTTCCGCGCCATGAATCCGGAATACCGGATCGTCAATGTCGGGCGTAACGGTGAACCGCAAGGCGCTGATGCCGATCTCGTGCTGCAAAAGGGCGACATCGTCGCACTGGGCGGCTCGACGGAAAGTCTCACCGACAAGATGGGCCTGATCGGCCCTGAGGTCGCGGATGCCAAGACGCTCGGCATTCCCATGGACCAGGCTGACATCCTGGTCACCAACAAGGAGATGGTGGGACGCACTTTCGAATCCTTCCGCGACACCGCAATCGCGGGTCAATTGCAAGTCACCAAGGTCGAGCGCGGCGGGGTCCAGATTCCGGCTGGTCTCAAGACCAAGCTGGAGCGGATGGACATCGTCTCGGTGGTCGGCCTGAAGTCCGCGGTCAATGAACTCGGCGACATGTGGGGCCGCATCGCGCGGACCAACACGTCGACGGATCTGCTGACACTCTCGGTCGGAATGATCATCGGCTTCCTGATCGGCATGGTCGAATTCCCGGCCTTTGGTGCCAAGGTCGGCCTCGGCAATGCCGGCGGTCTGCTGCTGTCCGGCGTGATCGTGTCCTCGATCGTCTCGCGGCTGCGGTTCTTCGGCAATACGCCGAATGCAGCGCGCAACGTGCTCGAGGATCTGGGTCTGGTGGTCTTCGTTGCGATCGTTGGCGTCAATGCCGGTGCGGGCCTTTTGGCTCAGCTCACCGGTGCGGTCGCCCTCAAGATATTCATCGTCGGCTTCATCGCCTGCACGATCCCGCCGTTCATCGTCTGGGCGATCGGCTTCCACGTCTTCAAGATCAACCCGGCCGTACTGATGGGTGGCGTTGCCGGTGCGCGGTCGCATTCCGGCCCGTGCCGCGAGGCCGCAGTTGAGATCCAGAGCTCCGTGCCCTGGATCGGATTCCCGGTCGGCTATGCCGTCTCGGGCATCCTGCTCACGATCTTCGGCTACTTCGCAATGCTGCTGGCGCAGTGAACAAAGGGGAAGAATGCTATGAGAAAATTGACTATCGGAGCCGCCGTGGTTGCTTCGCTTGCGGTCGCCGCCGGTTTCAGCACGCCCTCGCGCGCCGATACCGGCCAGGTCGCCGTCGTCTTCACCAAGGGGGGCTTCATCGTCGGCGTTGGTGGCGGGGAGGGCGTGCTGCTCTACCGGGGCCATAAATATCCGTTCACCGTCTCCGGCATGAGTGTCGGCTTCACCATCGGTGCTTCGACCACCAAGCTGGTCGGCCGTGCGCTCAATCTGAAGGGGCCGCAATCGATCGAAGGCTCCTATGCAGCCGGTGGAGCGGGGGGTGCGATCGCCGCTGGCGGTGGCGCCGTGCAGCTCCAGAACGGCAATGGCGTGATCCTTCAGCTCAGCGGACCGAAGGTCGGCGCCGAAGTATCGGCGGCAGTCGGCGGCGTTACCATCAAGCTGAAGTAAGCTCACGAACGAGGCGTGTAAATATAACGGGCTGCGTCGCCGCAGCCCGTTCGCATTTCAGGATTGTGCAGTTTCAGTACCGCTCTTCGACAAACTTCAGCCCGCGCAGGCTGGCCTGGTCGTTGTAGCGTCCCTTGTGGGAGCGCTGCGGGAGCTTGACCTTCTCGCGCTTGACCTTCTTGTAGGGGATCGTTTGCAGGATGTGCGAGATGACGTTGAGGCGCGCCCGCCGCTTGTCGTCGGAGCGGATCAGCCGCCATGGCGCGTGCTTGGTGTCGGTCGCCTCGAACATCACGTCGCGCGCGCGCGAATAATCGTACCAGCGCCCGAACGACTCGGTGTCCATCGGGCTCAGCTTCCATTGCCGCAGGGGATCCTCGATGCGCGCCTTGAAGCGAACCTCCTGCTCCTCCATTCCGACCTCGAGCCATAGCTTGATCAGGATGATGCCAGCGTCCACGGCGAATTTCTCGACTTGCGGACATAATTCCAGGAAGCGCTTGTGCTCGGCCGGCGAGCAGAAACCCATGACATATTCGACGCCGGCGCGGTTGTACCAGCTCCGGTCGAAGATCACGATCTCACCGCCTGCCGGGTATTGCTCGATATAGCGCTGCAGGAACAGCTGCGATTTCTGCCGGTCGGAGGGCGCGGGCAGGGCGCAGACGCGGAACACGCGCGGGCTGACCTTCTCGGTCAAGGCCTTGATGGTCCCGCCCTTGCCGGCAGCGTCGCGGCCCTCGAAGAGGATGATCACCTTGAGTTTCTGCGCCTTGACCCACTCCTGGAGGTGACACAGCTCGACCTGGAGTTTTTCGAGCTCTTTCTCGTAGACTTTGCGCTTCATTTTCTCCGTGGGCTTGTCCTTGGCCATGCCTGTCCCTTCGCTGTTGCGTTCGTCGCTCGTCCCGAAATCACTTGTCCCAGGAAAGGGTCACGCCGATATCGCCGGGGATGCCGCCGGGGAAGTCGATGACCTGGTAGGCAATGCGATAACCGCGCGGCTGGAGATAATCGGCCCAGAGCTGGAAGATTTCCTTGGGGATGCCGGTTAGCGTCTTTTCCCAACCCTTTTCCATCTGATTGATGGCGCGTCCCTTGTCGGTGCAGAGCGAGTTGGGGAAACGATAGACGAGCACCTCGGTCAGTCCGTTGCGCACGGCCCGCTGGATGACGGTTGCGGCGAGCTTGATCTTTTCCTCCTCGCTCTTGCCGGAGGGCTTGCTCAGGCGCTCGATCAGGGCGTGCTTCTCGGCTTCGGCGGCCGCGGCGAGACGGACATATTCCTCCGCCTTCTCGGCCTCCTTGAGGGCGGCTTCCTTTCGGATCTGTTTGGCATCTGGAATGAGATCATCGAGGCCGGACATGGCAATGACTCCCTGTGACTATTCATTCGGCATTCACAAACGCTATGTCCGGCGACGGGCATTCCCTTGATTCAAATCAAGCAAACCGGCCGGTCTCGCGAACAAGGTGTCGCAAGTGCAAGTCTGGCCGGGAGAGTCATTTGAACGATCAGCTCAATCCGATGGCGCCGCACCACCTGCCGTTCTATCTCGCGCCGGGAAGCGGCACCGATACGCTGATGGTGGTGATGGGGATATTCCTGATCGGCACCCTCCTGTGGGTCGGCACGCTCTATTGGAAGCTGCATAGCCTGCCGGAGCGAATGGCGCACAAGTCGCAGAAGCTCCAGTTCGAGTTCGTCGCCGTGCTCGGCCTGATCTCGCTGTTCACGCACATGCACATCTTCTGGATTGCAGGCCTGCTGATCGCGCTGATCGATATCCCCGATTTCGGTACGCCGCTGCGCAGCATCGCCGATTCCGTCGAGAAGATCGCCGACGCGACGCCGGGAGAGGAGGGCGAGCCGACGGAAACCCCGTCGCCGGCCGGCAAGGCCTCCGCCCCGCAGGAGAAGGAGCCCAGCCATGTTTGAGCTCATGTTCTGCTCGCTCCTGACGATCCTGCCTGATTACCTCTATCGCCGCTATGCGCAGGGCAAACGCTTCGGCAAGGAGATCACTTTCTTCTCGGTCTGGTATGAGCTGCGCTGGGGCATCACCGGGTGCCTGATGCTGACGATTTCGCTGATCACCATGATCTTCTACTTCCACCCGGCCACGGAGTCGGCCACGCTCTATTTCCGCACCGTGCCGATCCTGCCGGAGGGATCGGGCCGGGTTGCCGAAGTGAAGGTCGGTTTCAGCCAGCCAGTGAAGAAGGGCGACGTGCTGTTCACGCTTGACAGCTCCAAGCAGCAGGCTGCGTTCGAAACCGCCAAGCGGAAAGTTGCCGAGGTCGATGCCGCGATGGAGACGGCGCAGGCCGACGTATCCAAGGCGGAGGCGCAAATTGGGGAGGCGAAAGCCAATCTTCAGCAGGCCAAGGACGAGCTCGACGTCAAGAGCGAGCTACAGCGCCGCAATCCCGGCATCGTTCCGCAACGCGACATCGAAAAGCTGCAGGTGCTGGTCGATCAGCGTCAAGCCGGCGTCGATGCCGCGACCGCCGCGAAGCAGTCCGCGAGCCTGCAGGTCTCCACTCTGCTGCCGGCGCAGAAGGCCAGCGCCGCAGCGGCACTCGATCAGGCCCAGGTCGACCTCGACAAGACCATTATCCATGCCGGTGTCGATGGCCGGGTCGAGCAATTCCTGATCCGTCCCGGCGACGTCGTCAATCAGTTGATGCGTCCTGCGGGGGTTCTCATTCCGGAGGAAGCGGGCCGAAAGATATTGCAAGCCGGCTACGGGCAGATCGAGGCGGGTGTGTTGAAGGCAGGGATGGTGGCGGAAGCTGCCTGCATCTCCAAACCCTGGGTCATCATCCCGATGGTGATCACGACGGTGCAGGATTACATCGCTGCGGGACAATTCCAGACCGGACAGCAATTGCTCGAGGTTCAGAACGGTCCCAAGCCCGGCACGATCCTCGTGTTCCTCGAACCGCTCTACAAGAACGGGCTCGACGGCGTTACGCCGGGAAGCAGCTGCATCGTCAACGCCTATACAAGCAATCATGAGGAAATCGCCGCGGAGCATACCAGCACGAGCCGGGCGATCGGCCTGCACGTGATTGACGGCGTCGGCCTCGTGCACGCGTTGCTGCTGCGTATTCAAGCGTTGCTGATGCCCATCAAGACGCTGGTTTTCAGCGGTCATTGAAAGCGCGAGGGAATGGAAGATGAATCCACGCAAATCGATCGTGCTAGGTGGCCTCCTGTTCGCCTCGTTGCTTGTCACCAGCAGTAAGGTCCAGGCTCTCGATCTCAACGGTCCATGGGCGACCGACGCCAACAACTGCCCAAAAGTCTTCGAGCGCAAAGGCGGCCAGATCGGCTTCACCGACATGTCCGAGGTTTTCGGCGGCGGCTTCATCGTCGACGGCGACCAGATCATCGGCAAATTCGCGCGCTGCCGGATCAAGGCGCGCAAGGACAGCGGACCAAACATCAATCTGATCGCGGCCTGCGCGACCGACATCATGCTCTCCAGCGTCCAACTCAGCCTGAAGGAGCTCGAAGCCGATAGTCTCGTCCGCCTGTTCCCGGGCATGGAGGACATGGAGATCCGTTATCACCGCTGCCCGGCAAATCCGGGATAATGTTGCGCGGTCTGCAGGCTGTTGGAGCCCTGCAATTGCCGCTAGGATTGCCTGGGGGAGCGGCCGTTTGAAGCTGCCCAGGAGATCAATGAGCCGGCGCGTGACCATTGGATCGGTAAAGCCGTGGGCGGTCGCGGCCGCGTTGCGTCGTTGTGACCTGCTGTTTGCCCTGCTGCTCCTCGCTTGCGTCTTGTCCGCGTCCGCCAGGGCCGACGAGCCGGACGTAATCCCGCGCCGGGAGGCCAAGCGCGTGCTGGTGCTGCATTCCTTCGGGCGTGAATTCCGCCCATGGAGCGAATATGCGCGCAGCATCAAGGCCGAGCTCGAGCGGCAGTCGCCCTGGCCACTCGACATTCAGGAGCACACTCTGCTGACGGCCCGGTTCAACAATCCCGGCCCGGAAGCCCCCTTCATCGAATACCTGGCCTCGCTCTACCAGGGCTCGTTGCCCGACATCGTCATCAGCATCGGTGCACCGGCGGCGCGGTTCGTGCAGAGATACCGGGGCAAGTTGTTTCCGGGCACGCCGATGGTGCTGACGGTGGTCGAGGAGCGGTTGGTCAATCGTTCCGATCTCACCGGGGACGACGTCGTCGTGTCGGTTCGCAACGATTTCATGGCGGCCTTCAAGAACATTCTCCAGGTGATGCCGGATACCAGGACGGTTGCCGTGGTGATCGGCGCTTCTCCGTTGGAGAAGTACTGGATCGATGAAGTGGCACGCGAACTCAAGCCGCTCGCAGACCGGCTCACCATCGTCTGGTATTCGGACCTGTCGTTCGAGGAGATCCTGAAGCGGGCCGCGAAGCTTCCGCCGCACACCGTGTTGTTCTGGGGTCTGATGTCGGTCGATGCCGCCGGAATCGTCCATGAGGGCGACATCGCGCTGCGCAGCCTGCATGCAGTCGCAAACGCGCCGATTTTTTCCTACCAGGAGCCATTCTTCGGCGGCAGCACCGTCGGAGGCCCGATGCATTCCACGGCAGAGACGACCCAGAAGACGGTCGATGCCGCCATCCGCATCCTCGGTGGTGAAAGGCCGTCCAGCATCAAGTACCAGCCGATCGGGTTTGCGCCACCCAAATACGACTGGCGGGAGCTTCAGCGCTGGGGGATCAGCGAGAGCAATCTGCCCGCGGGAAGCGAGATTCTGTTTCGCGAGCCGACCATGTGGGAAAGCTATCGCTGGCAGATGCTGCTGATCACCGCCATCATCCTGGTACAGGCAGGCCTGATCAGCGGGTTGCTGCACGAGCGGCGCCGCCGCCAGATCGCCGAAGTCGAGTCACGCCAACGCCTGGCCGAACTCGCGCACGCCAACCGCTATTCGGCCGTCGGCGAGCTGACGACGTCGATCGCCCACGAGCTGAACCAGCCGCTCGGCTCCATCCTGACCAATACCGAGACGGCCGAGCTCATGCTCAAAGGCGCCTCGCCCGATCTCGACGAAATCGGGCAAATCCTCGCCGACATCAAGCGTGACGACCAGCGCGCGAGCGAGGTGATCCGCCGCCTGCGCAGCGTGCTGAGGAAGAGCCCGTTCGAGGTCCAAAATCTCGAGCTCAACGGCACGGTGTGGGAGGCGATCGGGCTCGCGGCCGCGGTCGCCGATGGCCGCCGCATTACGCTGAGCTATGTGCCTGCCGTCTCCGATCTGCCCGTCAAGGGCGATCCGGTCCAGCTCCAACAGGTCATTCTCAACCTCATCATCAACGCGATGGACGCAATTTCCGATGCGGACATGAAGAAGCGGGAGGTGAGCGTCACGACGTATCGCGCCGGCAACCAGGCCGAGATCAGGATCGCCGACACCGGCCCCGGCATTGCCGCAGGCGATCTCGCAAACGTCTTCAATCCCTTCTTCACGACCAAGCCGGAGGGCATGGGAATGGGGCTCGCGATCGCCAAGACGATTGTCGAGGCCCATCACGGCACGATGGCGGCCGAGAACTTGCCGGCCGGCGGGGCGCTGTTCACGGTCAGGCTGCCGATCATGCGGTAACGGGCGGTAGTTCTACAGTTTCGATCTCACGCGGCAGTTTCGCGATGGCACCGGTTATGTCGACCGCGTCAGGTGCGGCGGCGTGATTTCGTTGATCTCGATCAACGAACGTCTGTCCTCCGGCCCGATGGTCGCGAACGGAAAGCTTTGTGGAGGTCGTGATGTTTCGCTGCGGCAAGATCCTCATGGCGCTTGCGCTGGCATTGGCGGTCCCCACCGCTGCCATCGCTCAGGCCACCACGCCGGCCGCTCCAACGACGCAGGCCCAGCCCGCAGCGCCACCGGCGCCGACCGCCGAGCTCCTGAAGCCGGAGCAGCTCGAGGCTCTGGTCGCGCCGATCGCGCTCTATCCCGACGAGCTCCTTGCCAATGTGCTGGCCGCCTCGACCTATCCGCTCGAAGTGGTACAGGCCGATCGCTGGCTGAAAGACAACAAGAGCCTGAAGGGCGACGCGCTGAAGACACAGGTCGACAAGCAGAGCTGGGACGATAGCGTCAAGGCGCTCGCCAGCACGGCGGATGTTCTGGCCATGATGAGCGACAAGCTCGACTGGACCCAGAAGCTCGGTGATGCCTTTCTCGCCCAGCAGCCCGACGTGATGGATGCGATCCAGCGATTGCGCAACAAGGCCTATGACAACAAGAAGCTGGTCACGACCAAGCAGCAGAAGGTCAGCGTCCAGTCCCAGGAAGGCAAGCAGGTCGTCGTGATCCAGCAGGCCGATCCCGCGGAGATGTACGTGCCGTACTACGATCCGGCGACGGTCTACGGCACCTGGCCCTATGCGGAATATCCTCCGTATTATTGGGGCTATCCGTCCTATATCGGCGCCGGCATGGTCGCGGCCGGCATCGCCTTCGGCACCGCCTGGGCGATCGGGCGCTGGGGCAATTACTGGGGCGGCGGCTGCAACTGGGGCAACCGCAACGTCTACGTCAATCATCGCACCACCAACATCAGTGGCGGCTGGCAGCACAATCCGGCGCATCGCGGCGGGGTGCGCTACAACAACACCAACGTTCAGAACCGCTTCGGCAACACCAACATCAGGGCCGGCGCGTCCGACCGGATGGACTTCCGCGGCCGTGACGGCAACCAGGTGCTGCGCCCGAGCCAGGGCGGCCCGGGAGATCGAGCAGGCGATCGCGCGGGGGATCGTGGCGGCCCCGGTGATCGCGGCGGCGCTGGCAATCGTGCGGATCGTCCGGGTGCCGGCGATCGCCCGAGCGCAGGGACGCGGGATCGGCCCGGTGGCGGTGATCGTGCCGGCGCCGGCGACCGTGCCAAGGGCGGAGGTGACCGTGCCAAGGCTGCAAACCGTGCTGGCGGCAGTGCTGCCGCCAACCGCGGTGGCGGCAATCGCGGCGGCGCCATGAACGTCTCTTCCGGCCGGTCGGCCGCCGCAGCATCGGCGCGTGGAAGATCAAGCATGGCGAGCATGCCGCGCGGTGGCGGCGGCGGGCCCAGCATGGCCGGGCGCGGCGGGGGTGGTGGAATGGCTGCGCGTGGTGGAGGCGGCGGCTTCGGAGGCGGCGGAGGTCGTGGAGGCGGCGGCGGTGGACGGCGGTCCGATATCGCGCTGAAGCACGACATCGTCCTGCTCGGCCATCTCTCGAGTGGCCTCGGCTATTATCGCTTCAGCTATATCGGCAGCGACAAGGCCTATGTCGGTGTGATGGCGCAGGAGGTCGAGCAGGTGATGCCCGACGCGGTGACCCGCGGCAGCGATGGTTATCTGCGCGTCTACTACGACAAGCTCGGGCTGACGTTCCGCACCTACCGCGACTGGCTCGCCGGTGGCGCGAAGATCCCTGCGGAGGTGCTGCGATGAACGGCCTGAAATCGCTCCATCGCGCGTTCCTGCCCGGCATCGTGGCGCTCAGCCTGTGCGGCTCACCGTCACTCGCACAGGAATCCTACAAATCACCGGAGGATGCCGCCGCTGCGCTCGCCGCAGCGGTCAAGAGCGGGCCGAAGGACATCCTGAAAGTGCTCGGCAGGGCCGCCGAGGACATCGTCTCCTCGGGCGACGAGGTCGCCGACAAGGATATCCGCGCGCGCTTCACGTCGTTGTACGAGGCCAAGCACGGCATCAAGGCGGAGGGCAACAAGACCGCAACCCTGATGCTGGGACCGGATGATTTCCCGTTCCCGATTCCGCTGGTCAACGGCAAGGCCGGGTGGGAGTTCAACACTGACGAGGGACGGATCGAGGTGCTTCGCCGCCGCATCGGCCGCAACGAGCTCGACGCGATCCAGACCGCGCTCGCTTATGTCGACGCGCAGAACGAATATGCCGACAAGGACCGCGGTGAGGGCGTCGGCGTCTATGCCCAGCGCATCGTCTCCTCGCCCGGCAAGAAGGATGGCCTGTTCTGGCGCGACGACAGCGATCCGAGCCCGCTCGGGGCGCTTGCGGCCGATGCGTCCAGGGAGGGCTACAAGTCCGGCGACGTCGGGCCCGCGCCCTACCATGGCTATTATTTCCACATCCTCAAAGGGCAGGGCCGCGATGCGCCCGGCGGCGCGCTGAACTATGTCGTGAAGGGCAGGATGATCGGCGGCTTCGCGCTGATCGCCTGGCCCGCCGAATACGGCAATTCCGGCATCATGACCTTCCTGGTCAATCATGCCGGCACCGTCTACCAGAAGGACCTCGGCAAGCGCACCGAGTTCATCGCCGAGCGCACTACGCTGTTCGACCCCGATGAGACCTGGAAGAAGGTCGATGCCGCAAAGCCCTGAACGGCGTGTGCGCATGCTCCGTCTGATGGCGATGCTCCTGCTCGCGCTCGGGCTCGCAGTCCCTGCGACACCATCATTCGCGCAGGCGGCCGGCCATGTCCGGGTCAAGATCGTCAAGGCCGGCCTGCTGGTCGGCGGCGGTATCGGCAACGGAACGCTGGTCTATCGCGGCAAGACCTATCCGTTCAGGGTCACGGGCCTGAGCTTCGGCATCACGGCCGGCGCCACGATCGGTCGTCTCGACGGCTGGGCTTCCGATATCCGCGAGGTCGGTGATTTTGCCGGCACCTACAGCTCCGTCGGCGGCGGCCTTGCCCTGGTCGGCGGCGTCAACGGCGTCCACCTCCGTAACGAGAAGGGCGTCACGATCGTGCTCCAGGGCCCGAAGGCGGGACTGGAGCTGGCCGCCAATCTCGGCACCATCGTGATCTCCCTGAGGTGACGCAACTCCGTAGTCGGCCGGGGTTCCAGGGCAGGCCGGACGGCTACGTCGCTAACGTGGAATTAATCCGAAATGCCCACAATTTTATGCAGTTGTGTAAGTGAGTGCTGCGTAAAGGAGGCGTCGCGAGGACGTTCCGGCGACGGCCTCCTTTTGCTCGCTCATGAGGTCAATGCAGATGACCACGTCTTCAGACACGCTGTGCTTTGCCGAGCACCTCGACGCAGCAGCACTTGCGGCCGCGGCGTCCGAACCCCAACCCGAGCTTGAAGCCCCGGAAGCGCCGGCACCCGGCAAACACTCGAGCCGGAAATCGGTCCTTGCCCTGGCAGTGTGTGCCCTGGCCATCAACGGCGCAGCGGCGATCTATACATCGCCGTTTGATCTTTCGGTGCCGGACATCGGCAACCTGGCCGCGCTGCTTCCGAGCCGGGAAGCCGTCGCGCCAAAGCCGGATCCCGTTGTCGCTGCCTTGATGCAGATCCAATCGGCCCAGCAGCAGCAGGCGGCCGCTCTGCAGGAGATCAATTCCTCCCTGCAGCAAAACACGGCTTTGCGGCAGCAGGATTCGACGGTCCTCGTGTCGCTCCGGCAGAGCATCACCGACGAGCGGGGCGACGTGAAGAAGATCTCGCCGCAGCTTTCGACGTTGATCGCGAAGATCGACACGCTGCAAAACACGATGATGTCGGACGTCACGGCTTCCATTCGGAGAGCGCATGCTCGCTATGGACTGCCGGCGGCCTTGCGCAAGCGGATGCTCGAGCGGCAGTCGAAATCCGTCGGGCCGGTTTCGGTTGGCGGCGCTCCGTTGAGCGCGCCGGCGACGGTTGCCGCGCCGGAGAGCTGAAGGCGCGCCGGGGTCGATTGCTCGGGGCTGCATTTGCGTGAACCGCGCAGGCGGGTTCACGCTGAAACCCGACTTGACCATCGATCGTTGGGAAAGATTTGGTGAGCGCGCTGGGGCTCGAACCCAGGACCCCGTGATTAAAAGTCACGTGCTCTACCGGCTGAGCTACGCGCTCCCATGGCCGCTGATGGCTCTAGAGATCGATCGCCATCGTCTTCGGACATTCGAGAAGCATGTCTTGCCGCTGCGCGTAGGGTTTGCGTCGCGGGGAAAACCGGCTGTTTCCGGATCATGCTTTCGGCCCGCGCTGTGTAGGGGGATGGGGCGCTGAGGTCAATAGCAGGAGTGGTTGCCAAAACACGCGGCAGTAGCGAGGATTTGCTTGCCGCTTCCATCGCTTAGGCCGAGGTTTTCAACCTGATTGGCGGTGCGTCATCCACGTCCAAAGACCCCATGACTTTTAGTCCCGGGGTTCGAGGCGTCCAAATCTGCCCCGTCAGTTCGCTTCCCGCCGCACCTCGCTCGGCACCGGCTGCTGCCCGGTACCAGCTGGCGTCGGCAGCGCGACGGGGCGCAGGCCGATCAGTTCGGCGGTACGGATAGCGCTGTCGCGCCAGAACTGGAACGAGTTGATGCGGCTGAGCTCGAGGATTGCAATCGCGACCGCCGCCAGGAACGGTAGGCTTTGCAGCACCAGCACGCCCGCGAAGATGTAGATCTCGGTGATCTGGCGGAAAGAGTTGGAGGCGATCAGCACGCCGGCGCCGACCAGGAGCAGGGTGCCGATCACGGCCTCCCAGAACGCCTGGAACTCGATCGACATTCTGGACAGGCCGCCCTTGGACGTCCGCGCGAACGCGATGTGCTCGGTGATCAGGCCCTGCGCGACCGCGCGTGACACCGTCCACTGCACGCTCATCGCGGCGATCATCGCGCCCAGCATCTGGCCCGGCTTGATCGCGACGCGCGCGCGGTACATCGACAGGAAGTGCACGAGCGAGACGACGAAGGCGCCGATGATCGGCAGCGTCAGGATCTTGTCGGGAATTGCGATGTCGGCGAAGGCGACGATCGGCACCCAGACGAGGTTGAGCAGCGCCACGACGACGCCGAGGCTTTCGGCCCCGAGCCAGTTCAGCCAGCCGAGACCATATTCGCGCTTCTGGTCGGGCGTCAGCCGGCTCCGTCCGGGCAGGAAGTGCCGCCAGTGCTTCTTGACGATCTGGAGGCCGCCATAGGCCCAGCGATGACGCTGCTTCTTGAAGGCCTCGTAGGTGTCGGGGAGCAGGCCCTTGCCGTAGCGGTGGTTGGTGTAGTGGGTGGTCCAGCCGAGCTCCTGGATCGCAAGGCCGAGGTCCGAATCTTCACAGATCGTGTCGGATGACCAGCCGCCGGCCATGTCCATCGCGGCGCGGCGGATCAGGCACATCGTGCCGTGCACGATGACGGCGTTGAGCTCGTTGCGCTGGACCATGCCGATGTCGAAGAAGCCGGCATATTCGCCGTTCATGATGTAATGCATGATCGACAGGTCGCCGTCGCGATGCTCCTGCGGCGCCTGCACGAGACCCACACGCGGGTCGGCGAAAGCAGGCACGAGGTCCTTGAGCCAGTCGGGCTCGACGACATAGTCGGCATCGAGGATGCCGATGATCTCGGCATCGGCAGCGGTGCGGTCCATCGCGATGCGCAGCGCGCCGGCCTTGAAGCCCTGCACCTTCTCGGCGTTGATGAACTTGAAGCGCTCCCCGAGCGCGCGGCAATGGTCCTGGATCGGCTGCCAGAATGCGGGATCCGGCGTGTTGTTGATGATGACCACGCATTCGTAGTTCGGATAGTCGAGCCGCGACAGCGCATCGAGCGTCTGTTTCAGCATATCGACCGGCTCGAAATACGCCGGGATATGGATCGAGACCTTCGGATAGTAGTTTTCCGGCACGTTCTCGATCGGCTTGTCCTTGGCGAGCAGCCGCTGCGGCGGCCGGCCGAACGCTACCGCTGCAATCTCGTCGATGCGTGCCATCGCGATGAGGACGAGCGGAACAAGCAGAATCATGCCGAGCGTCAGCGCGAAGGCGGAGCCGAAGATGAAATAGTGCCCGTTCCAGAATGCGAACACGGTCGCGGCCCAGGCGCCGACGCCGTTGGCGGCGGCCGACAGCACGAACGCCTGTTTCGCGGTCGGCTGCTCCAGCCGCAGGATCGGCAGCGACAGGAGGATGCCGACCAAAAGCGCGATCGTCATCAGCTTCCAATAGTCGGGGTTTTCGACCGGGCCGGTCCAGGCGAATTTCGGCTCGCGGTTGGCGTTGAGGATGCCCCAGTACGGGCCGACGCCGCCCTCAAAATACTTCCAGGGCTGATCGATCGCCTCGACGATGTTGTATTCCATGCCGATCGCTTCGGCGCGGCTGACGAAGTTGCGCAGCGTCAGGGCCTGCTGGAACGGACCGGGGTCTGCGTTGCGCAAGTTATAGCCGGCGCTCGGCCAACCGAACTCGGCGATCACGATGCGCTTGCCGGGGAACTGATTGCGCAAGAGGTTGTAGCGATCCACGGCCTGGTCGACCGCCTGGTCCGAGCGGAAATTTTCCCAATAGGGCAGGACGTGCGCGGCGATGAAATCGACGTTGGAGCCGAGGTCGGGGTTGTCGCGCCAGATGTTCCAGATTTCGCCTGTCGTGACGGGGACGCGGACCGCGCTCTTCACCCGCTTGATCATCTCGATGAGATCTTCGACCTTCTGCTCGCCGCGGTAGATCACCTCGTTGCCAACGACGACGCCGTTGACGTTGCTGTTCTTGCGGGCGAGCTCGATCGCAGCCTTGATCTCGCGCTCGTTGCGATCCGGGTCCTTGTCGATCCAGGCACCGACGGTGACCTTGAGGCCGAACTCCGCGGCGATAGGCGGAACCAGTTCCACGCCGCCCGTTGACGAATAGAGGCGGATCGCGCGCGTCATCGTCGACAGCTTCTTCAGGTCGGCGCGGATTTTCTCGATCGTCGGGATGTTGTCGATGTCGGGGTGGGCCGAACCTTCGAACGGTGCGTAGGAGACGCTGGGTAACAGGCCCTTGAAATCAGGCGCCGGTTCCTTGTCGCGCAGGACTCCCCAAAGGCCGGCGTGGAGCACGGACACGAACAACAGAACGGCGGCGACAACGCGCATCGCGGCTAAACCAAAAGGGGCTGAGGGGTCAGGGAAGCGGATCCGACCCCGAGATTCGACCAAGTCCGCGGCAAATGGAGCATACCTCTGCGGCGCGGTTTCACAACTGTCATGGGCTCATGTCCTTATCAGGGCATGAGCTTTTTGGAAGCGCGGCAGTGCCAACCGCAGATATGACCGATCGTTCCTGAACGGAGGCTGAAACGATCGCGGCTATTTCTGGGGGGCAGGTGACGGGCTCGCCGCAGGCGCCGGGCTGGCGGCTGGCTGAGGGGCCGGCGAATTGCCGGTGCTTGGCGCGGCTGGCGGCTGGGAGGCGGTGGTCGCCGCCTGTTGCGGCTGGGCGGCCGGATTGATCCAGCAGGCGTGCACCCGGCTGTCCAGGGTTTCCGCGACCTTCGGATCGATCTGGGCGCCGAAGCGGGTCAGGCAGCGGAACGCGGCCTGGATGTGACCGCCGGGGCAGCCGAAGCGATCATAGAGGTCGAGATGGCGGAACGCGGTATCGAGATCATCCCGCCACATCAGCCGCACCACGCGGCGGCCGAGCCAGACGCATTCCGGGTTACCGGCGGGCCCGTTGATGGCCTGGGCGGCCTCGGCGAATTCGTCGGTGCGGCGCTGGCTCTGGGCGGTCGCCTCCTTGGCGGCATCGGCGGGCTGTGCAGCGGCCTTGCCCTGGTCAGGGGCCGGCGTGCCGCTCTGGGCGGAGGCGCCGCCGAGGCTGGTCAGAAGGACAAGGGAGGAGACGGCCAACGAGGCGGCGAACTGCCGCAGGACCGCATTTCGTAACTCGAACACCCGTCGCCGCATGAATTCCCCAAAAGTGTCTCAGCCGTCCGCCCGCGCGGGAGGACCTCGCGGACGCCGCCGTGATGGCGTCCAAATGGGTCTCCAATGCGGCGGAAAAGTCCCGCGAAATCCATTGACCTGTATTTGGATTTTTGTCCAGCAAAGTCACGATCCTACGGCCCATTCGAACGGCCGCAGCCCAATTCGTCGGGGAGAGGGTGCGGCCAAGGCGCGTCACCCCCCTTGGCAGACGGCGTGCGAGCAGGTAATCGACGGACCCTTCGCGGAGGACGGAACCGATTTCACTTCGTACGCCACTGGCGCTCCTGCTCGTTTCTCTGGGTGCGATTGCTGCCGTGTGGTGGTGGCTTGCCACGCCGATCACGCTTGCGCGCGCCCCGATCGATCCCAATGACAAGGTCCAATGCGTCTCCTACGCGCCGTTCCGCGGCGAGCAGACGCCGCTGAACCCATGGACCCATATCGAGGCCGACCAGATCGAGCAGGATCTGCGGCAGCTCAAGCAGATCACCGACTGCGTCCGCACCTACTCGATCGAGAACGGGCTCGACCAGGTGCCTTCGGTGGCGACCAAGGTCGGCGGGCTGAAGGTGATCCAGGGCATCTGGCTCGGCAGCAACCGCGCCAAGAATTTCGAGCAAGTGGCGACCGCCATCCGCCTCACCAAGGAATTTCCCGACACCATCTCCGCGCTCGTCGTCGGCAACGAGGTGCTCCTGCGCGGAGAGATGACGACGCAGGATCTCATCGCGATCATCCGTTCGGTGAAGGCCCAGGTCAGCGTGCCCGTGACCTATGCCGACGTATGGGAATATTGGCTGAAGAACCGCGAGGTCTATGACGCCGTCGATTTCGTCACGATTCATATCCTGCCGTACTGGGAGGATGTGCCGGTGAAGGCGAAATTCGCATCTTCCCATGTCGAGGCGATCCGCGAGCGCATGGCGGTGGCGTTCCCCGACAAGGAGATCCTGATCGGCGAGACCGGCTGGCCGAGCGAGGGCCGCATGCGCGAGGGCGCGCTGCCGTCCCGCACCAACCAGGCGCGCGTCGTCTCGGAAATCCTGGCCCTCGCAAAGTCCCAGAAGTTTCGCGTCAACCTGATCGAGGCCTATGACCAGCCGTGGAAGCGGCGGCTCGAGGGTACCGTCGGCGGCTATTGGGGCCTGCTCGATTCGGTGCGGCGCCATCTGAAATATCCGCCGGGCGAGCCGATCAGCAACTTCCCGTTCTGGAAATGGTACATGGGCGCGGGCATGGGTCTCAGCGTGCTGGTGTTCGCGGTGGCCGGCCTCACGCTGCGCCGCCGGCCCTGGACGCCGCGCTTCTCGGCCTGGCTTGGCGTCGGCATCTCCGCGACATCGGCGGGCATCCTGCTCGGGATCGCCGCCGACAAGATGTATTACGAGAGCTATGGTTGGGGCGGCTGGCTGCAATGGGGCGTGCTGCTGCTCGCCGGCATCTTCTCGCCGATCTTCTGCGCGCAGGCGCTCGTCATCGGCCGCAGCCTGCCGACCTTCCTCGACCTGCTCGGTCCGCGCGAGGGCCGGAAATGGTCAAAACTTTGCGCCTTGCTTTGCCTGACCCTGGCCGTGACGGCGGTGATCGCGGCCGAGACCGCGCTCGGCTTCGTGTTCGACCCGCGCTACCGCGACTTCCCCTACGCCTCGCTGACGATGGCGGTGGTGCCGTTTGCGCTGTTGATGCTGAACCGGCCGCAGATCGGCGTGCGCCCGATCGCGGAAGCGGTGTTCGCGGGCGTGCTGGCATTGTCGGCGGTCTACGTCATCCTGAACGAAGGACGCATCAATTGGCAGGCGATGTGGACCTGCGCAATCTATCTCTTGTTCGCGCTCACGCTGTGGCGGGCGCGGGCCGAGCAAAGCCAAGGATGAGCAGGCCGATCGCAAGGCCCGCCAGCACGATGTTGTAGAGCACGATGCCGAGGCCTGCTGCGACCACGCCGAGCGTGAGCAGCACGATCGAGGGCCGCATCAGGTTCAGCGTCGCAATGACGAGCGCGACGATGCCGAACACCGAATTCTTGAACAGCGACGTCGACACCGAGCGCGCCTTGCAGACCATGGTCTGCAAGCCGGCGTCGCAGGCGAGCGCCACCTGCGAAAACTCGATCGCGAGATAGCGCACATAGAGCGCCCAGCCGACGGTGACGAAACCGACGACGATGAGAAACTGCACCTGATAGGGCGTGAGGCGAAACGGCTTCTTTGTCATGCCGGCAATATGGTCGGGATGGCGGAACGGAGCAACAGGGCCGGGGAATTTTTACACCGGGCGCCCTGCGCGGCCGTTGCACCCTTTTTCGTCAATCAGAGCGCCTCGGAACCGTAGCCGTACGGATTTGCGAGAGTTGCTCGGCCGCCTAACATTTGGCTCGCAGCGCGGGCGGATCCCAACAGGAGCAGATCACGTCGAAGAGCGCGACTGCGAGGATGCGGGTGAGTTTGGCAATGGCTGATGCGTTGCAGATCAATTTTGCGCTGTGGGGTATGATCATCTGCGCTGCCATCAAGATCAGCCAACTGGCCGCGGTCATTTGAGAAGCGCCCTCTCGGGCGAGTCGCTGCGGTCTTTCAATCAAACGCCCTGATCGTCTCACCGTCTGAAGAACGACGATATCGTCGAACTCGCCGAGGCGGTCTCGGGCTTGGCTTGAGCAGCCGGCTGGGGCGCTGGTGCGGGCGCCGGCTCCTCGCGCCTTGACGAGCGCCTGGAGGAATAAGTGCGGCGGTGCTTTTCGGGCTTGGCGGCGGGCACGGGCGCAGGGGCGGTTTCACTTTGTGGGACCGAGTCCTGGCTCTTTTCCGAATTCTTGTCCTGGTTCTTGTCCGAGCCGCCGCGCATCGACAGGCGCTGGCCGTCGAACACCGTGGTCTCGCAATGGCGGTCGTTCTCGGCAAGGCCCGCGCAGAGCTTTGCGGCGGCGGCGGCATTGATCAGGGGGCCGGCGCCCAAGTGAAGCTGCATCCCGAGGCCATTCTTGCCTTCCTTGATCATGATGATCGGCCGCAGCGCGGCGACCTCCGGATGGGACTTGCTCAGGCCGCGCCAGAGCGCGCGCAGGCCGTCGACGGAATTCGCGCCGCCGAGATCGATGGCAAAGCGGGTCTGCTGCACCGTGATCGCGGGGGACTCGGCTTCGGTTGCCTCGGGCGGCTTGGCAGGTGCTGCGGCGACTTCGGTTGGCGCGGGCGCTGCGTCGGACTTCGTCTCGACGGCCTTCTCGGTCGTTTCCGGCTGGATCAGTTTCGACGCGGCCGGATCCGGTGGCGCCATGATGGATTTCGATGGCACCAGCGGAAGGATCGGAATCGCCGAGGTCGTCGCCGGCGACTGCGGAACGAGCGAGGCGGCGGATGCGGTTTGGGGCGGGCCCGATTGATCCTTCGCGGCCTCCTTCGAGCCGTCCGTGGGCCCCTTGCCGGCATTTCCGCGCGGCTTGTCGACCAGCGAGGCGGCAGTCGATGCGACCGGTGCGACGTCCGGCGCCGGGGTCGCGGGCTGAGCGGCGGCGACGGGGGCGTCCTGCGGCTTCGAGGCCGGCGTTTGCTGCGACGTCGCATTCTGCTTGGCGATGGCACCGGTGACGGAATCGAGCCCCTGCTCGAGCACCGTGACGCGCGAATAGAGCCGGTCACGATCGGTGTTCAGCGTCTCGATGGCGGAGGCGAGGCGACGGGTTTCGAGCTGGCTTTCCTTGGTCAGCACCTGGAGCCGGTCTGACTGGCGGGCGAGGTCGGCGGAGGCGACCTGATCGCGCCGCCAGCCGAGCTGGGCCTGGTTGGCCATCACGGCGACCACGACGGCGCCGACGGCGGCCACGCCCCAGGTGCCCAGGCGCCACAGCATGCGGCGATCGAACGTGCTTTCCTCGGCCAAAAGTCCGGAGAACAGCCCTCCGGTCTCCTTGTCGCCGAAGGCATCCGCCAGTGGGTCCGAATCCTTTGCCATGAACGTTGAGTGCCCAGCCCTGTCCGGCGTCCCCGAATCAATCACGGAACATTAACAGGAAAACCCGTGCGCACTTGAATTCCGGGTGTTTGCGGGGGTAGCAAGGCGGCGTCCGCTCGCCGCCCGTCGGTGAACGATCGATTCGGCCTTATTTGACAGGATTGCGATGACCGCCCGCTCAAGCCTCACGATCGTGCTCGCCGCCGGCGAGGGCACGCGCATGCGATCGAGCGTGCCGAAGGTGCTGCATCCCGTGGCTTCCCAAACCCTGCTCGCCCATGTGCTCGGCGCCGCACCGACGGGAACCGGCACGGCGCTCGCCGTCGTGATCGGTCCCGATCATCAGGCGGTTGCCGACGAGGCGAAGCGCATCCGTTCCGACGCGCTCATCTTCGTGCAACGCGAGCGCCTCGGCACCGCGCATGCGGTGCTGGCGGCGCGCGAGGCGATCGCGCGCGGCGTGGATGATGTCCTGATCGCCTTCGGCGATACGCCGCTGATCTCGGCCGAGACGTTTGCGCGGCTCCGCGCGCCGCTCGCGAACGGTGCTGCGATTGCCGCGCTCGGCTTCCGTGCGGTGGATCCCACCGGCTATGGCCGCTTCATCGTCGAGGGCGACCGCCTGGTCGCGATCCGCGAGCATGCCGACGCCGGCGCGGAGGAGCGCAAGATCGATCTGTGCAATGCCGGCGTGATGGCGATCGACGGACGGCGCGCGCTCGCGATCCTCGACAAGATCGGCAATGCGAATTCCAAGGGCGAGTACTATCTGACCGATGCGGTCGGAATCGTCCGCGACATCGGATGGGAGTCCGTGGTGATCGAGACCAGCGAGGACGAAGTGCGCGGCATCAACACCAAGGCCCAGCTTGCGGAAGCCGAAGCCGTGATGCAGACGCGGCTGCGCAAGGCTGCGATGGAGGCCGGCGTCACGCTGGTCGCCCCTGAAACCGTCTATCTCGCCGCCGACACCGTGTTCGGCAAGGACGTCACCATCGAGCCGTTCGTGGTGATCGGCCCCGGCGTGTCGATCGCCGACGGCGCCGTGATCCATTCCTTCTCGCATATCGTCGAGACCACGCTCGGCAAGAGGGTGTCGATCGGCCCCTATGCGCGGCTGCGTCCCGGCACCTCGCTCGGCGACGGCGCGCGGATCGGCAATTTCGTGGAGACCAAGGCGGCGACGCTGGAGGCCGGCGTCAAGGTCAACCATCTCTCCTACATTGGCGATGCCACCGTCGGCGCCAATTCCAACATCGGCGCCGGCACCATCACCTGCAACTACGATGGCTTCAAGAAGCACAAGACGGTGATCGGGCAGGGTGCCTTTGTCGGCACCAACTCCTCGCTGGTCGCGCCGGTGAAGATCGGCAACGGCGCCTATATCGGATCAGGCTCGGTGATCACGCGCGATGTGCCCGACGACGCGATGGCGCTCGAGCGCAACCAGCAGACCATCCGCGAGGGCGGCGCGGCGCGCTATCGCGAGATGAAGACCGGCGGCAAAAAAACCGAGAAGTAGCCGGCGAAGTCAGCGGGCGCTCATTCGTCTTCGGCGAACTCGGAGAAGATGGCGCGCGTCAGGCGCCAGCCGCGCGGCTTGGCGCGCTTGATCGGCTCGCCTTCCGGATGCTTCACGAAGACAGGCTTGCTTTCCTTGCCGCGCTGGGGCGGGGGCCAATGCGCAAGGTGCGTGCCGGAGGTCTCGCTGGCACGAATATACATCGAAGACAGACCTTTGCGGTCGGACGTGGCTTTCATGGCCCTGATCTCCCGGGCTCGAATCGTTGGCCAAACTTGTTGACGCTGGGTTAATGCGTGCGGTTAAAGGCAAGCCAAATCGACGCAGGCTCGGGATTTCCGTCGGCGAATGCTGTCGCAATCGGTCATAATTATTGAGTATCTGGTTCCTTAGGAACTTCGCTAAAAACCGAGCGCGTCGTTTAGGCGATTTTTCGACGATTTGGGGGATAGTGATCCGCATGTGCGGGATTGTCGGCATTCTCGGGCGCGAGCCGGTTGCAGAGCAATTGGTGGATTCGCTCAAACGTCTCGAATATCGCGGCTATGATTCCGCGGGCGTCGCCACGCTTGAAGGCAAGCATCTCGAGCGCCGCCGCGCCGAGGGCAAGCTGAAGAATCTGGAGAAGCGGCTGGAAGCCGAGCCGCTCAAGGGCACCACCGGCATCGGTCACACCCGGTGGGCCACCCACGGCAAGCCGACCGTCAACAATGCGCATCCGCATGCGACCGAGCGCGTTGCTGTGGTTCACAACGGCATCATCGAGAATTTCCGCGAGCTGCGCGAGGAGCTCGAGAAGAACGGCACGGTGTTCCACACCGAGACCGATACCGAGATCGTGCTGCATCTCGTCGACGACCTCCTGACCCGCGGCAACAAGCCGGTCGAAGCGGTGAAGCTGACGCTGGCTCGCCTTCGCGGCGCCTTCGCGCTCGGCTTCATCTTTGCCGGCGACGACGATCTCATGATCGGCGCCCGCAACGGCCCGCCGCTCGCGATCGGCTATGGCGACGGCGAGATGTATCTCGGCTCGGACGCGATCGCGCTCGGCCCGTTCACCGACACGATCAGCTACCTCGAGGACGGCGACTGGGTCGTGCTGACCCGCAAGAGCGCCACGATCTTCGACAAGGACGGCCAGGCCGTCGCGCGCGACAAGATCCGCCACGCCGCTTCGACCTCGCTGGTCGACAAGGCGAATTACCGCCACTTCATGGCGAAGGAGATCCACGAGCAGCCGGAAGTCGTCGGCCATACGCTGGCGCGCTACGTCGACATGGCGACCGAGCGTGTCTCGCTGCCGGTCAAGCTGCCGTTCGACTTCAACGACATCCAGCGCATCAACATCACCGCTTGCGGCACCGCGAGCTACGCCGGCATCGTCGCAAAGTACTGGTTCGAGCGCTTTGCGCGACTGCCGGTCGAAGTCGACGTCGCCTCCGAGTTCCGCTACCGCGAAGCGCCGCTGCGCAAGGGCGATCTTGCGATCTTCATCTCGCAATCCGGCGAGACCGCCGACACGCTGGCCGCCTTGCGCTACGCCAAGGCCGAGGGCGCACACACCGTTGCCGTCGTCAACGTGCCGACCTCGACCATCGCGCGCGAGAGCGAGACCGTGCTGCAAACGCTGGCCGGCCCCGAGATCGGCGTCGCCTCGACCAAGGCCTTCACCTGCCAGCTCATGGTGCTGGCGAATCTGGCGATTGCCGCCGGCAAGGCCAGAGGCGAATTGTCCGAGCAGGACGAGACCAGGCTCGTCCACGGCCTCGTCGAGGTCCCGCGCCTGATGTCGGATGCGCTCACCACCGAGCCCCAGGTCGAGAAGCTCGCGCACCGGATCGCAAAATCCCGCGACGTGCTCTATCTCGGCCGCGGCACCAGCTTCCCGCTGGCACTGGAGGGCGCGCTGAAGCTGAAGGAAATCTCCTACATCCACGCCGAGGGCTATGCCGCCGGCGAGCTCAAGCACGGCCCGATCGCGCTGATCGACGAGACCATGCCTGTGGTGGTCATCGCGCCCCACGACCGCGTGTTCGAGAAAACCGTCTCCAACATGCAGGAGGTTGCCGCCCGCGGTGGCAACATCATCCTGATGACCGACGCCAAGGGTGCGGCGGAGGCGACGGTGGATTCGCTCGTCACCATCGTCATGCCCGACATGGCCGCGGCCTTCACGCCGATGGTCTATGCCGTCCCGGTGCAGCTGCTCGCCTATCATACGGCCGTCGTGATGGGCACGGACGTCGACCAGCCGCGCAACCTCGCCAAGTCCGTGACCGTGGAATAGGCAAGGGGGAATCCGGCCGGGACGCTTCGTGATCTTCCAAAACCTGCTAGAAGACCCTAGCTTGTGCGAAGCGACCGACCTGGAACCCGAATGACCGCCCGCGACGACGCGCCTGCGCCTCTTGATCCCGCCCCGGAACCGCATACCGGCCTGATGGGCCGTTTCCGCAATTATTTCCTGACCGGACTGATCGTCACCGGTCCGATTGCGATCACGCTGTACCTGGTCTGGTGGTTCGTCACCTGGGTCGATGGCGTGGTGCGACCCTTCGTGCCGCTGGCCTATCGGCCGGAAACCTATCTTCCCTACGGCGTTCCCGGTTGGGGACTGATTGTCGCATTCTTCACGCTGACCCTGGTCGGATTCCTCGCGGCGAACCTGATCGGCCGCACGCTGGTCGATGTCGGCGAGACGTTCCTGGGCCGGATCCCGGCCGTGCGTGCGATCTATCGCGGCCTGAAGCAGGTGTTCGAGACGCTTTTTTCGGGCAAGGGATCGAGCTTCCGCAAGGTCGGCCTCGTCGAGTTTCCATCGCCCGGCATGTGGTCGATCGTGCTGATCTCGCAATCGCCGAGCGAGGACATCGCGCGAAGCCTGCCGGGGCAGGAGGAGCATGTCTCGGTGTTTCTGCCGTGCTCGCCGAACCCGACCACCGGCTTCTTCTTCTACGTGCCCAAGAGCAAGATCATCGAGGTCGACCTCAGTGCCGAGGATGCCGCAACGCTGATCATGTCGGCCGGCGTGGTGCAGCCCGGCTCCGCGCCCGACCCGAAGAAGGCGGCTGCGCTCGCGGGCATGGCCAATGCCGCGCGCATTGCCGACGCCTCCACGCTCCAGCCCGAGCCTGCAAAGGTGGAGTAGGGCTATTCCCCGGCGGGATGGCCTGGGGTCACGCGGGCGCTCGCGTCGTCTGCTAATGTTCCGGTCGAAACTGAGCGTCGCGCTCGGAAGTCGAACTGGAGTGTCCCGATGTCGAAGACCATTGCGATCCTCGCGCCCGGTGCCATGGGCAGCGCGGTGGCGCGACGCTTGAGCGAAAACGGCGCGCGGGTGCTGACGTCGCTCAAGGGGCGCAGCGAGGCGACGCTGAAGCGGGCGGCGGATGCCGGCATGATCGGCGCCGAGGACGATGCGATCGCGGATGCCGACATCATTCTTTCGATCGTGCCGCCGGGCGAGGCGGTGGCGCTCGCCGAGCGGCTGGCGGCCCTGATCGTGAAGCGTGCGAAGAAGCCTGTCGTGGTCGACTGCAACGCCGTCAATGTCGATACGGTGAAGCGGATCGAGGAGATCATCGGATCGGCGCAGGCGCCCTTCGTCGACGGCGGCATCATCGGCTTTCCGCCGCAGCCGGGCGGCAAGAGCCCGGCCTTCTACATGTCCGGAGAGCACGCCGGGGATCTCGCGGTACTGAGGGATTTCGGGCTCGATCTGCGCATCGTCGAGGGGCCGGTCGGCGCTGCCTCCGCGCTCAAGATGTCCTACGCCGGGATCGTCAAAGGTCTCGCCGGCATCGGCTCGGCCATGGTGGTCGCTGCGACCAAGGCAGGGGCTGCCGATGCGCTCCGCGACGAGCTCGCGCTCAGCCAGCCCGCGATCCTGGCGCGGCTCGAGGTCGCGCTCCCTGACATGATCCCGAAGGCCTATCGCTGGGTTGCGGAGATGCAGGAGATATCAGGCTTTCTCGGGCCGGATCATCCGGCCAGCCAGATCTACGAAGGCTTTGCCAAATGGTTCGAGCATCTGGCCGCCGACGCGAAAGGCGAGGCGGTCGATGCGTCGCTGTTGAAGGCGTTCGCCGCCAGTATCGCGGAGAAGAAGGCCTGATCCTCAGTTATTCGGCAGCCAAAGCCTTGGCTGACCTGTCCGGGAGCATGACGCAGGAGCTGGAATGAGAGTGCTGGTGATCGGCGCGGGAGCGCTCGGCGGTTATTACGGAGCTTGCCTGGTCCGAGCAGGCGCCGACGTTACGTTTCTGGTGCGATCCGCCCGGGCCGAGCAATTGCGGCGGGATGGATTGAGGGTCAAAAGCCCGCATGGCGATTTCGCCGTGCAGCCGAAGCTCCTCCAGGCAAATGAGCTCGAGGAGCCGTTCGACGTCGTGCTCGTCGGCGTAAAGGCCTATTCGCTCGACGACGCGATGGATCAGTTCGCCCCGGCGGTTGGCGCCGGCACGATGATCTTGCCGATCCTGAACGGCTTGAAACATATCGATGCGCTGACGGCGAAGTTCGGCGCCGCGCACGTTCTCGGCGGGCTTGCGAATGTCAGCGCAGGGCTCGATGCGGATGGCCGCGTCGTTCAGTTCATGGCCAATCAGACGATTGTCTTTGGCGAGACCAGGGGAGCGCTGAGCGATCGCACGCTTGCTCTGGAAAAGCTGCTCGATGTCCCCGGTATCGACGTGCGCGCCAGCGAAGCGATCATGCAGGACATGTGGGAGAAGTTCGTCCAGCTCTCGACGCTCGCCGGCATCACCTGCCTGATGCGCGCGAGCATCGGGGACATCCTGGCTGTGCCGAACGGCGAGCAATCGATCTTCCGCCTGTTCGCGGAATGTTGTGCCGTTGCGACGGCTTCCGGCTTTGAACCGCGCGCCCCGTTCATCGAGTTCGACCGCAAACTGTTCACGACGCTGGACTCGCCGCTCAAGGCTTCCATGCTGCGCGATATCGAGCGCGGCTCGATCACCGAGGCGGAGCATATCCTCGGCGACATGGCCAATCGGGCCCGCAAGCTGAATATCGACACGCCGCTGCTGGATCTCGCCCGGGCGCATGTCGCCGCCTACGAGGTTGGACGACGAAGGGCCGCGAGCTAGCCCGCGCCGATCAACGGGATCGCCTCGTCCCGCTCGTAGAGATACAGCAGGCAGCGCAGCGCCTCGCCGCGTTCGCCCTCCAGCTTCGGATCGTCCTTCATGATCCGCAATGCCTCGTCACGGGCCTGGGTGATGAGCTGGCCATGCACCTCCGAGCGCGCGATGCGGTAGCCGGGCAGGCCGCTCTGGCGCACGCCCAGCACGTCGCCTTCGCCGCGCAGCTTCAGGTCCTCCTCGGCGATGCGAAACCCGTCGGTGGTCTCGCGGATCACCTTCAGCCGCGCCTTCGACATTTCTCCGAGCGGCTCGCTGTAGAGCAGAATGCAGGTCGAGGCCTCCGAGCCGCGTCCGATGCGGCCGCGCAACTGGTGCAGCTGGGCAAGTCCAAAGCGCTCGGCATTCTCGATCACCATGATGGTTGCCGCCGGCACGTCGACGCCGACCTCGACGACGGTGGTCGCGACCAGAAGGCCGATCTCGTGCGCAGCGAACTGGCCCATCACGCGATCCTTCTCGGAGCCCTTCATCTGGCCGTGGACGAGGCCGGCGCGATCTCCAAAGCGCCTTTGCAGGCTTTCGAAACGCTTCGTCGCATTGGTGAGATGCTCGGTGCCTTCGGCCTCGGATTCCTCGACCAGGGGGCAGATCCAGTACACCAGCTTGCCGGATTCCAGCGCGCGTCCGACGCCGTCAATGACCTCGCCGAGCCGGCTCATGGCGACGGCGCGGGTGTCGATCGGCTGGCGGCCGGCTGGTTTTTCGCGCAGCTCCGAGATGTCCATGTCGCCGAAATAGGTCAGCACCAGCGTGCGCGGGATCGGCGTGGCGCTGAGCACCAGCACATCGACGGCTTCGCCCTTCGATGTCAGCGCCAGCCGCTCGCGTACGCCGAAGCGGTGCTGCTCGTCCACGATCGCGAGCGCGAGATCTCTGAAGATCACATCGTCCTGGATCAGCGCATGGGTGCCGACGAGGAGATCGATCTCGCCTGCGGCAAGCTGCGTGATGATCTCGCGCCGCTCCTTGCCTTTTTCGCGGCCTGTGAGGATCGCCACCCGCATGCCGGCCCGCTCGGCGAGCGGCACTATGGTCTTGATGTGCTGGCGCGCCAGGATTTCGGTCGGGGCCATCAGCGCGGCCTGCTTGCCGACTTCGGCGACGGCCGCGGCGGCCAGCAGCGCCACCACGGTCTTGCCCGAGCCGACGTCGCCCTGGAGCAGACGCAACATGCGTACGGGCTGCTTCAGGTCTTCGGCGATGGCGGCCGCGGCGTTGCGCTGGGATGGCGTGAGCGCATAGGGCAGGGCGTCGATGATCCTGTTGCGAAGATGTCCGTCGCCGGCGTTGCGCACGCCGGCGGGCCGTCGCAGTTGTGCGCGGATCAAGGCGAGCGCGAGCTGCCCGGCGAGCAATTCGTCGAAGGCGAGGCGGGACCAGAAGCGCTGGTCGGGCAGGATGTCCGTGAGCTCGACCGGCTGGTGCACGCGATGGAGCGCTTCCGTAACAGGCGGGAAATTGCAGCGGCGCAGCACCTCCGGGCTGATCCATTCCGGCAGCGCGGGCAGCTTCTGCAGCGCCTGCGCAATCGCGCGGCGCAGCGAGCCGAGCGCGAGGCCCGTGGTGAGCGGGTAGACCGGATCTATCCCGGAGAGCTTTGCGATCGCGTCCTCGTCGAGCACGCGGTCGGGATGCACGATCTGCGGGATGCCGTCGTACATCTGGAGGGTGCCTGAGACGTAGCGCTTCTCGCCTGTTGGCAGCAGCTTCTCGACATAGCCCGGCTTGGCGCGGAAGAACGTCAGCACGACATCGCCGGTGTCGTCGCTGGCATAGACCAGATACGGCGCGCGCGGATTGCGCGGCGGAGGCGGGCGGTGGCGATCGACCGTGACCTCGAGCGTCGCCATGGTTCCCTGCACCGCATCGCGGATCTTCGGCCGCGCCCGGCGGTCGATGACCTGGCTCGGCAGATGCAGCAACAGGTCGACCAGCCGCGGCGTCTCGCTGCGGCTGAGCAGGTATTGCAGCAGCTTGTCCTGCTTTGGACCGACGCCGGGCAGGCTGGTCACGGGAGCAAACAGCGGATTGAGCAGGCTGGGGCGCATTCTCGCAACATTCGTCATGCGCGGGCTCGACCCGCGCATCCATCTTTTCAAGGACGATGGATTGCCGGGTCAAGCCCGGCAATGACAGTCCCCAAACAATTGCAAGAACAAAGGGCTGACACGGCAGGTTCGAGTGGCTATATCACCCCGGCCCGGCACGTCCGGGCTTTCGGCGTTTGACTGGATTTGAGACATGACGGGAACGACACGATCGAGCAACGGGCTGGACGACCGCCGCAAGCGGCTGCTGTTCCGCTGCTGGCACCGCGGCACGCGCGAGATGGACCTGATCCTCGGCCGCTTCGCCGATGCCGAGATCGGCAACCTGTCTGAGGTCGAGCTGACCGAGCTCGAGACCCTGCTCGAGGTCAACGATCCCGATCTCTATGCCGCCATCACGGGTGACAAGCTGCTGCCAGCCGACGTCAACGGCGCGTTGTTCGCCCGCATCAAGGCGTCTCCGATTGCGGACGGCGACTTATGAAGCTGGGCATGAAATCTCCGGCCGAGCTGCTGACGCCCGGCCGCGCGCTGACGCTTGCCAATGTTGCCGAGGGCGCCGAAGGCCTTATCGTCTCCGATCTCGCGCGGGCCGTTGCGGCGCGGCCGAAGAAGCCGGCCGTCAGCCTTGCGGTCGTCTGCCGCGACGGCGGACGCATGCAGCAGCTCGAACGGACGCTGCAATTCTTTGCGCCCGATCTGCCGGTGCTGACCTTTCCGGCCTGGGACTGCCAGCCCTATGACCGCGTTTCGCCGCATGGCGGCATCCTTGCGCAGCGCCTGACAACGCTGGCACGGCTCGCCGCGCTCACCGGCAGTGACAAGCCGCTGATCGTCCTGACGACGGTGAACGCCGTCGTGCAGCGCGTACCCGCGCGCGAGCTGGTCGCCGCCCAGGCACTCTCGGTCGCGCCCGGCAATGTCGTGCCGATGGACACCATCGTCGCCTGGCTCGAGCACAACGGCTACAACCGTTCCTCGACCGTGCGCGAACCCGGCGAGTACGCCGTGCGTGGCGGCATTCTCGATCTGTTTCCGGCCGGGCTCGAGCAGCCTGTTCGCTTCGACTTCTTCGGCGACAGCCTGGAATCGATACGCTCGTTCGATGCCGAGACGCAGCGCACGCTGCTCGACATGCGCTCGCTCGATCTTGTGCCGATCTCGGAATTCCAGCTCGTCACCGATACCATCCGCCGTTTCCGCATGGGCTATGTCGCCGAGTTCGGTGCGCCCGAGCGGGACGATGCGCTCTACGAGGCCGTCAGCGAAGGCCGCCGCCACCCTGGTATGGAGCACTGGCTACCGCTGTTCCAGGACCGCATGGACACGCTGTTCGATTATCTGCAGGGCGCCGCGGTTGCGATCGAGCCGCAGGCCGAGGACGCCGTCCGCGAGCGCTTCAAGCAGATCCAGGACTATTACGAGGCCCGCCGCGATGCGATGGAGCATCCGGGCGGTGGCGCCATCTACAAGCCGCTGCCGCCGGATCGGCTCTATCTGACCGAGGAGGAGTGGGGCAAGCGCGAACGCGACATGCCGCTGATCCGGCTGACGGCCTTCTCCGTGCCGGCCGACGGCACCAGCGTCGTCGACGCCGGCGCGCGCAAGGGCCGCGACTTTGCGCCCGAGCGTAACGATACCACGGTCAACGTGTTCGAATCCGTCGTCAGCCACGTCATGGCGCTGCAAGCCCAACGCAAGAAGGTCGTGATCGCGCTGTGGAGCGAAGGCTCGCGCGACCGCATGACCTCGATGCTGCGCGATCACAAGCTTGCTCACACCACCAGCGTCAACGCCTGGCGGACGGTGCAGGCAACCCCGCGCAACGAGACCATGCTGGCCGTGCTCGGGCTCGAAAGCGGCTTCGAGACCGACGAGATCGCTGTCATCAGCGAGCAGGATATCCTGGGCGATCGTCTGGTGCGGCCGCGCAAGGCGAGCCGCAAGCTCGACAATTTCATCTCGGAGGTCACGAGCCTCACCGCCGGCGACATCGTCGTCCACGTCGATCACGGCATCGGTCGCTTCATTGGCCTGCAGACCCTCGACGTCGCCGGCGCGCCGCATGACTGTCTCGAGCTGCATTATGCCGCCGAGACCAAGCTGTTCCTGCCGGTCGAGAACATCGAACTGCTGTCGCGCTACGGCTCCGACCAGACCACGGTCGAGCTTGATCGCCTTGGCGGCTCCGGCTGGCAGACCCGCAAGGCCAAACTCAAGAACCGTATCCGCGAGATCGCAGGCGAGTTGATCAAGATCGCCGCCGCGCGCCATCTGCACGAGGCGCCCAAACTGCCGGTGCAGCAGGGCCTCTATGACGAGTTCTGCGCGCGTTTCCCTTATGACGAGACCGAGGATCAGCTCGGGGCGATCGAATCCACGCTGAAGGACCTCGAGCTCGGCCGTCCCATGGACCGGCTGATCTGCGGCGACGTCGGCTTCGGCAAGACCGAGGTGGCGCTGCGCGCCGCGTTCGCCGTCGCGCTCGAAGGCAAGCAGGTCGCGGTCGTGGTGCCGACCACGCTGCTGGCGCGCCAGCACGCCAAAACCTTCACCGAGCGCTTCAAGGGCTTTCCGGTGAATGTGGCGCAGGCCTCGCGCCTGGTCGCGACCAAGGAGCTCAACCTGGTCAAGAAGGGCATCGCCGACGGTTCGGTCGATATCGTCGTCGGCACCCACGCGCTGCTCGGCAAGGCGATCAAGTTCCGCGATCTCGGCCTCGTCATCGTCGACGAGGAGCAGCACTTTGGCGTCACCCACAAGGAGCGACTGAAGGCGCTGCGCTCCGAGGTGCATGTGCTGACGCTGTCGGCAACCCCGATCCCGCGCACGCTGCAATTGGCGCTCACCGGCGTCCGCGAGCTCTCGATAATTGCTTCGCCCCCGGTCGATCGCCTGGCGGTCCGCACTTTCGTTGCCCCGCACGATCCGTTGATGATCCGCGAGGCGCTGCTGCGCGAGCGCTATCGCGGCGGCCAGGCGTTCTACGTCGTGCCGCGCATCGACGATCTCGCCGAGGTCAAGGATTTCCTCGACAAGAACGTTCCGGAGATGAAGGTCGCGGTCGCGCACGGGCAGATGCCGCCCGCGGTGATCGAGGACATCATGACCGCGTTCTACGACGGCAAGTTCGACATCCTGCTCTCGACCACGATCGTCGAATCCGGCCTCGACATTCCCAACGCCAACACGCTGATCGTGCATCGCGCCGACATGTTCGGTCTCGCCCAGCTCTACCAGCTCCGCGGCCGCGTCGGCCGATCCAAGCTGCGGGCCTATGCGCTGTTCACGCTGCCGGCGCAGCAGAAGATCACCGCGCAGGCCGAGCGGCGGCTCACCGTGCTGCAATCGCTGGAGACGTTAGGCGCGGGCTTCCAGCTCGCCTCGCATGACCTCGATATCCGCGGCGCCGGCAATCTTTTGGGCGAGGAACAGTCCGGCCACATCAAGGAGGTCGGTTTCGAGCTCTACCAGTCGATGCTGGAGGAAGCGATCGTCAACCTCAAGGCCGGCGTGTCCGAGCCCGCCGCGGACCGCTGGTCGCCGACGATCACCATCGGCATGCCCGTGCTGATCCCTGAGGATTACGTCGGCGATCTCTCGGTGCGCCTCTCGCTCTACCGGCGCCTCGCCGATCTCGACAGCGAGGAGGAGATCGAGAATTTTGGCGCCGAGATGCGCGACCGCTTCGGCGTGCTGCCGGACGAGGTGCGCTATCTCTTCAAGGTCGCCGCGATCAAGGCGTTCTGCCGCCAGGCCAATGTCGAGAAGATCGATGCGGGTCCAAAGGGCGCCGTCATCACCTTCCGCGACAATTCCTTCGCCTATCCCGATCGCCTGGTGTCGTTCATCAAGAGCCACGGCCAGGCCGCCAAGGTGCGGCCCGACATGAAGGTGGTGTTCCTGCAGGATTGGCAAACCCCGGAAGAGCGTCTCGCCGGCACCACCGAGATCATGCGGCAATTGTCGCAGCTCGCGCAGAAAAAGAAGGCGGCGTGAGAGCTATCGCTCTCGCCACGTCATTGCGACGAGCTCCTGCGACGAAGCAATCCAGAATCTTTCCGCTGAGAGATTCCGAATAACTTCGCTTCGTTCGCAATGACGGAGGCTGTTGAGGCAGTCGGCCAAAAAGCTAGGACGCCGCCCGCGACGCGTCCGCCGATAGCCGGCCCAGCAACGACCTCGCCGTATCCGATGGCGACAGCGAATCCACTGATACGACGGGATCGCTGCGCATCTCGTGCTTGCCGTTGGACGTGTGCTTCATCACCGCCGACAGGCGGCGGGCGATCATGTGCGCCGTCCGGAAGTCGGTTTCGGCGAACACCACGATCACCGAGCCGTCCTTCTGTGCCGCGCCAAAGTCCATCTGCCGCATCAGGCGGCTGAGGATGCGCGCGGCATCGAGCTGCGCGCGGGCATTGCCGGGATCGAAGGCGAAGCGCGCCACCGACAGGCCGCCGCCGCGCGCGAGCGTCTGCTCCACGGCCTTGGAGAAATCGCGGGCAAAGGCTTCGACCGTCAAGAGACCGCTGCGCGGATCGAGCCAGCCGCCGGCGTCGATCGAGCGCAGCGTCCGGCTCAATTGCGCTTCCATGGCGTGCTGGCGGATCAGCGGCAGCGCGTTGGCCGCGACCTTGGCGGGCTCGCCCGCGATCAGCTCGAGGTTGGGCAGATCGTAGCTCTGGGTGAGCTGGTGCGCGGTGACGACCACGGGCAGGTTGCGGAAGCGGGTGTCCTCCGCGAGCACGGTAAGGAAAGCGTCGGTGACGCGCGGCGTAAATCCGTCGGAGAGCACGACGCCGTCGATGTCGCGGGTGTTGAGATGCTTGGCCGCGGCCTCGATCGAGAGCGCGCCGACGACGCCGGTACGCTCGCCGAGCGCGACGGAGAGGGCAGGATAAGCAGCGCCGCGGCCGATCAACAGCACGATGGCATCGCGCACCGGATCGGCCTCCGGCAGTGCCACCTTCGCCTCCGGCAGCCGGCGCAGCACGGTGGCATGCAGCGTGCGGACGCGAATCGCGGCGCGCAGGCGCGCGATCAGGCGTTCGGCAGCGTTGCCGCGCGTGGAGAACGGCAGCGCGTTGTGGGGTAGCGTGGCCTGCGCATCGAACGCGACCAGCGGGAGATACAGCGGCTGATCGGCGATCTTCTTTGCGAGCAGGGGCATATGTGCTTCGTGCCCGCCGGACATCGCGGCGAGGACCGCGGCCGGCTGCACCTGCTCGACGGCACGTGCGGCGCTCGCCCAATCGGTGTCGACGACCGGGAACAGACGGGCCTCGTCCAGCGCCGCAATGAAGGCGGGGCGCTCGGTATTGGATACAAACAGGATCGGGCCCGCCTGGGACATCAGGAAACTCTGATCACGCAATCGACGCTGCGCAATCTAGTCCGCTCGCCTTAATGCAGCGTCAATGTTCCCTGCGAAACTGTTCCTAGACCGGGCCTGAGCGGTCGCGAAAAGCCTCGACCATCAGGGGGTTAAGGCCAAGTTCGCTGAGCGCCTCGCGGGCGCGGGCATTGTCCTGGGCCCGGCCCGCCAGCCGATGGCCGGAGAGGCGGTCGGGCAGGGCGGTGAGCAGCGCACCCTGGCCGAGCCGGCGCGCCCATTCCTGGAGGTCGTTGGACAGGAAGCGATAGCCGCCGACGGCCATGATGCCTGATGGCGGCGCGGTGATGCAGATCGCGCCGCTGGCCCGGTCGATCCGGGCGGCATATCCGGTATCGACATAGTCGCGCGGCGGCTGCGCCGTCAGCGTCTCGCCGACCGGCTGTGGTGGCGCGTAGGCTGCGATCGGCACCATCGGGCCGCGCAGGCCGAGCGTGCCCTTCTGGGTCAACAGGATCTCGCCTGCGATCGACGACCCCGCCTGCTCGCGCGGCGCCCCGTGCGGCCCGGGCATCACCGCGACAGGGACGCCGTCCTCGCCGCGCCGGGCGCCGAACAGACCGGCTTCGCCGAACAGATAGATGTCGGTGAGCGGCGCATGCGGCGCGATCCAGGCTTCGCTCGCCGCCACCTGCTCCGGCGCGCGCCACAGACCGATGACGTTGCGCAAGGTCGGCATCCGCGCCGCCAGAGCGGAATCGCCGAGGCGCAGCGCGAGCTGGGCCGGCGCGATCAGCACGTCGCATTCGTGCTCGTTGATTTGCTGCTCGAGCACCTCGCCCTCGAAGGGATGATGAAGCGCCAGCGTGCCGCCGCACAGCAGCCACACCGCGAGCGAGGAAGCGAGGCCGGCGAACGACATCGGCGCGAACGCCGACATCACGGTCGCGCCCTGCTGGATGTCGGCTTCCAGCGACATCGCAAGGCCACCTGCGATCAGGCTGAAATGCGGCCGCGGCACCGGGCGGAAACCCTCTGCCGTGACGTCGAAGGAGATCATCGCCGCCTTGCGGCCGTCCTGGATCACCGCGCGCGTGGCACCGGGCGGACGCGCCAGCACCTCGTCGAGAGAGGCCATGCCCTCAGGCAAATCGGTTCCGAAGCCGAACACGTGGCGGATCGAGAACGCCTCGGCGGCTGCGTGCATGGCAAGATCGGCATAGCTGATGCCGTCGACCTTGCTCATGGTGACGATGGCGCGCGCCGCGGTGCGGTTGAGCGCGGCTGCAAGCTCCGCCTGCCGCCACAGCAGCGGCAGCACGGCGACAACGAGGCCGGCGCGATGGGCCGCCAGCACCGTCAGCACGAACTCGACCGTCGCGGGCAACTGGATCGCGATCACCGAATTGGCCGGCAAGCCCGATTCGACGAAATGCGCCGACAGTGCCTCGATGGCGGTGTCGGCTTCGGCGTAGGTCATCCGCCGCGGCTGGTGCCCGGTGATGCGGGATTTGTTGAGAGGATCGAGCAGAGCGGGCGCGTGCGGCTGCCGCATCAGCGTCCGCTGGAACAGGGTGTCGAGCGTAGGCGATACGGCTTGCTGGTTCACGGCGTCACTTCGCTGGACTGGCTTGAGGCACACCCTTCGCCCACCAGGTCTCCGGCAGGTAGCCGGAGAGTGCGGTGGTCGATGGTCGTTCTATCCGATTCCAGCGCGCGATCCATTGCTCGGATACGTTAAACAGGGGGATTGTGTAGAAGCCCGCCATCAGGGCGCGGTCGAGTGCCCGCACCGCCGAGACAAATTCCCCGTGATCGCGGGCCTCCAGCAGGGCCTTGATCATGGCGTCGACGGCGGGATCCCTGGCGCCCATGTAGTTGCGGGTGCCCGGATTGTCCGCGGCCGCGCTGCCCCAGTAAAAATACTGCTCGTTGCCGGGCGAGAGCGACTGGTCCCATCGGTTCTGGATCATGTCGAACTCGTAGGACAGCCGGCGCTGATCGAACTGCACGGGATCGACGGTGCGCACGCTCGCATCGATGCCGGCGCGCTTGAGGTCCCGCTGGAAGGCGAGCGCGATGCGCTCCTGGTCGCGCGTCGTCACCAGCATCTCGAAGGTGAAGGGCGCCTTCGTGGTGCGGTTGCGCAGGATGGTACCCTCGAGATCGTAGCCGGCGTCCGACAGCAACTTCAGCGCCGCGCGCAGCGTGGTGCGGTCGCGTCCCGATCCATCGGTGACCGGCAGGCGGTAGCTGCCATCCATGATGTTTTCGGGGATCTGCGCGGCGAAGGGTTTCAGGAGCTCGCGCTCACGCGCATCCGCTGGCCGCCCATAGGCCGAGAGGTCGGAGCCCGCGAAATAGCCGGCGACGCGCGAATAGAGCGAGAAGAAATAGTTGCGGTTGACCAGCTCGAAATCGAACAGCTGCGTCAGCGCCTGGCGCACGCGGATGTCGGCGAAGATCGGACGCCTGGTGTTGAACACCAGGAATTCCGAGGGCTGCGGCAGGCCGGGCTTGAAGGTGTCGCGGATCACCTCGCCGTTTTTGGCGGCCGGAAAATCGTAGCCCTCGTGCCACCGCAACGGCTCGTTCTCGACGCGGAAATCATAGAGGCCGCGCTTGAAGGCTTCGAACTGGCCGTTGCCCTCGCGGTAATAGTCGAGCCGGATCTCGTCGAAGTTGAAGAGACCGCGATTGATGGGAAGATCGCGGCCCCAATAATCGGGATTGCGCGTCAGCGTGACGCTGGCGCCGGGCTTCACCGCGGTGACGCGGTAGGGGCCCGAGGCGATCGGACCGGTCAGCGTCGTCTCCTCGAAGGTCGCGACATCGACCGCGTGCTTCGGCAGGATCGGCATCAGGCCGAGGATCAGCGGCAGCTCGCGGTCGTCGGCGCCGGTGAGGTCGAAGCGGACGGTGAGGGGATCGGTCGCCTCCGCCTTGGCGACCTTGGCGTAATATTGCCGGAGGTTCGGACGGCCATGGTCACGCAGCAATTGCCAGGAGAACAGCACGTCCTCGGCTTGCACCGGGTTGCCGTCGGAGAAGCGGGCGCGGGGGTCGAGACGGAACGTGACGTAGCTCCGCTCCTTGTCGGTCTCGACGGTCTTGGCGAGCAGGCCGTAGAGCGTGAATGGCTCGTCCTGGCCGCGCGCCATCAGGCTCTCGACCACATAGGCGCGGATCGGCTGCACCGCCAATCCTTTCACGATGAATGGATTGAGACTGTCGAACGTGCCGAGAATGCCCCAGGTCAGCCGGCCGCCCTTGGGGGCATCGGGATTGGCGTAGGGCATGTGGGTGAAATCGGCCGGCAGTGCCGGCTTGCCATGCATGGCGATCGCATGGGCCTCCTCGGCCCGCGCTGCATTGGCCGTAAGGATCAGGACGAGACTGCAAAGGCGGACAAGGCTGCAAAGGCGGACGCTTGGGCCCTCGAGCAGGCGTTGGAACATGAACATTCGGACACGTTGATTCGAGGGGCGTGCCCTGAATCCTATCACAGGGATTTCACTGGGCGCCCGCCCGGATAGGGGCAAAGACGCTTGTCGGCATTGATCTTTCCGTCGACCACGTTAAGAAGGCACGCAATCGCGCAGGAGCGCCGAGCCCGTCACTTATCCGCCTCAATTGACGGGGAGAGAGCCGCGCCCAAGGCGGCTTGGTTCGGTGCTTCGGAGCGGTTCGGGCACTTCCCGTTCAGAAAGGGTTTTCTGCAATGAATTTCCGTTATTTGGCCGCGTCCGTCCGGCCGCGCGGGCGACTTCTCGCCCTGTTGACGGCGACGGCATTGGTCGTCCCGTTTGCCGCTGAGGCCCAGGCGCCCGCACCGAAGGCTGCCCCGAAAGCTGCTCCGAAGGCTGCCCCCAAGGCTCCGGCGCCGGCTCCACAGGCCCAGCAGGCCCCGGCGCAGCAGGGCGCTCCGGCGGCTCAGGGCGCCCAGCCTGCGGATCAGCAGATCCAGCTGATCTACGCACCCTGGACCAAGTTCTGCCTCAAGGGCCAGGAGGCCAACGCCAAGCAGGTGTGCTTCACCGGCAAGGACGGCCGCATCGAATCGGGCCAGCCGGTCATCGCGGCCGTGATCATCGAGCCGGAAGGCGAGCCCAAGAAGATCCTGCGCGTGACGCTGCCGCTCGGCATGCAACTCGTGCACGGCACCCGCATCATCGTCGACAACAATCCGCCGCTGCAGAGCCCGTACGTGATCTGCTTCCAGAACGGCTGCATGTCGGACTACGAGGCGACCCCCGAGCTCATCGCAAACCTGAAGAAGGGCCAGAATCTCGTTGTCCAGGCGATCAACGCCAATGGCCAGCCGCTGACCCTGCCGTTGCCGCTCACGGGTGAATTCCAGAAGGCCTATGACGGTCCGCCGACCGATCCAAAGGTGTTCGAGGAAAACCAGAAGAAGCTCCAGGAAGAGCTTCAGAAGAAGGCTGAAGAGCAACGCAAGAAGCTCGAGCAGAGCGGCGGCGCGCCTGGTGCGCCTCCGGCCGCCCAGAAGTAATCGGGCCAAATCCCGGACATGAAAAAGGCGCTTATCTCGAGCGCCTTTTTTGCTGACCGCGTGACGGCGGTGAAACTCAGGTCAACGGAGCTCGGCTCAGTTCAGCGACGGATTGCGCGGGCGGTAGCCGCCGTCCTTGTTCTTGATGAAGATCTCGGCGACCTGGGAGTGGCGGATCGGCTCGCCGGACTCGTCGGGCAAAAGGTTCTGCTCGGAGACGTAGGCGACGTACTCGGACTCCGCGTTTTCCGCGAGCAAGTGGTAGAACGGTTGGTCCTTGTGGGGCCGCACCTCTTCGGGGATCGACAACCACCACTCCTCGGTGTTGTTGAATTCCGGATCGATGTCGAAGATCACCCCCCGGAACGAGAAGATCCGGTGGCGCACGACCTGTCCGATCTGGAATTTGGCTGTCCGCGCTTTAATCATCCTTCGTCGATAGACCAGGATTGTGGCCGATGCTAGTGCCCTGATCCGGAATTAACCCGCGGCTGCGCGGCAGATAGCTCCCAAATCCTCAGAAAACACTTCATCAATGGTCGATATCCTCAACCTGGCGCTACCTTATTTCGGCTTGATCTTCGTTGGATTCGCCTGCGGCAAGGCCAAGTCGCTGCCGGAATCAGGCCTCGCCTGGATGAACTTCTTCCTGCTCTACGTGTCGCTGCCGGCGCTGCTGTTCGCGATCATGTCGAAGACGCCGTTTTCGGAATTGAACAACCCGCCGTTCCTGGTCGCGACCACGCTGTCGACGGTTGCGGCGTTCACCATCGCGCTGGTCGTCGGCAAGGTGCTCGGCGGGCTGTCCCTGCGCGAGGCGACGCTCGCGGGCCTCTCAGGCGGCTACGGCAATATCGGCTACATGGGCCCGGGACTGGCGCTCGCCGTGCTCGGGTCGAAAGCGGCGGCGCCGACCGCGCTGATCTTCTGCTGCGACAGCATCTTCCTGTTCACCATCGTGCCGCTGCTGATCGAACTGTCAGACCGCGATCATCCTTCGATCGTTCACGCCTTCGGCGTCGTACTGAAGCAGATCGTGCTCAACCCGCTGATCATGTCGGCCTGCTTTGGCGCAGCGGTGGCTGCGCTCCATATCGAGCTGCCGGTGGCGCTCGACCGCACCATCACCTTCCTCCAGAATGCGGCGGCGCCGACTGCGCTGTTCGTGCTCGGCGTGACGGTGGCGCTGCGGCCGTTCGACCGCGTGCCCTGGGAGGTGCCTGGCGTGATCGCGGTCAAACTCCTGATCCATCCGCTCGCGGCATTCGGCCTGATGCTGGCATTCGGTCCGTTCGCACAGCCCTGGGCCGCGACAGCCATCCTGATGGCCTCGCTGCCGCCGGCGCTGAATGTGTTCGTGATCGCCCGGCAAAACGATGCGTGGATCGAATCCGCCTCCGTCGCCGTGCTGCTCGGCACGTTTGCATCCGTGGTCACGCTGACCAGCGTGATGTGGCTGCTTCAAACCGGGCGATTGGTGTTTCCGTAGATCCTACCTGCGCCAAACTACCTGCGCCAAGTCGGCGTCAGCCCTTCGCGCATCGCAAAGCGCCGGAGCGGGCCGATGGCGCCGAGCAGGTGCATGCCGACGGCGCGGACCGGCTGGAGCGGCAGGAAGTCGTTGAGCAGCGAGCGATTGGCGATGTCGATCGCAAAAGTCCGGCTCAAAATGTCGGGCCGGCGTGCCCGATCGTAACGCCTGAGCACATCAGCCGCGCCTGGATCCTGCTCCGATGCGACGGCTTCGCCGGCAAGGCGGGCAATGTCGGCTGCATCCCGCAAGCCGAGATTGAGGCCCTGGGCGCCGATCGGCGGAACCACATGGGCGGCTTCGCCGACCAGCGCGATGCGGTCGCGCGCGAACGATTGCGGCCGTTCGATCGCGAGCGGGAACATGTTGCGGCCGGGCTCGACCGTCATCCGGCCGAGGATCGAATGCGACTGTTTCTCGATCGCGGCGGAGAGTTCCTCGTCGCTGAGAGCCCGAAGCCGCTCGGCTTCCGCGGGGGCAGAGACCCAGACGATGCTGCAGCGGTTGCCGGGCAGGGGTACGAACACACAGGGCCCGTGCGGCGTGTGGAACTCGGTCGACACATTGCGATGTGGCCTGGCATGGCTGACGTTGAAGGTCAGGGCGGTCTGCGTCAGGTCGCGCCGCGTGACCGCGATGCCGGCCGCCTCCCGGCACAGCGAGTGCCGGCCGTCGGCGCCGACCACGAGCCGGGCCGAGAGGAATTGCCCGGACGCCGTGCGGATGGCGACGTCATCGGCTTCGATGACGGCGCTCTCGGCCTCGTCGTCGAAGCGGACGAGATTGGGCAGCTCGGCCGCGCGCGCTTCCAGCGCCAGCATCAGCGAGCGGTTGTCGATGTTGTAGCCGAACGCGTCGCGGCCGATCTCGTGACAGGAGAACCGGACCTCCGGCGCGCGGAACAGCCTGTTGGTGTCGTCGACGAGGCGCATCACTTCGAGGGCGGCTGCCTTGTCCTTGCAGCGAGGCCAGACGTCGAGGCTCTCCAGGAGATCGACCGAGGCGCCCAGCAGCGCGGTGGTCCTGTTGTCGGCATAGGGCAGGCGCCGCGCCACCAGCGCGGTTCGCGCCCCTCGCTGCGCCAGGGCAATTCCGGCCGCAAGGCCGGCCGGTCCACCGCCGATAACGCTTACGTCAAAGAGTGTCGGTGCGTCTGTCATGTCACGACATTTGACACGCCCCGCGGCAAATTCAAGCCCACCTATTTTGCCTGATTTTATGACTGATAGCGCGGCGCAATGCCGCGACGGCGGATGTGCAAACCGGTCCCGTTCTGGTAGCAGAAAGCATGGACAGCCAAGAGGATTCCCTCAAGCCGACCCCCGCGATCCGTGCCGCGGCGTTCTCGGTGCACATCTTCACCGCCTTCGGCGCGGCCATCGCGCTGCTGGCGATGCTGGAGGCCGTGCGCGAGCACTGGGCGGCGATGTTCGGTTGGCTGGGCGTCGCGCTCATCATCGATGCGATCGACGGGCCGATCGCGCGCCTGCTCGACGTCAAGAACGTGCAGCCGAACTGGTCGGGCGATGTGCTCGACCTCGTGGTCGATTTCGTCACCTATGTGTTCGTGCCCGCCTATGCGATCGTGGCGAGCGGCATGCTGCTGCCGGTGGCGGCGCCCTTGCTCGGCATCGCCATCATCGTCACCAGCGCGCTCTATTTCGCCGATCTGCGCATGAAGGCGGACGACAACCATTTCCGCGGCTTTCCGGCGCTGTGGAATGCGGCGGCGTTCTATCTGTTCCTGCTGCACTGGCCGCCGCTGTCGTCGACGCTGCTGGTCGCAGCCCTCGTGGTGCTGACCTTCGTGCCGTTCCACGTGCTGCATCCGGTCCGCGTCGTGCGGCTGCGCTGGCTGACGATGTCGCTGATCGCGCTATGGGCAGTGCTCGGGTTCTATGCGCTGGAGATGGATTTTCGCGTCGGCGCCGGCGTGACTGTCGCGCTGTGCGCGATCGCGCTCTGGATCGCCTTCAGCGATGCATTGATCCGGTTGGTGAGGTCCTTCACGTGATGCATTTGTTGACCAGCCCCGAGGCCTGGGCCGCGCTGCTGACCCTGACTTCGCTCGAGATCGTGCTCGGCATCGACAACGTCATCTTCCTGTCGGTGATCGTCTCGCGCATTCCCGAGCCGCAGGCCCATCGTGCGCGCCAGATCGGGCTGGCGCTGGCGCTGGTCTTCCGCATCATCCTGCTCAGCGTGCTGGTCTGGCTGATCGGCCTGACGGCGCCGGTGTTTTTGCTCGCTGGCTACGATTTCTCGTGGCGTGACCTCATCCTGATCGGCGGCGGCCTGTTCCTGATCGCCAAGGCAACCCACGAGATCCACGCCGAAGTCGACGCCGACGACGAGGAGGGCGAGGGCAAGTCCGCTCGCAGCGCCTTCTTCTGGGTGATCGCTCAGATCGTCGTCATCGACATCGTGTTCTCGCTCGACTCGATCATCACCGCGATCGGCATGGCGCAGGACATTGAGATCATGATCGCGGCCGTCGTGATCGCCTGCCTGATCATGTACATTTCGTCCGGACCCGTGGCGCGATTCGTCGCGGAACATCCGACCACCAAGATGCTGGCGCTGGCATTTCTGGTGTTGATCGGCGTCGCCCTGGTCGCGGACGGATTCAAATTCCATATCCCGCGCGGCTACATCTATTTCGCAATTGCGTTCTCTGCGGCGGTGGAATTCTTCAACGTGCTGGCCAAGCGCAACCGCAAGAAAAAGCCCGGCTAGCCGCTCCGGCTGGCGTCGAGTTGACAAGGCAAGCGCTATGTCTTTCGCTGGCCTTGGAGAAGAGGAGGTCAGGTGATGACCAAAGCCGTCCGGGTGCACAAGGTCGGGGGCCCTGAGGCCCTGGTCTATGAGAGCGTCGATGTCCCGGCGCCCGGCGCCGGCGAGGTGCGCATCCGCCAGCATGCGGTCGGCCTGAACTTCATCGACGTTTATTATCGCACCGGTCTCTACAAGGCGCCGGGCTTGCCCTTCATCGCCGGCAACGAGGCCTCGGGCGAGGTGGTCGCGGTCGGGCCGGGCGTGACCAATTTCCACCCCGGTGACCGCGTCGCCTACTATCACAATCTCGGCGCGTATGCGAGCGAGCGCAACATCTCCTGGGAGAAGCTGGTCAAGCTGCCGGATCACATCACCCACGAGCAGGGCGCGGTGCTGATGCTCAAGGGCCTGACCGTCTGGTATCTCCTCCACAAGACCTTCGAGGTCGAGCCGCATCATCGCGTGCTGATCCATGCTGCGGCCGGCGGCATCGGCCTGCTCGCCTGCCAGTGGGCGAGGGCGCTCGGGGCGCACGTCATCGGTACGGTCGGCTCGCGCGCCAAGGCCGAGCTTGCTGAAGCCAATGGTTGCGACCACGTCATCCTCTACAACGAGGAAGACTTCGTTGCGCGCGTGAAGCAGATCAGCCGCAACGAGGGCTGCGACGTCGTCTATGACGGCGTCGGCAAGGCGACCTTTCCGGGCTCGCTGTCCTGCCTGAAGCCGCGCGGCATGTTCGTCTCTTTCGGCAACGCCTCAGGCCCGGTACCGCCGTTCGCGATCGCCGAGCTGAACAACCACGGCTCGCTGTTCGCGACCCGGCCGAAGCTCAACGACTATATCGGCACGCGCAAGGATCTGCTGGAAGGCGCCGACACGCTGTTCTCCGCCGTTATCAACGGCAAGCTGCACGTGCCGATCAATCATGCCTATGCGCTCAAGGATGCGGCCAAGGCCCATGTCGATTTGGAAAGTCGCAAGACGACCGGGGCTTCGATCTTGAAGCCGTAGGCTCGTCGTTCCGGGGCGATGCGCAGCATCGAACCCGGAACGACGAGATTCTCAGGTGCGCAGTTGCGCACCATAGTTCGGTCCTGCGGACCGCCCCGGAACGACGGCGTTGGTTACGCCACCCGTCTTGCCGCGCCGGCCTTGGTCAAGATCTCGTCGAGACAGCCGATCATCTCGGCGATCTCCGCCTTCGCCACATTCAGCGCCGGCATGAAGCGCAGCGTGTCGAGCTGCGGCGCGTTCAGCAGCACGCCGGCCTCGAAGGCCTGCGCGACGATGCCGGGCGCGATCGGCAGCTTGAGGTCGAGCGCCAGCAGCAGGCCGCGGCCGCGCACGCCGCCGAGGCCGTGCCGCACTGATACTTTTTGCAGCTCGCATTCGAGCAGCAGGCCGGTCTCACCCACCTGCTTCAGGAAGTCGGGCTTGCCGACTTCTTCCAGCACCGCAAGACCGGCCGCGCACATCACCGGATTGCCGTTGAACGTGCCGCCCTGGTCGCCGTGCTCGAAGCACGAGGCGCGCTCGGTCGCGAGCAAGGCCGCGAGCGGTACGCCGCCGCCGATGCCCTTGCCGAGCGTCATGATATCGGGTGCAATCCCCGTGTGCTCATAGTGGAAGAGCTTTCCGGTCCGGCCCATGCCGGTCTGGATCTCGTCGAAGATGAGCAGCAGGCCGTGCGCCTCGGTGAGCGCGCGCAGCTCCCGCAGGAACTGATCGGTCGCCGGCCACACGCCGGACTCGCCCTGGATCGGCTCGAGCATGACAGCGACGGTGTTGCCGTTGATCAGGCTCTCGACCGAGGCGATGTCGTTGAGCTTCGCTTTCTTGAAGCCTGATACCTTCGGTTCGAACAGCGGCTCGAACGCCTTCTTGCCCGAGGCCGACATCGTCGCCAGCGTCCGTCCGTGGAAGCCGCCTTCGAACGTGATGATCTCGAACGCGCCGTTCTTGTGCAGGCTGCCGAATTTGCGCGCGAGCTTGATCGCGCCTTCATTGGCCTCCGCGCCTGAATTGGCAAAGAACACCTGGTCGAACGCGCTGCTCTCGACGAGGGCCTGCGCGAGCTTCAGGCTCGGCTCGTTGTAGAAGGCCGGGCTCGGCGTCAGCAGCCGCTTGGCTTGCGCGGCCAGCGCTTCGGCCACCGCCGGTGGGGAGTGGCCGAGGCAGTTGACGGCCCAGCCCTGCACGAAATCGAGATAGCGCTTGCGGCTGTCATCCCAGAGGTATGAGCCGGCACCGCGGACGAACACGGCCTTGGGTCGTGCGGTGATGTCCATCAGCGCATCATACGGATGGGTGGCGGTCGTCATGTCTCGAACTCCTCTTTGCGATAGGAAGATCTTGGGAGGTGGGTGAAAAACGGACGCGAAAAGCAAGAAGGCCGCACTTTGCGGGTGCGGCCTTCTCGAAAACTGTGCTGAATTTACTGGTTCAGCGGCGTCGTCGGACATGGCGCAACCCATCATCGTCGCGGGAGCGACGACGCATGGTCTGGCGCAGTTGGGTCCGAGAGTTGATCATGGGGCGCGTCCGTACAGCCGAAGGGCAGGGTCTGTCAAGCGGGCAATTTGCACGATGCCGCGCTGGCGTAGATCGCTCAGCTCAAATGCGCCGCCCTCAGTGTCACATGGCGGCGCGCATGCAGCGGCAAGAAACTCAAGGAAGTGCGAGATGCTCGTATGCGCCTGAGATCCCCACATTGATCGCCTTGGCCGCCGCAATATCGCGCGCAGCGCCTTCGCTGTCGCCCTTCTTGCGCTTCGCAAGTCCGCGCCCGTAGAGCGCGGTTTCGGAGTTCGGATTCACGCTCAGCGCGGCATCGAAATCTGCCATCGCCGCGTCGTATTGCCCGAGCCGAAGCTTGATGCGGCCTCGGCTGCTCAGCATGTTGGGTTCATTCGGCTTCATCCGCAGCGATTGATCGCAATCGGCCAGGGCCTCGGGAAACTGGTGCAGGATCTCGTGGGTTACGCAGCGCCCGTAGAATACGCCGGCGTAATTTGGATTGGCCTTGATCGAGCGGTCGAAATCCGCCTGCGCACGCTCGTAATCATGCGCGTCGAGATACATGTCGCCGCGCGCATAGGCATCGCCGGCATTGTTCGGATTAAGCTCAAGTGATTTGGTGAAGTCGGCCAGTGCGTGATCGCGATCGCCGCGGTCGCGATAGAGGCGGGCGCGATTGCCGTATGCGGCCGCGTAGTTTGGATCGAGCTTGATCGCCATGTCGAGATCAGCGAGCGCGCGATCGGGCTCGCGATGCCACGCACGAGCCGTGCCGCGGTTGAAATAGCACAGCGCGAATTTCGGATCGATGCTGATGGCCTGGTCGAAGTCGGCGAACCCATGCTCGAAGTCGTTCTGCGCGATGCGCACATTGCCGCGGTTGCACCAGTAAGACGCGTTGTCAGGTTTCAGCTCGATCGCGTGCGTGTAGTCCGCGATGGCGTGGTCGCGATCGCCGAGATCGGCATAGGTGATCCCGCGACCGAACGAGATTTCGGGATTGTCAGGGGCCAGCTCGACGGCGCGGGTGTAGTCGGCGAGGGCCTGCTGCGTTTTTTTCTTGCGCCGAAACGATTTGCCCCGGTTCACGAGTGCGCCGACGTTCGACGGATCGGCCTGCAGCACAATCGTACATCCGTCGATGCGCTGGTCGTCGCCGATGTCGCTGGAACCGAAGCACCATTGACGCGCCTGATCGGCTGGTGGAGATTGCGCCGCGGCGGGAAGGGCAAGCAGAATCAATGCTGCACTGATCGCGCAGACGCCGCCCCGGATACCGATCACGTGATTGCGTGTCATTCGATTGCCGCCCAGAAACAAAAAAGCCCCTAGCGCGTTTGTGATCTCAGGACGCGAATTGGTTCGAACCGAACCGAAGCCGGTCGAGACCAAGAAGGCGGGACCAACCAGACAGTTTGCAGCCTTGTCCGACACCCCTTACCCGATCGACCTCGACAGCATTCGCGGCGCGTTTCCGCCGGGCATTGAGGCGCCGCCGCTTCTGGTCGACTTCGCCATTTGGCTGAAGGGGCGCCCCTGGGGCAGCGTCGGCTGCTTCTCCCTGCAGGGCCAGTTCTCCGATCAGGCGCCGATCTTCGACGGCAGCCCGTTGCGCGACAGGTTCTCGCTGTTCATGCGGCTGCCGGACGGTTCGGCTGTCGGCGGCTGGTATGGCGCGGGCCTCGACCGGGACAATCCGCCGATCGTGGGGCTGGGCTCCGAGGGCGATTACGAGTTGCTTGCGCCGTCCCTCGACGTGCTGCTCATCAAACTAACGTCGCAGCAATTCGACGAGGCCTGGCACGATCTGCGGCCGCACGACGAGGTCGAGCCGCAGACGGTCGAGCTCGCGCAATGGCTGGCCCGGCAGCCGGCCGGCGAGCCGGCGCCTTGCGAGGACGGCGAGCTGCCCGACTTCCGCGGCTTCGTCGAGAAGTGGAGCCGGGATCGCGAGGAATACTGGGCCAATCACCGCCTGATGGCCGAGCTTGGCTGGCGGCTGGCCGCGCATCTGCCCAAAGGCAAGAACTCCTGGGACAAGACCCATTTCGAGGTCGCCATCGTCGGCAAGCAGTATGAAGCGCGCGTGCTGTCGCGTGGGCCGCAGCCGTTCGAGGAGGCCGCCTCGATCGAATCCCTGCTGCGTGACCTGCGCGAGGAGATGCGCCGCGCCCAGCCCGAGCTCGGCCTGTGGTACGCGATGAAGTTCGGCCTTTCCGCCGACGGCCGCGTCATGCCGAATTTCGAGTACGATGTGCGCCCGACCATCGGGGGCGAGCCGGCGCTGCTCTCCGAAGCCAGGGCCGATCTCACCCGCGCCCCGCGCCCCGAGCGCTGGGTGCCGAAATGGCTGGCGTGAGATAGCGGAAGCTCCAGCCGCGGGTTTGCTCCCGCTCGCGGGAGAGGTTGCAGCGAGCCCCCGCGGCTAGCTCGTTCGCAACAACGAACGGTCGGCGCTCAGAACCCAGCGACGCTGCCGTGCAGATCATATTGATCCGCGCGCTCGATCTTCGCGGTGACGATCTCGCCGACGCGCAGGGGCCGGCGGCTCGACAGATAGACCGCGCCGTCAATCTCGGGCGCATCGGCCTTTGAGCGGCCCTTCGCGACGGTCGGTCCGACCTCGTCGATGATGATCTGCTGGCGCGTGCCGACCTTGCGCTTCAGCCGGCGCGCCGAGATCTTCTGCTGGCGCGCCATCAGCGCGTTGTAGCGCTCCTGCTTGACCTCTTCCGGCACGGGATTGGCGATCGCGTTCGACGTCGCGCCCGCAACCGGCTCGTACTTGAAGCAGCCGAGGCGATCGATCTCGGCTTCATCGAGCCAGTCGAGCAGATAGGCGAAGTCGGCATCGGTCTCGCCGGGGAAGCCGACGATGAAGGTCGAGCGCAGCGCAAGGTCAGGACATTCCTCGCGCCAGCGCTTGATCCGCGCCAGCGTCTTGTCCTGTGCTGCCGGGCGCTTCATCGCCTTCAGCACCTCGGGGCTCGCATGCTGGAACGGGATGTCGAGATAGGGCAACACCTTGCCCTCGTTCATCAGCGCGATGACCTCGTCGACATGCGGGTAGGGGTAAACGTATTGCAGCCGGACCCAGGCGCCGAGTTCGCCGAGCTCGCGCGCGAGATCGAGGAATTTGGCGCGGACCTGGCGATCCTTCCACGGGCTTTCGGCGTATTTGAGATCGACGCCATAGGCCGAGGTGTCCTGCGAGATCACCAGCAGCTCTTTCACGCCGGCGCTGACCAGCCGCTCGGCCTCGCGCAGTACGTCATCGGCCGGACGCGACACGAGATCCCCGCGCAGCTTCGGGATGATGCAGAAGGTGCAGCGGTTGTTGCAGCCTTCGGAAATCTTCAGGTAGGCGTAGTGGCGCGGCGTCAGCTTGATGCCCTGCGGCGGCACCAGGTCGAGATGCGGATTATGCGCCGGCGGCAGCGCGCGATGCACGGCATCGAGCACGCTCTCATATTGCTGCGGACCGGTGATGGAGAGCACGCCGGGATAGGCCTGCTCGATCGCTTCAGGCTCGGCGCCCATGCAGCCGGTCACGATCACCTTGCCGTTCTCGGCCATGGCCTCGCCGATCGCCGAGAGCGATTCCTGCTTGGCGCTGTCGAGGAAGCCACAGGTGTTGACGATGACGACGTCGGCCCCGTCATGCTTGCGCGCGAGCTCGTAGCCCTCGGCGCGGAGGCGCGTGATGATACGCTCGGAATCCACCAAAGCCTTGGGACACCCGAGTGACACGAAGCTGACCTTGGGCGCAGCCGTCTGATCCATATCCAAATCTGCCTGATTGACAGGCTTGAGCTAGTCCCAATTGCCCATAATTACAACCCTTTGCATGGCCGTCCGGCATGCTATGGATGAATCGCCTGCCGTGAGTGAGCCATGAGCGCCGAACAGTCGCCCAAAATCGTGATTGTCGACGAAAGCCCTGTCCGGGCTGCGATCCTAGAGGAGGGGTTGCGGGAGGCCGGATTCACGCAGGTCGTCCATATCAGCGAGATGCAGAGCCTGCTCGCCCGTATTTATGCGGTGGACCCCGACATCATCCTGATCGATCTGGAAAACCCCAGCCGCGACGTGCTGGAGGCGATGTTCCAGGTCAGTCGTGCGGTGAAGCGGCCGATCGCGATGTTCGTCGACCAGAGCGACTCCGCCTCGATCCAGGCCTCGGTCGAGGCTGGCGTGTCTGCCTATATCGTCGACGGTCTGAAGAAGGAGCGGATCAAGCCGATCCTCGATCTCTGCGTGTCGCGTTTCAACGCCTTCGCAAAGCTTCAGGAGGAGCTGGAGCGCACCAAGTCTCAGCTCGAGGATCGCAAGATCATCGAGAAGGCCAAGGGCATTCTGATGAAGGTCAAGGGCCTCACCGAGGACGAGGCCTACGTGCTGCTGCGCTCGACCGCCATGCGCGAGAAGAAGAAAATCGGCGAGATCGCGCAGTCGATCATCACCGCGTCGGAGATGCTGAAATGACCGCTTCCCTCCGCATCGGTTTCATTCCGCTGGTCGATGCCGCCGCCCTGATCGTCGCCGTCGACAAGGGATTTGCCGCGGCCGAGGGGCTCGAGGTCGAGCTGGTGCGCGAGGTGTCGTGGTCGAACGTCCGCGACAAGCTGAACATCGGCCTGTTCGATGCCGCGCATCTGCTGGCGCCGGTCGCGATCGCGTCCTCGCTCGGGCTCGGTCACGTCAAGGTGCCGATCGCCGCGCCCTTCAATCTCGGCGTCAACGGCAATGCGATCACGGTCTCGCCGGCGCTGCATGCTGCGCTGATGGATCAAATCGACGGCGACCGTTTCGATCCGCTCGCCACCGCAAAGGCGCTGGCGAAGGTCGTTGCCATCAGGCGCAAGGCGGGCGCCGATCCGCTGACCTTCGGCATGACCTTCCCGTTCTCGACCCACAATTACCAATTGCGGTTCTGGATGGCGGCCGCGGGCGTCGATCCGGACGAGGACGTGCGCCTTGTCGTGCTGCCGCCCCCCTACATGGTGGACAGCCTCAAGAGCGGCCACGTCGATGCCTTCTGCGTCGGCGCGCCCTGGAATTCGATCGCGGTCGATCTCGGTATTGGCCACATCCTGCATTTCGTTTCCGACATCCTGGTGCGTGCGGCGGAGAAGGTGCTGGCGGTCCGCCAGGTCTGGTCGGACAAGCATCCGGATGTGGTCGCGAGCCTTGTGCGTGCGGCGGTCAAGGGAGCCGCGTTCATCGAGCAGCCTGAGAACCTGGCGGAGGCCGCGCAAATCCTGGCGCAGCCCGAGCGGATCGGTGTCGATGCCGAGGTGATCCAGCGCTCGCTCACCGGGCGGCTGAAGATTTCGCCCGATGGTGCGGTGCGCGAGAGCGGCCGCTACCTCCTGGTCGGCCGCGAAGGAGCGGGGCGCCCGGACCCGGTTCAGGCGGCCTGGCTCTACGCGCAGATGGTACGCTGGGGTCAGACGGCCCTCAGCCCGGAGGCGCTCAAGACGGCGATGGCGGTATTTCGGCCGGATCTCTATGATGCCGCCATTGGGCGGAGCGGAGAGGTGCAGGCGAGCGCCCCCTTCGGCGCCTTTGCCGGACCGGCTTTTGATCCCGGCGATGTCGCCGGTTATCTCGCCTCGTTTGAGGTCGGGCGGCGCGTGCCGTAAGGCTCTGCTCAAATATTACTCAGTTCGATTCGAAGCTTAATCTTTGGGCTATTGCTGCCCGAAGCAGCATGAACCATGATCCACTTCATGCGCTGCACATAAGATTAAATCACTGATTTTATGTGATTTTGTAGCTTATGCTGCGTTGGCACACTCCTTGAATAGAGAGAGCCCAAGCCGCCCGGCGTGGGCGCCGGCGGCTCCAGGTCCATGGTGGATTTCCGCAGCAACGAGGCTGATCGGATCGCCCGGGTTCCGGAGAGGCGCGTGCCTGTAACCGGCTCCCAGCGATCAACGTCAGTTCAACCCGTTGACGCCGCCTATCGCGCGGCAAGCTGGAGCTTCGAAATGGATTACGCGAAACCCTCCGACGTCGTGGCCTCGATGGTCGATGCCAGCCTGAAGAAGCTGGCGCTCGCCCCGCGCGACATCATGATCCGCGGCGCGATCTCGGGTGCACTGCTGGGCGCGGCCACCACGCTCGCCCTGACCGGCGCGGTCACGACGGGGCAACCGATCGTCGGCGCGCTGATCTTCCCGGTCAGCCTCGTGATGATCGTGCTGCTCGGTCTCGAACTCGTCACCGGCAGCTTCGCGATCGTTCCGCTCGCACGTCTCGAAGGCAAGGCAAGCTGGAATGCGGTCATCGCCAACTGGTCGTGGGTCTTCGTCGCCAACCTGCTCGGCAGCATTGCCGTCGGCGCGCTGATCGCCATCTCGCTCACCAACATGGGCAAGGTCGAAGTGGCCGGCGTCGCCGCAAAGATCGTTGCGGTCGCCGAGGCCAAGACGATCGGCAACGCCGCGATCGGCACGGCAGGCCTCGTCTCGGTCTTTGTAAAGGCGATCCTCTGCAACTGGCTGGTCTGCCTCGGCGTCGTCATGGCGATGACCTCGACTTCGACGGTCGGCAAGATTGCGGCGACCTGGCTGCCGATCTTCCTGTTCTTCGCGCTCGGCTACGAGCATGCCGTCGTCAACATGTTCATCATCCCGACGGGCATGATGCTCGGCGCCAAGGTCAGCGTCTCCGACTGGTGGCTGTGGAATCAGATCCCGGTGACCTTGGGAAATCTCGTCGGCGGCTTCGTCTTCACCGGCCTTGCGCTCTACACGACGTACAAGCCCGCAACGCCCACGGCCGATGTCGCGCAGGTCGCGGTCCAGGCAGCAGAGTAGGTCCATTCAATCCATGAAACTCGATACAGCACCCACGGCCGATTTCTCAGACGAGCAGAAGCGCTATCTCGAAGGCTTCATGTCCGGCATGCAGGTCGGACGTGTCGGGCGCGCCTTTGCAGCCGGCGGCGCGCCTGCGGCCGGCGCTCCGTCTGAACCGACGGGGCCGGACGCTGCGGCGATCAAGGCGCAGGACAAGCTTACGGCGGCGGGCAAGAAGCTCGCCGACCAGGAGAAGTTCAAGCGCGAGATGCATCCGTTCGACGCCTATGAGCGGCTGAAGGACCAGGCGCGCAACAACGCCAATCCGACGCCGGCGGACAATTTCCGCTGGCGCTACTACGGCATCTTCTGGGTCGCGCCGGCACAGACCTCCTACATGGCGCGCCTGCGCATTCCCAACGGCATCCTGAAGCACTGGCAGATGTCGGGGCTCGCCGACATCGCCGAAAGCTGCGGCGGCGGCTACACCCATGTCACCACCCGCGCCAACTTCCAGATCCGCGAAATCGAGCCGAAGAACGCGGTCAGGCTGATCGAAGGCGTGCAGGACATCGGCCTGTGCTCGCGCGGCGCCGGCGCCGACAATATCCGCAACGTCACGGGCACGCCGACGGCTGGCATCGATCCGCAGGAGCTGCTCGACACGCGCCCCTATGCGCGCGAATGGCACTACCACATCCTCAACGACCGCTCGCTGTTCGGCCTGCCGCGCAAGTTCAACGTCGCCTTCGACGGCGCCGGCAAGATCGCAGCGCTGGAGGAGACCAACGACATCGCCTTCACCGCGGTCGAAGTGAAGGACGGTTTTGGCGTCGATCCGGGCGTCTGGTTCAAGCTCGGCCTCGGCGGCATCACCGGCCACAAGGACTTTGCAAAATATTCCGGCATCGTCGTTCGCCCTGAAGATGCGACCGCGGTTGCCGATGCCATCGTGCGCGTTTTCATCGAGCATGGCGATCGCACCAACCGCAACAAGGCGCGGCTGAAATACGTGCTCGACATCATGGGCCACGACGGCTTCCTCAAGCTGGTCGAGGAGCGGCTGAAGAAGCCGTTCGCGCGCGTGCCGGCGGAAGCGCTGCTGTCGCGGCCCTTGTCCGATCGCATGGCCCATATCGGCGTGCACAAGCAGAAGCAGGGCGGACTCAACTGGGTCGGTGTCGCGCTGCCGATCGGCAAGCTCACCTGCGAGCAGATGCGCGGGCTTGCCAAGATCGCGCAGGATCTCGGCGACGGCGATATCCGCCTGACGGTCTGGCAGAACCTGCTGATTTCGGGCGTCCGCGACGAGAACGTCGCGCTCGTTACCGCCGCGGTGGAGAAGCTCGGCCTCGCCACTGAAGTCTCGAACGTCCGTGCCGGCCTGATCGCCTGCACCGGCAATGCCGGCTGCAAGTTCGCGGCCTCGGACACCAAGCGTCATGCCGCCGCGATCGGCGACTGGTGCGACGAGCGCATCAAACTCGACACGCCGCTCAACATCCATCTGACCGGCTGCCATCACTCCTGTGCGCAGCACTACATCTCCGACATCGGCCTGATCGCGGCCAAGGTGCCCGGCGCCAGCGAGGATGACCAGGTCGAGGGTTATCACCTGTTCACCGGCGGCGGATTCGGTCCCGATGCCGATATCGGACAGGAGGTGTTCCACGACGTGAAGGCCGAGGATGTGCCTGTGAGGGTGGAGGGCCTGCTCAAGGCCTATCTCGCCCATCGCGCCTCACCCGAAGAGACGTTCCTGACCTTCTCCCGTCGCCATGACGGTGAAGCCTTACGAAAACTCGCCGAAGCGGAAGTAGCAGCATGACCCAGATGTCCGTGCCTCCCAAGATCGAGATCATTCCGGCCAATGCACCGTTCACCGAGGGCCAGCGGCTGTGGCTGAACGGCTTTCTTGTCGGCATGTTCGGTCTCGACGGCTCGACGCCGCTGTCGCCGGCGGAGAACGGCGCGGTGCTGGCGCCGCAGGGCGATGGCGATGACGGGGAGGCACCCTGGCACGACCCGGCAATGCCGATCGCCGACCGCATGAAGCTCGCAGAGGGGCGTCCGCTCCGCCGCCGCATGATGGCGGCGATGGCGCAGCAGGATTGCGGCCAGTGCGGCTACAATTGCGCCGACTATTCGGACTCGATCGCCAACAAGAGCGAAGCCCGGCTCAACCTCTGCGCCCCCGGCGGCAAGGAGACGGCGCGGATGCTCAAACAGCTGTTCGAGGAGGTCGACAAGGCGCCGGCCGCCAAGCCTGGTGGCGGAGCTGCCGCGCCCGCTGCAAGCGCACCCGCTGCGCCGGAGGTGAAAGCCGAACTCGGTCGTGCCCGCGAAAATCCGGCTGACGCCACCTTCCTGTCGCGCCGCCTGCTCAACAAGGGCGGCTCGGAGAAGGAAACCTATCACGTCGAGTTCGATCTTTCCGAGAGCAAGCTCGACTACGTCGTCGGCGACAGCTTCGGCGTGTTCGCCCGCAACGACCTCGGCCTCGTCGACCAGATCATCGCATTGCTCGGCGCCTCCCACACCACCAAGGTCAACAACAAGACGCTGCGCGAGGCGCTGGTCGAGGACGTCTCGCTGTCGCCGGCGCCCGACAAGCTGTTCGAGTTGCTCTCCTTCATCACCGGCGGCGCGCAGCGCGAGAAGGCGAGGGCGCTGGCGCAGGGCGAGGATCCCGATGGCGATGCCGCAACTCTCGACGTGATGGCCGCGCTTCAGAAGTTTTCGGGTACGCGGCCGCATCCGGAGGCGTTCGTCGAGGCGCTGGAGCCGCTGCAGCCGCGGCTTTATTCGATCTCGTCGTCGCACAATGCGACGCCCGGAAAGCTCTCGCTGACGGTCGATTCCGTGCGCTACGTCATCGGCAAGCGCAAGCGGCTCGGCGTCGCCTCGACCTTCCTCGGCGAGCGCATCAACGAGGGCGACAAGCTCAAGGTCTATGTGCAGAAGGCGCATGGCTTCGGCCTGCCGGAGGATCCGAAGATTCCGGTCATCATGATCGGCCCCGGCACCGGCATCGCGCCGTTCCGCGCCTTCCTGCTCGACCGCAAGGCAACCGGCGCGCAGGGCAAGAACTGGCTGTTCTTCGGCCATCAGCGCAGCGATTGCGACTTCTTCTATCGTGACGAGCTCAACGCGATGAAGACCTCGGGCCTCCTGACGCGCTTGTCGCTGGCCTGGTCGCGCGACGGCGAGAAGAAGTTCTACGTGCAGGATCGCATGCGCGAACTCGGCCGCGAGGTCTGGACCTGGCTTGCCGAAGGCGCGCATCTCTACATCTGCGGCGATGCCAAGCGGATGGCCAAGGACGTCGAGCGCGCGCTGGTCGACATCGTCGCCCAGTTCGGGGCGCGCTCGACCGACGAGGCCGTGAGCTTTGTCGCCGACCTCAAGAAGAAGGGCCGCTTCCAGGCTGACGTATACTAGGCCGCGGCGGGATCAGGACTAATCGCCGCCGCCGCGCTGTCCGCCGGCGGTGGCCTTCGACTGTGCATGGGGTTGTTTTCGCGATTTGAGCAGCGCGCGGACCTCACGACCCGCGCCTGAACGGCGCGACCTCGATCCCCGCATCCTTCAACGCCTGACGCAGCGCCCGCGCGATCTCGACCGCGCCATGCGTGTCGCCGTGGATGCACACCGTGTCCGTGCGCATCTTGATGACCTTCCCGGTGACCGACACCACCGCGCCGTCCTGCACCATGCGCACCACGCGATCGGCAATGACTTTCGCATCGTGCAGCACCGCGCCGGGCTTCTTGCGCGAGACGAGGTTGCCGTCGTCCTCATAGGCGCGGTCTGCGAACACCTCGTGCACCATCGGCAAATTGGCTTCCTCGCCGGCCTTCACCAGTTTTGAATTGGCCAGCACGACGAAGATCAGGCTGGGGTCGACCGCCCTGATGCCGGCGGCGATCGCCTTGGCCGTCATGTCGTCCTCACAGGCGACGTTGGAGAGTGCGCCATGCGCCTTCACATGCGTCACCTTGTGGCCGGCCGCAGTCGCGATCGCCTGCAGCGCGCCGATCTGGTAGGCGACGAGGTTCTCGATCTCGGACGCCTTCAGGCCCGCGATCGGATGGCGGCCAAAACCGTGCAGGTCGCGATATCCGGGATGCGCGCCGACCGAGACGCCGCGCGCCTTCGCCAGCTCAACCGTCCGCCGCATGATGTCGGGGTCGCCGGCGTGGAAACCGCAGGCGACGTTGACCGAGCTTGCGAGCTCGATCATCGCGGCGTCGTTGCCCATCTCCCATGCGCCAAAACCTTCGCCGAGGTCGCAATTGAGATCGATCGTCTTCATGGTTGCTCTCCGCCTTTGGTCCTGTGTCTAAGGCTCCGCCGTGACCTGCCAGGTCCCGGCATCCATGGCGCTCACGGCATAGCCCGCGACGTTGGCATCGCTCAGCGCCTCGATGTTGAGGTCGACCGTGTCGGACGAGCGCAGGCGATCGGGCAGGGTGCGGATCAGCTGTTGAAAATTGCGCGCCTCGTCCTGTGCTTCGGCCATGGTGACGGCCTTGAAGCGGAACGCCGTGCCCGCCGAGGTCTGTGCGAGGCGACCGACATCGGCCGTGATCACGGTTGCGATCTTGGGATAACCGCCTGATGTGCCGCGGTCCATCATCAGCGCGATCGGCGATCCGTTGCCGGGCACCTGGATGCTGCCGTTGACGGTGCCGTCGGAGACGATGTTGTGGCCGTGCAGATGCTTGATGGCGGGGCCTTCGAGCCGGTAGCCCATGCGGTCAGACGTCGCCGAGATCCTCCATTCGCTGTCCAAAAACAGCGCCTTGTTGGCGTCGTCGAACTCGTCGTCCTGCGGGCCCAGCACGACGCGGATCGGACCGCTCGCAGGCTTCGGCAGTTCGATCCGCAACTCCGGCACGCCGCTCGCGGCGTCGACCGTAAACTCGTCGCCGGCCTGAAGCGGGCGCGGGTAGGGACTGCCGAGCCCGGCGCGGGCATTCACCGCGAGGCTGCCGAACACCTCTTCGCCCTTGATGGCGCCTTCGATGGCCAGATAGCTGAACGCGCCGCCGCGGGCAAAGCCGAGCGTCAGGGTCTCGCCGTCCTTCAGCGTGGCGGATGAATCCATCGGCACCGGTTTCCCGGCAATGTCGGCATTGCGCGGCGCGCCGGAAATCGCGACGCGCACGGCGCCGTCCTTGGCCGTGAACGTCGCGCCGAACGGGCCGATCTCGACAGCGGCTGCGAACGGCGCGTTGCCAACGAGCGTGTTCGCCGCGGCCAGCGCCAGCCGGTCCATCGCGCCGCTGACCGTCAGCCCATAACGCTGCGCGCCCAGCCGTCCGCCGTCCTGGACGGAGCTTGCAGGACCGATGGTGCTGACGACGAGCCGGCTCATGCGTCGACCCGCTCGGCGATGATCTCGCCAGCCTCGGCGGCGCGGTCCTGCTCCTCGAACGTCTTGTGGTCGATGGCGAAAAACGTCACGCGATCACCGGGTTCGGTGAGGAATGTCGGATTCCGGTGGAGCTGATAGGTCCGTACGGGCGTACGGCCCAGCAGGTGCCAGCCGCTCGGCGCGGCCAGGCACTGGATGCCCGCCTGGATGCCGCCGATCGAGATCGTGCCTGCCGGCGTGAACAGCCGCGGGCTCTCGCGCCGCGACATGTGCAGCGATTTGTCGAGGCCGCTAAGATAGGACCAGCCCGGCGTGAAGCCGATCATGGCGACGCGATAGTCGCCGCCGATGTGCCGGGCGATGATGTCTTCGGGCGTGGTGTTCAGCGCTTTCGCGACGTCCTCGAGATCGATGCCGTGTTCGCCGCCATAGGCCACCGGAATGCGCCAGCGCCGCGCCTTGGTCGTGGGCGGCAGCTTCTGGCTGGCGATCGCAAGCAGCTTTTCGCCGAGCGCGTCGAACCCGATCTTGCCGGGATCGTAATGAACCAGCAGCGAGCGATAGGTCGGGATCGTCTCGGAGATGCCCTCGATGGGGCTTGCCGCGAGCGCCTTGTCGAGCGCGAGCACGCGCTCGTTGGCGGCATCGTCGATGGTGCGGCTGAACTCGACCGTGACGGCGCTGTCGCCGCTGGGCAGAAGGCGGGGCGGGGGAAGCGTTGCGGCCATGACCTCTCGAAATCGGTCTTGAGAAAAGCGCGGGCTCAGCCTTGAGCTCCGCGAATGCCTTTGCTTCGCGTAAATGCGCCCGCAAGTCCAATAAATTAATGCAAGGGGTGGCGATAAAGCCTTGTTATCGCGTCGCATAACAGCCCGGCAGGGCCGCATTATTGCAGGGCTTTGGGCCTTGACGGCAAGCGCCCGGCTCGCAAGATGCGCGCGTTCTTTCCTGCACCTCGGAGCTCGTTCTCGTCCATGTCGCTGTCCCCCGAAGCCCGCAAGACCCTCGCCGGCATCACCACTGCCACCATCACCACGGTCCTGCTGAAGAAGGGCCTGCGCAATGTGTGGATGCGCGGCGCGCGCCCGCTGCGCCCGGGCCTGCCGCGCCTGGTGGGACCTGCCTTTACGCTGCGCTTCGTACCGGCGCGCGAGGATCTGGCGACGCCGGAATCCTGGTCGTCGCCGATCTCGACCCGCACCGCGATCGAGGCGATGCCCGAAGGCTGCATCGCCGTGGTCGACGCCATGGGCATCACCGACGCCGGCATTTTCGGCGACATCCTCTGCGCCCGCATGGTCAAGCGCGGCGTGACCGCGCTCGTCACCGACGGCGTGGTTCGTGACGTCGAGGGAGTGCTCGGCACCAATCTTCCGGTTTGGTGTGATGGCTATGCCGCGCCGCCGTCCGTCGCGGGTCTCACCTTCGTCGGTTGGGGCGAGCCGATCGGCTGCGGCGGTGTCGCCGTGTTCCCGAACGACATCGTCGTCGCCGACCAGGACGGCTGCGTGCTGATTCCGCAAGCGATGCTCGAGCATGTGCTCAATGAAGGTGTCGAGCAGGAGCGGATGGAAGCCTGGATCGTCAACGAGGTGAACAACGGCGCGGCGCTGCCGGGCCTCTATCCCATGAACGCCGAAACCAAGGCGCGCTACGCCGCCAGCAAGAAGTAACAGGAAACGAGGACCCCATGGACATCACGCTCGCAGGTACGCGGCCGACACGCCGTGCGCCCAAGGAAAACTTCACCGGCACCGTGTTGCAGGATCCCATCAACATGGCGCCCGCGCCGGCGCGGCTGAACGTCTCACGCGTTTCGTTCGAGCCCGGCGCCCGCACCAACTGGCACCACCATCCGCTCGGGCAGACGCTCTACGTGATTTCCGGTGTCGGCCGCGTCCAGACCAAGGGCGGTCCGGTCAAGGAAATCCGCCCCGGCGACACCGTCTGGATCCCGCCGGGTGAAGTGCACTGGCACGGCGCCTCGCCTGGCAACAGCATGTGCCACATCGCCATGCAGGAAGCGCTCGACGGCGTCTATTCGACCTGGCTCGAGCCGGTCACCGACGCCGACTACTCGGCGCCGCTCGGCTAGACTGGGCCCGTTCCTGAATACGGCGCATCGCCGGAGGGCGATGCGTCACCCATCGGCTTGGAGTTATATTCGCTCCGCCGTCCACGTACCCGAGCACATGGCGCCACGCCAGGTGCCGGAGCCTGAGGTGCCGCTGAGCCGGCCAGAGCCGACGGCGCGCTTGATGCCGGTGCTCAAGGTGACGTTGATGCTGCCGGCATCCGCGACCCGGCCCGATGCGGTCACCGCGGCGCTGCTCGACGCAATCTGCCCGTTGCTGATTCCGATCGCGACGCTCGCGCCGTTGCCGCAAGTCTCGCTCGATGAGGAGATGCGGACATTCCAGGCGCCGTCGAAGGCAGAGCCCGCCGCATCCGCCTGCGTGAGCGGGACGACGATGGCGACGATGGTGGCGAAGAGACTCTTGCGAAAACCGTGCATGACACGCCCCGTGGGTTGACTATGCGGGGATCGTGTCACGGGCGCGGAACCAGCGATGTGAGGACAGTCACGCGCGCCACGCTCGCTGTGAGATGACTCACATCGCGATAGCGTCGCGGCAGACTCAAAGCGGCCGGATGACGGACCCCTGTCTGTCTCGCGCGACGCGTTCTAGTCTAGTTCACACGCGTCCAGGTCTGGCCGCCGCAGAACATGCCGCCGAAGGCGCAGCCTTGCACGCGCAGGCGGTCGCCTCCCTTCAACGTGATCGTGGAATCGTAGGTCGAGCCACTGTTGGGATCGAGGATGCGGCCGGACCATTTCAGGTCTTTGCCGGGCTTCATGTTGATCAGGACCTGTTCGCCGTTCTGGTTCGATTTGCTGTCGACCGAATAGCCGCAGAGGTTGTTGCCGCATTGCTCGATGCGAACCTTGCCTTCCTTCTCCTCGGTGAGCCAGACGCCGAGCGGTGAATTGAGGTCGCGTGTCGGCGCGGTTGCCGGAGGTGGCGGTGAGACAGCGGCGGCCTGAACGGGAGCCGGGGCTGGCACCGGTGCAGGTGGCGGAGGTGGCGTCGGAGGCACCGCCGCCACGGTCGGAGCTGGTGGCGGAGGTGGTGCGGGCGGCGCGGGTGGGACCGCGGCGACCGTCGGGGCCGCACTCGGAGCAGGTTGCGGTGGCGGCACCATCGCATCGTCAGCCGGCGCAGTGCTGGCGGTTGCTGCCGGAGCAAGTTGGGGCGGTGCGGAAGGAGGTGGTGCTGCGGCCGCGGGGGCAGGTGCCGCAGGCGCTTGTTCTGTAGCGGGTGGCACGGCAACAGGAACTGGAGCCGGCGGCGGTGCTGTCGGCGTTTGCGGATCGACCTTGGCCTGTTGCGGCGCCTGCGGTTCGGTCTTTGGAGTCTGCTTGGTGTCGTTTTTGGCCTTCTTGGCCTTGCCCTGGCCGGTGTTGTCGTACACGCCGGGAATTTGCACCGTGCCGCGGTCGGGATCGATCCGGATGGTGCGGCCACCATACTCGAACGTGTACTGAGCGTGTGCTGCGGTGCTTGCCAGAAGGAATGCGGCCGTGGCCAACAGCTTCCTCATTTCCATCTCCCGAACAGGTGGTCCCCACGCCGAGGCTTACGCCCCGGTCGGATCGCGAAAAGTGATCCAGATCACTGTCACGGTATGAGTCGTCCACCAGCGGTTCCGGGTTCAATGCACCGGGAAGCCCCCAAGGTTTGGCGGCGGACGACGCTCTAGTCGAACCACGCGGCGTAGATCTTCTTGTAGCTGCCGTCCTCCATGGAGATGTGCAGCCACTGGTCGACGAAGGCTTTCAGAGCCATGTCGCGCTGGAGCCAGTAGGCCTTCTCGGAGAAGTCGAACGGCTTGTCCGGGTGCACCGCGCACAATACGCCGGAATGCTGCTTCTGCTGGTAGCGGGTCTCGGACGCGTCCGTCATCATCAGGTCGGCGTTGCCTTTGGCGATCTCGTCGAAGATCCGGGTATTGTCGGGGAAGACCGTGATGTCGGCGTCCTTGACGTTGGCGCGCGCAAAACGCTCGTTGGTCCCGCCGGGATTGACGATCACGCGGGTGCCTTTCTTGTCGATGTCGGCGAGCGTCTGGTACTTGGCCGTGTCGGCGCAGCGCGCGATCGGCGTCTTGCCCTCGCGCATGATCGGAATTGAGAAGAAGCCCTTCTTCTGGCGATCGAGCGTCACAGAGACGCCGCCCATGGCGATGTCGAACTGGTCGGCCTCGAAATCCTTCATCAGCTTGGGCCAGGCCGTCGGCACGAACTCGACCTTGACGCCGAGCGCCTTGCCCAACGCCTCCGCCATGTCCACGTCGAAACCAGAGAACTGCTGCGTGGTCTTGTCCAGATAGGTGAAAGGCTTGTAGTCGCCGGTCATGCCGACACGCAAGGTGCCGCGCTTGATGATTTCGTCGAGGCGCGAGGGGGCCGGCTGCTGCGCGTAAGCCGAGAGGTTTGCCAGCAACATCACGGCCAAGGCCGCCAGGATTCGAACAGTCATCTCTTTTCCACCCAAGTGCGAGCTGTCATTGTATGGCTCGTGAGACGTGGATTTAGACCAGATGCCCGTTTCTGGCGAGACGGAATTGAAAGGAATCGTAGAGTGACAATCTCGATGTACGAGGCCTCGGTCGGCCTCTTCGTGCCTTATCTGCGCAACCTGTCGGTCCTGCTCGACAAGGGCGTTGCCTATGCGGAGACCCGCAAGTTCAATCCCGCGGTCCTGCTTGGAATGCGCATGGCGCCAAACATGTACGATCTGGCGCAGCAGGTCGGCGAGGCTTGCCGGCACGCGACCGTCGCGCCGGCCTTGCTGGCCCAGTGCGAGCCCGTCGCGCTGCCGCCGCTGGAGCACGACATGGCCGGGCTTCAGGCGCGGATCGCCACCTCAATCGAGTTCATCGAAAGCCTGCCGCGTACCGAGATCGATGCGGCTGCGGAGCTGAAGGTCTTCTTCAAGCTGAAGAACGGGACCGAGCTGCCGTTCACTGGGAGGACGCTGCTGCTGACGAACAGCATCCCGCAATTCTTCTTTCACGTCACGACCGCGTACGACCTGCTGCGTCACGCCGGCGTCGAACTGGTGAAGAAGGATTTTCTGGGGCGGAAATAGAGTTCGGTGTTTACCTCTCCCCGCCGGGGAGAGGTGTACGGAGGGGTCGGCAAAAAGAGTCTCAAGCTTCGCCCTTGCGTTCGTAGTCGGCAAGCGAGCTTCGGCCGGCGATCTCGCTGCGCAGCAGCTCGAAGCGCTTGTTCGCCTCGTTCTCGTGTTCGTCGACGAAACGCACCGCGGCCTCGCTCGTCATCGGGCCGCTGATCACGGGGGCGGACTGCTCACCGATGGTCTCGTGCACGTAATACTGGCCGTCGTCGCCGCGATGGACCGTCCATTTCAGGCGGATCGCCACCATCGGGCCGGGGCCGACCTTGCTGTAGCCGTCGGCATCGGTGTGGTCAGGGACCAGCGGCTGCTCTTCGACCACTGGATGCTCTTCGGACACATGATGCTCGTCATGCTCGTCTGCGACCGCATTGTCATCGGCGGCCGCCGTTTCCGCATCGCCGTCGCGGACGACCTGAAGCGGCTCGGGGTGATCCAAAATGCTTGCGATGGTCGCCAGCGCGTGGTCGGTCGGGTCGATCTCTGACAAGGGTCCATCCTCCAGCTCGACGCGGCTGGCAAGTCTGTCCCACTGCCGCCGCGGCCGGCTACATTACGCGGGTTTGATTAAGGCTGAGTTGGGGCCCGATCTGCACCAAAATGGGACGCATTCTGTCCGTCCGAAGGCGGACAGATCGACTGTCCGCTCCCGGATTTAGCTCAGCCCAGCACGTCCTGATTGATGATGTTCTGCCTGATGGGATCGCCGTCCAGAACACTCAGGATGTTGCGCGCGGTCTGCTCGCTCATGCGGCTGACGGCCTCGACGGTCACGCCCGCGACGTGCGGGGCCATGATGACGTTGGGCAGCGCGAACAGCGCATTGGAGACCGGCGGCGGCTCGACCTCGAACACGTCGATGCCGGCGCCGGCAATCTTGCCGGAGACGAGCGCATCGTACAGCGCCGCCTCCTTCACGATGCCGCCGCGTGCGGTGTTGATGAGATAGGACCTTGGCTTCATCCGGCCGATCCGCGCCGCGTCGAACAGTCCGACGGTCTCAGGGGTCTTCGGGCAGTGGATGGTGACGAAGTCGGCGCTCGGCAGCGCGGCGTCGAGGTCACTAACGGGCTCGCAGCCGGCGGCCTTGATGTCGGCCGCTGGCTTGTAGGGGTCGTAGACCTGTACGCTCATTTCCATCGCCAGGCAGCGCCTGGCGGTGCGGCTGCCGATGCGGCCGAAGCCGATGATCAGCACGGTCTTGCCGTAGAGATCGAACGGCAGCATGCTGAGCCGCTCGGCCCATTTGCCGTCCTTGACACAGGCGTGCATCTCGTTGGCGCGCTTGGCCAGCGTCAGCATCATGAACAGCGCCTGCTCGGCAACCGAGGGCGAGTTGGCGCTGCCCGCGACCATCAGCGGCACTCTGCGGCGCGAGAGGGCGGGCACGTCGACGGCGTCGTAGCCGACGCCGATGCGGGTGACCACCTTCATGTCCTTGGCGGCGTCGAGTTCGGTCTCGCCGAATGCCGTAGCGCCCAGCGCCACGCCATGAACCGGCGCATGGCTCTTGAGCAGGGCCTCGAAATCCTTGGCGGAGATCAGGTTCGCAAACTCGACGAGTTCGATATCGTCCCGCTGGGTGAGGAGGGCGCGTGCCCCTTGCGACAAGGTTTGTGTAACGAAAATCTTCTTCTTGTTGGTCGCCATCGCTCCCTGCCTGCTAGCGCTTCTTGGATCACGGCGTCACAGCACGACGCCGGTCTCCTCGTTTAGCAGGTGCATGTTGTTGAGGTCCATCGCCAAACGCATGGGAGCCCCGTCCTTGGCGCCGGCATTGGGATTGACCCGGCCGCAGACCGGCGTGCCGTCGAGGCCGAAATAAACCAGCGTCTCCATCCCCATCGGCTCGGTGACGTCGAGTACGGTGTCGAAGGTCTCGACGCCGGGATCCAGATGCGCATGCGCCTCGGTGAGATGCTCGGGGCGGATGCCGAGCAGCAGCTTGTCGGTGCGCGGCAGCGCGTTGTAGCGTGCGGCACGCGCCGGCGGCAGCGGAAAGGCGATGCGGTCCGTGAGGCGGATCTGCAGCGCGCCGCCGGCATCCTCGAGGCGGCACGAGATGAAGTTCATCGCGGGCGAGCCGATGAAGCCCGCGACGAAGCGTGTCGCCGGCTTGTGGTAGAGCTCGTTCGGTGTGCCGATCTGCTCGATCCGTCCCTTGTTCATCACCACCACGCGGTCGGCCAAGGTCATCGCCTCGACCTGGTCGTGCGTGACATAGACTGTCGTGGTGCGCACCTTCTGGTGCACCTTCTTGATCTCGATCCGCATCTGCACGCGCAGCTTGGCGTCGAGATTGGACAGCGGCTCGTCGAACAGGAACACCTTCGGATTGCGCACGATGGCCCGGCCCATGGCGACGCGCTGGCGCTGGCCGCCGGAGAGTTGCTTCGGCTTGCGGTCGATCAGATCGGTGATGTCGAGCAGGCGCGCGGCCTCCGTCACCCGCGCCTTGATCTCGTCCTTGGGATAGTGCTTCAGCCGCAACCCGAACGACATGTTCTCTGCGACCGTCATGTGCGGGTAGAGTGCGTAGTTCTGGAACACCATCGCGATGTCGCGGTCCTTCGGCGGCACGTCGTTGACCACGTCGCCCCCGATCATGATGTCGCCGTCGCTGATGTCCTCGAGTCCTGCGATCATACGCAGCGTGGTCGATTTGCCGCAGCCGGAGGGGCCGACCAGAACGATGAACTCGTGGTCGGAGATATCGAGATCGATGCCGCGCACCGCTTCGACATCGTCGTAACGCTTGATCACCTTACGCAGGGAAACGTCGGCCATTGCACTTCAACCTCTCGCTCTCAACCCTTTGTCGCGCCGGCGGTGAGGCCGGCAATGTAGTAGTCCATCAGGAAGGCGTAGATGATCAGCGGCGGCGCGGCGCCGAGCAGCGCGCCGGTCATGATCTGGCCCCAGTTGAAGACGTCGCCCTTGATCAGCGTCGTGGTGATGCCGACCGGCAGCACCAGCTGGTCCACCGACGTCGTGAACACGAGAGGATAGAGGAACTGGGCCCATGACACCGTGAAGGCGAAGATCGTCGCCGCGATCAGACCTGGCAGCGCCACCGGAATGAAGATGCGCGTCAGCGTCTGGAGCCAGGAGGCACCGTCAATCAGCGCAGCCTCATCCAGCTCCTTCGGAATCGAGGCGAAATAGCCGATCATGATCCAGGTACAGAACGGCACCGTCAGCGTCGGATAGACGAACAGCAGCACATACCATCGGTTGAGCAGCGTGATGCCGGTCAGGTCCTGGATGACCCCGAGCGTCTTGAACATTGGAATGAACAGCAGGCTGTCCGGGATCAGATAGGTGAGGAAGACGCCGGTGGCGAGCGTCGCCGAGCCCCAGAACTTCATCCGCGCAAGCGCAAAGGCGGCGGGGATGCTGATCAACATGGTGATGATCACGACCACGATCGCCACGATCGACGAGTTCCAGAAGAAGCGCAGGAACTGGTTCGAGGTCAAGAGCTCCACGTAGTTCGAGAGCGTCGGATGAAACACCCACCACGGATTGGTCGCCGCCGATATCTCCGCGCTGCTCTTGAGCGAGGTGATCAGCATGTAGACCGGCGGCGTCAGGAAGAAGATCGCAAACAGAACCAGGAAAAAATAGGACCAGCGTAGCGCCCAGGCGCGATCCCTGCTCATGCTGCCGAGCTTGCGGGTTGGCCCGGCCTTGTCGATTGCCATCGTGCTCATCAGGCTTCGTTCCCGCGTTTGGTGATGTCGCGCAGGATGAAGATCGCTGCGACGGCGAGGATAGGTACCATGAACAGCGAGACGCAGGCGCCGAGCGGGATGTCGCTGCTCTGGATGCCGACCTGGAACGCCCAGGTCGCGAACAGATGCGTAGTATCCAGCGGACCGCCCGAGGTCAGGATGCGCACGATGTCGAAATTGGCGAAAGTCACGATCAACGAGAACAGCGTCGTGATGGCGATGATGTTTCGCATCATCGGCAGCGTGACGTACCAGATCTTCTGCCACCAATTGGCTCCGTCGATCGCGGCCGCCTCATAGAGCTGGTCCGGAACCGATTTGAGCGCGGCCAGGTACATGATCAGGAAGAACGGCGCGCCGTACCAGACGTTGACGAGGATGACGGAGAAGCGCGCCCAGAAGGTCTCGCCGAGCCAGGGGACCGGACCGACGCCGAAGAAGGACAGCGTGTAGTTGAAGGCGCTGTAGGAGGGGTCGAACAGCCAGAGCCAGGCCAGCGTGCTCATCGCGGGCGGAATCACCCAGGGCACCAGCAGCATGCCGCGCCATTTGCGCTGCTTCTTGCCGGGAATGTTGTGGACGAAATGCGCGACGATGAAGCCGATCAGCGCCTTGAAGATCACGGCGGTGATCGCGAAGATGCAGGACTGCTTCACCACCATCCAGAACGTTTCGCGCTTGAACAGGAAGGTGAAGTTGCTCAGCCCGACGAATTTCGTCATCGCCTTGTTCAGGGTCGCCAGATAGAGAGAATAGAACGCGGGATAGAGCACGAGCAGCGCGATCAGGAGGATCAGCGGTAGCGTCAGGAAGAACGCCACGGTCGATTTCCGACCCAGCATATTGCGCAGACCTCTGCCTTTTCGCGGGCGCGCGGAGCTGACGAGGCGACCTTGCTCAACGACGACATCGGCCATGGGAGGAAAACCTCTGAGTCTTGCAGACGGATGGTTCAACGCCAAAGCCGGCGACCGGTCGGCTTGTTGTGATGTGCGCAGGCTGGGAGCGGGGCCTTGGCAGTTCACGCGAGAACGCATGAACCGCCGTGGCACACACCCGGCTCAGCTCCGCATGAAGCCTTCGCACTCGCCCTCGGCCCACGCGAGCGCGGTCTCCATCTTCTCGCCTTGTGCATAGCGCAACACGAGCTTCGTCAGTGTCGCCTGGAAATAGATCTGCTGCGCTATCTTCGGCGGCGCGGGCGATGCAGCGATCGACAGTGTCTGCTGTTTGTAGGGATCCGGGTAGTGGAACAGCGTGCCCTTCGGGGGGCCTTCCTCCGCCCAGGTCTTCAGCTTGGTCATGTTCGCATAGGCCGGGAGATCATAGCCGCCGCTCGCCACGACGAATTTTTCAATCGCTGCGGGCGAGGACATATGGACGAGCAGGCTCTTGGCCGCCTCCTTGTTCTTGCCGAAGCTCCAGACGCCCCAGAAGTAGGGGAGGAACGGCGCGAAGCGTCCTTTCGGCCCCGACGGGAAGCCATGGGTCCAGCATTGTTCGGCAACCTGGGGCGCATCGCGCTTGGCGACGGCCCAGGCGCTCGGCGGATTCATGATCAGCGCGCCGCGGCCCGAGATCAGCCATTTGTTGTTGGAGGCATCGTCCCATGACGGCGCGTCCGTCGGCAGAACGGCGATCAGCTTCTTGTAGTACTCCATGGCCTGGCGAACCTGGTCGGTCTTGACGGTGATGTCGCCCTTGGCGTTGACCAGCTGAGCCCCGAACGACTCGAAGATCGCGCCGGCGGTATCGACACTGTCGGTGGTCTCGCCCAGGCCGATGCCGAACGGGAAGCCGCCCTTCTGGCAAGCTTCCGCGGCCTTGAGGAAGGTCTCCATCGTCCAGTTGTCGGCCTTGGGCGCGCTGCCCGCCGGATACATTTCCTGGACGTCGATATTGGCGAACTTCTTCATCAGATCGATGCGTGAGCAGGGACCCTTGATCTGGCTGCCCGGCGTCGCCGGCACTGCGAGCCATTTGCCGCCCGACTGTGCGAGATATTTGACGGTGCCGTTCACCTCGCCGTTCTGCTTGATGAGCGGCTCCATGACGTCGTTGAGCGGCTCGAGATTCTCGGAATAGGCGTGCGGCCACCAGCTTGGCATCTGAAGGATGTCGTGACCGGACTTCGCTTGCGCTTCGGCCGCCGCGGTCAATTCGATCTTCTTGTTGTTGCTGGTGATGTAGTCGATGGAAACCTCGACCTTCTCCTTTGCCGCCCATTCGTTGACGAGATCGGTCGAAGCCTGGTTGGCGCCGGGCACCCAATGGTCCCAGAAGCCGATCGAGAGTTTGCCGGCGGCGTAAGCGCCCCGGACATAAGGCGCTGCGATCAGCGCCGTGGAGGACATTGCAGTGGCAGCCACAAATTGACGTCGCGTCAGTGTCTTGCGTGACATCTCGTTTCCTCGCCTTGGTGTGCTTTATTGTTCTGTCGTTTCCTCTGAATTTCCAAGTTTGCTTTTTTTGCTTTTGTTGTTGGTCGTTTCTTATTGGCGCCGTCGGCCCTGGCGGCAAATCACGCGGGACGCGGCAAATTGGTAGCGCGATCAGATCATGATTGATTGCGTCTGTCGAGAAAGCCGAATGGCTTGCCCTCTAGAACTAACGTTGTGTACCGAAAGACCGCAGCCTCTATCGGTGATGGGCGATTGTTCTTATTGCGTCGCACACTGCGAAGCGCGCCGGCCAAGAAGTGGCCAAGAACGGTCAGTGCGCAATTACGCCGCAGTTCCGAATGAGCCTGCGCCACCGCTTCGCGGCCGAGACCTTTCAAGCCAACACCCTTTCAAACGGGGACAGCGATGGTCCGCGCCTAGACCTCGGCGCGGCGAAAACAGTAGAGTTGCAACCGGCAGGAGGCCTGCCGTTTTCGCGAGAAGGCAAGCAGATCGAGATGGAGACCCAGATGATCAACCCGGCGCCGCCTGCGCGGCTTGGCCTGCGACGCTGGCTCGTGCTCGGCTGCGTGCTAACAATGCTGACTGGCGCGGCGGCAGTTGCGAATGCACAAGGTTTGGTCAAAGGTGTCCAGGACGGCGCTGCAGCCGGCAACAAGGCGGCGGGTCCGGTCGGAGGCGTTCTCGGCGGCGCCATCGGCGGTGTGGTCGGCGTCTTCACCGGCGTGCTCGGCGTGGGAAATAACAACAACGGCCAGCAGCCGGCCGCCAAGGACGCCGGCAAGGACGCATCCAAGGATGCGAAAGATGCCAAGCAGTCGGGCACTGCCAAGGACAAGGATGCCAAGGGCGGCAAGGACACGGCCAGGGCCGGCAAGGGGGCCAAGGCGAGCAAGGAGGCCAAGAATGTGCCTGCGGCTGATGCCAAGGACAAGGACGTCACGGTCCTGACCCAGCCGGGCGCGCCGCAATTGACCGCCGACCAGATCGTCGCCAACAGCGATTCCTACATCGAGCGGATCAAGACCGAGCTCAATCTCACGCCCGATCAGGAGAAGCACTGGTTCGGCTTCTCCAGCGCCATGCACTATCTCGGACACAATGGTGCCGAGCGGCTGAACCTGCGCATTGCGCGGGCCAAGCGGGATCCGCCTGACGACATCATCGAGCAGATGCGCAACGAGGCGCAATTCCTGAACGACCGCGCGGCCGACCAGCGCAATGTCGCCGACGCCGCCGAACCGTTGTATTCGAGCCTCGACGACAAGCAGAAGGAGGTGTTCATCCAGGAGATGGTGCGCCTCAGCCACGAGCGCGGCCTGGATTGATCCTGGATTGCTCGAGCTTGAATCGGATTGCATGCATTCGTGGAAATTGAAGGCCACGAATTCGTGAATCCTTCTCGCAAATCGGGTATGATTAACTTCGCAATGAGGCTTGCGGGGTTGATATGGCGGGCGGACTCTCCGTTTTCCTGGTCGAAGACGAGGCGTTGATCCGGATGATGATCGCCGACATGGTGGAGGAGCTTGGCCACCATGTCGTTGCGGAAGCGGACAATGTGCGCGATGCGAGTGCGTTCGCCATGACCGCGCAGTACGATTTCGCAATCCTCGACATCAATCTGATGGGTGTCTACGTCGATCCCGTCGCCGATCTGATCGAGCGTCGCGGCAAGCCGTTCTTGTTCGCCACCGGCTACGGGCCGGAGTTGTTGCCGTCCTTGCTCCGGCGCCGGCCGATCCTGCGCAAGCCGATTGCGCTGGACCAGCTCAAGACCATGATCGACTCGCTGTTTCCGGATGCGCCGGCGAAGGCATCGCACTAACGCTGTCAGTGACGGGGACGACGTTGACGAAAATGGCCGCCCGAACGGGGCGGCCATTTCGCATGGAAGATCCGTCAGCTGTTCACATCAGGCCGGCGCTGATATCGACGCCGTGTGCCATCAGGCTGACCGAGGCAACGAGGCCCAGGCAGCAGAAGATGACAATCGCCTTGAAAGAATAATCGTTCGACCGGGTCTGGACGGCAGCCGGCATTTCGGCGAGCGAAATCATGCTCATGTTCATTCCCCCTGTTTGATCCTGAATTGCATCAGGTGAGGGCATTGCTAGAGCAAAAAGTTTGATACGGGATTGCCAGGGATCCTTAACGGAATCGCAATCGCTCGCGGGCTCGCCGCCGCGAGTTCGTAGATCGTGCAAGCGTTAGTTGCGACCGCCCTTAAGCACCGTCGCGATGGTGTGGGCCGTCATGGCCGCGCGGTCCGAGGCGCGCTGCGCGGCCAACCGGTCCCGGGCCTTCTCCTCGATCAACAGTTCGATCAGCGCCATGCGCTTGCTTTCATCGTCTGCCTCGGTCAGCAGCCGGTGATAGCGGTGATAGTCGAAGCCCACATCCTGCTTACGCATGTCACGCCCCCGTACCTACGCCACACACACGCGCGAATTGTTTCCCATGGGAAACAAGGGTGCAAGCACGATCCTGCGTGGAACCGCGGGTGCACTGCAATCAACTGTGCATAGTTAATGGCGTGTGCGGCGCGTTGGCGGGGCGCGCTCAACCCAGATTGTGGTCGGCGAACATCTTCAGGCCGACGAAGCTCGCATCGGGCTTCATGACGAGGCGCGTCGGGATGTTGCGAAGGTAATCCTGGAAGCGCCCCTTGGCTTCGAAACGCGCGCGGAACGCTGAAGCCGAAAGGAATTCCGGAAAGCGCGGCACGATCCCGCCGGCAATGTAGACGCCGCCTCGGGCGCCGAATGTCACCGCGAGATTGCCGGCGACGGAGCCGAGGATGGCGCAAAACATCTCCAGGGTCGCGCGGCTGAGCTCGCAAGTACCGTCCAGCGCCGCCTTGGTGATCCCTGCGGCATCGCGTTGCGGCACCTGGGCTTCATCGACCTCGGCCATCGCCTCGTAGAGGGATTGCAGGCCGGAGCCGGAGAGAGCGCCACGCTCGATGGAGACATGGCCGAAGCGCCGGCGCATGGAGGCGATCACCCGTTCCTCGCGCTCGTTTTCTGCCGGCAGCGTCGCGTGACCGGCCTCCGTCACGACGGCGAGTCGGGAGCCATGGCGCTCGACCAGGCAGGAGACGCCAAAACCGGTCCCGGGCCCGATCACCAGCAGCGGCTCCCCGGACATGCCGTCCTGTCCGCCGAGCGGAATCAGGTCGGCCGGCTGGAGGGCGGGCAGGGACCAGGCCACGACCTCGAAATCATTGAGCACGTGGACGCTGTCGAAGCCGAGTGCGGGCTGGAGCTCGTTGCCGTCGATCACCCAGGGGCTGTTGGTCATGACGCAGCGGTTGTTGGTGACGGGACCGGCCACTGCCAGAACGGCCCGGACCGGCTTCTCGCCGTCCGCCCGCCGCAGCACGTCGGCGATGGCTTCGCGGACCGTCGGATGGTCGGCGACCTTCACATAGTCGATCGGTCCGATCCGCTCGCCGTTGCTCAGCGCAAAGCGCGCATTGGTGCCGCCGATATCGGCGAGAAGTATGTTTCCTGTCTTGCCGATACTCATGACCATCCGGCTACCGTGACCTTGCAAGCCGCGGGAACCCATCTCCTCCGATGCTTCGACCCAATCCTGAAGTTGCGGATACCAGAGAATCCGCACTCGGGTACAGCTAGTCAACACGGCCGGCGGCAAAGCGTTGCATCCGGAGCCGCCGGCCATTCGCGCGACATCGTTGCAGGATAGCAGCGGTTGCGAAGCCGCGCGGGAAGATCGACATTGCCAGGAACGGCCGGTGCCACTTCTGCGCCGGGTGGATAACATGGGATCTCTCGATGAAGATATCCGACCGCGACGTGCTGCTGGTGATCGACGTGCAGAACGATTTCTGCACGGGCGGGGCGCTCGCCGTGCCCGGCGGCGAGAAGGTCGTCCCCGCCATCAACCGGATCGCCCAAAAATTCACCAATGTGGTGCTGACGCAGGACTGGCATCCCGCCGACCACGTCTCCTTCGCGCCGAACCATCCGGGCAGGCAGCCGTTCCAGACCATCGAGCTCGACTATGGCACCCAGGTGCTCTGGCCGACACATTGCGTCCAGGGCACGGCCGGAGCCGAATTCCATCGGGATCTGGACGTCACGCGGGCAGGCCTGGTGGTGCGCAAGGGTTTTCGCCGCGTCATCGATTCCTATTCGGCCCTGTTCGAGAACGACAAGAAGACGCCGACCGGCCTGCTCGGCTATTTGCGCGAGCGTGAGCTTAAGAACGTTTTCGTCGCGGGCCTGGCGCTCGACTTCTGCGTCCGCTTCTCGGCCGAGGACGCCCGCAAGGCGGGATTCGAGGTCGTGGTGATCGAGGACGCCTGCCGCGGCATCGACCTCGACGGCTCGGTCGCAGCGACCCATCGAAGTTTCAGGGAGCTCGGCATCGCCGTCGTCAGCCTGGAGGCATTCCTGTGAGGATCGCGCGATAATGGTGGAGAAGAGCGGCCAGCATCCGGCTGGATCGGACCGTGGTCCCGACGACCCCATGCTATGGCCGTTCGCGGCGGCGCGGCTCGCGATGGACGCCTGCTTGTGGTGGCTGGAGCGCGGCCCCGTGGAGCAGGGCGAGAGCGATGTTCCCTGGACCACATCAGGCATCGTGGCGCTGGAGCTTTCCACCATGCGGCTACGCGATTGTTCGCGGACGCGATCCGGCCAGCCCGCGCTGGTCTGCGCGCCTTACGCGCTGCACCGTGCGCTGATCGCCGATTTCGCATCCGGCCACAGCGTGCTGCAGTCGCTGCAACAAGGCGGCATCGATCGGGTCTATCTCACCGATTGGCGATCGGCCTCGCCCGAGATGCGCTATCTCTCGATCGACAGCTATCTGTCCGATCTCAATGTCGCCGTCGACGAAATCGGTTCGCCCGTTGATCTCATCGGCCTGTGCCAGGGCGGTTGGCTGTCGCTGCTCTACGCGGCGCGCTTTCCGGCCAAGGTGCGGCGGCTGGTGCTGGTTGGCGCGCCGGTCGATCTCTCGGTCGAGTCCAGGCTGGCGCAGCTCGCCCGCAATGCGCCCGAGATCGTCTACGACCAGCTCGTCGCGCGTGGCGGCGGCAATGTCAGCGGCGCGGAGATGCTGCATGTCTGGTCGAAGGCGCCCGATCGCGACGATATCGCGGCGGCGTTGCAGCGAGACCTCTCGGACGAGGAGGGCGCGGCCCTGCTCGCGCGCTTCGACCGCTGGAACACCGAGACGCTCAATCTGCCGGGCAGCTATTATCTGGAGATCGTCAACTGGATCTTTCGCGAGAACCGGATCGCGTCGGGCAACTTCACGGCACTCGGCCGTGCGATCGACCTGAAGGACGTCAAGGCGCCGGTCTTCCTGCTGGCCGGGCTCGATGACGATGTCGTGCCGGCCACGCAGGCGCTCGCGACCACAAATCTGATCGGCACGCCGCCGGCGTTCGTCGCAGCAGCCTCCGAACCCAGCAACCATCTCGGCCTGTTCATGGGTGCCAGGACCCACGCCCATGCCTGGCCCCGGATCGCCGAATGGCTGCGCAACGACATCTCCAGCGTACTGGCGCGCCGCGCCTGACATCAGGCGTGGCGTGCAAATCCGTTATGCATGATGGCGGATGGCCTGCACGCGGCCGGGTTGATGGGCTACATAGAGTCCGGAGCCGGCCGCGGCCGGTCCGATGAGATTCAAGGGTCCTTTGCGCGATGAGCTTCCACTCGATCTACGCCCACGGTTTTGCGCGCGTTGCGGCCTGCGTCACCACCTCCCACGTGGCCGATCCCGCGGCCAATGCGAAAGCGGTCATCGCGGCGGCAAAGGCTTGCGACGCGCAGTCGGCGGCGGTCGCCGTGTTTCCCGAGCTGTGCCTGTCCGGTTATGCGATCGAGGACCTCGTCAAGCAGGATCCGCTGCTCGATGCCGTCGAGCGCGGGCTCGCCGCTGTCGTCGAGGCTTCCGCGGCACTGATGACCGCGCTGATCGTCGGCGCGCCGTTGCGATTTGGCCATCGCATCTACAATTGTGCGGTCGTCATCCATCGCGGGAAGGTCCTGGGCGTCGTGCCCAAGAGCTATCTGCCGACCTATCGCGAATTCTATGAGGGCCGCCATTTCGCTTCCGGCGCCGGCATCGCCGGCGAGGCGATCGCCATCGGTGCGCTCCAGGCGCCGTTCGGGACCGACCTGCTGTTTGCGGCCGAGGATGTCCCGGGCCTCACCATCGGCGTCGAGATCTGCGAGGACATGTGGATCCCGGTGACGCCGGGGTCCGAGCTGGCGCTCGCCGGCGCCAGCGTGCTGATCAATCTCTCGGGCAGTCCGATCACGATCGGCCGGGCCCGCGCGCGTGCGCTGCTGTGCCAATCGACCTCGGCGCGCTGTCTTGCGGCCTATGTCTATTCGGCCGCCGGGGCAGGGGAATCCACCACTGATCTCGCCTGGGACGGCCAGACCTCGATCTACGAGAACGGCGCGTTGCTGGCCGAGGGCGAGCGCTTCCGGCAGGGCGGCCAGATCACGACGGCCGACGTCGATCTCGACCTGCTCAGGCAGGAACGCGCGCTGATGGGCACGTTCGACGACAACCGCCGGCAGCGCGAGGGCAGCTTCCGCAAAGTGCCGTTCGCCCTGAAGCCGCCGGCCGCCGACATCGGCTTCTTGCGCAAGGTCGAACGCTTTCCCTTCGTGCCGAGCGACGAGAGCCTGCTCGAGCAGGATTGCTACGAGGCCTACAACATCCAGGTCGCAGGGCTGGTGCAGCGCATGCGCGCCACCGGCACCAGGCGCGTCGTGATCGGCGTCTCCGGCGGCCTGGATTCCACCCATGCGCTGATCGTCGCCGCCAAGGCCGTCGACCTGCTCGGCCTGCCGCGCGAGAATATTTTGGCCTACACCATGCCGGGCTTTGCCACCGGCAGCGAGAGCAAGACCAACGCGCTGGCACTGATGAAGGCGCTCAATACGACCTGGCAGGAGCTCGACATCCGCACCACGGCCACGCAGATGCTGAAGGACATCGGCCACCCCTTCGGCAAGGGTGAGAAGGTCTACGACGTCACCTTCGAGAACGTGCAGGCGGGCCTGCGCACCGACTATCTGTTCCGCCTCGCCAACCATCACGGCGGCATCGTCATCGGCACCGGCGATCTCTCCGAGCTCGCGCTCGGCTGGTGCACCTACGGTGTCGGCGACCAGATGGCGCACTATAACGTCAACGCCGGCGTGCCGAAGACGCTGATCCAGCATCTGATCCGTTGGGTGATCGCCTCGAAACAGTTCAGCGGCGATGTGAACGGAACGCTCGCCTCGATCCTGTCGGCGGAAATCTCGCCGGAGCTGGTTCCGGTCAAGCCCGGCGAGAAGCCGCAGAGCACGGAGGCCTCGGTCGGACCCTACGAGCTGCAGGATTTCAACCTGTTCTACACGCTGCGCTTCGGGATGCGGCCGTCGAAGATCGCCTTCATGGCGTGGCAGGCCTGGAAGGATGCGGCTGAGGGCGAATGGCCGCCGGCATTCCCGGCCGACAAGCGCAGGGCGTACGATCTTCATGAGATCCGCCGCTGGCTGGAAGTGTTCCTGCGCCGCTTCTTCGCGTTCAGCCAGTTCAAGCGCTCTGCAATGCCGAACGGACCGAAGGTTTCGGCCGGTGGTTCGCTGTCGCCGCGCGGCGACTGGCGCGCGCCATCGGATTCGAGCGCGGCCGCCTGGCTCGAGGATCTCGAGCGCAACGTGCCGAAATGATCTGACGATGAGGACAACCCGAGATGACTTCGCGCCGCACGGCTGATCGAGCCGGCGACGCGACATCACGTTCAATCTGGAAAGCACGAGGTCCGGAGTGCCTAGGAGTCCGGACCTCGCCACCTTGCCCCAGCCTTCGATTCCCCCGCCCCAGATGGTCCCCCAACCCCGTGGTGCGCGATCAGAAGGTGATGCCCTTGGAAGGCCGCCGATCGATGTCCCGCGATGTACGCGAGATCGAAATAGGATTCCATTCCGGATCACTACGGACGTAAACGTGCTTGATCCGCGCCCGAATGCGTGTGCGTTTGCGCGCACACGCTCGCGCGGGCAATCGCGCCTCGCAGCTTCAATTGTCATTCGACCTGCGCAACCGACTTCCGACGACTGGTGATGTCGCTCGCTCGTCTCGTCAACATTTTGCTGCCGATCGGCTCGCGCGGGCGGCTTGGTCCGACCCTGCAATAGCGGCAGGGGAGGCCTGCGATCGCCCGATCTGGGCCCTTTCGCGGCAAGTTCCCGTTGCGCCAACCCACCCCGTGCGCTATCCGGCCGGAAAGGCCTGAAGCGGCTCCGGATTTTCCCGCCCAGGCAGTCAAACCCGAGGACGGAAACGCCATGCCAGCCTATCGCTCCCGCACCACCACCCACGGCCGCAACATGGCGGGCGCCCGCGGCCTCTGGCGCGCGACGGGCATGAAGGACGGCGATTTCGGCAAGCCGATCATCGCGGTCGTCAACTCCTTCACCCAGTTCGTGCCCGGCCACGTCCATCTGAAGGACCTCGGCCAGCTCGTCGCGCGCGAAATCGAACAGGCCGGCGGCGTCGCCAAGGAGTTCAACACCATCGCGGTCGACGACGGCATCGCCATGGGCCACGACGGCATGCTCTACAGCCTGCCGTCGCGCGAGCTGATCGCCGACAGCGTCGAGTACATGGCCAACGCGCACTGTGCCGACGGCCTCGTCTGCATTTCCAACTGCGACAAGATCACGCCCGGCATGCTGATGGCCGCGCTGCGCCTCAACATTCCTGCCGTGTTCGTGTCGGGCGGACCGATGGAGGCCGGCAAGGTCAAGCTGCAGGGCAAGACCAAGGCCGTCGACCTCATCGACGCCATGGTCGCCGCCGCCGACTCCAAGGTCAGCGACGAGGACGTCAAGGTGATCGAGCGCTCGGCTTGCCCGACCTGCGGCTCCTGCTCGGGCATGTTCACGGCCAATTCGATGAACTGCCTGACCGAGGCGCTTGGTCTCGCGCTGCCCGGCAACGGCACCGTGGTCGCGACCCACGCCGACCGCAAGCGCCTGTTCGTCGAAGCCGGCCACACCATCGTCGACCTCGTCCGCCGCTATTACGAGCAGGACGACGCCTCCGTGCTCCCGCGCAATATCGCGAACTTCAAGGCGTTCGAGAACGCGATGACGCTCGACATCGCGATGGGCGGCTCGACCAACACCGTGCTGCATCTGCTCGCCGCAGCCCACGAGGGCGAGGTCGCCTTCACCATGCAGGACATCGACCGCCTGTCGCGCCGCGTCCCCGTACTCTGCAAGGTGGCGCCATCGGTCGCCGACGTCCACGTCGAGGACGTGCATCGCGCCGGCGGCATCCTGGGCATTTTGGGCGAGCTCGACCGCGCCGGCCTGATCGACACGTCGGTCTCCACCGTGCACGCGCCGACCATGAACGAGGCGCTGGAGCGCTGGGACATCAAGCGCTCGAAGAGCGAGGCTGTCAGAACCTTCTATCGCGCCTCGCCGGGCGGCATCCCCACGCAAGTCGCCTTCAGCCAGGAGCGCCGCTACGACGAGCTCGATTCCGATCGCGAGAAGGGCGTGGTGCGCGATCTCGAGCACGCCTTCAGCAAGGACGGTGGTCTTGCCGTGCTCTACGGCAACCTCGCGCAGGACGGCTGCATCGTGAAGACCGCGGGCGTTGACGCCTCGATCCTGAAATTCGCCGGCCCCGCGCGCGTGTTCGAGAGCCAGGACGCGGCCGTCGAAGGCATTCTGGGCGGCAAGGTCGTGGCCGGCGAGATCGTGGTCATCATCTACGAGGGACCGCGCGGCGGCCCCGGCATGCAGGAGATGCTGTATCCGACCAGCTATCTGAAATCGATGGGTCTCGGCAAAGCCTGCGCGCTCGTCACCGACGGACGTTTCTCCGGCGGCTCCTCGGGCCTGTCGATCGGCCATCTCTCGCCGGAAGCGGCCGAAGGCGGCAACATCGCGCTGGTGCGCACCGGCGACCGCATCGCGATCGACATTCCCAACCGCAGCATCAACCTCGAGATCTCCGACGAGGAGCTCGCGAAGCGTCGCGCGGCGGAGGAGGCGAAGGGCGATGCCGCCTGGCAGCCGGCCGCGCGCAAGCGCAACGTCTCGACTGCGCTGCAAGCCTACGCTGCGCTCACCACCAGCGCCGCGCGCGGCGCCGTGCGTGAAGTGAAGCGTCGCAAATAGGCGCGTCTCGCGCGGGCGTGATCGCGAAGCTCGCGGTCACGCCTTGCGGATGGTCAACAAGTTCTGAACGGCCGGCGCAAGCCGGCCGTTCGCATTAAGGATGCCTCGACGAACTTCGGCAGGAATGAATTTTGCGGCGTATACTGCATGCGACCTTCGCAAATCCATTTCGGGCAACTGGGGCACCACCATAATGTCTCGTACTCTTGCTGTTGTTTTCTCGACTGCCGTCGCCGCGATTTCGATGACGGGCGCGGCCTCGGCCGGCTGCTACAATTGCTACGCGCCGCCGCCGTGCACGACCTGCTATCAGCAGCAATATGTCGCGCCGCAATACCGCACCGTCGACGAGACCGTGATGGTGTCGCCCGGTGCGACCGTCGCGCATCGCACCCCGGCGCAGTATCGCACCGTGATGGTTCCGCAGACCGTGATGGTGGCGCCGCCCAGCGTCCAGTACGAACGCATCCCGCCCCAATATGCGACGCGCCAGCGCGTCGAGATGGTCTCGCCGGGCTATTCCTATTACGCTCCCGTGCAGCCTGCCTGCGGCCATTGCGGCTACTGAGCCCGAAGTCACAAATCAAGCGCAACACACAGGCTTGGCGCGGCGTCTTTCGGGGCGCCGCGTTTGCTTTTGTGGCAAGCCAAACGAGGCCCGGAAATGGAGGCGAATCCAACCGGGCCTCGCGACCAGCGACGCCCTGGGTGGCATCGCCGATGTTCGGGATGGCTGAGGGGGCGATTGCCGATGAATCAACCCGCGTGCTGCTCAGGCTAGAGGACCAGCCTGACGCCCGCCTGACAGGTCGCCGTTGGTGGCGAAGTCGATACGGGCAACCCAACTTCGCGTTGCCTTGCGCGGCCGACTGGGTTAAGCGACAGCCGTTCCGGACCTGCAATTCCGGACCTGGAAGGGTGGCCGAGTGGTTTAAGGCACCGGTCTTGAAAACCGGCGTGCCCGCAAGGGTACCGTGGGTTCGAATCCCACCCCTTCCGCCAGCACGCCTTCCCCAGACATCCACCTACGTCCGGTTCAAACCGAATTCTTTTTGGTGGCGTCGCTATTGCGGTGGGAGCTACCAGGCTGGGCTCCTCTTCTAACTGGTCGGGAGCCACCCCTGATTGCACGTTTGTGAACAGCGTTGGTGCTCGTGACGCGGGCCGCTGTCGGCGGGTCTTTCTTTTTGATCGCGTCTCACCACAGCTGAAAGCGTGCTCGACGAAAAGGCGGCGACTTGGGCGGCGAGCTTGAAATGAGGCCGCCAAGCCGTGGCGGCCTCTCGTCGTCTTTGGCGACGTCCTCACAAACCCAATACGACCCCCACAGCAACGCCTGTCAGAATGAGTTCGCCCACCGTTTGACCCACACTCATGCCGGGGCCGCCGTAGGGCACATATGCACCGGGCGCTTTCGGATCCATCTGGCCCCGGCCATCGTTCATCATGCCGCCGCCAACCGCATCGAGATCGTCGATGGAAAGAAAATCCACATCCAGCGTGTTCATGTTCATCCTCCTTTGTAAGGGACCATTCCCTTACATGACGGAGTATGCGGTGCGGCTTTTCGGCGCGGTGATCGCTGTCACACAGGAACCGCCAGGGCACGCGCCCGTGATTGCCTTTGAACAGATGGGGGCGTCCGGGAGCGCTCAAACGAGAACATCCAAGCTGGTCGACACACGGCCCGCCGTCGATTTGCGTTGAGCGGGCCTTCCCTGGGAAGTTTACGAGTGGGTGTCCGCTGTGGGGCCGCGTTGCAGGCCTTCGATCGCTTTCCGATAGTACTCGGCCACCTTGAGAAGACCCTCTCGCTCAAGATCGAAGGAAGCGATGGACGCGTGCTCTCTGCATGCGCGTTCGAGCCTGCGGAATTCCTTTAATTCCCGATTCAACGATAGCTCCTCAGTTTGAGGCAACCCCGTTTCATGGCGGTGTCAATCTATCCAATTGCCCAAAATTCCCGCAACAACAAATATCAACCGGGGCTTGTTCCGGTTTGGAACCGCCGGGCCTTGGCCAGCCTCTTGGTGCTCCCGGTGGCGACCGTGCAGCGCGAGCTGATCTATTGATGCCTCGGGATGTCCGACCAGAAAAACTCGTTTCGCAAAATTCGCCTATTGGTTTCGGGGCGACGCTTCCCCTGTGCCGCGAGTCTGAGAACGCGCTCGGCTACATCTACGGACGTTCGCCGACGCTGGAACGTCGGTCTGGATAGAAACTTCGCCTATGCCAAAAATTTACGATGGCGCTTGCTCACGATGTCAATCGGCTAACTCGAGCTTCCTCATTTCCTGAAGCTGAGCTGAGCCAAGCAAAACTCGCGGTAAATTCTGTCAATGAATGGCCACATGACAATCCCCGTTGGTCAAACAATCGAATGCCGGGCCCCCTTATTTCAGTGGCTTCACAGCGCTAGGGAAATGGCTTCGTGGGCGAGGGGCCTTGTCAAACTTGCGTCGCGGAAACTGTACGCGCGAACGACGCCTCGCGAAGGCATGAAAGAGGCGCGCGGATTATACAATTCGCGCGCCTCTGAAACCGTTCACGACGACTGGGGTCAGCAGCCGTTCAGAACGGCCTCCAGCGGCGCGGATGGTGCCGGTAATAATCGTAGTCGCGGTCGCAGTCGTCGTAGCCATAGTGACCGGATCCGCCGAGGACGATGGTTACACCACCCCGATGGTCGCCCCCGTGATGCCAGCCGCCAAACTCGAATGCGGAGGCGGAGGTCGGGGCCAGAGCAGCCGCACCCAATGCAACTGCGGCAAAAGCAATAAAAGAGAACTTGCGCAACATGGATTGATTCCTCTCTGTCTGGTTTGATGGAAGTCCTGCGTCGACATGGCCTGGGGCCTGCGAAGCGGTGAATGGATATCGCGACACGGCGAGCACAATCTGTGACACGCGCCACACATCGGTTTGCGATACCGGACCGTGTCCTGTCGGATCGGCGAACGAGGTCGGAGAGCGGGCGGCATTGCATGCGCAAGCAGCGAAGCGCGAATGGTGTCTACCCGACGGGAAAACTCGGAAATCGCCTGTTTAACGCAGCAGGTCCCTTGCCCGCACCTTGTGGGCCCAGGTTCATAAAAGGTTCCCTCGGTCCGCTTAAATTTTAAGTCTGCGCCATAAACAGTTTAGTTCGGGGGGTCCGAAACCTACCCGCCGGGCCGGTCGTTCTCAGGGGGATGGCTGCGCCATTCCACCTCCTGCGGCCGTCCGGCCCCGATGTGCTCGCGCGCCGGGGCCGTCTTTTTGTCTGGGGCATCCCGAAACCAACAACGCCGCCCGCTTGAAATGATCGCGGACGGCGCTGCTCCAGCCCCGGGAAGGATTGGCAAAATCCCGGTAGCGGTAAATTCGCAATTTTGTGCGCTGCGGTCAATTCGGGCCGGCCGGTTATCGTCAAATTTAATGCCCGGCGTGCGATGCGCTTCTCACAGGGCGCACGAAAGTCACTACAACTCTGCCCGCCAAATGAAACCCGCCCCCTGCGTGATCGTCTTTGCGGGACGGCAGGGGGCGGGCGGCAGAGATATTACTATGCGTAGCGCCGAAGCGCTGATGTAAGCTACACCAACCGGGAAAAAGTGGCAATCCCGAGTTCCGTTTCAGGTGAGCCGGTCGGGCAGGTGACTGACACCGACCGTAGACATGGGTTCGGTGGCGGCGTTCGCAAGTCCGGCGCCTTATGTGGGCGCAGCAGGTTCTGGCGATGGTGGTGGCCGTTCAGTTGGAAGGCGAGGTTGGGCTTGGGGGAGCGCGGCCCCAAGCTTGCCGAGGAAGAGAAGATGGCTTTGCCATCACCACCTCTTCAAGATCAGCGATCTAAATCCGGGAAAAAATAGCAGTTTCAGGAGCCGGGCGTCACCCGGCGACAAGGTGAGTCCTGCACACCCTTCGCCTTCACCAACTGGCGGATGACACGTTCGCAACGACAAGCCTTTCACTGGCGAGATCGTCGGCGTTACCGCCGAGCCGGATCGTCTGGAGGTGGCGAGGCCCGCCGGTGACGCGGCGGGCCTTTTTCATCATGCAAGGCAAGCAATGATGGCGAGCACCACGTCGGTGCCGAGGTCGCCGGAATACATCCAGATGGCAAATCCGGCGCCGAGAGCAACTGCAAACACCTTGAGAGCGATCATCTTCAGTCTCCCTCCAACTCGACGCGAAGCTAGCGCCGCTCGGTTTCCGCAGTGCTTCGAGAGGAGAGAGAATGCGTTTCCTTCACCGAACCGTGTGTTTGCGGCCACCAGTCCCTGAAATGGTCGACAGTCGGGATGTATCGGTGATCTCGCTCGGTTTCCTGGTTGATTTCGCCCGGAATCGCCGCCGCGCCTGTCAGCGACGTGGCTGCAACTTCTTCGGTGCGGGCTGGGGCTGCTGCTGCTTGAACCTCACGCGCGGATTGATGTCGCAAGTCGTGTTCCAGCGGCCTGACGCCGACCACATGCATTGCTCCCGGGTCTCGTACATGCACTCGCCCGGCCAGCCGAGATCGTCGCCGACGACGCACCAGGGATAGTCGCGGTCTGCGTGCGCAGCAGGGAGAGATCCCAGAAGGATCAGCAGGGCGAGGACTGTGGTGCGCATCTTGGTTCTCCAGGAAATGACGCCCTCAATGAAAGCCTCGAGGGCCGAAGCCAATGGCAAGTCCGGGCCTTGGTTCCAGCGGGGCCCATGGGGAGGTCGATCGATTTCGGAATAATCGCATTATGCCAGTGTTTTGCCCGGCGCGTCAATTGGCTTTTGCAACGTCGCGGAGGTCCGCTGGGTAAGATCTTGATTCGACGCGCGTGGGCTACTGTGCATGGGGTTGTTTTGATGGTTTGGCGGGGGGCTGAGTCTTTGGAGCCTTCGATGCCGTCGGGTACTTATCCGCTAAGCGATTGAAACGGTGTAGATTTCCGTTCTTCCGATGCGCGCGGTCAGGCCGCGAGATGGAACCTTCTCCCCACCACCGCGTTATCCCGGCATGACCGATGACCTTTCCTTCCGACGCAAGCCCTTGACCCCCGAACAGCGCCAGGCGCGCGATGCCGCACGCCGGATCGAGGCCGAGAAGGCCATGCGCGACCATGAGGAAGCGCAGCGGGCGTTTCATGCCAATCGCGAGCGGCTCAAGGCCGAGCGGCTCGCGCGCGAGGCAGCCGCAGCCAAAGCCTGAGAGGGCGTGTCCGTCGGGCTTCCCCGGCCGCTTTCACCGAACAGCGTATCAGTGCCGGCTGGGCGTGCGCCCTGACGTCAGCGCCAGCCTGAAGGCCTGGACGGCGACGGCGATCGCACCGCGGGGCGCCGGCTGGGCCTCGATGGCTTCGGCCGCGAGGCGGCAGTCGTCGGCAACCTTCAGCAGGCCCGACCGGGCGAGATCCATGGTCGACAGCGCCGCCTGCTCGAGGCACACGCGCTCAAGCCGTCGAAATTCCCGAAGCTCTCTGTTCATGCATCGGCTCTCGGTTTCCCCAGGGGCCCATGCGGCCGTGAGTCTGTTTAATAAGTCGTAAACATGCCGTTTGGCCGGCCGGGCTGGTCCGGGCCTGAGGCTCTCGCCATCCGCGACCGAGCGGCGACTTGACGGCGCCGGCCTTCGGTCGGAAGATTCAAATGATCCACAATTGACGAGAACCCACGGAGACTTTCGCTCCCGATCCAGATCCCACCAGCGATAGCGCAAATGGAGCTGACCATGACCACGTTCGACAAGCGCGAGCAGGGCTTCGAGGCCAAATTCGCCCACGACGAGGAGCTCATGTTCAAGGCCGCGGCCCGGTCGAACAAGCTGCTCGGGCTCTGGGCCGCCGGCGAGCTCGGGCTCAGCGGCGATGCCGCGTCGGCTTACGCGACGGCGCTGGTCACGGACAATCTAGGCAACCAGACGATCGTTCAGACCCTGAACAAGGTGTCGGACGATCTCGCCGCAAAAGGGATTTCGCGCGAGCAGGTCGCCCAAAAGGTTCAGGAGTGCCTGCATCAGGCGCTGGCGCAGCTCGAGGCCGCGTCGCGTCAGGCCAGCTAGGCGGGAGCCTGCGCCTCACTCGGCGGGCTTGCGCGCGGTCGCGTCGCTGAACTTGTCGACGAAGGCGATGCCGATCGCCGAGACCACGAAGGTGAGGTGGATCAGCACCTGCCACATCACGCCGTTCTCGGTGAAGCTGGCGCGGCTCGAGCCGAGATTGCCGGCCTCGATGAAGGTGCGCAGCAGGGCGATCGAGGAGATGCCGATGATCGCCATCGCGAGCTTGATCTTGAGCACGCTGGCGTTGACGTGGCCGAGCCATTCCGGCTCGTCGGGATGGCCCTGGAGATCGAGCCGCGAGACGAAGGTCTCGTAGCCACCGACGATCACCATCACCAGCAGGTTGGAGATCATGACGACGTCGATCAGCGCCAGCACGCTCATCATGATCTCCTGCTCGGTGAGATCGAGCGCGTGCCAGGAGAGGTGCCAGAGTTCTTTCAGGAACAGCACGATGTAGACGCACTGCGCCACGATCAGCCCGAGATAAAGCGGCAGCTGGAGCCAGCGTGAACCGAAGATGATCATCGGCAGCAGGCCGAGCCGCGGCGAGGGCGGGCGGGGTCCGGTGGTGGTTTCTGGCTCTGCCGACATTCAACGTCCACACGTCTGGATGATCTCGTCCTGATGTACCCCGCCGGGTTGGCAGGTGGAAGACGGCAGCGCCAGTTCGCCGCCTCTTATGCTATCGTGCCGAACGCAGGCCGTTCGAGCGGCGGGGAAGCGGAGTGGAGCTCAGTGCTGCGGAACGGCTCTTGGAGAGGGTTTGGCGGGCTTGCGCTTGCGGGCGCGGGGATCGTCCTCGGCGCCGGCTGGGCCGCGGAGGTTTCTGCGACACCGCTGACGCCGTTCCGCTACGAGGCGCAGGCCCAGCGCCATTGCCCCGGCGACAAGGTGGTGTGGCTGGATTTCAAAAAGGGCGTCTACTACCGCAAGGGGCAGAAGCTCTATGGGCAGGGGTTCGACGGCAGCTTCGTCTGCCAGACCGAAGCGCGCGACAGTCTCTATCGCAGATCGCCGTTCGGCTTGCGCTGAGCGACCTGCACGCCGTTTCTATTTCCGGCTCGGCAGAGCCACAGGAACGTGCGGGGAGGTGCTGATGACCCGGGGGCTTCCGTCGGGGTAGTTGCGGCCGCCGCGGATCAGCGATTCCAGAACCAGGAAGAATTTCTCGGCAAGCATGTGCGTCACCTTCGTTGGTGGGGCCTCTTGAAATGTGTCGAGGCGCCGAACGCGGAAATTCAATCAACTAAACGGGAGCGGGAGAATCCCGCCTGCTGCGCCGCAGGAGCGCCGTGTCGTGAAAGCAGAAAGGTGCGAACTGTGGATTAGCCGAAGGCCAGGGCGACGAGGCTCGAGCAAAGCAGGACCAAGCCGCCTGCGGTCAAAGCCAGAAAGCCATCGGATACGAGGTCATGTCTGCGCATGTGACACCTCCTGCTCTCGTCTTCGATGTTCGATCGGATCGATTAAAATTGTCCGAACGCGCCGTCTTGAAGAGGTAATGCAATGTCGCCCGCGCGAGTGCCCTCAGGCCCTCGTGCGGTAGCCTTCAAACGCATGGGCCAGGAAAATCCCCGCGCTTACCAAACCCATCAGTGCCGAAACCGTCTCGATCATCGTTAAATTCCAATCCCGCCCCTGCAGGCGAGAAAACGCGTGCAGCCTCGCACAGTCAAAAGAATTCCAGTGAAGCCGGCGATATCGGGGGTGGAGTGAGCTTTTGGCGCAACAGCTTGTGTGGGACTGGCACATCGGAGGCAGCGTTGAGGGCCTGGTGCACCGTAGATCAACGGAGAATTGCGAACGTCCTGTTTACCATCCCGCTGCGAACGCTGCGGGCTCCCCATTTCCGCCGTGTTCGGGTTGCGTTATCGTTACCGCTGAGACGGTGGTGGGCCGTCTCGGAGCGTTGAGGTCCGGACGGCGCCCCCGCAGCAAGCGGGCTGGGTCGGTCTCCGGTGAAATGGTATTTGGGGCGAATGGGGATCCGACGGTCAGATTCGGTGGTGCGGGCCGCGCGGTGCGTCGCGGTGGTCGCCAGCTGCCTCGCGCTTGCCAATTGCGCCTCGTCCAGCAAATTCGCCAGCCGGGTCGATCCCAAATACGGCGTGTCCTCGAGCCCGCGAGTCGTGGCCTGGGGCGAGCCCGTGCCCAAGGGCGGCGGCACCTATCGCGTCGGCAAGCCTTATGTGGTGGCGGGGCGGACCTACGTGCCGGAGGAGGACGTCAACTACCGCGCCGAGGGCATGGCCTCCTGGTACGGCGATGATTTCCACGGCCGCCTGACCGCCAATGGCGAAGTGTTCGACATGGGTTCGTTGACCGCGGCGCATCCGACCCTGCCGATGCCGTCCTATGCGCGCGTGACCAACCTGTCCAACGGCAAATCGCTGATCGTCCGCGTCAATGACCGGGGGCCCTATCACGGCAACCGCCTCATCGACGTCTCGAACAAAGCCGCCGAACTGCTTGAATTCAAAGGCAACGGCGTCGCCAAGGTTCGCGTCGAATATGTTGGTCGGGCGCCGCTCGAAGGCTCCGACGACCGCCAGCTGATGGCCACCCTGCGCACCGGCGTGCCGGCGCCGTCGCCCTCCATGGTCCGGGTCGCCTCGGCGAGGCCGTTCGTGCCGGAGCTGCCGTCGTCTGGCCGCGGCGCCATCCGCGGCGAAGTGCCGATGCCGGAGGGCCGGCCCTACAGCCTCGGCAACACCTCGGCCGATGTTGCCTCGCTCAACGCGACCTCGGAGATGTCGGCCTCGAGCCGCAGCCGCGGCCGGGCCCTCCAGAATGTTCGCCAAGTATCCTACGACCAGGACGGCCGCTACGCCAGCAATAGCGCTGCCGGGCCTGCCGATGACGGCGCGGCCGAAGCGCGCAGCATCCTCACCGGCCGCGGCTTGTACTGATCCCGATATCTGCTGCCGCACGATGCCCGTCCCGTGGGGCTGCCGCTTGATGATCAGAACGGGACGCGCGCGCGTCCGGTGAATGTCCAGATCTGCGTGTTGCCGCCGATGCCGCCGAGCTCGGCGCCGAAGCCAACCGTGGCGCCGCCCGCAAGCCTTGCACCGATGCCACCGGTGACCCGTGCCGACCAGCCCTGGAGCAGCGGCGTCGATGCCAGCGGCACGGCGCCGGCGGCGATGATGGCGGCCGCGTCGTCCTGGCTGAAATAGTAGTCGGCGTAGACGCCGGCATAGGGCGCCAGCACCACGCTATCGAGCCACGGCACGGGGACGGACACCTTGTTGCCGGCGGAGGCGCGGCCGCTTGAGAAGGTGCGGGCGGCCTGCTGGGTGCCGAGCGAATCGACATAGGCGTTCTCCCGCTCCCACAGCGCATAGACCTTCGCCGACGGCTCGAAATTGAAATCGGCCCAGCGGTAGCTGCCGGTGAAGCCGGTCGCGAGCATCCAGCGATTGCCGTTGAAGTTGCCTTGTGCGGTGCCGGCGGTGCCGTCATAGCCGATGCCTGAATAGGTCACGGCCACGTCGTAGCGCAGCGTCGGGATGATCTTCCAGCCGAGATAGGTGCCGACGGTCCAGCCGTCGCCCTTGAGCCTTCCGTTGATGTCGGTCTCGGTGTAGCTGAAATTCTCGTAGCCGCCGACCACGCCGACCAGCAGGTCGGGCCTTGCCCGGTAAGTCAGGCCCGACAGCAGGTTGATCTGTTGACCGTAGAGCGTGGCCTGCGTGGCGCCCGTGCCGATATTGCCGGACGAGCCCCAGCGGTCGATCCCGGTGCCGCGGACATCGGCCCACAACAGCCAGTCCGGTTGCGGACGAAAGCGCGCCGGCGGCGCCTTGGTGGGCGCTGCGCGATCGATCGCGGCGAAGGCGTCGGCGATTCGCGACGAACCGCGGCCGGCGCCGGAACGGCCGCCGGCCCCTTCGCTTGAATAGGCGTTGCCACCTTGCTGAGCGGACGCGCCATCCGATTTCGGCTTGTCGTCGTCGTCATCCTCGGGCGTCGCTGCGAAGTTGACCCGAAACCCGCCAGACCCCGGCGTGATGTATTGTCCGCCATCGCTGAAACCTTCGGAGATCGCGGTGTCGATCGCGCCTGATATTGCCTGGCCCGAGTTCTGCGCCACGATCTTGGTCGCGTTGACCTGGAGCGCGCGCAGCCTGGCACTGTCGGCGGGAATGGAGACCGACTGGGTCAGGGCCGGAGAGGTCGAGGCGCTGAACGCTGGGCTGCCGTTATAGGTCGCGGTGATCGTGTGATTGCCGATGGCAAGCGTTGCCGTCGTGAGGGTCGCGATGCCGGCCGACAGCGTTGAGGTGCCGATGGCGGTGCCGCCATCGCTGAAGGTCACCGTTCCCGTCGGCGTCCCGCCCGAACTGCCCACCGTCGCCGAGAACGTCACGGGATCGCCGGAACTGCTCGGATTTTTCGACGACGTGAGCGACGTCGTGGTCGAAGCAGAGAGATAGCTGAACCGGTCGGCGGCCGACGTTGGCGACGTGCCGCCGGCGGTCGTCACGGTAACATCGACAGTGCCGCTTCCGGGCGGCGAGGTCGCCGTGATCGAGGTTGCGGAGTTCACCGTAAAGCTGGTCGCATTGTTGGCGCCGAATTTCACCGCAGTGGCGCCCGTAAATCCGGTCCCCGTGATCGCCACCGAGGTGCCGCCGAGCGCGGATCCCGAGGTCGGCGAGATCGAGCCGACGGTCGGCGCCGGCGTGTAACTGAATTGGTCTGATGCCGACGTGGCCGACGTTCCGCCCGGCGTCGTCACCGTGACGTCGACTGTGCCGGCGCCCGCCGGCGACGTCGCGGTGATCGAGGTCGCCGAATTGACCGTGAAGCTGGTCGCATTGGTCGCGCCGAACTTCACGGCAGTTGCGCCGGTCAATGCGGTGCCCGTGATGGTGACAGACGTCCCGCCCGTCGTGGGGCCCGCATTCGGTGCAACAGACGTCACCGTCGGCGCCGCGGCGTAGGTGAATTGGTCTGCTGCCGACGTGGCTGACGTTCCACCCGCCGTTGTGACCGTGAGATCAACCGTACCGGTCCCGGCGGGAGAGGTTGCTGTGATCGAGGTCGCGGAATTGACCGTGAAGCTCGTTGCGTTCGTCGCCCCAAATTTGACAGCGGTCGCACCGGTAAAATTGGTGCCGGTGACCGTCACCGACGTGCCGCCGGCCAGCGGCCCGCCGGTCGGTGAGATCGACGTCACGGTCGGCAGCGCGAAATAGGTGAACTGATCGGCTGCCGATGTTGCCGAGGTGCCCCCGGTACTCGTCACCCTGATATCGACAGTGCCGGTGCCGGCCGGCGATGTCGCGGTGATCTGGGTCGCCGAATTGACGGTGAAGCCGGTTGCCGCCGTTGCACCGAACGTCACGGCGGTCGCGCCGGTGAAATTGGTGCCTGTGATCGTCACGACAGTGCCGCCGGCCGCGGGTCCCGCTGTCGGTGAGATCGACGTAACAGTGGGCGAGGCCACATAGGTGAACTGGTCGGCCGCCGATATCGCTGACGTGCCGCCCGGATTGGTCACGCGGAGATCAACGGTGCCAGATCCGGCCGGCGCCGTCGCGGTGATCGACGTCGCGGAATTGATCGTGAAGCCCGTGGCCGAAGTCGCGCCAAAGGTTACGGCCGTTGTGGTCGAGAATCCCGTCCCCGTGATCGTGACGGTCGTACCGCCTGCGCCCGGGCCTGCCGTCGGCGAGATCGATGTAACGGTCGGTGCGGCGAGGTAGGTGAACTGGTCCGCCGCCGACGTGGCTGACGTTCCACCCGCCGTTGTCACCCTGACATCGACGGTGCCTGTACCCGCCGGTGAGGTCGCGGTGATCTGGGTCGCCGAATTGACGGTAAAGCCCGTTGCCGCAGTTCCGCCGAAGTTCACGGCGGTTGCCCCCGACAAATTGAGACCGGTGATCACGACGCTGGTGCCGCCAGCCAGCGATCCCGACGTCGGCGAGATCGATGTAACGGACGGGGGGCCGACATAGGTGAACTGGTCGGCGGCCGATGTTGCGGATGTACCGCCAGGAGTCGTCACCCTGACGTCCACGGTGCCGGTACCGGCGGGCGCAGTCGCCGTGATCGATGTCGCCGAGTTGAATGTGAAGCTGGCCGACGTCGCCCCGAACGTTACGGCTGTGACACCCGTGAAGTTGGTACCGGTGAGTGTCACGCTTGTGCTGCCGGTATCCGGGCCGCTGGTGGGCGAGATCGATGTAACGGTCGGTGCAGCGATGTAGGTGAATTGGTCTGCCCCTGATGTCGCCGAGGTGCCGCCTGCGGTCGTCACGGTGATGTCGATAGTACCGGCGGCATGCGCTGGCGAGGTCACAGTGAGGGACGTTGGGGAACTGACGCTGACGCCAGTGCCGGCGGTCCCGCCGAAGCTCACCGTCGTCGCGCCAACGACGAAGCCGGTGCCAGTGACCGTCACCGTGGTGCTGCCGGCGGCTGGGCCGGACGTCGGCGCGACCGAGGTGACCGTAGGCACCGGAGTATAGGTGAACTGATCGGCAGACGAGGTCGCAGACGTGCCGTTTGCTGTGGTGACCGTGACATCGACCGTGCCAGCACTGGCGGCGGCCGTGTGCGCCGTAATCTGGGTACTGGAATCGACCGAGTAGCTTGCGGCATTGGTGGCGCCGAATTTCACCGCCGTGGCGCCGGTGAAATTGGTGCCAGTGATGATTACCGTCGTGCCGCCAGCCGTTGGACCAGCGGTCGGTGAGATCGAGGTCACGGTGGGCGGGCTGGGTAGATTGATCGTGAACGTGTAAGGGGTGTTCGCTATCGAACTTCCGGTGCAGCCCACGTTGAAATCGCTACAGCCCGGTGTGTAGTACAGGATGATAGAGTCCTGCCCATTACCCGTCTTGCTGTTCAGCGTAATATCGATCTCGGCCTGGCCGGCGTTTGCGCTCACACCGTTTTGGTTCGGGTTTGTTGGATGAAATGTGTAAGTTGCATTTGACGTGGTCGGACTATAGTCAGCCGCTGTGAATATTGGGCTGCCCGAATGGCCGCTCGTATTGGCGATCGGCGCATTGTAAAATGCATCTGTACCCGCGACGGAATAAACGCCGTAGACAACCGAGTCATCGGCCGAGGGCGCGGCCGTGCCAACGGTTAAGCACAGATGATAGGTCTGGCCGACTGAGGTGAAGTTGATGGTCACTCCCGTCGTGGAATCCGTCGTTTGATCGCAAGCCGCGTTCGCCGCAGCCGTTGCGCCGAGCGTCAATAGCGCCGCGATGCAGAAGCGTTGAGCTGCGCGCCAAAGAGTGCGCAGGAATCGTGAGGGCGTAGCTGCGCGATCGCGCGACCGGATCGCCAATTTCCCTGCTGTATCTGGCTCGGCCACCGCAATCGCGTGACTCACCGGCCCCCCTTGGCGGCAGCTCCCTGAAAAGCGACCGCACTGAAATCTCTGATTGTGAAATTATTCGCCTATATTTTTGCGTGCATTTGGCCGAGACGCAGTGCACAACGCAAGCGTGCGAGCCGAACAAACTGCATTAGCCAGCCCTTCCCGCACCACTTTTCGGCGAACCGTTGCAGGGCGGCAACAAGGGCGTGCTTTGATGGCAATCGAGGGGGCGCGGCCGAGGCGCTTATGTATAGTTGCGCGTGGCTTGACTGTCAGCACAGGGTAGTGAACAATCTTGACGGGTCACACTAGTAGTATTCATTCTATAGTTTAAGCGTCGACGTCCTGATCGAATTCGTCTCGACGGATCGCATGAATTTCAGGGGGAGGGTCATGCCGTACTCGCCAGTACTCGGCCAAATCATGCCTTTTGCGGGCACGATCATTCCAAAAAACTGGGCGCCTTGCAGCGGCCAGCTCATGTCGATCCAGCAGAATCAAGCGCTGTTCTCGCTGCTCGGCACTTATTATGGCGGCAACGGAACGACGAATTTTGCACTGCCGGATCTGCGCGGTCGCGCGATCCTCGGCTCTACCGGCAACGCCGGTCAGTATCCCGTGGGCACGGTCGGCGGTTCCCCGACTGTCACGCTGATCGGATCTCAGCTGCCAGCTCACAATCATCTCATTCAAGTGTCTGCTGCGACCGGGGGCGGAGGACGCGGGGCCGTGCCTCCGACCAGCAACGTCTTTGCAACGAACTCTCTGCCGGCGACTAATCCGACGAAGATCTTTGCGACGGCCGGGAGTGGCGACACGTCATTGGCGCCCGGCACCAATCTGGTGAACGAGGGGCGTGGGCAAGCACACAACAACATGCAGCCCTATCTCGCCATCAGCTATCTGATTGCGCTTCAGGGGATTTATCCGTCACGAAACTGATCGACCGCGCTGAGGCGTTGTCGCAAACGAAATCCATTCACATCAATTCCGAATATTTGCGCCTTCACGGACCAAACGAACGGGGCGCACAAGCAAAGGATCATACGCGATGTCAGATCCGTTTGTCGGCGAGATCAGGTTGTTTGGCTTTCCGCGGGTGCCGATTGGCTGGTTCGCTTGCAACGGGCAGGCGCTGCCGATTGCTCAGTATCAGGTGCTTTACACTGTGATCGGCACCACCTATGGCGGCGACGGTGTCACCACGTTCAACCTTCCCGATCTGCGAGGCCGCGTCCCGATCGGACAGGGGCAGGGTCCTAGCCTTCCGCCTTATACATTGGGCCAGCCGGGGGGTGAGGAGACGCACACGCTGATCGAAGCCGAAATGCCGATCCACAGTCACGCACTGATGTCGTCCACCACAGTGGGCACGACGCCGACGCCCGGACAGACCGTCCATCTTGCGACGGCGTCAGCAGGTGAACTCTATGCACCGATTGCGAACGTCGGAACCTACGACACGATGGCCGCCTGCGTCGCCACCGCAGGAAACAGCGTCGGCCACAACAACATGATGCCGACGGTCGTTGCCAATTATTGCATCTGCAACGAGGGCATCTTCCCATCATCCGGCTAGGTTGCGCGCACCCGCATTCTCGAGGAAAGACATCATGTCCGATCAGTTTGTTGGAGAAATCCAGGCCTTTCCGTTTCCTTTTGCTGTCACCGGCTTCAATAGCGCCTGGCTGCCCTGCGGCGGCCAACTGGTGCCGATTCAGCAATTCACTGCGCTTTTTGCATTGATCGGCACCTATTACGGCGGCAACGGCACGACCAATTTCGCCCTGCCGAACTTGAACGGCGCGATCGCGATCAACCAGGGGCAAGGTCCGGGTTTGCAGAATTACGACATCGGTCAGACTGTCGGCAGCCCGACGGTGACCTTGATCGGCGATAACATGGCTCGGCACACGCATACCCTGCAACTCGGCGCCAAGACCACACAAGGCGCCACCGCGGGTCCCGGAGCGGCAGGAACGACAGCGGCGATTGATCCGAACTTCACGGGCTTCGTGCCGCCGCCAGGCAATTTGACCTTGGTGACCAATGCCGTCACGTTGACCGGGCAGAACCAGCCGCACGACAACACGCAGCCCACGCTGGCGATCGTCTGGTGTATTGCCTATGCGGGAACCTTTCCTTCCTTCGGGTGAGCAATCTGCCATGAAGCGGCGTCATGATTGATCGTGCGTCGCTCGACATCATCCCGCATGATCCGGCCCTGCGGCTGCGGCCCGCAAGCCCGATCGACGGGCCGTTCATCCGGCATCTCTTCGAGCAGGTGCGGACAGGGCAGATCACAGCGAGCGGCTTGTCCGGGCCGATCGTCAGCCAGGTGATCGCGCAACAATTCCGCAGTCAGGCGGCTGGCCATGCCATGCAGTTTCCAGGGGCGATCTCAATGATCATCACACGGGACGGAACTGCGATCGGTCGGCTGCTGCTCGCTTGTGCGAGCGAGCGCTGGCATATCGTCGACATCGCGCTGCTGCCGCGCGATTGCGGTCGCGGCACCGGTAAGCAGATTTTCGGTGCTCTTGAAACGAGCGCGCGGCAGCGGGGTGTCGGTGCGCTGACGCTCTCGGTGCTCGCGAGCAATCTCGCCGCGCGCCGGTTCTACGCAAGGCAAGGATTTACCGAAGCCGGATCTGTGGGCGCGGCCCACATCGCCATGAGGAAGGACCTCGCCTAACTACCGCGACGCCGCCTCGCGCAGGAATCTCGCCAGTGCGGCGTTGACCTCGTCGGGCCGCTCCTGTTGCACCCAATGGCCGGCGCCCTCGATGATCATCTTGCGCGTGAGATTGGGCAGCACGCGCTCCAGCTCGTTGACGCGCTTGGCACCGATCAGGCCGGTAATGACGGCGTCCTGCGCGCCGGCGATGAAAAGCGAAGGCTGGTGAATCTGCGCGCCCTGCCAGGGCGCGGTGAGCTCCCAATTGCGATCGAGGTTGCGATACCAGTTCAGCCCGCCACGGAATCCGGACTTGCTGAAACTTTCGGTGAAATGGGCGAGGTCATCCTCGCTCAGCCACGCCGGCAGCGGCTCCTCAGCCGTCGCATGGCCGAGAAAGCCCTTGCCCTCCTGCACGAACATCGCAGCGTTCGGATCGGCAAGTCCGCGTCCACCGAGCACGATGCGCATGGTGCGGGCGACGTCGTGCTCGAACTCGCTTTCAGCAACACCAGGCACCTGGAAATACTGCCAATAGAAATTGGTGATGCCGCCCTGGCGCAGCAGCTCGAGCGGCCTGCCGCGCCCGCGGAACGGCGGCGGCACGCTCAGGCCCGCGACCGCGGTGAAGATGTCGGGCCGGAATAGCGCCGCGTGCCAGGCGACCGGCGCGCCCCAATCGTGGCCGACCACCATGGCCTTGGTCTCGCCGAGCGCCTGCACCAGGCCAACCATGTCGCCGACCAGGTCGAAGATCGAATAGGCCGCGACATCGGCGGGCGCTGCGCTCTGACCGTAGCCGCGCATGTCGGGGGCCACGACATGAAACCCGGCAGCCGCCAACGCCGGGATCTGATGCCGCCAGGAATAGGACAGTTCCGGCCAGCCATGGCACAGCAGCACGAGCGGCCCCTGACCTGCCTCGCGGATGAAGAGGTCGATCCCGTTGGTCTTGATCACGCGGGTGGTGGACATCGCTTTTCCGCCTTGTTTCAGGGGTTTGGTCAGGAAACGTGAGGTGCCACGATAGGGATGCGGCGAGAATCGTGCAATCTCTGGGACAGGCACCGGTCTGCGTGTTGTTCGCCCCGGTCCCATTTGTTAGAACGCCGCTCTCAGGGCTTTGCCATGGCATTTCGTCTCATCTCGTTCCGTCACACCGGCGTCGCAGCCGGAGCGCTGGCGCGCGGGCTGGTCGCGATGGCGCTCGCCGTGAGCCTCAGCTGGGGCGGGGTGCTGTATGCCGCCAACCAGAGCGTCCAGGGCGCCAAGAAGACCGAGGATGCCGGCTTCGACGGCGACGCTCCCACCGCAATCCTGATGGAGGCCTCCAGCGGCAGCGTGCTGTTCGAGAAGAATGCGGATGAGCTGCGCGCGCCCTCCAGCATGATGAAGCTCGTCACCGCGGAGGTCGTGTTCAACGCGATCAAGAAGGGCGACATCAAGCTGACCGACGAATACCGGATCAGCGAGAACGCCTGGCGCAAGGGCGGGGCGCCCTCCGGCACCTCGACCATGTTCGCGGCCATCAACAGCAAGGTCTCGGTCGATGACCTGCTGCATGGCGCGATCATCCAGAGCGGCAACGACGCCTGCATCGCGCTGGCCGAAGGCATCGCCGGCAACGAGAAGATCTTCGCCTCCGACTTCATGACCAAGCGCGCCCGCGAGCTCGGCATGACCAAATCGACCTTCGCCAATTCCAACGGCTTGCCCGACCCCGGCAACAAGATGACGGTACGCGAGCTCGGCATGCTCGCGCGGCACATCATCCTGGACTTCCCCGAATTCTATAAACTGTTCGGCGAGAAGGAGTTCACCTGGAACAAGATCCGCCAGCCCAACCGCAATCCGCTGCTCAATTCGATGGAAGGCGCCGACGGACTGAAGACCGGTTACACCAAGGAAGGCGGCTACGGCATGGTCGGCTCGGCTGTGCAGAACGGCACGCGGTTGATCGTCGTCGTCAACGGGCTTGAAGACGTCGAGGACCGCGCCACCGAAGCCAAGAAGATGCTGGAATGGGGATTTCGAAATTTCGAGACCCGCACGCTGATCGCGGCAGACCAGCCGGTCGGCTATGCCAAGGTGTTCGGCGGCGAGAGCCGCTCGGTGAAGCTTGTCGCGAAAGAGCCGGTGAAGGTGATGGTGCACAAGAGCGGCGGCGACAAGCTGATCGCGCGCGTCGTCTATAGCGGCCCGGTGCGCGCACCGATTCAAGCGGGACAGTTGGTCGGCGTCGTCAGGGTCTGGCGCGGCGGCAATATCGCGGTGGAAACGCCTGTTTATGCGGCCGAGTCGATCGGCACCGGCTCGACCGTGCGGCGCGCGATCGACGGCGCCAGCGAGCTCGTCATCGGCATGTTCCGCGCAGGCGCCGAGAAGCTCTGATCATGAGTGAGAGCACGGGACAGCGGCCGTCCGGACGCGGACGCTTCATCACCTTTGAAGGCGGCGAGGGGACGGGCAAGTCGACCCAGATCAAGAAGCTCGCCGATCGTCTCGGCGCGGCCAGGCTCCGCACCCTGGTTACGCGCGAGCCGGGCGGTTCGCCGGGCGCCGAGATCATGCGCCATCTGGTGCTGTCTGGCATGGGCAAGCTGCTCGGACCGGAGGCAGAGACGCTGCTGTTCGCGGCGGCGCGAGATGACCACGTCCGCACCGTGATCGAGCCCGCGCTGAAGCAGGGCGTCTGGGTGCTGTGTGATCGCTTCGCCGACTCGACGCGGGCCTATCAAGGCAGTCTCGGCAGCGTGCCTGCGGGGCTGATCAACGCCATGCAGCGGGTCACGATCGGTGACCTCAAGCCTGACCTCACCATCATCCTCGATCTGCCGGTCGAAATCGGCCTGGCCCGCGCGGCGGTACGGCGCGGCAGCGGCACGCCTGACAGGTTCGAGGGCGAGAAGCTTACTTTCCATCAGGGCCTGCGCGAGGCCTATCGCAAGATCGCCGGGGACGAGCCCGCGCGCTGCGTGCTGATCGACGCGAATTCCGACCCCGACACGGTCGCCGGGCGCGTCTGGACCGCGCTGCGCGATCGTCTCCTGCCGACGCCGGCCTCGGTGGTCTCGGCATGAGCCCGCGTCAGGTCGAGCGCGAGAGCGCCATTCCGCATCCGCGCGAGACGAGCCTTCTGTTCGGCCATCGCGAGGCCGAGACCGCGCTGCTGACCGCCTATCGCAGCGGGCGTATTCCGCACGGCTGGCTGATCGGCGGGCCGCAGGGCATCGGCAAGGCGACGCTGGCCTATCGCATGGCGCGCTTCGTGCTCGCCCACGGCCAGCCGCTTGCACCTGCTGTCCAGAACGCCCGGGACCTCGCGATCGATCCAGATGATGCCGTGGCGCGGCAGGTCGCAGCGAGTTCGCATGGCGGCCTGCTGACGCTGGAGCGCACCGCCAACGACCGCGGCGTCATGCGCACCGTCATCACCGTCGACGAAACGCGCGAAACCATCTCGTTCTTCGGCTCGACGGCTGCCGCGGAAGGCTGGCGCGTCTGCATCGTCGACACCGTCGACGAGCTCAACCCAAATGCTGCGAACGCGCTTCTGAAAATCCTCGAGGAGCCGCCGCAGCGATCGCTATTCCTTTTGGTAAGCCACGCACCGGCGCGCGTGCTTGCCACCATCCAGTCGCGCTGCCGAAAGCTGCGCCTGCGCGCGCTTTCAACCGACGAGGTGATAGGGGCAGCCGCCGCGGCCGCTGATCTCGCGCCGACCGATCTCGCCCTGCGCGAAGCCGCAGAAGCCTCCGAGGGCAGCGTTGCACGGGCACTGACGCTGCTCGGCGGGGATGCGCTGAAACTCCAGCAGCGCACGGCGGCACTCCTGGCGCGACTGCCGGAGGTCGATCCGCGCGAGTTGCACACCCTCGGCGAATCGCTCGGCACCAGCGACCGCGTCGCGCTTGCGGCCTTCATCGACGGCGTCGATCGCTGGATCGCGGACCGCCTGCATGCGGACGAGGCCAACGCCAACCAGAACCTGCCGCGCCTTGCGCGCCTTGCCGAGGTATGGGAAAAGATCGTCCGCGCCGCGCGCGACACCGAAACCTATAATCTGGAGCGAAAGCCCTTGGTTTTCTCGGTGTTCGGCTGGCTGGCGGACGCAACGCGCTAGAGCACGATCCGGAAAAGTGCGGAGCGGTTTTCCGAAATGAACGTGCTCAAAGCAACAACCTAACGCAAATTCGATTTCATATTTCGAGAAGCCGGTAAAGGAATTCGTCGTGGCAACGCGAGCTAAGAAAACCGCCAAGGGCAAGAAGGTTGCGAAAAAGGCAGCCAAGACGACTGCCAAGAAAGCCACGAAGAAGGCCGTGAAGGCGCTTGCGCGCAAAGCTGCCAAGAAGGTCAGAAAGACCAAGAAGGCTGCCGCGAAGAAAGGCGTGAAAAAGGCTGCCGCGAAAACAGCAAAGAAGGCAGGCAAAAAGGCTGCGAAGAAGCAGGTCGTCGCCAAGAAGACGGTGAAGAAGGCAGCTAAAAAGGCAGTCGAGGCTCCCACGAAGAAGGCGGCCAGGAACGCGACAGCACCGGCCGTCATCGCCGCACCGGCTTCTGGTGTCGCTCCGCCGAAGGCTGTGAAGCCCAAGGTCTCAAGACCCAAAGCCCGGCCTGCGCCGAAGCAGGCAGCGTCCGTTGCCGCCCCCGCGCGCGACAATGTTTTCTACATCACCACCGCGATCGCCTATCCCAATGGCAGTCCTCATATCGGCCACGCCTATGAGGCGATCGCCACCGACGTGCTGGCGCGTTTTGCGCGGCTCGACGGCAAGGATGTGTTCTTCCTGACCGGTACCGACGAGCACGGCCTGAAGATGGTCCAGACCGCGCAGAACGAGGGCCTGACACCCGCCGCGCTCGCAGCTCGCAACGCCGCCCGCTTCAAGGAGATGGACGAGCGACTGAATGTGTCGTTCGACCGCTTCATCCGCACCACGGAGGAGCAGCACCATCGCTCGACCCAGGAGATCTGGCGTCGCATGGAAGCGAACGGCGACATCTATGCCGACACCTATTCCGGCTGGTACTCCGTGCGCGACGAGGCGTATTACGCCGAGGACGAGACGCGCCTGAACGACGACGGCGTGAGGTTGGGCCCGCAGGGCACGCCGGTCGAGTGGGTCGAGGAGAAAAGCTATTTCTTCCGTCTCTCGGCCTATCAGGACAAGCTGCTGAAGCTCTACACGGATCGCCCCGACTTCATCGGACCCGACTCCCGCAAGAATGAGGTGGTGAGCTTCGTGAGGGGTGGCCTGCGCGATCTCTCGATCTCGCGCACCACGTTCGACTGGGGCGTGAAGGTACCCGGCGACGAGGAGCACGTGATGTATGTCTGGGTCGATGCGCTGACCAACTACATCACCGGCGTCGGCTTCCCCGACGAGAGCGACAAGAACTGGCGCTATTGGCCGGCGGACGTCCACATCATCGGCAAGGACATCATCCGCTTCCACGCGGTGTACTGGCCTGCATTCCTGATGTCAGCCGGCATTCCCGTGCAGAAGCGGGTCTATGCCCACGGATTCCTGTTCAACAGGGGCGAGAAGATGTCGAAGTCGGTCGGCAATGTCGTCGATCCCTTCAACCTTGCCGACCAGTACGGCGTCGACCAGATGCGCTATTTCTTCCTGCGCGAGGTGCCGTTCGGGCAGGACGGCAACTACAATCATGAAGCCATCGTCGCGCGCATCAATGCCGATCTCGCCAACGATCTCGGCAACCTCGCGCAGCGCTCGCTGTCGATGATCGCCAAGCAACTCGGTGGCGTTCTGCCGGCGCCCGGCGAGTTCAGCGACAACGACAAGGCGATCGTGGCGATGGCCGACGGCATGGTCGCCGCGTCGCGGGAGGCAATGTCGACGCAGCAGATCCATCAATGGCTCAATGCCGTGTGGGCCGTGGTCGCGGAGGCCAACCGCTATTTCGCGGGCGAGGCACCGTGGGCGCTGGCCAAGACCGATCCTGTCAGGCAGAAAACGGTGCTCTACGTCACCGCCGAGGTCGTGCGCCAGATCGCGATCCTGGCCCAGCCGGCGATGCCGACAGCCTCGAGCTTGCTGCTCGACAGCCTCGGCATTCCCGCGGACGAGCGCAACTTCGCAATGCTCGGCGGCGCGAAGCGGATCGCGCCCGGCTCGACGCTGCCAGCGCCGACGCCGGCCTTCCCGCGCTACATCGAGCCGGCGGCCTGAGGCGTTGACCGGCAACTCGGAATTCAGGCGCGCCTTGGGCGACCTGCGCTGGATTCCGGGACCTGTACCATCCCTCACCTGATCACCTTAGACAGGTATCCAGATGGGTAACGAATCGCGCGACTGACGATGACTGCGCGACTTCGTCGGAGTCATTGATCCGAATCAATGCAATTCGTGTCATGGACTCTGCTCTTCGCACCTAAGCAAATAGGTGAGAATTGAATCCACTGGCCATCAAAGAGGACGGCAAGACGCTCGGAAGGTTTGGTAGTTTGCCCAGACTTGGACTGCGGCAGCGATTACGAAACCTGCGATTGGGGAAGGGGGCCGCACATCGAGACCAGACAACAACCGATTTGCGCGCGAGCGAGGCTAGGTTCAAAGGAGTCCTGGCGGCCAGTCCAGACTCTGTTATCATAGTCAACGACGCGGGCCTGATCGAATTCGCCAGCGACCGTGTCACGGATATCTTCGGATATGCGCCTGGCGAGCTTGCCGACAAGCCAATTGAGGTGCTCATCCCCGAACGATTTCGTGGTGCACACCTCGATCAGCTCAAAACCTATTTCAGGAAGCCGACGACCCGGATGATGGGAAGTGGGCTGTTCTTATGGGGCCGTCGCAAGGATGCGACGGAGTTTCCAGCGGAGATCAGCCTCAGTCCGGTTGCAATGGCCGATAGAGCCGCGGCAATCGCCGCGGTGAGAGACATTTCTGCTCGCAGAGCCCTTGAAGCCCTTCAGCAAAAAGCAGCGGAAGCCTTGCGGGAAAGCGAAAGGCGCCTGAGATACTTCATCAAATACTCTCCGGCCGCGATTGCGATACTCGATAAGGAACTGCGCTACCTCGTTTACAGCGACCGGTGGCTCGCCGACTATGGCCTCGCGGGGCGGGACCTGCGCGGGCTGTCACATTATGAAGTCTTTCCTGAGATCCCGGATCGCTGGCGCGACATTCATCGCCGGGCACTTGCAGGCGAGACGCTTCGTGCCGATGAAGATTCGTTCACGAGGGGCGACGGGCGCGTGCAATGGCTGCGCTGGGAGGTGCGCCCCTGGTTTGACACCCTTGGCAATATTGGCGGCGTTGCCTTCCTGACCGAGGACATCACGGATCGCAAGCGGATGGAAGCGCAGCTGTTGCAGGCGCAGAAGATGCAGGCCATTGGGCAACTGACGGGCGGCATCGCGCACGACTTCAACAATCTCCTGACGGTCATTCTCGGCAACGCAGAAACCTTGCTGGACGAGATGAAAGATGACGATGCACATCGAAAGCTGGTCGAACCTATCTTTGCGGCCGCCGAGCGCGGCGCAGGTCTGACGCATCTGATGCTCGCCTTTGCTCGTCGCCAGGCGCTCGAGTCGAGCACTTTTGATCTGAATGAGGTCGTGACGCGCATGAATGCGCTGATGCGACGCACTATTGGCGAGAATGTCGAAGTCGATCTTCGGCTGACGAAATCGTTGTGGAGAGTAACAACCGATATCCGTCAAATGGAGACTGCAATTCTCAACGTCGTTCTCAACGCGCGCGATGCGATGCCGCAGGGAGGCAAGCTGACGATCGAGACTGGCAATGTCGAACTGTCGGAAGATTATGCGGCCCACAGTGTGGAGGTGATTCCGGGCCAATACGTCATGATGGCCCTGTCCGATACGGGAAGCGGCATTGCGCCCGAAATACTCGATCGCATCTTCGAGCCGTTCTTCACGACCAAGCCCGTCGGCAAGGGAACGGGCCTTGGGTTGAGCATGGTGCATGGCTTCGTCAAGCAGACCGGCGGCCACATCCAGATCTACAGCGAGGTCGGACACGGCACCTGCGTGAAGATCTTTTTGCCACGTGCCAAAGCCGATGCGACGACCGCTGTTCCATCAGCCTGGACTCCTGCAACTCTCGCGACGGGCACTGAATCGATCCTCGTTGTCGAGGACGATCCTCATGTGCGCCTATTCGCGGTCCAGCAATTGCGCCGCTTGGGTTACAGTGTGACCGAGGCCAGCGACGGACGTTCCGCGCTGCAGGAGGTGGCGCGTTCAGGTGCGCCCGATCTGTTGTTCACAGATGTCGTCATGCCTGGCGGCATGACCGGAAGCCAACTCGCCGAGCGGGTCGGGCAGATGGCCCCCGGCATCAAGGTCCTGTACACCTCGGGCTATACCGAGAACTCGAGCCTCCATCATGGCCGGCTGGATCCCGGTGTGCATCTGCTGCAAAAGCCATACAGGAGCGAGAAGCTCGCGCACAAGGTACGAGAGGTTTTGGACCTCTGATACCGCAGCAACTGCTGGTCTCAGCGTTTGGGTGAATGTGCTTCGGAACCGGCCGACTGAGCCATTTTCGGTCCCGTTGACGTCCCCGCACGCTTCGCCTACCTGTGAAAGGATGGTCCCGTCCGACCTCGGGACTCTTTGGAAAGCGATACTCGAAAAATGCTGGTCGACAGCCACTGCCATCTGGATTTTCCCGACTTTGCGGAAGATCTCGACGGGATCGTGTCGCGTGCCCGTGCGGCCGGCCTCACGCGCATGGTCACGATCTCGACGCGGGTGCGCAGGCTCGATCAGCTTCTCGCCATCGCCGGGCGCTACGACGACGTCTATTGCACGGTCGGCACTCATCCGCACAACGCGGATGAGGAAGACGGCATTTCGCCGGACGAACTGATCGCCCTCACGCAGCATCCCAAAGTCGTTGCGCTCGGCGAAGCCGGGCTCGATTATTTCTACGATGACGGCTCACCGGAAGCGCAGGCGAGGGGCTTTCGTGCCCACATCGCGGCTGCCCGCGCCACCGGCCTGCCGCTGGTAATCCATACCCGCGAGGCGGATGAGGATTGCGCCCGCATCCTGGAAGAGGAGGCGGCGAAAGGATCGTTTCGCGCCGTGCTGCATTGTTACACCGGCGGGCGCGAGCTGGCGCTGAAAGCTGTGTCGCTCGGGCTCTATATCGGCTTCACGGGCATCCTGACCTTCAAGAAGTCGGATACATTGCGCGCGCTTGCGGCCGAATTGCCGTCCGACCGTATTCTGGTTGAAACAGACTCGCCCTACCTTGCGCCGGGCAAGTTCCGGGGCAAACGCAACGAGCCGGCCTATGTGGTCGAGGTTGCGAAGGTGCTGGCCGAGACGCGTGGCGTGTCGTTTGACGAGATCTCACGCCAGACCAGCGAAAACTTCTTCCGCCTGTTCTCCAAGGTGAAAGCTTGAGGTTCAGAGCCGCATGACGCTGACGCTGACGATCCTGGGCTGCGGCTCTTCCGCCGGGGTGCCGCGCCCGGCCCTCGGTTGGGGTGCCTGCGACCCTGCGAATCCCAAGAACCGCCGCCGCCGCTGCTCGCTGCTGGTCGAAAGGACATCGCACCACGGCACCACGCGTATCGTGATCGACACCTCGCCCGACCTGCGCGAGCAGTTGATCGCGACCGACGTCGACCACATCGACGCAGTGTTCCTGACGCATGAGCATGCCGACCAGACCCACGGCATGGACGACCTGCGCTCCGTGGTGATCCACATGCGCAAGCGCATTCCCGTTTATTTCAACCAGTCGACCGCGAAGGACATCATGGCGCGGTTCTCGTACTGCTTCATCTCGCCGGAGGGCAGCGATTATCCGCCGATCCTGACGCGGCATTCGATCGAGGCAGGCGGGAGCCAGATCGTCATCGGCAAGGGCGGAGATGTGACCATGACCGCCTTCCTGGTCCAGCACGGCAACATTCCCGCCCTCGGTTATCGCATCGGCAATGCCGCCTACACGCCCGATCTCAACGACATTCCGCGCGAGAGCTGGGGCGCCCTGGAGAACCTCGATCTCTGGATCGTCGACGGCCTGCGCTACACCGGCCATCCGAGCCATTTCAGCATCAACGACGCACTGTCCTGGATCGAACGCTTCAAGCCAAAGCGTGCCGTCATCACCAACATGACCGCCGACGTCGACTACGAGGTCATCCGGCGGACGCTGCCCGCGGGCGTGGTGCCGGCCTACGACGGGCTGCGGCTGGAGACCGTGTAGGCCCGGCTGGGGGAAATTCTCCAACGCGCCGGCATCTTCCTTGCTTGCAGGGGCCGTATCGTGTTGGTCTAACGTCTCAAAGACAGGCGTGTGACGGCGGCCATAATCAACGAAGCCGGCAACGCGCCGAATATTGGGGTGCGCGAGGATTGGGGGCCGCATTGGCGGAGCATGACGACATCGAAGCACCGGGATTGCTCCGGCGCGCTCTCGACCTTCTCTATCTCGGGGCGGGCTATGCTGCCGGCATGTTCCTGGTCGCGATATTTGCGATCATGATGGTCATGTCGGTCGGCAGGCAGTTCGCGATCAACATTCCGGCCGGCGACGATTTTGCGTCCTGGTGCATGGCCGCGATGGCCTTTCTCGGCCTGGCTCACACCTTCAAACGTGGCGAGATGATCCGCGTCGGCCTTCTGCTGGAGCGTCTGCGCGGACGCATGCGGCAGCTCGCAGAGGTCGTGGCACTCGGAATCGCGACGATCTTCATCCTTTATTTCACCCGCTGGGGGGCGCAGATGGCCTACGATTCCTGGCGCTTCAACGACGTGGCCCAGGGCGTCGTCCCCGTCCCGCTGTGGATTCCGCAGCTCGGCTTTGCTGGCGGCCTCGCGATACTGTCCATCGCGGTGATCGACGAGATGATCAACGTGCTGCGCGGCCGTCGGCCGAGCTACGAGAAGGCATCGCCGGACGAGACGCCGGACGAGTTCATCGAGCGCATCTCGCAGGGCGGGGGAGGGTGACCATGGCCAATCTCGGCATGATCGAACTCTCGTTCATTCTGCTTGGCGTAATGATCCTGCTGCTCGGGAGCGGCGTCTGGATCGCAGTGTCGCTGGGACTCGTCGGCTTCGTGGCGATGGCTCTGACCACGAGCCTGCCGCTCGGTTCGGTACTGGCGACCACGACCTGGAGTGCGAGCTCGTCCTGGACTCTCGCCGCTTTGCCGCTGTTCATCTGGATGGGAGAGATCCTGTTCCGGACGAAGTTATCGGAAGAGATGTTTCGAGGCCTATCTCCCTGGGTGCAATGGCTGCCCGGGCGGCTGACGCATGTGAACGTCATCGGCTGCGGAATCTTTGCGGCGGTGTCGGGCTCATCGGCTGCGACTTGCGCGACGATCGGCAAGATCGCGCTACCTGAGCTCGATGGACGCGGCTACGACAAGGGCCTCAGCCTCGGCTCTCTGGCGGGCTCCGGCACACTCGGCCTGCTGATCCCACCGTCGATCCCGATGGTCGTGTATGCAGTCACGGCCAACGTCTCCGTCTTGCAGGTATTCCTTGGCGGCTTCCTGCCGGGGGCACTCGTCATGGTGCTCTACTCCGGCTACATCATCATCTGGTCGCTGCTCAATCCGACGAAGATCCCGCCGCGCGATCCCCCGATGCCGTTCCGGCGGAAGCTGAAGGAGTCGGCCAAGCTCGTACCGTGCCTGCTGCTGATCCTCGCCGTCTTCCTCTCGCTCGTGCTTGGCTTTGCAACCGCGACCGAATGCGCAGCATGGGGCGTCGCGGGCGCGCTGCTGCTGGCGTGGTGGAGCGGAACGCTCACGCGCAAGAACTTCGTCGAGAGCGTCATGAGCGCGACGCGCCTGACCTGCATGATCATGCTCATCCTTGCGGGAGCCGCCTACACCACCGCCGCGATGGCCTATACGGGCATCCCGGCGGCGCTCGCCACCTGGGTCCAGGGGCAGCAGCTCACGCCCGGCATGCTCGCACTGTATCTGAGCATCATGTACATCATCCTCGGCTGCCTGATCGACGGCATCTCGATGATCGTGCTGACTGCCGTCATCGTGCTGCCGATGGTGAAACAGGCCGGGCTCGATCTGGTGTGGTTCGGCGTCTACCTCATCATTCATGTCGAGATGGCGCAGATCACCCCGCCTGTCGGCTTCAACCTGTTCGTGCTTCAGAACATGAGCGGTCGCGATACCCTGACTGTCGCCCGGGCGGCGTTCCCGTTCTTTGTGCTGCTTCTAGCCGCCGTGTTCATCATCACCGAATATCCGCAGATCGTTTTATATCTGCCCAAGCTCGCGTTCCCCGACTGAGGTTGGCGCGTTTTACCGTGAGGAGAAGCTCGATGACGTCTCGCTTGTTGCTCTCAGGACTGATCGCTGGCGCGCTGTTTGCCGCCACGCCTGCCTTCGCCCAGACCAAATGGAATTTGCCGGCGGCATATCCGGTCGACAATCCGCACTCGGAAAACCTGGTGGCGTTCGCCAAGGACGTCGAAGCCGCCACCTCCGGAAAGCTTCTGATCACGGTTCATCCCAACGCCTCGCTGTTCAAGGCGCCGGATATCAAGCGCGCCGTGGTGACCGGGCAGGCGCAAATGGGCGAATTGCTCCTTTCGATCCACGAGAACGAAGATCCGGTGTTCGGCATCGATGTCGTGCCGTTCCTTGCGACGAGCTTTCCCCAAGCGATGAAACTATATCAGGCGTCGAGGCCGCTGATCGAAAAGAAGCTGGACGCGCAAGGTCTCAAGCTTCTGTTCGCGGTGCCGTGGGCGCCGCAGGGCGTCTACGTCAACAAGCCGCTCGCCTCGATCGAAGACATGAAAGGCCTCAAATGGCGCGCTTATAACGTCGGTACCGCGCGTATCGGCGACTTGGTCGGTGCCCAGTCGGTCACGATTCAGGCCGCGGAGCTGCCGCAAGCGCTGGCCACGGGCGTGGTGAATTCATTCATGTCGTCGGGCGGGACGGGCTACGATTCCAAGGCCTGGGAGTCGCTGAAGTACTTCTACGATGTGCAGGCCTGGATTCCGAAGGATTACACGTTCGTCAACAAAGCCGCGTTCGAGGCGCTCGACAAGCCGACACAGGATGCCATTCTCAAGGCCGCCGCCACCGCGGAAACGCGCGGCTGGAAGGCATGGGAAGAGAAGGCCAATTGGTACATCGATCAGCTCAAGGCCAAGGGCATGACCGTTGAGCCGCCCAGTCCGGCGCTGAAGGCGGGTTTCCAGAAGATCGGTGAGCAGCTTACCGCCGACTGGCTCAAGAAGGCCGGTGCGGACGGCCAGGCCATTATCGACGCCTATAAGAAGATGTAACGGCAAAGAGAAATCCCGTTCGCAGTCGTGCATGCGGGCGGGATTTCTCGCTTGTGTCTTGCAGATCGATCACCAGGCGTAGCGGACAATCGCCTTGCCGGTGTAAGCGCGCACCAGGCTCGACAGCTCGCTGTCGAAATTTGCGCTGGACGACCAGCCGTTCATGCCGCGCAGCTCGAGAGCTACGCCTGTCAACGCCGAGTTCGGCGCAAGCGCCGTGGTCCCGATCACGAAACCTTGGCCGGAACCTTGGCCGGAGATCGCCTGGAACACTGCAGGCATTGCCTGCATCGCGCTGAAATCATGCGCCCAGGCCACGCGCCCACGCAGATCGAGCAGACTGCCCGCCAGCACGAAGGACATGCTCGTGCGCAGGCCGAGCTCGCTCCGCCCGTCGGTGAAACTGTTACTGATCGCTGACGGCTGGGATGGATCGGCGTAGGACGACTGTCCCGTGTAGGCGGCGAGGCGGAACATCGTCACCTGGCCGGCCACGTAGGGCGTGACGCCGAGCCATGGCGTCGCGATCCGGTAGCCGCTCTCGATACGGCTGGAATAGGCGTTGGCGTTGACGGCGGCGCTGAGCTGATCGCCGCCGGCAATGGCCGTCTGCCGATCGCTGGTGATAGCCTGCCAGCCATAAGCCAGCGCGGTCGCGACATAGGCCGCGCCGATGGAGCGCCTGACGAAGGTGCCGGCCTGGAACAGGTCGGAGCGGCCGCTCGAAAAACTATTGGCAAAGCCGGTGCCGCCGCCGGCGAGCGCAAATCCCATCCGCGTCTGCGGCGAGAGCGAGTAGTCGGCGCCGACGGCCGTGGCGTAGCTGCGGGCCGACGAACCGTTGCCGTCGGTCGTGGCCTGCGAACCGCCGAAGCCCGCAGCCCATATGCTCCAATGCGGAGCTGCAAGTGACGGCTTGCCGTAGATTGCCGCATAGGCCTCGCGCCCGATGCCGCCATGCGTGCGGTCGTTGCCGAGATCGGCATAGTTCGAGAGCTCCGTGTCGAACTCGGGACGGCCAAGGCCGCGTCCATCGATCGCGGGATCGAGCAGGGTCTGGGTGAACTGCGTCATCGCGAGGAACGTGGCCTGCGCGGTCTCGGTCTGCGAGGAAGCCGCGGAGCCGCCAAAGGCCTGTCGCATGCCGAGCCTGCCTGCGCCGGCGAGACCTGGCGGCACGGCGCTCCAGCCAGGGTTCGACTGCATCCCCGGGCCGCCAATATTGCCGGCGCCGTACGGTGCGCCACCAAAACCCGGCATCGGGGGTGGGGTAGCGAACATCGAGCCGCCGCCCATGCCGCCAAAGCCATTGCCATTGGCAAAATTGCCGAAGCCGCCGGGCGGGTTTGGACCGGGATAGCCAAAATTCTCGGAGCCTGCGAAAGCACCGTACTCGCGCATGACCTGCGCGTCCGCCGCGCGCGGTAGCAGCAATCCGGCCACCAATAGCAGCAGCGCCAGACGCACACGCACGTCTGTGCTCACGACACGAACCGCATGAAGCGCCCCAACCGAGCCGGTCGCCGGCCGCGCAGCCTGCGCGGCGAATCAGGTGGAATCGGCGAATCCGACGGGAGAGAAACGTAAATGCGCCTCTAATCTTTTCCAATCTTTTCCTGCGGTGTCCCGATGTCGTCGGGCATGCACGATCATTTCAAGGTTACGACGCAGCCACATCTCCCGTGCTTCTACGGGGGTCTGAGGCCCGAGCGCGCTTCATGCCGTGATGGCCTTGGCAGAGCCGACCTCGTTGCGCAGCAGGAATTTCTGGATCTTGCCCGTGGAGGTCTTCGGGATCGGTCCAAACACGACCGCCTTCGGCGTCTTGAAGCCGCTCATATGCGTTCGGCAGAACGCGATGATGTCGGCTTCGCTTGCGCTCGCGCCGTCCTTGAGCTCGACAAAGGCGCAGGGCACTTCGCCCCATTTTGGATCGGGCTTGGCGACGACGGCCGCAAAAAGCACGGCAGGGTGCTTGTAGAGGATGTCCTCAACCTCGACGGAGGAGATGTTCTCGCCGCCGGAGATGATGATGTCCTTGGAGCGGTCCTTGATGGTGACGTAGCCGTGCGCGTCGAGCACGCCGAGATCGCCGGTGTGAAACCAGCCGCCTTCGAAAGCTTCCTTGGTCGCCTTCTCGTTCTTGAGGTAGCCCTTCATCACGATGTTGCCGCGGAACATGACCTCGCCGATGGTCTCGCCGTCGCGCGGCACCTCCTGCATGGTCTGCGGATTGATGACGGTGACCCCTTCCTCGAGCGGGTAGGGCACGCCCTGGCGCCGCTTCATCTTCGCGCGCTCGGCGGCGGGCAACTCATCCCAGCCTGGCTGCTCGGCGCAGACGGAGGCGGGGCCGTAGACTTCGGTCAGGCCGTAGACATGCGTCAGCTTGATGCCGATGCTCTCCGCGCCTTCGAGCACGGCGACCGGCGGCGCCGCGCCGGCGATCAGGCCGACGACGCGGCGGGCGGTGCCGCCCTTCGGCGCATCGGGCGCATTGATCAGCGTGTTGTAGACGATCGGCGCGCCGCACATGTGGGTCACGCCGTGCTGCTTGATCAGTTCGAATATCTTGGTCGGCTCGACCTTGCGCAGGCAGACATTGATGCCTGCGGCGGCCGCAAGGGTCCAGGGAAAGCACCAGCCGTTGCAGTGGAACATCGGCAGCGTCCAGAGATAGACCGGATGCTGGCCGAGATTGCCGGCGAGAATGTTGCTGACGGCGTTCAGATAGGCACCGCGATGATGCGTGACGACGCCCTTGGGATTGCCGGTGGTGCCTGAAGTGTAGCTCAGTGCGATTGCGTCCCATTCATCCCCAGGCGGGATCGCCGTGAAGCTCGGATCGCCTTGCGCAACGGCGGCTTCATATTCGATCTCTCCGATGCGCTTGCCCCCCTTGAAGGATACATCGTCAACGTCGACGATGAACGGCTTCGGTCCCTTCATCTGCGCGAGCGCGTCGGTGATGACGAGTGAAAATTCGGGATCGACCAGAATGATCTTGGCGCCGCCATGATCGAGCTGGAACGCGATGGACGGCGCGTCGAGGCGGATGTTGAGCGCGTTGAGCACGGCACCGGTCATCGGCACGGCAAAATGCGCCTCGTTCATCGCCGGAATGTTCGGCAGCATCGCCGCGACGGTATCGCCGACGCCGATGCCCTTACCCGCCAGATACGACGCAAAGCGCTTGCAGCGTTCATGCGTCTGGGCCCAGGTGAAGCTGCGCCCCTCATAGACCGTGCTGACGTGGTCAGGATAGACGGCGGCGCTGCGCGCGAGGAAGCTCAGCGGCGACAGCGGCACGTAGTTGGCAGGGGTCTTGTCGAGGCCGATATTGTACTGGTTGTTCCGATCGCTCATCGACATCCTCCTTGACGCCGCGCGCTCTACAGGAATCCGATCGAGATCCAGGGGAAGACCGCGACGATGATCAATCCCACCAGCAACGCCAGCAGATAGCCCCAGATCGGCCTGATGCCCTCGGCCGGCTCGACCTTTCCGATGGCACAGGCGGCATAATAGCCGACGCCGAACGGCGGGGCGAATAGCCCGATACCCATAGCCAGAATGATGATCATGGCGTAGTGCACTTCATGAACGCCGACGGCGCGGGCGATCGGAAACAGCAGCGGCCCGAACAGCACGATTGCCGGAATGCCCTCCAGCACGCTGCCGAGGATGGTGAAGGCCAGGATCGACACGGCGATGAAGCTCGCAGCTCCCCCCGGCAGTCCGGTCATGGCTGATGCCAGCGAGCGTGAGAAGCCTGATTGCGTCAGGCCCCAGGCCATGCCGGTGGCGGTGCCGATGATCAGCAGGATCGCCCCCGACAGCGCGGCCGTCTCAACCAGCATCGGAAACAGTCGCCGCCAGTCGAAGCGGCGGTAGATGATCAGGCCGACGAGGGCGCCATACACGATGCCGATGGTGGAGACTTCGGTGGCGGTCGCAATGCCTTCGACGACGGCGTAGCGGATCACGAAGGGCAGCGCGAGCGCGGGCAGGGCGATGACGAAGGTCTTGCCGATCTCGGACGCGGTGGCGCGACGGACATGGCTCATGTCCTCGCGGCGATAGCGCCACCACACCAGCGTGCAGAGCGTGAGCGCGAGCACGACGCCGGGCAGCAGGCCGCCGGTGAACAGGGCGGCGATCGAGACGCCGGTGACCGAGCCGATCGTGATCAGCACCAGGCTTGGCGGGATGGTTTCAGTCTGGGCGCCGGTGGCCGCGAGCAGCGCGACGAGATCGCCGGGCTTGGCACCCCGCTGTTTCATCTCCGGGAACAGCACGGGCGCGACTGCAGCCATGTCGGCGGCCTTGGCACCGGAGATGCCGGAGACCAGGTACATGGCGCCGACCAGCACGTAATGCAGACCGCCGCGGACATGGCCCAGCAAGCTCGCCAGGAACGCCACCATGGCCCGCGCCATGCCGGTCATTTCGATCAGCAGGCCCAGGAACACGAAGAGCGGTACGGACAGCAGGATGAGATGGCTCATGCCTTCGTCCATCCGTCCGACCAGTACCATGACCGGCGTGTGCGTGGTCAGCGCCAGATAGCCGAGAATCGCAAGGCCAAAGCCGAACGCAATCGGGACGCCGGCGAATACGCAAAAGCCAGCGACACCGACGAAGAAGATGAGGAGGTTGAGGTTGCCGAGCGGCCGCAGGTAAGGCTGTGCCAGCCAGAACAGCCCGACGACGACAGCGACCGTCAGCGCGGCCGTCAGCACCGTCCGGTAATCGGCCGCGCGTACGAGACGCAACAAGGCAAAGGCCGCCATCAGGCAGATGCCGACCGGTAACGCGACGGCGCGCCACATGTTCGAGATCTGGAGCGCCGGCGTGGTGATGAAGCTCTCTTCGTAGGCATAGTCGTAGGCCGGCCAGACGATCATCGCCAGAAACGCCAGCGCGGCTGAGACCGCCACCAGATCGAGCCACGCTCGCGCTGCAGGTCCTGCGCTGGCGACGATCGCGGTCATGCGCATGTGCTCGGAGCGGCGGAACGCCACCGCCGCGCCCAGCATGGCCAGCCACAGGAACAGGATCGAGGCAAGCTCGTCCGACCAGATCAGCGGCCGATGCAAGCCGTAGCGCGCGACCACACCGGCAAACAAGATCGCGATCTCGGCGACGACCAGAATCGCTGCGGGGATCTCAACGGCGAGGCCGAGAACGCGCTCCAGCGAGGCCAGCCATGAAGGTCGGCGAGGGGACTGAACAGCCACCTCGCCCACCATTTCGGTCACCTGAACCTCGACATGAGCCATGACGGCCCCAGCGCGTTACGACAGCTTGCCGACGGACTTTTCCAGGAGCTCCCAGGCCTGCTCGCCATATTTACCCTTCCATTCGGCATAGAAGCCGGCAGCCCGCAGCTTGTCGCGGAAGGGCGCGACCGTGGGCTGGTTGAAGGTCAGGCCCTTGCCGGCGAGCTCCTGCTGGAGGCTGGCGTTCAGCTTGGCGGTATCTTCACGTTCCTTGACCGCGGCGGCATTGATATTCTTGGCGACGATGGCGCGTACGTCCTGTGGGAGCTTTTCCCAGGCTCTCCGGTTGGCCAGGAACCAGAAGCCGTCCCACATGTGGTTGGTCAGCGAGCAGTATTTCTGCACCTCATAGAGTTTTGCCGTCGAGATGATCGCCAGCGGGTTCTCCTGGCCTTCGACGATCTTGGTCTGGAGCGCGGAATAGACCTCGGCGAAATTGATCGACGCGGGCGCCGCGTCGAACGCCTTGAACATCGAGGTCCACAGGGGCGACACCGGCACGCGGATCTTGAAGCCCTTGAAATCATCCGGGCCGGTGATCGGCTTGGTCGATGAGGTGGTCTGGCGGAAGCCGTTGTCCCAGATCTTGTCCATGACCTCGAGACCGGCCTTCTTGATCTCGCCGCGGACGTAGGCGCCGAGGTCGCCGTCCATGGCCTTCCAGACCGTTGGATAGTCCGGAAACGCAAAGCCGATGCCGTTGATCGAGGCCGCCGGCACCAGGGTCGACAGGATCAGGCCGGACAGCGTGAAGAACTCGACGCCGCCGGAACGGATTTGGCTCAGCATGTCGGTGTCGGAACCGAGCTGGTTGTTCGGAAAGATCTGGAGGTCGAACTTGCCGTTGGTCTCGCTCTTGATCGCCGCAGCCATCTCCTTGGCGCGGGCGTTCATCGGGTGCGAGTCAGGCAGGTTGTTGGCGTATTTGTACGAGAACTCGGCGGCCTGGGCACGGGCCACATAGGGCGCGCTGACACCGCCAAAGACGGCGGTCGCGGCGGAGGCCTTGAGAAGCGTGCGGCGGGAAAAACTCATGGGTCTGCTTCCTCGGAAGTTTGTTCTTGTTCTGAGACGCAAACCTATACGGACGTCTGGTCAGCAGTCATCTGCGATCTCGTGAGGCTCGCTTATTGCAGCCGGATCAGGTCGCGGCAATATCGGCTTTCAGACAAGATCATCGATGCTTGCGGCGTGTGGATCGATGCTCAGGTCAAGGCGGCGAGAATGTCGAGCCAGTGAAGCTGCAATGGAAGGAAACGGGTGTAAATATCTGATCCAATTGAGTATAAATAAATTCCATAATATACCTTATGCGAATTTCGGATATAGGTAGAGGTGTTGTCGAACGTCTGAACCTTCTCTCCGAATCCGAGTCTGTTTTCGGCAATTCTGAGTCTGTCCCCTATGACGCACAGAACCGCGGGCGTGACTGACCGCACGGGCAAAACGTGGGAAGCTAAGTCCGCCAGATCGCACGGTACAATACCGTGCGATCTGGCCTGCTTCAGCGTACCGCGACGCCTGGGTCGGCCGCCATGACAGCGCCGACCAGCGTGGCGGGATCTATCTTCTTCGCCTCGGCCCATGCGACTAGATTTGCTGGACGGTACGTGGCGTCACTGCGCCAGCGGTCGAATACGGAGCCGTCGATGGTCTCATTGATCCGGGAGGTCGTCGCCGCGGTGCCCGTCTCCGGCGGGGTTCCAACCGGCCGAAAGAACCGTTTCGAAAACAAGTGGTAGAGCCCCTTCCCGAACTCGCTGTAGGAATCGTTGATCGTCGGGACCTTCTCCGTCACATCGATCTCGACCTTATCGCGATAGGCGAGTCCCAGAGCGCCGGCTTTCTCCATGAGCCAGACCAACGGGCGTTGGGACAGCGGATCGCTCGCGTAGCCACCGCCGACGTTTGCATGGCAGCCGACGAACCAGCGCTGTTCGACGCGATCGATAGCGCGCTCGGGTGCTCCCGCCTCTCCTGTCTTCACAGTCCGCGTCCAGAACGTCGCCTCGAAGTTTGCCCGGTGCTCGTCGAGCGCCAGCGCGTGGAACGCGTACTCGTTGTCGAGGCGCAGATGGGTGTCAAGGAAGCGGTACTTGTGGACCTTGGCTTCGGCGCTGCCGACGGGGATGCCCATCGACCCGACCGTGTCCCAGACGCCGACGAACTTGATTTTCGCTGGCCGCGAATACTTCGTGAGCCACCTCTCCTCGATTGAAGCCTCCGCCGGCAGAGGCTTCCCGAGCAGCGACCTGATGGTCGGCGCAACGTACAGCCGGTATCGGGCGTACAACTGCTCTATGGACAACGGCGCGCCGAGCCGCAGGATTCCGCACTTGCTGATTAGTCCTGACAGCGACCTGGCCGTGTAGGCGCCGCGGCTGAAGCCGAAGATGAAGATCTCGTCGCGGTCATCGAAGTTCTCTATCAGCCACGTGTACGCCTGGATGATCTCGTCGTCGATGCCGTAGCCGGCAACGCCTCCGCGGACCACCTCTCCGCGGATCGTACCGACGCCCTGCGAGTAATAGACGCGCTGCTCCGGGGTCTCCGAGGTAAGTGACTTCAGCCGCCAGACGTTGGTGTTGTTGTTGAGCGTGTTGAACGTACCGTCGAGGTAGATCGCTAGCTTATTCATGCAAGGCCTTGAAATACAAAGAGAAGTCTAGCCGGATCTGGAATGCGCGACGACTTAGCTAATACTCTACATATGGTTGTGTCGATTTGGCGCAATATCTACTGGAATTACTTGTTTTAGATACCAAATATGGGAGATACGCTAAATTTTAGTCATTTGGAACCAAGCATTTGCAACCAACACTATACCCATGTGAGCTGATTTTGTGGTCCGTGAGCGGGGCCGAACCTAATGGGCCGCCAGCGGCTCAAACCATCCGCGCAGAAGAAGCACCCTCGTCCCGCGGCTCATTGGTGGGCCTTGGCACTCGATGTTGTCGATGACCAGGGCTTATCCGGCGCGGCGAAGGGACCCGGGCAATGGAGGATCGCGTGACTACGGCGAAACGTTCACCGCTCGGCTATCTGAGCGACCAAGAGACCAAGGTCGATCTCCTCAACAACGAGGCGATCTCAAAGACCATCGTCCGACTGATCAACGAGACGGTCGATTCCGCCGTCACGATCGGCGTCCACGGCGACTGGGGCGCCGGAAAATCGAGCGTGCTGGAGATGGTCGAGAAGGCCTTCCCGGATGACGGCGACGTGCTCTGTCTCAAATTCAGCGGCTGGCAATTCCAGGGTTTCGAAGACGCCAAGATCGCGCTGATCGAAGGCGTGGTGACAGGGCTCATCGAAAAGCGATCACTCGCCACCAAAGCGGTCGAAGAGGTCAAGCGGATCCTCAAAAGCGTGGACTGGCTGAAGGTCGCCAAGAAAGGCGGCGGACTGGCGCTGACGGCCTACACCGGCCTGCCGCTCACGGGCCTCGACGATCTGCTCGGTTCCGTCGTCGACAGCGTGAAGAACGCCTTCACCGACAAGGAGGCGCGCGAAGCGGCCATCAAGCAGATCGAGGATTTCAAGAAGGAAAAGAGCGACGAGGCCGCGAGCAAGAGCGTACCGACCGAGATCAAGGAATTCCGCGAGGCCTATAAGGAACTGATCAAGAAGGCCGGCATCAAGCGGCTCGTCGTCCTCATCGATGACCTCGACCGCTGCCTACCTCAGACCGCCATCGAGACCCTCGAAGCGATTAGGCTGTTCGTGCTCTGGGACAGGACGGCATTCATCGTCGGAGCGGACGAAGGCATGATCGAAATCGCGGTCCGCGATCACTTCAAGAACCTCCCCGAAATTGACGTCTCTTCGAACAATCCCCACGACACCGGTCAGAAATACACGCGGTCGTATCTGGAAAAGCTTCTTCAGGTGCCGTTCCGGATCCCCGCCCTCGGCGAGACCGAGACCGGGATATACGTCACGCTCCTACTGCTCGGCCGTGCCCTCGGCGAGGACTCGCCCGAGTTCGAAAAGTTGCTGGCTCTCGGTCGCGCCGCCTTGAGCAAGCCCTGGGAGGGCAAGGGGATTGACCACGACGCGATCAAGGCTGCGGTCGGAAAGCGGTTCGACGAGATCGTCCACGCGGTGACGCTCGCCGACCGCGTGAGCCCCGTGCTGGCTGCCGGTACGAAGGGGAATCCCCGACAGATCAAACGCTTCCTGAACGCTCTCGCGCTCAGGCTTGCCGTCGCCAACGAGCGAGGCTTCGGCAACGCCATCGAAGAGCCCCGTCTGGCGAAGGTCATGCTGGCCGAGATGTACCTCCATCCGACCGTGTTCGATCACATCGCAACGACTGCGGCCAACTCCGAGGATGGCATCTGTCCGGAGATAGCGCTGATCGAAAAGATCGTCGCCGACGGCGCCGGGTCCGCGACGGCGGACGGCCAGGAAAATGGGGCTCCGGAGAACACGAACCCCGTGATCGACGAATGGAAGACCCGCCCCGACGTCATGCGATGGGCCGCGGTCAAGCCGGATCTCGGCGCGGTTTCGTTGAAACCCTACCTGTTCGTGATCAAGGACCGGAAGAATTACCTCGGATCTGCCGCTCCCCTGCCGCCCAAACTCGCCGCGTTTCTCGAGAAGCTGCTAGGCGGCGACATGGCGGCCAAGTCGGTCCTCGCCGACGTCAGAAACCTCGTTCTTCCCGAAGTGGTGCTGTTGTTCGATGCCCTGCGCCGGAAGATGCGCGAGGTGTCGAGTTTCGACGTACGACCGGCGGCGATGGCGGGCATCGCTGTCCTCGTCGAAGCCCACTCGCCACTGCAAGGCCGGTACGTCGACATCCTCGAATCCCTGCCGTCCGATCGCGTCGGTCTATGGGTCGCATCTGGACATTCCTTCGTCACCGAAGAGACCCCGAAGGCCCGCATCGAGGCGCTGCGCGAAAAGTGGAAGAAGACGACAAAAAATCCGCTGTTGAAGAGCGAATTGGAGCCGAAGAAACCGACACGCGGGGGCCGCGGCTATGGGCACGTCTAATCCGTTCGGCGGCGGCAACAACCGCAATCCGCTGGTGCCGGACTGGGTCGGTGGGCCCGGTCCTGGAGGTCCTCCACCCGGCGCTCCGCCGCCCAACGCTCCAGCTCCGGGTGCGCCAGGTCCCGGTGCTCCCGGTACCCCCGCCCCCGGAAACGCCAATCCCGGCGGAGCGAACCCGGCCGGCGGCCCCCCTGCCGGCAATCCGGGCAATGCACCGGCAGGCGGAGACAATTTCGGCGGCCCGGGCGATGGCGACGCGCCGGCGCCGAACCGCTTCCAGAGCGCCCGTACCAACTTCTTCAAGTTCGCCAAGTCCGGCGGAGGCGGTGCGGGCGGCGGAGGTCCCGGACGCGGTGACGGGACCAATCGAAACCTCCGCCGCGCGGTCCGGTCGTTCGTCGGCAAATCGAGCGGCGGCGCCCATCGCGCGACGCAGCGCATGGCGTCGGAACGCGCCGCCACGGCGAGCTTGGGACGGATCCTTTCGAGCGCCGGCACCTCAGGCATTCAGGAGACCGTCCGCCGCCTCGGCCTCGCGCAGTTGGCGACGCTGCCGGTCCAAGACATCTATGCCGCGCTGGTCGACTTTATCTGCGAGCCCGGTGGCGAACTCGACGAGTCGTTCGCAAGAGAGGCCTACCTCAAGGCACTGGCCGAAATCAGCGAGGCCCAGACCGATCTAGAACGGCCTTCTCCCGAAACCTCGGTGTCATTCCTCGCCTCCTTCATCGCCAACGCGATCGAGAACAGGCTGCTCAACGCGATCGGAAACAAGGTCGTCTCGATTCCCCGCGACGTGGCTTCGGTCCAGAACGTCGAACAACAGATCAACGACTTTATCCGCGGCAACGTGAACGACGCGATGGCCGAGGCCGGTGAGGATTTTCCCCTGGATCGGATCGTATCGACCATCGACGACATCTACGAACGTTCGGTCGTCCTGTTGGAGGGATCGGATCAAGACGGTCGCGATCACGACACTGATGATGACCTCGCGACGGATGCTCAAGAGGAGATGGCGTGATGGCGGCCTATGCGCTGATCGGACAGATGGGACCTGGAGACGAGGCGCCGGACCTGACGGGTCGGTGGAAGGCCCAATTCCGACTCGATCTTCTGAGCGGCAATCGGACCTTGGGATTCGGAATGGCGGGCGTCATCCGGAGCCTCGGAAAGCTCGGGGTCTATCCGAGCGAAGTCGGTATCGACGTCCTGGTCCTCGCGGCCATGGTGCACGCCGCCGATACGCGGATCAACCGCGTTCAGACGTCGCAAGACGCGTGGACGCGCGAACTCGGCATTTGCGTGCCGGTATCCGATCCAGAGCTTTGGACCGGACAGCGAGCACTGCTCGAAAAAATGCTGAGATTCCTTACCGGCGACCACTGGTTGGTGTCGTTCAGGGCACGCCCCGAAGAAATGGCCGACTTCGTCAGGCGTCCGGTTGCGGGTCTCCAGAACCACGGGTTTGACAGTGTCGCGCTGTTCTCCGGCGGGCTGGACAGCCTGATCGGCGCGATCGATCGTCTGCAGCAGGGCTCCTACCCCCTATTCGTCAGCCATGGCGGCGACGGAGCGATCAGCAAACCGCAGAAGGATCTGTTCATGGACGTCGCGTCCGCATACCGGAGCGATGACCGCGAACCGAAGCGCATCCGCCTGGGAATGAGCTTCACCGGCAATATCGCTCCCGGAGTCGGTCGCGAGGAAAGCACCCGCGGCCGTTCGTTCCTCTTCATCGCGATAGCCGCCATGGCTGGGTCCGGATTGCGACGGCGCTTCTCGCTCGAAGTCCCGGAGAACGGGCTGATCGCTCTCAACGTTCCGCTCGACGCCGTCAGGCTCGGATCGTTGAGCACCCGCACGACCCACCCCTTCTACCTGCGTCGTTGGAACCAACTGCTGTCGCAGATCGCGATCGACGGTGTCATCGTCAACCGGTACTGGGACAAGACGAAGGGTGAGATGATGGACAGATGCCTCAACCAGGACCTGCTGCGCGATCTCGCCGGCGACTCCCTCTCCTGCGCTCATCCAGCAGCCGGCCGATGGGTCAAATCCGCGACCGGCCGACACACCCACTGCGGCCATTGTGTCCCGTGCCTCATCCGCCAAGCCGCCTTTGACCACGCATGGGGGCGCGGGAACGACCCCACGGGATACAGGATCGACATTCACCGGAATCGGCTAAGCACGCAGACGGCGGAAGGCAAACAGGTGCGCGCCTTCCAATACGCCGTGGCGCGCCTCGAAGGCCGCCCCGATCTTGCCCGTGTTCTGGTCCACAAGCCGGGACCGCTGCTCGAAGACATCGCCCACCTCGACGGGTTGGCCGGCGTCTATTCGCGCGGCATTACAGAGGTCAGCGAATTGCTGCGCGGCGTAGAGACATTTTCACCGGCGGCCGAGGCCGAGATGACGGCATGAGGCTCGTCGACTTCCACTGCCACCTCGACCTTTATCCCGACTTCGAAGCGCTCGTCGCCGAGAGCGACCGGCTCAGGATCTTTACCCTCGCGGTCACCACCACCCCGAAGGCTTGGGCGCGCAACAACAAGCTGGCGTCGTCCACGAAATACGTCAGAGCCGCGCTCGGACTTCATCCGCAGTTGGTGGCTGAGCGCTGGAGGGAGATCGATCTGTGGGAAAGGCTTCTCGCCGAAACGCGCTACGTCGGCGAAGTGGGTCTCGATGCCGGCCCCCGCTTCTATGCGTCGATGGACCGTCAGATTGAGGTCTTCCGCCGCATTTTGCGTTCCTGCGCGCAGGCGGGCGGCAAGATTCTGTCCATCCACAGTGTGCGCACGGCTCCCAAGGTGCTCGACCTGATCGAACAAGAGGTTCCGGAGGGACGAGCGAAATTCGTCTTTCACTGGTTCACGGGATCGGCGGCGGACGCAAGGCGAGCCGCAGATCTTGGCTGCTACTTCTCAATCAACAGTCAGATGCTGGCGACGGATCGAGGTCGGGCGTTGGTTACGTCATTACCGATCGACCGCCTTCTCACCGAAACCGATGGTCCTTTCACATCCCAAGGTGCGGACCCCGCCAGGCCGCGCGACGTTGGACAGACCGTGAAGCAACTAGCGGCGACGAGAGGCATATCGAGCGAGGAAAGCGCCGCCGTCGTGCTGCGAAATCTTAAGAAGCTGACGGGTTAGCCGTCTCTCTGCCCGGTCGGCCGATCGCAATAGCGTCAGTTGGGGCGCTGCCCGCGTTGGCTGCAGTCCGCACAGACTCAGAATACCCGAGAAATGGGCCCGCGAGCATAAACGCGCGTTTTTCGCACATTCGAATTCTCAAGCAGTCGGAAATATCCAGCGAAATCAGGCAGTCCGTTTTCACCTATTCCGAGTCTCGAACTCACGAATTGTGAGTCCACAGTTTTAGATGCACTCGAACTGTGAGTCTGCGTCTGCTTTGCGGCGACGGGCACAGTTGATCTCCTTCAGTCGAGTTCGCATTTCGCCGCCAACGGCAGACTGATTGCGAACGCTAGTAGAACTGCTCGGCGCCTCGTTTGCGCGTCGTGGATCGGAGCGGGGCCGCCTGCATCATTTGCGGGTGTACAAGCCGCCGGCTTCGGGACCGGCATTGGGAAGCTAATTTTTCTACAGCCCGGATCGCAGGGTATCCTACCGTGCGATCCGGACGACGTGCGCATGATCAGGGCCCCCTCGGAAGTGGTCGTGGACAAGGGGCGCCGCGGCGCCCAGCCGCGATGTTGTGGCTCCCTCCGCTAGGTCCCATCGTCGCCCAGGCGGACGACGCCAGACTCGCATCGTGCCGTTCCCCCACCGGCGGCACCGCGGCTCCCCTGAACTTAGGCGTACGTCTTCCGCTGTGGCGCTCACGGGCCCCCAACTCGAGGCGTCTGAGCGGGCCATCTGTCGGTCAAAGCCCGCATTTTGCGATCGCGGATCAAATGGGAAGCTAAGCTTTTTTCGCTGCTGGTCCTGCCTCCGAACGACGACCGGGAAGGCACGGTTCCGGTGCGCCGGGATAACCTGGGGATGGCTCTTCATCCGCGCGAGGCCGCAAAAGCCTCGCAGGCCCCCGTTTCCTCCGACGAGAGAGTGCGGGTTCTTTCAGCGGCGCTGGAATGTAAGATCCCCCAAGGCTGGATCTCCCGTAGGCCTTTAGCCCGCGCTCGTCGTGCCGGGGTCCGAGCGGATCGGGATGGGTAGCGCATTCGAACCATCCCCCTGCTCGCTCCCATACTGACGTCGGAACCAGCGCGCGCAGCGCCTCTGGCCTGAGCAGGCCGTGCGTATCCGAGATGATGCCGATCGTGAAGGTCATCGAAGCGTCCGATTGAGGAACCTTATCGCGCGTTGGGGCGCGGCTTCCTGATGCACCGCCGGTGCCGGGACATCAACCGCCTAGGCCGACTTCCGCCGTTGGCCCGTCGCGGTTTTTTTCGCCGCCGCTTCCTTCGCCGGCTTCTTGCCGGCGATGGGCATCAACATTTCCTTTTGGCCAACGGATGCCTTCTTCGCCTTCTTGGCTGGTTTGCCTGCGTTCGCTGGCGTCGCTTCCCGACCGACGCTCTGCCGCAGCGCCTCCATCAGATCGACCACGTTCTCGCCTTTAGGCCGTTCTTTCGGGCGGATCACCTTTCCGGCGCGCTTCTGATTAATCAGGTCGACCAGCGCGCTTTCGTAATGGTCCTCGAATTTGTCGGGCTCGAAGTTACCAGCCTTCTGATTCACGATGTGCTTGGCCAGGTCGAGCATGTCCTTCGTGACTTTCACGTCCTGGATGTCGTCGAAATACTCGGCGGGATCTCGCACTTCGTAGGGATACCGCAGCAACGTGCCGATCAGGCCTTTATCGCGCGCTTCGAGCGCAATGATGTGCTCCCGGTTCGTAAGCACGACCCGGCCGATCGCAACCTTGTCCATCTCGCGGATGGTCTCGCGGATCACCGCGAAGGCGTCGTGGCCGACCTTGCCGTCGGGCCGCAGGTAGTACGGGCGGATGAGATAGCGCGGATCGATGTCGGTCCTATCGACGAACTCGTCGATCTCGATTGTCCGCGTGGACTCGAGCGCGATCTCCTCGAGCTCCTCCTTGGTCAGCTCGATGAACTGCCCCTTCTCGACCTCATAGCCCTTGACGATGTCCTCGTTCGGCACCTCGTCGCCAACTGTCCGTATCCACCTTCAGATATTTGATGCGGTGGCCAGTCGTCCGGTTGAGCTGATTGAACGAGATCTTCTCGCTGTCAGAAGTCGCCGGATAGAGGGCGACGGGGCACGTAACCAGGGAGAGACGCAGGAAACCTTTCCAGTTGGCACGCGGGGCCATGTACGCAGAACTCCGATTCGGGACGTCGGATTCGAGACGAACAATTGCAACCGGTTCCGACAGCATAGCCCCTGCTCAATGCAAATCTTTTCGCGGGCCTATCGACTCTTTTGTTCTTGTTATGTTCTATAGGAGGATGGCTGATAGACCTGCGAGCTGGCGCATGCCCACACCAAAGCAGATGCAAAAGATGGCCGCTGCCGTCGGCAAAAGCACCCTTCCGAGCCCCGGATTGGCTCCGGATGCGGCTCTGCCGCCGGAATACTGGAAGGCCCTTCTAGAGGACCCTGCCCCCGAGGGGGCCGATCAGCGCCTTCGGGCGTCTATCGGGGCGCAGCGGCTGGACCAAATTCCTAGCCACCTGCTTAGGGTGGGATGCCGGCGCTGCGGTCGAACCGTCGAAGTTCAGAAGGTCGACGCGGTTCGCCTCTACGGGCCGGAAGCATTGTGGAAAGCGGTTGGGCAACGTCTGCTGGACAACACGTGCCCGAGCCGCAGTGGGCACAATGAGGAAGACGGCTGCTGGCCCACGTTCGAGTAGTCGCCGGCGCGCCCAAGACTGGATGCTGCCATGGCCCCGAAGCACCACCCGACGCCCCTCTCCGGAGGAGACCGGAAGGCGCTCGCCAAGGAGCTCAGCCGCGCGCGAGCGATGACCAGCATTCTCGCTGCGCAGTCGGCCGAAGCCCGTACCAAGGGGGAGGCACTCCTCCGCCAGGCCGACAAGTTGCTGTGCGAGTCATGGAACGAGCGCATGTGGGCCGACGGCGGCCCGATCGACCCCTCTCCGACCGTCGACCAAGCCATCAACGGCATGTACGCGTGGCTCGAGATCGAGTGTTCGCGCTGCAAGACCAAGCGGGACGTCGACCTGGCGACGCTGCGCCACCCGCCGACCACGTTCGTCCACGACCTGGCGAGCCGCCTCCGCTGCAGCAAGTGTGCCAAGGCCGGTCGCCGACCGTCGGCGACGCTGCTACAGCTATCCCAGCGAGCTCGCCATCCTGATCCGGAAGTCTCCTGAATGTGTAATCTCTACTCAATCACGACCAACCAAGCCGCCATCGGCGCGCTGTTTCGGGTCGTTAACAGGTACGTCGGAAACCTCCCGCCGATGCCCGGCGTGTTTCCGGACTACAGGGCGCCGATCGTCCGGAACGGCGCCGACGGCCGTGAGCTCGCGCTTGCCCGCTGGGGCATGCCGTCGTCATCGAAGGCGCTGATGGACGCGACGAAGAAGCGCGCCGAGAAGCTGCAGGCCAAAGGCAAGGCAGTCGACTTCAAGGAGTTGCTCCGCGTGGAGCCCGACGGCGGCACCACCAACATCCGCAACGTGAAGAGCAAACATTGGACGCGCTGGCTGGGACCCGAGAACCGCTGCGTCGTGCCGTTCAATTCATTCAGCGAGTTCAACAAGGCCGAAGGCGGCGACATTTGGTTCGCGCTCGACGAGAGCCGTCCCCTCGCCTGCTTCGCCGGCATCTGGACGACTTGGACATCCGTCCGGAAGGTCAAGGAAGGCGAGACCACAAACGACCTCTATGCATTCCTGACGACGGAGGCCAATGCCGAGGTGTACGCCATCCATCCGAAGGCGATGCCGGTGATCCTGACGACGCCCGACGAGGTCGAGACCTGGATGACGGCGCCCGCCGAGGAGGCCTTTGAGTTGCAACGACCGCTGGCCGACGGCGCGCTTCGAATCGTCGCCCGCGGCGTCAAGGAAGACGCGAATGCGAAAGAGTGACACCCGCAAATTTCAGTCGTCGGTGCCAAACGAGCCGACCAAAAGCGCGCAAGCGGCCCTTGATAAAGAAGAAGCAGCCGTCGCTCGCAACCAGCAGGCCCTTAGTGCGCTGGATCCGCCGAAATCAATGTCTATCGACGTCAACGACTTCGCGCGGGAAATGCTGGCAACCAAACGCGGAATCAGCATGACGCCTCCGTTCTACGCCGAGACTGCCAGCAACAAGAACAATCAATCCTGGCCCTATTGGATAGTGAGAAACGCCTATTGTAATTCACTCGCTCGCTTCTTTCCCAAGGAAGATGCGGAGCGCGTTGCCGCTGCGATGAACCAGGTGTCTGCAATGAAGACCGCAGAAGAGGACGTGAACGTTTCAGAAGACCCCGAGGCATATTACGCTTTGCCCGAGGACGCGCTCCAATTTCTGCCCGAGGAATGGAGAGATCACTTTCAGGCGATGGCAGACAATGGGCGCGTCATCCTGAAGTCCGTCGATAACGAATTAACGCAATTGGTTAGGGTGCTGAATTCGTTCACGGCCGTGATGACGCTGAAGCACGTGCAGAAGCGACTGACAGGATACAAGTTCGAACTGAATATGGATGCTTTACTGGAGCTCGAAATGCTGACGACAGCTTTCGTAGTCATCTACGTGAGGCTGCATCAAGGTGGAACCGGAAGTGGCTTTTCGCGCGACAGCATCCCGGAAAAATTGCGAGGCATCCACGATGTCGTGCTTGGCTTGAGAAACAAGCGGTTCGCGCATAACGACGCGCATGATTCGGTTTCCGACGCGCTTGAGCTGTTCTTTGAAGACAGCCGCTTCGAAGTTAAATTTGGAATCTCGCTTGGATACAGCATAGGAGGCGCCAAGGAGTGGCCGGATCTGGTGAACTCCGTCGAGGCCATCTACTCCGGCAGGATCGACAAATTGCTCGAGCGGCTCAAACACAAGACCGGTTATGAGTGGGCGCTTCAGAGCGGCCCCGCGCCAGAGGAAAATGAATGACGAAAATCTTCACGTCTTGGCAATCAGATACGCCGAAGGACGTCGAGTCTTCGTGCGCGACGCGCTGCGTGAAGCAATCGAGGCGTTGAAGACGGATGACCGACTGCCAAGCCCAAAATACCTTCATGTCAATCCACGCTCCCCATCCCAATCAGTCTTCGAGATACCGCCGATGCCACGTGATCTGACTTTCACTGACCTGATAGCGCCCATCCATCATTGCGGTTTTATCGCGGTCAGCACCAACGATCACGCGGCCCAGTTCCTGAATCCGAGCGAAACCATCAAGAATCGCCACTGAGCGCTCCAGGATGCCTTCGCTGGATATGGGCTCGCCATTATACGTGTACATGTTGGCCACCTCATCTAGCATCCTTTTGTAGTCCTGAAGGATCGGCCTCATGTACATCATCGCGACATCCTCGACTTCGGGAGGAACGTCTTTATCGCCAAACAAAAGCTTGGAGAGTTGAAGGGCTGAGTCCCACGTCCAGCTTTCCTTTCCCTGCACCAGTCGTTCTTTCATCAGTTCGACGAAGCTCAGCTTGGCATATTCAAACGGAGCGTTGGGCCAACCGTTCTGGATGTAGAAGTCATACATCCCGTGAGGGAACAGCGATCGGATGGTCTTGTCGCCCGCGATTTTGTTTATCTCGACCGAACGGGCTGCAGACAACTTGTTGCTTAGGTACGCAAACATGATCTCGCCAATCTGGCGAATCGAATAGACGCCTTGAGAGGCTTCCCCAAGAAGCGCGGAGATCATGGGCAGTTCGGCTTTGGTAGCGAATTTCTCCATCCATTCCGTCGAGGCACGGCGCAAGCGTACGTCAATGGGATGCGGAGGCTGCGTCAACTTCCGGGCATTCTCAAGCGCGACCCTATAGCGGTGTATCCAATATTTTGTGCGGCTCGGCGGCTCCAGGAAGACGTCGCCATAAGCCAACTCCAGCTCTCGCGCGAGCCATTCCTCCTGCTGACGCCTGAAAACCCCCGTACGGGCGTCGTGCAACATGCCCCCGAGGTCCTTCAGGACGGGATGGGTTCGGGACCTCGTACCGAAGATTTCCTCTAGCTTTGCTCTCTCCGCGTCGCCTTCGACGATATATGGCGACTGGTCTATCCAAAAGATGATAGGCGCCGGATCTCCAATGCGGAACAGCTGCTGCCGGTAGGTGTCTGGAATGAGGCCAGTCACTTCGTATCCGTCGGCATTATCGAAGTGCAGGAAGGCGCTGATGTTGAAGTCTGCGTCCATCTCGGGAAGATACATCGAGTTGCCGGCCAGAAAGACGGGTACACCGATCGAGTCGACCGGCGACAGCCTGATTGCGGCGGAGACTACCATAGCGTCAGGCGTCAAAGGTTGATCCCTGCCCGCTTATAGACCTGCTCCACGCACTCATAGATCAGGCCGTAATGATGGCTGATGTTCAGTGGCAACAATCGATAGGTCTCGACCACATTTGTCAGTTGTTTCAATGATTGAACGACACCAGGCGTCCGCTGATATTCTTCGGGGATGACGACGCCCAGCAGATTTTCCTTCTTGAGCGGAATATCCTCTTCCACCTGAAGCTCGATCACCGCTCCTCGATCGTCGCAGTCCCTGGTCGACCCTTCCTTGTAAAGCTTAGAGACCGCAAGAATCTTGTCGTGGCTCATGTCGAGCAGGTGCTCTTCCTTCAACTTCTTCTGGTCATTTGCGTCCCGATCGACGTACCGGCGCGACGTTCCAAAATACAATGAGATAAGCCGTCCAATCTGGTCTTGATCGGTACCGAGGTTGAAGTCTTCCAGTTTGAATGTCGATAGGTAATCGGGCATCACCCCACGTTCGAAGGCACCTGTATCAAAGGGATGGATGCGCTTGAGCGGCGGTGGATTATTGAAGCGCATCACGAAGACCGATGGGAGCTGCCATGGTTCGGGGTTGAGCGCGTCCTTGCCTTTATAGGCGGCGCGGCCCACGAACAGATAACAGAGCTTTTCGCCCTTGAAGACATTGCACTTCACAGCGAGAAGCTTCTCGTCGTTGAGGATCGGGATCAGATTGCTCGACGCGGTGCTGTGAACCCATGGCGGGCTCTTTGGAACAGCGAGGTTGCTGTTCTTCAGAAAGTCGCTGAGATTTACCTTTCTAGGCTTGACCATCGGATACCCATGAGCTGCAGAAAATCACCCTGCTGCCAATGTATCAATATCGTTTGGGGCAGGTAGCTTCACAACCACAGCTATCCCCACTACTCAACCGATATGTCGGGCTATCCCACGGGCGATCAACAGCACCGTGCCGAGGGGGACAAGCAGGCCGGCGAGGACGGCCAACAGCATGAGAATAAAGCCCCGGTCCGGGCCAAAGGCTCTAACGACGGTCTCGGACTGTGATAGGATTCCACCCATCCCTACCATGAACCTTGCCAGGCTCGGTTCTCGCCTTTGCGTGGCTTTAGCCATGCCCGTCTCCGAAAGTAAGCCTCCGGGATATTCCCGGCTTGTACCGTACGACCATTCCCCGGCCCTCAACCGCTAACAACGCACCACGACTAGCCTCACCGGGTTTGCAGTTTGGAAAAACCTCTTGGACGCTTCATCCAACACCAATGGTTATTTTATCAAACCGCAACGCACCAACCGCACAGGGCTCTGGGAAGCGTTTTTTACGCTCGTCATTTCAAAAGGTTAGACCCTTTGCAGAAGCGCAACGAGCAAGGTAGCAAACCCGCTGTCCAAATTTTGGAAAAGTCGTCCGAAAACGCGGAATTCTGATCCGGGCCGGCGTCAACCGCAGTGAATCAGCTATGGGCAGGCAGAGAGGACAAAGCCCCCCTAGCCTGCCCGATTGGTCCCCGGCAACTCGAACAGCTCGCGGTGTAGCTCTGGGTGTTTGGCATCGAGGAACAGCTTCTCGCCTACGGTGTCCCTGCGGACCCGCTGAACGAGAAGCAGATCGATCCCGATCGGTCGACAGAACCGCCGCTCCCAAGTAGAGCTATCCAAAGTGGTCCACAGCAAGGGGAGCGCGCGTGACCAAGGTTTGTTCGCGTTGTCTCCAACAAGGGCCACTTCGTGATTGGATCCTGGAAGTCGGATCCGACGACGACTGCGATTTCGATTCAACTCACACAGGCGTCGCCTGCGTGGAGATAGACGAACTCGCCGAAGAGGCGGACCGCTGGTTCCAAACCCACTATCAGCCTGGCGATGAAACGTACGAAGTCGATCCGGACCCAGAAAGTGACCGGGTCTACCACGGCACCTATGGACAACCGTACGAAGAGATATTCGCCGAAGAGCTCGGCTCGTCGGGCGACGTGCTGCAAGCCGTGCTGGACGCGCTGCCCGATGCGTCCCACCATGAAATCGCGCAAGGCGGAGAGCGCTACTACACGGACGCGTACAACTTCGAACCGATCGAGAACGCTCGCGCTAGGGAAAAGGCCGATCAGGACGACTATTGGTTTGCCAATAGGTACACTTTCGAATGGGAGGACTTCTGCAAGGAAGTGCAGTTCTCCTCACGCTTCTTCGGCATCAAAGAACGCTTAGATGCACTATTCGGCAAGCCAGAGGAATATGGCGAAGGTCCGGTGAGGCCACTCTATGAACTCGCACCCGGTCAAACTCTTTATCGCGCGCGCCTGATGAACTCCGATCTGAGCGAGCAGGCGCTACAAACAGATGGCGCACGGCTCTTGGGCGCTCCGCCGGCCTCAAGGGCACAGAGTGGGCGCATGAATGTTGAATTCATCCCAGTTTTCTACGCAACGTTCGCTGACGCGACCGCAATCGCCGAACTCAGGCCAAGCATCGGTGACTCGATCGCAATAGGCAGATTCACCACTCGCGTGCCGCTCAAAGTCTTCGACTTTACGGTTTTTGACCGTCGCGCAGCCGATCGGGCGCACTTCTATATGCACAGCCGGTACGAGTTCATCGAACAGATGCAAGCCCAAATCAGCCGACCCGTGCGACCGCACGAACGGCAACGCGAGTACATCGCCACGCAAATCGTCGCGGAATACCTGAAGTCGTACTTCGGCTGCGACGCAGTTATCTTCAAGTCGTCGATGCAGAGGGACGGCGCAGAGGACAACCGCAACATCGTCATTCTGCACCGGGATATCTTCGTGGCAGACGATCATCCCGGTGTAGTTACGTATGTCGACTGGTCGATGCGGAACGTCGTCGACGTCAGATATACCGTCGTCGACGGGATGGCGTTCTAGAACGCACCGATCCTTAGCGGCCCAGCCGCTTCTCAACGCGCTTACGGCTGTTGCCGACCTTCTTGACTGCCTTCTTCACGGCCGACGCCGAACGGCCGCTCTTCTTGGCTTCGTATGCCACTTCATACTTCTGCCCGCCCGCCACCCGGGCGCGGTCCTGCTTGCGTCCGCGCACCGTCGCTTTTTTGGTCTTACTCGCCGCCATTTTGCTCTTCCTCTTGTCGATGGTTGCAGTTCAACGCCGCAAGGATTCGCGGGTTCCGGAAACGAATCCGGCCGTCCCGGCTTGAGTCCGCGAGTTGTTGCGTTGGAGTTCGTGGAGTGGCGTCTCAGCGGCGCAAATCGTCGGCGATCGGCGTCAAAGCGCCGTTTCCCGGCTTCGTAGAACCGGCCCTGGCATCCTCGATCGAGAAGGTGCCTTCTGGCGCCCGATGGATCCACGAAATCAAGTTCGACGGCTACCGCGTCCAGATCCATCTGGCCAATGAGGCGGTGAGGGTCTTCACCCGCCGCGGTCACGACTGGACCAACCGCTTCAAGAAGGTCGCCGACGACGCCTGGCACATCAAGGCCGGATCCGCGATCGTCGATGGCGAGGTCGTGGTCCCGGCCGCCGATGGCACGACGGACTTCTCGGTCCTGCAGAACGAGTTGAAGGGCAAGTCCACCAGCATCGTCCTGGTCGCCTTCGACCTGCTGTACCTGAACGGGCGCGACTTGCGGAAGCTTCCGCTCATCCAACGGAAGGCGGAGCTCAAGAAGATCATCGCCGGCACCGAGATCCAGTTCAGTGAAAGCTTCGAGATCGAAGGCGCCGACATGTTCGCCCACGCCTGCAAGGTCGGCTTGGAGGGCGTGGTCTCGAAGGTCCGCGACAGCGTATACGCCAGCGGACGAAGCAATAACTGGGTGAAGAAGACCTGCGCGCAGCGAGAGACGCTGGCGATCGCTGGCTTCGCGCTAGACGACGCAAAATGGGACGGTATCTACCTCGGCCGGCGGAAGGGTGACGACCTGGTTTACGCCGGTAAGGTCGATCATGGCTTCGACAAGGTCTCCGCCGCCGACCTTCAGAGACGACTGAAGCCACTGATTAGGAAGACGCAGCCCTACGCTAAGCGGATCGCCCACAAGGGCATCTGGGTCGAACCGAAGTTGCTTGCGGAGGTCGAGTATCGGGCCAAGTCGGCCGAGGGAAAGGTAAGACATCCATTCTTCAAAGGCCTGCGCGACGATCTGTGAGGCGGCCTCCGGCGGCGGGACGGATGGCCGGTCCCGCTCACTGCCCTGAGGTGGCTCGGCTCAAGTCGTTGCGGGCATCCTTGATGATGGAGAACGACGACTGCAGGAACAGGGCGGCGATGACGACCGCGACGACCAGGTCGGGCCATGGCGTTTGGGTCCACGCGACCAGAACGGCGGCAACTATCACTGCGACGTTGCCGATCGCGTCGTTGCGGCTGAACAGCCAGACCGCGCGCACGTTGGCATCGCCGTGCCGGTGCGGAATGAGCACCACGGCCGCCATCACGTTCACCAGCAATCCGACGAGCGCGAGGATCCCCATCAGCTCGGCTTCCGGCTGGTGCTGCACCAGCACGCGGTAGGCGGTCCCGACGAGAACGCCGGCCCCGAGGACGCCGAGAAAAATTCCCTGCAGCAGGGCGGCCTCGGCGCGGGCCGCCAGTCCCCAGCCAACCGCAATCAGCCCCAGGAACGAGATCACCCCGTCGCCTATGAAGTCGAGCGCATCGGCCTTCACGGATTGCGAGCCGGCGAGAAAGCCGCCGACGATTTCGCCGATGCCGTAGCCGGCATTGAGCAGAACCACGATCCAAAGGGCGCGTTTGTAGGCAGGCGTCACGTGCGAGAGGTCTGGAAACTTGTCGTCATCCTCGCCATCCTCCACGCGTGCAAGTCTGTAGCCGAGGTCGGTGATCGATCGCTCGACCTCGGGCAGCGCAGTCCCGGCTTCCGTGCGTAGCGTCATCTCCTGCGAGGCAATCGACACCTTCGCTTCCCGCACGCCGGCGATCGAACGCGCGGCGGCCTCGATCTTGGCAGCGCAGGCGGAGCAATCCATGCCCGTCACACGGTAGCGGGCTTCGGCCACCTCAGTTTGCGTCATCGCAAACATCCTCCAATCAAGTCTTGCCTTCCAGCCGCAGCCGCTTGTAAAGCGCTTCGACGGCGGCGGAGAAATCGATCGTCTCGTTCCGCGCGCAGTGCTCCTCAAGGAACCATAGCTGTGCCATCAAGCCGAACGTCGGCGGATTGAGATCGAGGCCGACGTCGATACCTGCCGGCCTGCTCAACACGATCCCGCTCATGAAGCCCTGCGCCCATGCCAGGTAATCCTTTCGCACCTGCGGATCAGCCGCCGCATCGGCCTTGAACTGCCGGCATGTCGTGGCTCCCAGACCGACGATCCGGGCGGTACGCGCATCCTGCTCTTCCGCGGCCACTGCGTTCCAGCCCAATGGCCACATCATTAGAGCGGCTACCCAGCGTCGGATGCGCACGTCCGCGAGCCTACTTCTTGAATTTGGCCTGGCCCGATTTTCCCTCAGCGGTCTTGATCGTGAGAGTGATCGTCGCGCCGGCCGGGATCGGATTCTTGGCGTCGCCCTTGAGCGAATTCTCGCCCTGGGGCGCGAGGGTCACAGTTTCCCGCGCCGATCCGCCGGCGATCAGCACGGCGCCGACGTATCCTTTGGTGGATACCGGCTTCGCCTTGAAGGCCTCGAAGACGTTGATAGTGACCGTATTGCCCGACGTCAGGAGTTCGGCGTCGATGCCGGCCACGTCCAGCATCAGTCCCCCGTTTGGGCCTTTTTCGTAGTCTTCCGCCGCTGCCGGGGTGGCGAGCAGCAATACGGCGACGATCCAACTGGTAATTCTCATGGAAGTTCTCCCATTGTGGCTGGCGAAAGTGGTCGGCTGGCGTGCTCCCGCCTGAACAGAACGTAGAGCGCGGGCAGGACCAGAAGTGTAAGGATGGTCGAGGAAACGATTCCGCCGATCACGACGGTGGCCAACGGCCGCTGCACCTCGGCGCCGGCGCCCGACGCGATCGCCATCGGGACGAAGCCGAGGGCGGCAACAAGCGCGGTCATCAGGACGGGACGTAGCCGCGTCAGCGCGCCTTCGCGGACCGCGTCCGCCAAAGCTAGTCCTTCCCGACGGAGCTTCTCGATGAAGGTGATGATGACGAGGCCGTTGAGTACGGCGACCCCTGAGAGCGCGATGAAGCCGATCCCCGCGCTGATCGAGAGGGGAATTCCCCTGAGCAAAAGCGCAACGACGCCCCCCGTCAGCGCGAGCGGTACGCCGCTGAACACCAGCAGCGCGTCGGGCATCGACCCGAGGCTGATGAAGAGCAGGAGGAAGATCAGGAACAGTGCGACAGGCACGACGACCGTCAGCCGCTGCGTCGCCGAGACCAGTTGCTCGAACTGGCCGCCCCAACCGATCCAGTAACCAGGTGGAAGCTTCACCTTCCGCACGACCTGCTCCTGGGCGTCGGCGATGAAGGAGCCGAGATCACGGCCGCGAACGTTGGCCGTGACGACGACGCGCCGCTTGCCGTCTTCTCTGCTGATGAGGTTGGGCCCGGGAGCCAGATCGATCTGGGCGATCTCCGAGAGTGGCACGTAGCGAATCTGGGCGAGGGCCGAACTGCCCCACAAGGCCGGCGTCGCCTTGGCCTGGTTTTCGACCGGCGGCAACGGCACCGCGAGCGACTTGATCGCTTCAATGTCCGAACGAAGGTGCTCAGGCAGCCGCACCACGATGTCGAACCGTCTGTCTCCCTCGAATACGCGGCCCGCGGTCTTGCCGCCGACGGCGATCTCGACGAGGTTTTGCACATCGGCGACGTTGATCCCGTAGCGCGACAGCACTTGGCGATTTAGCTTCACCGTCAGGACCGGCAGGCCGGTGGTCTGCTCGGTCTTGACGTCGGCTGCGCCGGGTATCTTCTGCAGCACCGCCTGGACCCGCGCCGCGCCCTGGATGAGCTCGTCGAGGTCGTCGCCGAATATCTTCACCGCGACATCGCTACGGACGCCGGAGATGAGCTCGTTCATGCGTTGCTGGATGGGTTGCGAGAAGCCGTAGGCGTTCCCTGGGACGTCTTGCGCCGCCTCCTGGATCTCGGCAACGACCGCTGCCTTCGACTTGTCGGGATCCGGCCATTCCTTTCGCGGCTTCAGCATCACGTAACCGTCGCCCGCGGATGGCGGCATCGGGTCGGTTGCGACCTCCGCCGTTCCGGTGCGGGCGAAGACTTCCTTGACTTCCGGAAGCTTGCCGAGGCGCTTCTCGATCATGCCCTGCATCTCGACCGATTGTGTCAGGCTCGTTCCCGGAATCCGGACGGCCTCGAACGAAGCGTCGCCTTCATCGAGACCAGGTATGAACTCCGCACCCATGTGGGTCGCCGCGATTCCGCAGACCGAGACGAGCAGGGCTGCGATGACCGCGACACCGAACCTGTTCCGGATCGACGCCGCGAGCAGTGGCGCGTAGATACGCCGCGCCCCTCGCATTAACAGGTTCTCATGCTCCGATACTTTCCCGTTGACCAGCAGCGCGACTGCCGCGGGCACGAACGTGAGCGACAGGATGCTGGCGCCCGCCAGCACCATCAGCACTGTTAACGCCATGGGCGTGAACATCTTTCCCTCGACGCCGGTGAGGGTCAGGACCGGCAGATAGACGGCGGCGATGATGAACGTTCCGAACAGGCTGGGCCGAATGACTTCACGCGATCCCGCGAGGATAGTGGCAAATCGTTCCTCGCGATCGAGTACGCGGCCGAGCCGGCGCTGCTCCACGGCGAGCAGGCGCAGGCAGTTCTCGACGATGATGACGGCGCCGTCGATGACGATGCCGAAATCGATCGCGCCCAGGCTCATCAGGTTGGCGCTGACCCGTGTCTGGGCCATTCCGGTGATGGCGAACAGCATGGCGAGTGGAATGACGGATGCCGTCGCGACCGCCGCCTTGAAGTTCCCGAGCGTCAGGAACAGCACCACGACGACTAGCAAAGCACCCTCGACGAGGTTGTTTCGGACCGTCGCGATGGTCGCCTCTACCAGACGCGTCCGGTCATAAACGACGTGGGCGATCACCCCATCCGGTAGCGAGCGTCCAATCTCCCTGATCTTGGCGGCAACGCGCTGCGCCACCGTTCGGCTATTCTCGCCGATGAGAAGCATGGCGGTGCCGAGCACGACTTCGTTGCCGTTCAGTGTCGCGGCGCCGGTCCGCAGCTCCTTGCCCTGCCTGACCTCGGCGACGTCGGATATCCGGACCGGAACGCCGTTTCGCGAGCCAATCACAATGTCCTTGATCTCCTCGATGCTCCCGACCTGGCCGGGGGTGCGGACGAGATACTGCTCGCCGTTCCGCTCGATGTAGCCGGCTCCGACATTCGCGTTGTTGGCGGCCAGAGCGGACATGACTTCGCGGAAGCTGATCTTGTGCGCCATCAGTTGCGTGGGATCCGGCAGCACGTGAAACTGCTTCTCGAAGCCGCCGACGGTGTTGACCTCGCTGACACCCGCCACTGTCCGCAACTGAGGCCGGACGATCCAGTCCTGAACGGTCCGCAAATCGGTGGCCGTGTACTCCTCTCCGTTCGGCTTGCGGGCGTCATGCCGGGCTCCGATGGTGTACATGAAGATTTCACCGAGCCCCGTGGAGATAGGTCCCATGGCGGTCTCGATGCCCGCCGGCAACTGATCCCGTACCTGTTGTATCCGTTCGTTAACCAACTGCCGGGCGAAATAGATGTCGGTGCCGTCCTTGAAGATGACGGTGACCTGGCTGAGGCCGTAGCGGGATTGCGACCGCGTGCTTTCGAGGCGAGGCAAGCCGCCCATCGCGGTCTCGACCGGGAAAGTAATGCGCTGCTCGACTTCCAACGGCGAATAACCGGGCGCGCGGCTGTTGATCTGGACCTGCACGTTCGTGATGTCGGGAACGGCGTCGATTGGCAGAAGCGTGAAATTCCACGCGCCGAAGCCGGCCATCGCGACCACGCCGATCATCACCAGCCACCGCTGGCGGATCGCGAAGGAGAGAATGCCGTCAATCATTGTCCGCTCCTCCCTTCGCCATCTCCGCCTTCACGATGAAGCTGTTCTTCGCCGCGTACGTGTCGCCTTCCAGCACGCCGAAGGTGATCTCCACCGATTCCGAATCCCGCTCGCCAAGCTCGACGTCGCGGGCTTCGAACTTGTCGCCGTCGCGGACGAAGACGACGGTGCGATTCTCGACCGTCTGCAGCGCCGAGACTTTCACCGCGATCGGCACCTGCTTGGCCGAGAGCATCAGGCGACCTGTGATGAACAGTCCGGGACGCAGGCGCTGATCCGTGTTCGGCACGATCGCTCTTGCGATGGCGCTCTGGGTATCGCTGCTGCCGACCGGCGAAAGATAGGAAATCTTCGCCTCGATGGTCGGCTTGCCGTCGGCTGGCTCGATCAGAATCTGGTCGCCGACGTTGACCCGGCCAAGATCGCGGCGGTAGACGGAGAAGTCCACCCAGACTGTCGACAGATCCGCGATGACGAAGGCCGGCTTCTGTTCGGAGACGTATTCGCCCAACGTGGTCTGGCGGTCGATCACCGTCCCGCCGAGAACCGCCTTCAGCTCATAGGGCGTGAGGCTCTGGTTGCTCTCGACGACGGCGAGGACGTCGCCCTTCTGGACGCGATCTCCGATCCGCTTGCGTACGTCGCGCACGATACCGGGGAAGCGCGGCGTGACCTGGACAAGGGATTCCTGGTTCGGCTGAACCATTCCGTTGAGCAGCAGGTTGTCGTGCAACACGGCGGGTGATGCCTTCGCCAGCTCGATCCCGGCCGCGGCGACCTTGGCGTCGGTCATGGCGACGCTGTTCGAATGTTCCTCCTCTTCCGCCTTCTCGGTGGCCGCCGACTTGGTCGTCGCCGGCGTCGACAGGCGGTAGCCGACGTAGATCAGCCCGACGGCGACCGAGGCGAAAACCAGAAATCGGAGTAATCGTCGGATCATCTTGAACTCTCGCGTGCCAGCGAAAACGGATTGCCAACGAGTCCTTCGATGGTCGCGACGGCAACGTGGAAATTCTGCAATGCTTCCTGTTCGCGCAGACGGGCCTGCGCGAGGCTCGCCTGGGCATCCAGCACTTCGAGAAGCGTGTACCGGCCCTGGCCGTACCCGTCCGAGATGGCCTGCGACGCCTGCTCGGCTTTCGGGATCGCGGTCTCGCGGAGGATCGCAAGCTCCCGCAGCGAGCCCTGCAGCGAGTCGTAGGCGCGGCCGGCGATCACGATCAGCGTGTTCCGGTTCGCCTCCCGCTCCGCCCTTGTCTTCGCTAGGCTCTCCTGCGCCGAGAGGATGTTGCCCTGGTTCTGATCAAACACAGGGATCGGCACCGACAGTGTGAGGCGGACGGCATCGTCGTTAGTCTCGTTGAAATGACGCCAGCCGGCGGCGATGCGCACGTCCGGATAGGGCCTGAGCCGCGCCAATAGGAGCTCCGCGTTCCGCTGGGCGTAGACCGCCGTCCAGCGGACCAATTGCGGATTTGCGTCAATCGCTGCCACCACTGCCTGAAAGGACGGCGGCCGACCGGTGGCGTCGAACCGCCCCGAGACGCTAGTGAACTTCGCCGCCGTGTCGCCCATGAGCACCGCCAGCTCGCGCCGCGCGCTGGCAAGCGTCGACCGGAGCCTTTCCCGATCCGCCTTGACCAGCGCGGAAGCTACTTCGGCTCGCCCGGTCTCCGCCGGCGACGACGCGCCGGCCTCGACGCGCCGCTGCAGGAGTGGGGTCAACCGATCGATGGCAGCGACCTGCTCGTCGAGAATATGGATTCGACGCTGTGCTCCGAGCACGTTGAGGAAGGCAATCGCCGTCTCGGACAGCACCTCCAGCCGGACTGCCTGACGCTGTATCGCCGCGGTCTCGACACCCGCTGCGCCAGCCGCGACGCGCGCCTCACGCTTGCCGAACCATTCGAAGGCCTGGCTGATTTGTAACGTGGTCTCTGCGGACTTGGTGCCCCGATACTTGCCCGACCCGAAGGAATCGTCCTGTTCGTATGACACCTCCGGATTGAGCAGGGCTCCGGCCTGGATGCGCTGTCCCGTCGCGATTCCGACGTCCCGTTCGGCCGCGGTGAGACGCGGGCTGGCCGCGAGCGCGCGCGCCAGCGCGGCCCTCATCGTGAGGGTTTGCGAATGTGAAGCGCCCGTCAGCAACGGGCTGACCAGAAATACTGCCGCACACGCCAAGAGCGCGGCCTTTTTCCGAAACATGAGCAGTTACCTGACCAAGCAGATCGATCGAGCGCTCGCGCGCCCCGAGAAAACGCTCTCAGGTCCGGTATTTGGGCGGCGGCGTATCGAGGCCCGGATGCTCCTCAACGGAGAAGGTCGGGGTCGCGTAATTCGGCGAGACCGACTTTCCCGCCGGCTCGATGACCAGGAGCGGCGGCGGAAGGAGGAGTGGAACACAGGTGTAGCAATGATCGACGACAGTGACGGCCGGCTTCTTCGAATCCTGGTCGGCCTTGTCGGGCGAACCGCCCAGTTCGAGTTGTGCGGCCTGCTCGACGAGCGAAGGCGTCTCCTCGGCGCAGGCGATCTCCCCTGCCACCCCGACGAGAACGTATGCAATCGTAAGGCAAACGGTCAGCAGCCCGCGCAGCACGCGTGCAACCCTCCCTCGCCGATGGCCGATTTGCCGTTTCATCGGGCCTATGGGTAGCAAGGACAGGCCTCGAACACCATCCCAATTCAGTTTCGAAAAGCTCCGGCAAAGCCGAGGCGGCGTGTCGGCGCTTCGCCCGAGGTATCACATTCAAGGTCAGCCCCGGGCCCGCCGGGTTCATCGGACCGAAAGCGGGTCTTTGCGAGGCTTCGACGGACCGGCAAACTCGGCGACTTTCCGCGGCGCGTCGGGGGCGAGCGCCGGCGCAGCGGCTTCCCCCTTGTCCTTCATGCCGACCCCCTTCACCAGGCCGAAGATCGCGGGGATGACGATCAGGGTCAGCAGGGTCGAAGAGATCATGCCGCCGATCATCGGCACCGCGATGCGTTGCATGATCTCGGAGCCGGTCCCCGCGCTCCACATGATCGGCAGCAGTCCAGCCATGATGGCGACAACCGTCATCATCTTCGGCCGGACCCGTTCGACCGCGCCCTTCATGATCGCCTCGCGCAGGTCGGCGCGGCTCAACGTCCGCCCCTCGGCAAGACGGCGGCTCTTGACCTCCTCCAGCGCGTGGTTGAGGTAGATCAGCATCACCACGCCGGTCTCGGCGGCCACGCCGGCGAGCGCGATGAAGCCGACGGCGACGGCGACCGAGAGGTTGAAGCCGAGCCACCACATCAGCCAGAGCCCGCCGACCAGCGCGAATGGGAGCGAGAGCATTACGATCAACGTCTCGGTGATCGACCGGAAGTTCAAATACAGCAACAGGAAGATGATAAGCAGCGCCGCGGGGACCACGATCTTGAGACGCGCCGCCGCCCGCTCCAGATATTCGTACTGGCCGCTCCAAACGACGTAATAGCCTGGCGGAAACTGGATGCTGGCCTGGACGGCACGCTGCGCGTCGGCGACGTAACCGCCGAGATCGCGGTCGCGGATGTCGACGTAGACGTAGGTCGCAAGCTGCGCGTTCTCCGTCCGGATCGAGGTCGGGCCGCGCGTGAGTTGGACCGTCGCGACTTCCGCGAGCGGGACGGCGCCTCCTGCCGGCATGGGAACGAGGATGTCGCTTGCGATCTTCTTCGGATTGTCCCGGAGGTCGCGCGGATAGCGCATGTTGACGGTGAAGCGCTGCCGCCCCTCGACCGTCGTGGTGACGGTCTGGCCTCCAAGCGCCGTCGCGATCGTGTCCTGGACGTCCTGGACCATGATCCCATAGCGTGCGAGCGCCGCCCGATCGGGCGCGATTTCTAGGTAGTAGCCACCGATGCCGCGCTCCGCGTAGGCGGACGAGGTTCCGGGCACGGCCCGCAGCACCTGCTCGACCTGCTTGGCCAGCCTGTCGATTTCGACGAGGTCGGTGCCGATCACCTTGACGCCGACCGGCGTCCGGATGCCGGTCGAGAGCATGTCGATGCGCGCCTTGATGGGCATCGTCCAGGCGTTCGACACGCCGGGAAACTGCAGCGCCTTGTCCATCTCGACGATCAGTCCATCGATCGTGAGACCTGGCCGCCACTGCTCCTTCGGTTTGAGGTTGACGACCGTCTCGAACATTTCGGTCGGCGCCGGGTCGGTCGAGGTAGAAGCGCGGCCGGCCTTGCCGTAGACAGACTCCACCTCCGGAAACGATTTGATGATCCGATCTTGCGTCTGCATTAGTTCGGTCGCCTTCGTGACCGAAATGCCGGGCAGCGTCGTTGGCATGTAGAGCAGCGTTCCCTCGTTGAGGTTCGGCATGAACTCCGTGCCGAGCTGCCGCGCCGGCCAGATCGTCACCGCGAGCACGGCAAGCGCGAGCAGGACAACCAACGTCTTCGCCCGGAGCACGCCGTTGATGAGGGGGCGGTAGATCCAGATCAGGAAGCGGTTGATCGGGTTTCGGTGCTCCGGAACGATCCGCCCGCGGACGAAGATGACCATCAGGGCCGGCACCAGGGTCACCGAGAGCAGTGCCGCCGCGGCCATGGCGAAGGTCTTGGTGAAGGCCAGCGGACTGAACAGCCGCCCCTCCTGCGATTCTAGCGTGAAGATCGGCATGAAGGAGACGGTGATGATCAGCAGGCTGAAGAACAGCGCCGGGCCGACCTCCGAGGCCGCCTCGATCAGGATGGCGACCCGCGATTTGCCGGGCTCGGCCCGCTCGAGATGCTTGTGCGCATTCTCGATCATCACGATGGCGGCGTCCACCATCGCGCCGATCGCGATGGCGATGCCGCCGAGGCTCATGATGTTGGAGCCGATCCCGAGCAGTTTCATCGCGCCGAACGCCATCAGGACGCCGACCGGCAACATCAGGATGGCGACGAGCGCGCTGCGGACGTGCAGCAGGAAAACAATGCACACCAGGGCGACGACGAGGCTTTCCTCGAACAGCGTGCGCTTGAGCGTGTCGATCGCGGCGTAGATCAGATTCGACCGGTCGTAGACCGGAACGATCTCGACCGACCTCGGAAGGCTGGTCGCGATCTCCTTGAACCGCTTCTTGACGTTCTCGATGACGTCCAGGGCGTTCATTCCGAAACGCTGCAGCACGATGCCGCTGGCCACCTCGCCCTCGCCGTTCAGTTCGGTTATACCGCGCCGTTCGTCGGGTCCCAATTCGACCCGGGACACGTCGCGCAGCAGCACCGGCGTGCCCCCGTCGGACTTGAGGACAATGCCGCCGAGATCGTCGATGCTCTTCAGATAGCCGCGGCCCCGGATGACGTATTCGAACTCCGACAGCTCGACGGTCCGCCCGCCGACGTCGGCGTTGCTGGCGCGGATCGCGTCCCGGACCTTCTGCATGGTGATGCCGAAGTCGCGCATCCGCTGCGCATCGAGAACGACGTTGTATTGCTTCACGAAGCCGCCGACGCTCGCCACCTCAGCGACGCCCTCGGCCTTGGCGAGCGCGAACTTCAGATTCCAGTCCTGGATGGTCCGCGTGTCCGCGAGATTGAGCTCCTTCGACATCACGGCGTACTGGTAGACCCAGCCTACGCCGGTCGCGTCGGGACCGATGGTCGGCGTCACTCCCGCCGGCAATCGCGACGCCGCTCCATTGAGGAATTCGAGCACCCGCGAGCGCGCCCAGTAGATGTCGGTGCCGTCCTCGAAGATCACGTATACGAACGAGACCCCGAAGAACGAGAAGCCGCGAACCACCTTGGATTTCGGCACCGTCAGCATCGCGGTCGCGAGCGGATAGGTGACCTGATCTTCGATCACCTGCGGCGCCTGCCCCGGATACTCCGTGTAGACGATGACCTGGGTGTCGGAGAGATCCGGAATGGCGTCCAGCGGCAGATGGACGAGCGCGTAGATTCCCGCAGCGGCAGCGAAGCCGGTGCCGAACAGCACCAGCAGCAGGTTGCGCGCCGACCAGGCGATCAGGCGGGCGATCATGGACGCGCCCCCGCGGTGCCGGCCGCCGGCTCGGCCGGCTTCTCGCTGCTCGACTCCGCAAACCCCTTCAGCGCGGCTTTCAGGTTGCTCTCGGCATCGATCAAGAAATTGGCCGAGGTGACGACGGATTCACCCTCGGACACCCCTTGAGTGACCTCAATCGAGCCGCCACCCCGCCTCCCAAGCTTCACTTCCCTCGGCTCGAATCGTCCTCCGCCCTTGTCGACGAGAACGGCCTGGCGGCTCCCGCTGTCGAGCACGGCGCTCTCCGGTACAGCCAGCACCGGCTCCGGCGTGCCGGTCTCGATCTCGGCGTCGACGTACATCTCGGGGCGCAGCAGCTCGTCGGGATTAGGCACTTCGACCCGGATGCGCGCGGTGCGCGTTGTGGCGTTGAGATGCGGATAGACCAACGCCACCGTCCCGCCGAAGCTCTGCCCCGCGAGCGCGCGGGGCCTGATGGTCACCTTGGTGCCGACGGCGACCTGCACCAGGTCGCGCTCGGCGACGTCGATGAGAACCCATACCAGGCGGTGATCGGCGATCCGGAAGAGCACGTCGCCGGGCCCCGCGCGCATGCCGGGAACGACGTTGCGCTCGAGGATCTCGCCGTCCTGCGGCGCGAGCCACGGGATCGAGAGCGAGATCTCCTTGGTGCGCTCGAGTTCCTTGATGGACGGCTCCGGCGCCGCGAGATTCTCCAGCCTGCGTCGCGCGCCCTTGAGCGCCTGGCCGGTCGCGCCGGCGTTGACGGCGGAGAGATATTCCGCGGCCGCGCTGGAAAGCGCCGAGCTGTATACGTTCAGGAGCGGCTGCCCCTTGTGCACATGATCGCCGGTCGTGACGTTGGCGACGCTCTCCACGAAGCCCTCGAAGCGCAGCGCGACGACCGAGATGCGACGCTCGTCCTCTTTGACGACACCAGGCGCGCGAACGATCGACTTGACCGCTTGGCGCACGACCGGCTCGGACTTCGCGCCGGTGCGCTGAATCTTTCCCGGCGAGAGCTTCACGCTTCCGTCGTCGCTGTCCTCGCCTTCGTAGACCGCGATGTAGTCCATGCCCATGGAGTCTTTCTTCGGCACCGGCGAGGTGTCCGGCAGGCCCATCGGATTGCGATAGTATTTGATCTTGCGATCCGCCTTCGCGTCGGCGGCCTTTGCTCCGGACGGCTCCTGTTCTGCCTCATCGAAGCTAATGTCCGCGCTCGGCGGGACGGCGCGCCAGGCACGGCCGTCCGACGTCTTTTTCGGCGTGAGGGAGTAAAGCGGCTTCCCGTCCGGATCCTGATAGTAGATCGGCGCGCCGCTTTCCGCGGCGCCTGCGGCCGCGACGACCGACGCGGCAACGAACGGCTTTGCCCGCGGGATCGCGCCCGCGAGCAAGGCGGCACCGACCGCTGCGAAGATCGCAGCGGTCGCGCCCATGACGACGGCGGGCCTCATTTCTGCGCCGTGACGACGAGCTTGTTCTCGACGGAACCCGTCTCGCCCTGGACCTTGGCGCCGAGCGACAACTGCCAACGGCCGGCCATGCTGAAGTTGGCCTTGAAGCGGTATGTCCCCGGCTCCGTGCCCGGCATGGGCGTCACCTTCGTGACCATCTCCTGCATGCCGTCCGGCGCCATGTCGAGCCTGGACGCGAAGATGACGGCGTCAGGCACCGCCTTCCCGGTCTTCTTGTTCATCAGCTTGACCGTGACGATCCTGTCGGCGCCGGCCTGGACGGACGGCTCGACGAGCTGGAATTCGTAGTCCTTGATGTCGGCAAGCGCGAGCTTCGGCGCCCCCACGATGGTGAGGCCGAGCAGCGCGGCGGCGACCGCTCGCGCAGCAGTAGTAGTCTTCATGATGTCATTTCCTCGAAACGTCTGATGGACCGCCGAAGCGGCAAGCTTCAACGCGCGTCCTCAACGGTCGCGCGCCGACACTCCGGCGCCGAGGCGCCGGTCAGATCACGGTTCGAGGTGGGTGGTCCGGCGGATGTTCGCCGAGTCCGTCGATCAGCAGATTGTCAGGCAGGGCGAACGCGCTGCGTGAGAATGTGCGATCAAGCAGCAAGCCGGCGCTATCGGGGGCCGGCATGGTGATCGTCAGCATGCAGAGTGCGATGAACGGGCAGGATGCGCAGTCCTTGGCCTTTTGGTCCTGCTCACCTGGGCAGCACGGCATATCGTCCGCCTGCATCCCGTCGGCAGCGGCCGCCGGTTGCAGGGCTGCCAGGGCCGGCCCCGACAGGGGCGCGGCGAGAAGCCCCGCCGCCACCGTCAGCGCGATCAGCCAATTGACGACCATCCTCGGATCCATGGGCTCCTTTTCCCATGTTCGGACTGGACGTGCAAATCGGGGGTCCATCACGATCGCGCCAGATACGGGTCGCGAGGCCGGGACTTTTCTCATCGCACTAGGACGCCTCATTGGCAAGTTCGTGCCGAATTGCCGCTCCCGGAGCAATCTTCTACCGACGAGAAAAGCGTTGTAGGCCGATGCGCCGCAGTATGACCACAGCCGGATCGGTCTTGCCACGGTTCGCGCGAGGCTCTTGCGCCGACAGAGGCAAGGCAACGAGCCTCCGGACACCCGGATTTTCGCCGCCGGAGGCAATGGGAAGCTAAGGGCTTCGCTGCTTCGTGGGGGTCTTCGGACTACGTCATCTGGAGCGACCGTTAAGCCGATCCGCCCACGCCGAGATGATCAATCACCCGTGGGTGCACCTGATTGCCTCTGAGAGCCACGTTTTCTCCGACGAGAATGGGGGCGCGTGGCGACCCGAGGACCGGCCTCTCAGGCCACCCTTGGATCTCGGACAAGCTGCGCGACGTCCGGAAGCGCCAGATCGAGTTCCTCCTGCTCCAGGATTTTGACGCCGCCCTCGCCCGCCAGGTAGGCGACAAGGTCAACGGTCCCCGGAATCGGGAGCACATCGAGCCGGCGAAGGGCGCTTCGCGGAACGTGCCCCCGCCGTTCTCGATGCGTGAGGAGGGGTCGTTTCCGGCGCCCGAAAACGCCGTCGTAGTGAAAGTGGTCTATTCGCAGCGCTGTTCCGGAGCTCGCCTTCACTCACCACGCGAAATCTTTGCCGTCCCCTGCTTAATTTCGGCCTGATGGTTCTTCAGCCACTCTTCGATCGCCTTTTCCGCAAGCACGAATGCTGGCTTCTTCATAGCCAAAGCTGCCAGCTTGAGCCGCCCGATCACGGACGGGTCCATGTAGATAAGGATCTGACTTCGGCCGTCTGTCCGCTTCTTTCTCGCCTTTGCTGCCTTCGTCTTCGGCTCGCGCACAGCATGCCCCCCGCGTCAGATAGCTGACCATCTAGGCTCCTTTAGCATCGCCCCAAGTCGGGCGGAAGTGCTGATTTTCGGAAAACCCCAAGATATCCACATCCTAGGCAGCATGCGGCCCTGGTCATAAACAGTTACCGTCCGCTCTAGATAGCTAACTATCTTGACTCTAGTGACGCGCCCTGCTCTCTTTAGGTCAGCGGACCGGATGAGGGCTTGGCGATCGGCCTTATCCGGCGAAGTCGGAGACAATTCGTGCCGCAGAAAAAAACCGGTTCCCGTCGCTTTGCATCGATTGATTTGCTTTCCGCCAGCGGCCAAGCGCTGCTCGGCTGCGGAAATGAATCGAACTGCCGGAGGCTTGCGGTCCAGTTGACGCTGGATCCGACGGTTCGCTCGTTGAGCTTTGTCGCTACTCTGCCGGTCGCTGGCGAGCAAATCGACGTCGGGATGCTGGTAGCCGGGCGCGACAACGGTTTCGTTGCATATGACATCGTGGACGAGCGCGTCGATCGCGACATCGATACCGAAGGCATGCTGCTGATCGCGCTTGATCAGCACGACATTACCCTGCGTGCGGTAGATACCTTTTCGATCTGCGCGCAGCCGTTCGCCTCCCACTGCGAGCGCATTTGGGAACATCGCGCGCTTGAGATCGACCGTTGCCTTGGCGCAAGGATTGAACGTGCGCTTGAAAGAGATCGTCTCAGCGTTCGCGAGCTGGGTCAGGCCGTTGGGGAACGGAACATTACGCCGATCGTCTGTAGCCTGATCTGCAAACGTGTTCTCTGCACGGACCTCGCGACCTTTCCCGATCGCGACGCCTGGGTGGCTCGTCGCTCCGATCGCTTGGTCGAGAACTCATCGCTGAGCTGCAAGACGGCGAAATCGACAAGCTTAAAACTTGGAGCGCCGAAATGACCTGGCAAGAGAAGCTCATCCGGAGGAATCCATCGCTTTTTGTGCGCTCTTTCCGTGGGGTGGCGTTCGCGCCGGGATATCCGCGCTGCGCCGCTGGCTGGGAGCACGTGGTGGCGCGTCTGGTGGAACGAGTGGCCGCTGCAGCGAAAGATGGCTCTGTCTATTTCACCCACATGGTCAGCGAGAACGGCGTGTTGCGTACTCATTGGAGTAGCAGGTCCGAGATTTCGCAGCGACAGGCCCTCAAAATCGAGGAAGCCATTGGTCTCGCGGAGGCTCGCTCCGCAAGCGCGTGCATCGAATGTGGCGCCGAGGGGCGATTGTTCGCTACCAACTTCGTACTCGCACCGCTCTGCAAGCTCCATCAGCGCGGCACGCCCGTTCCGATCGTCGCGGGTCGCGATGTCTATCTTCGGCGAGGCGTCGTGAGGGAGCGCCCTGTTCTCGTCCGGTCCCGATACGACTGGGACTCGGACGCCTTCCTCGATCTTCCGACGTCCGTAGATCCAAAGGCGAAGGCGCCTCATGGATGATCGTGCATGAGCCGACGAGAGAGCGCAAAGAAAGGGCAAAAGATGGGCTTAAGGAGAAGCGAGCGACTGTCCCAGGTCGGCCAGTTCGTATCGGTGAAATGCGGAGGATTGGTCGTCCCGGTGCGGCATCCCCTCATCAGGGACGCGCTGGTGCAAGCTGCGCTCGACCCGGCGGTCCGATCGATCGAGTATTTGCCGATGATCCCAACCACGCCGGCGACATGGGGTGTCGACGCAATCGCGATCGAACACGACGACGGCCGCTACTATCTCGACATCGTCGAAGCCAGGCCGCGCCGCTCCATCGCCCAGAAACTCATGGTCGCGCAGGCCTTGCTTGACCTGGGACTTCGACCGTTGGTCCGGACGGAGACGGACGTCTTGCGCGAACCCCGCTGCTCCAATGCCAGGACGGTTTTCGAGTATGCCGGTCGCCCGATTGACCTCGGGCTGCGCATGCAGATCCTCGGCGCGCTCACGGACGACGGCCCCATGCAGCTTGGCGAGCTTCTGCACCGCCTCCGGAGCCACCGCGATCCAGCGACCGCGGTGATGTCCCTGGCTTGTCACGACCTCATCGAACTCGACCTCGCCTCGACGCCACTGGGCCCGCGCACCACGACGAGACTGCGACAGTGAGCTTTGATCGCCTGCGCTCTATCGAAGAAGACGATGATTCAGAGACTACGGCAATGCCTGTCCGCGACAAGCAAACTCCAGCCGATGCGATAGTCGATGTGGCCTTCGAGCAGGCGATGACTTCGGCGCTCGAGCGTTCGCTCGCGGGGAAAGCAGTGTTGGCGATTGTTGTCATCGTTCCGACGGCTGCATGGGTCGCGCCCTGCGAACGCTTCTGGAAACGCCGTTTCGGCGAGCGTTGGCATGTTGTCGCCCGAGACGGCGGAAATCGCGCCGAGCACAAGAGCACGCTCGGGAACTCAGTCATTGCTAAAGCGCTCGCGGACGGCCATCCGGTGGTCGGTATCGCGACCTCGACCAGCGTGCTGCCATCCACTCTCATGGCGAGTGCGGATCAGACGATCAATCTCGCAACCCCGACCGGCGGCACTCTGAAACAGGTCGTCGAAAGGCATCTCGGTCGAGCCGTTGCCTGTCCTGTGCCCTCGCTGGTCGGAATCGGGTTGGACATTGACGACCTGGCCGCCACTTTCCGACCAGGATCGACCCCTCGCCAAATCGTTAACCGTATGGAGCGGGCCACGACAAGGAGGATCGGCTCCGAGGATGATGAGCGCTTGCCTTCTTTAGAGACCGCCTTCGAATTCGGAGCGGCTAGGAGCTGGGCGTTAGATCTTGCGCAGGATCTCGAAGACTATAGACAACGTAAGATAGAGTTCAGTCAGATATCACGATCTCTGATCGTATTTGGAGAATCGGGTACCGGCAAGACGATTTTCGCGAGGATGGTCTCCCGCTTTCTAGGCCTCCCCCTCCTTGCTTTTTCCATAGCGGATCTCTTTGCAAATTCGGACGGAATGCTTGGCGGCGTGGTCCAAGCGACGAACGCCATGTTCGAGAGGGCATACGCATCTAGAAGTTGTGTTTTGTTCCTAGATGAACTTGACGCGCTACCTGATCGCTCCACCCTTTCTCCGCGCGGTCGTGATTGGTGGCTACCTGTAGTTGCAAATTTCCTAGTCAAGTTGGATGGAGCTTTTTCGCACGGGGGCCAGACGCGCAGCGGTACCCGGCGTGGCGACGAAATAGTCTTTATCGGCGCTACGAATTATATCGAACGCATCGATTCCGCGTTACTGCGGCCAGGTCGCTACGAGCGGTGTATCGAGATTAGCCGTCCGGATCTTGCCGGTACGATCAATATCCTCGCCCATTACCTACCTGAGATCAAGGACGCCGACCGTGCCGAGTTCGGGCGGCTCCTCCGCGGATCAACCGGCGCCGAACTCATGATGGTGGCCCGGGACGCGCGGCGGATCGCACGCCGTGAAGCGCGTGCCTTAGAGGCCGAGGACGTTCGTGCGGCTGCGCTCCCGAACGAGGCAATTCCCCCTGTGCGCCTGCGTCGGATCTGCGTTCATGAAGCGGCGCACGCGGTCGGAATCTTGGCATTGGCCTGCGGCACCCTGGTGGGCATAGTCATTAAAACGCGGATCGGCGAGGCCGCGCGAACCCAGGTCGCCTATGACAACGATGACATGCCAACTCGTCGCGACTTCGAGGGCCGCGTCGTTGCGACCCTGTGCGGTCGCGCCGCAGAGCGCCTGCTCGTCGGCGAAGTCTCTGTAGGCAGCGGTCTGAGTGATCAAAGTGACATGGCGATCGCCACGCGGATCATCGGATCGCTTCATGCGACAGGCCTCGGCGGGAGGCTCGCCTTCACGGCCGACCAGAATCATGTCCTTTCCGCTGTTGCGCACGATCGGTCTCTGCGCCGCCGCGTAGAAGCCGACCTCGTCCGCCTTGAGAAGGAGGCCGAGCGGCTCGTTAAACGAAATCGGCGTGCCATCCTCGCGATTGCCGACAGGCTTGCCGAGACCCGATACCTCTCAGGCGAAACGGTCCGCCAGATGCTCGACAGCACCAAGCGGCCGCACGGCTCTAAACCATCATCGAAGTATGGAAGCGGACATGATTAGTTTGGTCGAGAATTATCTGTGCGGTTACGTGCCCGTCCGCACGATAATTATGAACGATCTTGCAGAGACGCGAGGGCGCCCGTGACGTCCCGTTTGCCCTTCGCCCCCTCAAGCGATCGTTGGCTCTCCGCCCTGAGAGCGGACGGCAAATCACCACAGACGATCGACTGCTATTCTCGTGATCTTCGTGATGTAGCGGCCGGTCTGCAGGTCAGAGTAACTCGTCAGCTTGCGAAGGTGGATCAAGGCGCTCTCGACAAGATGGCAAACGATTGGAAGCGTTCTGGGGTTTCTTCGGCGACGCGGTACCGTCGGCTATGCGCCCTGCGCTCGTTCGCGCGCTTTCTAACCGTCTCGGAAGGCATTCCATGCGCTGGGCTCCTTGCGGCCCAGTTGCCTTCTTTCGATCGCTTGCCCCGCCCCCTTCCGCCAGATGGTCAAATGGATGAACTGTTGTCGTCTTGCACCACCGCGGCAGACGATTGGGAGGCACTTCGGGATGGCGCGATCAATCTGCTGATGAACGATGCGGGCTTATCGGCCGCCGAAGTAGTGGCGCTCGATCTCGGCGATATCGGGAGATCCGTGGTGACCGTCAGGTCGACCGCTTTTGCGCCGCGTACCGTCGCCCTCACGGATCGGGCAATAGCTGCCGTGACAGAGTACCGTTCAACGGTCCCATTTCGGTTGACCCTGAGCGGCCCCCTGTTCATCAACCGGCGCGGCACGCGTATCTCGGTTCGGACCGTGCAGTTGCGCTTTCGCAACCTTATCCGGTTGCTTGGCATCGTTGGGGTAAGTGGACCCGGCTCTCTGAGATCCCGCTGCGGTACCAAGCTTGCAGCGCAATCCGGATCGTCCGACATCGTCGCATCTGTGCTGGGCCTTCATCCGCTCAGTGCCCACCGCCTCTTCAATCGGTCGGGGGGAAGAGAGAATTGACGAAACGACCGAAATCATTGAGCCCTTTGGATCCCACCAGGTCTGCCACGTCCTCCAGGGTAGCGCCGGCTCGGATGAGATCCCGGATGCAGGCGCTCCTGATGGCCCGAGGGGTAGCGGTCGGCCGTAAGCCGAGGATGTGCGATCTGCGCCTGATCTCAGACGACGCCAATTTGGCGAAGCGCTGCTGGTCTGAGGGGAACATCAGCCCCTCGGCTATGGGTTGGGAAAGGCTCTCATATGTGCGCAGCCGATCACTAGACCAGACCAGCACGGGGACCGGCCGCGCTGCCTTGCCGTGCAGCGTCAGTACCCATTGCCCGACCTTCGGCCGGTCCGCATCCTTCCAGCGCAGGTTGGCGAGCTCCGAGGGCATCGCACCGATCGAATATATCAAGGCGACGACGGCGTTCCACATCGCCGCTTCCCGGTCGCCCTCGGGTCCAAAGGACGCCAGAGCTTCGCAGTCCGCCGAGCTGGGTAAATTCCGCATGGCTCGACGTTCTCAGAGTGTCGTAAATGCTCCGTTTCGTCTTCGATTTGCTCGCGAACCAATATGTTTTCGCCGCCGCCACAACTCGGGCGAGTCTGGATTCGCAACGCAACCCACAATCAGGGGTTTTAGTTGCGATCTTCTTCGCCGCTGGATTCAGCGGCCAAATTTGTTGACGGCACCTTGCCGATCAAGACGAAATTCAGCCACCTGTAGAGTAATTCACTCAAAGGATTCAAGTAGTTGCTAAGGAAAGCGAGCTTGGCGATACTAGCCCCTACCTCACTCGGAGAACAAACTATGCGCTGAACGCAGAGCAGCCGGCTTAGGGTTCCAAGGCCCTAAGCCGGCTGCTGCAGGACTAAGTCGCCGGCCGCGGTAGACGCCGAGGCCAACAATTATCGAGAGTACCGTTCTCAATGGCCCGAGATTCGCACACGCGGATTCCGGACGCAAGCCTGGTTTTGCTCGGCTGCGGCTCTCTCGATCGGACGCTTTCGTGGCGTAGCTCGACTGGAGATGGCCGGCATGCTCGGCATCATGGGACATAAATTCGGACCGCCAGACATCGGATCGCTGATTCCTAAGCGTCTGATTGAAGAAGCGGGTGGTCTGAAAAATTTCCGTACCTGCGAGTGCGGCGATGGATTGAAGGTCCACCGCAGGGTCGACGACGAGCGGGTACGCCGACCAGTGAACGGACGGCGCGGTTTTGAGACGGTCCGATTTACCAGTACGAAGAACTCCGCTCGCGATATTCACTGCGAGTCGAAGGGCGAATTTCCCCTCTTCTGCGTCCTCGAGATCGACGCTTCGATCGAGTTCTATCGCGACCAGCTCGACGTGGTGGAGATTCATGACGAGCTTGGCGAGACCTGGGCTTGCCCCGACGCTTTCGCGCTTCTTCGGCGCACGCAGGAGCCCATCTGGATCGAAGGGAAATATGCGACGCGTCTCCTCCACGGCCCAAATAACCTCAAGAAACTCGAACAGGGGATCTCGCCGAAATTAGAGGGCAAGCTCGCCAGGCTGCGCCGCGCCTTCATGAAAGCCGGCCTGTCCTACGTTGCCTTGAATCAGAGCTTCTGTCGTTCGAAGACGGTCGCGGATAATGTGAACCGCGCCTTCTGGCAACGTGGGAAAATTCCCGCGTCGGAAGAGATCGCGCATCTCACGGAATTGCTCGCGTCCGGCCCATTGCCGTTCCGCGATTGCATTGCTGCGTTCTCCGATCGCGCGTTCCCGGCCGATTGGCTTTTCGCGGCGATCGCCCGCGGGCACGCCGAATACGATCTCCGCAATCCATTCTCCCTCGAAAGCAAAGTCGAGCTCCCGACGGGCCGTCCCTTCTGGATCGAAGCTCCTGCATTTGAAGACGACGTGGAGTACGCGGGATGCTAGTCACGCGCGCGCCGCAAGAAGACTTGTCCCTGGTTGGGCCGCCGGTGCTTCCGCTCCATTCGAAAGTGAAGATCACCGGCGCGTCCTATGAGCTCACAGAGGTGACCGGAAACCAAATGGTCTTCCGTCGGCATGACCGCATGCACACCCTGCCCATGACGTGGAATCAATACTGCTGGTATTGGAAGCATCATGAGCTGACGGTCGAGCGAAAGGAGCTTCGGTCCGCTAACAAGCTGCGCCTCGCGAATACTCCATTCGAGTTCTTCGATCCCAAAACGCAGCAGTTCATCGAGCGCAAACTTTACTATTGCGTCAAGTTGGACCATGCGCTGTTCTTGGCGGAGAACGCGAGGATGGCCGGACTTGAGCCGCCTCCCGAGGCCGTTCGCTGCCGGTCCAAGGACGATGTTAAAACCTGGCTGGCCAAGCTGGAGCCTTATGAGGGCGAGACCAAGAAGCCTTCCCGCGGTCAGGTGATGCGGGACTACGCGTTGTGGCTCGCGTCCGGACGAAACAAATGTGTTTTGGCTCACGGGAACAAGGGATCGTCCCGTAAATCTATCTTCGACGATATCGTCGTCGACATAATCAACGACGTCATCGAGACCTATTGGGGGCCGAATCCAGATCTCTCGCTCGAGAATATCCAGTCGAAGATCGCTGACGAGATCGGAACGCGCTTCGCAGAAGGCGAGTTGCTGGTCGAGATGATCCCTTCTCTGGCGACGATCGCGCGCTATCGGAAGAAGCTGAACAATTATTTGCTCGTCCAGCTCCGCGAGGGCGTGTACGAGGCTGACCGGCAGCATCAGCCCAAAGGCAAGATCCTCATTCCCGATTTCCCTCACAGTCGCTGGGAGGTCGATCACAGCCTGTTGCCGATCCGAGTAGCGTTCGAATACAAGGACGAGAACGGAGAGACGAAGCGGATCATTGTCGGCAAGGTTTGGATCACCGTCGTCATCGACGCCGCGACGAGGTTCGTTCTCGCGGCGATTCTAGGCATCGACGGACCGAATAGCCTCCGGACGATGAAGGCCCTCAAGATGGCCATGTCACCGAAATTCGAGTTGTTTGCCGATCTCGGAATCGAAAACGCCTACGATGTCGCGATGATCCCCGTCGTGCTGGTCATGGACAACGGCAAGGACTTCCATTCGAAGGACGTGTCAGCGCTCCTTTCGGATCTGCTGATCACCCAGCAATTCGCGGGTGTCTACCGCGGTGACCACAAGCCGTTCGTGGAGAGGTTCTTCAGGACGCTGAAGGCGTATCTCCGGAAGATCCGTGGTGCCGAAGCAAAGGACGCTTCCAACAAAAGAGGTCCGAAGACGAAAGAAGGTAACCCCGCGAATCCTCTGACTATGAAGGAGCTCGAGCACTTTATCTGGCACTTCATCATGGACGTCTATCACATTCGGCCCCACGCCGGCCTTCGCCGCCAGACGCCCCTGATGGCGATGACGTCCGGACTTCGTCGGCTCGACGCGGAACGGTCTCGCGGCTATTCGCCGCCGCTGCGTTTCTTCAGCGACTACACCGCTCTCGAGTGGAAACTGATGTTTTCAATCCGGCGGACCCTCACATACTACAAGACGAAAGGCGTTCGCTTCGAGAACCTCTTTTACAGCGGCGGTCTCGATGGCATCGCCGACCGAGCCAGGCTGCCAAGCAGGTTCGACTTCGAAGATCTGGGCCAAGCTCTCGTTTATCACCCCGTTCGAAATGAATACGTCTTCGTCGACTGCACGGATACGGTCTATGCGACGGGCCTCGATGTGACCATTCATCGCAAGGTTTGGGCCCACATTGTCGAGGACGAGACCAAACAGGCCGCGCTGGAAAAGCGGAAACCGAAACCGACTCTCGCTAAGTATCAGGCGAACGAACACGCCCTTCTATGTCAGCTTTTTGATATCACCGGCCATGCTAAAGCATCTTCGCGGTCGTTGCGAGACGGCGTCGTGGTGCTGGGGCGCAATCTCGACTTGGCCACTGCCGTCGCGCGACAGGAAGCTCGCGCCTGGCATAGCGGTGTCAAGCCGCCAAGTGCACTTATCGACCTGGTGAAGGGCGACAGCGGGTATTGGGAGGTCGAACCTAAGGCTCCCACTCCTGCTCAGAAGCGCAGCGAATATCAATACGTTACGCTTCCGCCGGCAGAAGAAGAGTTCGTCGACCAAACGATCGATCCCTCAGCGGACTTCGACCCGCGGGCTACGTCATGAACTCGAAGCCCACACCCCTTCCGGCCCTCGCGGCACCACCGCCGCTGACCAAGGCCGAGTTAATCTTGCTGCCCATTGAGGATCGCCTCGCATCGATCGATAGGCACGTTTTCTACACGCCCGAGTTCGGCAAGGCGGTCAGATCGATGAAGCACGTTCTCTACGAACGCACTACGTCGGGCCTACACACCAATATCGTGATGCACGGTCCGGAAGGCTCCGGAAAGACCTCGCTCGCTGAGCATTTTCTGTCGCAAAACCCACCAATTCCGGCCGATCCGATTGCTCGCCAGCCGGTGCTATTCAGCAAGTTCTCGCGGTCGGCGAGCGCGAGGGATCTGGCGCATGCCGTGCTCGCGAGTGGCGGTTGGCCGCAAGTTCGCAATAGCAACAGCGATGAACTGGCCTGGATTCAGATCAAGCTTTTCCTGGAGAAGGTGCAAGCCCGTCTCCTTATTCTTAATCACGCGGACCGTCTGATGCGCGGGGACGCTATTTCCGAGAAGGGTGTAGATCTTCTGGAGGATCTTCTCGACCTGACACCCTGTCCTATCATGATCATCGGGCAAGACGGGTTCGGCGACGTCATCGAGAAGTGCGATCGCCTGGCGGGTAGATTTCCATTACATCTTCCAATATCGCGGATGCCCTACGGAAAGGACTGGCTAACGACTTGTAATCTTCTGAACGAGAAGCTGCCCTTTCGGACTACTGAAATCCTGACGGACGAAATGCCCGAGCGATTGCAAATCGCAGCGGCTGGCGGCATGCCTGACTTGATGCGTCTGACCCAGGCGGCTTCCAGGATCGCGATATTCGGCGAGAAATCGCTGGAACTTACACGCCGCCACTACCTCGCAGCGTTCGCGTGCCGGCCCGGACGTGGACCGAATCCATTCGACAAAATTCCTCTGGAAACGCTCCGTATGACGAAGCAGTCGTCGCCGACTGTTACGAACCGCGCAGCGGTCCTGTGGGCAAAAAACCGGAGCGACTCGTCATGAAGTCGCGGGGGACGAAGTTTGCACCATTACCAGGCGAGTCACTGCCTTCGCTTCTGCTGCGCGCAGCGAGTACGTTGACACCCTCCCCGCAACATGTGGTGCATGATCTCCTCGGCAACCCGGAGCATCTAGCATCGGCGGCAACCCGCATCGACCGCATGAAGGAACTCGCGGACTACCTCAACGTAGCTCCGAGCGAATTGATCCCGACGATGCTTGTCCCGGACGACAATCGACCTCATCACGTACGTCTCGGCGACTTTGTATTCCGCTGGGATCAGGTCCGTCAAACGCCGGTCCGATTTGCGTTCGACATATTGCGGAAAGACGAGCATCCCTATCATCGCCTCGTCTGGTCGGTTTGCGCTCTTCGTAGAGACCCCGACACCGGCACACCTCTCGAAGATCGGTGTGCCTTCTGTTCGGAGCACTTTCGCTGGTCCGCCGCCAGCGCACTCGCGCGCTGTCACGGCTGCGGCGGAGAGGCGACGCGCATGACGGCGAGGCCGAAGGTTTCCGATGACGCCAAGGCGGTGTTTTGCGCGAAGTTGTTGTCGTCTTCGGTCCGCCAGCGTACCGAATTTCGACGCTCCCTGCCCGACGACATGGCGACTTGGGCAGAAGCCGATCTGCTGGAGATGGCCGACGCTCTTTGCGATCTCGGTCCATCAAGTGCGGAGGAAGGCGACGCCTTGAATGCCCTCTACACGGGACAAGGCGCCATCGCCTCGCTCCTCGCGGGCCGCCTATCTGAATTGCGCCGGCAGGCTCCGCGCATGTCTAGTTTGGTGGCGTTCGCGAACCTCGCTGTTCGCATCAACCGCCTGTATTCTCTTCGAGTCAGAAAGCGTCTCGCGCTGGTCTTGGAGCGCCTATGACGCTGGCAACCCGAAATCTAACTGAGGTAGTAATTGAAGCCGTCAAGACCTCGATCAGTCCCACTGAAGCGTATAACGTTTCCATCGTGCTTCCTTGGTTCTCGGAGTTTCTCGCCAGAACCAATAAGGATTTTCTTACTGCTGATCTTTTGGATTTGACCGCATTTTGCCAGGAGCGTGCCAAGACTCGGAGCGAACGATCAATGAATCGGCTCATCTGGAGTCTCCGGACTGCGATTCAGATGCTCGTCAATGCTGGACTTCGTACCGATAACCCCGCCCTGCTGCTTCCGTTCTTTGCGAAAACCACTATCCCGCCGAACTATTCGATAAAGCGCGCGGAAGTCGACGCATTGGTTTCGTGGCAGCGGCGCCGTCTTCAACTAACGCAAGGATCGAGATATCCCTTCGAACTCCGCGCTCTTGTCCTGGTTTGTCTTCTTGCTGCAGGAATTACCGTGGCCGAATTGGTAGGCCTCGACGTCGCCGATAGCTCGACAAACGGCGTGACAGCCGGGCGAAACAGCTCGCGCGAACGCTTGGTGCGTCTTGATGAGTTGGCGTCGGCTGCGATGTTGGAGTGGCTTGAATATCGAGCGAGCATTCCGGCTGCTGACGAATCGCTATTTCCTGCCTCGCTCCCGCCGTGGACTCGTCTTGGAGTGAAGGCCATCTCCCACGTTGTCGCACGCATTATCGAGGCCGCGGGGCCGCGTTACTCCCACCTGACCGCTGGAACGCTTTATAGAAGCATGTATTCAGCAATCGTTGAGGATGGGCACGGTTGGAATTTAGCGATCAGCGCAGGAGGCCGTAAAAGCGTACCGGCTGTCGCCCGGCCCGCTCCGTCTATTGAGAAGCTGGCGCTGATGGTCGAGCGATTTCATCCCCTCGGGTCATGTGCCCGACCAACGCAAGCGTGGGAAGATGATTAGCCGGCGAGACGTTGGGTTCTGGGATTGAAAAAGGGCCGCCACTTGTGGCGGCTTTTTTCGTGTTTTCAAGGGCTTAAGCGACCATGCCGTGGACTCAAAATTGGAGCGAGCCGGTAGGCCGTGGACTCGGAATTCGAGGTTCCGGGACTCGATATGCTCGATGGACCAGCCACTGATTTCACTATGTATTTTGCTACGCAGGACTCAATTGGCGTGAGAAGTATCAACGTCGTCGGGACCATCCGCCTTGCGGAGCCCCCGTTCTTCAGCGACGTGACGGAGCAAGCCATCAGCCGGTTGGCCGGTCCAGCCGGCAGCAAGTTGCTTGGAGGGTTCCTTCGAAGCAAGAAGGACGGACGCCATGTCGCCTCGGGCGATCCATACGGCGGATCAGGCGGCAACCGATTCGCTTCGCTGGGCACTCTTGCCGACCAACGGGGCAAACTGTTCCGACGTCACCGTTTCGTTTGCGATCAATAGCTCTACACCAGCTTCGAGATCGGCACGCCGCCGTTGCAGGATATCGTGGGCGCAACGCTCGCCCTCCTCGACCAGGTTCCGCACGGCAAGATCAATCTCTCGGCCGGTGGCTTCCGCGGCCGCAACGACCATATCCTGGGGGGCCGCAACAAAGGTTTGCGGTTTGGGCGCGTAGGTGCGTTGGCCGACCGTCTCGTCCATGCCGTATTTGGTCACCATCTCGATGGCGACTTCGGTCGCTCGCTGAAGATCATCTGCGGCGCCGGTCGAAATGGCCCCGTCGAAAATCAGGCGCTCCGACGCGCGTCCTCCCATCAGCACGGCGATGCGGTTTTTCAACTCCCCGGCCGTGAGCAGGAACCTGTCTTCGGTCGGTCGCTGGATGGTGTACCCCAGCGCTCCGATTCCACGTGGAATGATCGACACCTTCTGCACGGGATCGACGCCGGGCAGGCTGGCCGCGACAAGGGCATGTCCCATTTCGTGATATGCAACCCTTCGCCGTTCGTCCTTGCCGAGCACCCTGCTCTTCTTTTCGACCCCGGCCACGATCCGTTCGATCGCCGTGACGAAATCGGCGAACGACACCGCTTCGCCGCTTCGCCTGGTCGCAGCGATGGCGGCCTCGTTGATGAGGTTGGCGAGATCAGCTCCGGTGAATCCGGTCGTGAGACCTGCGACCTTGTCGAGGTCGACATCCTTGCCAAGTTGAATCTTACGGACGTGCACCTTGAGAATGGCAACGCGTCCAGTCTTGTCCGGCCGGTCCACAAGGACCTGCCGATCGAATCTCCCGGCCCGCAACAGGGCAGGATCGAGGATTTCGGGGCGATTGGTGGCTGCGAGCAGGATCACGCCTGCGCTTGGGTCGAATCCATCGAGTTCCGACAGGAGTTGGTTGAGCGTCTGCTCTTTCTCGTCGTAACCGCCAACCGACAGCGGCCCGCGGCTGCGTCCCAGCGCGTCGAGCTCGTCCACGAAAATGATGCACGGGGCGGCCTTGCGGGCTTGCTCGAACAGATCCCGAACGCGCGCCGCGCCGACCCCGACGAACATCTCGACGAATTCAGAGCCCGAGATCGAGAAGAATGGGACACCGGCCTCGCCCGCAACCGCGCGCGCAAGCAACGTCTTTCCAGTCCCCGGCGGCCCGACCAGCAAAATTCCCTTCGGCACATGGGCCCCGAGGCGGCCGTAACTCTTGGGATCCTTCAGAAACGACACCACCTCCTGAAGCTCGAACTTCGCCTCGTCGACGCCGGCAACATCGGCGAAGGTGACCTTGATGTCCTTTTCGATATAGACCTTGGCGTGCGATTTCCCGATCGACATCAGTCCGCCGAAACCCTGGCGCCCGGCCATGCTCCGCCCAAGCCAGAACCAGATGACGAAGAAGACGATGACCGGGAAAATCCAGGATAGCAGGTTTTGCAGCCCGCTGTTTGCGGGAACGCCGGTCACGCTCACGCCCTTTGCCGCAAGCTTTTCGGCCAGCGCCAGATCAACCCGTGCGGTCACGAAGGCTGATTTTCCGCTCGAGAGCGGTTCCTTCAGTTTTCCCTGTATCGTATCCGGACCGACGGTCACTTCGACGAGCTTGTCCTGGGCGAGCAGTTGCTCAAACTGGCTGTAGGGAATGGTCTCGATCGAGTTGTAGGCAGTGAACATGAACTGCCGCACCACGAGCAGCATGCCGCCCGCGAAGATCAGGGCCATCGCTATCGTCTGCTTGCGGGAAATCTGTTCGGACTCCACCTGCTCCTCCCATCGACGTCGGCCGCAATGGTACCGGGGTCTTTTGGGCGTTTACCGCGACAGCAGTCTGAGCAGATTGCGCTAAGTCAACGCAGGAACGGTTGCGAGTGCCGCTCCAGATTGAGCAAGATCAATTTTCGCATCGCCGACCGTGAGTACGCTTGCCGGCGACCAAGATGGTCAAGCCTCTCAGGAGAAATGATCATGGCAAACGAGACCAAATTACCCGTGACGAAATCTGCAACGTCGCCGACAGTCACTGGACAGACCTGGCGACCGTTTCAGGCATTGAGGAGCGAGATCGACCAGATCTTCGACGAGTTCGGCAACGGCTTCTGGAACCGGCCTTTCCGGTCTCCTGCATGGCTCGAACGCGAACTTGCCAAGTCGATCTCGGCGCCGGCGGTCGATGTCGTCGAAAGCGCCAACGCGTATGAAATCACGGCGGAGCTTCCGGGCCTGGATGAAAAGAACATCGACATCAAGCTGGCCAATGGCGGCCTGACCATCAAGGCCGAGAAACGGGAAGAGAGCGAGGAGAAGAAGAAGGACTATTACGTTTCCGAACGCCGCTATGGCACTTTCGAACGGTACTTCACCCTGCCCGACGGCGTTAACGCCGATAAGATCGAAGCGACCTTCAGGAACGGCGTCCTCAAGGTTACGCTTCCGAAGACCGAGGACGCGCAGAAGTCGGCCAAGACGATCAACGTGAAGGCCGCCTGAGCGACATTGCCGAGGCGGGACTACATTCGCAGTCTCGCCTCGGATGACGCGCAATGGTCCATTACTGCGCGGCCACAAAGAGCTTCCTGACCGCGTCGACCGGCACTGCGAACGCAAACCCGCTCCGTCGTGCGAGGACCACCGCGATCAGCTTCCCCTGCATGTTGACCAGCGCGCCGCCCGCATTCCCTTGGCTGACGCGAACGTCCGATTGGATCAGATCGGTATTGGCAATGCCCGGGCACGAACGATGCAAGGCCGACACAATTCCAAGTGTCACGCTCTGTCCCCAATCACCGGGATTGCCGATCGCCAGCACCGGGTCTCCCACGTCGAGCGCACCGGCATAATCGAGCGTCATCGCGCGAAGATGGTCGGGCTCCACCCGGAGCAGCGCAACATCATCTCGATCGGACCGCACGAGCACGAGGGCGTCCAACGCTCGCCCATCCTGGAGCTGAGCCTTTACGACGGTCGCACCGGCGACCAGCTGATTTGCGGTCACGATGAAACCTGCCAGGGCATCCACGACGACACCCGCTCCCTGCCGTTCGCGCAGCCCGGGAGGATCGGGGAATCCGGCTTCAGGATCAAAGATCCGCGACTCCGATCGCACACCCCAGGCCCGGATTCCCACCACGGCTGGCGAGATGCGTTTCACGAGAGGCGCAAGGTTCGTGGTCGAAAACGCTTCTGTGTGTTCCCCGTAGAATTCATTGCCTCGGCAGACCCCGGATCCAAGGACGAGCGCCAGACTCAGCGCCGACACGCCTGTCCATTTGAGAGAATGGTAGAAGGAGCTACGCGACATGAGAGACGCCTCCGACGATCCGAGTGACGCTGCTCGGAGAGCCTAACCACAGCGGTTTGGCGCGATTTGAGGATTCTCAAGGTTCGGCACGGCCGTTTCGGAACCTTCCCGTGAACGTCGGGCGCGAGCCCCCGCGCCTTGTTGCGTGCGGCGCTACGGATATTTCCCTAGGTGACGGGCCCGAATTTCAGTCGTCCGACTGATGCGTTAGAAGCAGATCGCCAGCACGCATTCGGGTCGTTTACGATGGAGCCCGCAGTGAATCACTCGATCTACACCGTAGATAAGACGACCCACCTGAAGGTGGTCGTATTGGTGCTTGTCGGCAGCATCGCCATGATGGCGATGTCGTTGACGGCCCGCATGGCACACCCGGACGTCAATGCGCGAGTGACGGCGGCCCGGACCGTGTACCAGCCTCATTCAGGCCATGCGCTTGCCGAAATGACCCGACTGGAGAAGCATCCGATCTAGATCCCATCTGGTGGAGGATACCCAAATGACCAACGAAGCGATCAAGGCGCTGATGGTGCTCGCGCTCTACGGAGTGCTCGAGATCGCGTTCTTTTCCTCGTCGATCGGCAGCTTTGCCAGGCGTACCGTGCCGTCCAGAAAGCGTCGCGCTGGTAGGTAAATTCGCGAGCGCGGCTCTGAACGATGGCGGCTTTCGCTTTGACTAGAGGGGTTCGTCATCGAGGGTGGACGGCTCCGTCTGAAGCGACACGAAGTCGCCTCCGCCGTAATCCTCCTCGGGATCGGGTTGTTCGGACTGGACACAAAGGCGGTCATCGACCCTCCGAACGCCTGGAACGTTCTCGCACGTCACGATGACTGCCCTACGCGCGTTTCCTGCCTTGACGACGCCACGCAGGGTGACTGTGCCATCCTTCACGCTGACGTTCAGGCAGACCGGTTGCCACGGTATTCCGGCCAGTGCGGCAATAACGGACCGGCGGACCCGATTGTCATCCCTGGCGTAGCCGGAAGCGCTCGTCAGCGGACCGGCAATTGCGGACAGGAAGTCTGATCGGGTGATGATGCCGACGATACGCTCGTCACGCATGACCGGAACATGATTGAAATGCCGCCGCTCCATCAAGTCCGCGACCTCCGCAAGCGTCGCCTGCTCAGTGGTCGAGACCGGTTGGCGGGTCATGACTTCCTCGACCGTGCCTCCGTGTTCCTTCACGAACTCACCTGCGATTCGATTGGTACCGAGCAGCATCGTGAGCAATCGGTTGCGCACGTGCTCCGTCCCGATTTCGGCCCGCCTGAGAAAGTCGCTCTCGCAGAGGATGCCGACCAGTTTCCCCGCCTCGTCCACGACCGGCAGGCCACTGATGTGATGGGCAAGCATCACCTTGACTGCATCGGCGATCGGCGCGTCGGGCCGGATCGTCACGACGCGTCGGGACATGATGTGGTGTGCGCGCATGTCTTTCTCTCCGAGAGACGCAAGAAGTATTTGCCGTGGCAGATGATGTCTTGATCAGGATCAAGTCCGGAACAGGCCGCGGTGCCATCCTGACCGCTGAAATCGGAACACTTCGATCATGCGCATGCGAACGGTTCTGTTGGTTTGGATCCTCGTCACGCTGTTCGCCTCCAGCGCTGCGGCCCCGGCAGACGTGTCTGTCGCACTGTCCGACCTCATGACCAAACTCCAGCTTCAGCACGCGAAATTATGGTTTGCGGGCAAGCTGAGCAATTGGCACCTGGCGGACTACGAGGTTCAACAGATCGGGGCGAATCTCGAAGCGGCGCGCAAATTGTTGGCAGACCCGTCGCAAGCCGATCGGGTTCAGGAACGGCTTCGGGCCGTGCGCAAGGCACTCCAATCGAAGGACGTTCCCGCGTTCATGGCGTCGTATGGCGCCCTGACAAACGAGTGCAACGGGTGCCATCGGAGCAGCGGATATGCCTCGATCGTCATGCAGATCCCGCTCACCCTACCCGTCCCCAATCAGTTGTTCGTCGACCAGGTGTCCGAGGGCCGTGCGCTTGCCAATGCATCTTGCGGGACGTGCCACCTCGTCGCTGATACCGTGAGGGACACGCCTGCCTTCCGTCCACCACCACCAGGCTTTCCGGAGATCGTCAGCCGACCTTCGTTCTCCGCCGACGGCCTCCGGCAGTTCCTGACGTCAAGCCATCGGCGCCTCGGTCCGGATCAGGCCATGCCGAATCCGAGGCTCTCCGAATCTCAGATCGAAGCCATCGTGGCCTATCTGGAGACTTTGCGCGCGGACCAGCGTCACTGAGACCAAGCCGTCAGCCGAAATCGGCGATACGGGCATCGAATGCGAACGTCGCTTGATAGATGTGCCCGCGCATCAGCCGGTGCCGATAGTCGGTCAGGTGCTGCGCCGCGACGTCGCTCCAGATGGCGAGAAATCCCGATCCGCGCATCGCCCTCCTGCTCATGCTTTGCCCGCCGCCGCGAGCCCATGCAGAGCCGGCGGGATGGTTGCGGGCAATTGTCCGAGCCGCTGAACGGCCGCCAGCATCGCGGCGAGATAGCCATACGGGCCGAGGCCGCAAATCACGGCCGTGCAGGCGCTCGACGTGATCGAGTGGCGGTGCAACTCGTCGCGGGCGTGAATGTTCGAGATATGCAGCTCGATCTTCACGCCCTCGAAGATCTTCAGCGCATCGATCAGCGCGATCGACGTGAAGGAATAGGCGGCCGGGTTGACGATGATCGCGTCCGCCGTGCCGTGCGCGGACTGGATCAGGCTGACGAGTTCGCCCTCCATGTTGGACTGATGGAACGAGAGCGAGACCCCGAGTTGGTCGGCCATCGCCTGGCAGCCCGTCTCGATCTCCTTGAGCGTCGTCCGACCGTAAATATGCGGCTCCCTGATGCCGAGGAAATTGAGATTGGGCCCGTTGAGGATCATGATTTTGGCGGCCATTGCCCTGCTCCGTTCCAATTGTTTTTCGCTACGACCAGCCGCGAACCATTTTGCCGGAATCGTCACCAGTCCGGGGAACAATACCATCCCGAACAGGACGATCAGCTGCCCAATCATGAAGGGCCAGATCGTCTGGCGTAGACGCCGCGCAGGACCTTTGGAAACACCGCATCGATTAGCGCAACGGCAATTGCTCCAGCTGGCTTTGCGCCTTCCTGACGGTCGCAGCGAACCAGCTCTGGCTTGGTGCTTCCCTGGCGAAACACTTCGTGTAGGCATCCATCGCCTGATCTTCCCTAGCCATGGAATCCTGCGGGACCTTCCTGGCCATCATCTGCTTCCATATCCTTTCGCAAGCCGCGATCTCGGCCGTCTTCACGGCTCCGCTTGCGGCGAGGTAATAGACCTTATCGCCCTGGATCGCGACCACATCGATCTCGTGCGGCGGTCCCTTCAAATCACCATTGCCGCGGACGCCGAGCACGGCCACTGCGGCACTGACGGACGCCGGCTTTGTGATCGGCAACTCTGCATATTTGGCGAAGGCCGCGTCCTGGATGGCCTGATAGTAGAAGCGATCCGATCGGAACGCCGCATCGATCTCCTGCGGCATGCCGTCCTTGCCGTGCTCGCGCAGCCAGTGTTTGAGCAGCGAGGTCGTGGTCACCACGGCCTGCTGCTTGTCGCCTTCGGTGGCAAAGCCGAGCCCGTCGAGATGGCCGAACCCGATGTCCTCCTTGAAAAGCGTGTCGACGTTCGACTGGCCATCGGCCGGGAGCCCCTTGATCGTGACGGGACCGACAAAGCCACGCAGTATCCCTGTCAACTCGCTGAGGGCCGCATCGTGCTGCCTAGAGGTCTCGTCGCTTTCCTGGGCCTTCGAGAACTTTGCAATGTAGCGGTCGCGCAGGTCGAGATAGTGCTGCTCGGGAGACGCCGCGTTTACGCGCGCCGCGAAGGCGAGCAGGCAGAGCAAGGCGAGCAATCTCATTGCGACGTCCTGAAGGCCGGGAGCGATCTTCAGTCTTGGTGGCGTTGTCGGTCCGGAAGGTTCATCCCGGCGGGGCGCCCTGCCGACGGCCGGCTAGCCTTTGTGGCAGCACGACCCGCTGCCGGCGCCGGCGCGGGTCTGATCGCTGGCCAGCACGCTGCGGCTGTTACGATCAGGCGGAACGTCGCCGGCGGCGTTTGCTGCGAAGAAACCGGTCGGCTTCAGCGTGAAGCCGGCATATTCGACCGGCATGATCGGAAAATCCTCGGGCTTGCAGATATGGGTGTGGCCAAACGAGTGCCACAACACGATATCCGTATTCTCGATGCTGCGGTTCTGCGCGACGTAGCGCGGCAGGCCGTCGCCCCCGGCATGGTTGTTGGGATAATCGCCGCTGGCGTACTTTTCCGCCGCGTCGAAGGCGGTGACCCAGACATGCCTGGTGGCAAAACCTCCGCGCTTGCGCACGTAGCTGCCCTCCTGCGCCAGCATCAATGGGCTCGGATTGACGACGAGCTTGTACGCGGGCGCATTGCCGACCGAATTGGTCTCGTTGGGGTTGCTGATCTTCCAGAACCGGCCGCTCTCGCCATTGGCAATGGCCGCCGCATCCCACTCGCGTGACAATACGCGCGTCGTCGTGTCGAACACGTTGCCGTGCGGATTGTCGCGTCCCCAGGGCCGCGGCACGAACTCGTGCTCGCTGACGGTGTTGCCGCCGCCGTCGAGATCCATGTGCATGCGCACGTTGAAGAAGTGCTGATGCGTGGGGCCGCCCAGATTGTCGTCGACCATGCCGCCCCATTTGTACTTCTCGCCCGGCTGCACGGCGGCGGTCTGGATGATGCCGGTGAGTTTTGTCTCTAACTGGATCGTTCCGTCCTGATAGAGATACCAGTAGAAGCCATAGTCGTAATTGCCGACGGTCGCGAAGAACGAGATGACGAGGCGCCTTGAACGCCGGACCTCGAACAGGCCGTTGCGGAATTCGTAGTGTTTCCACGCAATTCCATAGTCTTCTTCATGCAAGCAGATGGCGTTCTGCATGACGAAGGGCTCGCCCTTGTTGTCGGCGGCCGGCACGTCGAAATAGTGGATATTGCCGAGGCAGTCGCAGCCGAGTTCGAGCGCGTTGGCGAGTATTCCGAGCCCGTATTCGCCGGCATCAAACGCCGACTTCCAGAAATGGTTCGCGGTCGGATCGGCGTAAGGCACCACCATCTCGGTGACGCTGGCGCGATGGATCAGCGAACGCTTCCGGTCGCCGTCCTGGTAGGCAAGCTGGTGCAGCACCAGTCCCTCGCGCGGCGTGAAGCCGACGCGAAAGCTCCATTTCTGCCAGTCGACCTTCCAGCCATCGACCCTGAAGCTCGCGCCCTCAGGCTGCTCGATATGCAGCGGCTTGATGTCGGTGCGCGGATTGGTGACTTCGTGCGCACCGTAGTTCCGCTTCTTGCGCGGGATCGGCACGACCGGATCCTCGTCGGTGAGGTCGATGACCTTGCCGCCGATCAGATCGACGACGGCAACGACGCCCTCGATCGGATGGGCGTAGCCGTTGTCCTGGAGATACTCCCGGAAGAAGCTGACGGCACGAACGATGCGCGCACCGCGCTCGTACTCATAGTCGAAGAAGCCTGAAGAAAACGGGTCGACCTGGACCAGTTCGATGTCCTTGTCCGTGAGGCCGCGCCGAACCATTGCCGCACGCCAGCCGGGATCGGCCTTGACCACGGCCTCGCACTTGAAGAACTCCTCCAGCATGACCGATGGCTGTCCAAAGGGCGCCTCGCGGTTCGGAATGACTTTGCGGCCGACGATCTCCTTGCTTGCGAGATCGACGATGTGCTCGGTCGCTTCGCCCGTCATCACGTCGAGCGTCAGCGCAAAGGCGCGGCGCGGCACGCTGCCTGCGGCCAACTCCTGCTTGGTAGGCTCCTCCAGCCGCACAGTCGGGAAGCGGCAGCTTTCCGGCGAGACGGCTGCTGCACGCACCAGCGTGCAGGCCGCGGTAATCTCCTCCGCCGTCAGCGGATCGAGCGGATGCAGCGTCGCGCTCTGCGCCTGCGATTTGGCTTTGGCGGTATCGAGCATCGTGATGTCCAGAAATCAGCGTGGAGCGAGATGTGTCGTGATGGCGCGGAAGGCCGCGAACCAGCGTTGGTCGATCGGGACGTCCATCGCCTTGGGCTGCGTCGCGAGCTTGACGATGACGGTATCCGAATCGAGATCGACATAGAGGTGCTGGCCGTGAATGCCGATCCCGGTCAGCGCATTGCGCGAGGGGTCGATCGTGAACCATTTGCTGCGGTAGCGCGCACCCGGGAAGTACTCGGCGAGGTCGCCGTCGGCCCAGGCCTTGGGATCGCCGTTCTCTCTGATATCGTCGATCCACCAGCCCGGCACCACCTGCCGCCCCTCCACCACGCCGCGATTGCGCATCATCTCGCCGAAGCGCAGCAGATCGCGCGCGGTCACGGAGATACCGCCCGCGAGGCGGCCCATGCCGTGGCTGTCGAGGGTGAGCGAGCCGTCCTCCTCGGCACCCAAGGGCTGCCAGAGATAGTCGGAGAGGATGCGGTGGTAAGGCATGCCGCAGGCACGCTCATAGACCCAGCCTAGCACCTCGGTGTTGGTCGAGACGTAGTGAAACACCTTGCCGTGTGGCTTGCCGGTGCCGCGCAGCGTGGCGAGATAGGCCCGTTGATGGCCTGGCTCGACGCCAGGCGGCGGCACGTCCCACCCTGAAGAGAACCGGTAGCGCGCGACGTCGCCGGCGGGGTCCTCGTAGTCCTCCTCGAACTGGATGGCGACGGCCATGTCGAGCAGGTTGCGCACCGTGCAGCCGCCATAGACCGAAGTCTCGAGCTCCGGGATGTAGCGCACCACCCTCGCCTCCGGATCGACCAGGCCGCGCGCGGCAAGTACGCCGCCGAGCGTGCCGGCGATCGCCTTGCTGATCGAGCAGATCAGGTGCGGCGTGATCACGCTCATGCCGTCGCCGTACCATTCGTGGATCAGCGTGCCTCGATGCATCACCAGCAGCGCATCGGCAAAGGTTTCCCGCAGCGTCGCCTCGATCGTGGTCGCCTTGCCGTCGGGCGCGGTGAAGCCAAGCTTCGCCAACTCGCGCGGCGCGCTCGGCATGGGCGTCGGTCGGGCGGAGCGGCGGATGTCGGCGGTCGGCAGCACTTCGCGAACGTGAGTGAAGCCCCAGCGTATCGCGGGAAAACTGCGCCAGTTGGCGCGGGTCACCTGGACCTCGGGCGCGGGCGGGCTGCCGCGCATGATCTCGGTCGGTCGCATCTCGATCCCTCCGCAAGGCCCGGCCTCGCTGCCGGGAATGGCAATGAGCCAGCCTGCACAGCGGCCGCGCTGAGCGTTATCGAGATCCCGCAATATTTTGCTGGACAGCGCCCGGGGCCGTGCCAAGCTGGCGCGGCCCTTGCTCGCTGTCCGGCTTGTAAATTCCGACGTATTATTATGGACTTAAGCGCAATTCTTCCGATTCAAGACTCGGCTGCAAACCTGTTCGAGGCGAGCAGCACCGATGTTGACGAGCATTGCGCAGCGCTCGGCCGCTGGCGGCTGAATTACGACCAGATCAGCGCCGGCGCATTCTCCGGCAGCTTTACCCAGCTCTCGCTCCCCCGCGTCGATGTGTTCCGCGAGATCACCAGCCAGCAGGTCCGCCAATACGGCCAGCTTGGTGCCGACAGCTTTGGCATCGGCCTGCCCTGGCGCGGCGATGGCGAGGTCAATTGCAATGGCACCAGCGTTGCAGGCAAACAAGTGATCGCCTGCATCGACGCCGAGGTCGACATGTGCACGCCGAAGGCGTTTGAACTCCGCGGTGTCGTGACCGGCGTGGCTCTGATCGAGGAGCTTGCCGCCAACCTCGGCATCGAGCTGCCGCGTTCGGTCTGGCACCAACTGCTGGCGATGGAGATGGCGGAGGCGCCGGTCGCACGGCTGCGTACCCATCTTGCCGCGATCCAGGAAACCATCACGACCGCGCCCGAACGTTTTGACGATCCGGCCGCCCGGCAGGCGCTGGAGGATGCGCTCCTCGTCGAGATCATGGATATGCTGCCCACGGCGCGCCCTGCCGATCCCGGCCGCAGCGCCCTGGCGCGCAAGCACACCGTGGACCGCGCCCGCGCGCTGATGCACGGCAGCGGCGACCGCTCGCTCTCGCTGCTGGAGGTCTGCAAGGCGGTCGGCGCCAGTCCGCGCAAGCTCGGCTATTGCTTCCAGGAGGTGTTGGGCACGAGCCCGATGCATTATTGGCGCGCGATGCGGCTCAACCGCGTCCGGCGCGACCTCAAGCGCGGCACGGATGCGTCAGTCTACGACGTCGCCGTGCAGTACGGCTTCTGGCACTTCAGCCAGTTCTCGCTCGACTATAAGCGCCATTTCTCAGAGCTGCCTTCGGAAACGCTGCGGCGGTCGAAGCTCGCCGCCTGACGCGGATCAGCGGTGCTGCGGCCGGCGATTAACCCGGCGCGCCAGATAACCGCCAGCGCTCTGCACGAGCAGCGAAGGCCTTTCGCCTCAGGTGCCTTCGAACTGGCGGTCATGCGCCCTCCCCCTCAATCGTCGTCGCACCGCGCGGCCCATCGACCGGATCGTCCCCGCAAGCGTATGGCCTAGCTAGCGCCCCTTGAAGTGCGGCTTGCGGCGCCCCAAAAACGCTTCGACGCCTTCCTTGTGGTCGTCGCTGAGGCTCGCCAGCGCGAACTGGTCGAGGTCCATGTGGCTGGCGAGATCGTCCAGCGCATGCGCAAGCCGGTTGACGGTGAGCTTGGTCATGGCAACCGAGAGCGGCGGCTGCGCGGCGACCTTGCGGGCCAGCTCCATCGCGGCATCGAAGGCCCTGCCGGGGTCCACGACCTGCTCAACCAGGCCCCATTCATAGGCTTCGTCGGCGGTGATGCGTTCATCGGCCAGGATCACCGCCTGCTTGGTGCGGGCAGGTCCGATCAGATGCAGCATGCGCGGGATGCTCTGCCAGCTCATGTTCATGCCGAGCCCGATCTCGGGCACACGCAGATGCGCGTCGCTCCCCATGACGCGAAAGTCGAGCGCGACAGCAAGCGCCACGCCGCCGCCAATGCAGAAGCCTTCGATCGCGGCGATCGTGATCTGCTCCATCTCGTGCCAGGCATGCGTCAGGCGCGGCCCGAGCTTGAGATGCCGCCGCAGCGTGCCAAGGTCCATTTCCTTGCGCGCACGCCCTTCGGCGTCCTTCAGGTCGAAACCGGCGCTGAAGGCACCCACATTCCCCGTCAAGACCACGACGGAAGTCGCCGCGTCGTCCTCGAAACTGCGCGCGGCCGCCGTGAGCTGGCGCATCGCGTCCGGCGACAGCGCGTTGATGCCGTCATGGCGGTCGAACCGCACCACCGCGATCCGTCCCTCGGGCCCAAGACCTTTCTCGATCTTGACGAAGTCTTTCATGGGCGCCTCCAAGGTCGATTTTTCTTTGATCATAGCGCGCAAACGGCGTCACGAATATGAGACCGATCGTGGCGCAACGAATGCTCGACAGGCAAGGGCCATGCGCTTAGTCTTTCGGGCCATGAGCGACGATCACGACCACCATCATCACGACGACGATCATTCGGAATTGTCGGAGACCGAGCTGCGCGTGCGCGCGCTCGAGACGATTCTGACAGAAAAAGGCTATGTCGAACCGGCCGCGCTCGACGCCATCATCCAGGCCTACGAGACCAAGATCGGCCCGCATAATGGCGCGCGCGTCGTCGCCAGGGCCTGGACCGATCCGGCGTTCAAGAAGGCGCTGCTGGAGGACGGCAGCAAGGCGATCGGCACGCTCGGCCATGTCAGCCGCGTCGGCGACCATCTCGTCGTGGTCGAGAACACGCCGCAGCGTCACAACATGGTCGTGTGTACGCTATGCTCCTGCTACCCCTGGGAAATGCTGGGTCTGCCGCCGGTCTGGTACAAGGCCTCGCCCTACCGTTCGCGTGCGGTGAAGGACCCGCGCGGTGTGCTCGCCGACTTCGACGTCATACTGCCGAAGGACATTGAGATCCGGGTCTGGGATTCCACCGCCGAGACGCGCTTCCTGGTGCTGCCGATGCGCCCTGCGGGCACCGAAGGCTGGAGCGAGGAACAGCTCGCCGAGCTCGTCACGCGCGACTCCATGATCGGCACTGGGTTTCCCAAAACGCCGGGAGCGCCGTCGTGAACGGCGTCCATGACATGGGCGGCATGGATGGGTTCGGCAAGGTCGAAGCCGAGCCGAACGAGCCGATGTTTCATGAGGAATGGGAGTCGCGCGTGCTCGCCATGGTGCGCGCGATGGGCGCGGCCGGTGCGTTCAACATCGACACCTCGCGCTTCTATCGCGAGACGCTTCCGCCACACGTGTACCTGTCGAGCTCCTACTACAAGAAGTGGTTCCTCGGCCTCGAGGAGATGCTGATCGAGAAGGGCTACCTTACCCGCGAGGAGGTTGCCGCCGGCCATGCGATGCAGCCCGGCAAGGCGCTCAAGCACGGCAAGTTCGATCTCGCCAATGTCGAGCGCATCATGGTGCGCGGCAAGTTTGCCCACCCAGCGCCTGCGCCCGCCAAATTCAACATCGGCGATCGCGTTCGCGCCAAGAACATTCATCCCACCACGCACACGCGGCTGCCGCGCTACGTGCGCGGCCATGTCGGCGTGGTCGAGCTGAACCATGGCTGCCACGTGTTTCCTGACACGGCCGCGATGGAGCTCGGCGAGAATCCGCAATGGCTCTATACGGTCGTGTTTGCAGGCCGTGATCTCTGGGGCGCGGATGGTGATCCGACCCTGAAGGTCTCGATCGATGCGTTCGAGCCCTACCTGGACCCGGCGTGATGAGCAGTGAGGCTGCCGCCGCCGCGACGGCGGCCATTCCGAGCATTCCGCGCGACGATGACGGCCCGGTTTTCCGCGCGCCCTGGGAAGCCCACGCCTTTGCGATGGCCTTGAGCCTGCACGACCGTGGCGTGTTCACCTGGCCCGAATGGGCTGCAGCACTCGCCGACGAAATCAAGCGCGCGCAGGCCGCCGGCGATCCTGACACCGGCGAGACCTACTATCTGCACTGGCTCGCCACACTGGAGGGCCTCGTCGCGCGCAAGGGCGTCGCGTCGATGGATACACTGCATCGCTATCGCAATGCCTGGGATCATGCGGCTGATCGCACGCCGCACGGCAAGCCGATCGAGCTAAAGCCGGAGGATTTTGGCTAGCTGGTGCCGTTTGTCGTCGCCCGGCTTGACCAATGACCAACCAGTCAGTGATGTGTCCGAACAGGTGTCAGCCATGTCTCCAGACTAAACATTTCGCGGGCAATGACACCATTTCGTTGGCTACCTCTGCGCCACAAACTCCCGCCATCCCTTCGCGCGCAGGCTGCACGCCGGGCATTCGCCACAGCCATAGCCCCAATCGTGCTGCGCGCCGCGTTCGCCGAGATAACAGGTGTGGGACTGCTCGCGGATGAGATCGACCAGCGCGTCGCCGCCGAGGTCATGCGCGAGCTTCCATGTTGCGGCCTTGTCGATCCACATCAGCGGCGTATGCAGTTCGAACTTCCTTGCCATGCCGAGCGAGAGCGCCGACTGCATCGCGCGGATGGTATCGTCGCGGCAATCGGGATAGCCGGAATAGTCGGTCTCGCACATGCCGCCGACGATGTGGGTAATTCCCCGACGATAGGCCAGCGCCGCGGCGAACGTCAAAAACACCAGATTGCGGCCGGGCACAAACGTGTTCGGCAACCCGTCGGCGCCCATTGCGATCGCGACATCGCGCGTCAGTGCCGTCTCCGACACGGCCGCCAGGGTCGGGATGGACAACGTGTGGCTCTCACCGAGTTTTGCAGCCCAATCCGCGCGAAGACCCTTGATGCCGTCGACCAGCCGGTCGCGGCAGTCGAGCTCGACGGCGTGGCGCTGGCCGTATTCGAACCCCAGCGTCTCCACGCGGGCGAAGCGGCTCAGCGCCCAGGCGAGACAGGTGGTGGAGTCCTGGCCCCCGGAAAACAGCACCAGCGCGGTTTGTGATGAAAATGCGTCACTCATGGCCTTGCGCTTTAGCATTGCAGGACGTGTCAGCCAATCGGTGGAAATCGGCCCTTTCCGGCGCGCCCCGCTGGGAACGGCGGCCCGCTTTTGGCATAAGGTTTCGGACCCAGGAGACTGCCCCGCAATGACCCCTTCCCGCGACATTTCCCGCCTGATCGAGATCATGGCGGCGCTGCGCAAGCCGGTGACCGGCTGCCCCTGGGACCTCGAGCAGAATTTCGCGACGATCGCGCCGTACACGATCGAGGAAGCGTATGAGGTGGTCGACGCCATCGACCGCGGCGACCTCGACGATCTCCGCGAGGAGCTCGGAGACCTGCTCTTGCAGGTCGTGTTCCACGCCCAGATGGCGTCGGAGCAGAACGTTTTTTCGTTCGGCGATGTCGTCGAGGCCATCACTCGAAAAATGATCCGGCGCCATCCACATGTGTTCGCCGACAAGGACGGCAACCTCGCCTCCTCGCACGTCAAGGAGGTCTGGGACCGCATCAAGGCCGAGGAGAAAGCCGAGCGCGCCGCGCGCCGGCGGCCGGAAGCTGCACCGAAGCACCAATCGCTACTCTCGGGCGTCAAGGCAGGCCAGCCTGCTCTGACGCGCGCAATGGAGCTGCAGCGCAAGGCCTCCACAGTCGGCTTCGACTGGAACGATCCGCGCGCTGTCTTGCAAAAGATCCGCGAGGAAGCTGACGAGATTGAGGCCGCGCTCGACCGCAACGACAAGCAGGAGATCGCGGAAGAAACCGGCGACCTCATGTTCGCCCTCGTCAACCTCGCCCGACACGTCGATGCCGATCCCGAAGCCGCATTGCGCGCGACCAACGCGAAGTTCGAAAAGCGCTTTGCCTATATCGAGCGGACGCTGGAAGCGCAGGGCCGCACGCTGGAGCAGGCGTCGCTGGCGGAGATGGACGCGTTGTGGAATGCGGCGAAGACGGCGACCTGACACAGGGACGCGCAGTGGAGATCAAGCAGGACGACCCGAAAGCGCCCCATGTTGCCGCCTTGTTGGCGCATCATCTCGAAGAGCTGCGCAGCGTCATGGGGGAGCACGCGCAGGCACTCGACGCGAGCGGCCTGTCGGCTCCGTCCGTAACGTTCTGGACGGCCTGGCAGGACGATATGCTCGCTGGTTTTGGTGCGCTGAAGCAACTGGACGCGACGCATGGCGAAGTGAAGTCGATGCGCGCCGCACCCGCCGTGCGGCGGACCGGCGCCGGACGCTCGATTCTGAACCACATCATCGCTGAAAGCCGAAAGCGCGGATATTCGCGTCTGAGCCTGGAGACCGGGACGGCTCCCCTGCACGTTCCTGCCGTCGCGCTCTATCGCAGCGTTGGCTTCGTGTCCTGCGCGCCGTTCGCCGACTACCAGGCGAGTGCGCACAACCAGTTTCTAAGCCTCGACCTTTCGCGGTAACTTAACTAAGCGGCTCACGCCGACAAACGCGGCACCGCGTCGAACCTGTTCACCACGATATCCCGCTTGGTCTCGTCCACCCGCACGGTCATGTCGAAGCGGCCGTCGTGCAGCTCCTTGGCCAGCACCTCGGAATTGCGGTGCAGCCAGGAGATTCCCGCGCCGTCGGCAGCGTCGATCGAGAGGTCGAGCGTGGTGCGTTTGGCGGCGAGACGCTCCTCGATCGCGGCGAGCAGCGCATCGATGCCTTCGCCTGAGACGGCCGAGACCAGCATCGCAGGATGATCCTCCGGCCGGCGCGCGGCGATGTTCAGGAGCTCTTCGCGCTGCTCCGGATCGTAACGATCGATCTTGTTCCAGACCTCGATGATGCGGCCGGAATCGTCGGGGTTGATACCGAGCTGGCGCAGCACAGCATCGACGTCGCTCTGCTGGGCCTCGGCATCCTCATGCGAGATGTCGCGGACATGCAGAATGACGTCGGCTTCCAGCACCTCCTCCAGCGTGGCGCGGAAGGCGGCGACGAGCTGGGTCGGCAGATTGGAGATGAATCCGACGGTATCAGACAGCATCGCCTTGCCGCCATGCGGCAGTGTCAGCGCCCGCAAGGTGGGATCGAGCGTCGCGAACAGCATGTCGGCGGCTTGCACGTCGGCGCGGGTCAGGCGGTTGAACAGTGTCGACTTGCCGGCATTTGTGTAGCCGACCAGCGCGACGACGCGGTACGGCACACGCTGGCGCCCGGCGCGATGCAGACGGCGCGTTGCCTGCACCTTCTTCAGCTCGCCCTCGAGCTTGGTGATGCGCTCCTGGATGAGGCGGCGGTCGGCTTCGATCTGCGTCTCGCCGGGGCCGCCCATGAATCCAAAGCCGCCGCGCTGGCGCTCCAGATGGGTCCACGATCGCACCAGGCGCGAACGCTGGTAGTTGAGATGCGCGAGCTCGACCTGGAGCGAGCCTTCCTTGGTCTTGGCGCGGCGGCCGAAGATCTCGAGAATGAGCCCGGTGCGGTCCAGCACCTTGGCATGCAATTCCTTCTCGAGATTGCGCTGCTGGATCGGCGCCAGCGCGCAGTCCATCACCACGAGCTCGACGTCGAGACTCTTGGCGAGCGCGGCAATCTCCTCGACCTTGCCCTTGCCGATATAGGTCGCGGGCCGGATCTGGCTGATCGGCGCAATGATGGCATCGGCAATGACGAGATCGATCGCACGCGCAAGGCCCGTCGCTTCGTCGAGCCGGGCCTCGGCGTCACGCTGGACATGACTGGCAGAGGCATGGCTCTCCGATTGCGCGTCGGCACTACCCGCACGCGCCCGCAAATAGGGGCCGATGACAAGCACCCGCCCCGTCTGCTTAGCCCCTGCCGACCGCGAACGGTCGGCATCCCCGTCGAAATTCCGGGGTTCCAATCAGATCACTCTCAAGCCGGCTGATCCTCGCCGCCTTCGAACAGCTGGATCGGAGCGCCCGGCATGATGGTCGAGATCGCATGCTTGTAGACCAGCTGCGAATGACCGTCGCGCCGAAGCAGCAGACAGAAATTGTCGAACCAGGTCACGATGCCCTGGAGCTTCACTCCGTTGACCAGAAAGATCGTCAGTGGCGTCTTGGTTTTGCGAACGTGATTAAGGAAGGTGTCCTGTAGGTTTTGTGCGCGGTCTGCCGCCATTGTTTTTTTCTCGCTTTGAGTTTCTTTTTATAGCGCCGGTCGCGGCCCTGTTTTGAAAGTTTGGGCCTTCGTCCGGTTGCCGTCCCTCATGAGATCCCCCTCTAGGGAACAGCAGGATGATTAGAAGGCAGGCGAACACTTTAGGCAAGCCGCTTCACGCGGCAGGGCGCGCCGATTTTCTCCGAAAAATTACGGAAACAGATGATTTTCCTCAGATATCCCTAAAGGTAGCGCCGCGCCGTCGCGCGTCAACCGACCCCGAGCGCCTTCAACTTCCGGTGTAGCGCCGAACGTTCCATGCCAACAAACTCGGCCGTACGAGAAATATTTCCTGAGAAACGGCTGATCTGGGCAATCAAATAGTCGCGCTCGAACACTTCACGTGCCTCGCGCAGGGGCAGGCCCATGATGTGCTCGCCATTGTTGCTGGTCGGCATCGCCGGCACCATCGAACCGACGTCCTGCGGCAGCATGTCGGCGGTGATGATCACCTCCGGCCCGCCGGCAGCCAGAATCATGACTCGTTCAACGTTGTTGCGGAGCTGGCGCACATTACCCGGCCAGACATGCGATTGCAGCACCGCCATCGCGTCCTGTCCGATCTGACGCTTGGGCAGGCCGCTGCCAGCCGAGATCTGCTCCATGAAATAGTCGATCAGCTCAGGAATGTCCTCACGCCGCTCCGACAGCGCGGGCACGCGGATCGGCACTACCGAAAGCCGATGATACAGATCTTCGCGGAAATGGCCGGCCGCGATCTCTTCTTCGAGATTGCGCGCGGTCGAGGAGATGATGCGGACGTCGACCTGCACCTTGGCGGTGCCGCCGACGCGCTGGAACGACTGCTCGACGAGCACGCGCAAAATCTTGTTCTGGGTCTCGCGCGGCATGTCCGCGATCTCGTCGATGAACAGCGTGCCGCCGTGCGCCTCTTCGAGCGCGCCGGGCTTGCGCGGCTGCTCGCCGTTGGATTGCTCGACGCCGAACAGCTCGTGCTCCATCCGCTCCGGCGTGATCGCGGCGGCGTTGATGACGACGAAGGGACCGTCGGCGCGACCCGAGGCCGTGTGCAGCGTGCGCGCGGTCAATTCCTTGCCGGCGCCGGCGGGGCCGACGATCAGGATCCGGCTGTTGGCTTTGGCCGCGCGCTCGATGGTCTGGCGCAGCTGGTTCATGCTGGGCGAGCGGCCGACGAGCTGGCTGGCGCTCGGCGCGAGCTGCTTCAGCTCCTTCACCTCGCGCTTGAGGCGCGAGTTTTCCAGTGCGCGGTTGGCGACCAGGATCAACCGGTCCGCCTTGAACGGCTTCTCGATGAAGTCATAGGCGCCGCGCTTGATCGCGGCGACCGCGGTCTCGATGTTGCCGTGGCCGGAGATCATCACGACAGGCAGGTCGGCATTGTCCTTCTTGACCTGCTCCAGGAGCTGCAAGCCGTCGAGCTTGGAGCCTTGCAGCCAGATGTCGAGGAAGACGAGGTGCGGCCTGCGGTTGGCGATTTCGGCCAAAGCCGAGTCGCTGTCGCGTGCCGTGCGGGTGACAAAACCCTCGTCTTCGAGGATGCCCGCAACGAGATCCCGAATATCGGCCTCATCATCGACAATCAGAATTTCACTTGCCATGGGTCGCGCCTGTCTTGTCAGCTGCCTGTTGAGGCTTCGATTTTCGTTGAATCATTGGTCTTTTCAGCGGGCTCTTTGGTTTCGGCCGCCGGCTCTTTTGTTTCCTGCGTCACGACGGCGCCATCGGCCTTCTTGGCCTGGCCGGAGATCGCAAAGCGCATCCGCATCCAGGCGCCACGCTGGCCCTGGCGGAAGTCGGAGGCGTCCTTCAATTCGATACGGCCGCCATGGTCTTCGAGCACGCGGCCGACGATGGCGAGGCCAAGGCCGGTGCCCTTGGCGCGCGTCGTCACATAGGGCTCGAGCAGCCGCGAGCGTGCGACCTTGGGCAGGCCGATGCCGTTGTCGATGACGTCGATCAGCACGTCCTCGCCGTCGCGCGACACCACGACGTCGATGCGACCCTTTCCCCCGTCCTTGCCAAGCTCCTCCGGCGGCACCTGCTCGATCGCCTCCGTGGCGTTCTTGACGATGTTGGTGACCGCCTGCGAGATCAGCCGCCGGTCGAACTGGGCGCGCAGCGGATCCTCCTTGAACTCGGCCTCGATATCGAGCTCGGGATGGGCGACCTTCATCAGGAACACCGCCTGCCGCACGGTGTCGGCGACGTCCTCGCCCTCCATCACGGGCTTTGGCATCCGGGCGAAGCGCGAGAACTCGTCGACCATACGCCTGATGTCGTCGACCTGGCGCACGATGGTGTCGGTGCACTGGTCGAAGATCTGCTTGTCCTTGGTCTCGGTGATGTCCTTGCCGAACTTGCGGCGGATGCGCTCGGCCGAGAGCTGGATCGGCGTCAGCGGATTCTTGATCTCGTGGGCGATGCGGCGCGCGACATCGCCCCAGGCCGAGGTGCGCTGCGCCGAGACCAGCTCGGTGATGTCGTCGAGCGTGATGATGTAGCTGTCGTGCGGCTGGTTCTTCTCGGCGCTGACCCGCACCGACAGATTGCGCTCGGTGCCGTCGCGCGTGATCGTGATCTGGCCCTGCACCAGGCGCTGGGTCCCTTCCCGCGCCGCCGTCATCATCTCCTCGAGTTCGGGCAGCACGTCGGAGAGCGGATGGCCGAGCGTCTCGGCCTCGGAATGCCCGATCAGCTTCTCGGCGGAGCGATTCAGGATGCCGACGCTGCCGGAGGTGTCGACACCGATGATGCCGGCGCTCGCCGACGACAGCACGGCCTCGATGAAGCGGCGGCGGCTGTCGATGAGGTCGCTGGCGTTGACGAGCTCGTCGCGCTGGCTGCGCAGTTCCTGCGTCATCTTGTTGAACGTCTCGCCGAGCTGGGCCAAATCGCCTTCCGATTTGTGCACGGGCACCTGGACATGCAGATCGCCGGTCGAGACGGTGTTGGCGGCGTTCATCAGCCGCCGGATCGGCGCCACCAGAGAGTTTGCGAAGTTGAGCCCGATCAGCACCGAGGCCATCAGGATGGTCAGCGCGATCACCGCGAACATCAGCGCGAACGCGACCTGGATCCCGAGCTTGCGCGACTCGATCTGGGCATATTCGGCGACACTCAGCTCGGTCTGCCTGAGCTGGGCGACGACCCTCGGATCGAGGGGGCGCGCGACGTAGAGGAAGGTGTTGGTGAAGCCCCTGAGCCTGATCACGGCGGCCACCAGATTTTGATCGGGCAAGACCGCGATCTCGGGCTCGTTCTCGTTGACGTTCTGAAGAAACTCCGGCGCAGGCGGCGCAAAGGCGAGCGGAACGCCACCGGTTTCCGCCGACAGGATCGGATTGGCGTCCTTGCCCATGAGCATCGCGCCCGGCAGGTTGCGTGCCGCCGCGCTCGAGGTCAGGAGCTGCAGGAACGACTGGCGGTCCTGGTCGAACAGCATCGGAACGCGCGAGACGTCGTTGGCCATGCCGAGGATGTCGCCGCGGATCACTTGCGCGTGCTCCTGCACATAGGCGCGCGCGATCGTCAGTGAGTTCTGAATCACTTCCTTGGTCGGACCCGAGAACAGCCGGTCGAGGCCGCGCTCGATCGTGACGTTGGCGACGACGGCGACCAGCACCGCCGGCAGCACGGCGACGATCGAGAACAGGCCGACGATCTGGACATGCAGCCGCGCCGCTGCCCGTCCCCGCCGACGGGCCTGGATCATCTGCCAGACCTCGCGGCCGATGATCCCGATCAGGAGCAGGATGGTGCCGGCATTGATCGCCAGGAAGGAGCTGACGACCTCCGGGGTCGGCTCGATGCTGGTCAACCCGGTCAAGACCAGGAAAGTCAGGAGCGCCGACAGCAACGCCAGCGCAACGGCAAACGGTCCCAGCCAGCGCCACACCGACCAGCGCCGGGGCTCTTCCGCTGGAGCCGTGTCAAAGGATGCGGCCGAGGTGTCTGCGCTGGTCATTCCGGGCAATAGGGTGCTGAAAACAGGTCCGCGACGCGCGGATACTGATGTATTCGTACCACATTGTTGCCGAATTGCGACAATTCCGCGGCGTCTATCCCGCGGCAGGCGGGCGCATCCACAGACGATGGTGGCCACCGGCGAGTTTCCCCGGAACGGAATCCGGCCATTCCGGCTTAAACCGGCATGGAAAGGATATTTCTCGCAATCATGGTCTCGGCGGTGCTGCTGCTGATCGTGGCCTCTGACCTTCTGGTCAACGGCTCGAGCAGGCAGGAGCAGACGGCGGAGATGGCCAATATTCAGCCGATCATGGCGCGCCTCATCAGATAGATGATGAGACGCCACGCCCTGCGGCCCGACGCTTCATTTTCCTGTGTTCCAGGGGAACATTCAGCCCGATCCGGACTTCTGCTCACCGCGCAGACCACAACGGCCAGCGCGATCCGGACAGGCTCAGCTCCGCTTTGGTAGGGAGAGCTGAGCCACTCCCGCGCAAACGCGTTGAGTGTTTGTCGCGATGATTAGCCCCCGCTCCTGTACACCTGGATATCGAGATCCCGGATCTTCTTCCGCAGCGTGTTGCGGTTGAGGCCGAGCAGGTCGGCCGCGCGGATCTGGTTGCCGCGGGTGGCGGCGAGCGCGGCCGTCAACAGCGGCACCTCGATCTCCTTGAGGATGCGGTGATAGAGGCCCGGCGGCGGCACGCCGTTGGGAAAACCCTGGAAGTGCGACGAGAGATAGGCTTCCACCGCGCCGCCGAGATTGTCGACGCCCTGCTGGACCGCGGCCCCCGGGCTGACCGAGGGCGGCGCCAGCTCGCCGTCGATGACGGAGGCCGTGATCACGTCCTGCGGATAGAGCGCGGCGAGGCGCCGGGCGAGGTTCTCCAGCTCGCGCACGTTGCCGGGCCAGCGATGCTGCTTCAGCCGCTCCAGCGCCAGCGCGTCGAGCTTCTTCGGCGGCAATCCGTCCTTCTCGGCGAGAGCGAAGAAGTGACGCACGAGATCCGGCAAGTCCTCGATGCGTTCGCGCAAGGGCGGCAGCCGCAGCGGCACGACGTTGAGGCGGAAGAACAGATCCTCGCGGAACAGCCCCTGCTGGATCAGCACGCGCAGATCCTTGTTGGAGGCCGCGACGATGCGCACGTCGGTCTTGATCGGGGTGCGACCACCGACGGTGGTGTATTCACCCTGCTGCAGCACGCGCAGCAATCGAGTCTGCGCCTCCATCGGCATGTCGCCGATCTCGTCCAGGAACAGCGTGCCCCCCTCGGCCTGCTCGAACCGGCCGGATGCCCGCGTGTTGGCGCCGGTGAACGCGCCGCGCTCGTGGCCGAACAATTCGGACTCGATGAGATCGCGCGGGATCGCCGCCATGTTGACCGCGACGAACGGGCCGTTGCGGCGCTTGCCGTAATCGTGCAGCGCGCGCGCCACCAACTCCTTGCCGGTGCCGGACTCGCCCGTGATCATCACGGTGAGGTCGGTCTGCATCAGCCGTGCGAGCACACGGTAGATTTCCTGCATGGCCGGCGACCGGCCGACCAGCGGGATCGCCTCCATCTCGGCGTCGTCGTCGGGCGTTGCAACCCGCTCTTTCGGCTCGGCGAGCGCGCGGCCGACGATCGCGATCAGCTCCTTCAGGTCGAAGGGCTTCGGCAGGTATTCGTACGCCCCACGCTCGGAGGCGCGGATCGCCGTCATGAAGGTGTTTTGTGCGCTCATGACGATGACGGGCAAATTCGGCCGCATCTTCTTGATCCGCGGCAGCAGGTCGAAGGCGTTTTCGTCCGGCATCACGACGTCGGTGATGACGAGATCGCCCTCCCCCTGGCTGACCCAACGCCACAACGTCGCGGCGTTGCCGGTCAGCCTGACTTCGTACCCGGCCCGGGAAAGTGCCTGGTTGAGAACCGTGCGGATGGCGGTGTCGTCATCAGCTACGAGAATGCTACCTGCGGGCATCGTTAATCCTCATTTTGCCCCCTGTGATGCAGACGACGACTTCCCGGCAGAGCCGTCGCGACTGCTGTGATCGGTTGTCCTGGCCGATGTCGAGTACATCGGCATCAGCACGCGGAAGGTGGTCTTGCGCGGCTGAGACTCGCATTCGATGATGCCCCCGTGATCGCCGACGATCTTGGCAACCAGAGCAAGACCGAGGCCAGAGCCGGTCTGCTTGGTGGTCACGAAGGGATCGAACAGGTTGGGCAGAAGATCATCAGGTACGCCTGGTCCATTGTCCCTCACGCAGAATTCAAGCGGCAGGGATACCCGGGTTTTTTGACCGGGGACTGACAGGCGCACGCCTGGGCGGAATGCGGTGGTGAGCTGGATCTCGGCGTCGGGCACGTCGATCAGCGCTTCGGCGGCGTTCTTCACCAGATTGAGGAAAACCTGGATGAGCTGATCCTGGTTCGCCAGCACCGGCGGCAGCGAGGGATCGTAATCCTCGATGAAGCGGATGTTGCGGGCAAAGCCGGACTGCGCCAGCCGCTTCACGTGATCGAGCACCGAATGGATGTTGACGGGGCCGCGCACCACGGGCCGCTCGTCGCCGAACACCTCCATGCGGTCGACCAGCGTCACGATGCGGTCGGCCTCGTCGCAGATCAGCCGCGTCAGCATGCGGTCTTCGGTCGAGGCCTGCTGCTCGAGCAACTGCGCCGCGCCACGGATGCCGGAGAGCGGATTCTTGATCTCATGCGCCAGCATGGCTGCCAGAGCGATCACCGAGCGCGCGGCGCTGCGGTGGGTGAGCTGCCGGTCCATCTTGTCGGCGATGGAACGCTCCTGGAGCATCACAACGATATGGCCCGGCCGCTCGGTCAGCGGGGCGACGTGGAGATCGACCTGACGATCGCCGCCCATGCGCGGCGTGCCGAGATCGACCTTGTACTCGTTGACCGGCGAATTCGACGAGCGCACCTGGTCGATCAAGGCCAGCAAGGGACTTCCGAACGGCACCAGCTCTTTCAGCGACTGCCGCTTCAGGAACTGTGTCGAGATATCGAAGAACGCTTCGGTCGCGATATTGGCGGCGACGATCTTGCCGTCCGGCCCGATCATGAGAACGGGATTGGGCAAGGCATCGAGAATCGCGTCGCTGTCGGTCGGCTTGCGATGGTCGGCGGCTGAGGTCATGCAGCGGCGCTCCATGCGAAGTCGTCGTACGCATCCTGCAGCGACTTGTGGACCAGATGCGGATCCTCAGACGTCAGAATCTTCTGGCGCCAGGCCTTCAGCGTCTCGACCGGGACGCTGCTCGCTTCGGCAGCAACATCGAGCGCCCAGCCGAGATGTTTGCGTGCATGCTTGAGGCCCACGCGCATGCCGTAGAGCGCGCAGACGCCGTCATAAAGCGTGCGGACGTAATCCAGCTGCGTGGCGAGCGACGGCGTGGCTTCGGCCGCCCCGCCGTTCAGGCGGCGGCCGATCTCGCCGGGCAGCCAGGGCTGGCCCTGCGCGCCGCGGCCGATCATCACGGCGTCGGCGCCCGAGGCCTCGAGCGCCGCGAGCGCCTTCTCGAAAGTGGTGATGTCGCCATTGACGACGAGCGGAATGGTGATGGCCTCGCGGACCGCGCGGATCGCATCCCAATCGGCCTCGCCCTTGTAGAACTGGCAGCGAGTGCGGCCATGGACGGTGACGAGCTTGACGCCGGCGGTCTCCGCACGACGCGCCAGCTCGGGGGCGTTGCGGGTGCGATCGTCCCAGCCGAGCCGCATCTTCAGCGTCACCGGCACTTTCACGGCTGATATCGTCGCCTCGATCAGGCTCACGGCGTGATCGAGATCGCGCATCAGGGCCGAGCCCGACTGGCCGCCGGTCACGTGGCGTGCCGGACAGCCCATGTTGATGTCGATGATGTCGGCGCCCTCGGCTTCGGCGATCCTGGCGCCCTCCGCCATCCAATGCGCCTCGCAGCCGGCGAGCTGGACCACGTGCGGGCCGACCCCGGTCGCTTCGCAGCGCAACCGCGACATGCGGTGGCCGTTGGCGAGTTCATCGCTGGCGGTCATTTCGGAGACGACCAAGCCGGCTCCAAGCTCGGCGGCGAGCCTGCGAACGGGTGAGTCCGTTACTCCCGACATCGGTGCCAGGAAGACCGGATTGGCGATATCAATATCGCCTATTTTCAACGGCTTAGAGCCTGATACTGCCGAGCCGGTCACAGGGGTCTCGTTGCGTGGGCAGGGCCTCATCGCGCCTGCCATGGCCTATCTTGCGCACAATTCTTGTGCAGTCAAGCGCCATGCCTACAGTTTAGACAGTTCTGCAGATCTTTCAAGTGCAGTGCAACAAAATGCTGAATCCCACAATCCGGGGAAACCCCCTTTTTTTGCGGGCCTGCCGTGCTAGAGGCATGCCGGCAATCACCCCTCTTCCGACTCTTCCCTTAACAGCTGAATATTTGAGTCCTATGGCGAAATCACAGCGCACCGCAGTCGTTCTTGTCGCGGCCGGACGTGGCCTGCGCGCAGGCGTCGGCGGTCCCAAGCAATATCGCCAGATCGGCGGCGTGCCCGTGATCTATCGCGCAATGGAAGCGTTCAGCACCCACCCCGACGTGTTCGCCGTGCAGCCGGTGGTGAATCCCGACGACAGCGCCATCTTCACGGCCGCGGTCGCAGGCCTCAAGCACGAGGCGCCGACCAATGGTGGTGCGACGCGTCAGGCCTCGGTGCTGTCAGGCCTCGAAGCGCTGGCCAGGCACAAGCCCGACATCGTTCTGATCCACGACGCCGCGCGCCCCTTCGTCTCTTCGGGCGTGATCTCGCGCGCGATCGAGGCGGCAGGCCGCACGGGCGCCGCGATCCCCGTCGTCCCTGTCACCGACACCATCAAGGTCACCAGCGCGAGCGGCGATGTCGAGGACACGCCGGACCGGGCAGCCTTGCGAATCGCGCAGACGCCGCAATCCTTTCGTTTCGATGTCATCCTCGAAGCGCATCGTCGCGCGGCAAAGGACGGACGATCTGATTTCACCGATGATGCTGCGATCGCCGAATGGGCGGGATTGACGGTTGCGACCTTTGAAGGCGATGTTGCCAATATGAAGCTCACCACCCCGGAAGATTTCGTGCGCGAGGAAGCGCGCCTTGCCAGCCTGCTCGGCGACATCAGGACCGGCACGGGTTATGACGTGCACGCCTTCGGCGAGGGCGACCATCTCGTGCTCTGCGGAGTGCGCGTGCCGCACACCAAAGGCTTCCTGGCGCATTCCGACGGCGACGTCGGCCTGCATGCGCTGGTCGATGCCATCCTCGGCGCGCTCGCCGACGGCGACATCGGTTCGCACTTCCCGCCGAGCGATGCGAAGTGGAAGGGCGCCTCCTCCGACCAGTTCCTGAAATACGCCATCGAGCGCGTCACGGCGCGCGGCGGGCGCATCGCCAATCTCGAGGTCACCATGATCTGCGAGCGGCCGAAGATCGGCCCGCTGCGTGACGTCATGCGCGCGCGGATCGCCGAAATCTCCGCCGTCGACATCTCCCGCGTCGCCGTGAAGGCGACGACCAGCGAGCGGCTCGGCTTCACAGGCCGCGAGGAAGGCATCGCGGCCACCGCGAGCGCCACCATCCGCCTTCCCTGGAGCGTCTAGACCATGGGCGGCAGCGACGCACGCGCCCTCTCCCGCTCGCTGCTCGATCTATGCCGGATGCGCAAGCTGACGATCGCGACCGCGGAGTCCTGCACCGGCGGGCTCGTGGCCGGCGCGCTGACCGACATCCCCGGCTCGTCGGACGTGATCGACCGCGGCTTCGTCACCTATTCCAACGACGCCAAGCGCGCGATGCTCGGCGTCGAGGCCGGCACGCTCGCCAATTTCGGCGCCGTCAGCAAGGAGACCGCGACCGCCATGGCCATCGGCGCACTGGAGCGCGCCGGCGTCGATCTTGCGGTCGCCATCACCGGCATTGCCGGCCCCGGCGGTGCCACGCCCGGCAAGCCGGTCGGCCTCGTTCATTTCGCCGCCGCGGCACGCGACGGCCGCATCATCCATCGTGAGCAGCGTTTTGGCGCGATCGGCCGCACGGCGGTCCGTCAACGCTCGGTGGTCGAGGCGCTCCGCATGCTGATGGAACTCGCCCGCGGCCCGCAAGCCCCTGCCAAGCCGCGCCGCGCCGCGGCGGCAACGCGGCTCCGTCCCCGTGCCACCCGCTCGCCGCGAAGGCACGCCGTGAAACGAAGGCCGCCGCGTTCGCCGCGGGGTTGAAGTCCCGTCGCCCGGATGGAGCGAAGGGCAATCCGGGCTACAAGAGGTTGCGTTGCCCGACGAGCAAAACACCCGATCAGCGGGTCAATCGTCGCTGGCGAAAATATTCTCCTTTACCGAATTTCTGATTTGCAGTAGACATCCGCCACCTCATCCCGGTCAGGGGGCGTATCGCGATCGTCACGAACGTGGGATGAGCCGTGGTGGACGTTGGTCACACCGGCGCGAAGGGTTTTGCAGGGCGGGCAACCGTGAGCAAAGGCCTCGCGCACACGACCGGTGTGACGGCGTACGGCAAAACCGTGTCGTCCTGACGCCCGGAGTCTGTGCGTCAAGTCTTGCGGTGATGCGTGCGGCCCAACCGGGCCCGCGCATCAGCCATCTGCAAGGCGACGGGGGCAATAGTGCATCGCTCCCCGGGGAGACCACGGCATAAGCCGTCAACCCACTGCGCAGGGAGTGTATAACGTTAAAAAACAAGCAAAATCAACGCATTGCGCGACTTGCATCCTCCGTTGTGTCGCAATCCGAAAATCCACAAAAATTTCAAGGGCGAGCACGCCGATACTTGCGAAAGAGGCCGCGCAGTAGGCGGAGGTCCTACTTCGCGGGTTTTTCGCGACAAGGGGCGAGGTCATTACCTTTCACTTCATTGCCGCAGTTCAGACAATCATAGATGCGCTCGCGCGACCCAAAAAAGCGCTTTCCATCTGCAAGCATCGCGAAGCCGCAATGCGGGCATTTAAGACTCTTTGGTTTTGAGGGTTCTGACATAGCTGGGTGCCCCACATTTAAGCGGGTTAAGTCCGCCCTTGTTCTTTTCAAACGGCTCATGGTTTCGCGACAAAGAAACGTATCCGATTTAAGGCGCGCTCGTAATTTGCTCGGCTTACGGCGGTCGAGCAGGGAAAGGCCCGGCCATAGAATTCAAAAAGCGGCCCCCAGCGCCGCAGACTGCGCGGGGGCCGGACGGCCGCAGGAGGGTGGGATGGAGACACGGCGCGACCGTCCGCGTATGTACGGACTGCCCTAGAGCCGGTTTCACTGCTCAAACGAGAACGGTCCCGCGCGTCGCCGAGGGTGGAACCCGATGCTGAGGCCGCTTCGGCGCAGCCGAAACAGGCGCGCCTCTGCCAGTTTTTCCTCGCCTTCAGATTGCACGCACTAACACATGATAAGATAGCCCAGCTCGCGAGCTTAGGAGAAAACGCCAGCGCCTAATCGGGGTCACCCTTTGACGCAGCTATCGCACGGCGAGGCTCTGAGCACTTCGGTTTCGGTCAGGGATAGCTGATACATTATGAGCCGCAGCAGCGGCCGGCGGTGCCGGCATATGTACCGCACGATACTCCATATAAAGTTGGCCGGTGACCAGCATTACGCCAGTCCAAGCCAGAACAAACATTGCAAGTGCAAGCTGATAGGCATCTTTCATCGGCGCGACCAATCTGTTCAAAACGTAACACTCACAGCCAACCGACGTTCCGTTGGGTAGTGATGGCTTGCGCGCGTATCAACATCGGAACTCCCTAGTTCTCGAAGCCGAACGACACTCGAACAAAAAGGGCCTGTCTTTCAGCGCTTAGGTGGCCCGGCCACGACGAGCGCACGCGAACCGGCCGGGCACGGTACGGGCGGTGATTAGCGCGCTTCGGCAGCAGGCCCAGCGTCCCGCAAGATGCGCAACGTCCTGCCGTCATCCAACTTGATAGGACCGTCGAACGGGCGGCCCCAGCCCTTCACCTCAGCCATGCCGACTTTAAAGAATCGAGAGGCGTTGCACTGGAACGCTGCATCGAGAATTATGCCGCTTTTTCAACCAGGGAGAATTGCAATGAAGATTTTTTCAACGGTAGTCATGGCTGCTATTTTAGCCTTCGGTGCGGTTGAAGCTGCGCTTGCTCAGCCCCTTTGCTCAAGCAGCAGCTGCGAGGCCACCAGATCAATATGCGAAGCGCGACAATACGCTGGTCAGACCCACGCCGATTGCAAGGCGTCGTACGATATCTGCCTCAAGACAGGTGTTTGGCATTCTTACAACAGCCAATGCACCGTGAAGGTACTTCCGCAGTCTGGCCCATCGTCCAAGTGACATCCACGTCGGCTGCCGAACCATGCTCACCGCACGATCCGGTACGCCTTCGCGCGCCTTCCGTCGCGGTGCTACACGCAGATTGGCCTTTGCCCGGTTGATCGGTCGGATCGTACAGATGCGCGCGTTCGCGCTCGGCCGCGCTGTGGCTAATGCGCGAGCTCGCATTGGTGATGGAGTGGGTGCCGGCTATTTCAGCGAGCTGCTGATCGATCCGAACTTGTCGTTGAGCGTGGTACCGAGATTGTTGACGACCGTGATGATCGCCAGCGCAATGCCGACTGCGATCCGACCGTACTCGATCGCGGTAGCACCGCCTTCGTCTGCGATGAAACGATTAATCAAAGTCATAGAGAGCCCCTTGCCTTAGATATTGGAGGTTCCCTATCGTTTCGGGCCATGAGTACGGCAGCAGAGCCGAGCGCTCGTGGCAACCCTGTGAATTTCGCGGACATTACCCTACAAAAACTGTCTGGCGTGTAGCGCTCACGTGTAACCATCCCTCGTTGATTCGAGGACATTGGATTACCCGCAATGCTGACCGACATCTTTGCAGAGCGCTACAAGCAGACGCCGCTGTGGACCATTTTCACCACGACCGAGCAGCGGCTGCTGGTCCAAATGTACCGATTATTTTCGGAGCAACTCTGTCGCTTCAACGACAGCAACAAGGGCCTCTGGTCTGAAGTGCAGAGCAGGCTTTCAATGGAATTGGGCCAAGCATCTCTTTCGCCTCTAACCTACAATTTCATGGGAACGTGGAACGGGCAACCACACCACTATTATGGATCGTGGGGCATCGATGACGTTTGCAAAGCGTGGTTCTTGCAAGACTTCGGTGGAAGCGATCAACCCGATCGCTTCATGAAGGAACGAATAAGCTTTATCGAGCTTGCTTTTCGTCTGGTCGAAGAGCGCATCGCCACCAACAACGCCAACTTGCCGGCAGCTATCGGGGAAATGGACGATTTTTTTAGCACCAGAAGCGCTCGCAGCGGGAAGCCCCGCATTCCCGGAAACTATTCCGATGAAATTCGGGCGCAGAATGAGAAGATGAATAAAGATTTTCGCGAAGCCGTGGCAGAGCTGAATACCCGCCTACGGCAAGCGCAGCGCCAGTTGCACTATCACAACGCGTTTATCCAAATCTCTGAAGATCAAACGGTAGCGCGGGAGATCGAGACGCCATTCTGGAAGCTGGTAGCGGAGCCGAAGTGGCTCAACGTCGACCACGATATGAAGGAGGCTATCGATCTGCGCGATACGGGCGGGCGCGATCCGGCCCTCTATGCCGCCCGCTCTCTGGAAAGCGCCATCAAGATTATCTCGGGCGAAAAGCGGTTGACCAGAGGCAGCGAGAAAGGCGCTTCCAACTACATTGATAACTTGGTGGGCGCGAAACTCATTGAGGTGTGGGAGATGGAGGCGCTGAAACACTTTTTTACGAAGGTCCGCAATCCATTCGGGCACGGTCCCGGCGCTGCGCCCATGCCAAGTCTTACCGATCACCAGACTAGCTGGGCTATAGAAAACTCGATGATCTGGATCAAAAGCCTTATACGAAGAATGTAACGAGCACATACGCCGGAGAATGTACATTACACGTTGCGCGATGGATCACCCCTTTTGAGAAGCGCGCCAAAACAACACGTCGGATGTATTCGATGGATCACTTGCGCTTGGCCAATGCGCGCCGCGGCGGCCTGATGGGCGCAAGATTAGGAGGCCCTACGTTGTCAACCTTAGACCGATGGCGATCATTTCTGATCGCGCCGAAAGCTCTCACCTTCCCTCAAATGCAACTGATTGGACGCGACCACCTTCCTTCTCCGCTCGCAATCGGCAGCGGGACGATAAGCATGCAATCCCTATCGGACTTATCCTACGAATTTCAGGCCTCTTCGATGGATTTCGCAGCGCTGATGGACACCATGCGTTATCAGCGCGATAATTCATACGATGCAAGTGCTCGCATGCGTCTCGAAGGTGTGGACGTGGATGGGGTTGAATGGTCATGCGGATACACAATCCCAAATCGAAGAAATATAATCGAAGGACGGTTTGAGGGAGAATTGTCCTCGCTTATCTGTGACGATACAAGTGAGGGCATCACTCGAACCTCATGCACCGAACTGATATATTCCGTTGATGGGCACCATCCTCTGGCACTTGCGCTGAACGGCCACAGGGACAAGACAATTGAGATGCTCGGCTCGGCCATTACATTCACTCATGACCGGGAATCCCATTGCGTCACCGTTAAAGCTCCGCATTCGGAGCAGCTTCCTCCAACGTATACAGAGCGATGGTTGGTCGAGCCATTTCGAGTGTTGTTCGGACAGCCTGTTATGCCGCGTCTCTATGCGCGGAATTTTGGCGACCGTTCGATGGTCTGTGTCTCCACTGTGCCGAAGGTGAAAAGTGCGGTTTGGTCCGCATTCTGGCACTGGGGAGATGACCAGAAGTGGGGGGATTTCTTTGAATGGTATAGCCAATTTCTAAGTTTGATCGCGCTTGCGAGAGATGATTGTGGCCGACCCAACTTCGCTCCTCATCCGATAACCAGCTTTTACGACGAGTTGGCGCAAGTTGCATTTGCTTCGCGTTGGGTCATGGCTCTTACTCTGGCGAGCGCGACCGAAGGCCTGACCAAGCTATTGCGCCCGGCAAAACAGGTGGTAAGCAAAGACAAAAAGGTTGATAAGGAGCAGAAAGCCGCTCTAGTTAAAGTAATCGAGAGCGCGACGGCTCCGGACCGGCTCAGGGGGGCGGCAATCAAGGCTGTTCAAAACTTTAGTTTTGAAAATGAAACGACCAAGAATGATCTGCGAAGGCTTAGAGAGAGAGCGGCAATCACATCATCGCAATTTTCGGCATGGAACGACATACGTAACTCAGTGATGCACGGAACGTTACTGTCGCCATTTTCGCAGGAGGAGGAAGATAAGAAGCTGGGTGATTTAGTCGAGCTGGTACACGCGCTGACGCGCGAATTGCTTCGCGCCAGTTATGCGACATATGAGGCCAAAGCACGCGTCACGGCCTATCATCACTAAAACCGTTACTGGCTGTGCCGTGTTTGCAGGCGGTGGTGTTTACAGGCGCTTATACCCGGCGCCGCGCAAGACATGATGAAGGAAGCAATGCGATTTTCAAGTTGGGTGAAGTTCGATCAGCGAGACCTGCTGAAAAACACAAATTACCCCGGCGTATACGCCATAGCAATTTCCAGTACCAATATTGCAGGCAAGCGGTTTGGTTGGTCGAAGCATATTCGCTATTTTGGCTTCACGAATGCGGTAAGCGGCCTTCGCGGTCGCCTCAATGCCTTCAATAACACGTTGCGTGACAAATCCGGTCCGGGCCATGGCGGCGCCGAGAGGTTTCGCGGCAAATACCGCAATGGCAATTTGCTTGCGAAGAAGCTCTATGTGGCTGTCTGTCCATTCGAGTGCAACGTCTCTTCGAACCTGCCTAAAGACTTGAGGGTGATGGGCGATGTCGTGCGAGCTGAGTACCTTGCTTTTGCAAAATACGCGGCCCTTTTCGGTCGATTGCCGGAGTTCAACGACAAGGAGAAATCGCCGAAGCGGCAGATGCTTTGAGAGCGCGCAGCTAATGCAATCGCTGGTGAGGAGGATGAACCTCACTCATCTGCTCCACTCTCAGCTCCAACCGCTCGTTCGACAGCATCAGCACTCTAACTGCGCCGCGCAGGTCGCCGTCACAAGCGGCAACGATCTCATCAACCGCCAGCTCGTATTGATCAAGCGCGGAGTTGGTGCGTTGGCGTGGCATACGAACAACATCCAAACAGAAACCTAAGTAGATGGTGCCACGGTACCGGGAGTTTCCCCGCAATTCACGTGCAGTAAATATTGTTGCGAAGATACAACCTGTGCAGCATCCAAGTTGCCGAGCCGGCTCATTGAGGTGACAAAAAAGTACTTCATCAGTTACTTCATCATAGATTAGTGGGGGACGAAATGTTTGACGTCTATCGTAACGGGACGGGCGGCCTGCTCGTTCTAAGTTTGGGCTCGCACATACCGGCGGTTTGCTCGGGCAAGAAGTGGCGCAAGAGCAGAAAACGAGTTCTGAAAGTCAGCGGCGAGATCAAATCGGCAGTTCAGCAACACGGCTTCTACGTTCGCAACTCGCGGGTCGCAAAGGAGCGGATAGCCTAGATCGAGTGCGAGCCTGCGATACTCGTCACAACGACATCTCTTCGCAGATTGTGTCCGGCAGCAGTCAGATCGAACCCGACGATTAGACCGAGACGCCTCAACGTCAGGAGGGCGAGAGGGTCGCACAGTTCAACGGAAAGTCCGGCTCCCAATACAGCAATGGTGCGCTGTTCATCGCTATCGAGATCAGCCCATGAGATGTCCATCACGCGGCTCCTCGCTAAACAATTATCTAAAAACCAAATGCGCGTGTGATTTGCCGCAGCATAGCCATGGCGGCATCTGTGTACCGACCGTCACTTAAGTATTGATCCAGCTGCGCTGTGCTTAACAGCGCCACAACTGCCACCGCGAAGCCCTTAAACATTGGGCCTCTCCTTCAAGAGACCGCCAACTGGGCGTGTTGAAAATCTACGGTTCCTAGAATGTGCTGCCGCGTATCGCGGCCTAATTTGCAAAAGGTGACATCGACCTCTCACCAATTCCTTAACGGGTGCGACCCCGGTTCGTACACGTAGGGGCTGAGGCCAATGAATTGTAGTCCCTTTTACCCGATGATGCTTTCGCTCTTACCCGTGCCGAGTAGGCGGAAGCAGCTGCGAAGCAACTTACCGCCGACTGGGCCATGGTTCGCAAGCAATGCCGTCCCGGTCGCGATCGTGGTGTTTCCAATAGCCGGGCTCTCCACGCCTTGCCGGCGCCAAACCGACCAAACGGGCAAATTCGCAGTTCGGGGCGGAAGCGATATGTCTAAGCGTTGTCGTGGCCGGCCAAGGGCTCGAAATAAGGAGAAAGATGGCCGGATAAACAACCAAAACGACAGCGATGGTACTCAACGCCGCAATAGCCCATCGCAGGTTACTGGTACGATCTCCGCGCGCCGATAGCGCGCGGAAACGGCGTTGCAAGTCACGCAATCGCCGATCTGGACCGGGGCCGGAATGAACTGGGTTTGGGTTAGGAAGGTGCGGCATGAACTCATCAGGGCTGACATCTAAGCTAGTAAGAGCAACTAGTTGGGCTACCGTTTGCGATTAATCTCGTATGCTTCGAGATTGCAGCGGGCGGCCGTCAGTAAAGGCGCGTTGATGCCGGCTTTAGCAGCGCGTTCAGCCATATCGCCGATCGTATGCTCACCTTCCGTCGCCCGGCCGTCCTCCATATCAATAAGGATAGATGGTCCATAGTTCAGCCCCGTTTGGGCAAATAGCCCCTTGAGTTGGCCCCCGCTATCAAGCGCTGCAATGGGCGGATGACCAAGCCCCGTGACCACACGCGCGCATTCGTCGATGACCGCAGACACAAACGCGCTGCCACTAGGAGCGCGAGCGATTGATCCCGAGCGCGAGCGGCACAACGTGGCGACTGTCGCGCTACAGACGAAGCCGTAAAATTTCTCCCACATCATAGCGGTTATGTTGTCACTCACCTGCACCGCGATGCCGCCCGCTTCTAAAGCGGCTTTGATGTTGGAGCATCGATCAGAACCGCTCCCATCCAGCTCGCCGATCGCAGTGATATTCACGCGAACTTGGCTTTGCTGGATGGTGCCATCCGACAGCAAAGCAGCATTAATTACCGTGAGCCCACCCAGCACGGCGCGCCGACCAAACCGGTTTGCCAGAACATCTAGATGACGAACGCCATTGAGTAGGGGCAGGATCGTCGTTTCTGGCCCGACGGCTGCCCCTATCGCATCCATCGCGCTGTCTAGATCGTATGCCTTACAACAAAGCAGGACGACATCATATTGCCCTGCGAGGTCTCCTTGGACGGCGGTTCTGACTGGCGTTCGTAGCTCGCCTCCATCTTGTGTCTTCACGATGAGACCATCACGCCTCAATTGGTCAGCGCGTGCGGGCCGGACTAGAAAAGTGACGTCGGCGCCACCTTTCAGGAGCATCCCGCCAAAGTAGCCGCCAAGGGCGCCGGCGCCCAATATAAGGTACCGCATGTGACTAACCTTTGAATTTAGAAATTCAGGCCGCGAGCCTATTGGGTTGCTCTTCGGAGCTGGCGCTAGAACTTAATATCCATTCCAAAATGCTTTTTCGCATCAGCTATCCACTCATCGTCCGTGGCAGCTCCCAACGCAACCCACTCCTCGTCAGTCTTGCTTTTGCGCCAGTTGATGAGCGCGGCGCCATCGGCTCCGGCAGGGTTGCGCAATTTGGTGCTCTTGCCGTCTACGATATCCTTGATTGCATCGGCGACCGCGAATGGTGACGTAGGCTTACTCAGCGAGGCCATAAAGTACGCGGCGATGCGCCGTCCGTGCATTGAGTAGGGGCTAGGCGGCGGTGCCGGTCTTGGCGTGGTTGTCATTGGGGTAGCGATCACGCCCGGCTCAACAATCGCCACCCGTACGTTGAAAGGACTTAGCTCTTGCGCCAAGCACTCGCTAAGTCCTTCGAAAGCCCATTTGGAAGCTGCGTAAGGCCCCTGCGGGGGCATTCCAAACTGCCCGGCAACGGACGTGATATTGATGATGCAGCCGCTCCGGCGCTCTCGCATGCTGGGGACGACAGCTTGGATGCATCTAATTCCGCCATAGAGGTTGGTCTCCATGACTTGGCGAAAAAGGGCAATCGGCGCGTCCTCAATGTAGCCCCTTCCTCCAATCCCAGCATTGTTGACCAACACGTCAATGTGCCCGCTTTCGCTCATAATTCGCGCGAAAGCGTCTTTGACCGATTGGTCACTGTCAACGTCCAACTTTACGACGGTGATGGGAAGGTTCTCTTTACCCGCTACTTCTCGCAGCTCAGCGCTCTTGTCGAGATTGCGCATGCCAGCGAACACGGTGTGTCCTGCGCGTGCCAAAGTAATCGCGCTTGCAAGGCCAATTCCGGAGCTTGTGCCGGTAATTACTGCAATGGACATATTTGTGATCCTTTCGAAAACGCGACGGACAATGTAGCTATTTCATATTGCGCATGCGGCGTGGCTAAGCCGCTCGGAGGACGATTGCGCGGGAGCCTCGCAAAATAAGGATGAAGAGAATGGCATATACCAAATCCATCATCGCTAGGGCGAGAAGCTGCCAGCCGACATGTCCTGCGAAGAAGTGCAAAGCGATGATCATCACCACGAGTAACTTGCAGCTTGCTCCGAATATTGCAAAGGGTCGATAGCGCGGAAAATCAATGGCTAATAACCAGTACGCAACTCCGAAGGCACACACAAACATGCCGACGATATCGACGAGAAACTTCAGTTCTGGAGGTACGGGCACCACTCCAAGATAGGGCTGCAATAACGGAAACAAGAAGAGCAACCCGAACCCCACGGCAAGGTTGAAAATAGCTCCGGTTATGAAAACAGCGCGCTGACTGATCATTCGCCCCTCAGCCAAAACTATAAGCAATAAAATACGCGGATATATTTGCCTAAATCGAAGCCACAGGGAAGAGGTATTGCGGCGGCGTGACACCTGAAGCGTGCCCACGCCGCGCTGAGGAGAGTATTCGTCCGGTCGGACCGCTAGAGCACGGAAGTGATGCTATTCTCCCCCCTAAAATCTGGGCAAGTCACCCACCCGTAAATTTCCCAAGTGTCGCGCCGCCGCCAATCCGGTACGGCTCGGCTATGCTACCTCCTGACCAAACCGAACGACTGCCAGCATGTGAGAAATGCACGCGCGAAATGGTACCGCTAGGAGCGTTGCGAGCAATCGCAGGTCGGCCGGCGGTGCGGGTCTACAAATGCCTTCCTTGCCAGCGGATCACTTCCGCTTCAGTACCGGAATAAGGCAAGGACCGGCGTGCCTGCGAGCCGGGCTAACCGCAGCGGCCTGAACGGCAGGTTGTTCGGGTACGAGTGTCGAGGGTTTGCTCCGTCTGTAGTGCAAAGGCCCGCACCGTTGCCCGTAATTCTACGGACATTGCATATTTTTCCCGTTTCGTCTCTACTTCAGATTGTTTTGATGACCACTCGATTTTCAGACGGGGCGCCAATGAGCGTCAAAGCCATGATGGCAACCATTCTCCAAGAGCAGATGACATCACGCGGTATTAGCTCGCTATCGCGATCTGACTACGAGGAGATCGTAGCATTGCTGATTGAGCAGCTTCGCGAACTGGAGTTCGAGCTAGCTGCGCGCGAGCTTCGCCAGTCAGATCCATAGTTTGGGATCTCCATGCCGGTGCACTCTCCCTTCAGTTTGGAAGAGCGGCACATGTATCGCTCCGACCAAGGCCGGACGGAATTGCTTAGCGTCACTTTGGAGCCAATAGTGCAATTATTCATTTTGATTTTGCTCCTAATTATCGCCGTGGCTCTCGCGCCGGCGCTCGTTATCGGCGCAGGAGCCATTTTGCTGAGCTACTGGGTGGTGAAGATCCTGATCAGTGCGTTGGTTGCAGCCGTCGTCATTGTCGGAATTGCAACCTATTACATGCTCAGGTCCGAAGGTGGACATTCACATACAGACGCAAGAGTACACGAGGATCGAGCGGCTATCGACCAATGGAACGATCGAGCACGTCGTAAGCTAAAGGCGAGCCCAACAGAAAAGACTTGGCTGCTGTTGATTTCTGAGGCGACCCAACGAGCTAGTTCAGGCTCGCTCGTGGATTTCCTTCTTGATGATCAAGGCGCCTTAGTGCAGTGGGTGCCAGATGATGATGAATACGTAACCGTCGTTGTGTTTCCACGCGATGAAGTCTTTCGCGATGCAGACCGAGAATGGTTTTTATCAAACGATTTCATCGCTGATACGTCTGACGTGGGCATGGAAAGCCTTTATGAGCGGCGGTTTCCCTCAAATGAGTTACACAAACTCTCCGCTTTAACTATCGACTTACTCAGAAGCGTTTTCGGGGTGCGGCGTGTCGAGGTAGTTCGATTGCAAGTTAGCTGATGTCCCTTCGAGTTCGGGGCCGAGCAATACGAGCTGGACTGCACGTTGTATGCGATAGTTTGCTTGAGGCAGCGCGGCTTGGCCGCGATATTGATCGGAGAAATTAGATGGACGGAGCATTTTGGATACTGATTGGCATTTCCCTTTTGATCTATCTAGCCCCAGCCTCGTCGCTGCCGAGCGTCGTCATCATCAACTAAAAGCCATTGTAGCCCTCGATATCTCTGCTGGGGCCGTTGTGCTCGTGTATCTACTCGTGATGACATACTATCTCCCCAAGGATGACCCGCCGGCACGACTTGCGTCCCTCATTGCCATGTACATCTTTGGAGGTTCAACGAACATTGGCTGGGTAATCGCATTAGTCTGGTCGTTGACGAGGACGTATGCGCCGCAAGTTGCCGAAGACCGAAATGGTATGCCACCTCCAATCGCGGAAGAAAGTCGCTGGCTCACTCGAATGAAAGGGAAGCGTCCGCTAGTGAGTTCTGATAACGGGTGACTACGTAGATATCGTACCTCGACCAGCGTTACCGGAGGAACGCAATGAGCGACATTTTCAAGTTCTGGTCGCGGATTGAGCGAGGTTCACGCATCCATCCAGCAGATGCAGATGTCTTCGCGCGTCTCGGTGCTGAAAAGCACGGCTTTGACTTAAGGTGCCTACCGGCAGCATTTGGAGGCCCTTTGAAAACCGCTAAGGTCGTTTTGCTCTTCGCTTCCCCCGGATTGAGCAGCCAACTGGACCTCTCCGACGCCAATACGAAGGAGGGAAAAGATTACTACATGCGCCGATGGAAGGGCCGAGAGCCCTTTCGTGATGAAGGTGACGGAAGCAAATGGCTTAGGAGTATCGTGAAGCGCTTTGGCGACTACGACGAAATCCGGCATAAGCTCGCCGTGCTCAACATCGGTGCATATCATTCTCTCCGCGTGAAAGACTGGCGTGCCGTTACTTCGTTGCCATCAAGTCGCGCGTCCTTGGACTGGGCGCAGAACGTGCTGTTTCCGAAGGCGGAAAATGGTGAAGTCGTTGTGATCTGCATGCGGGCAGCGACCTCTTGGGGACTCGAAAGAGGTAAAAGATATCGCGGAACGCTGTTTGCACCTCTCGTGAACGTGCAGAGGGGCTACTTAGCGCGAAACGACGCAGCAAATGACCGTTTGGTCAAGCTGGTGCAGGAACGTCTCGAATGATGACCGTGGTGGCGGCAGGCTCCGACCACTGCACTTGATCGTGCGAGGACGCCTAGATATCCATCGGCTTCTGGCCGCCCGGCGCGGTGAGCGCCGGGCGAAGAACATTTCAAACGACTACCCTGCTGTCTACTGCGTGCAACTTTTGGGTTCAGGAAACACTTCGATCTCGCCTCCACTGTAGATGGGCATACCCTCAGGGGCTCCGTTAAGAACCTGAATAGCCGGATCAAGCGAAATCCACTGCCCAGCCTCAGATGTTCCCGGATGACCGCGATATGCCACGCGAGCGCCATCCATCACTAAATAGAGTTCGTCGTGCCCAGTCTCGCTATGACTGGCGCTGACCTCCTCCATAAACAATTTCGGCGGGCTTGCCAGCGACGACGTGTTTTGCGCTCGGTGTTTCTGTCGGTTCATTGTGATCCTCCTTTGGCTTTCTTTCAGTGATTTGACGCAGAGTTAATGATCTTCATCGAACGAGCGTGGATCAAGCTCACTACGGCGCAAAATGCGACTGCGGGGTGAGCTCAAGTGCACTTCCCCGTTGGATTGCAAGATCGTCTTCTGATGTGTCTGTGATCGCAGCATTTTCTCAGTTGCAAGAAGAATCATCGTTTCATAATTTATTTTTGTCATCGTCGAGCGCGTAACTGGCGTCGCGAATTCGGCTTGACTAATGCGGGCCGCCCCATCTCAATCAGATGAAGACGTCGTCGCCGCGACAGATCACCGTTGTCCGAAAGGCGCGGGCTTGCTCAAGGGCGCGCTGCCACCGCTTTCGGCGCGCTTTCTCAACTGCCATCGCCTTGCGCGTCACCACGTCAGAAATGATCTCATCGATCTCCGTGCCACCCAGCGTCCGCTTGATACGCAGAACCGTGGACAACACCATCAGGACGTCGCCGTAGGGCGCCAGCAGATCACGGGCAACGACGTCACAGTGCGCAAGAAACGTCTCGATTGCCTCGTCGCTAGAGCAGATCAGCAAGGCAAGTTCACGCGCCTGCCGAAGATCATCAACAGGCCGGCAGGGCTTACCTTCCATCAGCAATCGCTCGGCGGCACGGCCGGCAACGAATTCAATGCATTTGGAGTAGACACTGCCAAAGACGTCAGCGATCGGACGGCGGTCTTCGCCGGCCTTAGGCATCATCGGAGCGATCACAGCCCGAACGTCGGAGGCATCGCCCCGGCCGTCAGAGTATGCCTCTGCATGACCGACATCCCAACACAAGCCTTCGAAACCACGGATTGGGTCCGGGTTGATCGTGACGCCACCAACCTCGTGGCCCAACAAGCGCGCGCAGACGGCATGACCAGCTTCGTGAACCGCGATCCGTTGATCTTGCTCCTTCGTCCGACCAAGCGCGGCAAGCAGTTCGTCGTACTCGTCCGGTTGCTCATCGGGACCGCCGCCAGACGCAGGAACGATCATTTCATCGTCGGCGGCGGCCCCAGCTCCGGCAGAATGGACCGCATCGTCAGCGAAGCCATCCTCGATCGAACGGTGCTCAGACATGACCGATAACCTTCAATTGACGCGCGACCATCCGTGCGCGGATAGCCGCGACGCGAGCGTCGGCAAGTTGGGGCATTGCGCGAGCAATCATCTCGGCAAGGCGAGCCGGAACGGCATTCGTGTTCTGTGGATCGACGATCCAGCCGTCAATGCGGGAGACGATCTGGTGCGGCTGCCAACCGGGCGGAGCTGATTTCATGAGAGAGAAACCTCCTAGCTGAGACCGAATTTCGGCTTGATGGGCAAGTAAGGAAAGCGGTCCTCCGGCGCAGCGGGTGCCGGCGCTTCCACCGGCTCCTCAGGCAATGGCAACTTAGCCGGAGCAGTGCCCGCGAGCACGGCGTCAGCATGTGCGCGAAGCATCGTGGTCACCAGATCAATAGCCTGCGGAACCTCAGCCAGACAGACCTTCGCAAAGTTCTCAATGCCAAGAGCTTCGTAGATGACCGGGACAGCCCGCCGCGAGTGCTTGGAAAGGCGCTCGGCCGCCTCGTTAAACTCGGCGCCAAGCTCGCCCAGCTTGCGGGCGAGCAGCTCAACTTCCGCAGCCGTCTCAGAACGCAGTTTTCGATCCGCGATTTCGGCTTTGGCTTGCTCAAGGTTCGCGATCTGCTGATCGATCTCAGACAGCGCGCTGCGCAGCGTGACGGCGCGATCTTGAGCAGCACGAAGAGAGGCTTGGGCCAAGTCCAGCCCGGCGTCGTCGCCCGACAGCGCACACTCTTTGGCTGACACCTGATGACGTGTGACCGCCTGATCGCACTCGGCAAGCCGGGCGGAAATGCGTTCACGATTTGCATTGGCGGCATCGATATCGCGCTGCAACACCTTTTCCGGGTTCGATGATTTAAAGAATGCCATTTGTCTAGCTCCTTGAGATGAAGCTAGTGTAGGTGGGTGCGGCGCGCGTCGCACACATTGAAAACCAAATTCTTACAAAACGGGCGGCAGCCATAGCTAGGCCGCTAGATACTGACAAGGGATTTGATCCGATGAGCGATTATGCGTCGGCGGGCAGCCAGCGTTGGTTACAGATTGCGGTGAACAAGAAGCCCGAAGTTCTGGAAAGCGCTTTGCGGCTAAGTGGTGCCATTGGACCAACCGCTTCGGTGCTTTGGGCATCTCCCCTTCGAGACGACGGCTTTCGCGAATACCGCGATATGGCGGCCATTAGCAAAGCCGGGATCGCCGGCCTTAGAAAGTCGCTTGCAGAGTTCTGGCCTGCGCGCGGCCCGGTTTGGGATGCGGTTGGTTTCACTGCCGACAAGACCCCGGTGTTTGTTGAGGCTAAGGCTCACATTCCCGAAGCAGCGTCACCGCCGACGAAGGCATCGCCGCAGTCATTCGAGCTAATCGAGAAGAGCCTCAGTGAAGCGCGAAAATTCTATGCACCCAAAGCGAGCGCGATCTGGACGAACCTCTTCTATCAATATGCCAACCGGCTCGCGCACCACTACTTCTTGACGCGGCTCAACGGCTTGAAGAGCAGCTTAGTGTTCCTGTACTTCGTGAATGCTGAGGATATGCAAGGTCCGGTGACCGAAGAAGAATGGCACGGAGCTATCCGACTTATTCATGCCGTTCTGGGGCTGCCGAAGGACCTGCGGTCACGGGGGGTATTTGACGCATTTGTTGACGTGAAGCGGCTCCGGGACGACGCAGGCAACAAATAGCCCAGCTTATTGTTGAGAGCGGAGATAATCAGCCGTCAGGTCGCTGCCATGTTGGTGTAATCATATTGCGTGCGCTGGCCGGTCATGCAACTATTGGTCATTACCCAAGGAGGTTGCATTGCGAACCCTACTTTTGCTCTCCGCGCTACTAATAATCAGCTCCCAGCCAACTCACGGTCAAAGGCTGCTTGGCCGCCTCTGCCCGGCCGCAACCGGCATATCGGGCAGCGGAGTTTCGGGCTTGAGAGTGCAAAACTCCCTGCGCGGCTGCTACTCCTATTCCAACATGCTCTTTGCTCAAGCTGAGGACGAGGATAGCGACGACGATAGCGAAGCAGATAAGGCAGATAAGGCAGATCAGACTGATGGAGCCGGTCAATCCGAAGAAGCCGATCAATCGGGCGGAGCCGGTCGATCCGGCGCAGCCAGCCCAGCAGCGAGACTTTGCCCCGATCGCAAGCCACCTCGCTGTGACGGGCGCCAATGTTGGTGCCCCGCACTCTGATGGAGCGGCCTTGATGACTGTACGGCAGACCAGACTTAATGCGTGAAGAGCTGCTTGCGGGCCTTGAGGGTCACCACATTGACGATCCAGCGCTTACCCACGCGGCGAGCTTGGATCAACCCAGCCTTCGCCCAGAGGCGTGCAGTTTCGTACAAGACATCCGCGTCGTGAGCGGCGGCCTTTAAGGGCAACCACTCTTCGGGCGTCTGTTCGAGCTGTGTAACGCGCGCCGTCAGCATCGCAATGGCGCGCTTTAGCTCGGTGATGGCGGCATGCTGGTCGTGACCAGCGGCGGGGTCATCCGCCGCTTTGGGCACCACAGTCGAGATTGCAGTCATTATCATTTCCTAAGTTGTGGTGATGATTAATAGCAACCCTTGGGCAAAGGCTGGCACTAGGGAGCCCGGGCGCGCAAGCGCCACCCGTATGGAGGGTGGCCTGAGAAGAACCTTGGCGAATACGTGTCACGCCTGCCACGCCTGTCCCCCTTGGTGACAGCCGGGACAACCGTGACAGCCGTCTTCGTTTTATCGACCCCACGCGCGCGCGATCTTGTAATGAGAAAAAGCCGTCACTCTTGCCACGCTTGTCACCGACTACAGATTTCACGCATCAGTGCCGTCGTCCGGCTTCAAGGCAACGCCGCAAAACTCACGCACATTGTTGCGTTTGCGGTAGGCAAAGCCCGCTTTCCGCATGCTTTCCTTGAAATCCGCCTGCGTGCCGGGCTTCGCGCCGACCGAGCGGGCGTACTCAGACCACGAACGGTAAAGCGTGCTGCTGGCTTCGGAAATCGTACCACCAGTAATGCACTGCTCTTCCAGCCAACGCGGAAACACCTCCTGATCGCTGAAGTATTCCTCAGTCGCCTCGATCACGCAGCTCGGCCGAACGAGACCATTTTTCTGCCAGTCAAGACAGCCCTCAATCATCCAGTGCAAGATGCCCGGAGCTTCAGTCAGCAGCTTCTCAGGAAGCTGACGATCGGGCGTGGAGGGCTTATGGACGAACGGCACGATATTGAACCGCCGGCGAGCGGCTTCATCGACGTTGGTCAGGGTCGGCTTGTGGTTGCCGATGATCGTCAGCTTGAACTGAGGCATGTAGGTGAAGAAGTCTTGCCGCATGAACCGCGCGCTGATGCGATCGCCGCCTGTCATCTGCTTGATGCGGGCTTCCGCCCAAGCCCGGCCAGCTTCAGTTTCCGAAGCCGTGACCATGCGCGCGCCATGCAACATCGCCAAGTCAGTCGGATGCTTGTCGTTGGCCGATGCCGTGAAGGTTTCCATCGCTGACACCGCCGCGTAGTCGTGCAAAATATGCGATGTGGTGTTCAGGTACACGCTCTTACCGTTGCCACCGGGACCATACACGAACAAGAGCGCGTGTTCCGACGTGTCGCCAGTCAACGCATAGCCGCACCACTGCTGCAAGAAGCGGATCAGTTCGTCGTCGCCGTTTGTCGCTTCCTTCAAGAAGCTGAGCCAAAGCGGGCAGCCGTTATCAGCAGGCGTCACCGCTGTGGTCTTCGTGATGCCCTCCTCCGGGACGCTGGGACGAAGTTTGCCGGTACGCAGATCGACCGTGCCGCCGGGCGTACCCAGCAACCAAGGATCGCGGTCCCAATATTCGTTGGTCACTGCGACGTTCTGATCGTGTTTGGAAAAGCGCTCGACGCCGGCCGAGAAGCTGGTTTTATTGGTGATGTAGCGCTTGCGCTCGTCTTGGTGCTCGGAAAGGTGGCGAGCGAGCTTACGGGCGAAGTCGAACGCGCGGCCGGTGCTGTCGGGCTTCCAGCAGATGCCATTCCAATAGAACCATGAACCCTGCGTATGGCAGTAGCGCAGGTTTTCGCCGTGCAAGTCAACGAACTGCTGCGCGGCGCTGTCTTCAGTCAGGATGTCATTCGACATGCCCGCAGAACGGGGTTGCGCGATGCTGCGGTTGCTGTGGGGCGTCTGTGACCACGCATTAGGGGGCGCTGCACCCGCTTCCTTATGGTCCAACCACTCGGCGATCTTGGCGGAGACCTTCTCGCCAAAGAGCTCTTTCAGCGAGGGATAGCCGCGCGTGCGGTCACCCTTGTCGTAGGTAGTCGCGGCATCCTGCGCTGTCCGAACGCGATCCCGCCAATCTTCGTCATTCGCGGCTCGCGCGATGTACTCGGCGTACAGCTTGATGTGCGGCAGGTCGATGCCGCACCGGGCAAGGAACCCGCCGACCGTCAGGGCGGCGTCATGGCGGCCGCCAGCCGCCGGCCAATAGCGTGCAATCAAGCAGAGTGCAGCCAGCAGCTTGGCTCGCCGCATCAGCTCATCGTCTGCAACCTGAGCAGGTTCACCATTCTCCTCCCAGCGGATGGGCTCGCCACTCTCGTGCACCGAGCCGGGGAAGACGGTCTGGGCGCCTTTGTTGCCACCGCCGATACGAACCTCAAGCAACATCGCCTTGTTCATCGGGTCCTTGAATGGCAACGAGCCCTGATCGAGGCTCTCCGCAATGGCGGTGTTATAAAGGTAGTGGCTGTCGCGCTTTGAGGAGCGACCGAAGACCGCACCAGTCTTTGGCAGAACCGCGCGCGCAATAGTCACAGCCTCCGGACAATCCAGATCAACGTCCGTCAGACCGCTCGACTTGGAGCCGAGCTGCACGCCAATGTTCTGCGGCTTATCGCCGAAGAAGCGCTGAACCTTGCTTCCGGTGATGACTTGGTGCTGCCAATCGGTGCCGATCGGCGCTTTCTTACGGAGAGGGAGCGGGATAGGGTTCCAGCCGCGCATCACGAATTCAAGCGCAACAGCGCCGGGGGTGCCGAGCTTCGGCACCCATTCGTCACGGTCAAACAGATCGCTATAATTGCGAACTTCGGCTACCGTGCTAACAAATGCGCAATGCTCTTCAAACTTTGCTTCCTCAAATGAATTCGTGCTATCGTTCATGATGTATCCTTTCCAGAGGTACGGGTGATCGTTTTCCATGACCTGTGACGAGGCCATAGGAAAACAGCGTGAATGATGTTCTGATCGGCTTTAAAGGCGGCTTGTGGCGAGCCGCCATTTCTATGACTACGCCGCGCTGTTCGCGTTCTCACGCGCACGACGCCAAGACACTGCGGCCTCGCGGGAGATCAACACGCGAGCGCCGAGCTTGAACGTGGCGGGCGTCAAGCCCTCCGACTTCAGCTTGTAGAAAAGCGTGCGGCTGATACGGTGACGAGCGCAGAACTCGTCAATGCTCAAGGCATCGGCCTCAATCGTCGGAGTGGCATGGCTCGGCTTGCGACTAGTAAGTTTGGGGCCCATTTTGGTTTCTCCGCGTGCGTTGCTGTACGCTCGACACTTTTGGTGTTTCGCGGAGATTTGGGAAGCGAGTTACCGAAAATGACCTTGAGTTAGCGACAAATGCATTGCCAATCCTGACACTGTGTCAGGCTCTTTGTGGATAACTTCCGGATTAACGCGCGCGGTCAAAGCTTGACGACAACTTTGACGCTTGCGTTGCCGGTCAACTCGCCAACGGGACGATGTTGGAGCCAGACGGAGGTTCGTTCTGCAACAGCGCGTTACGAAAATCGCCATGTTCCACAATAAACCGCGAGTAGTGTGCTTCAATCATGCGAACGCTGGTGTTGTGAAGCGAGGCTACATAGCGGATTGGGACGTTCTTCAAAAGCATTCTCACTATCGAGGAATGCCGCAAGCTGTAGACAGTTGCGTCAGCTGGGTCGAGACCAATTTCGACGACGATTTGGTCAACTTGACGGTGATATCTCTGACCCGGATTTTGACCCCACGCCGTGCCGTCCTCCTGCAACAGTAGAGGAGCCGTATCGATGCGGCCGCGTGCTGCTGCTCTGAGCTTCGTCGCGAGTTGCGTCGTGATGTCCACGCTATAACGCTCGTGCTTCTTCTGGCTGCGGTTCCTGCCGCCGCCCTTAGCTGACTTTGGCATCATCAAACGCGGCCTTGTCGGATGGTCGCGAAAGTCCGCGACGAGCAGTCTCACGACCTGTGACGGTCGCGCGCCGGTATTCGCGAGGACGTCGATCAGTAGGCCGAGCTTGTCGCCTCGCGTGTATGCAGCGGCAATAAAATGCCGCACCTGATCGTCCGACAAGATCACGTTGCGCGCTTCAACAGCGTCCGGCAAGCCAGCCAATCCGACTTCCCAAGCTTGTCGGTTCTGAATGCGATCGTCGTGCTGTCGGGCTAATTCGAGCGCGGCGGCAAGGCAGCGGCAGAGCCGATTGATCGTTGAGGCCGCCATCTTGGGCAGCAGACTATCACGCCACTTCTTCAACTCGTTCGGAACAAGCAATTGAACGGGTCTTGGCAGCAACGTCGGGCTCAAGTGCAGGCGCGGCCATTCTGCGTTGTAAGGGTTGGCCCCGCGCGCTTCGAGGTCGAGCCGGTAGGCGGTCAAGGCGACGTCCACCGTGATCGGCGCTGCATCGGTATCGCCGCGCGCCATCTTCTTGGCGGCGTCTTGGGCCTCATAGAACGTCAGCACGCTCTTGGTATTGCTATCTTCAAAGTCGTCGGCGAGCGCGAAGCCCTTCGTCCAGTAGGCGCCGTGACCATCGCTTGCCTTGAGGACCCAAGTGCCGTTGGTCTTGTTGCGGCGATACATCAACGAGATGCCGCGTGCGAGTGATGGACCGCTATAGGGCCTGCGGCGGACTTTCAGGCGGAGGCGAGCACTGCGGCTTTCGAGGGCGCTAAAGCTGACTTTGCGAGCCATGATTTGTCCCCGTTCTCGCGATGTGTCGCGATTGTGTCCGCGCACGCCGACGCATGCGTGGGACATTATGGGGACAGAAGTTTCGAATAATCAATGAGATGACGAGTGCGTCCATGTGCGTGCGCGTGCGCGGGCATATTAATTTTCCCCCTGCGCAGGGAAGGCCGGATGTTTTGGCTTCACCTGTATGCCGCTGTGCAGTCTCTTGTAGCGCAGATATCGCACAGTGGACCGCGGGTGCCAGCCGGCACCCGGTCTTCCCTGCACCCTCTGACATCAGGGGGTGACACGGTGATGCAAAGCTCGGGCGCAACTCGCCGCGAGGATGAGAAGGTGTGTCTGCAAATTGAGACGAGAGCGAATGACCCTCTGTGCAGGCCTCGTACTCCGTCATCGCGAGTTCCTCGCGATGACGACGGCGAGAGAACGTGCTACGAGGACGCCAGTTTCGGCCGGCCGTAGATCGCGTCGGCGCGCTTTTCGAACGCGGTGGAGAACCGCGCGAACGCTGCGTCGAACATCGAGCCCATCAGCATCGCCAGCACGCGGCTCTTGAATTCATAGGCGAGGAAGAAGCCGACGTCGCAAAAGTCGTTGCCTTCCTGTTGGCCTTTCGGCTCGAACGTCCAGCGGTTTTCGAGATTGCTGAACGGACCTTGCAGATATTCGACCAGGATCTTCAGATTGGCGCGGTCGAGCGTCACGCGGCTGGTGAAGGATTCTTTGACCAGCTTGAACGACACCGTCATGTCGGCGACCAGCACCTCGGTGCCGTCGGGCTTGGCCATGCGCTGGCGGATTTTCAGCGCGCTGCACAGCGGCACGAATTCCGGGTAGCGCTCGACATCGGCGACCAGATCAAACATCTCGGATGCGCTGTGAGTGACACGGCGCTTGCTCGAAAATTTGGGCATGTCAGTCTAGCGGGCCGCTGCGGCCCGCGCGGCCTTCAATCTCGCAAAGTCCTCGCCGGCGTGATGCGACGAGCGGGTGAGCGGGCTTGCCGATACCATCAGGAAGCCCTTGGTGTAGGCGACCTTCTCGTAAGAGCTGAACTCGTCCGGCGGCACGTAGCGCATCACGGCGTGATGCTTGCGGGTCGGCTGGAGATACTGCCCGATGGTCAGGAAGTCGACGTCGGCCGAGCGCAGATCGTCCATCACCTGCTGCACCTCGTGGCGCTCCTCGCCGAGGCCGACCATGATGCCGGACTTGGTGAAGACGGTGGGATCGAGCTCCTTGACCCGCTGCAGGAGCCGGATGGAGTGGAAGTAACGCGCGCCCGGCCGCACCGTCAGGTAACGCGACGGTACGGTCTCGAGATTGTGGTTGAAGACGTCGGGCCGCGCGGCAACGACCACCTCCAGCGCGCCTTGCTTGCGCAGAAAGTCGGGCGTCAGGATCTCGATCGTGGTCGACGGGCACGCCGTGCGGATCGCGCGAATGGTCTGGGCAAAGTGCTCGGCGCCGCCGTCGGCGAGATCGTCGCGGTCGACCGAGGTGATGACGACGTGGGCAAGGCCAAGCTTGGCGACGGCCTCGGCGACATTCTGCGGCTCGGCTGCATCGAGCGCATTGGGCAGGCCCGTCTTGACGTTGCAAAACGCACAGGCCCGGGTGCAGGTGTCACCCATGATCATGAAGGTCGCGTGCTTCTTGTCCCAGCACTCGCCGATGTTTGGACACCCCGCTTCTTCGCACACCGTGTGCAAGCCGTTGGCGCGCACGATGTTGCGGGTGTCGGCATAGCCGCGGGCATTCGGCGCGCGGACGCGGATCCAGTCCGGCTTCGGCGGCGAAGTCGAGTCCGGCCGATTCACCTTTTCGGGGTGACGCGGGCGCAACGGGTTCGTGATGGTATCGACAATAACGACCATGATCTGTCCGGTCTGTTCAGGTCCTACCTAGTCGGTCTGGCTGCCTGCCGCAACCCGGCTCGCGCCGCCTCAGGGAACATGGCAGATATGGGCAATATCCTGCTCTGTTCTCAGGCGATTCTCACCTCGAATGGCTCCAACCTCGAAGACTTCCACACCGCGGCTCGGCAAGGCCCTGAAGCGCGGTTTTTTCGACCGCGGCGTCCGCGAGGTCGCCCACGACCTGATTGGCGCGACCATGCTGGTCGATGGCGTCGGCGGGATCATCGTCGAGGTCGAGGCCTATCATCATACCGAGCCGGCGGCGCACTCCTACAATGGCCCGACGCCGCGGAACCAGATCATGTTCGGTCCGCCCGGCTTCGCTTACGTCTATCGCTCCTACGGCATCCACTGGTGTGTGAACTTCGTCTGCGAGGAAATAGGCACCGCCGCCGCAGTCTTGATCCGCGCGCTGGAACCGACGCATGGGATCGCGGCAATGCGGCGCCGCCGTCATCTCCAGGATGTGCATGCGTTGTGCTCGGGCCCGGGCAAGCTGACGGAGGCGCTCGGGATCACCATCGCGCACAACACCCTGCCCCTGGACCGGCCGCCGATCTCACTGCATGCGCGGACCGAGGACGTCGAGGTGGCAACCGGAATCCGGATCGGCATCACCAAGGCGGTCGAGCTGCCCTGGCGCTATGGCGTCAGGGGCTCGAAATTCCTCAGCAAGCCGTTTCCGAAATAGACTTACGACGCCTGCTTCAGCCGTTCCAGCGCCTCGAGCAGCTTGGCCTTGCGGGCCAGCGCTGCCTCGCGCTTCTCGCGCTCTTCCTCGACGACCTCTTCGGCCGCGTTGGCGACGAACTTTTCGTTCGCGAGTTTCGACTCAGCCCGCTTGATGTCGGCGTCGGCCTTCGCGATCTCCTTGTCGAGGCGCGTGCGCTCGGCGGCGACGTCGATAACGCCTTTGAGCGGCAACGCGGCGACCTCGCCGCGCACGAGGAGCTGGACGGCTCCATCAGGAGCGCGATCGGCGAACGAAATGTCCGACAACCGCGCCATGCGCTTGATGACGTCAGTCCAGCGCGGAGCGCGCTCCTTGGTTTCGGCCGACGCGCCTGCGAGCACAAGCGCTGTCAGCGTCGACGGCGGGATGTTCATCTCGGCGCGCACCGAGCGGATCTGCGTCACGAGGTCGATCACCCAGCCGATCTCGGCTTCCGCCTTGGGATCGGTGAAGTCGGCATGATCGAAGATCGGCATCACGAACGCCGGCGACACCAGCGGATCGGTCGGCCCGGCCGCCGCCGCGAGCATCGCGAGCTGCTCCGCCGTCGGTTCGGACCGCTTCAGCGGCCACGGCGCCAAAGCGAGCAGACCGTCGCGCTTGGCCGTCACCTCCCACAGCTCCTCGGTGATGAAGGGCATGAAGGGATGCAGCAGCTTCAGGATCTCGTCACGCGCCCACGCGACCATGGCGCGGGTCTCGTCCTTGACGGGGCCATCAGGACCGAGCAGCACGGGCTTCGCGAGTTCGACATACCAGTCGCAATAGACGTTCCAGACGAAGCGGTAGATCGCGCCGGCGGCATCGTTGAAGCGATACGCTTCGATGGCCTCGGTCACCTCGCGCGTGGTGTGCGCGCTCTCATGGGCGATCCAGCGGTTGAGCGTTTCCTTCGCCTTGGCCGGCTCGAACCCCTCGGGCACGGCGCAGTGGTTCATCTCCGCAAAGCGGGAGGCATTCCACAGCTTGGTCGCGAAATTGCGATAGCCCTCGACGCGGCTGGTGGCGAGCTTGATGTCGCGTCCCTGCGCCGCCATCGCCGCCAGCGTGAAGCGCAGCGCGTCCGCGCCGTATTCGTCGATCAGGTTGAGCGGATCGATGACGTTGCCTTTCGACTTCGACATCTTGGCGCCCTTCTCGTCGCGGACGAGGGCGTGAATGTAGATCGTCGAGAACGGCACTTCCTTCATGAAGTGCAGGCCCATCATCATCATCCGGGCGACCCAGAAAAAGATGATGTCGAAGCCGGTGACCAGCACGTTGGTCGGGTAGTAGCGCTTGACTTCAGGCGCGTCTTCGGGCCAGCCGAGCGTCGAGAACGGCCACAGCGCCGAAGAGAACCATGTATCGAGCACGTCCTCGTCACGGGTGATGAAGCCTTCACGCTTGTTGCGGTCGAGCGCCATCTCGCGGCCCTGCTCGGCCGTGATCACTTCCTGCTCGACGTAGTAGCCGAGCGCGTGGCTGATCGCCTCTTCCTCGGTCTCCGCGACGAACACCTTGCCGTCGGGGCCATACCATGCCGGGATCTGATGGCCCCACCAGAGCTGGCGCGAGATGCACCAGGGCTGGATGTTCTCCATCCATTCGAAATAGGTCTTTTCCCAGTTCTTCGGCACGAACGAGGTTTCGCCCGAGCGCACCGCCGCGATCGCAGGCCTCGCCAGCGTCTTGGCGTCGACGTACCACTGGTCGGTCAGGTACGGCTCGATCACGCTGTTGGAGCGATCGCCGTGCGGCACCATGTGGGTGTGCGGCTCGATCCGCTCGATGAAGCCGAAGGATTCCAGCCGCTCGACGATGCGCTTGCGCGCCGCGAAGCGGTCGACCTTGTTGAACTCCTCGGCGAATTGCGAGGCGCCTTCCGGCAGGTCGCGCAGGTAATCCTCGTTGTCGACGAGATCGAGGCAACCTTCCCTGTCGAGCACACTGATGCGGCGCAGGCCGTGACGATTGCCGACCTCGAAGTCGTTGAAGTCGTGCGCCGGCGTCACCTTGACCGCACCCGAACCCTTCTCGGGATCGGAATATTCGTCGGCAACGATCCTGATCTTGCGGCCGACCAGCGGCAGGATCACGTTCTTTCCGATCAGCTTCAAATAGCGCTCGTCCTCGGGATGCACGGCAACGCCGGTATCGCCGAGCATGGTCTCAGGACGCGTCGTAGCGACCACGATGAAGGTCGAGCGATCCTCCGGGTCGAACGTCTTGCCCTCGATCGGATAGCGCAGATACCAGAGGTGGCCCTTCACCTCGGTCTGCTGCACTTCGAGATCGGAGATCGCCGTCAAGAGCTTGGTGTCCCAGTTCACCAGGCGCTTGTCCTTGTAGATCAGGCCGTCGCGGTGCAGCTCGACGAACACCTTGACCACCGCTTTGGACAGGCCCTCGTCCATGGTGAAGCGCTCGCGCGACCAGTCGCAGGAGGCGCCGAGGCGCTTGAGCTGGTTGATGATGGTGTCGCCGCTCTCGGCCTTCCACTGCCAGACCCGCTCCAGGAATTTCTCGCGGCCCATCTCGCGGCGGCCCGGCTGCTGGCGCTCCAGCAGCTGCCGCTCCACCACCATCTGGGTGGCAATGCCGGCATGGTCGGTCCCGGGCTGCCAAAGCACGTCGCGGCCACGCATGCGCTCGAACCGGCACAGGATGTCCTGAAGCGTGTTGTTGAGCGCGTGGCCCATGTGCAGCGAGCCCGTCACGTTCGGCGGCGGGATCACGATGGTAAAGGGCACCGCGTCGCGGCGGTCGGGACGGCCGGCCTTGAAGGCAAGGCTGTCCTCCCACACGACGGACATGCGGGTTTCGATATCGGCGGGCTGGTAGTTTTTCTCGATCATGGGGCTGCTAGAAAGCCGCACGCGGGGTTCAAGTCAACGGAAAGCTCGGCGGCAGAAGGGCTTTCCGGCCCGACCGGCAGGTCAAGTATGACACGGGAGCAGGGCTTTATCGGGGCCGAGGGGCCTGCTTCAGCGACCGCCGCGCGAGACCCGCTCGATTTCGGCCTTCACGATGCGTTCGACCAAGCCGGGCAGATTGTCGTCGAGCCAGGATTTCAGCATCGGACGCAGCATTTCCTTGACGAGATCCTCCAGCGTCCGGGCGTTGCTGCTAAGCACCGTGTGAGCCAGAGAGTTGAAGGCGGACTCGACTGCCGAGACGGTCGACTGGGCCAGGATCGGCTGCTGTGGCGGCAGCGGCGGCCCGTCGAAATCCACCGGCGCATAGGATGGCGCGGGCGCCGGACGGGGCGGCGGCGCTTCGGCGAATTCGAGGTCATCGCGCGGCTCGACCCTGCGGAAGCTCGGCGGCGGCGGTGCCGGTGTCGGTGCGGGATCCATCGCCATCTCATCGGTCAGCTCGAGCACGTCGGGCTCAGGCTCAGGCTCAGGCTCCGGTTCCGGGGCCCGCACCTCAGGCGCAGGCGTCGCCTCGTCGAGGCCCGCCAGCAGCGCGTCGATATCGTCCTGGTTGTTGGGGCCGGCATCCGCCGCAGGCGCGGGCTGAGGCGGCGGCGCAGCGGGCTTGGCAGCCGGTGGCGGCGCGGGCTTTTCAGCCGCCGGTTTTGCAGGCGCGGCGACTTTGGACGGCGGTATGTCGGCCATCGCCTGCGGCTTTGGTGCGGGCGCGGCCGGCGCCGGTGCGGGCTTGGCAGCTTCTGCCGGCGGCGGCTTGGCCTCATCATCGGCAATGATGCGCCGGATCGAGGCCAGAATCTCCTCCATGGAGGGCTCTGTGACCTTTGCAGGCTGCGTCATCTCCGACTCCACATCATCAACGCCCTCGCATGCGTTGTTTTACACCAAGCACGACAGGATTGGCCGGTTCCGGACGTGTGCCCCGACATTTTCGTCGCGACAGCCAGACTTGTCCCCAGATCACGGCTCAGCGTCAGGCGGCGCGCCCCTGCCCCGTCACTCACGCAGTACCCACGCAACATCGGATGCGGAGCGAATCGACCCGCAGCTTCTTGGCAAGGCTATGTCAGGGATTTTGATGATTGCAAGCAAAGCACCGGTCGGCGTCGACTGTTTGCGAGGCCGACCGGAGAACTACGGCAATCAGCGCCCGTCAGGCGTGCGCACGCCGGCCCAGCTGTCGCGAACCTGGTGGTAGTGCACGCTGGGATCGTATACAGTGGTGTTGAGGCCGAGCACCTGCGGCGCGAGGCGACCAACCGCATTGAGCACGGAGTAGGACGCGACCACGCGGTCATGCTGAGCTGTGACGAGCGCAACGCGCGCGTTGACCAGCGCCTGCTGCGCGTTGAGCACGTCGAGCGTGGTGCGCTGGCCGGCCTTGGCTTCTTCGCGCACGCCGTTCAGCGCGATCTCGGAGGCCGTCACCTGCGCCTGCGCGGACTGCACCTGCGCCTTGCCGGCTTCCAGCTGACCCCAGGCCTGCACGACGTTGGCCCGGGTCTGATCGCGGGTGGTTTCGAGGTTCAGTCGCTGCTGCGCCAGGTTTTCCTTCGACTGCCGGATCAGCGCGTATTCAGCACCGCCCTGAAAGATCGGCACGGACGCTGTCGCGATGGCGGAGGCGGACGTCGTTCGGAAAACGGTCAGGGTCTGCTGATACGACTGGCTGATGCCGGCCTGAACCGTGACCGTCGGCAACAGCGCACCTTCGTTGATCTTGACCTGGAGATAGTTGACGTCGATGCCATACATCGAGGCCGTGACGTTGGGGTTCTCCACCAGGCTGAGATTGACTGCAGAGGCGATCGAAGTGGGCAGGAAGCGATCAACCGGCGAACCCGGGGCCAGGTTCGAAGGCTCGTTCCCGATGATCCGGCGGAAGTTAGAACGCGTCGTCGTGAGATTCGATTCGGCGGTCAGTGCCTGGGTCTTGCCGGCAGCCAGCTGCGCTTCGGATTGCGCGACGTCTGTGCGCGTGACCTCGCCGACATTGAAACGATCGCGCGTCTGCTTGAGCGTCTGCTCGAGCACGCGCACGTTGCTGCGCTGAACCTCGAGCGTCGCCGAATCACGCAGGTAGTCCATGTAGGTCGTTGCAGCTTGCAGAAGCACCGTCTGCTCGAGCACGCGCAAAGCCTCGCGCGCTCCCGAGACCTGGCTTTCCGCCGCGCGCGTCTTGTTGGCAGTCTGGTTGCCGTTATAGACGGTCTGGTTGACGGTCAGGCTGGCGGCGTTGGGCTGCAGCGGCGGATCGCTATGGATCCCCAGGCCCTTCTGCACCGCCTGAATGTCCTGATATTGATAGCCGGTGCTGAGGCTCAGATTGACCTTGGGGCGATAGCCCGACAGGGCCTGCGGCACGTTCTCGTCGGTCGAGCGCACCTGGGCGCGCTGCGCGTTGAGCTGCGGATTGTTTTGATAGGCGCGCACCAGCGCAGCCTCGATCGTATCCGCTAATGCAGGCGTCGGCCCGGCAAGTGCCGCCAGGAGGACCGAAACCGCTGCTCCGGTGAAAAGCTTCACCCCATGCATCCCTGAAATTCCGTTCATTCTCACGCCAAGCTCGTGCCCGCGAACCTGGATACCGTATCCGAGTGGAGTCGTTGCCCCGTAGCAACATAGGACGCGGTCAAGCGCGACGGAACTACCTCGGGGTGGTTCTCAGCGGAAACTCTTCACGTGCAGCATCCCGGCCACACTTCTGATTCAGAACGGTATTTTAACAGGATTTCGGCCGTCAAAAGACGAAGGCGGCGGCCCGTTCCAGGCCGGGCAGCACCGGAGCCGCCGCGTCGAACAACGGACGATAGCCGAATTCGCCGTGGGAACGGGTCACGATCATGGCGCGCGACGGCCGTGATTCGGCCGAGACCCCGACCAGGCGTCCACCTTCCCGAAGTTGCCCAAACAGGCCGTCCGGCGTCACCTCGGTGGCGCCGTTGAGGACGATCACGTCATAGGGTGCGGCGGACGCGTCGCCGTCGACACAGGCCGCGGCTTTGCAGGTCACATTGGTGAGCCCCAGGTTGGCGACGGCTTCCCTGGCTTTCGCGACCAGAGCCGAATCGCTTTCCGTTGCGGTGACCTGACGCGCAAGCTTGGCAGTGAGCGCGGCGAGGTAACCGGTGGCGCAGCCAACGACCAGCACGTTGTCGTCCTCGCCGATCTCGGCGGCCTGAAGCAGCTTGCCGGTAAGTTGCGGCTTGATCAGGAAGCGCTTGGCGCCGCTCTCGCTGACGTCGAGATCGATGTCGAGATAGGCCAGGGCCTGCCGGCTCGCAGGCACGAACAGCTCACGGGGAACCGTGAGCATGGCATCGAGAATGCGGCGATCGGTGACGTCATTGGTGCGCACCTGGCCATCGACCATTTTTTGGCGCGCGGTCGAGAAACCGGACATTTGCGGACCCTGCAAGGCGGACGATGCCGCGGAGATGGATTGGCGGCATCTTTGGAGCAGGCTCCGCGAAAACGCAACACGTCCGTTGGCCGGTCCGCCAACGGTTGCACAGCGCATGGCGGCGGAGGAGAGAGGTCCTATTCGATCGCGACGGCAAGGCGGCCGATCAGGGCTGCCACTTCGTCCAGTCGCGCTGAATCGGAGCTCTCGACCGCGCGAGCAAGACACGCGAGGCACTCATCGTCGCTCAATTCAGGAACATCCGCCGGCAAAATCGAAGGGGCCAGTTGGACACGTTCGATCTCGATGTCGGGCATGGGAATCAGCTCCGTAAGAGTCCGGCCCCGCAAAGCTCGAATTGAATTAAGTCGATTTGGTGCCGTGCAGGACACGTCCGCTTGAACGCGATTCTGCGCTGGGTTCGGATGCCTCGAGGCTGCGAACTTGGTCGAGCGACGTCGCGCGTCACATCAACAGCGACCCACAAATCATTGGTAAGAAAGCGGAATTTGGCTCCCCGGGCTGGATTCGAACCAGCGACCATCCGATTAACAGTCGGATGTATTTACCCCTCCTAAGTTGTTGAGCCGACTCTGATTTAGCGCGAAACGCAGAGAAAACACTACAATACAAGTCTTAATCGCTGTCCACTCCAAACCACCCAACTTCACTTGAATTCACTCCGCAGTGTGTGCATGATCGTGTGCACGGGATTTGGAGGACTCAACGTGAAGCAATTGATCAGCAAAACCTCAGTGGATGCTCTGCCGGCCGGCGCCCTGCTGGTCGACACCAAGATTGACGGCTTCGTTGCCCGCAAGCTGCCGAGCGGCAAAGTCTCCTACGGGTTCCGCTACCGGAAGAACGGCAAGCAATGGTGGTTGGCGCTGGGCGTGCACGGCCAGAGCGGCACCACCGCGGACACGGCGCGCGCGCAGGCAAAGGTATTCCAAGGCCAAGTCGCCGGCGGGAAGGATCCGGGCGCCGCCAAACTGGCTGAGCGGGAAAAGGCTCATCAGGCGAAACAGGCCGCTCAGAACACCGTCAACGTCGTCCTGGACCAATTCGTCAAGCGCCACGTGGAAAGCCTCCGCAGCGCCGCCACGGTCAAGCAATGCCTCGATGACTATGTGCGCCCCAAGATCGGCAGCAAATCCATCTATGACCTCAAGCGCCGTGACATCGTGGACATGCTCGACGCGATCGAGGGCAAGGACGGCGAGCTTGCCGTCACCGCCGACCGCGTGCTCGCATACGTGCGCAAGGCGTTCAATTGGCAGATGGCTCGGGATGACGAGTTCACCTCGCCTATCGTCAAGGGCATGGCCCGCACCAAGCCTGCTGACCGCGCGCGGGACCGCATTCTAGCCGACGATGAAATCCGCAGCCTCTGGAAGGCGCTCGACAGTTCCGAGGCTGGCCCCGAACCCTTCCGAAAGCTGGTTCGCGTGCTGCTGTTGACGGCGCAACGGCGCGACGAGATCGGTCTCATGCAAGCGGAAGAGATCGATGGCGATACGTTCATCATTCCCGGGGAGCGATACAAAACCGGCGAACTCAATGCCGTGCCATTAACGGCCGACGCCCGCCAATGGATTGGCGACCGCAAGTCCGGCTATGTGTTCTCGACCACCGAGGGCAAAAGGCCCTTCAGCGGCTACAGCAAGGCCAAGAACCAACTCGGTGCTGTGATCGCCAAGCAACGCAAGGCGGATCAACTGAAGCCGATGGCGGAATGGCGTCTGCATGACTTGCGGCGCACCGCGCGCAGCCTCATGTCGCGCGCCGGCGTCAACAGCGACATTGCGGAGCTGGTTCTCGGCCACAAACTGCCGGGCATCCGCCGTGTGTATGACCGGTACAGCTACGCCGCGGAAAAGCGGGACGCGCTGGAGAAGCTGGCCGGGCTGCTCTCGATCATCCTCAACCCGCCGGCGGACAATGTCTTGCAGTTCGAGGCGCGGTCATGAGCGGACATGACAGCTTATTCGAGCTGTCGCTGTCGCTGGACGGGTTAAGAGCCCTCTTAGAGTCATCGACGCTGCCTCCAAAAAAGCTGAATGACGTCAGGCGGAGGGCCACCGATCTAGGGGATGAGTGCTATTTCCATATCGGGCTTCTATGGGCGCGACCAAATGCCCTTCGCGCGGCCAATTTCGCCAAGGCGAAGTCGAGCGAAATAGACGCTTTGAAAGCCGAGCTGCGACAGCCTAAGAGCAAGGCGGGACGGCGCCCAGCGGAACGGGTGCCGATGAATGACCTCACCATCGCGCGAATGTACCTCGCGCAGCCGCAGCCTGGGAAATCAGTTGAAAAGCTGATTGACGAAGCGATCGCATTCAAAGGATTTGACGGAAGGAACGTCAAAACCTCGGTTCACGCCCGCCGCGTGCGTCGTCTAATCGCTCGGATACGGAAGACGGAATTAGCGACCGATTAGCGACCGGGCTTATCGATTCTCAACGCAGAACGACGCACTCATATTTGCACCCATCCGAAGCACGCCGGCAACACCGGCAAACCCGATGGGTGAAAGATGGCACTTAGGGACAGTAAGGCAACGTCCAAGATCTTGTGCGTGGCCGATGGCACGCTTTCCAACTGGCGCATTCAGGGCAAAGGCCCCCGCTTCGTCCGTATCGGCGGGAAGATCTGCTACCGCGACGAAGATATCGAGGCATTTATCGCCAGCGGCGTCCGGCAATCGACCTCCGAGACGGAGGCCGCTTAAGCATGACCTCCAAAACGTTGAAGGCCGTCCCCGTCGCCACGGGAACGGACCTTCGGAATTGCGATCTGGCAAAGATCAATTCCGAACATATACGCCTCGAGACCCTTCGCGCGCAATACCTCGCCGAGATCTTCGCCCTCCCCGCTAGCACGGCTGTCACCGTTGCTGAGCTGGCTTTCGGGGAGGCACGTTGATGCATCTGGAAGCGCTCAAACAGCAAATCGATTGCATTCGCGACCATGCCCTTGAGCACTATGCCCGCGGTGAGCAGGAAGAGCTTGCCCGGCGACTCCGTGAAGCCGCGCGGCGCATTGAGTCCAGCAGGACGGTCGGATTTGTGGTGTCCCTGTTGCCCTCTAATCCGAGGGGCGCAGCATGACCGAGCCTGTTACCATCACCGTACAGGGCCCGCCCCAGGGTAAGGGCCGAGCTCGCGCGTTCATCCGCGGCGGACGTGTGGGCCACTACACGCCGCAGAAAACTCGCACCTACGAAAGCCTGATCTTCGGCGCCGCGGTGGACGCCATGGGCGATCGTCCGCCATTCGAGCAAGCGGTGGAGTTCACTCTGCGCGCCATCTATCCCGTGCCGGCCTCGTGGTCGCAGCGTAAGCAGCAGCAGGCCATCACCGGGGAGATCAAGCCGACCAAAAAGCCGGACCTCGATAACGTGCTCAAAGCCTGGAACGATGGGCTGAACGGCGTCGTCTATCGCGATGACTCGCAGGTGGTGCTGTTCGCTGTAGAGAAGCGCTACGGACCTCAGCCGCTCGTGGTCGTGACCGTGAGGCCCATCGAATGATGGACATCTGCGAATGGTCTCCCCTGCACGTCCGCTACGTCATGTCAGTTGCAAACGCGAAGTTTTTTGCGTTTGCAGATGCTGCCAATGACATCGGAGAGCTCGTGCATCTCGGCTTGCTGAGCAGGCCCGAAGCCGCTGACCTGCTCCAGGAAATCGCGACCTATAACCAGCTTACTTTCGAATACGGCCAAGATCGCATCCAAAAGGTCATGGCGGAGGGCCTGCACGAATGAACTTGCATGCCTTTGATAGAGATTTTGGGCCGACACCGGACGCCTATCCAGACGGTGCGGATGGGGAGCATATCGCGGAGCCGATGACCGGGATAACCCCGGCCCCGGGCCCGACAAAGCCTGTCTATGTGACGATCACCCCCGCGGTCTGGAAAGGCGCCGAGCCTGAGCAGCAGCGCTGGCTGGCCTCGTCGCGCATTCCTAGCGGCGATCTGACTATCATCTCCGGGAACGGTGGGAGCGGCAAAACCGAGATCGTCATGCAGCTGCTCGTCTACGTCTCTGCCGGCCTCTCCGACTGGCTAGGCTGCACGATCGAGAACGGCGTCGTGCTCCTCCTCAGCTGCGAGGAGCCGGAGCAAAACATCCGGGAGCGCGAAGAGCGCATCTGCAAGCACCGTTGCATTGACCCGTACAATCTACCGGACCTGCACATGGTGTTTCCAGACCTGGAAAGCACTTGGCTTGTGCACGCCGGGAAGGACGGGCGTCTTGCGCGCGCTCCGCTGCTCGACTGGCTGGAAACATGGATCGAGACGCACGAGCCCCGCCTGGTGGTGATCGACAATGTTGCCGCCGTTTTCGACGGTGAGGCCATCGCTCGGCGACAGGTCCGCGCCTTTCTCGCGATGTTGCGCAAGATCGCCCGTAAGCATGACACCGCGATCGTGCTGCTCGACCATCCCTCAGTGCGCGGCATGGCCGATGGTAGCGGGACCGCCAACTCGGTGGACTGGCGCAACTCGGTGCGCTCTATGCTGCACCTTAGCGACCCCGAGAAGGACGATCCGGACGCGCGCACCCTCACAGTTACCAAATCGAACCGCGGCCGCACTGGCGAGAAAGTGACGCTCCGGTGGGAAGGCCTCACCTTCACCACGGCAATGGCCGGCGAAAGCTCGTCATATCGAGCCGCTGCTGACCGCGACGTTGAGGATCTGTTCCTTAGGCTGCTCGACAAACGCAATGCTCAAGGTCGTCCCGTGCACGCTAAGAATGCCAAGGGAAGTGCACCGACAGAATTTGCCGATGATCCGGACGCCGGCGGCGTCAAGGTCAACGCCTTCCGTGGCGCGATGGAGCGCCTGCTATCCGCCGGCAGCATCCGTGTTGTCGAGACGGGTTCGGCCTCTCGACGCCGCACTCACCTCGAAAGGAGGGCATGAGTGGCCTTCCAACCCCCCTACCAACTCACTTCCGACCCTTCCAACCCCCCTACCAACGGGGGTGCTAACTGCCTTCCAACAGCTTCCAACCCCCCTACCAACCGTGTGTTTCCAACCCCCCATACCCCCAGTGCGTTGGAAACGCCCGCTCTGGGGACGCGGGCGACCAACGAAGAGAAGACAGAGGTTGCTCAGGCAAAGGCCGACGGAGATTTGAAATGAAACTTGGGAAGTTCGAGATTGAGGTAACCGCCAACGTGCGGGAAACGCTCTGGGCCGACGCGGTCTCAAGGGCAGAGGAACAGATGACTATCTTTGAAAGACAGACTAGGGAACTCGAAGCGATCGTTGACGAGCTTATGGCGTTGAGAAATGCCGAAAGAGGGGAATAGAAGGCCGCCAGCCGCCGGCGGAAGCGGCTCAGCGGTTCCGGTTGTCCCCTTGCGAGGTGCCGGAAGGGTCCAGCGCAGGATTTGGCGCTGCTTCATGGCTAACCCTAAAATGGAACTCACAACTTCGGATTTAGCGAAATGGTGTTATCCGCGATTGGAGGGCAAGCCGCTGCACAAGCACCGCAAGGCGATTGTTCGAGCTGCTGAGCGAGTGGCAAAGCGGATCCGCCGAGATCGGCCTGGAGGCGTCGTTTTCAGGGCTTTAGACGGAGCACCCGACAATCTATCGGATGCTCATAATTGATTTTATTGCAGAAATTCAAGTTTCTGTTGGATGCACACGCAAGTGCACAAATCGGAGGTCTAAAATGGCGTTGCGATACATATTCTCGGACGGCACGCGAACTGCGGTCACGGTAAGGCTGGATGGCGGAAACCTCCCGAACCTCGACCGCGGTGTCGGCATCGAGTGGCAGGCGGTGCGCAGGCTGGATGACGCAGTCGAGCCCTACCCGCCCGGGTTTGACCCCGCTGTGATCGCCAGCGCCGGCTATCATGTGCTGCCATGAGGCGGTGGTAACAAAAAAGCGCTGAATTTCTTTTCAACCGACAACTTCATCATTGTCACTTAGCTTGCACGGCAAATCCCGCTGAGCAATTTCAAGTCATTGATACAGAAGCACAATTTTCTTTGTTCGGATTCCCATAAGGCGTATCCTGTTCGCACCAAATCACTCACTGGTGCGAACCAAGATGTCCGATCAAACGTCCGATCACTTCACTGAACGAGCTGTCTTCAAGTGCTCGCCCGAGCTTCTTGAGGTTATCGACCGCTCGGCCGCGGCCAGCTTCACCACCCGATCGAACTTCCTGCGCGACACGGTGGTGGAGCGGCTGCGGCGTGAGGGTGTGATCCCCTCCCCGCGCGCGACTGTGGGAGCGGCCTGATGATCATCCACAACAGCCTGTACGACGACCTCTGCCGTGAGATCGATAGCGGCACCCCGGAGGAACGCATTGGCTTGCTGCTGCGCGGCATCGCTAGTCGCATTCAGGCGGCTGACGCCAACCCGGTGAAGCTCTCCGACCTGATGTCCATTCTCCGTGAGAACCCGGACAAGCTGGCGAACACGGTGCTGCGCAAAAACCATCTGAAGGCGGTGTAGGCATGTACACCGGCGAGGTTGCGACGATTTCAAACAAGTCCGACTGGCTGAGCGATGTGGTCGAACTTGTCGACGAAGACGACGGGACCACAACCGATCTCACCGCGGTAAGCCCGCTGGATATTCTCGTGACGATCAAGGACGAGAACGGTTGTCTGCGGGCGACCGCATCGATCAGCAACGGGAAGGTTTCGGTCCCTGGCCCCGGCTTCCAATGGCAATTCGCGAGCAACGACTTAAACGCTCTATGCGCGGGGCGATATGGCTTGGGTGTCAAAGTGACAATCAATGGTTTTGCGACCGATCTGATCGACGGCACGCTCTCGGTTGTTGAGGGAGTTTGAATGAAGCTCAGGGCAAAATTTCGGACTCATTTCCCGGCGCTGGTTACGGCGTCGAGCCCACTGACGCTCGTCAAGACCGGACTGACTTATGCATTCGGCCTGGATATCAATGCGCTAGGAAGCTACTTCCTCAGCACGACTTCGACAATTCCGGCTTCCCTTCTCCCCAAGATAGCAAGCCGCACGATCACGGCCTCAAGCGATACGCTTGTCGCATCAGATTACGGGAAGACAATTCTGCTCAACAACGCTACGTCGATCGCCCTGGCCGTGACGGCGGCGGCGACACTTGGCGACGGCTGGTATTGCTTCATTCAGAACGTCAACACGGGTGTCGTCACGATAGACCCGAATGCGTCCGAAACGATCGATGGAGCGTCCACGGCCTCGATTTATCAGGGTGAGAAGATGCGGCTCGTCTGCGCCGGCGGTGGCTTCGTTACTGACAGCCACGCAGGCGAGTGGGCGGCCTACACAGCTACGGTCACTCCCAGCGGCGGCGGCTCGTTTACGACCATGTCTTATGTCGCGCGGGCGAAAAAGGTCAGGACGACCGTCTTTTTCCACTTCGAGCTCAACGTGACGACGGTCGGAACCGCGACTGGAACCACAATCGTCTCCCCTCCTCCGCTCGGCACGCCCTTGCGAAATGCCTTCCTGACTGGCGCGTCACTCAACACGGGAAAAGTAGCGCGTGGCCTGCTGTCGGGCGGCAACTTTCGCTGCGACTACTACGACGGCACGGGGATGCTCGTTAGCGGCGCGATGGTCAATTTCGACGGGCAGTATGAGGTGGCGCCGTGAACTTTGATTGGAACGATCACTATTGGTCGATCGGTGGCGACCATGCACAGGTCTACTCGAGCAAGCGCGCGATCTACGTCGCTGTTGACGATGCCGGCTTTGTCGCTTGGTCTGCGGTCGACGGAAATTCTGTGTCGCAACTCGCAACGCAAGCCGATCTGGTTGAGTTTCTCCGCGGGGCAAATGTCCCGCCGTACCACCGCATCCGCAAGAGCACACTGATCTCGCGCCTGACGGACGCGCAACTGACGCAGGCAATTTCGATGCTGACGGTGCGGCAACAGGAGCGATGGCGAGCGCCTGACCAGCCCGCTGTGAACGCGGACGACCCTGAAACGCTAGCGGTGGTTCAAGCTGTGGGTGCTGATCCCGCCGTTGTGATGGCGCCGGAATAGCCACTGGCGCGACGATTACCTGAAGAGGGAAAGGATCTCTGATGCCGAGCCGAGAACTTCTCAAGCGCACTGCACACGCCAAGCGCAATCCCGAATGGGACGATGATCTGCGCGGCGCGAATCTTGCCATTGCACACGCGGGCCAGATGGTGTCTGCGGGAAAACTGACGCACAAGGAATACAAGGAATTCGAGGCACATCTCTGGCACGAGATGCTCGACAAAATGCCGGTGGACGTTTTCTCCGAGATGCAAGCCGATGGCTCGCTCCAGGATCTGGAAGCCTTGGCGCGCGGATACGACGACGACCGCGACTCCCACGACGTTTTGGAAGGGCGCAAAGCCATCGAGCGCAAGGTCAAGGCCGATGCGCTTGAGCTGAAGTGGTTGCAGGGTGCCATCGATAACAAGACATATGCGCAGCTTTCCCGCGATCACGTCGGCAAGAACGAACACCTAGATGAAATGATTGCTGATGGCGACCATGAAGGGGCTGCCTGGAAGGTGTTCGAGAGCCACTATGACGAACCCCGCGACCACGACAGCGAGCTTGCGCGGTTTATTAACGACAAATACGGCGACTCTAAAAAGAGCGACGGCAGCAAGGCAGAGAAGTTCTCGCTAGAGCGAGATGATCGCTCCAACTGGGAGAAAGCAACTGATAAGGACGGCGTCACTGATCTCGACAAGGTTTTTGATCTTGACCACGGCAAAAGCGCCTCTGGCTCGCATCATCCCGGCGGCTACGTGGAGCATGATACCGAGCTCAGTCTCGGCTCCATCCTCAGCAACAATGCGAACAAAGACGACGAGTGATGGCCGAGCAGGACGATAGGACCGGAAAGTTCCTGCCCGGCAACAAGGGCAATGGCGGCCGGCGCAAAGGTGCGCGCAATCGGCTGCACGCTGATTTTGTTGTCGCGCTTCAGGAGCACTTCACCGAGTTCGGCAAGGCAGCGATCGACATCGTCTTCAAGGAAAGCCCAAAGGATTATCTGAAGATCATCACGGCCGTGCTGCCAAAGGAATTCATCCTGGAGGATGGCCGGCTCGACGCGATGGGAGACGAAGAGATTGCAGAATACCTCGCCGAGATTCGACGTCTCAAATCTGAGCAGGTTGGAAGCGGAGCTAACGGCGGAGCAAAAGCGGCGCTCAACTGAGAACCGCCTGAAGTACTATCGCCCCTACCCCAAGCAGCGATCTTTCCACGAGGCTGGTCTCGTCTATCGAGAGCGGCTCTTTCGTGCAGCCAACCAGGTTGGCAAGACGATCGCCGGCGGCTTTGAAGCTGCCATGCACGCGACCGGCCGCTATCCCGACGACTGGAAGGGCAAAGTCTTTGATGAGCCCACCTATGCCTGGGTCGGTAGCCCGACCGGCGAGACCCTGCGCGACAATCCGCAGCGTATCTTGCTTGGTCGCGTTGGTCAGCATGGGACCGGCTCGATCCCGAAGGACGCCATTATCGAGACCGTGCCCGGCGCCGGCGTGCCTGACCTTGTGGGCAGCATCATTGTTCGCTGGGGCGGCGGCGGTGACGTCCAGGCCGGTCAAAGCTCGATCGGCCTCAAGTCCTACGTCCAGGGCCGCGAGAAGTGGCAGGGTGAAAGCCTGCACTGGCTCTGGTTCGATGAGGAGCCGCCGGAGGATATCTATTCGGAAGGGCTAACCCGGACCAACGTCACCGCGGGTCCGGTCTGGCTGACGTTCACGCCGCTGCTCGGCATGTCAGAGGTGGTGCGGCGCTTCCTCCTCGAGAAGTCGCCCGATCGGCACGACACCTCCATGACGATCGAGGAAGCCGAGCACTACACGCCCGAGCAGCGGCAGAAGATCATCGCCAGCTATCCGGCCCACGAGCGCGATGCGCGCACTAAGGGCATCCCGATTTTGGGATCCGGCCGGATCTTTCCGGTCACGGAGGAGTCGATCACGGTCGCGCCGTTCGAGATCCCGACACACTGGCACCGTATCGGCGGCATGGATTTCGGTTGGGACCATCCCTTTGCCGCCGTTGAGCTGGCCTGGGATGCCGACCAGGACGTGGTCTATGTGATCAAAGCGCATCGGCTGCGGGAGGCCACTCCCGTGGTGCACGCGGGTGCTATTAGGTCTTGGGGGCCCCTACCCTGGGCTTGGCCCCGTGATGGCCGCCGGGAGACGCTGGAAGGCGCTGGCGTCGCCCTGGCGCAGCAGTACCGCGACCAACAGCTCAACATGCTGGACTTACATGCACAGTTTCAGGACGGCTCCGTGAGCGTCGAGGCCGGCCTGATGGACATGCTAACCAGGATGGAAACCGGCAAGCTGAAGGTGTTCAGCACCCTGCTCGACTGGTTCGAGGAATTCCGCCTGTACCACCGCAAGGACGGCAAGGTGGTGAAGCTGGGCGACGACCTGCTCTCAGCGACCCGCTACGCGATCATGATGCTGCGCTTCGCTGAGCAGATCTATCGGCGGGACAAGCCGCGGCGCCGGCGGGGTTTCTTCTGGGGCGGTGGGCACGATTCAGGTGCCTGGATGAGAGGCTAGCTTACCACCGTTGCCGCGTTCTCACTTTGGCGCCAATTTTACGGAGAGCTTTTGCGCAAGAGCAGCCCCAAACTGTGAACAGGCGATCGCAATCTCATCAAAGTCGACGGCCGATATGATCAAAGGTTGTCCTATCGTGTACTCTCGTCGCCGCAATTCAGTTTTGACCATGATTATCGTCCCAGCTTCAACGTGCATCCCGGGAAAAATCTCGACTTCGCCTCCATCTCGTTCGACATAAACCTTGATCCGTGGAAATTGCAGCACCAACTTGCCGTCGTCACCAGCATCGGTCTTGCCAACGATGCCATTTCGATGCTCAAGGCAATTTCTCGCGGTCTGCATCGATTGGTACGCATCGGTGAATTCGAAATGAGGATCGAGATGCGCATTTACCGCGGCGAGAAGGTTAGGAAAGTTCAGATCGTTCGCGGCCTTTCGAAATGGCCGCAACACGTCATCCAACGTACCGTCGGTGGCCGCTCGCACCTTGCCGACCCTTGTAAGCTCCAGAACAAAATAGGCTTCCTCAAGCGATCGGCGAACACCTCGCATGAGGTCCTGAAATGCCCTAGCAAGGATCCAGCTCTGATGGACGGCGCGGCGTTCGTTCGCTGTGAGATCAAGTCCCGAAAAACCAACCTTCATGGACTTGCCGTCTGACTGGTCCTCGGGCTTTTTCGACAGATCCGTTTTATCGAGCGCGGCGAAATAGAGATCTACAATTTCCTTGCAGACTGCAGCGGCCGACGTCGCCGGTACCGCGACTCCGTCGAGGTTGATGTTCAAGACGATTTGTTGGTCAGCCATTGTTTCTTCACGCCGTGGCATTTAGCGCATTTAATTGATCGGCAAAAGCTCGCATGTCGCCAACATTCAGCACTCGGCACGACTCTCCAAGTCGACCAACCTTGTCGTCATAAACTTTCTGAGCGATCGTTTTGGCATCGCCCATGCCAGAACGAAGGACATAGTTTTCTTGATCGGCAACAACTCCGAAGTCGAATATGCAGGTATCATCCACAAACTGTCGATCTGTCTTAGCCCGACGCATGATCGAGACTAGATGGTAGTCTCCAAGCTGCAGGTGACAATAGTACGCTAGAAAATCGATCGCTGGCGGCGCGTCGCTAATCTTCGCCTCATAGTGCATAGTAGATGCTGTGATCATTTGGTGGACGAAATTCAGATCGTTTATTCTATTCTGGAATTCCGCAAGACTAATTTCGAACTTCGAAGAACCGACAATAGTCTTGAGCGTGTCGGCGATTTTAAGGATATCATCCCAATCGCCCCTGGGGCCTGCGGGTTCGCTAATCGTGCCGCGGAACAATCGCATTCCGCTTTCGTGAATCACCTCAGCAGAAATTCTCGCCGATCGATACCGCCAGCAATTGAACAGAACGTAATCGTGGAGTGCCTTTATGCTCAGCAAAGCGGTTGGATCAAGGTTATATGAAAAGCCGCTAACTCCCTCCGGGCCGTGCAGAAGCTCTATCGCGCCGGTTGATGCTCTAAAGCTGCCGTCTGCTGTCCTATCTGTCGGGTTGTAATAATAGAGCTTCGCGGCGACCGCGATTGCTGGCGTGTCGGCAGATCCTTGCAATTTGATTTCGCAATCGCTGATGGGCTTCGGTTCGATGTAAACGGTGCCAGATGCCCCCTTGATGTCGCTCTTCGGCGAAGAGATCCCGAAGCGCAGCGGTGAGTACGAGAAATTTTTGACGGGCAGGCCATTTCCTATACCAAGAAACGCGCGGTAGATCTCTGGCATGGTTCCTTGGAATGTGAGACTGCCGAGCGAGGTGTCGTGGCCAATTTCGTGGTACAGCTTGGCCTTTTTCGATTGATAGTCGCCTTCGATCATCGAGATCTGTGCCACCATCCAGCTTACAATTCCGCCGGTGACTTCATCGTTGGGGCTAAACTTAACGGGGATCCGCTTCTTATTGGGGGCCGTACCATCGCGTTCGGCAAGACGTCCTTCGCGAAGGGCCGATGTGATCATTTCCGTCCAAACGTGCTTGGCATATACCTTGTGCGTTGTCGCGCCTTTTGGAATCACGACCAGAACGATAAAAAATGGCAACGCAGATGCCGCTGCCTTCAATGCATTTGATAGTTTGATCTCTATGCTGAGCCCCCGGGTGGTTTTCGATTTTACTTGAACGAAGGCGGTCGGTTCTGCAGGCTGCGTGTCAAGCGGACCTAGGTGACTGCCGATTGGCAGCTCCACGAAATAGTCCCATCCGTTTTCGTCTTCCTGCGCTTTGTGCGCCTTTGCTCCTCCAGCAGAGCAAAGTGTCGCAAAGAGGTTCTCGGCAAATCTCGAGGGTCGCTTAACGGCCATATCTTGCCCCCTCCCAAAGCATAATGCACGCAATGGTAGCGCGGGCCCTTGCCCCTAGGAAGGGGGTGGATTTTTAACCAAATCAGTGGTGGACTGTCCGTGGGTGTAGCAACCCGGACCAGAGCTAGAGCCGCATTCCTTGGTCAGGAAATCACTCGTTTGGCGACGAGCGATCGCGGCTGAATTCAGATTGCCGGTTTCCGGCAGTCGACGGGCGCACTTGGCGGTGCGGCTCCGACCCGAACCTTATTGCCTATTCGGATTCCGAGGGCAAGTGGCCGGGGGCGGACTGTGCTGTCCAGGGGAGAAATCCCTAAAAGCGTCCGACCCGTCGCTCTGGCGGGTTGCTACCCCCCGGCTGCCCCGTCCGTTTCGGGGCGCGGCTGTAGCAGGCCAAAACAGAGCAACCACCATGGAAAACATCAGAGAACTTGATACGGAGTCCACCCGTGCGATTTTGTCCGGGCTGGCTATCCAACAGCGGGCGAGACAAACCTCCCTCACCGACCTCGCCAGACTCAGGAAAGAGGCATCCGCCGAGATTACCCGGCTGATCGCGTTCCTGGACGCCTCAGACCCCTACGTCATGAACGAGCTCGAGGAAGAATGCGAAGACGAAGGCGCACAGTGTGAGGATGAGGGCGCCGAGCACGACGGCCGCGAGCCTGACGTAGACGGCGAGCCTTCACTTGGCAGCTGTGATCCGTCCATCTGGGGTGGTGATCAGACGCGCTGGGCATCGGGTGGCCGGCGAGACCTTGAGCTAGACCACGCTGAGAGCGGCATCGGAGACCGCGACGGCTTGCTTGAGCAGGCCGGAACGCAGGACTGGCAGCAAGGGGCAATGGCATGAAAGCGGCCGTCGCTCACGACCTTGCCTCCGAGATTGTGCACCTCGCCGATCTCTTGGCGGTGCTCTTCGCCGGGCCTGATCCTGAAAACGCATCTGACGGCGCCCGTTTAGTGGCGCTGGAGATCGGGGCTAAGGCCGACCGGATAAAGGATGCTGTGAAGTGCGATTGATCCGAGCCCTTTGGGCGCTCCATCGACTTAGATGGGCTCGCAAGCGCGCTGAGTGGCGCCATCGAACAAATCGGTGATTAACCGGCTGCAATGACTGATCTAATCGCCTTATTGCCGGATTATCCGGCATTTTGAGAATCGGCCCGCCGGTGGTGATGCCGGCGGGGCCTTTTTTGCTCTCAACTACGAGCTAATCTCTTCACTCGCACGAGTTCTGCCTGCAGCGAGCGTACCTCACTGCATAGCTGATCAATTGCCTTGACCAAATTATCGACTGCCTTGTCTGCATCTCCGGCTTGCTTGGCTCGGCGTGCATAATTTTCAGCTTGGCTCACAGACATGATCGCCCTCCCCTATGGGTGCCCGGTCGTCGGTTCAGTAGCGCGGGGTCCTGTGGCCGGTCGCGCCGGTATATGGGTTTACGTTGCCACTGGTGCCGAAGTTGTCCCGCTGGGTACCATTCGGGTTGGTCGCAACGTAGGGAGCTACGTATGTGCCGTTGCTGCGAGTGTAGCCCGATGAAGTGTGCGTGCTCGGGTTCGAGCCGGTGCCGCTGAGATATTGAGCGTGTGCGGCGGTACCGACAAGCGTCAGAGCGATGGCTAGTGCGATTGTCTTCAATTTCAGCCCTTCCCGAACAGGTTTTATGAATACCCGCACACAACCATGGCCTGTTTGACGAGTCGAGTCCGACGAATGGATAAAGAAGGCGGACGCCCACGAGACGTTGCGCGGTCGCCAAGAGCATCATTGCGATGATTCAAAATTGGTTTCTGGCGATATTCGCTGGCCTGCTGGTGGTAGCCTGCTCGATGGCCGCGGTTGCGGCGGACAGGGTCACCGAAAGGATCAGAGCGCGCCGATCTCGCTCCTAGCAAGGTCGTGGACGTGAACGGCTCAGCGAAAAGGCCCCCAGCCTCACCAAAGGATCAGTGAACTGGGGCAAGGTATGCCTTCTCGCTGGGGCATCACGTACCCCGGCAATCGGGAAAACTTGGTAGCTGCTTTGCGGTTCCAACTCCGTGTCAGCCCTTCGGCATTCGGAGAAAGAGCTCGACTATGAACCAGATCATTGGTGAGAACACCGCCAGCAGAACGACTGCGAGCAGGAATGCCTTGGCCTTGGTCATTGACGGCCACCACCGCTGGAAAGCACGAAAGGCGCGCTGGCTGACTTGGGAAATTTACGGGGGTAGGCTGCAGGCCGTGAGGCGGGCGCCTGGTCGAGAGGTGCCACGACGAGACCCGGCAGAACAGAATCGAAGGTCGGCCCGAACTCAACCTCACGAAAATGTGTGCATGGCGTGTGAACGCCGAAAAAGGCGACCAACCAATTCTCACCTAAGTGATTGAATTTGTTGGCTCCCCGGGCTGGATTCGAACCAGCGACCATCCGATTAACAGTCGGATGCTCTACCGCTGAGCTACCGAGGAAAAGAGCGAACCAGTCGCTCGCGCGGGGCTGCGTATAACAAAGCCGGTTGCGCTTGCAAAGGACGAATTCGCCATCGTGTGCAGAGCATTGAGAAAGGACTGATCCAGCCCCTCCTCGGCTTGGGTCAGGTCAAATTACTCGGCGACGAACGAGGTGGACTTGGTGCCGGAATCGTGGCGCAGGCGAAGCGCGGTGAACTTGCAGAGGTTGACGTTCTTCCAGAGGACGGACTCGTTGTAGTTCTCCCAATCAACGCGGATGTTCCAGACGCAGCCTTCGTCATCATCGTCGAACTCGACATAGGTGCTGGCCTGGTTCTGCAAGACCTTGTCCAGCTCGTTGTCCCATTCGTCCTAGCCATCGTCCGGTACGTTGAGGCCGAGGAATTGACGTCGATCGGCGCAAGCGCCGCGGCAACCAAGGCGTTGCCTTGAACAGTTCGTCCGGAGCGTGGTCGAGAGTTTCGACGGCCTCTCGACCCGCGCTCCGGCTCGTTGCGCGACGCGAGACGCGCAACGAGCCAAGTCATATCGTTTCGAATTCTCCGTAGCAATGAACCGACATTCATAGATCGGCGGAGTTTGTTTTCTCCGGCGCAGGCACCGCCGCCGGCACGGTCGCGGCACCGTTGGCCTTGCCTGTAACGGCGCCAACCAGTGACTTCACGGGATCATCGCCCGGTGCAAAGCCGCTCTGGCGCAGGATCTCGTCGATCATCGGACGCAGCGCGTGCACCTTGAGCAGTTCGCCGGCGAGCCCCTCGCCGAAGCCGACGCCGCCGCCTGCAGCTCCGCTGCCGTTGCCGCCGAACGCACCGCCGGTGTGCAGGATGCGAACGTCCTTGAGGTTGGCGATCGGCTTGACCATCTCGGCCAGCGCCGACGGCATCGTCTCGATCCGCTTCTTGGCAATCTCGAAATCGATGACGTTGCTGCCGAGCTTGTTCTGCGCCTCGTTCTTCATGGTGATGACGGCGGCCTCGGCCTCACCGATGTTGCGCACGCCAACCGCCTTGATCTTGTTGGACTCGGCTTCGGCCGTCGCCAGCGTCTTGACGGCTTCGGCGCGGTCGAGCGAAGCCTTCTTGTCGGCTTCGGCCGCGACGATCAACTCGGTGGATTTGCGTTCGGCCTCGGTGCGCGCGGCGAGCACCTGGGTCAGTCGGGCGCGATCCGCAACCTCGACGGCGCGCGCGGTCACGACCTTTTCCTCCGCCGATACGGCGAGTGCTTCGGCCGCCTTGGCTTCGGCTACGGCCTCCGAAGTCTGCTTGCTCTTGGACGCGATCTGGATCTCGTTTTCCTGGGTTGCGATCTGGATTTCGCGCTGCGCGTCGGTCTTGCGCTTGTTGATTGCGAGATCCGACTCGATGACGGCGGTCTCCTTGACCTGCTTGGCGCCCGCCTCCTTCTCCGCGACCGCCCGGTCGGTGTCGATGCGGGCGTTCTCCTCGGTCAGGCGCGCGGTCTGCGTCGCGGTGGCGACCTCGGCGCGCGTGCTCGCGGTCTTGTTGGCAATGTCGCGCTCCTGCGACAGCTCGGCTTCCTTCTTGGTCCGCTCGATCCCCAGCGTCTGCTGGCGCGCCTCCAGATCCTTCTGCGCGATCGCGACCTCGTTGTCGCGCACGATCGCGTTGCGGTCGCGTCGGCGGGTTTCCGTGATGGTCTTGAGCTGGGTCAGGCCTTCGGCGTCGAAGAAGTTCTCGGGGTTGAAGAATTTGACGTCGGTCTGGTCGAGCTTCGTGAGCGATACCGACTCCAGCTCGAGGCCGTTGGATTTCACGTCGGACTCCACGGTCGCCTGCACGTGCTTGACGAAGTCCGAACGTTTTTCCTGGAGCTCCAGGATGGTCATGGTCGCCGCCACCGAACGCAGGCCGTCGACGAATTTGGCCTCGACCTGGTTGCGCAGGGCTTCGGCGTCGTTGGTCAATGCGCCCAGGGTCTGGCTCGCCAGCGCAATGCTCTCGTCATCCGGGCGAACACGGACGTAGAACTCGGCCACGATATCCACGCGCAGCCGATCCTTGGTGATGAGGGATTCCCTCTCCTTCCGCTCGACCGTAAGCCTGAGCGTTTTCAGGTTCACGCTGGCATAGGAATGGAAGATCGGCAGGATCATGGCGCCGCCGTCGAGCACGACTTTCTTGCCACCGAGGCCGGTGCGCACGAAGGCCTCATCGCGCGTGGCGCGCTTGTAGAGAATGGTGAAGATAATGCCCAAAACGACGATCAGCGCGACGCCGATCACGGCCGGGACTGCGATGTCGAACATGATTTTCTCCGATAATGACTTAGCTGCTGCTTGGAGTAGGTTTTGTCGGTTTCAGTTCATCGTCAGCCCTGACAGCCACGAAACGCGTGTCGACGCGATCGACCAGGAGTACCAATGTGCCTTGGGGCAGCGGCGATGACGTGGGCGCGGCAACCGCCGAGACGAAATGCCTGTTGCCGTGGATGTCCGCGACGCTGACACGGCCGGGCGGCCCCTGGTCGAGCGGACCGACCACGACCTCCCCGACGCGGCCGACGAGATCGCCGAGGCCGACGGCGTAGCTCTCGTCCTTGGGAATGATCCGTGCGATGCCGCCGCTCGCGGCACGGACCAGCGGCACCGAGACGACGACCGCGGCAAGGGAGGCGATCGAGGCGGGCAACGGGCCGGCCACCATCCGTGCGACGTCCTGGATCAGGAAGCCCGTGATCGAGAAGGCGCCGAGCGCCAGCAACAGGAAGATCAGCAGCGGCACGCCGCCGACGTTGATCCAGGAGATGGCGTTGATGACGCCGTTGTCGCTGGGATGGCTGAAATCGATGCTGGTGCCGAGCATCTCGCTTAGCGAGGCCCCGACCAGCATCGTGACCACTTCGAGCGTGCCGACGATGAGGATCATGGCCGCCGCGATCGCGAACGGCCGGACCTCCGGCGACATGACGTGTTCGAGCAATGCGCTCATGACACGATGCTCTCAGGAACGCGACTTCAACCGCGCGAGCCTCGCCGCAATTTCCTTGTCGCGATGGAGCGCGCTGAGTTCGTCGATGTCACTCGAATACGGAATGCCCGGCGGCACGCCGGTGACGCGCGCCACCGCCCTGCCCGCACGCAGCGCCTTCGCCGTCGCGGAGCTGCCGCCACGCTTCCGCGGCGAATTCGACGCCTGGTGGCTCGCCGCGGCCTCGCTCTTTTCAAGATCGACGCGGCGCCGTTCGGCATCCTGAAGCGCCGAGAGCACTGCGCGCAGCGAGGTGACGCATTGCTCGATCTTCTCGTTGTTCTCGTCGATGGCGCGGGAGAGCACCTCGAACTGCGCCTCCAGATCCATCTGCCGCGCGATACCGGCGCGGGCGAGATCGTCGCGGCTGTCGGCGATCGCGCCCTCGATCTTGGCAGCGAGATCGGTCATCTCGCGTTCGATCTCGGTACGGCGCGCATTGAGGCGGTATTCCTCGGCGCGCGCGGCAGCAAGCGCATCGCGCGCCTCGCTCTCGGCGCGCTCGATCTCGCGAATGGCCTGGCCGACCACTTTCAGCTTGTTGTTGCCTTCCGCCTGCTCGATCGCGTCATAGGCGATGCCGGCAATGAGACGTCCGACCCGGGACAGGAAATTCTCGGGAGCGGCTGCGATGGTATCCATAGCGTTCTCCTCCTCTGGCAGACTGTTCGGCGTGACGCCGTAGTGAACTTCGAAACCGTCGTCGGTGCGGATCAGGTGCGCGGGCACGCTCTGGCCCCAGCCGTCCGCGTAACCGACGTAGTCGAAGGGCACGCTGAAGCGCCCTTGCACGGTGGAAATCGAAATGGTGGCCGGCCCCTTGATCTTGGCGAGCTTGTCGTCGAGCGGCAGGCGGCGGCCTTGCGCGGCGCGATAGTCCGCGCGGTCGCGCAGGCCCAGCGTCACCAGCCGCGACGGCAGCGCGGTTTCTTTCCGGATCGGCTCGTAGGCATGGGCATGCAGCAGCACGACATTGGAGCCCACGTTATGGGTTCGTGCGACCTCATCCAGGATCTCCATCATGCGGTCATAAGCCTGGAACGTCGCTTCCATGGCGGCCTTGGCGGCCGGATCAGGGGCAAGCCGGTATCGAAGCGCCGATGGCGCATTTCGGGGCGACGGGCTCATAGAAAGCACTAAAGCACCATTTTGGTGCTTTACAAAGGGAGAGTTCGATCACGTTCCGCTGATCCTGATGCACTCTGAAGGTTAGTCGCTGTCGCCCGGGGCCGCGTTCAAGGCGGGCCATCACTCCTAGTTCACCGCCGATCAAGACTTCCTGCACGCTCGGGTTGCAATTTTACGTAAAGTCGACAGCGACTGGGACCAGGGTTGTGATGGGCAACTCTCTCGCCGTCATCGCCGCGTGCGGGGCACGGACTGTGCGCTATCCCTTCGTATCCCAACACGCAGACACACCTTCTCATCCTCGCGGCGAGTTGCGCCCGAGCTTTGCATCGCCGCATCACCCCTCCAATGTCAGAGGGTGCAGGGAAGACCGGGTGCCGGCTGGCACCCGCGGTCCACTGTGCGATATCTGCGCTACAAGAGACTGCACAGCGGCATACAGGTGAAGCCAAAACATCCGGCCTTCCCTGCGCAGTGGGTTGACGGCTTATGCCGAGTTCTCCCCGGGGAGCGATGCACTATTGCCCCCGTCGCCTTGCAGATGGCTGATGCGCGGGCCCGGTTGAGCTGCACGCATCACCGCAAGACTTGACGCACAGACTCCGGGCGTCAGGACGACACGGTTTTGCCGTACGCCGTCACACCGGTCGTGTGCGCGAAGCCTTTGCTCACGGTTGCCCGCCCTGCAAAACCCTTCGCGCCGGTGTGACCCACGTCCACCACGGCTCATCCCACGTTCGTGACGATCGCGATACGCCCCCTGACCGGGATGAGGTGGCGGATGTCTACTGCAAATCAGAAATTCGGTAAAGGAGAATATTTTCGCCGGCGACGATTGACCCGCTGATTGGGTGTTTTGCCCGACGGGCAACGCAAGGGATGGTGTTTTATGGCGGACTGAGCCATCAATTCGTGACGGGACGGTCCTCAAGGATCCGCCAATGACGCGGCTCGAGACCAGGAAACATCGATGACACGTCCGCAACCGGCCACCAGCTCTCGCGCTCGAACCGGTCGGCTGCCCTGGCCGCTCGCGGCCAAGGTCACGCGCGGGCTGGTGTTGGCACTGCTCATCTGCGTGACCTGGTCTACGGCCCAGGCAGAGACCGCCAGGCTCCGGGTGGCGACCCGCGTCGTGCCACCCATGGTCGTCGAGAAGAACGGCACGCTGGGCGGCTTCAGTATCGAGCTCTGGAACAGCATCGGAAAACGACTGAACCGCGAGACCGAATATGTCGTGTTGCCGGATGTGCGCGAATTGCTCGACGCTGTGGCAAGTGGACGGGCCGATCTCGCCATCGCGGCCATCTCGATCACGTCGGAGCGAGAGGACAGATTCGACTTCTCCCAGCCGATCATGAACTCGGGCCTGCAGGTTCTGGTGCGTGGCAATGCCGTCAATGTCGCAGCCAATCCGTTGCGCGAACTGATGCAACTGTTCTTCTCACGCACGCTGCTGATCTGGCTCGGTGTTGCGCTTCTCCTGATCCTCGTTCCCGCACATCTGATGTTTCTGGTCGAGCGAACGCATCACAGCGGAATCATTCCCACCCGGAAATATTTCCCCGGAATTTTCCATGCGATGTTTTGGGCGGCGGGCACGCTCGCCACCCAGGCCGACCAGATGCCGCGGCACTGGATGGCTCGCATCGTGGCCGTGCTATGGATGTTCACGGGGGTGGTGTTCGTCGCCTTCTATACGGCGCAGCTGACGGCGTCTCTGACCGTGCAGCAGATCAAGGGACCGATCAACGGCCCGCAGGATCTCGTCGGCAAGACCGTCGGCACGACACGGGGCAGCACGGCGACGGCTTATCTGAATGAGCTCAAGACCGAGGTTCGCGAATACGAGAAGGTCGATGACCTCTACCACGCGCTACTGGACCAGCAGGTCGACGCGGTCGTGTTCGATTCACCCGCCCTGCTTTACTTCACGACCCACGACGGCAGAGGATTGGCCCGGACCGTTGGCGAGGTGTTCCACAAGGAAGACTACGGCATCGTTTTTCCGATGGGCAGTCCCCTGCGCAAGCAAGTGAACGAAGCTCTTCTGGGGCTCCGCGAGGGCGACACATATCAGAGGATTTACGAGGAATGGTTCGGCAAACGTTAGATAGGTCAGCCGGAACGAGGTCCCGTCGTTCGGGCTGAGGCGTCCTGACAAATCAGACGATCTTGCTGCAAGGCGAATCTGCGTCACGAATCCGTCAGGTGTGATTCCGAGATTTCCCGGACCGGCCTCGGACCCCGGTCGTTCAACAGCTTGTCCGCAGCATATCCACAGCTCGACGCGGACGATTTGTGCAGAATTCACCAGCCACTTGCTGCGCACAAATCCACAGCCAACCTGGCTCAGTTGCCCGTTTGGTCGAACACGCTGCGGCAAGCCTCGCTCAGGCTTGAGCGGTTACGACGCAGACAGGCCGTGATGGCGCGGACGTTCGGGATCTCGCCGGCGCAGAGCCGGTAGACGTCGGGTGTGCAGGCCCGGCGCTGTTCCGGCGTGCCCTGTTGCGCCTGGGCTGTGGTGGCAAACAGCGTCAGGAACAGCCCGACCGTGGAGGCGCGGCGCGCCCGGCTTCTCACACGCGCAAACCGCAAGAACCTCGCCTTCATGACCGGTCTCCTGTCTGCCTTGCCCGCCCGGCCGCCGTTGGCCGGTGTGGGCAAAGAGGTAGGAGGATTAAATCCCGGGGAATGTGATCTCTTTCACACTGGCATCGCCGCGCAGGAACCTAGACTTTCCTTCGGGGTTTTTTCCTCGGGGATTTTCTTTGGGGATTTTCACGAAACGCTAACCAAACGGGCCCTGATCGCCTGATCGTTAAAATGCGAGCGATCGGGTCAATCGGGTAACAAACCGGCTTTGCGACAGTGCGCCATCCGTGGTCCGGAGGGTGTGATGAGCGAAGCCGAATTCAACTTGATGCTGGATGCCGTCCGCGACGCCATGATTCATAACAATTTCGCGCCCGCACCGGAGGAGGACTTCCTGTCCCGCTCGTGGAGCTTCGACGCGACGCCGAAAGCGGCCAACGACAATGAGGGCGCCTGGCCCCTGCTGCCCTTTCCGGACGGTTGGTACGCCGCCTGCTGAGACATCCTGGCCCGGCCTGATACAACAGGTCGACGTCGCGACACGCGAGGCGCGATCACGCCGTCCGACGATCAATTCTTGACGCTGTCCTCGTCATCCTGCGGCGCCCGGTCGGGCACGGCAGGCGGGAAGATGCTGTCATAGATCGCGCGTGCCTCTTGAATGAGGCGCGCCCGCTCCAGCTCGGACTTCGGGATAAATCGTACGATCTCGCCCACGTGCTCTCCAGGGCTCGGTTGGTGGGACTGCATCACCCAGCTGATGCGAACTCTATGCCAGACCACCTGAATCGCGGGTTTCCGGCCACCCCCGGGCGAACACGGTGCCGGGCAGGCGCAAGATGCCGTCCCGGTCGCGTGCGGAACCGGCGCGAAGATTTTTTTGCTGGGATATCAGGGAGTTGTGATGGAGGCCACGACCAGAATTGAACTGGTGTACACGGTTTTGCAGACCGTTGCGTAACCACTCCGCCACGTGGCCTCAACGAGGGCGGAGCAATATAGGGGATCAGACGTTTAGGCAACCCCGCGGGGCGGGCTCAGGCCTCCTTGTCCCGGGCTCCGCCGCGATGACCGCAAAATCAGGACCGCTTGCCTCGGCGGAAATCGCGTCGGCGGCCTTTTGGCGCCGGCTTCGGCGCGAGATCCGGCATCTCGGCCTGAACCTCGCGATAGCGTGCCAACAGCCGTTCGAAACTGGCGTTCAGCGTCTCGGCAATGTCGGGGCGCCGCTCCAGCCCCGACAGCAACGTCGCGGCCGCTTCGATTGTCGACAGTCCGTCCTTGCGTGGCTCGCGGCGCAGGCGCCCGTAGCGCGACGGGTGCTTCGGATTGAGGATCACGCGCTGGCATTTCAGCATCCAGGGATTGCGCCACCACAGCGCCTTGGCCTGGCTCCAGGTGCCGTCGAGAAGCACCACGCCTTCGAGCTTGCCGAGGATCGCGCGCTGGTTCTCCGCGACCTCGCCCTTGCGGTTGAGCGCGACGATCTCGCCGTCCACGTCGAGATCGGCCGCGCGCGCCGAGCCGAGATAGAGCACCGCCCAGTGCGAGGCATTCTCGATCGGACGGCCGAGCGCCTTGGACAGGCTCGGCCAGGACAGGCCGACCTTCACCGTCGCATCGGCGAAATGCTTGGCAAGCAGCCGCGCCGTGCCGAGCGCCCTGTCCTGCTCCTGTGGATGCTGCAGGATCAGGAGCGAGAGCTTGTTCTCGATCGGCGTGACACTGTCGCAGATGCACAGCGGCATCGGCTTCTGGCAGTGCGGGCATTCGGGAATGGGCTCGGGCGCTGCGGCCGCGGTCTCGGCTGGGTTCGACATGGTCGCCGCTATACGCTCCGCACGGCGGTTCAACAACCCGCCTATTCCGCCGGAGCTGCCAGCGCACGCGGCTCGGACCGCCGGCGCAGGCGGTCGATCAAGAGGTAGATCACGGGCGTGGTGTAGAGCGTCAGGACCTGCGAGACGAACAGGCCGCCGATGATGGTGATGCCGAGCGGGCGCCGCAGCTCGGTGCCCGGCCCGGTCGCGATGACCAGCGGAATGCCGGCGAACAGCGCCGCCATGGTCGTCATCAGGATCGGGCGGAAGCGCGCCTGGCAGGCCTCGAAGATCGCCTCGGCCGACGACAGACCGCGCTGGCGCTCGGCATCGAGCGCGAAGTCGACCATCATGATGCCGTTCTTCTTGACGATGCCGATCAAGAGGATGATGCCGACAAAGGCGATCACCGTCAGCGGCGTATTGGTGATCTGGAGCGCCAGCAGCGCGCCGAGGCCTGCCGAGGGCAGCGTCGAGATGATCGTGAGCGGATGGGCGAGGCTCTCGTAGAGCACGCCGAGCACGATATACATCGCCACCAGCGCGCCGAGGATCAAAAGGGGTTGACGCCCGCTGGTCTTGGCGAAATCGCCGGCATTGCCGTCAAAACTGCCGCGAATACCTTCGGGCATATGCAACTCGTCCACCGCGCGCTGGATGTTCTGCGTGGCGGCCTGCAACTCCACGTCGGGCAAGGTGTTGAACGACACCGTGGTCGAGGGCACCGACTGCGAGTGATAGACTGCGAGCGCGGCGAGCCCGCGCGTCGCGTGGACCACGGCGGACAGCGGCACCTGCACGTCGCCGGCGCCAGCGACGTAGATGCGCTCCAGGTTGGAGGGATCGACCTGGAATTTCGGATCGATCTCCAGCACGGTCATGTACTGGTTGCGCTGGGTGTAGATGATCGAGATCTGGCGCTGCGAGAAGGCGTTGTTCAGGGCATTGTCGATGTCCTGCACCTTGACGCCGAGCGCTGCTGCCTTCTGGCGGTCGATGTTCAGCGTGAGCTGAAGTCCGCCGGGGTCACGGTCGCTGGAAATATCGGTGATGCCTTCCACCGTCTCCATCCGCTTGGCCACGATCGGCGCCCACTTCTGCAGCAGGTCGAGGTCGGTGCTCGAGAGCGTATACTGGTAGTTGGAGTCGCTCTGGCGGCCGCCGGCGCGGACGTCCTGCGCGGCGAACATGAAGAGACGGATGCCGGGCACTGGGAACAGCGCCTTCCTGAGACGATCGATCACGACCTGGGTCGAGATGTGATCGCGCTCCTCGGGCGGCTTCAGGCTGATGTACATGACGCCGCGGTTCGAGGTCGCGCCTCCCGGCCCGGCTCCGCCGCCGACGGTCGAACCGATGCCGGCCACGGCCGGGTCCTGCATCACGATGTCGGCGAGCCTCTGCTGGAGCGTCAGCATCGACTGGAACGAGATGTCCGCCGAGGCCCGCGTCGCGCCGATGACGAAGCCGGAATCGTCCGTGGGGAAATAGCCCTTGGGCACCTTGATGTAGAGCATCACCGTCAGACCGATGGTGGCGAAGAACACGAGCAGCGTCAGCAACGGAAACTCGAGCACGGCCCGCAGGGTGCGGGTGTAGAACGCGACGATGCGCGACAGCGAGCCTTCGATCAGGCGGTCAAACACCGTGGCGGACCCCGAGGTGGTTTGCCTGACGTAGTGCGCGCAAATCATCGGCGTGACCGTCAGCGACACCAGGGTCGAGACGACGATCGCGAAGGTCAGCGTCAGCGAAAATTCGCGCAAGAGGCGGCCGACGATGCCGTCCATGAAGATCAGCGGCGTGAACGCTGCGATCAGCGACAGGCTGATCGAGACCACCGTGAAGCCGATCTGCCTGGCGCCCTCCAGCGCTGCCCGCATCGGCCGCATGCCATGCTCGAGATTGCGGAACATGTTCTCGATCATGACGATGGCGTCGTCGACGACGAAGCCGACCGAGATCGCGAGCGCCATCAGCGACAGATTGTCGATCGAGAAGCCGGCGACCCACATGCCGGCGCAGGTGCCGGCCAGCGCCAGCGGCACCGAGATGCCGGCGGCAATCGTCGGTGTCACGCGGCGCAGGAACACGAACACCACGACCATGACCAGAACGGCGGTCGCGAGCAGCGTCCACTGCATGTCCATCACGCTGGCACGGATCGTCGAGGTGCGGTCGACCAGGGTGGAGACATCAACGCCGGCCGGGATCCACTGCTTCAGCGCAGGGATCAGCGCCTTGACCCGGTCGACGGTGTCGATGACGTTCGCGTCGCCCTGCTTGGTGATCTGGATCAGCACCGCCGGCTGCTTGTTGAACCAGGCGATCGAGCGCGCGTTGCGGACTGAATCCTCGATTTCGGCGACGTCGGCGAGCCGGACGAAATTGCCGTTCGAGCTCTTGATGATGATGTCGCGGAATTCCTGCGCCGTGCGCATCTGCTTGTTGAGCGAGAGCGTTTCGCTCTGGCGCTCGCCGTTGAAGATGCCGACGGGCCCGAGCGGGTTGGCGTTGACGATGGCGGTCCGCACGTCGTCGGTCGCGATACCCGCGTTCGACAGTGCCACGGGGTTGAGCTGGATCCGCACCGCCGGCTGGTCGGCGCCCGACACGGTCACGTCGCCGACGCCCGGGACCTGCGAGATGCGTTGCGCCAGCACGGTATCGGCGACGTCGTAGATCGCGCTGGCGGACAGCGTCTTGGAGGTCAGCGCCAGCACGAAGACCGGCGCGCCGGCCGTATTCGCTTTCCGGAAGCGCGGCAGCGCCGGCAGATCGCTCGGCAAATCGACCAGCGCGGCGTTGATGGCGGCCTGCACGTCGCGCGCGGCCTTGTCGATGTTGCGGCCGATGTCGAACTGGAGCTGGATGTTCGCCGTGCCGAGCGACGACGTCGAGGTGATCTGGTTGATGCCTGCGATCTCGCCGAGCCGCCGTTCCAGCGGCGCGGCGACGGTCGCCGCCATCACGGAAGGATCGGCGCCGGGACGGCTCGCCGAGACGAAGATGGCGGGAAAGTCGACGTTCGGGACCGAGGCGACCGGCAGGAACTCGTAAGCGACGCCCCCCAGCAGGAACAGCCCGATCGACAGCAGCGTGGTCGCGACGGGGCGCCGGATGAAGGGCTCCGAGATCGATGCCATCACTGCATCCCCTCGGTCGCGCCGGCCGTTGGCGCTTCGGGCTCCGGCGGCGGCAGTGCCTGCTCGAGGCGGCGGTTGATGCGGTCGAGCGCGAGGTAGATCACGGGCGTCGTGTAGAGCGTCAGCAGCTGGCTCAGCAGCAGGCCGCCGATGATGGAGATGCCGAGCGGAAAGCGCAGCTCGGCGCCGGTGCCGCTCTCGATCGCCAGCGGCAGTGCGCCGAACAGCGCGGCCAGCGTCGTCATCATGATCGGGCGGAAGCGCAACAGACAGGCCTGCACGATCGCCTCATGCGCCGGCATGCCCTGCCCGCGCTCGGCCTCCAGCGCGAAGTCGATCATCATGATCGCGTTCTTCTTGACGATGCCCATCAAGAGGATGATGCCGATCAGGCCGATGACCGAGAGGTCCTGCCCGCACAGGATCAGCGCCACGATGGCGCCGACGCCGGCCGAGGGCAGCGTCGAGAGGATCGTGATCGGGTGGATGTAACTCTCGTAGAGCACGCCCAGCACGATGTAGATCGTGATCACGGCGGCAAGCAAAAGCCAGGGCTGGCCGGCGAGCGCCCTGGCGAATTCGGCGGCATCGCCCGCGTACACGCCGACGATGCTGCTGGGCATTTCGATCCGGGTCTCGATCGCCTTCACCGCCTGGACGGCGTCGCCGAGCGCGGCACCCGGCGCGAGGTTGAAGGAGAGCGAGATCGCCGGGAACTGCGCCTGGTGCGAGATCGCGAGCGGCGCCGTGGTGCGCTTCAGCGTCGCCACCGCATCGAGCGGCACCTGGGCGTTGGGCGCGCCGGCCGCGGAGCTGCTCACGCCGCCCGGCAGATAGAGCTTCGACAGGATCGAGGGATCGCGCTGGTACATCGGCAGCGCCTCCAGCACCACGCGGTACTGGTTGGCCTGGCCGTAGATGGTCGAGATCTGCCGCTGCGCAAAGGCGTCGTTCAGCGTGTCGGTGATGGCTTGCAGGCTGACGCCGAGCTGGCCGGCGCGGGTGCGGTCGACGTCGAGCTGCGCGCGCAGGCCACCTTCCTGCGCCTCCGAGGAGACATCGCGGAACAGGGGATCGCGCCGCATCTCGTCGACGAGCTTGCGCGCCCATTCCGATACCAGCGCCGCATCGGTGCCGGTCAGCGTGTACTGGTATTGCGAGCGGCTCGACTGGGTCGAGATCTGCACGTCCTGCACCGGCTGGAAATAGACGGTCATGCCGGGAATGCCGGCAACCTTCTCCTTCAGACGGGTGATGACCACGCCGACATCGTCGCGTCGCTCACCTCGCGGCTTCAGGGTCATGACCAGGCGCCCGACATTGGTGGTCGGATTGACCGAGCCCGCGCCGATCACGGACACCACGCCCGTCACGTCAGGATCGGCCTTGATGGCGCCGGCGGCCTCGGCCTGCCGCTTTTGCATCTCGGCGAATGACACGTCAGGCCCCGCCTCCGTCACCGCCGTGATCGAGGCAGTATCCTGAAGCGGCAGAAACCCCTTGGGCGCGACGACATAGAGGACCAGGGTCGCGACCAGCGTCGCGAACGTCACGACCAGCGTGGCGCGCTGGCGCTGCAGCACCCAGAGCAGCGTGCGGTGGTAGAATTCGACGGTACGGTCGATGAAGCGGCTCACGGCGGCAAGCCCCGGCACCGCCAGCTCCTCATGGGCGTGCTTGAGCAGCCGCGAGCACATCATCGGCGTCAGCGTCAGCGATACGACAGCCGAGGTCACGACGGCGATGGTCAGCGTCAGCGCGAACTCGCGGAACATGCGCCCGACAAGGCCCGACATGAACAACAGCGGGATGAACACCGCGATCAGCGACACCGTCAGCGAGATTACGGTGAAGCCGATCTCGCTGGCGCCCTTGAGCGAGGCCGTCATCGCGTTGTCGCCGTCCTCCATGTGGCGGACGATGTTCTCGATCATGACGATGGCATCGTCCACGACGAAACCGGTGCCGATCGTCAACGCCATCAGCGACAGATTGTCGAGGCTGAATCCGGCGAAATACATGATGCCGAAGCTGGTGATCAGCGACAGCGGCAGCGCGACTCCCGCGATCACGGTCGCGCGCAGCGAGCGCAGGAACAGCAGCACGACCAACGTCACCAGCACGACGGCAAGGACCAGCGTGAACTGCACGTCATGGACGGAAGCGCGAATGGTGACGGTGCGGTCGGAGACGATGGTGAGATTCACGCCGGCCGGAATGGCGCGCTGGACCTTGGGGATCTCGGCCCGGATCTGCTTGACGACGTCGATGACGTTGGCGCCGGGCTGGCGCTGGATGTCGATGATGACGGCCGGCGTCCCCTGGTACCAGCCGCCGGTGCGGTCGTTCTCGAGCCCGTCGACGATCTGCGCGACGTCGCCGATCGTCACGGGCGAGCCGTTGCGGTAGGCGATGATGATGGGACGGTAGGCGTCGGCGGCCGCGATCTGGTCGTTGGCCGCGATGATGTAGGCTTGCTGGGCGCCGTCGAGCGAGCCCTTTGGCCCGGAGACGTTGGCGTTTGCGATCGCGGCGCGCAGATCCTCCATCGCGATGCCGTAGGCCGCGAGCCGCGCCAGATCGGCCTGGATGCGCACGGCCGGCTTCAGTCCGCCGAGCACGGACACGCGGCCGACGCCGGATATCTGGCTGAGACGCTGCGCCAGCAGCGTGTCGGCGATGTCGCTCATCGCACGCAGCGAGATCGTGTCCGAGCGCAGCGCCAGCGTCATCACGGGCGCATCGGCCGGGTTCACCTTGGCGTAGGTTGGCGGATAAGGCAGCGTCTTGGGCAGCACGCCGGCGGCGGCGTTGATCGCGGCCTGCACGTCCTGGGTCGCGCCGTCGATGTCGCGGTTGAGGTCGAACTGGAGCGAGATCTGGCTGACACCGAACGAGCTCGTCGAGTTCATCGCCGTCAGCGACGGGATCTGCCCGAGTTGCCGTTCCAGCGGCGCCGTGATCAGCGAGGCGATGACGTCGGGGCTCGCGCCCGGCAACTGCGTCGACACCTGCACGGTCGGGAAGTCGACCTGCGGCAGCGCGGAGACCGGCAGCGCGAAATAGCCGAGCGCACCGCCGATCAACAGCGCAATGCCGAGCAGCGAGGTCGCGATCGGACGGCGAATGAAGGGTTCGGAAACACCCATGAGATGCGCCTCGTCGTCAGTCCGGCTTTGTCGGGGTCATGGCTGCTTTGCTCCCGACCCCGACGCACCCGGACTTGCACCCGGTCCTGTCTGTCCCTTCTTCTGGCCGTCCTTCTGACCGTCCTTGGCCTGACCACCCTTCCCGTCGCCCTGCGGCGCGCGCGTGCGCTTGCGCGGGGCGAGGTCGGCCGACGGCGTCTGCTCGTTGCGGCCGATGATGACCTTGGAGCCATCGGACAGATTGGCGAAGCCCGTGGTGACAACCTTGTCGTTCGCCGTCAGGCCGCTCGCGATCACGGCGTCATGCTCGTTCTGCTGCGTCACCGTCACCGGCTTGGCCGCAACGACGTTGTCCTCGCCTATGACATAGCTGAACGTGCCGATCGGCCCGCGCTGAACAGCCGACGTCGGCACCACCAGCGCCTGGTTCAGGGTCTCGACCTTGAGGCGGACATTGACGAACTGGCCCGGCCAGAGCTGGTATTGGGCGTTGGGAAATTCCGCCTTCAGCTTGAGCGTGCCGGTGGTCTGGTCGACCTGGTTGTCGATGCCGGTGAGCTTGCCGGTGTCGATCACGGTGACGCCGTCATTGCCGAACACATCGACCGACAGCGCGCCTTTCGCGGCAGCCGCATTGACGCGCATGATCTGCTGTTGCGGCAGGCTGAACCACGCCGCGATCGGCTGCAATTGCGTGATGACGACGAGGCCGGTGGTGTCGGAGGCGTGAATGATGTTGCCCTGGTCGACCTGGCGCAGGCCGACGCGGCCCGATATAGGCGCAACGATCTTGGTGTAGCTCAGCGTCGCCGCCGCATTGTCGATCGAGGCCTGGTCGGCCTTGACCAGCGCCTCGGTCTGCGCGACTGCGGCGCGCTGGGTGTCGGCCTGCTGCTTCGAGCCGGCATTGGACGCAGCGAGCTGTTCGTAGCGCGTGAGATCAATGCGCTGGTTGGCGAGCTGGGCCTCGTCCTGGGCCTTCTTGGCGACGGCCTGGTCGTAGGTTGCCTGGTAGAGCGCCGGGTCGATCTCGCCGAGCACGTCGCCCTTCTTGACGTCCTGGCCTTCGGTGAACTTCACCGCGATCAGCTTGCCGTCGACCTGCGAGCGCACGGTGACGGTATTGAGCGCGCGGATCGCGCCGACGCCGTCGAGATAGACGGGCACGTCCTGGACCCGTGGCGTGGCCGCCAGCACCGGCACCGGCAGATCGGGCCGCTGCTGGCCGCGACCGAAGGGAGCCTGCTGCTGCGGCTGCTGATGCCACAAGGTCCAGCCGAGATAGCCGAAGCCCCCGAGGATCGCGAGTGTGATCAGGGTCATGACGAAGCCGCGGCCGCGCGATTTCTTCGCCGTCCCCTCCTTCGCGCCGTCCTTCGTATCCGGCTTAAAGAGCATTGACCGGTTTCTCCATACGCGGCTCCCAGCCGCCGCCGAGCGCCTGATACAGGCTGACGATGGCAAGAAGGCGTGCAAGCTGCGCTTGCGACAGAGTGTCTTCGGCCTGGAATAGCGTCAGCTGAGTGTTGAGCACGGTCACGATATCGGCCGTGCCGGCACGCAACTGCTGCTCGGCAAGGTCGAAGGCGCGCCGCGAGGCGTTGACCACGTCGCGCTGCAATTGCAACTTGATGGTGGTCTGCTTGATTGAAAATAGTGCGTTGTCGACGTCGGTGAAGGCCTGAACGATGGTCTTGCGGTAGGTCTGCAGCAACTCATCCTGCCGCGCCTTGGCGTATTCGAAATTGCCGAGGATCTTGCCGCCGTCGAAGATCGGCTGGGCCGCGCTGCCGACGAGCTGGAAGAACGCCGCATGCGGCTGGAATAGCGAGACCAGCGCCGAGCTCTGATAGCCGCCGTTGCCGGTGAGCTGGATGGTCGGAAAGAACTGCGCGCGGGCATTGCCGATGTTGGCGGTGGCGGAGGCAAGCTGCGCCTCCTGCCGGCGGATGTCTGGCCGTTGCGTCAAGAGCTCCGACGGCAGGCCGGGCGTGACGCGCGGGATCGCGATCCTTTCAAGCGAGCCGCCTGCAAGGCGGACGCTCTCCGGCGGACGCGAGACCAGCACCGCGAGCGCATTGGCGTTCTGGTCGAGCGTCTGGCGCAGCGGCGGCACCAGCGCCTTCTGGTTGGCGAGCACGCTCTCCTGCTGCGCGACGTCGAGGTCGGTCCCCGTCCCGGCCTTGCGGCGCTCGCGGATGGCGTCGAGGATACGCTGGGCGCTGGCGATATTGCGCTGCGCGGTGCGCAGGCGGTCCTGCGAGGACAGGACCTGGAAATAGGCATTGGCGACCGCCGCCAGCGTCGTCAGCGCGACGGTGTCGCGGTCGAAGCGGCTGGCATGGGCGGTCTCCTCCGCCGTCTGCAGCGCGTCGCGATTCTGGCCCCAGAAATCGAGCTGGTAGCTGGCGCTCAGTGACGCCTGGTAGTTGACGACCTCACGGCCGCCGTTGGTGAGCCCCGACGCCGAGGAGCCGGACGTGCGCGAATAAGCCTCCTGTCCCGTTCCCGACAGGCTCGGCAACAGCGCCGCGCCGGCCTGGCGCGCCTGGGCGTCGGCCTCGACGATGCGCGAGACCGCGGCGGCGATGTCGAGGTTGACGGTCTGCGCCTCTTCCATCAGCTGCGTCAGCTCCGCCGAACGGAAGCCACGCCACCAATCCAGCGTCGGCGGCGCATCGGCCTTCCCAGCGTATTTGTATTGCGTGGGGACATCGAGCGCGGGATCTGGAAGATCCTGCGTGAGCACGCAGGCGCCCGAACTCGAAGCAAGGCACAGTGCGGCCACAGCACGCAGCGTGCGGAACGCAGACTTCAGGAATGGCCGCCTGGCGACGGCCGGAACCCGCTGTGTCACATCCACCCCCTGCCGGGCAGATCATGCCGCCGCCGCGCGGCCGGATGAGCCGATTCGCGGGCGGACGTTGGGAGGCCTTGATCTAACTCGTTCACAGCATGGTGCTTTCTGCGGAACATGACGACGATACTAGCCGGGCGTGGAACTGCGGGACAGTCCCGCACCTGCGAAGCGCACAGCAGAACGCAGCGCAGTCGAGACCATCGAAACACAAGATGTGCCTGTCTTGCAGTGGTTTCTTCCACCCCAGAAAAGTTCGGAAACCGAACCAAGCTTACCAAGATTTCATGTGATATTGCAGCCACAGTTGCACTGAAGCCGCAGAACCAGGCCACACCCCACTGAAACCCGCGCCGCAACGCACCGTAGCTTGTCCACCACAAGGCAGGGGCACTTACGCATGCGCATCGCGGTCATCGGAACAGGCATCGCCGGCAACGCGGCGGCCTGGACGCTCTCCCAGCGCTATCCGGTGACGGTCTATGACCGCGAGCTGCGCCCCGGCGGCCACAGCCATACCGTCACGATCGATTACCAGGGCTCACCGGTTACGGTCGACATAGGCTTCATCGTCTACAACGAGCTTAACTATCCTGATCTGACGGCGATGTTCGCCCATCTCGAAGTCGAGACGGTCGCAAGCTGCATGAGCTTTGCGGTGTCCGCCGATGGCGGTCGCTTCGAATGGCGCGGCGGCGGCAACGATTGGTGGGCGACCGGGGCCGGCCTGTTTGCTCAACCCAGCAATCTGCTCTCCCCATCCTATCTGCGGATGCTCTCGGAGATCCCGACGTTCGGCCGGCAAAGCATCGACGACCTCCGCGACGGCCGCCTGACCGGATTGACGCTCGGTGACTATTTCGGTGAGCGGCGATTTTCCCAACGGCTGCTGACCGACTATCTTGCGCCGATGGGCGCTGCGATCTGGTCGGCGCCCGCACGCGAGATGCTCGCCTTTCCGGCCGAGAATTTCGTTGCCTTCTTCGACAATCATCGCCTGCTGCGTTACGACCGGCCGGTCTGGCGCACGGTCAAGGGCGGCAGCCGGCACTATGTCGACCGGCTCCAGGCTGCGTTCAAGGATCGTATCCGGCTCGGCTGTGCAGTCACGTCGATCGAACGCTCCGCACAGGGCGTCATCGTCCATGACAGCCACGGCCGGCACGAGTGCTTCGACCACGTTGTGATCGCAGCCCATAGCGATCAGGCGCTCGCGATGCTGTCCGACGCAGACAAGCGCGAGCGCGAGATCCTCGGCGCGATCGGCTATTCCCCGAACAAGGTCTATCTTCATCGTGACACCAGGCTGATGCCGAAGCGGCGGCGCGCCTGGGCGTCGTGGAATTTCCTGCGCTGGCAGCGTGAGGGAGATGCGATGAACGACGTCGCGGTGACCTACTGGATGAACAACCTGCAGGGCATCGATGCCGACAAGCCTTTGTTCGTCAGCCTCAATCCGCCGTTCGAACCCGCGCCGGAGCTCACCTTCGGCCAATATCTCTGTGAGCATCCGCAGTACAATGCCGCCGCCTTTGCCGCGCAGAAGCGGCTCGCCGAGATCCAGGGGCAGCGGCACATTTGGTTCTGCGGCGCCTGGACCGGCTTTGGCTTTCACGAGGATGGCCTGCGCTCCGGCCTTCGCGTGGCCGAGGCGCTCGGGGCGACCGCGCCCTGGCGCGCGGCGCCAGTGGAACTGGCAGAAGCTGCAGAGTAGCGCGATGGTGACGACAGCCCTTTCCTCAACCGATGCCGCCGCACTTTATTTCGGCGATGTCATGCATGCGCGCCTGAGGCCGATGGGTCATCGATTCAGCTACCGCGTCATGAGCCTGCTGATCGATCTCGACAGGCTGGATGAGGCTGACCGTCAATCGGCGCTGTTCGGGGTCAACCGCGGCGCGCTCTACAGTTTCCACGAGGCGGACCACGGTCCGCGCGACGGCTCCTCGCTGCGCGCCTATGCAGAACGCTGTGCCGCCGCTGAAGGCATCGACCTCTGCGGTGGCAGGGTCGAACTGCTCTGCTATCCCCGTCTGCTCGGCTACGGCTTCAATCCGCTCTCGGTCTATTTTTGCTATGGTGCCATCGGCGCGCTGGCGCTGACGATCTACGAGGTCCGCAACACGTTTGGCGAGATTCATCCGTATATCTTGCCGGTCAAGGCAGGCGAGCTGAGCGATGCCGGCCTGCGGCAGCAGCAAGACAAGCTGTTCTACGTCTCGCCCTTCCTGCCGATGGCAATGCGCTACCGTTTCCGCGTGTTGCCGCCGTCGGGTACGGTCAAGCTGCGCATCCTGGAGACCGACCGCGACGGCCCGCTGCTCGCGGCGACCTTCAACGGCCGCCGCCGCGCCCTGACCTCGCGGGCGCTGCTACGATCGTTCTTCGCCCTGCCGCTCGTGACCCTCAAGGTGATGGCGGCGATCCACTGGGAAGCGCTGCGGCTCTGGCTGAAGGGCGCCCGGCTGGTGCCACGACATGATGCCGCAGAGCAGCGTAACGGCAGAACCGCCTTGGCGCGCGGCCAAACGCACCCCTATATTAGAAATCGCTGACCGTTTGCGGGGCGCGCTCGGGTTCAGCATAGACGCGGGAGGGGCGCGCGCGGCTGGCGGTCGGACAGCATCCGTTGAGCTCATGGATCTGCCGATGTCGAATGCCATTTCCGTCACGCCTGACGACGTCGAAACAGTGCTTGCCGACCTGCCGCGGATCGTTCGCCTTGCACTGACCTTTGGGGCACGGCTGCGTCGCGGAACGCTCGATGTCACTCTGCCCGATGGCCGCGTGATCCGGCTTGGCGGACACGAGCCGGGTCCAAATGCCGCCATGCGCCTGCACAACTACAGTTTCGCATCGCGCCTCATCAACGGCGGTGACATCGGCATTGCCGAAGCCTATCTCGCCGGCGATTGGGATACGCCTGACCTGACGCAGTTTCTCTACCTGTTCTGCGTCAACCACGATCTGATCCAGGCCATGCTGCACGACAAGCCGCTGATGCGGTTCGTGCAGATGGTGCAGCACTGGTTCAACCGCAACACGCGGCGTCAGGCGAGACGCAACATCCACGCCCATTACGACATCGGCAATGCGTTCTACTCGGCCTGGCTCGATCCGAGCATGACGTATTCCTCGGCCCTGTTCGAGGAATCGACCACCGACCTTACGGCCGCACAGACCAACAAATATCGCCGCCTCGCCGAGGCCCTCGATTTGAAGCCGGGACAAAAGCTGCTCGAGATCGGCTGCGGCTGGGGCGGCTTCGCCGAATTCGCCGCCAAGACCTTCGGCGCGCGCGTCGTCGGCCTCACGATCTCGACCGAGCAGCGCGACTTCGCGCAGCGGCGCATCTTTGAGGCGGGTCTCGCCGAACAGGTCGAGATCCGGCTTCAGGACTATCGTGACGAGCGCGACCGCTACGACCGGATCGCCTCGATCGAAATGATCGAAGCGGTCGGCGAGGCGTTCTGGCCGCGCTATTTCGCCCAATTACGTGACCGGCTCTTGCCGGACGGACTGGCCGGGATCCAGGCCATCACGATCCAGGACAAGCTTTTCCAGGGCTACCGCCGCGAGGTCGACTTCATCCAGCGCTACGTCTTCCCCGGCGGCATGCTGCCCTCGCCCGCGGTGCTGAAATCGCTCGGGGACAGATTCGGCGTTCCTGTCATCCGCGAGCGCATCTTCGGGCAAGATTATGCCAAGACGCTTGCCACCTGGCGAAATAACTTCCGCGCGGCCTGGCCGGGCCTGGTGCCGCTCGGGTTCGACGACCGGTTCCGGCGGCTCTGGGAGTACTATCTCGCCTATTGCGAGGCCGGATTCCTCTCCGGCAATATCGACGTCCGGCAGGTCATCTTCGCAAAGCAGCAATAAGAGTTTGCGCCCTCGCCTTGTGTGGCCGGCGACCCTACTTTAGGGTCGCGCCCACATCGTGAACCAGCCGGTAATTGCCTGACATGACCATAAAAAACGACGTTGTCGAAGCCATCGGCAACACCCCGCTCATCAAGCTCAAGCGCGCCTCCGAGCTCACCGGCTGCACCATTCTCGGCAAGGCCGAGTTCATGAATCCCGGCCAGTCGGTCAAGGACCGCGCCGGCAAATGGATGATCCTGGAGGCCGAGAAGCGCGGCGAGTTGAAGCCGGGCGGCCTCGTGGTGGAAGCGACCGCCGGCAACACCGGCATCGGCCTTGCGGTGGTGGCGAGCGCGCGCGGCTATCGCACGCTGATCGTGATCCCGGAGACGCAGAGCCAGGAGAAGAAGGACTTCTTGAAGCTGTGCGGCGCCGAGCTGCTGGAATCGCCGGCACTTCCCTATTCCAATCCGAACAACTACCAGCATGTCGGCCGCCGCCTCGCCGACGAATTGCGCAAGACCGAGCCGAACGGCGTGCTGTTCGCCGACCAGTGGAATAACCTGGACAACGCCAAGGCGCATTACGACTCGACCGGTCCCGAGATCTGGGCGCAGACCGGCGGCAAGATCGACGGCTTCGTCTGTTCGGTCGGCAGCGGCGGTACGCTCGCCGGCACCAGCCGTTTTCTGAAAGAGAAGAGCAAGGACGTCCGGATCGCCTGCGCCGATCCGCACGGCGCCGGCATGTTCGAGTACTTCAGGACCGGCACCGCCAAGGCGACCCCAGGCGATTCCATCACCGAGGGCATCGGCCTCGGCCGTGCGACCCCGATCGTCGAGAGCGCGAAGGTCGATGATGCCTATCTCATTCCCGATGCCGAAGCCGTCACGACGATCTACGAGCTGCTCCAGCACGAAGGCCTGTGCCTCGGCGGCTCCACCGGCATCAACATTGTCGGCGCGATGCGGCTCGCCAAGCAGCTTGGGCCGGGCAAGACCATCGTCACCATTCTCTGCGATTCCGGCAGCCGCTATCAGTCGAAGCTGTTCAACGCCGACTTCATGCGCGCCAAGAACCTGCCGGTGCCGGAATGGCTGGAGAAGCGCAGCAACATCAAACTGCCGTTCGTCTAGCCAAGGCCCTAGCCCCAGGTCGGTCGCGTCGTGCCTTGAGACACGCGCGCAAGGCGCTCGTCCGACGTCGACGTCTTGCTGGCCGCGCGCGCGGGCGGCTCGAACGGGTTGGTGAAGGCGCCGTCGCCCTCGGCCCCCGGCCAGAACGTGAGGGCGAGCAGCAGCGCGACATTGACCAGCCCGCCGACCATCGTGCCCTGATGCTCCTGCCCCATCGCCCAGGCCGGAAACCGGCCGGCCACGACATGATCGACGAACATGAGCGCGATCCAGGCCGGGATGACGCAGACCGGATCCCAGCCGATATCGCGGATTCGCATCGATTGCAGCATGAAGGTCGCTAGGCCAAAGAAGATCATCGCGGCGATGATGGCCCTGTTATGTGTAAGGTCCTCGGGGCGCACCATGCTCGGCGACGTCGTGCGCAGCACCGCCATCGCGATCGCAAAGCAGATCGCGGTCATCACGAACGCCAGCGCGATCGTAGCGAAGAAAAAATGTAGTCGCCCGAGCCGGGCGTTGAGGCCGAATACGAAACCGAGCATCTGACGCACCCCCATTCGGGGTCCACATGCGCGGACAGAGCTTTCGGACGCGTGAAGCGAGGGGCTGTCGTGCGCCGCATGGTTTGGGGTCGGCGACGGAATTGCGTAAACTTTTACGGGTCTGCCCCGTCTACGGGGTCATCGACGCACAATAATCGCGCCAGAACTGGCGATAGCCCGCCTCGACCCTGCCGGCGTAGATCTCGACATTGCCGGCGGGCGAAGACGCAATCCGGGCAGGCAAGCTCGCGCGCAGCTTCGCGAGCTCATCCGGTTGCGCCGCGAATTTACAGGCGATCGCGGAATAGCCATCGTCGTCTTCGGCCACCCAGTCGTTGAGGCCGACGGCCGCCACGATCGAGGCGCCGGCGCGCGAGGACGACGCGTTGCCGAGCTTGGCGACGACGGGAACGCCGGCATAGAGCGATTCCCACGTGCTGATGCCGCCATTCTGCGGGAATGGATCGAGCGAAATGTCGACCTCGGCAAAGGCCCGGAGATGCTCGTGGCGCGGGGTCATGCCCAGGCAGGTGATGTCAGCCTCGGCAATCCCGTGCGCCACAAATCGCGCGAGCAGGCGCTGGCGCACCAGGGGATCATCGAGCAGCGTGTGCTTCAGGATGATTTTCGATCCCGTGACCTCGTGTATCAATTTCGACCACACCCGAATGGCGTCGTCCGATATCTTGTTGATGCGGTTGAACACGCCGAAGGTCACATAACCATTGCGGAGCATCGGAAGCTCCGACGTCGGCACATCCAGGATGGGATCCAGCGTGTTCAGGCACGGCAGGTCGTAGACCTTTTCTGCCAGCAGATGGCGCGCCGCCTGCGGAATGAAGACCGTATCCGCAAGCACGTAGTCCATGGTTTGAAGGCCCGTGCCCGACGCATGTCCGAAGGCCGTGACCTGGATGGGGGCCGGCTTGCGTGCAAAGACAGGAAGCCTGTTGCCGGTCGTATGGCCCGATACGTCGACCAGGATATCGACGTTGTCGGCCTGAATGCGATCGGCCAATTCGTCATCCGACAGCTGCCAGGCATCGACCCAGACGTCGGCCATTTGCCTGAAGCTGGCGGTCACCTCGTCCTGGGTCGACGAGCACGCGTAGCAGACGATCTGGAATTTGGCGCGATCGTGATGGCGCAAGACCGGCAACAGCGCGAACGCCGCCGAGTGGTACCAGAACTCGGCCGAGACATAGCCGATGACGATCCGCCTGTCCGGATCAAGCGACCTCGGTGAAAGCGTCCTTTGCGTAAATCTGGTGCCGACCGCATTCCACCACTGCTTTCGCGCGGCCTGCTGGACCGCGAAATCGGCATCGGCGAGAAAGTCCAGAAAGAAGATCTTTCGTCCGATCAAGTCCGCATTCGGCGCAATGGCCACCGCAGCGTCGAGCAGTTCGATTGCGGACGCGATCTCGCCCTGGTTTGCGAAACAAGCGCTCAGCAGCGCCATCGCGACCGCAGAGCGCGGATTTTCCTCGAGCAGCGTCGTGCAGGCCAGCATGGCCTGCGCCGTATTTCCCAGGTTGAGCGAGACCTGGGCCTTGCCCTGCAAGGCCACCTCGAGCCTGGGGGACATCGCAAGCGCTGCGTCGAAATCCGCCGCCGCCTGTTCGAACCTCGACAGTTCGAGATTGACCCGTCCGCGGTTCGCCAGGATCTTCGCCGACCCGGGCCTGAGCGCGAGTGCCGCCTCAAGCGCGCTCTTCGCCTCGTCGTAGTTCTTGAGCTCGATATCGACCAATCCCTTGCCGACGAGCGCTTCCACATGCCGCGGCTGAAACAGCAAGGCGCGCTCGAAGCTTTGCCTGGCGCGATCGAAGTGCTGTAGTGCCAGCTGCGCCAGGCCACGATTGCACAGCGCATCGACATGGTCGGGCTTCAGCTCGATGGCACGGTCGTAGAGTTCAATGGCCGGCTCGACCTGGTTCAGGTGCAGCAAAGCATTGCCGAGATTGGCCAGAGCCATCGGGAAGCTCGGCTTCAGCGCGATGGCTTTCTCCAGAAACGTGCGGGCTTCCTCATACTGCCCAAGTGCGAAATGCGTCGCGCCGAGATCGGATAAGGCCTGCGCCGAGCGCGGGTCGACGGTCACGGCCTGCTCGAGAGCTTGTTTGGCTGCCTCGAAGTGCTGCCCTGCGAACGCGCACAAGCCGAGCAGGTGCAAGGCGCTGAAATGCTCCGGGAGTTCGTTCAGGATCTGGCGGCAGAGCGCCTCGGCCTCAGCATGCCGGCCCTGGCCAAAGGCCGTGTTTGCGGCGGAGATGAGGGCTTCCGCCTGCTTCTTGAATTTCTTCTGCAATCGCGCGTTCTGGAACGCACGCTCGCCGGCGCTGCTCTGCAAGGTCGCTCTCCCCGGGATGGCCGGTGGAGAGTCTAGCTGATTCGCGCCTTTCGCCGGCTGGGCGGCCGCGCCCCCGGGATGTCCCCGATATCAGCGCAGGATCTGGCTCAGGAACAGCTTTGTGCGGGCGTGCTGGGGCGTGGCGAAGAACTCGTTCGGCGTGTTGGCCTCGATGATCTGGCCGGCGTCCATGAACACCACGCGGTTGGCGACTTCCTTGGCAAAGCCCATCTCGTGGGTGACGACCAGCATGGTCATGCCCTCCTCGGCGAGGTCGACCATGGTATCGAGCACCTCCTTGACCATTTCAGGATCGAGCGCCGAGGTCGGCTCGTCGAACAGCATCACCTTCGGGTTCATGGTCAGGGCCCGCGCGATGGCGACACGCTGCTGCTGGCCGCCGGACATCTGTCCGGGAAACTTGTTGGCCTGGTGCGGGATCTTGACCCGCTCCAGAAACTTCATCGCGGTCGCCTCGGCGTCCTTCTTGGGAATGTTGCGCACCCAGATCGGTGCCAACGTGCAATTGTCGAGAACCGTGAGATGCGGGAACAGATTGAAGCTCTGGAACACCATGCCGACCTCGCGGCGCACCGCGTCGACATGCTTGAGGTTGGGTCCGAGCGAGATGCCGTCGACGACGATCTCGCCTTCCTGGAACTCCTCGAGCGCGTTGATGCAGCGGATCAAGGTCGACTTGCCCGAGCCCGAGGGCCCGCAGATCACGATGCGCTCGCCCTTGCTGACCTCGAGGTCGATGTCGCGCAGCACGTGAAATTCGCCGTACCATTTGTTCAGGCCGGAAATATTGACGATGGGTTCGGACATGGTGAGCTCGATCAGTTGCGACGATGGGCGTTGAGGCGACGCTCGACGAAGAGCGAGTAGCGCGACATTCCAAAGCAGAACAGGAAGTAGATGATGCCGGCGAAGGCAAAGCCGGTGAACAAGGTCGACGGCGCCGACCATTTCGGATCCGCAAACGAGGCGCGCAGCGAGCCCAGCAGATCGAACAGCGCGACGATCGACACCAGCGAGGTGTCCTTGAACAGCGATATGAAGCTGTTGACGAGGTTCGGGATGACGTGGCGGAGCGCCTGCGGCAGCACGATCAGCGACGTCGTCTTCCACCAGGACAATCCCAGCGCCGCCGCCGCTTCGCTCTGCCCGCGCGGGATCGCCGCAAGGCCGCCGCGGACGTTCTCGGCCTGATAGGCGCCCGTGAACAGCGCGATGCCGATCAGCGCGCGGACGAGGCCGTCGACGGAGAAATTGCCGGGCAGGAACAGCGGCAGCATGTAGGTGGCGAAGAACAGCACGGTGATCAGCGGCACGCCGCGCCAGAATTCGATGAAGGCAATCGCGAAGATCCGGATCAGCGGAATGCTGGACCGGCGGCCGAGCGCGAGCGCGATGCCGATCGGCAACGAGGTGACGATGCCGGCGACCGACACCACCAGCGTCACCAGAAGACCGCCCCACAGCCTGGTCTGGACGACGGGAAGCCCGCCGTGATCGAGCCCCATCAGCTTGATCACAGCGGCGATCGCAATGAAGGTCGCGATGCTTGCCGCCAGGGGGCGCCATCCCGTCCGCACGCCTCCGCCCATCACGAACGCAATCAAGGACACGACGACGGTCGTGATGAAGAAATCGGTCCAGAGCGACTGCCCCGACGCCTCCAGCTGATCGCGCAGCCAGGTCAGCGGAAAGATCAGCCAATGAATGGCGTTGCCGATCAAAACGATCAGACTGCCGACGACCCACAAGATCGGCGCGATCGCCGATGTCTTGCTCAGGCTGAGCAGCACCTGCCCGGCGCTGACGATGCTGTCGTCGAACAATTCCAGCAGGCCGGCCGTCCAGCTGAGACCAAAGCCGCTGATGCCGCCGCCATGCAGCAGGAAGAACGCGACGACCGGAAAGGCAAAGAAGAAAAGGCTGGCGTTGAGCCCCTTCGCCGGCAGCCGTGGAATCAAGAGCGGGAGCAGCAGCACTGCTGCCAGCATCAGCGCAAAATTGACCCGCCAGCGCTCGGCTTCGGGATAGAAGCCGTAGATCAGCTGCGGCAGCTTGGCCTGGATGTAGGGCCAGCAGGCGCCGTTCTCGGCCAGGCAGGCGGCGCGATCCTGGCCGGTCCATACCGCATCGACGATCAGGAATTTGACCGACGGGATGATGGTGAACCAGAGCAGCAACGCACCGACGATCGTGAGCAGGATGTTGGTCGGCGAGTTGAACAGGCGGGTGCGCAGCGTCCCGATGAAGCCCGATGTCTTGATCGGCGCCGGACGCTCGGCGACCAGGTCCTGGCGGACGAAGGATGACGCGGCGATGTCGGTCATGCCCCAAGGCTCCGGTTCAGGCGCCAGCCATAGACGCTCATCACGAAGCTGGTGAAGAGCGAAATCAGGAGATAGACGCCCATCGTCATGGCGATGATCTCGATCGCCTGGCCGGTCTGGCTCAGCGACGTGCCGGCCCAGACCGACACGAGGTCAGGATAGCCGATTGCGACCGCCAGCGACGAATTCTTGGTGAGATTGAGGTACTGGTTGGTCAGCGGCGGCACGATCACCCGCATCGCCTGCGGCACCACGATCAGCCGCAGCGTGGTGCCACGGCTCAGGCCCAGCGAGGACCCCGCCTCCATCTGTCCCTTGTGGACCGACAGGATGCCGGCGCGCACGATCTCGGCGATGAAGGCCGCGGTATAGGTCGACAGCGCCAAGGTCAGCGCGACGAATTCCGGAATGATGCGCGCGCCGCCGGCGAAGTTGAAACCCTTGAGCTGCGGCAGCTCGACCGTGAGGGGCAAACCGAACACCCCCATGGTGACGAGGGGCAGCCCGATCACGAGGCCCAGCACGTAAGGCCAGATGCGGATCATCTGCCCGCGCTGGAACAGCGCCCGCCGCGCATAAATGCGCAGGGCCAGCGCCGTGACGATGCCAAATCCCAGCACCGTCAGGAACGGCGCAAGGCCCGCCTGCCCGATCGGCTGCGGAATGACGAGGCCCCGGTTGCTGATGAAGGCGACGCCGAACAGCGAGATGCTCTGCCTGGGATTGGGCAGCGCCGCGAGCACCGCCAGGTACCAGAACAGGATCTGGAACAGCAGCGGCAGATTGCGGATGATCTCGACGTAGATCTCGCCGATTCGCGAAACCAGCCAGTTCGGCGACAGCCGGCACAATGCGACGATGAAGCCGATCACCGTGGCGAACACGATGCCCACCACGGAGACCACGAGCGTGTTGAGTAGTCCGACCACGAACACCCGCAGGAACGTGTCCGAGCCGGTGTAGGAGATCAGGGTCTGGTTGACGTCGAAGCCGGCGTTGTTGCTGAGGAAGCCGAAGCCGGCGGCGATGTGCTGGTTTTCGAGATTGGCGCGGGCATTGGAGATGATCTCGTAGGCAATCCAGCCCAGCACCGCAGCGAAGGCAAACTGGACGGCGACGCCGTTCCAGCCTGCCTTGCCGCCCAGAATGCGCCTGATCTTCAGCGCGATCTGGAGCGGCGGTTTACGGGCTGAGGTGCTCATTGCCGTGCGCCGGCCGATCGAGCGGGATCAGCGGATCGGCGGCGCGTACTGGAGACCACCCTTGTTCCAGAGATTGTTCAGACCGCGATTGATGGCGAGCGGCGAGCCCGCGCCGACGTTGCGATCGAAAGACTCGCCGTAATTGCCGACGGCCTTCACGATGCGGACGACCCAGTCCTTGGTCAGGCCGAGCTGTTCGCCGAAATTGCCGTCGGTGCCGAGGACGCGTTTCAGCTCCGGATTCTCGATCTTGGCTTTTTCGTCGACATTCTTGGACGTGATGCCGAGTTCCTCGGCGGTGACCATCGCGAACAGCGTCCACTTCACGAGATCGAACCACTGGTCGTCGCCGTGGCGCACCATCGGGCCGAGCGGCTCCTTCGAGATGATCTCCGGCAGAACCATGTGGTCGTTGGGATTGGCGAGCTTCAGGCGATTGGCATAGAGGCCGGACTGGTCGGTGGTGAAGACGTCGCAGCGGCCGGCCTCGTAGGCCTTGATGGTTTCGTCGTTGGTGCCGAACGCGATCACCTCATACTTCATGTTGTTGGCCTTGAAGTAGTCGGCCAGATTCTGCTCCGTGGTGGTGCCGGTCTGCACGCAGACCGAAGCGCTGTTCAGTTCCAGCGCGGAATTCACCTTGAGCGACTTCTTCACCATGAAGCCCTGCCCGTCATAATAGGTCACGCCGGTGAAGTTGGCGCCGAGCGAGGTGTCGCGCGAGATGGTCCAGGTGGTGTTGCGCGACAGCACGTCGATCTCGCCGGATTGCAGCGCGGTAAAACGGTCCTTGGCCGAGGTCGGCACGTATTTGACTTTGGTCGGATCGTTGAAGATGGCGGCTGCGATCGCGCGGCAGACATCGACGTCGAGGCCGGTCCAGTTGCCCTTGTCGTCGGGCGAGGAGAAGCCAGGCAGCCCCTGGCTGACGCCGCAGGACAATACGCCCCGCTCCTTGACGGTCTTGAGCGTTTGCGCGTCGGCGGCTTGGGCAGTCAGGCCGGCGGCGAGTGCGAAAGTGAGAGCCAGGGTTACGCGTTTCATGGGCTAAAGGCCTTTCAAGGTCGTCTCAAGGACAGGAACGTTGTCTCAGGATCGTCTCTGCCAGGGCAATCCTATTTAGGATCCGCCTTGCAAGAGTCATGCTGGAAAACCTTGCCGAACACCCGCCCATCCCGAGAGGCCGCACGCCACACCCTAATCCCCGCCGCTGGCGCCCGCCTTGATGGCTGTGACGCAAGGTCCGGTCAAACGATGGATCGAAGGTCGCGGCTGCCCCTCAACATGCGGCGACTGAATAGCACCTGCGCATCACAGAACGACTGGCGAGCCGGGTCAAGGGGTTGACGGGACTCTTCTGTGTTCTGTTATTAACGTTTGCGGCCTCCCGGCCGTCCCGGCCGTGCGATCCGCGCCCGGCCCAAACGCCTTTTGGAAGCAGACGCATGGATTCTTCGCACCCCGCACAGCAGCACGCCGAGACCCGGCTGGTCACCTCCGGCCGCGACACCAAGGCGCAGAAGGGGTTCGTCAATCCGCCGGTGTTCCACGGCTCGACCGTGCTCTATCCGACCGCCGAGGATCTGCATGCCCATCGCGGCGAATTCACCTATGGCCGGCACGGTACCCCAACCACCAGGGCGTTCCAGGACACGCTGATGGCGCTGGAGGGACCGCAATGCGCCGGCGTCGGCATCGTGCCGTCGGGGCTTTCGGCGATTTCGACCACCCTGCTCTCGGTGCTGAAGGCCGGCGACCACATCCTGGTCGTTGACAACATCTATCGGCCTTCGCGCAATTTCTGCAACGGCATGCTGGCCCGTTACGGCGTCGAGACCACCTATTTTGATCCGCTGATCGGCGCCGGCATCGAGAAGCTGTTCAAGCCGAACACCCGCGCGGTTCTGGTCGAAGCGCCCGGCTCGCAATCTTTCGAGATGCCCGACATTCGCGCCATCGCCCACATTGCGCATGCGCGCGACGCGCTCGTCATCGACGACAACACCTGGGCGACGCCGCTCTACCATCGCTCGCTCGAGCAGGGCGTCGATATCAGCATGCAGGCTGCCACCAAATACATCGGCGGCCATTCCGACATCATGTTCGGCACGATCTCGGCCAATGCCAAGACCTGGCCGCAGATCGCCGAAGGCATCCGCCTGCTCGGCGTCTGCGCCGGTCCAGATGACGTCTTCCTCGCGCTGCGCGGCCTGCGCACGCTGTCGGTGCGCCTCGCCCAGCATCATCGTTCCGGTCTGGAGATGGCGCGTTGGCTTGCCGCAAGACCCGAGGTCGCACGCGTTCTGCACCCGGGGCTCGAGACCGATCCGGGTCATGCGATCTGGAAGCGCGACTTCACCGGCGCCTCGGGCCTGTTCAGCATCGTGCTCAAGCCAGCGCCGCAGAGCGCCGTCGACGCCATGCTCAACTCGCTCAAGCTGTTCGGCATGGGCTTTTCCTGGGGCGGCTTCGAGAGCCTTGCGATTCCCTTCGACTGTGACGCCTATCGCACCGCGACCAAGTGGGCGCCGGGCGGCCCGACGCTGCGGCTCCATATCGGGCTCGAGAGCGTCGACGACCTCAAGGCCGACCTCGATCGCGGTTTCGCTGCCCTCAAAGCGGCACTGTGAGCCTGCTCACGGGGCAATGCGCCTGCGGACGCGCCAATGCACCCCGCGGCGGACGTGCCGATGCACCCCGCGGCGGGAACGAGCACGGCGCGCGGACGTTAACGCCGATGCGCCAAGAAATGGTTTGAACCTCAAGCATTTGGCGCTAGCCTCACCAATCGACTCTCGATCCGGACACGGAGCATGGGAACGTTGGTTCTGCTCGACCTGATGGGCGGCGTAGCGCTGCTGCTGTGGGGCCTGCACATGGTCCAGAGCGGCATCCTGCGCGCCTTTGGCCCCGATTTGCGACGCCTGCTCGGCAAGGCGCTCGGCAACCGCTTCAGCGCGTTCGCCGCGGGCCTCGGCCTTACCGCACTGCTTCAGAGCAGCACGGCGACCGCGCTCCTCACCAGCTCCTTTGCCGCCGAGGGCCTGCTCAGCCTCGTCGCCGCGCTCGCCATCATGCTGGGGGCCAATGTCGGCACGACGCTGATCGTGCAGGCGCTGTCGTTCAACATCGCAGCCGTCGCGCCCGTGCTGTTCGTGCTCGGCCTCGTCGCCTTCCGCTCCGGCCCGCGCTCGCGGATCAAGGATATCGGCCGGCTCTTCATCGGCCTCGGACTGATGCTGCTGTCGCTGCACATCCTGCTCGACACGCTGGCGCCGGCGGAGAACGCGCCGGGCGTGCGCGTGGTGATGTCGGCCATCACCGGCGACCCCATCCTGTGCATCATCGTCGCCGCTCTCCTGACCTGGGCCGTGCATTCCAGCGTCGCCAGCGTGCTGCTGATCATGTCGCTGGCCTATTCGCAGTTCATCACCTCAGATGCGGCGCTGGCGCTCGTGCTCGGGGCCAATCTCGGCAGTGCCGTCAACCCCGTGTTCGAAGGGGCAAGGCGCGACGATCCCGCGAGCTATCGCCTGCCGGCCGGCAATCTCGTCAATCGTGTCATCGGCATCGCGCTGGTCCTGCCGTTCCTGGGCACGATCGCTGTTCACATGCATGCCTGGCAGCCCGATCTCGCCAAGATGATCGCGGCGTTCCACATCGCTTTCAACGTCGGAACGGCCCTCCTCTTCATCGGCCTGCTCGACACCATGTCGCGCCTGCTGACCCGCTTCCTGCCCGATCGCGTTCAGGAAACCGATCCCGCCCGGCCGCGCTATCTCGACGAGACCGCGCTGGAGACGCCCTCGCTTGCGCTCGCCGATGCAGCACGCGAGACGCTGCGCATGGGCGATCTGGTCGAAACCATGCTGCGCAAGGTGATGGCCGCGATGATGACCGGCGACCGCTCCCTGGTCGACCAGGTCTCGAAGACCGACAATGTCGTTGACAGCCTGGACGAAGCCATCAAGCTCTATGTCACAAAACTGACCCGCGGCAGTCTCGACGAGAGCGAGGGCCGGCGCGCGATGGAGATCATCTCCTTCGCGATCAACCTCGAGCATATCGGCGACATCATCGATAAGAATTTGAGCGAGCTCGCCACCAAGAAGATCAAGCGGCGCTTCCAGTTCTCGGCCGAGGGCGCCGAGGAGCTCGCAGCCTTCCACAAGCGCACGATGGATTCGCTGCGGATCGCCTTCGGCGTCTTCATGTCGGGCGACGCCAACGAGGCCCGCAAGCTGCTGGTGGAAAAAACCGCGCTGAAGAACACCGAGCTTGCCGCCGTGGAGCGCCATCTCGACCGGCTGCGCGAGGGCCGCCCCGAGACCATCGAGACGACGTCGCTGCATCTGGACGTGCTGCGCGATCTGCGGCGCATCCATTCCCATATCTGCTCGGTCGCCTATCCGTGCTGGACGCGGCGGGCGAGCCCTATCGCCGACCCGAGGCGGAGACATCAGCCCTGCCCGCCGCCGGTGCCACGGCGCTGCCCCGCTAGATCAGGGCCAGGGATCAGCGATCCAGCGTCTTCGACGCGCGGCCGCGGTTCTTGATGATCAGCATGATGTTGCGGACATAGATCACGGTCGCCAGCGCCTGACCGAGAATGATGACCGGCTCGCGTTTCACGACGCCGTAGACCAGCGTCATCATGCCGCCGCCCATCGAGCAGAACCAGAACGCGATCGGCACCACGCTGTTGCCGGCGCGCTCGCTCGCGATCCATTGCACCAGGAAGCGCGCGGTGAAGAACAGCTGCGCGACGAGGCCGAAGGCGAGCCAGAAATCGAACTTGGCGACGAAGACGTCGTAGAGATAATTGCTCAACGCTTGGCCATATTGGATGATCATGCCTTCACCTCGGTCACTTCTGGCGTCGGCTTCTTGCGGCGGATCAGCCACCACACGCCGGCGAGATCCATGATGCCGATCCACAGGCGGTCGAAGAAACCATAGTTTGAAACGCCCGAATGGCGCGGCCGGTCGATCACATCGACATAGGCGATCTCGTAGCCCTCGCGGCGCACCAAAGCGGGCAGGAAGCGGTGCAATCCGTCGAAATAGGGCATCATCAGGAACACATCGCGCCGGAATGCCTTTAGCCCGCAGCCGGTATCGCGGGTACCGTCGTTCAGGATGGAGCCGCGCACGCCGTTGGCGATGCGCGACTGAAGCTTCTTGAAGCCGGTGTCCTTGCGCCCGACGCGCTGTCCGGCGGCAAGCCCGACATTGACGCCCTTCTCGACCGCCGCGATCAGGTCCGGCAGGAAGGCCGGATTGTTCTGGCCGTCGCCATCGAGCGTTGCCACGATCGTGCCGTGGGCCGCGCGCACGCCGCTGCGCACCGCCGCCGACTGGCCGGTCGATTTGGCGTGACGCAACTGCCGCAGATTGTCCCGCTGCGCCATGATGGCCGCGAGCCGCTCGCCGGTCGCATCGGTCGAGCCGTCGTTGACATAGATGATCTCATAGACCCAGCGGCCATCGAGCGCGGCCGCGATCTCCTCGATCAGGGGCGCAATGTTGTCGGCTTCGTTGCGCACGGGGACGACGATGGAAACCGAAGGCTGGGACGACGACAAATCGAAGCTCGTGGTTGGAATTGGCCTGCCTCCGGGGAACCGGCAGACCCGGGAAGCAGCCGCTTTTATGGGGCAGATGCCCCGCGGGCAACCCTTTTGAGGCGGCCCGGAAGCGGCACGATGGTGCCGTCGGCCCGGATGGCAAAAGCGAGCCGGCGCGCCGCAAACCAGTAGCGGACCGCCATGGCGCCGACCATGCCGACCAGGGCACCAGCCGTGACGTCACTCGGATGATGCGCCAGCAGCACCAGGCGCGTCAGCAGGATCACGATCGCGTAAGTAAACATGAACACGCGCAGGCGTGGCCAGAGCGCGGAGACCGCAAAGGCCAGGGCGAATGCCGTCACCGCGTGACCCGACGGCAGGCTGGCATAAGCCCCCGTGCCTTCGAGCGGGATGAAGTTGAACGGATCGGCCTTGCCGCCGACGAAAGGACGTCCGCGGCCGATGAGATATTTCAGGATCTCGGTGACGAACACCGACAGGGCAACGGACAGAAACAGATATTGCAGCCTCGTGCCGAAGCCGAGCAGCAGCGCGCGGCGGGTACCATGCATCCCGCCGGCAAAGAGCGCCACGATCACCAGGGCCACGCCCAGCACCGAGAGCACATTCTCGTCCCTGCCGAAATCGGTGAGGATGCGGATCGGCCAGAGCGCCGGCGTGTCGCGCGCCGGCATCAGCTGGATCTCGGTCCGATCGAACGCGAGCATCAGCACGATGACCAGGGCGGCGCCGGCCGCACTGAGCCAGAGCGAATGCCGCGCGAGCTTTCGCGCTGCCGCGGCACGGCGGGAATGAGAAGGCGTACGCACCAGTTGCGCCAGCGCATGGCCAGCGACCGTGATCAGCTGCACGGGATAGCTCGCGCGCGGCGCAACGTTGGTGGTATCAGACATCCTATTCGGTGCCCTCGGAGCGGAAGATCGAGATCGAGATCGCGCGTCCTTGCGAGAAGTTATAGCCGTCGATGCGCGCGCCGACCTTGTAGCGCAGCCCGATCGCCTCGGCGCGCTGCACGAAGCTGCGTTCCGAGCGCTGCTCGATCAGTGCAAACCGGCAGCTTCCCTGCCGGAGAAAATCGGCAGCGCCAGAGCCGTCGGTCAGCAGCGTCTGGGTGCCCGTGAGGAAGACGAGGCTGGGCTCGGCATAGCCGGCCGAGGCCGCCTTGGGCCCGACGCAGGTCACGTTGCGGAGCGCGCGCGCAATCTCGATGCTCGGAAACAACGGCGTCAGCGAGGGCAGCACGATGCCGTAGACCACCACCGCCAGCATTAGCGCCGCGACCAGCGCGTTCAGCAGCGAACGCTCGGCGCGGTTGGTGTCGAACAGCCACCAGGCGAACAGGCCGAAGATCAGCGAGGCCGCGATGAAGGGCCAGGCGACGAAAGCCGGCTGGCGCGTCAGCATGACGGCGCCGACCACCGCGATGATCGACGCCCCGGCGGGGATCGCGAACCACCAGGCCGAGCCGCGCGCCAGCCAGGAGCGCGACAACACGTTCCGCTCCAGCGCACCGGCGGTGAGGATCGCGATCGCCGGATAGAGTGGCAGCACGTAATGCGGCAGCTTGGTCAGCACCGCCTCGAACACGATCCAGGACGGGATCAGCCAGGCCAGCAGGAATTGCGCCCCGGGCTCGCGACGCGCCCGCCACACCGCAGGCGTCGCCATCGCCGCCAGCGGCGCGCCCGGCCAGAAGGTGATCCAGAACAGCACCAGGTAGAGACCGGGCGGCGCACCATGGGATTCCTGCGCGCTGAGCTTGCTCAGCATGTCGCCGCCGACGGAGTCGGCGAAGAATGCATCGCCCGCGCGCCAGAAGATCGCGACGAACCAGGGCAACACCAGCACCAGCATCCACATCAGGCCCCAGACGGGACGCAAGCGCCACAGCCAGGAGGAATCGCGGTCCTGGATCGCGAGTGCGATGATAGTGAGCCCCGCGAACATCAGGATCAGCGGCCCCTTGATCAGGATGCCGACGGCGAGCGCGGTCCAGAAGATCGCGGGCCAGCTCCAGGGCGGATGGGTCTCGTCCTCGGCGCGCTGCCACGACAGATAGGCCCGCGCCATCGCCCCCATCGCGGCGACCACCGAGAACAGCAGCACGGCGTCGGTCTTGGCGAGACGCGCCTCGACCCCCAGCAGCACGGAGGCGGACATCAGGAGCGCAGCAAGCACTGCGGCGCGTCGCGTCACGAAGCCGAGCGCCGCCCAATAGGTCGTCAGCACCGCGCCGATGGCACCGAACAGCGAGGGCAGCCGATAGACCCAGATCCGCAGTTCGGCCTTCGGCAGCTTCAGCGCGGTGGCCGCTTCGACCGCCGCGGATTGCAACCAGTAGATGCCGACCGGTTTCTTGTAGCGCACATCCTCCTGGAAGCGGATGTCGACATAGTCGCCGCTCTCGACCATCTGCTTGGTGGCCTGCGCAAAGCGCGCCTCGTCACGGTCGACCGGCGGGATGGTGAAGAAGCCGGGCAGGAACAGCAGCAGCGCGCACAGCACCAGAAAGCTCACGGCACGCGCGTGGCTGGCGGTGACGAAGTCGAGCATCAGCACGAGCCGGCTGCCCGGATTTGCGGGCTGTTTCGGCTCTCGGGGCGCTCCAAAACGGGGTGTTAGGTAGGTCTCGGCCATTGGTTCCGCTTACGCTGAAACCGCCATCGCCACAACCGCTTGAGCCACCGTCATTGAATTCGAATGACAACTGTGTCCGCGGCGCCCGTAGCGTCTATCACGGTCAGCCGTGCAAACCCCAGGCCGGGCGGATCGATCAGGCGCTGGCGCCGTCCGTCGATCTCACCGAGTGACTTACCGTTAACCATGACCGTCATCGGCAACACCCCGCCGGCGACCTTGACGGGCATGGCGGCGGCCTCGGCTCCGCCTGAGCGATCCACGTCGATCCGGGAGCCGTTAAGTGGGAACTGGATATGGAGTGCCTGCTCGCCGCCGGTGCGCACGAGTTCCCCAACGGGGCGGAACCGCTTCAACGGCAGCGGCAACTTCGCGTTGCTGGCGACCAGGGTTCCCTTGGGTGGCTTGGGCAGCGGGGCCAGCGTCTTGCCGGTCCGCGCAAAGGCGTCGAACAGGATGGGCGCCGCGGCGACGCGCCCGATCAGGCCGGGAACCGGCGCCCCGTCGGGCCGGCCGACCCAGACGCCGATGGTCATCCGGCCATCGAACCCGACCGACCAGGCATCGCGATAGCCGTAGGACGTGCCGGTCTTGAAGGCAATGCGGTTATGGACCGCGTTCTCCGGCGGCGGGGTTCCCAGCAGCACGTTGCCGACCTGCCAGGCCGCGACCGGGTCCAGCAGCCGCAGCGACTCGCGGTCGTCCTTGACCGTCACGATCTCGCGCAGAGGCTTGGTGATCCCGAGCCGGGGAAAGCCTGCATAGAGCTGTACGAGGTCCTGAAGGCTCACGCCGACGCCGCCGAGGCCCATCGCGAGCCCCGGTGCCTCGTCCTTGGGCAGAACGAGGTTGCCGCCGGCCTGCCGCAGCCGCGACGCCAGCCGGCTCGAGCCGACGCGGTCGAGCAGCACGATCGCCGGCACGTTCAGCGACAGCTGCAGCGCCTTCTTCACCGGCACCGTGCCCTGGAACGTCATGTCGAAATTTTCCGGGGCGTACGAGCCGAAGCGCACCGGACGATCGTCGATCAGGCTATCAGGGTGAACGAAGCCGTCTTCGAAGGCGAGGCCGTAGATGAACGGCTTCAGCGTCGAGCCTGGCGAGCGAATGGCGCGGGTCATGTCGACCTGCCCTGCCCGGCTGTCGTCGAAATAACCGGCAGAGCCGACGCGGGCGAGCACGTCGCCGCTCTCGACGTCGACGACGATGATGCCGACCGAGATGTTCGGTCCCAGCGCAATGGCGCGGTCACGTGCCAGGGGCTCCAGCACCTTTTGAAGATTGGAATCCAGCGTCAGCTTGATCACCGGCGCGTCCTTGACGGTCGCCAGCGCGCTGTCGGAGGCATGCGGCGCCAGGATCGGCATGGGCTTGCGCAGTTTCGGCACAGGCACCGCCTTGGCCTGCTTCGCGTCCTCAGCGCTGACGACATGCTCCTCGACCATGCGATCGAGCACGCGATCGCGGGCGATGCGCGCGGCTTCCGGATGACGGTCGAGCCGGCGCGTTTCCGGCGATTGCGGCAGCGCCACCAGCAGCGCGGCTTCCGCCAGCGACAGCCGCTTCGGCTCCTTGCCGAGATAGGCGATCGAAGCGGCGCGGATGCCCTCGAGATTGCCGCCATAGGGCGCGAGCGCGAGGTAGAGGTTGAGGATCTCGTCCTTGCTCAAGCTGCGCTCCAGCTCGATCGCGCGGACGATCTGGTGCAGTTTCGCGTAGAGCGAGCGCTGCCGCCGCGGCTCCATCAGCCGGGCGAGCTGCATCGAGATGGTCGAGCCGCCTGATACGATGTGCCCGCGCGTTCCGAGCTGCAACGCCGCGCGGCCCAGCGCCAGCGGATCGATGCCGTCATGGACATAGAAACGCTGGTCTTCATAGGCGAACAGCAACTTGAGATAAGTCGGATCGACGTTTGTCCTGGCATCGACCGGCAGCCGCCAGCGCCCATCGGCCATGGCAAAGGCGCGCAACAGCTTTCCGTTGCGGTCGACCACGGAGGTCGAAACGCGGCGCGCCTCGTCGAGCGGCAGCGGGCCGAGGGAATAGACCCAGCCGACGAAGCCGATGATGGCGAGGATCAGCGTGAAAGCGAGGGCGGAGAGGATGCGCATGGTTGTGCGTCCTCCCCTGCTGCCGTCGTTCCGGGATGGTCCGAAGGACCAGATCCGGAACCTCGAGATTCCGGGTTCGGCTCTCCGAGCCGCCCCGGAATGACGAGATACTTGATTGGCTTCGTTCATCTCGCCACTCACTTCGCTGCCCGCACCTCGACGGTCCCCGTGCCGGTGCGGCCGTAGCGCGAGGGATTGTACATGTCCTCGACATAGGCCTGCGGCAGCACGTATTTGCCGGGCGAGACGACGCGCGCGACGTAGGCGACGGTGAACACCGCCTTGGAGTCCGAGGCACGATCCACGGCCGCGGTGAAACGGTCGTCACGGAACTCGGTATCCGCGGGCTCCGCACCGTCCTCGATCCAGTCCAGCGTGCCGCTGTCGCCCGACGACACCAGCTTGGGATTGTCGATCTCGAGGCCCGCCGGCAGATAGTCGGACACCATGATGTGGCCGTACTCGGGCTTGGCTTCCGTAATCTTCAACACCACGGCGTAGCGATCGTTCTGCCTGACCTTGCTGATATCGGCCGGCTTGCCGTCGAGCGTAAAATAGTTCCGCTCGATCTTGAAGCCGTTCGACGCCGCCGGCTCCGGCGTGACCGGCGAGCCCGACACCGAGATCACCGTCTGCACCGGCGCATCGCCGGTGTTGGTGATCTTCAGCGGCTTGGCGCTCAGCGCGTCAGCCTTGTAGCTGCGGTAGAGCGCGGTCTTGACCGGCTGGCCGTCGACATCGATCGACAGGTTCTCCTTCGCAAGCGCCCGCGCCGCCAGTACCAACCACGCATTCTCCTGCGTGGAGGTGTAGGGCGTGAGCCCGCGCGCGGTTTCGACCCGCGCCACGGCCTGCGTCAGCGTTGCCTTCGGCGCGTTGCCTTCGCTCGCGAGGGAAACGAGCGCTGCGGCGTCGCGAAGCTGCGAGCCGTAGTCGCTGCGGCCGAACTCCAGCACCGGCTTTGGCGCGAGGCTGTCGAGCGCTGCACCATAGACCCGCTCGGCGCGGTTGCGGTCGCCGACCAGGGCGAGCGCCGCCGCAAGCTGAGACTTGGCGATCGGCGTCGCCAGATTGCTCAGCTTGGTGTCGGCGAGATAGCGGAGATCGCCGATCGGCGCCGCTCCGTTGCGGGCGAGCACGTAGAGGCCGTATGCGAGATCGCGGCCGCCGTCCTTCTCCGGCTCGTTGCCGTTGACGACGGAGTTGCGGATACGATCCAGCGCGTTCTTGAACAGGACGTCAGGCACCACAAAGCCCTTTTCACGAGCGCGGGTGAGGAAATCAGTCACGTATGCATCGAGCCACGCATCGTCGCCGCCCGCCGACCACAGGCCGAACGAGCCGTTCGAGCCCTGGCGCGCCAAGAGCCGCTCGATCGCATCGCGGATGCGCTGGTCGACCTCGGTGTCCATGGCCAGATGCGCCCCGGCCGCGAGATCGTTGACGTAGAGCAGCGGCATCGCGCGGCTGGTGATCTGCTCCGAGCAGCCATAGGGATAGCGGTCAAGCGCTTTGAGGATCGTCGCCGCGTCGAGCGCGGTCGACAGGCTCGCCGAGACCGAGACGCTGCCGGTGCCCGGCACGAGGTCGGAGAACATGTCCGAGGTCAGCGTCAGGCTCTCACCCTTCGCCAGCGTGCGGATCGAACGCCGCGCCAGGACTTGCGTCGCCGCCTTGACGTCGAGCGCATAGTGGCGCGCGAGGGCCAGTCCATTCGGCCCCCTGATGTCGACGTCGAGCGTCGCCGGACCCGCCGCGGTCGCATCGAGCGCCAATGCAAACGAATTGCGCTGCTTGGCGGCGAGCTTGACGGTGGTGGCAGCATTGCCTGACATCTTCACCGGGCCGCCGGTCTTGACGCTGATGACGTAGTCGCCAGCCTGGCCCTCGACATTGTCGATCTCGAGATTGACCGTGCCGTGGTCGCCATTGAGCAGGAAGCGCGGCAGCGTCGTGGTCAGCACGACGGGATCGCGGATCACGACGTCGGTGTTGGCGCGGCCGAGCTTTGTCGCCGTCCAAGCCACCGCCATCACGCGCGCGGTGCCGGCGAAATCAGGAATGTCGAAGCTGACTTCGACCGTGCCGTCGGCGCCAACCGTGACGATGCCGGAATAGAGCGCCAGCGGTTTCTGCGCGGGCGGCGACCCCTGCAGCTCGGCAGCCCCTGCGTCGCCGCCGGATTTGATCTGGCCTCGCGTCCCCGACATGCCGTCGATCAGTTGCCCATAGAGATCGCGGATCTCGGCGCTCAACTGGCGCTGGCCGAGATAATAATCATCCGGCGCCGGCGGCTTGTAATTGGTGAGGTTGAGGATGCCGACATCGACCGCAGCGATCACCACCTTGGCGTCCTCGCCGGGATTGAGCCCGTCGAGCTTGACCGGGATCTTCAGCATCGAATTCGGCCGGATCAGATCCGGCGGCGTCAGCTTGACGGAAAGCGTGCGGGCCTGCTTGTCGATGCCGAACCATTTCAAGCCGATCGCACGGCCCGGCATGCGCTGGGCCGCCGCATCGAGTGGACGGCGCAGCGTCGCCACCACATAGGCACCGGTGCCCCAGTCTCGGCCGACCGGGATCTTCACCTGCGCAGTGCCTTCCTTGACGTCGATGGTTTGTGTGGTCAGCAGGCGGTCACCGACGACGTTGACGGTGAGCTTGCCGGCGGTGCGCGCATTGACCGACACGGTCATCGTGTCGCCGGAGGCATATTGCGGCTTGTCGATCGATGTCTCCAGCAGGTCCGGCGTGTCGGCACTGCCGTCCGAATACCAGCCGACGTCGAACTGCACCGAGGTCACCGGGCCATCCGCATCGTTCGACTTCACGTCCAGCCGGTAGCGGCCAGGGCGCGGCGCCAGCGAGATGCGGGACGGCTTGTCGGCGGCGATCGTGACGTCACCGTCGGCGACGCGCGAGGTCGACTTGACCGGCTCGTACTCCCAGTAATTGTTCTGGCGATACCACTGGTAGCGCGACTCCATCTTCAGGAGTTCGTAGCGCAGCCCGTCGCGGGCAAGCGTCTTGCCCTCGGGGGAGACGAACACGACGTCGAACTCGGCCTTGTCGCCCTCCGCGACGTTCTTGTCGCCGAACAGCGGCTTGATGCCGATCAGCGCGGTCGCGGGCGCGACCGGCAGCACGAGCTTGCGCTCGACGGCGCGCCCCCCCGTCTCGACCATGCGGATGAAGATCTGCGCCTCCTGCGGACGCGTCGAGGCCGGCTGCTTCTCCAGCGTCACCGGGAAGGTCGCAACGCCGTTGGCGTCGGCGTCCGGCAAATTCTCCAGCGGCGTACGCTCGTTCGAGGTGGTCTCTTCGTCGGCGACACCGAACTGGTAGCCGGCAAAGCCCGGCCGTTCGGCCGCCGGTGCGATCAGCATGTCGCCTTCGAGGCTGAGGCCCGACGCCGGCGCGCCATAGAGGAAATGACCGTCGGCCTTGAGCTCCACAGGAGCGTTAGCTTTGATCAGCTTGTCCTTGGCGGACAAGTCGAATTCGATCCGGTCAGGAACGTAATCCTCGACCATGAACGTGGTCTCGCCGACCGAAGAGCCCTTCGGATCGGTGAACGCGCGTACCCGCCAGGTCCCGGTCGGAACGGCCGAGTTGAGCGGCACGGCCAGCGTGCGGCCGCCGGCGCCTTGGTCAGCGAGCATGGCGCGGCGAAATTCGACGCCATCCGGGCGCTCGATCACCAGGGTCAGCGGCCCGCCATTGACGGCATTGCCCTGCCCGTCGCGCAGCAGCGCGGTGAGGTAGACGGTCTCGCTGGAGCGATAGACGCCGCGCTCGGCATAGACGAAGGCATCGGCGCCCGCAGGCACCGCGCGGCCCGCGACGCCGCGGTCGGACAGGTCGAAGGCCGAGGTCTTCAGGCTGAGGAAGGCATAGTCGGCCTTCTCGCCGGTGACCGTCAGCATTGCCGGCGACAGGCCGCCCTCGCCGCGCGCCAGGCCCGCCTCGAACAGCACATGGCCTGCATCGTCGGTCTTGCGCGTCGCCAGGATCTCGTTGTTGCGCGCGACCAGCCGCACCTCGGCTTTGCCGACCGGATCGGTCGAGGCCAGCGAATTGACGAAGACGTGGATGCCGTCATTGCCGGAATAGGCCGTGACGCCGAGATCGGACACGATGAACCATTGGGTAGCGAGCTGATAATCATCGTCACTGCCCGGACCCTTGGCCGCCGCCGTCATCACGTAGACGCCGGGCTGGAGCTCGCCCAGCGCCTGATCGACCGGAAAAGCGGTGATGACGTCCTGGTTCAGATTCATCGCGGTCGCGAGCTCGCCGGACCAGACCTTTACGCCGCGCTCGTCCCCGAGATCCGAGAGCTGATATTTCGACAGCGTCTTCTGGAAGTCGCTGTCCACCACCGTGTTGATCAGGTTGCGATCGCCGATGCGGAACACGTTGATGTTCACCGCGGTCGTGTTGACGCTGACCACGGGAATGCCGCGTTGGCCGGTGCGCGGCAGCACATAGGCGCGGCTGGTGAAGCGCACGAACGGCTTGCGGTCGCGCACATAGATGTTGAACTCGGCCGATTTCGGCAGGCCTTCCTTGACGGTCGACGGCAGACCTGCGCGCAGATTGACGTTGTAGCGCTCGCCGTGCTTCAGCCCGTCGACGCAGAGCTGCTTGCCCTCGACCGACAGCGCCGGCTTGTCTGTGCCTGCCAGCGCCAGAAACGGCGCGAAATCTGTGCGCTTGGCGAGTTCTTCCGAGAACTGGAAGCAGGCGCGCGGGCTCGCCGAATCCGAGTCCACGGTGTAGTCGAGCAGCCGGAAACCGTGCTCGTCGCGCAGCTTCTCATACTGACCACGGACATCCGCGACCTCGCGCATATCCAGCGACAGCCGCAATGCGTCCAACGCCGGCCGGAACAGATGCCGTTCAGCGAGCGATTTGCCGAGCACGGCGAGCGCATCGGCTTCCTCGCCCGCATTGCCCGCACGCATGTAAGCGATGTAGGCGGCAGTCGAAGCGCGCTCCCAGAGGAATGTCTGCTCGCTCGAGCTCTTCGGCGTGATCTGGAAGATGACTTTTGCGAGCCGCAGCCAGTTGCCGGCGTCCTCTGGCGTGGTCGCGGCGATCTGGCCGAGCACCGAGAGGCCGGTACGGTAGTCGTTGCGCTTGAAGGCGGCGTCGACGTCCGTCTTCAGCGTCGCATTGGTCTTGCCGACCGGCCCCGCCTCGCTCTTGATCTGCGCCTCCAGCTTGATCGCGGAATCGGCGAGATCGTCGCGCCTGAACGCCTTGTCTGCGGCATGGGCCGCTCCCAGGCCAAACGCCAGCACGGCGCAGAATGTGACGGCGCGAACCAGACCGATCATGAAGGCACTCCCGGAAATCGCGGACGAACGCCGCGGCGGCGCTAAACTGCGCGGAAAGGGTGACAGACTCAAGGCGGGGGAACCGAAGGTGCAAAACGTCGCATTCGCCATGGCAAGGCACGCCCAGAGGAGACCGATTTAGATATCGCCGCGCACGCCGTCCTGTGGCGCAGGCAATACCCGAAACAGTCGACCGGCGACCGTGTCCCGGAAGCTGGCCAGCGTTGCCGGCGACGTGATCCGTCGTCCAGTCCGCTGCCGCTCAACCCGGCACCCTGACACTCCACCGTTCCGCTTTGTCGCGCCAGTGAGGAAAACGGTTCGGTTCAGACTTGGCGAAAGACCGGATTTTTCATATTGGCATGCTATATGAACAGCCGGCCCCCAATCGGGACGGCCCAGGACGGTCCCGTAGCTCAACTGGATAGAGCATCAGATTTCTACTCTGAGGGTTGCAGGTTCGATTCCTGCCGGGATCGCCAGTGTTTTCAAAAACATGGGCGTTCTTTTCTTCCAAAAACAGTGTCTCACTTAGTGGAGGGAAAAACGCTTTAATTTCAGGCTTTCCCGTTTAGTACCGCTGAGTCCGTAGTACACGGATGGTACATGGCGCTTCAGCATTTGTTCTATTCCTGAAGGCTTCACAAGCGAGCATGGGCTGAGCTTCCAGAGTTCTTATCGTTCATGCCATTAGAGGGGGCCCGAAGCCATTTTCGAACGTCGCGAAGCATCCCCGAAACAGAGCGGGGCTAGCCTCCCCTCATTGGATTAAGGGGGACTGCCATGTGGACGCTCATTGACAGCTTGTATCGCGAGTTTTGCCTGGCCCGGCTTCAGGAGATGAGGAAGCTCGAACCGACGCTGTAACAGCGCGGCGTCCCGGGCGTGAAAAGGCCCGCCGGTAAGGGCGGGCCCCGCTGGTCGAGACTCAGGGTTGGTCAGTTCAGGTTACTGGAGCCTACACCAGCTCGCTCGTGAATGATGAACCCCTCCTTGGCCGCGCCCTTGAGCACCTCGGCGTTGAAGGCGACGAAGTCCGCGCGCATGACGAAGCTGAAAAGCCACTGCGTTCCCCGCCGCGCCTGACACCGCATATCACACGGACGTTTGGGCCGTCCGCCTCACTGAGCATGGTGGAGATGAAGTATTCCGGCAGTCCGAAGGTGTCCGGGTTGCTCATCGGATCACCCCCCGTCTGCGGTATCAAGGCATCCGCCGCTTACGCGATCAAGGATCGTCTTCAGCGTCCGCGCGAGATCCGTGACCTCCAGCATCAGTTGGTGCATCCCGTCGACGGCGGTTTCCGCGTCTGGCCCCGCCAAGAGCACCCCGAGCAGGGTGCTATAATTGAGTATGGCCTTCGCACACTCAGCAGCGTCCAAAAGGTCGCTTTGGGTTTTGATCGTGCTCATACCGACACCCCCTCGTCCTCACACTGCTCTTCGACGTCGACGGTGCTGGGCGTGACGCCAACGTAGCACCCATGGGCCGGCTCCTCTTCGGCCCAGCCGAGGCTAGGCTCGTCGTCAGCGTGGTCTGGCTCGCAATCAATGGTATCGCGAGATGATCCGCCACTCCCGGCCCAACGGAACTGTTCCGTCAAGCGGTCAGGGCTGCCGAGCGATGGCTCGTCGTCGCCAACCTCCTCCAGGTCCGCGGAGATGTCGTCCTCCAGCTCGGTCTGGACGTATTCGTCGGACTGATCGAGGAAGGCTAGCAGACGCTCGATTTCGGCGGAGGCCCATTTCCTGAGTCTACGGAGGCGCCTGAGCGCCTTTTCTCTGGACCGCTCTTGGGCGGCCAGGCCGGGGGATGTCGCACGGACGGACTCCGGGCGCAGTTCTGCGATGGCTTGCATGGGTGGTTCTCTGGATCAAAAACCGGCTTTCGACGGCCGGGGATGTGCCAGTAGTCAGCACTGGCGCCGGGAGCAGTTCGAAACGCCGCCAGAGACGACGCGCGACGGTCTTTCCCTTTCGGGTCTTGTATAACCGCCGCCTGCCCGGCATAGTGCTGCCGTTCACACTGGCGGTTGACCAGCGCGCTTCTAATCGATGGCGACAGTTGATCCCGGCAAGGATCGCCCTGCCATCGCCCTGGTGCCAAACGGACCCCGGCAAGGGTCTTTGGCGGGAGTTTCGACGCTCCGCCTATACCGTATTCCTGATTTGCAGCGATTGCCAAGCCCCTCTGGGGCCGACTTTGTTGCGGGTCCGAATCCGACCCGCGAGCGCGACCTAGGTCCAAACGCGACACAGGTCGAGGCAATCCGCCGGCTTGTCGAGATCGGCCTGAAGGCGAAGGACAGATAGTTCATTCAGTCCCCGCATCGCACACAATCCCGATTTGTATTTCCTTATACTGGTTGGGATGACGACCGCTCCCCCGCAGGTTGAAACAATGCTAGAGTCAATCTTTTTACGGGGGTTGGAAATGGCTGGCGGCGTAACGGTTGGATCGATGCTGCTCGTAGTCGTTGTTGCAGCGCTCGCGATTTTTTTGCTGGTAAAGATCTTCAGGGAGCGTGAGAAAGCGATCGCGCGACGGGACGCGATCGCCGCGATGACCGAAATTGGCGCGGTGGCCGAGGAATTTCGGATCACCGGCTGGGGGTGGTTCAGCCGGGCGGCGCTGGTGTTCTCCATCCTGCTGTCCATCTACGCGATGGATGACGCGCGGAACGTCCTTCAACAGATCCTGGCGAGCGTCGGGCTGATTAGCAGCGCCATCATCTTCGGCGTCGGCATGATACTCGGCCGCCGCCGTACCTACCGCGTGTACGGCAAGCCAGAGTTATTCAAGATGGTCCCTCGCATGGCAGGCGATCAGAAGTCGGCCACTTTCGATGCCTGAGGCGACGCCCTACTGCTCGTCTCGCGCGCTACGCCCAAAGGCCATCAGCGTCCGAGAGCCGATCGATAAGCGACCCGCCCCCCTCTCTGAATGCCGGGGCGTCGAGCGAGACGATATACTTCTGCTCATTGTAGAGGTTGCTCGCGTATCTATGGGCAGTCCTTTTGATGTCGGCGAGGCGAACCTTGCCATCCAGCACATCAAGAACCACCATACTAATCACTTCCATTCGGATATCACGCGGCAAAGCTCGCGGCACCACATCTTCGACCATAGTGAACAAATAGTCCGAATTTCCGGCGATCCGGCCGGTTAGCCCAGGCGCCCTCAGATTTGTCGAGCGCGGCGCGACATGCGCGTTCGGCTTTACGATCGTAGTTATGATGGGCTTGATGATCCGCCGCATCTTGCTTTGGTTCATCAAAACCATCTCATTGAAACCCGGTACAAGCAGACGCATGGCCCTCACCGCTCGAAACTTGCAGAGATAGCGAGGGAGTCCGGATGTAGTGAATTGCCTAACCGGTATGCCCGCCTTCAAGAGCTGCTGGGCCTTTTCGATCACATCGCTCGATGGCAGAGTTTGGGGGGCAGTGTAGCTTTCATTCACACAAGCGGTGCAATACCGGTACGCTCGCCCGCAATGATTCTTCCGAAGAATGCCGTAGATTGCGTAGGGATGGCCGCTCTTACAATGTGTTCTGCCCCCCTTCCATCCTTTTGAAGCATCGGCAGCCTTGAAGTTGGCGTCGGCCAGGCGCATCGCGTCAGCGCCCCATTCAGGATGAAGCTGGCAATGCTTCTTGAACCGCTGCGCCGTAACCAATGCGGGCCCGCACTGCTTGTCGCCCGACGTGATCTTCCTAAGCGTGTCACCAGCGACCAATCTCCGCATAAACTCGTCGGCAAGCGCAGGTGTCATGCCTGGAGGGACACCCATCCACTTCCGTCTGGCCGCGCTGCGCTCCTCATGTGAACGAAATTTTTGGACACGGGACATACTCGCCTCCATAAAGCGCGAAATTGCTCTGCGGAAGGGCGCGCCTGAGTCGAGGCGTCAAATTGGCGAATCGTTGCACTGTTCTGCCCAGATGCGGCGAGCTAGGATTTCCCAAGAAGTTGGGAGCCGCCGCTGATTCGAAGGTCTGTATTGATGATCGAACGGCATCTAGTCGAAGCACTATCGAAGTGGGCTGCACAAAAGCCGGCCATCGTAGCCGTGTGGTTGTTTGGTAGCCGAGCGCGCGGCGATCACCGACCGGACAGCGACTACGATATCGCACTCGAACTCGCAGCAAGACGTGGAAAGAACGACTGGGCTTTCACAGAGTATTTTTTTGATGGCGACACGTGGAAGGTCGAAATTCGAAATCTCCTGCAATCCGATTTGAGTCTTGTATGTTTTCGGGAAGATCTCGACTGCAAATTTGATCCCAGAGTGCTGATGATTTGGCGGCGATGACGACGCTATCGAAACTGAACGTTGCGAGACACCAGCTTGGTACCGCCCTTGATCTCTTCATCAAGGATCGCGATCCGATCGCGGTGCAATGCCTTGCTTGCGGCGGCGCCGAATTGATTGAAGCAATCGCTGCTTCCGAAAACATAAAGACCTTTTCGAGTCACATACTGGGTACTTACCCTGATCTAGACGTCGGAAAAATTCGTCGCCTTCAGCGACAATATTGGAATGCCTTTAAACATCTAAGCACCAAGGAGGGATTCCGCAGGGAGGATGACGAGCTCTTGGCATCTTTCAACGACACGGCAAACGATGCGGCAATCTTCATTGGTTGGTGGGACTATTTTTCTGTGACGGGCCGACTACCGCTGCCGGTGCAGGTGTTCCAACTTTGGTGGTTCTCACTCAACGAAGAAAAGCTCGCGCCTGGCGCCGACTTGGCCACCATCCGGAAGCTCTTCCCAGACGTGATGAAGCAAACGCGTACTGAGCAGAAGCGGCGACTGCGTCGCGCTGTCGAAAAATACCGCCACGACACGGCTGTGCTCCAAGATAGCCGAACAGAGGGAAATCCGCTTTGCTTTCCGGCGTCGGTATTTCAACGCTCGTAGGCGGCTCTCATTTATCGGACCGGAGTTGGACCAGGGGTCGGCTTGAGGTCGACAGGTGGCACTCCCCCGACAAGAAGAGTGCCATCGAACTTGCACGTCTGATCGACGCCAAGAACGAAGCTGTACTTGTCGTCGACATACAACCACATCCGCGTTGGGTGATCCTTGAATTGATAGATCAAGACGTTGGCATAGGACTGGTCCAGGTCGCCGCCGGCGCCCCAGCACTTTACCTTACAGCTTTGGCCGGCAGGGCATGAAAACTTCAACATCTGATCGACGGGCTTAAGACCGTCCGCCGCCCAAGCCGAACCGCAAAAAGTAAAAGCAAGAGTTGTCGCGAATAGCTTCAATCTCATTGGTGCCTCGAAATACCTATTACCGATACAATTTTTGATTGAGCTAGATGAGATTGTCAACGGCGCAAGCAGTCGCAGCTTTCGAGTCGACTTATCCACACCCCTACCCGCTGGGCCCCAATCGCGTTCCTGGCCGCAACCCATTGACGATTTGACTCCTACCGGCACATCGCTTCGATGGCGGCATGTCCCGCCAGCCACGACGTAAGGACCGCACGGAACTTGATGGGCGCCCGGTCAAGATCACTCTGGGCGAACTGCGAGCAACGGGCGTGCGCGATTTGCTCGTGTTTTGCCAGGACTATCGGTGCAGCCACAACGTCAAGCTTGCAGCCGACTACGTCGACCGATGGCCGAACGAGATCAGGATATCGCAGCTCGAGCCGCGGTTCGTCTGCACGGCCTGCGGCATGCGCGGGTTCAACATTGTCGCCGGTAGCAACGGCACCGAGCAAGCGATCTTGCCGAGAAAGAATAGCCGGCCGTGAATTGAGAATCGCCTATACGATCGGCATAATTTGGCTGGGGCTGATCCATGAACATGAAAAGCGAGCGTCCCTATTCCGCCCCCGAGGCTGCGGCTCGCAAGCTGATCGAATTGACCAAGACGATAGAGGCGGTTCAGGACGGCCGCATTCACATCGAGAAAATCAACGCGCCGTTCCTATCGAAAGACGGCTGCAAAGCCACCGGGCCTGAGTTCAGCGCCGGCATCGAGTACGCCGTACAGCAGGGCTGGCTCGAACTGCATGAAAGCGGAACGTATTTGAAGCTGACGCCGCCCGGCGAAGATCTGCTCAAATATAATTCATCCTTCCGCCGTCCTTTGCAGGCGATCAATTAGCATTTGCACGCGCCGGACCGCCAACAATCCGAGCTTTGCTTTCACGGAGCCGGTCTTTTCCGTTTCACCGAGGGATAGTGAGTATTGCCAGCGATCAGGACTCGCGCGTGTCAAGACGTAAGGAACGCCTCGGTGAGAACCGGTGTGGGTCTTTGGGAATTTGACGAAAGGCATATGGTGGCTGCACAATGAAGATCAGCTATCGGTGCGACTTAAGCGTGTCGGCGCCCTTCAGCTAGTCCGCACGAGCCCGGACCGTAAATTCCACAGCGTTGGTTTGCCTTGGTTCAGGCATTGCAAGGCCGTCCACCCAAGCAGGGGCAATACAACAAATGTTAGGTTGCTCTTACTGAGGCGCCCAAATGGCGCTCAGCAGAAACCGGCGATTAATATCACGAAGCCAACGACAGCGATGCTGAGGCAAACGCGCGCGTGGAATGAGTAGGTCTCGACCTCAGGATCTTGCATCATTGTCGGCCGATGACAGAAGGCGTTGGCTTCTCCGGGAGCCGGTGCCGTGTCTTTGATGGCTCGATGTGCCTGGTCGAAGTAGTTCAGCGCAAGAAGGTGCACCGCGAGGGCCTTATCCGGATCCGATTCCGCCAGAGCCATCTGCGCTGCGATTTCAGCTTGCTTGAACCTTTAAGCGGCACGCGAAGACATCCTTAACGGGCGGGGCACCATCTCGGAGCGATTATGCCAACATCGATTTCAGCACGCGCGATCTATGCTCGAAAATCTGCCTCATTGGATAGGGAGGCCGACCAATTCGTCGCGGTCGCCATTTTCTCAGGAATTGGTCTTCTCCTGTCGATCGTAGCTGTGCTTCTCGGCGTGCAAGGGGTTTGGTTTTAGACGAAAGCCGCAGGCGCTGCTTCTGGCACAGCTCCTGCGGCTGGTGCTGCGAAGCTCGCACCAAGGCCCGCCCGGCGTGAACCGGCAGCCGTAACTCTCCCAAAGTGGAGGCTGGTAGGAACATTGGAGGCGGTGCGGTTATTGAATCGCGCTGGCCCGCCGCCGGGCTGGCGGAGCGGCCCCGGCGCACCCCAAAAGCCTCCCTGAAGCCGGGGCCGTCTCTCGCCGTGCCGCCACACGATTTTCATCTTTTGTCGGAATCAAAATGGTGTCGTTGCTTCATTTTGAGGATCACATTCATGACAAATGAAAATTGCTTAGTTGTTCTCGCGGCTGGAAGACAATTGGATCTGTTGCGTGGCGAAGCTTTCCGCATTGCAAAAGACAACAAGGTCGGCTGGTGGACCGATCGTGCCGACCTCGGTACTCGCTTCTGCTTCGAGGATGCAAAGGCGAAAGAAGCTTTTGCCCTGACCTGCGACAACTTCGGGATTAGATGCCAGGACGGACAGCCTGCGGGTGGCGCGGTGCGCAAGGAGCCCGCCGGCTTGTTGGGATCGGACTAGCGAAGGGAAGGTAGCCACTTCAGCATCACGAATGATGCGAGCTTCGTGGATGTCTTTGCGCGTTAGACCAACGTCGGCGGCCGTGGCCGGGGTGACGTTCCCGAGCTGAACGTCACTTGTCCTGCCGTGTGTTGCCACTTCGCCCCGCTCTTGTGCGGCATCATATTCGTCAGCGAGGCGACTGAGGCGGCCCTTAATGCAACTTGCTGCGAAGCTTTCGGATGATCTCCCGCAGATCGTCGGCATACTCCTCAATGATCCGGCGGGTCTCATCGGAGCGTGATGGTTTAGGTTCCTTCTCCTTGGCTTGGTTGTCGGGCTTCGTCATGGCCCGATGATCCCTAAGAGGGGCGGAATCGCCTTTGAGATAAATCAAAATCTCCTTTCAATTCCGACGCCCGCAGAGGCGGATTCAGCGCAATTGAAGCGCCATTGGGAAATTTACGGGTTGGTCATAGGAACGGTCGATGGGTTGCCAAGTTTTCCCTTCGCCCTTCGCCGCCATGAAGGGCAGACCCCACTGGCCCCAGCTCCTCTGACCCTGCGAGCTGGGGCCAATTTTTGGTTCATATGTTAGTGCGCAAAATCTGAGAATGAGGAATGCTGAGCGAGTGCGCGCCGTTTGATTCGGCTGCCCCGAAACGGCTCCAGCGAATTCCCGGCCAGCCCCGGATCACGCTCGGAGCCGTTTTCGGTTTCGATCCATAGGAGCTGTACTCTCGCTGTCCCGGTCGGCGGCGGGGCGCGCATTCTTAAGCCTGAAATAAACAGCTCGCTATTCCCCAGATACAGGCGCACACTTCAAGTATCACAGCTCGACATATGGCTTTTATCTGTGATGAGAACGCCGGCCGCGCTCCCGCCCAATCAAACTGACAGCGCAGTGTCCGTGTTCCACCAAACCTTAATCTACTATTTTGCGGGCGCTGCGATTGTCCTGACGCTCGTTGCCTATGACCTGTATCGCAGGCTCCATAAGAGAGATACTCAGCAGGACAAGAAATTGAACAAATTGATGGATGAACGCATCGAGCACATGGACCTGAGTCGGAAATTCAAACCCTTCCTTAGGCACTCCCAACCGCGGCGGCGCAGTGCTCATCATGGCGGTGTCGAGCGTCGCTAGCGAGCAGCCGAGCGCACCCGGCCATGACCCGAGTTCTGGGATAGGCGGGCGGCTCACTCAGCGATTATCACGATCAGGATTTAAGCGCCCGCTTGAGCGCGGCGGCGGCAAACTCTTTCCGCTCGCGATCGAAGCGCTCCTGGTGCGCCCTGAAGGTCTCAACGCGCCTTGCTATCTCTGCGCGCTCAGCTTTGCCGTAATCAAGCGGCTTCAAGCCAACGCGTTCAACATCCTCTCTTCGGGGCGGCGCGGGACGATTTGTTTCCCAATCGACTGCCTTCACAAATTCCGTTGACTCGGCAACGAGCGCTTTCAAATCGTCCTGCCATTTACTCATGTAACGCCACCCCACGCTTGAAACTCAAAGCGTACCTCTAACAGCGTCAATTTGCCAAGTTTTCCCCGTTCGTTGGAATTGGCTGCGCCATACGTCTCAATCTGGGACGCAGGGCTGGCCGGTAGCCGGACGGTATTAATGCAGCCCGCAATAGCGTCCCTAATATCACTAATGGCATATTGCCGCGTTTTCTCGAAAATGGCTTGTTCCCTTTCGGGCGTCCGTCCCTCGTGCGCCCTTTTGGCTACCCGCTCCCTGCGTTAACGGCAGGGAGCGGGTTCCTTGGCGGTAGCCCGGATCGGGCTGAAGTCTTTTGCATTCGATCACTTTTCCCTTGCGCTCGACTCTCAGTTGATTCAGGATTCCCGAAGGCATTACCGGGAGCTAGACGACGATGGCGACCATCGGCACCGTGGCTTTTCTCCTAATTGTCAGCGTGGCGATGCTAGCCAAAGCGCGCTTCAAAGAGCGCGCGTCCTACCGCCAGCAGATGGCCAAAAACGCCATGCGAGCCGTGGGCAGCAAATAGCCGCCCAGTTTCGCGCTGAGCGGCGCATTATCCGAGAAATCCCGAGCTGAAGCCCGAAGGCACCGAGCCGGTGAAGGATGTTGCGCCGAAATTGGCCGTGACCGCATCGCCGGATGCACCAAAGAAGATAGGGAATAGCGGCCCCGAGCTGATCGACGAGATGTCGACGCCGCCAACGCCTGTCGCGGGATTTGCCGAGCCGTCGCCATTCCACGCGCCAGACGGCGCAATTCTGAACCAAATTAAATTCGCGGAGAAGTCGACCGCGATACCCACGACGGCACCCTGCGCGATGAGGCCTAGTGCGCTTCCTGAGTCTGTGCCATTGACGAAAATTCCACCGGAAGACCTGGTCACATACGCGATCCCCGTTCCAGTCGATCCCGTGACGCTCGCCGATGCGAGCGCGATGCCGGTGTTGAAGGAATTCGTGTGGATTGCGTAGGTGTATTCAAAATAATACTTGCCGGTGGACAGGGACGCGACGCCGCGAACACCACCGCTTCCCGATCCGACCGTCGCGATTAGATTGCTGCCGGTAAGCGTGACGTTTGTGCTGTCGCCGGCATTCCAGGTCGTCGGCGTGGTCCCGCCGCCGCTAGCGGCTGATCGAGCGCGTCGAATTGCAAGCTGTGGGCTAAACAACATAACTCGTATCCTTTCAATTCAGTTGGGCCGCTTCGCGAAAGCGTCGCTTTGGCGCCGGTACATCCGCGGTCGCCGAAACTCTTTCGATCCGTCCGGTGACGCTCATCTAGCCCGGCCCATCGCAGCGATGATCTCATTGCGGATTTCGAGGGCGGCCTGGCGCGTTTCGTTACGCAAGAGACTTTCGCCGTAAGACGGTCCAACTAAGTCGTCATCAAGAGGCGATGCGTGCCACGGCGGGAGGCTCAACGCTCGCCGCAGCGCGTATTCGTCACCAGCCTCAAAGACCGCGAATACCTCGGGAGTGAGCGTGATCGCACGCCTCTTCGAGACGCGACGTTTAACGGGCATGAGCCCCCCTTGGCGGACCAAATGTATCAAGCGCCCAACACGATCTGCCGGCGTGGTCACCGCGCCGCAGCCACTCCGCGCCCAAGCGATGCCAAGCGTCTTCCGCTTGCGGGTGCCCCTCGCTATCGCTCGGCTCCACTCCGATGTCCCCCAAGTCGTCGAAGAAATCGAAGCCGCAATCGAACATCGTGTGCCAGGCCAACATCTCGTCAGCCGGTGACAATGCGCGCTGCTTCGCAATGCGTCGCTTTACCGGCATTAGAGGCTGCTCCGCCTGTTCGAGCGGAGAGCCGGCGGCGCTGTTCTGACACTTGGCGCGGGTTCGGTATCCAAATCGAGCTCTCTGACGAGCCTTGCGAACGAAATGCGGCTATCTCGTTCGATCGCCACGGCAGGATGTGGACGGACACCGCCCTCCCGTCCCTCAACTACCAGACCGTCACGGGCAAGCAGCTCTCGAGATTGCTGAAGTCGGTCCCAGCACTCGCAGGCGGCTTGAAGCAGCCGCAAATGATGCGGCTCTAGCGCGTATTCTCGGACGACAGACCGCCACCAAAGGCGCGTTGGATCTGTTAAATGCGGCGGTGCTTTCGGTGTTTTAGGCTTCATGTCAGCTCAGAAGTTGGCAGTTTTTCATCGGGGGCGGCGCGATTGCGCGTTTTTGGCCCTGGCCGGTTCCGGCGCCCCACCCTCCAGAGATTTGACCACCCCCTACCCCTGGGTCGGCCAGCCGTCCTCGTCTAGCTGTTTGCCGCCTCGCTCGATGCGCGTCGAAGAACATCGCTTCGTTGTCCTTATCCTCAAGCCCGGACTAGCAGCGCTCTCGAGCGGCAAGGTCGCGAACCATCCGATCCTTGAGGCCAGTCCCGCGCCGCTTATTTCGTGCCTTCAAGACGCGTGCGATCGTATGCGATGAAGGTACGTCATGGCCCTTGAACTCCAGCTTCCCACCTCCCCGCAGCCTGATCACACAGGTATCACTCAGATCTGTAACTGCGGGCTTCTCCAGCCGGAAACCATTGACCGTTCGCATAGACATTGTTCGCCCCTATCGTATTGCTTGAGGAACTTCGGTTGCATCAAGGTGTCCGGCTTCCACCATTTGCCGGAGGTAGATCGCCATTCGAGACTGATTATCCCGCGGGTTGCCCAAGGCGAGTAGCTGAGCTGGCCCGAGATAGGACCAAGCGACGTCCTCAGCATTGAGAGCGTCGATCAGTTCGGCATACGCCAGCATTGATTGACGCAAATCGATCAGCTTCAGGCACACCTCGCGGGCGCGTCGGTGGTGCTCTTCACGGACCTGATTACAGATGGCCACGGATGCGTTAGTGCGCTCCTGCCCGATGCGGGTGTCCAGCACGCTAACGGCATCCTTCAACGCACGCGCATGCTGTTGAAGCTCTCTCAGCCTTTCGGGAGTGGCGGACGGCGCATCAGGGATTTGATCCCCGACCAATTCAGCCACCTTCGCGCGTCGAAGTTCGCGAGGGACCCCACGTATCTGCACTTCGACCCGTGCGATCTCGGCGTCAGTTGAGCTCGCATCAGTGAGCAATTGCTGCCGACGAGCAATCATTTCGGCATACTTAGGTGAAGCCTCGGCAAGAGAGGGAATCGTGAAGTCCTTTTGCTTCGCAGATTTCAAGGCAGCGACTGGCATCTAGCGTTTACCCAATGGAGTTGACGAGAAGCACGCTAGAGGACCTGAGGTGTGACAAAAATCATTATGTCACACGTTTTTTTTGAGGTGGCTTAAGACCCTGCTTGCGGCGGTGGCGCACAATGCGCCGATAGTGCCGTTTCAAATCCTTTTCGTCATGCGAACGGCTCCATACAACGTCCAGAATGACATCACGTTCGGACTTCCAGTTACCGGCTGCGAGTCTATTAGCGACATCATCCAAGAGCGATCGGTCGAGATCTTTGTATTTGGCGGGCCGGCCGGGAGCTTGCTGAAAGAACGCGCGGAGCGCTCGTTGATAAGCAGCCCTAATCGTTGCGTCTGTGGATTGCTCCGCCAAAAGCTTGAGCCTGGCAACTTCGGCGCGCACGTCAGCCGCAGTAAGAACCGTCAAGGATTTACCTGGAGAGGACATCGCGTCAGCGTCCCCAGTAACTCTGCACAGTGCTCACACCGCTCACTGCTCCACCTCCTCATCTGACCAACTGTGAGGGGTGTGCGGTTGCGGCTGCCCAAACGCGTAGAGATTGAAATGCCACCCTGCGCCACAACGGAACCATATCGGTCGGCGGACATTCTTCGACGATGAGGAATCGAAACCTTCTGATTGGGATCGTGGCCTTCGCCGGGTCCATCGCGCTGTTTCTGCTTTGGTATGCTCAACACGAACGAGAAGCAGCGATCGGGCGGCTGGAGCGGTGGACGCAGTCTCAATCCCGCTAACAGTGCTCACACCGCTCACTGCTCCGCCTCTGTGAGGGCTGCGAGGGGTGTAGACTGGGGTATAGAGCCAAGTGATGTCGGTCACGGTTCGCAGAATCCGGCCTGCGGTATGGTTGGGGCCACAGTCATTACAAACCGGGAGACGACCAATGTTCGAACTCAACGAAGCGCAACTAGAAACGGTGGCAGGCAGCGGCTTGGGCCTCTTCGGGCAGTTGTTCATTCCGACGATTCTGAAGACCTCGTCGTCGTCGACCAACCAAGCCCCTACGGGCCCCAGCGGTCCCGCTGGCCCCACGGGTCCTTCGACCACTGGCGGCGGGTACCCGAAGTCGTCGTTCGATCCGGTCGGGGTTCGCTTCTGAGCAGCGCGACCGCATTGGCGATGGTGAGGGTCGTCGGCCCAGGTGACAGTCACCTTCTGAGCACTCCTCCGGTAAAATTGGCGAGCAACTGCGCTGCCGCCGCGGCAACCTCCTCCGACATGCCCGGCGATAACCAGCGGAGATCGCCGCCGATCGAGTGCCACGACACCGAGAACCTCTCGTCGCCCTCGCCCATTCGATCTCTGAGCCGAGTCAGGCTTACGACGCCGCCGATCTGCTGCGGTTGGTGACGGTTGCGCAATGGCCTCATCCGGCACTCCTTCCACCCGCCACCTTGTTGCGAAGCCTGATTTGTATGGCCGCGACGCCATCCAATGACCCGACCCGCTCCAGCTCCGCCGCGGCTTCGAGCTCTGAATCGGACATGCTGCTGACGACGTCCCAGCTCAGCTTCTGCGCTAAGCGGGCGTGCAGATGGTCCAGGCGAATTGGTTCGTCGTGGCCCGCCGCCCCGCTCGCTACGGCGCCTTGAGGCAGGCGCGCTTCGCGGGGCGTCTGCTCCGTAGGGTCCCGAGATATAGAGGTAGTGCCGGTTTTTGCCGCTTCCTTAGTGCCGGTTTTTGGCACCGGAGAATCCAGGTTTCGGTGCCGGTTTTTGGCACTGAAACTTGGCATTTCCCGGCACTGGTTTTTCGTTTTCTTGAAGGACTTAGCGGCGCGCGCGGCGGCTGCCAAACGCTCCGCATCTGCTAAGCATTTGATAGATTTCCACTCGTGCGAACCGTCGCCCGGGACCCCATCTGCATACCGGTATGTCAGCCGGAAGAGATTGGGCGCACGGTGCTCAGCGTTGCCTGCCCTGCCCTTTTGAGTGATCTCCAGAAAGCCCAGTGCAACACATTCCCGTATGCCGGGCGCGATCGAGTGACGATGTAAGCCGTACTCGCAGAACTGGTCGAATGTAACCGGCAGCTTGCCATTGTCCTGACCGCCATGGTGGGCGGACTCGATCTCGACACGGTCGAGCACACGGCGGGCCGCTAAGCTGAGCGCGCGAAAGGCCGGCGACTCCAGCATTTCGATCGGGCGCGCGGCAAATTGGCTAAGAATCCGGTTGCGTCGGCGTTTCATGCAGTCTCGCCGAACGTTAGGCGCCACATCGCGACCCCGATGGCCGCCCGCATGCTCGCTAACTCGCGCCGGACAAGCTCCTCGGGAATACCTCGGCGGCGGAGCGCATCGGCCTGGTAGCGGATCTGGCGCTCGATATGGGCCTCACCTTTGTCAGGCTTCAGCGCCAACGCATACTCGGCCTGTCGCTGGATAAGGTCCAACCGGCGTGAGAGCGGAAACGGAAGGACTACGGCGCTCATTTCTGGCCCGCCGCCTCGATCATGGCGTGAAACGCAGCTTTCGGCACCTTAAGCAGCTTGCCGATGCGGATTGTTGGCAGATCGCCACGAGCAGCCGCCGCATAAGCCGCGTTCTTGTTCAACCCAAGTTTCGCCCCCGCTTCCGGGACGGTGTAAACGAGACACCCCGCTTCCTGGTCACTATCAGTCACGCTATGGCCTCCGCCGCGCCAAATATTGTAGCTCTACAATATTCAGGGCAGGCGCGCAAGGAATGTTGTAGACCTACGGCATTGGCCTGTGTACAGTGTCGCCATGACAAGCCTAAACGCCTTCCTTCCCGTCCTGTCCGAGATAGTTGGAGCATCTCAAGGCGTTCTGTACGAGCGGCAGCGCTCGCTCGTGCAGAGAGGACTTCTCGAATCGCTACAAGGTCGAGGACCTGGCAGCGGAGTTAGGCTGTCGCCGCATACGGTAGCGGTTCTTTTGCTTGCATATGCAGGCACGGACTCGCTGGCCGAAGTTCGCCGCACTGAAAGGGTTTGCGCTGCAAGCTTCTTCCTACCTGACTCCCATTCGTGCCCGGTGACGGGCAAAAGTTTTCTCTCGGATATTTTGACAACTGCACTAACGGAGCCCGAATTGGCTAGCCGTATCCCTCGTATTCAGATCGAGCTGAACTCGAATTTGGTGAGGGTATCCTACTTCGTCTCGCGTAGAGGCGCGGCTCCGCGGCACTATGAACTGTACATTCCAGAGGAAGATGCTCGCCACCCGGGCGTTCTTAAACAATCAATCCTAAGCGACCTCGACAAAATTAGTCTCGCACTGGCGGAATTTCGGAAGCCCACTGAGAAACCGGAGTAATCGAACATGGCGACCGTCCGTAAACGAGTGCTTCCTTCTGGCTTAGTTCGTTGGCGCGCCTCCTACACGGACGGCGGTGGTGTTCGAAGAACAAAGCAATTCGCGCGCAAAAGCGATGGTGAGGCTTGGCTCGTTGAGGTGCAACACGATGTTGCCCGCGGCCTCCATACGCCAGCAAGCGTCTCTCCTACCATCAAGGAAGGTGCCGCCCTGTGGATCAAGCGCTGCAACGAAAAGGGCCTCGAGCCGACAACCGTGAGGTGCTACGAGGAGCACGTTGATCTGCACATCGTTCCTTTTATCGGTACGAAGAAGGCCTCCGAGTTCAACGTGCCAATGGTCAATGCTTTCGCCGACCAACTGCGCGATGCTGGCCGCTCGGCCGAAATGATAAAGAAAATCGTCGGATCGCTCGGTGCCATCTTCAAGGAACTGAGGCGCCGCGGTCTATGCAGCACCGCGCCGACGGTCGGTGTCGACCTCGACCTTCCTGAGCGCGACGACCCCCGCCCGGTTATTCCGACCAAGGCCGAGTTGCAGGAAATAATTGCCGGGGCTGTGGGCCGATGGCGTCCGGTCATTCTCACAGCCATCTTCTGCGGACTACGCGCCAGCGAACTCCGCGGCCTCGCCTGGTCGAACGTGGATCTCGATGGAAGGCAGTTGAGCTTAACCCAGCGCGCGGATGCCTCGCATCGAATCGGCAAGCTCAAATCGAAGGCCGCCTATCGCTCGATCCCCTGTCCGCCGATCGTGATCAACGCGCTGCGAGAATGGAAGCTGGCCTGTCCGAAGCGCGATACCGGGAAAAAAGGCGCCGGCGGAGATCCTATCAGGGTGCTGGACCTGGTGTTTCCGAACGGCGTCGGCAAAGTCGAGAGCCATTCGAACCTCCTCGAGCGTGGGCTCCAACCGATTCTGGTCGCCAAAGAGATCACCGAACCTCACCCCATCCTGGACGAGGCCGGCAAGCCGGTTTTAAACGACGCTGGCAAGCCAAAGATAACGCACCTGCCCAAATACGGCATGCACTCGCTCCGCCACGCCTGCGCCTCCCTGTGGATCGAGAGCGGCTACAATCCGAAGCAGATCCAGCGGCTAATGGGACACAGCTCGATCAAGGTGACGTTCGACATCTACGGCCACCTCTTCGCGGACGCCGATGCCGATCAGCGCGCCGCCGCAAACGTGCAAGCCCGACTTCTAGGCGCGTGAATGAGACGCCAATAGTACACGAACGATCTAAGTCTTTGATTTATTTGATGCGACAAAAGGTTTCTACTCTGAGGGTTGCAGGTTCGATTCCTGCCGGGATCGCCAAGCCTCGGTCTTGTCGAAGTGCGCCAGCACTCATCCTAACGCGCCACCCGTCGCCCTCTGCAATCCATCGTCTTTCACGAACGCGTGGGTAGGCTTACTCCGGTCTTTGAACGGTAGGGACGCGGCCTATCTATGCGCGGCGGGCGAGGTTTGCCCGAGAAGGACTGTGAATGCCGCGCGCCGAATTGACGAGAATGGGAATCGCCTTCGTGGTGGCGATCGTTGCGATGTCGTTTCTGGCGCTCGATGCGATCGTGGACGTCAACTCAAGCGCAATCGCAGGGCGCATCGAGGCGGCGCGCGCGTCCATTGCGGATGCCGCCATGGCTCAGCACCAACCCGCCTTCATCGTTCAGGCCTGGACACGCCACGGCCAGGAGGAGCCGGCCTTGGAGCATTGCCTCGCGATCGAGTGATTCAAGCACGCCAGCAAGTCAGCCCGCCATCCTGACAACTCGGCCGGTTTGCTTGTTCACGGTCCGATTCCGCTCCGTTCGCGGCGCACGAATCGCAATCGGAAAAACCCTCACGGCGTATGTCTTAACGCCGTGTTTCGTCCAACCAGTCCGTCGACACATTCGCAGTGCGAGCACGCGCCGAATCCGGCGCGGATCGTTTGCGGCATCCGACAAAATGCGCATTGGCGTGGAACGAGATCACGACCCGCAGGTTGGATGTGACGAAACAGAGTGGTGCCGACCTACCACCCCCCGGTCGGCTTTGAAGGACCCCGTGCTTGTCCCCCGAGCACGGGGCTTTCTCATGACTGGTGACGAGACTGAACCGGACGCACTTTCCTGTCAGACAACGATCAGCTTCTCCGCTCGTCGTCGCGACGATCGCGGGCGAGCTGATGCCAGGCAAGGGCCAGTTCAATGAGTCGTTGCCGGTCCGGGCCTTCGGACGCCGCTGCGCGCTTCATCGCCGCCTCGGCTTCGTGCTGTGGGTCGTACGTCATACACATAGAGCCAAGTCTAGCCGGCCGATATGAACAAATACGTGGCAATTTCGTCCGTATGATTGCGGAGGAAAAAGTCGCATCGGCGCGCAGTTTCCCCACGATATTACCGCGATCCATTGGCGGGCGGCTGCGTGCAGCGCAAACTCACCTTTGCGCAGTAACATCCCCGCCGAAACGCAAAGACGTCAGTGACAACGCCAACGGCGCCGGCATTCGTATTTTCATAAACTGAGGCCGACTGCCCCCGAGGCCGGATGTCATTCCGGCGCATCTGTGAATTGCATCACAGCCAAGTTTCCGCCCGTTCGCTAAACACCACGCTACGCAAGACAAGAACACGCGACCCGGGACGGAGCGGCTGATCTTCTCATGGCTCACAAGGCAGAAGCGGCGGCACAGGCTGGCACATCATCCCGCAAGACCGACCTGTTCGGTCTCGCCCTTCTCGCCACCGTCGTCCTGGTGATGACGGCCTGGATCGGCGGCCTGGTGTGGGCTGCGATGGCGTTCATGACCTGGCTCGTCGGCTAACGCTCAACGCCGTCGCGCGCGCAAACGCAAAAGAGGCGGGCACCGGGCCCGCCTCTTCTCAGTCAGATTTCGCTCGAGAGCTTCAGTAGCAGGCGCGCGGGTCGGCCTGCACGTACTGGCCGCTTGGATAGCGGTAGTAGCAATTGCCCTGGGCGAAATAATAACCGGGTCGCGACGCGGCGGTCGCGCCGGCGATGGCACCGGTCGCACCGCCGATCACGGCGCCTGCGGCTGCACCCGTGGCGTTGCCCGAAAGCAGACCACCGAGCACACCGCCGACGAGGGCCCCGCCGAGCGCACTCGCGCCGGGATCGGCGGGCGGCGGTGGAGGCGGCGGCGGTTCATAGGCGACCGGCGGACCGGGCGGCGCGTAGGCCACCGGCGCATCGTCGATATAGTCCTCGGAGATGTAGGCGGGCGGGCCATCCATCCGCTGCGGATAATAGTACCAGACGCCGCCGACATCCCACCACCAGCCGGCCCGGCCGTTGTGGACCTCGTGGCGCCAGCGTCCGCCGTCCCAGGCCAGATTGCCGCGGTAGGCATGCCCGCCCCAGTCGCGCATCGGTACTGGCCCGCGTGCCATGTGGCGACCGGGACCGGGAGGCGGGCCTCCGGCGTGACGTTGGCCGGGACCTGCTCCTGGACCCGCATGGGCCTGCCCGCCCGGCGGAGGCGCCGGGTGCGCCGCCTGCTGCGGCGGAGGCCCCTTGCGGATGTTCTGATTGGCCGGGGGCGGAGCACCGGCGTCCTGCCCCGGCGGCTGTCCGCCGCCCTTGGGCGGACCCGCGTCCTGCGCTTGCGCCGACAACGCCAGCAGGGACATGGCCGAAACCATGGGAATGATGATCTTCATGCGGCTGGACGCACTCATTCGTGCCTACCCCTCAACTTCCAGAAAATGCCGTGGTTCAGGCGCGATAGACGATTCGGAGCGCGCCTGACTGATGCCGGCTGACATAACTGACCTGCCAAAGCCGGCCGTGTCCCGTTACAAATGTTTAAGATCACGGCAATTTTTCGGCCCGGCGGGCCGCGAGACGGCTCTAGCGCGCCGGCTCGATCACATTGCAATTGGTGCGCCCCGACATCAGGCAGTCCTGCATCTTGCTGGCCGCGGTGAGATCGCGGGCGAGCCACAAGCCGATACCGAGGATGACGGCGGCAATGATCAGCCCGGCGATCGCGCCCCGGCGATTGTCGCCGGATTGGGGCTTTGCCGATGCACCGGGTTTTTCGGCGGGGCCAGGCTTGATTTCAGGCTTGGACTCAAAATTGGACATGGGGACCCTGTCGCTCGGCGAGGCGCTTTATCACCTCTGCGACGTCGCGTCACATCCAGCCCGGTACCCTCGGGACTCAGCCCTTGGTCGGCAATAGCGCTTCCTTGCGCGAGGTCTCGACCGCCGGGATCACCTGTTGCCTGCGCGGCGCGCAGCTCGTGAGGATGAACGCGGTCTGGGTGCACTCCCAGGCGGCCCCCAGAACGGCGCTCTCGATGGGCTGGGGACGCGCGGCCAACAGCACCGCGCCTGCGACCGCCACCGCGGCGACCGTGATTGCAAGGGCTTTCAGGCTCAGCCGGAAAAACATCATGCCCGTGCTCCGTCTCGTTGGGGCGGACGCTAGGCGCCGCCGCTGGGTGCCCTTATGAGGGACATCACAATTCGGCAGTTTTTCCGGGCTACGATGGATCGGCTGGTTCAGCGATTTCGTGGACCTGATCGGCTGCGATTATGGGTGGCTTCGCGGCGCGCGGCGATGTACACGCTTCTGCGTCGCGTGGCGCCTGCTTGTGCCCAGCCGACGTACCAACACGCAGTGATGTAGGACTGAAAGCGAGGAAGACAAGGCTCGTCGATGAGTGGATTCAGGGAACCCGGCTTCGCAGACCGGCAAAAGGCGGCGCAGGACGCACGCAAAAATCTTTTGAACAAATTCAAGTCGCAGCCCGGGCCCGATGACCCAGCGGTTGCGGCGAAGCGTGCCGAGCGCGAAGCGCTCGCGGCCAAGCGCGCCGAGGCAAAAGCCACGCGCGAAGCCGAAAAGGCCGAGCAGAAGCGTATCGCGGAAGAGGCTGCAGCGGCCGAGGCCGCGCGGATAGCCCGTGAGGCAGAGGAAGCGATCGCCAGGCAAGCTGAGCTCGAAGCCGAGCAGAAGGCCAAGCGCGACGCCCGTTACGCCGCCCGCAAGGCCAAGCGGAAGTAAGCTTCAACAGAATTTGACCTGAAGCGCATTTGCTTCAGGTCAAATCATGACGGATCAGCCGGGTGCGCGCGACGCGACGACGGAGTCCGGGCCGAAACCGGCTCGAGCGCATGGCCGGCGCGCCTGATCGAGGCGACCGGGGTGACGGCAGGAGATCAGTTCTTCTTCATCATCCCGTCGTCCTTCTTCATGCCGTCCTTCGACATCGTGTCCTTCTTCATGCCGTCGTCCTTGGACATGTGATCTTTCTTCATGCTGTCCTTGGACATCGTGTCCTTCTTCATCATGCCGTCGTCCTTGCCCATCTTGTCCTGGGCGAAAGCGGCCGGCGACAGCGCAAGGCCAAGCGAGAGAGCGGCAGCCGAGACGCCGAGCACGATGCGGGTGCGAATGGTCATGAGAAATCTTCCCTTCGAGGTGATGTTTGTCAGCGACGTGTGCCGCTAAACAATCTCGACGGATCGATGCACGTCCTTGTTACGCGAGATCCTAGATTTTTTCGGAGGCCGTGGGGCGCGCCTCGCCCGATCGTCACCTGATGTACGGCGTTAACGATCGGAACATCAGGCCGGGCGTGTGCAGCGCAGCAAGGCGAACACTTGCCGCGGCATTCCGTCTCGCCCTATCAAATGAGAGAACTCGGGGTTGAAGACAGGCTAGGATGGCCTCCGCGCCGGTCTCATCTCACCACCCACCCAGATCACGTCCAACAAGAACCGTCCGAAGAACCGCTCCAGGGGGATACTCCAATGCTCACGCGCCGCCATCTGCTCGCGACCGCCGTCGTCGCACCCGCCATTCTTCGCTTCGGCATCGGCACCGCGCATGCCGCGACCACGCTGAAGATCTCGCACCAATTCCCCGGCGGCACCATCGACAAGGGCGATTTCCGCGACCGGCTGTGCCGCATGTTCGCAGCCGAAGTCAGCAAGCGCAGCAACGGCGAAATCGCGGCCGAGATCTATCCGAACTCCTCGCTGATCAAGACGAACGCGCAGTTCTCCGCGATGCGCAAGGCCGCGCTCGACATCTCGCTCTATCCGATGCCGTATGCCGGCGGCGAACTCCCCGAGACCAATATCGGCCTGATGCCCGGCCTCGTCACCACCTACGACCAGGGCATGCGCTGGAAGAAGGAACCGGTCGGCAAGGCGCTGACCGACTTCCTCGCCGACAAGGGCATCATCCTGCTCACCTGGGTTTGGCAGGCCGGCGGCGTCGCCAGCCGCTCCAAGCCGATCGTGGCGCCGGAAGATGCCAAGGGCATGAAGGTGCGCGGCGGCTCGCGCGAGATGGACATGGTGCTCCAGACCGCCGGCGCCTCGGTGCTGTCGGTGCCCTCCAACGAAATCTACGCGGCGATGCAGACCGGCGCGTGCGACGCCGGTATCACCTCCTCCACCAGCCTGATCTCGTTCCGCCTCGAAGAGGTCGCGAAGTCGCTGACCTCTGGTGCGGGCGCGTCCTACTGGTTCATGCTCGAGCCGCTGATGATGTCGAAGGCGATCTTCGACAAGCTGCCGAAGAACCAGCAGGACATCCTGGTCGCGGTCGGTCAGGAGCTCGAGGCCTTCGGCCGAAAGGGCGCGCAGGATGACGACATCGAGGTTGCCAAGGTCTACGAGAAGGCCGGCGCCAAGGTCTCGGCGCTCGACGCCGCGACCGTCGGCAAGTGGCGCGACATCGCGCGCGACACCGCGTGGAAGGATTACGGCGCCAAGACCGCGACCGCCGCGAACCTGCTCAAGCTCGCCTCCGACGTCGCTGCATGAGCCACGGTCCGCTGACGGATCGTGACGACACGGCGAATACTGCCGCAGGAACCGGCCTTGCGGCAGTGCTCGATCGCGGCCTCGCCATCCTCAATCGCGTCATCGTCGTGTTCGCAGCGCTGGCGCTGGTCGCGGCCTGCGCCATCCTGAGCTACAGCGTGCTGAGCCGCGCGCTGTTCAAGGCCGCCAACTACTGGCAGGACGAGGCGGCCGTGTTCCTGCTGGTCGGCGCGACCTTCATGACGGCAGCCTATGTACAGCAGAGCCGCGGCCATATCGGCATCGAAGCCTTCGTCGGCCTGCTGTCGCCCCTTGCGAACAAAATCCGGCTCTGGATCGTCGACGTCGCGACATTCCTGTTCTGCGCCTTCTTCACCTGGAAGTCGTGGACGCTGACCCACGAGGCCTATGTCGACGGCCAGGTCTCGAACTCGATGTGGTCGCCGCCGCTCGCCATTCCCTATTCCCTGATGGCGCTCGGCATGAGCCTGCTCTGCGTACAGATCCTCGTGCAGCTGGCGCTGCCTTTCGCGGGAGCCAGGCGTCCATGAGCGTTTTCGGCATCGGCGTCGCTTATGGGGTCGTGACGCTGCTCGTGATGTTTTCGGGCATGCCGATCGCATTCGCGCTCGGCGCGGTCGCGGTCGCGTTCATGGGCATCTACATGCCCGCGGCCTCGCTCGATACGGTGACGCAGAACGTCTATGAGGAGATGGCCTCAATCACGCTGCTGTCGATCCCGCTCTTCATCCTCAAGGGCGCCGCGATCGGCAAATCGCGCGCCGGCCAGGACCTCTATTCCGCCCTGCATGCCTGGCTGCATCGCGTGCCGGGCGGTCTCGGCGTTGCCAACGTGTTCGCCTGCGCGCTGTTCGCGGCGATGGCGGGCTCGAGCCCGGCGACCTGCTCGGCGATCGGTTCGGCCGGCATCCCCGAGATGCGCAAGCGCGGCTATTCCGGCGGTTTCGCGGCCGGCATCATTGCCGCCGGCGGCACGCTCGGCATTTTGCTGCCGCCGTCGATCACCATGATCCTGTTTGCAGTCGCTGCCGAGAAGTCGCTGGGGCGCCTGTTCCTCGCCGGCATCGGCCCCGGCCTGCTGCTGGTCTCGCTGTTCGGATTCTATGCGGTCTTCCGCTTTCGCCAGGAATATGCCGCGGCCGAAGCCGCCTACAAGAACGGCGGCCCCGAGGCCGCCATTCTCGCCCGCGACGAGTACACGCTCGCCGAACGCTTCAGCGTGCTGCCGCGCGTGATCCCGTTCGTGCTGCTCCTGACCGGCGTCATGGCAGCCCTCTATGGCGGCTTCGCCACGCCGTCGGAGACGGCCGGCCTCGGCGGCCTCCTGGCGCTCGGGCTGATCGCGGCGATCTATGGCGTGTGGCGGCCCGAAGATCTCGGCCCGATCATGAAGTCGACGATCCGGGAATCGACCATGCTGATGATGATCATCGGCATGTCGCTGCTCTATTCCTACGTGATGAGCTATCTGCACATCTCGCAATCGGCGGCCGAATCCGTCGTCGCGATGCATCTGCCGCGCTGGGGGCTGTTGTTCGCGATCCTCGTCATGGTGGTCGTGCTCGGCTTTTTCCTGCCGCCGGTGTCGATCATCCTGATGACCGCGCCGATCATCCTGCCGCCGCTCCGCGCCGCCAATTTCGACATCATCTGGTTCGGCGTGGTCATGACCATCGTGATGGAGATGGGACTGATCCATCCACCCGTCGGCCTCAACATCTTCGTCATCCGCAACGTTGCTCCCGACATCTCGCTGAGCGAGGTGATCTGGGGCACGCTGCCCTTCGTGCTCTTGATGATGGCCGCGGTGCTGCTGCTGTGCCTGGTGCCGGAGATTTCGACCTGGCTGCCGGACCTGGTGATGGGGCCGGACGGGAGCAGGTAGCGCCCTCTCCGCCGGAGGACTAGGAGACGGCCCGCTTCTTCTTCGCGTTCAGCGCAGAGGCCACGCGGCTCACGGGCGGCTTGCCCAGCACGACACTCATCGCGTTGGTCGCCGCCAGCAGCTTCTCCATGTCGACGCCGGTCTTCACGCCCATGCCCTCAAGCATGTAGACGACGTCTTCGGTCGCGACATTGCCGGTCGCGCCGGGCGCGTAGGGACAGCCGCCGAGCCCACCGGCGGCGGCATCGATGACCCGGACCCCCTCCTCCATCCCGGCATAGAGATTGGCGAGCGCCTGACCGTAAGTGTCGTGGAAATGCATCGCGAGCTTTGCCGGCGGGATATTGGCGCTGACCGCACGCAGCATCTCCTTCGCCTTGTCGGGCGTGCCGACGCCGATGGTATCGCCGAGCGAGATCTCGTAGCAGCCGAGCTCCCACAGCGTGCTCGCAAGATCTGCGACCGCCTTCGGCTTGATCTCGCCGTCGAAAGGACAGCCGAGCACGCAGGAGATATAGCCGCGCACCGGGACGCCGTCGGCCTTGGCGCGCGCCAGCACCGGCTTGAACCGCTCGATGGATTCCGCGACGGTGCAATTGATGTTGGCGCGCGAAAAGCCTTCCGAGGCCGCAGCGAACACGGAGACCACTTTGGCGCCTGCGGCGCGTGCGGCGTCATAGCCCTTCTCGTTCGGCACCAGCACATGGAACTCGGCGCCCTTCACGTGGCTTACGCCGCGCAGCACGGCGTCCGAGCTTGCCATCTGAGGGATCGCCTTGGGCGAGACGAACGCGCCGACCTCGACCGTATCGAGCCCGGCGGCGACCAGCGCCTCGATGAAGGCGATGCGAGCCTCGACGCTCACAGGCGTCTTCTCGTTCTGGAGGCCGTCGCGCGGCCCCATCTCGATGATGCGGACGGGTTCGCTCATGTCACTCCCCGGAAGCCTCGACCACAGCGAGCTCGATGCCTTCCTGAACGATATCGCCGACCTTGCACTTGATCGATTTCAGCACGCCGGCATAGGGCGCCCGCAGCGTCTGCTCCATTTTCATCACTTCCAGCGTGAGAATGGGGGCGCCCTTCTCGAGCTTGGCGCCCTCCTCGGCCAGCACGGCGACGACGGTGCCCGGCAGCGGCGCCGCAATCTTGTCTTCGCCGACATGCTCCTCGCTCTCGCCGCCGAACGGATCGACCCAGTGCAGGTCGAAGCGGCCATTGCGTGTACGCAAGTAGAGTTCGTGGCCGTCGATCACGACGGCAACGGAGGACTTGACGCCATCCAGCGTCAGATCGAAGCCGCCATCCTTCGGCGCAACCGTGAACGCCAGCTCACGCTCGCCGATAACGAGCGTCGACGGGCCGCTGCCATAGTTCAGCGTGATCTTCTGCTCGGACCCATGCCCGACGCGGAACGCAAAATTGCGCTGGCGGCGGCCGACCGGCTGCCAGCCAAAGATCTGCCAGGGTGACGCCGCCTCACCTAGCGCTACCTGTCGCTCGTCATCGACGATTGCGGCAACCGCGGCACACAGATCGAGCTCGCCGGGCGCCGACGGGGCCTGCGTCAGCACCGCCAGCTCGCGCTCGATGAAGCCGGTGTCGATCGCATTCGCCCGCACCTTCGGATGCGTGATCAGCGCCGACAGGAACGGGATGTTGGTGACGATGCCGCGGACATCGGAATCTTCCAGGCCACGATTGAGCCGATCGATCGCGACATCGCGCGTCGGCGCCCATGCGATCATTTTGGCGAGCATCGCATCGTAATACGGCGAGACGCCATCGCCCTCGCGATAGCCGGCATCGATGCGCAGGCCGCCGGTCTCGGCCGGCAAACGCCATGTCGAGATCCTGCCGACCGACGGCATGAAATTCTTCGTCGGATTCTCCGCGTAGACGCGCGCCTCGATGGCATGGCCGTTGAGCTTGATCTCGTCCTGTCTCATGGGCAGCGCCTCGCCGAAGGCGACACGCAGCTGCCATTCGACGAGGTCGATCCCAGTGATCAATTCGGTCACGGGATGCTCGACCTGGAGGCGCGTGTTCATCTCGATGAAGAACACGTCCTTGCCGTCGGAGACGAACTCGATCGTGCCCGCGCCGACATAGCTCACCGCACCCGCCGCCTTCCGCGCTGCGGCACAGACCGTCTCGCGCTGGGCCGCATTGAGCGTCGGCGACGGCGCCTCCTCGATCACCTTCTGGTGCCGGCGCTGCAAGGTGCATTCGCGCTCGAACAGCGAGAGCAGATTGCCGTGGCTGTCGCCGATGATCTGCACCTCGATATGGCGGGGATTGTCGACATATTTTTCGATCAGCATGCGGTCGTCGCCGAATGCCGCCTTGGCCTCGCGCTTGGCGCTGACGATGGCCGGCGTAAGCTCGGCCGCCGAGCGCACGATGCGCATGCCGCGACCGCCGCCGCCGGCGGACGCCTTGACCAGGATCGGGAATCCGATCTTGTCGGCGGCCTTCGCCAGCGTCGCATCGTCCTGGGCCTCGCCGTGATAGCCGGGCACCAGCGGGACGCCCGCCTTCTCCATCAGTGCTTTCGAGCCTGACTTCGAGCCCATCGCCGTCATCATCTCGGCGGTCGGGCCGACGAACACGAGGCCGGCATCGAGGCAAGCCTGCGCGAACTCGGCGTTCTCCGACAGGAAGCCGTAGCCGGGGTGCACGGCCTCGGCGCCGGTCTTGCGCGCGGCCTCGATCAGCCGCTCGACATCGAGGTAGCTGTCGCGGGCGCGCGCAGGCCCGAGCAGCACGGCCTCGTCCGCGAGCGCGACATGCATCGCATCGCGATCGGCTTCGGAATAGACCGCCACCGTGCGCAGACCCATGGCGCGCGCGGTGCGGATCACGCGGCAGGCGATCTCGCCGCGATTGGCGATCAGGAGCGTGCGAAAACGGCGGTAGAGCTTTGAGCGGTCCATCGCATCACATCCTGAACAGGCCGAACTTCGTCGGCTCGATCGGCGCATTCGATGCCGCCGAAAGGCCAAGGCCGAGCACGAGGCGGGTGTCGGCTGGGTCGATCACGCCGTCGTCCCACAGCCGCGCGGTCGCGTAATAGGGATGCCCCTGGCTCTCATATTGGTCGCGGATCGGCTTGCGGAATTTGTCCTCTGCCTCCTTCGACCAGCTATCGCCCTTGGCCTCGATATTGTCGCGGCGGACCTGACTCAGCACCATCGAGGCCTGCTCGCCGCCCATCACCGAGATGCGCGCGTTCGGCCACATCCACAGAAAGCGCGGTGAATAAGCACGGCCGCACATGCCGTAATTGCCGGCGCCGTAGGAGCCGCCGATCACCACGGTGAATTTCGGCACGGATGCGGTCGCGACCGCCGTCACCAGCTTGGCGCCGTCGCGCGCAATGCCGCCGGCCTCGTATTTCTTGCCGACCATGAAGCCTGTGATGTTCTGCAGGAACACCAGCGGAATGCCGCGCTGGCAGCACAGCTCGATGAAATGCGCGCCTTTCAGCGAACTTTCGCTGAAGAGGATGCCGTTGTTGGCGATGATGCCGACCGGGTAGCCCCAGATATGCGCGAAGCCACACACCAGCGTCGTGCCATAGAGTTTCTTGAACTCGTCGAACTCGGAACCGTCTACTACGCGAGCAATGATATCGCGCACGTCGAACGGCTTTCTGCCGTCCACGGGCACCACGCCATAGATCTCCTCCGCCGCAAACAGCGGATCGCGCGGCGGATGCATGTTGAGGTTTGGCCGCGCAGACGGCTTCAGCGTACCGACGATGCGACGCGCGATGCCGATCGCGTGGGCGTCGTTCTGGGCATAGTGGTCGGTCACGCCCGATTGCCGCGAATGCACGTCGGCCCCGCCGAGCTCTTCGGCGCTGACGACCTCGCCCGTCGCAGCCTTCACCAGCGGCGGGCCGCCGAGGAAGATGGTGCCCTGGTTGCGCACGATGATGCTCTCGTCCGACATCGCAGGCACGTAGGCGCCGCCGGCGGTGCAGGAGCCCATCACGATGGCGATCTGCGGGATGCCCTGCGAGGACATCTGGGCCTGGTTGTAGAAGATGCGGCCGAAATGGCGCTCGTCCGGAAAGATCTCGTCCTGTAGCGGCAGGAAGGCGCCGCCGGAATCGACCATGTAGACGCAGGGCAGATTGTTCTGTCGCGCAATGTCCTGCGCACGCAGATGCTTCTTCACGGTCATGGGGTAGTAGGTGCCGCCCTTGATGGTGGCATCATTGGCGACGATGACGCACTCGCGCCCCGAAATGCGCCCGACGCCGGTGACGACGCTCGCCGAATGTACGTCGCCGCCATAGAGGCCATGGGCCGCGAGCGGCGACAGTTCCAGGAACGAGGTGCCGGGATCGACCAGGAGATCGACGCGCTCGCGCGCCAGCATCTTGCCGCGCGAGGTGTGGCGGTTGCGCGAGGCCTCGCCGCCGCCGCCGGCGACCTGGGCGAGCTTCTCGCGCAAATCCGCGACGAGCGCCCGCATGGATTCGGAATTGCGCGCGAAATCCTGGGAGGATGGATCGATGCTGGAATGGAGCGGCATTGAGGTCCCGCGTTTCTGGTGACGAGGTTGCGTGGAGGATTTAAGCGGTTTCCGACATCAGCTCGCGGCCGATCAGCATGCGCCGCACCTCGGACGTACCCGCCCCGATCTCGTAGAGCTTGGCGTCCCGCCACAGCCGGCCGACCGGAAACTCGCTGGTGTAGCCGACGCCGCCGAGTGCCTGGATCGCCTCGCCGGCCATCCAAGTCGCCTTCTCCGCGGAATACAGGATCGCAGCCGCCGCGTCCTTGCGCAGCGTGCGCGCGTGATTGGCGCGGTCGCAGGCCTTGCCCACGGCATAGACATAGGCGCGCGTGGCCTGCCAGGTCGAATACATGTCGGCGAGCTTGCCCTGCATCAGCTGGAAATCGCCGATCGGCTGGCCGAACTGCTTGCGCTCGTGCATGTAGGGCACCACCGCGTCCATGCAGGCCGCCATGATGCCGAGCGGGCCGCCAGACAGCACCGCGCGCTCATAGTCGAGACCGGACATCAGCACCTTGACGCCCTCGCCGACATTGCCGAGCACGTTCTCTGCCGGTACCTCGCACTCGTCGAAGAACAGCGGATAAGTGTTGGAGCCGCGCATGCCCAGCTTGTCGAGATGCTGGCCATGCGTAAAACCTTTGAATCCTTTCTCGATCAGGAAGGCGGTCATGCCGCGCGGGCCGGCCTCAGGATCGGTCTTGGCGTAGACCACCAGCACGTCGGCATCGCCGCCATTGGTGATCCACATCTTCGAGCCGTTGAGCACGTAGCGGTCGCCGCGCTTGTCGGCGCGCAGCTTCATCGACACCACGTCGGAGCCGGCACCCGGCTCGGACATCGCGAGCGCACCGACATATTCGCCGGAGATCAGCTTCGGCAGATAGCGCTGTCGCTGCGCATCATTGCCGTTGCGGCGGATCTGGTTGACGCAGAGGTTGGAATGGGCGCCGTAGGACAGCCCGACCGCGGCCGAGCCACGCGAAATCTCCTCCATGGCGACGACATGGGCGAGGTAGCCCATGTTGGACCCGCCATATTGCTCCGGCGCGGTCATGCCGAGCAGGCCGAGATCGCCGAAGCGCTTCCAGAGATCGGCAGGAAACAGGTTTGCCTTTTCGACCTCGGCGGCGCGCGGGGCGACCTCCGCTTCCACGAAGGCGCGCACGGTATCGCGCAGCATGCCGATGTCTTCGCCCAGATCGAAGTCGATGCTCGGGATGTTCACGGCGATTCCTCCAATGGTCTTATCGGCCCCGAACCTACCCCCGCCCGGGCGCCGTGGCGGTCGAAAAGGTTGCATTTTCCGCCAAGTTTGGCGAGGATTTTCCAAGGGATTTTCGATGACCTTTCAGGCCGCAACCGCCACGCCCCGCCGTGCCATGACCCCCGTCGCCTTCGTCCGCGGCGTGGTCGCGGCCTATCGCCGTTACGGGCGGGATCCGGCCGAGGCGCTAGCCAGGGGACAGGTCCAGCCCGACGTGGCAGGATCGGCCGATGGGCGGGTCACGGCGGCCCAGTTCGAAGCGCTGGCGGGCCACGCCATGCGCGAGCTCGACGACGAGGCGCTCGGCTGGTTTTCGCGCAGACTGCCGTGGGGCACCTACGGCATGCTGTGCCGTGCCTCGATCACCGCACCCAATCTCGAAGTGGCGCTCAAGCGCTGGTGCCGGCATCACCGCCTGCTGACCGAGGACGTGCTGTTCGAGCTCGCGGTCAGCGGCGAGACCGCGACCGTCTCCCTTCGCGAGCAGCGCGATCTCGGACCCTTACGCGAATTCTGCCTCGTCACCCTGCTCCGCTATGTCCTCGGATTCTCCTGTTGGGCGGTGGATTCCGCGATCGCGCTCAGCGCCGCGGAATTCCCGTATCCAGAGCCCGGCCACGTCTCGGTCTATCCGACCATCTTCTGCAAGCATGTCCGCTTCGATGCGGACGGTGCCCGCATCGTCTTCGACAAGCATTACCTCTCGCTGCCGCTGACCCGTAGCGCCGCGGACCTCGACAGCATGCTCAAGGGCGCGCTGCGGCTGACCGTGCTGCCCTATCGCCGCGACCGGCTGCTGGTCGAGCGCGTCAGGCGCGTGCTGCGCGAGGCGCGCGGGCGTATCCTGGGCGCGGAGGATGTCGCCAGCGAGCTCGCGCTCTCCACCCGCACCATGCACCGCCGCCTGCGCGAGGAAGCCACCTCGCTGCGCGAACTCAAGGAAGAGGCAAAACTCGAGCTCGCCAAGCAGGAGCTGATGCGCGGCCGCACCCCGATCAAGCGGATCGCGGAGATCGCCGGCTTCCGAAACGAAAAGAGCTTTTCGCGGGCCTTCCGCACCTGGACCGGCGCCAGCCCGCGCGAGTTTCGTGGCCGCTATCGCTGAAGCGCGAAGCCGCCGTCATCTCGCATGGCCCTATCCTGCCGCCGCAGCCGCGAGCTCCTGCACCGGCAGCGGTACGTCCTTGGCGACGCCGAGCACGGGAAAGCTGCGGACGTTCTTGACGTTGGGCATGGCGGCGAAATGCAGAAGCTGCTGGCGCATGCTCTCGACGCTCGGCGCCACGCATTTGAGGAGATAGTCGGTGTCGCCGGAAATCCGCCAGCACTGCTGGATCCGCGGGATCGCGGCTATCGAGCCCTCGAACGCCTCGAGCACCGGCTGGGCCTGACTGCGGAGCTGGATCGAGACGAACGACACCACCTCATAGCCGAGCAGCCGTTCGTCGATGACGGCACGGACCGCACGGATCACGCCGCGGCCGAACAGCGATTTGAGCCGCCGCAGGCAGTTCGGCGCGGACACGCCGACGCGCAGCGCCAGCTCGTTGTTGCGAACGCGCCCGTCCTGCTGCAGCTCGGAGAGTATCTTCAGATCGATGCCGTCGAGCTGGTCACGCCCGGCCATCCCCCACCTCGTCATGGTCCCGTCATGCGGGCCAGCGAAGCACGCGGTGGAAGAGGTGCCAAGGCTTCTCGCGATCAGGCGGCCGAGGGGCCCTCAGTGCGTCCAGGGCTCGCCGCGACGGAAGGAGAAATTGTCGGCGTAGGCGACCTGGCGGTGCAGGGATTCCTGGGGCTCGATCACCTGGTAGGCGATGCCCTTGCGCTCGCAATAGGCGACCGCCTCGTCCCTGGTGTGGAAGCGCAGCGTGATCTGCTGCTTCATGTCGCCGGACGAGGTCCAGCCCATCAGCGGCTCGACCGCGCGCGGCTGCTCCGGCTCGTAGTCGAGCTGCCATTCCTTGGTCTTGGACCGGCCGGATTGCATCGCGTTCTTGGCGGGCTTGAAAATGCGTGCGGTCATTGGCGGTCCGGCCTCTTGGTCTTTCGTTCGATTTTCATGCGTCACGGTAGCGATTGGTGCAAACCGCGGGCATAGTATAGAGACACCCTTCGGGAACTGATCGGTGATTCCGGCCCTCCCGGGTCCTTCACCGACGGGTATAGTCATTATGCTGCACTGTGACAATTGCGTCCCCGCCTTCCGCCCGGAAATCCCGCCCGGCGGCCAATTCTTGCCAACATCTGCCTCGCCAACATCCGCCTCGCCGACTTCAGCGTACCCGCCCCATTCGAGAGCTTCCGTCGCATGGCCTTCCTGAACATCAACGCCACGCTCCCCGAAAAGGGCCGCGACCTCAGGCTCGACCTGTTTCGCGGCATCGCCAACTGGGCGATCTTCCTCGACCACATCCCCGACAACGTCGTGAACTGGATCACGACGCGCAATTACGGCTTTTCGGACGCAGCCGACCTTTTCGTCTTCATTTCCGGCTACACCGCCTCCTTCGTCTATGCGCGGATGATGCTGGAGCGCGGCTTCGTCGTCGGCGCGACGCGCCTGACCAAGCGGGTGTGGCAGCTCTACGTCGCCCACATCATCCTGTTCGTGATCTACATCGCCTCGATCAGCTATCTGGCGCTGCGCTTCGGCGATTCCGAGATGATCAACGAGTTCAACGTCGCAGGCCTCGTCGACAACGCCACCGAGACGTTGCGCCAGGGCCTGTTCCTGCGCTTCAAGCCGCTCAATCTCGACGTGCTGCCGCTCTACATCGTGCTGATGGGGCTGTTTCCGCCGGTGCTGTGGTTCATGCTGCGAAAGCCCGATCTGACGATGGCGGTCTCCATCATCCTGTGGCTGACCGCGCGCCACTTCGGCCTGAACCTCAACGCCTATCCGGCCGGCCAGTGGTACTTCAACCCCTATTGCTGGCAGGTGCTGTTCGTGTTCGGCGCCTGGTGTGCGATGGGCGGCGCACGCCGCTCGATGACGCTGATCAACTCGCCGATCACGCTCTGGTTCTGCATTGCCTATCTGCTGTTCGCGCTGGTCATGACCATGGCCGGCCGCTTCCCCACCTTCGGCGGCATGTTTCCGGAATGGCTGTTCTCGGCGTTCAACCCGAACGACAAGACCAATCTGGCGCCCTACCGCTTCATCCACTTCGTCGTGATCGTGATCATGGTGATCCGCTTCGTGCCGAAGGAGTGGCCGGGCCTGGAGTGGAAGATCTTCGACCCTGTGATCGTGTGCGGCCAGCAATCGCTCGCCGTGTTCTGCGTCGGCGTGTTCCTGTCCTTCGTCGGCCATTTCGAGTTGTCGATGAGCTCGGGCTCGCTGTTCGCCCAGCTGTTCGTCTCCATCGCGGGCATCGCGATCATGACGACGGTCGCCTACTACATCTCCTGGTCGAAGCGACAGGACAAGCCGCTGAAGCCGCCGCCGGCGAAGCCCGCAGCTCCTCCGGCCGCCACCAAGGCTGCCGAGAAGGCCGCCTGAGACGCGTGGCGGCGTCCGTTCAGGCCGCCGCCTCGCCGTCATACTCGGTGAACTTCTTGTAGATCCAGTCACGGCCGTCGTGACGGCGCCAGACTTTGCCGTAGACGAGCTGCCCGTTGATTGAACGGCGCGGCACGATGATGGTCCAGAGGTGCCAGATCTCGGTCCAGTTCGACCGTTGGCGGAGAGTTTTCGAAGTGAGATCGAAAGCCATGACGGACAACTCGCGCGAAACGAAATGCCGCGACGAATGTGATCTCGTGTGAGGCGCTGATCGGATGTCGTCGCGTGCCGGGACCGGTTTGATAGCAGCCGCCGAAACGGCCGCAACGAGAGCTCGTGCTTAACCTAACCGATCAACCTTACCTGGCGACAGACAGCAGCCTTGCCGGTTGAATCGCCTGTCTATTTTTTCTAAGATACCTGCACAATTTGAGAATACGCACGTCGTTTGCGAAGTGCCTGCCCTCGATTTCGAGCTCAGACTGAATTTTGAAAAGCTGATTGCGCAGGTTGATCATCATGAATTTGCAGTGTGCATATTTGCAGCTGGCGATGTTTTCGCCGACACCCGGGGCCAGACCAGCTCATGAGAAGCCACCTCAAGACGCGCCGCCCCTTGAGGGGTCGCCGAACGCCGCCAACGACAACTATCAGGTCTGGCCGCTGATCCCGTTTCCGGCGGGCTGGCACGCATCGAGCTGAGCTGCAAGAAGCGCAACGCCGCGCAAGCGGAATATCATCGCTTGGCGGCGTCCGTTAGGCATTGGGCGCTGAAATCCCCAACACCGATATGTCTATGGCGACGCCCAAAGGTTCGATGAAGTCCAGGTGATTGCGCGCCGGTTCAGACGCCGCCGGCCGCGGCCGTCGCGGCGTTGGTGCTCAGCGCGCCCTGCGCGTTGTAGGTCTGTCCCGCCTGGCTGTTGCGCTGGCTGGCCTGGGAGCTGGCGGCCGATGTCTCCACCTCGGTGGTTCCGTCGGAATAGGTGATCGTCGTCGTCGTGATCCCGTTGATGGTGGTTGAGACCTCGCTGACGATGGTCTTGGACGAGCTGCCGCCGCCCGATCCCGAACTGCCGCTCGCCGATTGCGACGACGATGTCGCTGACGAGGTGGTCGACGTGGACGAGGTCGACGACGTGGACGAATTTGTCGAGGACGATTTCGCGGCGCTCGACGGGATCGCCGTCATCGCGGCGGTGGATGACGCAATCGCACTGATCGACATGAGAACCTCGCTTGAAGGGACCTCGAGGGCACGGCGTCGTTTGCGCCCTGTTCATCCCTTCAACGCCGGGACTGCGCGAATCAGGCGCTCCGCACGCATTAAAGGCGTCGGCCCCATCAATCTCGGCTTCCCGGCCAGCAACCAATCGCCCCGCGCCGAGTTGCAGGTTTTTCCCATCTGTTCACCGGGCCGGCGAGCAGTTCGCTGTCGGCTCCCGCTTGCCCGTGATGGACAGTCACCACGTCTCACGTCCGTGTGAGTTGGAGCGCGGCCGGTGAATTTTCGTGAACCAACAGAGACCAACGAACAGGCCGCCGGCCAAGGGGATGATGTGAGCCAAATCGATACGACCGAGAAACTGTCCGAGGCAGTGGAGCCCCGGACATCGCTGTTTGCACTGTTCTGGCTGGGGGTCGCGGCAATCGCGATGATGGGGTGGATTTGCGCGCTGGGCTGGCTCGCCTGGCATCTGGTCGACTGGCTGTTATCCTGACGGCGGAACTGGCCGGCCGCGCCCGAACCGATCAGCAGGGCGATTCAGTTCACGTCGATCGTCGCGGCATGGGAATCGCGTGATCGAGGTCGGCCACCGTGCGCATCACCGAATTATGCGGCTATCGACGGTGCATGCACGATTGCACGTACTCCTTGATGGCGGGATCTCCCGCGCTCTTGGTGAGCCCCATCGATCGGGCCTCGTCTTTGCACCTTTCCAGCCTCGCCTCGAATCCCGGATGGTTCGCGGCCGCACACTGGCGGCGAAGCGGACCCGGAGACATTTGCGCGCAGTTTTGCGCGTGAACGCTCGAGCTGCCGAGCACCAGTGAGACGGCAATCAGCTTTCGGAGGATGCCTGAATGAATGGTCTGCGCCATGTCATTTCTCCTCGCTCGCCCCTATGAAGGAAATGCTCCAACAACCGCACAGCGCGCGCAAGCGAGAACATCCCAAGGCGCGCGACTTCAGCCGCAAGATGTCCGCGGGACCGGGCCCCCTCCAACTCAAATTTTCCGGGAGGCTGGACGACTCTCTTCTGGTGTAAGCCGTTGAAAATGCTGGTCGGGGCAGCTGGATTCGAACCAACGACCTGCAGTACCCAAAACTGCCGCGCTACCAGGCTGCGCTATACCCCGAATGTCCGGCGAGCCCCGTCGATACACGCTTCCAGAAGGCCCAGCAAGCGTCCCGCCACCGGCCAGAGCGACCAGGCGACATCCTCAGAGCCTATTTGCTGCCGAACAGGGGATGACCGACCCGATCGCCGGGGCGGATGCCGTATTTCTGCGCTGTTCCCGCCACCACCTCCAGCACCGCGCGGGCGGGCCCTTTTGACGAGATGATCCTGGTCGAGAGCGGCTCGGTGTTTTCCGCGATGCGCAGGATGCGGCCGTCGGCGCGAATGAAGATCATGTCGAGCGAGACATAAGTGTTCTTCATCCACATCGATACTTCCTGCTCGGGATTGAAGTCGAACAGCATGCCTTTGCCGTCCGCCAATTCCTTGCGGTACATCAGCCCGGTCTGCTTCTCCTCCTCCGTGGTCGCCATCTCCACCGAGAACACCTGGACGCCGTTCCTGGTGACGATCTCGAGCGGCTGGAAGCTGGCGGCGCGGACGGTCGCGCCTGAAACGGCGAACCCGACAATGACGAGAGCGGCGGCAAGCCAGCACCCGGCAACGGACCAGGCGGTCTTTCGATCAAAGCTCATGGCGGGAAACTCGGCAGGACACTGGGCAGGAAACTCGAAACGGCAATGACTGGCCCAACGGTGTGGGACTGCGACATCCTTACGCGGCCACCGTCCCAAAAGCCAGAAGCGCGCCGGCCGGGGCCGCGCGCTTCTGCTCACGAATGCGGGAATTTGAAGCCGCTAATGCGACTGGAGGCCCGGCGATCCAGTCTCGGGATGGATCTCGGCCGCCATCATGCCCTTGGAGCCCGGCCCGAAGCGGACCAGCACGTACTGGCCCGGCCGCAGCTCGGTCATGCCGAAACGACGCAGCGTCTCCATGTGAACGAAGATGTCGGGGGTGCCCTCCCCGCAAGTCAGGAAGCCAAAGCCGCGCAGACGATTGAACCATTTGACCTGGGCCCGCTCGAGGCCGCTGGTCGCGGTCACCGTGACGTGGGTGCGCGGCGGCAGCATCTGCGCGGGATGGATCGCGGTCGACTCGTCCATCGAGACCACGCGGAAGGCCTGGTAGCCCTTGGCGCGCTGGATGCACTCGACGACGATGCGGGCGCCCTCGTAGGCGGTCTGGAAGCCGTCGCGCCTAAGCACGGTAACGTGCAGGAGCACGTCGGCCCAGCCATTGTCGGGAACGATGAAGCCGTAGCCCTTTGAGGCGTCGAACCATTTGATGACGCCATGAACCTCGACGAGGTTGGCGCTGCCCTCACCTAACCCGGTGAAGGGACTGAGTGCGCTGTCGCGACCGGCGCCGTGCTCGGCTGACGCCGGAACTCCCAGCTTCTTGGACTCAAATCCGTCCGACGACCCCATAACCCCGGACCCCACACATTTCATGCAACCCGCCACATTGGCGGCGCTCGAATCACGCGTCTTAAGAGAATCTTCTCACTTCGACGCGACGCGAATCTTTCGACTCAAAAGATAACACTCCCGGTTGCGAGGCATAGACAAAAAAGAGATTCGCCGGAACCTATGAACAGCTTGCACAGCCGCGAATCAAAATAACGCCTCAATTGCCGACGAACGGCCCGAGCGTTTCGCCGATGTCGTGGTGGATGACGAGGTCGGCGATGTCGTCCTGCTCGGTCGGCTCGCGATTGATGATCACCAAACGTGCACCGGCGTTCTTCGCCATCATCGGAAAACCCGCCGCCGGCCACACCACCAGCGAGGAACCGATGGCGATGAAGAGATCGCAGGCCTGCGACAGCTCGGTCGCACGTTGCATTTCGTCCTCGGGCATCGCCTGACCGAATGAGATCGTTGCGGTTTTCACCGGCTCGTCGCATGCGGTGCAGTTGGGCGCGGCGCCGTCGGCGTCGAAACGGCGCTTCACCCAGTCGAGCTGATAGGCCTGCCCACATCCGATGCAGCGCGCGTAAGTGGTATTGCCGTGAAGTTCAATCACGCGATCGGCGGCGAAGCCCGAGGCCTGGTGCAGATTGTCGATGTTCTGGGTGATGACCGCGGGGATCTTGCCGGCACGATGAAGCGAGGCAAGCGCGCGATGGCCGCGTCCGGGCCTGGCTGCAGCGAACACCTCCTCCATCGCAAAACGCCGCCGCCAGGATTCGTCGCGCGCCGACTGGCTCGCGACGAACTCGTCGAACTGGATCGGGCGGTTGCGAGTCCAAATTCCGCCCGGCGAGCGGAAGTCGGGAATGCCGCATTCGGTCGAGATGCCGGCGCCGGTGAACGGCACGATAATCTTCGCGCGCGCGATCATGTCGCCGAGCCGTTCGACGCCGCTCTGAAGGTCTTCTGCAATCACGCGCCGCCTCCCGATTCAATCTCGCGCTAGCCGCATCATGCGCAAGCGACAAGATTGTTGACGCTCTTATCCACCGCCGCGCAAGTCGTCGACGACATCAGCGCGGCAATTTTTTCCGACCATCGCTTATCACAATCCTGCAATGCCGCCTCCCCATTGACGCCCCAATCAGAAGCGCCAATGCATGTGTTGACGCGACTCAACGTGATTGCGGCGGCAGTGCTTGAGTTCAGAAGTGCACACATACTCAAGTGGAGTGGGGATTTGACATGACCGAAGACGAACAACGCAAGATCCGCGAACGCGAAGAGATCGCCGCCCGTGTCGCCGCCTTCCGTGCCACGCAGGAAAAATTCAAGCGCGAGCGCGAAGAGTATTTTGTCTCGACGCTCGAGAACGCCCGCAAGGTTGAACGGCCCTCGCTGTGGCCTTGAGAGATCGCGCAGCAATTTGCGCAAACGAAAAAAGCCCGGAGCGTCGCTCCGGGCTTTTCGATTCCTCAACCGTTACCAGTGACGGTAGTAACGGTGATGTCGATAATACGGCCTGCCGTAATAGGCGTACGGGCCGGGACCGTAGTAAGCCGGGCCGCCATAATAGGCGTAGCCCGGGCCGTAATAGCCATAGCCGTACGGATGGGACGCGGCGACCGCGCCAGCGGTGATCGCACCAGCGGCCAGACCGAACGCCAGACCCGGGCCGATGCCGCGCGCCTGCGCAGGCGCCGGTGCCGCAACCGCGGTCACGCCGACGGCGGCGACGGTCGCAAGAACAGCGAGTGTCTTCTTCATGATCTCCTCCTTCGCATCTCGGCATGACAACGCCGATCGGGCGCGATGGTTCGCGTCTGTCGGAACCGAGCGGCGCAGAAAAAATCTCGCAGCGCAGGGAACAATGTCCGCAAGCGCGGATTGAACCTGCAAGTGCGGGAGCCTTCGCCATCCGGGTTGAGGCGACAGCACGAAGACCCCGTCAGCATCTCCGCGGTGCTGGCGGGGTTTTCAGTTTCAAACGAGAAAATGGCAGCAGAGATCAATTGCTGCCAACGGGGCGGAGGTCGAGGAGGAGAGATTGCCGATATCCGCTCTGCTGTCCCGCATTCGAAGGCTCGTTCCCAACACCAACGCACGGCACTATGACGAGATCGTCCGCAATTTCGGTGTCGGCGCGCTGCGTCCGCCGCCGACGCCGATGAGCGACGGCGAGCTCGCCCGCGCCATCGCCGAGTTCCTCAAGGATGCGCCCACGACGGAATCGGTCGCGGCGCTGGGCCGGCGGCTCGATCCCACCTCGCCGCTCTGAGGCGGCGTTTGCTTTGCAAGCCCGGAACAAGTGTCTCCCGCGCACGTTGAGGTGATCTTCCGCACGAGGAGGCTCGCCATGCCCGCCTGGCTCGAGATATTGCTCAATCTGTCCGGCTATGCCGGCTTCGTCGCGCTTGCGAGCAGCGGCGTCGCGTGCCGGCAGGACACCGCCGACGACGAGGTCTATCGCGGCAAGCGCTAGTTGGCGTGCAGCGGCTGGCCCGCGGTGCGCACGAGCCGGTCGGCCTTGACCGCGACGCGCGAGTCGCCGAGCTGCGGCCGCAGCGAAACGCTGATGGTCACAAAGGCGAGACAGAACAGCGTGCCGACGACGGCGACGCGGCGATAGGTCTGGCGATCGCCCTGATAAAATGACGGCTCAGAAAACGGGGTCATGGCAATAGTCGGTTTTCTTGTTGTCTTTGCCAGACACCTATCTCAACCCGCGGCAAGCGCAACGCGATTGGACTCTTAACCTAACCGAATAGGGTTATCGCGCTTCCCGCAAGTTTTCGTTAGGAGATTGCGACGCGCCTCAGATCTCGGCCAGCCACTTCAGCGTCGCTTGAAAACCGAGGCTGCGATGACCGGCGACCAGCACGGTGCCGTAGACCTCGGCCCCCTCCTCGCTGAACGTGCCGGAAAAACCGCTGGTCGCCTCGCTGCCTGCGAACAGCGGCCTCACGAGCGGATCGGCGAACGGTGAATGCTGGTTGGTGGCGAGCTCGCCCTTCCAGGTGCCGTTGCCGAACGTGTAGGTGCCGCGCGACCAGAAGTAGGGTCCGCCGCCGAGCAGCACGCCATCGCGCAGGATCAACACGCCGCTGTCGCGGCCCTTCACGCCGTCGAGCATGTGGATGTGGACCGAGTAAAGCCCGTTCTTCATGGATGCGCCCGCCGTCCCCTGGTGACGATAGCGCGGGGCATGGGAAGCGTCGAGGCAGCAACCAGCTTTGTTCCGGCTTCGCTACCATTTCGTTCTCGGAGAACGAATCGGAATCGACGAAATCGGTGCGACGCAATTCTTAAACATTCGTTTGCACGCAAACGAGCGACGCTCCACGGCAAGCGAAAGATCGCACCATCACGTCGCACATCGTTCGCGGCGGCCGCGACGATGACACGGTGATTCAAGGCATCGCGCCGACCCGTTTCGCTACAGGTCGCAAGCACGACTGCGAACACGCGCGACTTGTTCTGCAAACGACTCCATTTCGTTCCCGAAGAACGAATCGGAGTCGCGCAAATCAGCGCGACACGATTCCTAACGATCGATGAAGCGACGCGCCGTCACCTCGCGCGCGCGTCCGCGACGACGCTCAGGCCGCCGCCCGCCTGGCGTCACCCTTCTCCGAGAAGCATTCCAGGATCTGGATGCGGAGCTCTTCCGCGGCCGGGCCCTCGACCTTCCTGAGCTGGTTCCAGAGCCGGATCACTTCGCGCTGCTTCTCTGGCGTCATGAGTCATCTCCAAAGCTGATGACTCAACTAGAACAAAGGAAGAACAAAAAGTCCAGCCCTTGCCCCAGATTTCTGTGCAAGCCACGTTGAACCTTTTCGCCGCCCCGTAGACGTACGGATGCTGGGGATTTCAGCGCCCAGTTAACATGACAGCGCCGCGATGGACGAATATATTCCGTCACCGCGGCGCTGTTGCTTTTTGGATTTTCAACCTTAAGTTAGAGGCACTGCTGGCGGCCAGGCGCTGAAATCCCAACGCCGTCAGCAAGAGAGCCCCGTGCGCAAGCGCGGGGTTTTTCTTTTTGCGAATGCGGCTGACGCCTTGCGCGTCCTGCGCTGAACTTTTTCAGCGCTCGCGCGTCTAATTCAATGAAGCTTCCCCCAGGCTTCACCCCATCAGAAAACCCCGCTCCCCCCAAGCGGGGTTTTCCTCTTTTTGCTGCACACATTGCCTGCGCGCCCTTCGGGCCACGCCGCGATGCGGTGGCCAGATCAGACGGCGTCCTTGGCGACCTTCAGCGGCGAGGCCTTGACCGACTTGCTCGCCGGCTTCGCCGCGAACTGCATCGGCTCCTTGGTGAAGGGATTGACGCCCATGCGGGCTTCGGTCGCGGGCTTGTTGACGACGGACATCTTCACGAAACCGGGAATGACGAACTCGCCGGCCTCGTTGAGCTCCTTGTAGCCGACCGTCGCCATGTACTCAATGACCGACTTCACGTCGTTCTTCGCGAGCTGCGTGCCCTCGGCAATCGCATCGATCAATTGAGTCTTGGTCATCTTCGCCATGTCTGGATTCCTCTGAATTGGGTGCGCGCAAGCTGCGATGGTGCTATGTCCGGGAAGCGGTAAAACTGCGCGGGCGGCGCGTCTGCTCATGCCTGTCGGCCACGAAGCAGCCGGGCTTAGAACCTATCGAGGCCGAAAACGCAAGCAGCAGTTCTACGTGAGTTCCGTGATGTTTCCGTCGGGCAATGGCGTCCGGGCAACACCGGCGAGATATTTCGCGGGCGGCTTGCCCAGCGCCTTTCTGAACATCGTGATGAAGGCCGTGACGGATTCATAGCCGAGGTCCGCCGAGACCTGCTGCACGCTCGCGCCCGCAGCGAGCTCGCGGATCGCGACGATCAGATGCAGTTGCTGACGCCAGCGCCCGAACGTCAGCCCCGTCTGCTTCGCAACGAGACGCGCAAGACTGCTCTGGCTGAGTGCGACGTGATCGGCCCATTCCGCCAGGGTGCGGCGGTCGGCGGGATTGTCCGCCAGGCTTGCGGCGATGCGCTTCAACCGCGGCTCGGTCGAGAGCGGCAGATGCAATTGCTGCACGGGCATGCGCGGCAACTCGCCGAGCAGCACGCCGATCAGGCGCTCCCGCCTCGCCTCGTCGTGCTGCGCGCCGTCGGACAGCTCGACGATCAGTTCGCGCAGCAAGGGCGAGATCGAAATGGTGCAGCAGCGATCCGGAAGGTCGACCAGCTCGGCCTCGATGTAGACGAAGAACAATCGCGCATTGGCGGTGGCGCGATTGCTGTGCGCCATGCGGCTCGGAATCCAGACCGCACAATGCGGCGGCACCATCCACAGGCCGTCAGGCACACGACAGGTGACGCCGCCGCCGAGCGACACCACGAGCTGTCCCTTGCGATGGCGGTGGTCGGGCACCTCGCCCCTGGTCCCGTCGGCATCGACGCGCACGGCAATGACGGGCGCGGACCGGTCGTCCACATCCAGGTCGAGCCAGGGATAGCTGAGTTTTTGCCTAACCATTGACGATTTTTAGCGATTGATTGGAATTATATATAAATTCATCCAGCCGCAAAGCCGTTAGTTCTGAGGTCGCCCCGAATTGAGGAGAAGCGACCGTGCATGGCGCGATGATCACGAAATCCACCCCGCCGGGCCGAACCGTTCGCACGCGAGCCGGCCAGGTGCGCGGCGCGCCACGCGACGCAAACGGCGTGCTCGCGTTCAAGGGCATCCCCTACGCAGCGCCTCCCGTCGGATCGCTACGGTGGCGCTCGCCGCAGCCGCCGACGCCATGGAGCGGCGTACGCGATGCGCAGGCCTTCGGCGCGGCGTCTCTCTCGTCACTCGAAGACGATCCGCGGCCCGGGCCGCGCAATGAGGATTGCCTCACGCTCAATGTCTGGACCGCCGCGCAAGAGGCGGACGAGAAGCGGCCGGTGATGGTCTGGATCCACGGCGGCGGCTTTCAGTTCGGCTCCTCCGCCAATCCCGCCACCGATGGTGCGCTGCTGGCGGCGAAGGGTGTCGTCGTCGTCAGCTTCAACTATCGCCTGGGCGTCCTGGGCTTCCTCGCCCATCCCGAGCTCGACGCGGAAGCCCCGTCAGGCAACTACGGCCTGCTGGATCAGCTCGCCGCGCTCCGCTGGGTGGAGGCCAACATTGCAGCCTTCGGCGGCGACGGCGACAACGTCACCCTGTTCGGCGAATCCGCCGGCGCGATGGCCGTCGGCATCCTGATGGCATCGCCGCTCGCGCACGGGCTGTTCCACAAAGCCATTTGCGAAAGCGGCGCCTTCTGGGACGGCCGGCACGGACCGCTGCAAGGTTTCGACGAAGCCCGCGCGCGAGGCACAGCGTTCGTCCGCAACTACGGCAGCGGATCGATCGCGGCCTTGCGCGCGGTGCCGGCCGAACAGTTGAACGCAGCCGCGCCGTGGAGTTTTGCGCAAGATCACGTCACGCAGGCGTTCTCGCCGAGCATCGATCGTCATGTGGTGCCGGATGTGCCCGCGCGGCGCTTCCAGCGCGGCGAGCAGATGCACATTCCCCTGCTGTCGGGGTGGAACAGCGCGGAGGAATTCCCCTTCATGCGGCTAGCGCTTCTCCATCACCAGCCGCAGGCCTTTCGCACGGCCACGGGGGCGATGTTCGGCAAGCACCGTGTCGCCGATGTCCGGACACTCTACCCCGCCGACACCGACGCACAGGCCAAGGCCTCCGCCGCGGCGCTCACGGGCGACATGGTGGTCGGCGAGCAGTGCTGGCAGGCGCTTCGCCTGCATCGCAGCAGCACGCGCGCGCCCGTCTATGGCTACCACTTCGTCTACACCTCGCCGTACACGCCGATCGCCTCGCACGTCACCGAGATCCCCTTCGTGTTCGGCACCCTGACACCGCAGCGGGTGATCGGCAGCACGGCGCCGCCCGCCGAAGCCGACCGTGCGCTGTCACAGACCATGATGAGCTATTGGGTCAACTTCGCGACATCAGGCGATCCCAACGGACCGGGCCTGCCCGACTGGCCGGCCTATGACGAGACCGACATCGTGCAGATCCTGGGCGCCCCGATCGAAGCCCGCCCCAATCCGCATGCGAAGCGCTTCCGCTTCCTCGGCAGCTTCAGGGAGGACGGGGCTCTTCCGATGCGCTGGCGCGACATCGCCTAGCGACCGCAGCGCAGGAAACCTCCGCTTGCCCCCGGCGGAGTTGTCCACACCATGCGTCACCTCGTCGTGAAACTTTCGATCCGAACGATGTTGTTCAGACTCTGGTAACCCAACGCCGCCACTCTCAATTCCAGTCTTGTTGCGTTGGAGTACCTACAGTGCTGAATTTTGATGAGCTGCGTGAACTCGCAGCCGATGTCCGCGTGTTTGTCGATGTCGCCGAAGACAAGGCCGCGGCGCTCAGATCCGTCATCGACGCCTACGACGTCGTGCTGGCGATCTTCCCGTCCGGAGACGGCATGGGCCTCCATGTGATCAAGGGCAAGGCGATCCTGGACCAGATCGCGACGTCCCGCTCGCACGCGGCCTACAGCCACACGGCCATCGCGGTTCCCGATCTCGAGCATGCCGAAGTGCTGAAATACCTGACCGCGCCGACCGACCAGCGGATTGCGGCATAAGCGGATCATCGACAGGCCTCGTGCGGACGGAACTCCCGGCTCTGCCGCGTTTGGGGCCCAGCCCCGTTGAACCGGCTGAGCCCGATGGCGTTGTCGAAAGCACTGCCGGGTGACAACCGGACGCAATGGGGATGTCGGACGCGGAGCATTTTTCCGGTTTCTGCCCGCGACATCAACGTATCGGTACGCGCTGACGACTGACCTGTTCCCGGCAGCTGCACCTTCTTGGTTGCGACGTCGCAAATGACGGCGCCACTGCACGGTGTCACTATGATTCCGATGGCGCCGTGCCGATCGGCATGATCTGCATCAAAGACCTGCAACCAACGCGCGCATATATTGCGAAGCACGTGAGCCTCCTTCGCGGGACATGCACATGCTTCCTGACCCTGCCTGCCGGTACTCCGTGTGTGTTCATGCGACCGGGCTCTTCGTCATCGAGGAGACCCACGCCGACGGAACGTCGGAGCAGCTGGTCGGGAGCTTCCACAGCCGACGTGCTGCGGAATCCTGGATTGCAAGGCAATCCCAGCATCCAGGCAGCCAATCAGCCAGATGTTACTAGCAACGGCGCGGACGCACCGAACGATTTGACGATGGCGGTCTCGACCGCGCCGAGGATCACGTCGAAGACAGGGCAGAGCAAGGCGTCAAGCATCGCCGCTCATCCTGCCTCGCCATGCTTCATGCCGCTTGCCGGCTCTGCCGGTCCTGACGGTTGAATGCAGCGGCGCTGCCAACGCACGAGGCGCGACTTGATGTCGACCACGAACTCGCCGGGCACCACCGCCATTTGCTGTGTGACGACGATCACGGCGGCCCGGACGCGCCTCGCGTACTCCTGACATCACAGGTGCAAGGGGAACACTCCCCGTCGACGGCGGAATGGTCCGCCGTCCGATCTCAACAGGAGCAGACCATGCAGAGCAGTGAACACAAGAACTCGGGAATGATCGAGCTGACGGATGCCGAGCTCGATTCGATCGTCGGCGGCAACTGGCTGGGCGACGCCTTCCGCGCCATCGGCAACGCCATCGTCCACGCCGTCGAGTGGGTCGGCGGTGTCATCGCCGGCGCCTTGCAGGGCCCGGGCAATCTGCGCGGCCCGTTCGGGCCGGGGAGTGGACCGGGCCAGCCTCCCTTCTGATATCGTCTTCCCGGACGTCATCGCGAAATCCGGAGGCCGCCTCGGTTGGCGGCCTCTTCGATTCATGAACCGTTTGTCCAGATGCTTGCACCGTCGCAAGAACGGAAGATCGCGCATCCGCCGGCAGCGGCTTGCCTCCCGCTACCAATCATCTGCGGCGTCCCTGGTCGCGAAGTGGCATCCAAAGGCCACCATGGCGAGCGTGAACGACGCGCCAAGCAGAATTCGCAGGGTCAATCCCATGTCCTCGCTGACGTAACGGACGTCGTGCCGTTGGACGTAGCGTTCAGGATGGTTCGCATCAGGCTCTCGAGGAGAGATCGTCGTGAGCGCAAGCCACGCGAAGGTCCCGCAAAGCGCGGCTACCCGCGCAATCTTTCCGAGGCTTCGTACCCAGCGCTTCATGCCGCTCTCGTCATGAGAACCGAGGAGACCAGAAACCGGGCGGCCAGCGCGATCTCGAGATTCGTCTTCAGCTCTGAACCATGCAGCTTAGTCGCGCGGCCTCGCCGGCGGTTCAGGTGCCGCACTCCGCAGCCAGGAAGGCCTCTCAGATGCGATAGCTCCGGCATGTGCTGCCGATAAACTGGATTTACTGACGGTAAACGCGAATTTAATGGCGGTAGAAACACGGAGGTTCCCTGGCTTTGAGGGAACAAACTACCGCTGGGAACCAGGAAATACCGCACTGCAGCGCGACCGTTAAGCAACAATCTAACGTCGCCTTTACCGGAGCCAGCCTAGCAGTAAAGCTGACGCTGAGGCTGGAGGAACGCATGTCCATTGATCGCACGAGTGCTCGAGCACTGGTTGAAGCCGGCTATATGCCGCTTTCGGAGTACGTCAGACTTTTCGGCGAGACCGACACCGCACCGGACATCGTCCCGTCGGTCGACGCCGGCGCGCGCGAAGGCTCGAGCCAGGAAGCCGACGCCGCTGCGCTCAAGCCTGAAGTTTGATGCGCGGTCCCTGAGAGCGGACGGCCCGCCAAGAAGCGGTGGATGGATTGACGTACGTTGACTGTGCATTGAATTCATTCGCCGGCAATCTTGCGACCATGCGGCTTCAGTCCATGCTTGGGGACGGAGCGAATGCTCTTTCACCTTGGCTGTTTTTGTCTTCTGCTGAGCCGAAGCAGCGCGCCCTGGACCAGACAATCACCCACTCAGGAAAGCGCGGGACGATCTCCGGCCGAAACGGGGAGCGGAGCGGTCGTTCGCTCACCTGCTCCTCTCAGATGAGAAAAAGGCCTCGGCTTTCACCGAAGCCCTGCGCTCGTCCGGTCTTGCTTCACCGACCCATGCACTTGTCCCAAGCCCTGCGCTGAGCCTTGGTGGTTTGTCCGGCCTGCCATTGCGCGAACGTGAACCCGGCCTGCCGTTGACACTCGCTTGCGGTCTTGCCGCTGGCGCCAGCGTCGGGCCTGGTGCCGCCGGCCGCACGGGCGGCTTCGCAATTGCCTGCATTGCGCAAACTCTGGCAGGTCGAATTGTGGTTGCACACCATCCCGCCACAGCCCGCGGCGAAGGCTTCAGATGCGAGAACACAGATTGCCAGTACCGCACATAATGTCGACTTCATAACTCTCCCCCAGGTTGCAATGGGGTACAATACCCACCCGACAAAATTGGACAAGGCCGGTTGGAGTGAGCATCAAGAATGAAATAAAGAGGGGAGCTACGAATTACGTAACGGGTCATGCCCGCTCGTCGCCTCACTGCGGCTGTGCCGTTCTCCGCAACCCGAGCATGAGCAATACGGCGGCCAGGATGATGGCCAGGCCGATGAATACGAATGCGCCTGTTATCATGGCCTCCTTCCAGGGCGCCGCTTCGTGCTCCGCCGCCGTGATCGGCGAGAGCGCGGCAGTCCCAAGCACGGCGGCCGACGTCGTGACGATCCAATTGCCGTATGTTCCGATCAGCAGCGCCCAATAGGCCACGGCTTTCGTTCGTACCGATAATCTGACCTCGTTCCAGATGGCGCCGACCGCCAGCAGGAACGTGCCGTTCATCACGCCCTCCAAGTGGGCGGCCAATCCCATCCTCACATTGGTGAAATGCTGCTCGACCAGCCCCGTCAGCAATCCTATCAAGAACAAGGCCGCGCCATGCCATAGGAGCCCTCGCTTCTCATCCGCCATAAGCTTGCCCTCCAGGTGCGGCGCGTTGAATCGCCGTACTCTATGTCAAGCCGTAGCAAACGGCACCCCGTCCGGTCGTTCGAACCTTAGAGCTGCAATTGCAGTGACGGTGCAGGCCAGTGCACCAATTCCATTTCCCGGTCGCTCTCCGCGGGCTTCAGTCCTGCTCGGGGACTGCGTCCATTGAGTGCACCGTCACCGTACTTCCGACGAACGGCCCAGAGCAGATATTACCCTGGGCCGGAGTCTGGATCCGAATTCAGCCGCTCACATGGCCCTTGGGAGGCTCGACCATGTTGATGCGGTTGCCCTCAGCGTCAAATATCTGAGCCACGGCTCCAAACTTTCCTTCCATCTTGTTGACGAGTTGCAAGCCGAGGCTCGCCAGCCGTGCGTTCTCAACTTCGAGCACGGGAGTGACGATCGTCACGATCCCCCTGCCGGCGCGTTCGTCATCCTTCCAGACCTGCAGGCCGGCCGCGCCCATGTTGCGCCACTGGGCCATGCCCGGCATCGGCTGGTCGTCGGCCGGACGCCCCATGAGCTTTTCATACCAGACGAGAGCTTCGTCGAAGTTGGAAACGGTAGCGCAAGCGTAAATGCCTTGTACGGTCATCCTGGTCGTCATGATCGTTCTCCTGGGTTGGACAGATGGATGTCGTCCAGGAGGTCTCGATTTCGACAGGCGGCGCGAAAACATTCGCGATTAGCTCAAAATTCTTGAGCGCCGTTCTTCGAGATAGCGTCGCTCCCCCTCCGACCAGCACAATCCGACGGCTATGGTGAAAGCTTCCACCGCCTCCGCCCGCTTGCCGAGATCGGCACAAATCTGCGCACGGGCCGCCCAATAGGGCAAATAGTCGGCCATCCTGATATCGCCGGCAAGGGCGTCGATGTCGGCAAGAGCCGCGTCCGTGTGCCCCATCCGTGCAAGAGCCACGGAGCGGTTGAGCGTCACGACCGGCGATGGAGCGATCCTTTCCAGCACATCATAGAGGGAAACCACAGCCTGCCAGTTCGACACGCCGCTCAAACAGCGCGCGACATGGGCGGACTGGATCGCTGCTTCGATCTGATAACGACCGGTGGGACCGTTTGCGTTGGCCTCACGCAACAGCCCCTCCGCCATTTGCAATTGCGCGCGATCCCAAAGTCCGACGTCTTGCTCGTCCAGTGGCACGAATCCACCGTCGGGGTCCTGGCGAGATGAACGTCGCGCTTCTGCATAAAACATCAGCGCAAGCAGGCCTTTCGCCTCCGGTTCTTGCGGAAGCAGGGATACGACCACGCGTGCAAGCCAGATTGCCTCGTGTCCAAGGGCTTTCGCCCTATCAATCTCCATCCACCCGTTCGTGTAGGCGGCATAGATGGACGCCAGCACTGGCGGCAGGCGCGTCGGCAGTTCCTCCCTTTCAGGCACGAGGAATGGAATTTTTTCGTCCCTGATCCTCGCCTTGGCTCTCACGAGCCTCTGGCCCATGGTCTTTGGGGAAACGAGAAATCGTGCGCTGATATCCATCGCCGTCAGGCCGAGCACGGTTTGGAGCATCAGGGGCGTTCGCGCCGCCGCATCGATGCTGGGATGCGCACAAGCAAACATGAGTGCCAGTCGTCTATCTGGAATCCCTTCATCCAGACCCGTTGCCGCAGAGAGCTCGTCGGCAACGAGATCGAGATGATCTGCACTCTTTTCCCTGACCTTCTCCTTGCGCCAATCGTCGAGCCTGCGCCTTCGCGCGATGGTCAGCATCCAGGCATCGGGGTTATCAGGCACGCCGGTATCAGGCCATTTCTCGAGTGCCGCCAGGAATGCTTCCGCGAGTGCATCCTCCGCAGATGCCAGATCACCTGAGCGCCCGCCAAGATAAGCGACCAGGCGACCATAGCTCTCGCGCGCGACCTTCTCCGCAACGGATCGCGCGAGGGCGGACTGCGAAACCGTCATCCCGCATATTCCGATCGATCCCTGATGCGGCGTACCTCGACCGAGCCCCATGTCGCGGCGGGACAGCGTGCCGCCCATTTGTTGGCTTCGTCGATATCGGCAACGTCTATGATGAAATAGCCGCCCAACTGTTCGCGAGCATCGGCATAGGGGCCGTCCAGAACACTGATTTCACCGTCCTTGACGCGCACGATGCTTGCCTCTGAGGAGCTGACCAGGGCGTCCGTTGAAATGAATACCGCGGCCTTCTCCAGAGCCTGTTGATAGGCATACATTTGGCCCATGAAACGCGCCATATCCTGCGGTGCTACAGCTCTTCCTGCAGCTTCGTCAGCGTGGAGCATGAGCATGTAACGCATGTAATCCTGTCCTCGATGAAAGCCTGCAGCATTTAAGGTGACGGTGCAACAAACTCGACCATCGTTGCCTGGCAGATTCCGTCAACGCCTCAGGTCGGCAGTTGAGTGCACCATCACCGTAATTCCAATCACCGCAATTCCGGGCAACAAGAAAAATTGCGCCAAGATGTCGGGAGCGGCTGGGGTCGTTCGTCCTCTGGCCGCCTAGCCTCCTCTTCCCGTCCCCGGAGCCTTCCATGCCCCCGACCATCACCGCCTTCGCAAACGCGCCGGACCGCGGCCGCGGACTGGCCCGCGACATGGGGGTGCGATGGGCGCTCGAGGAGGTTGGACAGCCCTACGATGTCCGTCTGCTCTCGTTCAGCGAGATGAAGCAGGCTTCGCATCGCGCGCTGCATCCCTTCGGACAGATCCCGACCTATGAGGACGGCGGCGTCGTGCTGTTCGAGTCCGGCGCGATCGTGCTCCACATCGCCGAGCGCCATGCCGGATTGTTGCCGGACGAACCCGAAGGCCGGGCGTGCGCGATCGCGTGGATGTTCGCCGCGCTCAGCTCCTTGGAGCCACCGGTCCTCGACCTGACAATCGCAGTGATCGTGGAGCGCAACGAGGCCTGGTACGAGCAGCGACTGCCGCGCGTGAAGGACCGCATCCGGGAGCGCTTGCGGGATTTGTCCGTCCGTCTCGGCAATGCGGATTGGCTCGATGGCGCCTTCAGCGCCGGCGACCTCATGATGATCACGGTGCTGCGGCGGTTGAAGGCATCCGGCCTGCTGGACGAATATCCAAACCTCCCGGCTTATGTAGCCCGCGGCGAAACGCGGCCGGCGTTCCGGCGCGCCTTCGATGCGCAAATGGCGGTGTTCGCCGCGGCGTCGCGCAACTGAACGCGCGCCGATCGCGCGCTCCAGAAACGTCAGTGGCTATTGCTGTTACTGAGCTGTCATTATCCGATGCTAGCGCTGCGCCTCGTTTCAAAAGGAGCCCGCTGATGCGCCTCATGCTTCCCGTCGTCGCCGCTGCCGTGCTGGCGACCTCCGCCCCGGCTTTGGCCGTCGACCAGACCGTGCCTGGTGCCGGCAACGCCGCGGCGGGCGAGCTCGCCGCCCGTTCGCCGCTGGTGAAATCTGCGCTGGCCCGCATCGAGCAGGTCATCGCCAGCATCGACGACGCCAGGCTGAAGGCCGCCACCCATGACGCCCTGTTCAACCCGAACACCTGTGTCGCCCATCGCGCCAACCTCACCGCTTCGGACAAGGACAAGATCGTCGCCGAGCTCGTCAGCCTCGGCCTGATCAACGAAGCCGACGGCAAGGCTTTTCCGGGCGGCGCGGTGACAGGCGTGTTTCCGCCGCTGCGCGACGACGGCACCGCCTGCCCGCACCTGCCGATGGCCTGGGGTGCCGCGCCCGGCAGCGGATTCACCGGCCACCACTCCTATCCCGGCGGCCTGCCGGTGCATGAATCGTTCAACCTGTCGAGCGCCATCAGCTTCAGCGAGAACTACCGCCTCAACGTCGGCCTGACTGGCGAGGACGGTCTGCCGCGGGTGGCGCCGCTGCCGCCGAACGGTTCGCTCGACGCGGTCAACCACTCCGATCTCGTCATCAACAACGACGCAATCATCGCAGCCCCGATGTGGCACGACTGGGCCAAGCCGATCGTGTTCCAGTGGAATGCCGACGGCAGCGAGTTCGCCGAGTTCAACTTCGGCGGCAACGGCGAGACCGATGCTGATGGCGCCAAGGGCGACAGCCGCACCGGCGGCCATCACATTCTCGGCGTCGCCGAATCCATGGCGCGCGACCTGCCCGCGCCGTTCATCGTGATCCAGGCCTCGGCCCACAGCGCGCCGACGCTCGGCCACGAGTACATGGTGGTGAACTGGCTGCGCGCCGCGGCGATCATCGCCCATGTCGACCCGATCGCGCGCGGCTATCTGGTGAAGGATGCGAGCGGCCATCTCCGCCTGCCGCCGGCGCGCACCACCGACAACATCGACTTCCTCGCTGCCAAGCTCGGCAACCTCTCGGCCGAGACCGTGATCCACAATCTGTCGGATGCTGACTACATCTTCGCGGGACCTGCGGTGACGGCGGCGGTGGCGATCCTCGCCAAGCTCGCGCCCGACTACGGCTTCGACCCTGCGGATGCGGCGAAGTTCAACAACGGCTTCCGCAACCCGGCCCTGTCATATCTCAGCGCCGAGCGGATTCTGATCCGCTACAACCACGACGGCCTTGCCGGCGTGCGGCACGACCTCGATGCGCTGAAGAAGGCGAAGGCGATTTGAGGCAGGCAATCGCACGAAATGGCGTGGTGCGCGCTTTCCTTGCGGCCAATATAGGGGCCTGCCGCCGTAATTCGGCGGCGCCATCCGCGGGAATTCACGAAGCTGGCACCATTCACCGCTGCTCTGTGGCGATGCGCAAACCCAGAGCAATCAGGACAACTCCCGTCACGCCCTCCACGAGGCGACGCACGGTAGGCCGTTGAAGTGCATTCCGCACCTTGTGGATAGCTGCGGCATAAAATGCGAGCCACAGGAAGGTCATGCCTGCAAAGACAATTCCAAGAGCGAGCAGTGCCGCAAAGGTCGATCCGCCTGTCGGCACGAACTGAGGAAGCAGGCTCGTGAAGAAAACAGCCATCTTGGGATTGCCGAGATCGCTGATGAGCCCCTGCCTGAAAGCGACCCAAGGGCTTACGCGACCATGCGCGTAGTTCCCCACCGCGATCCCCGAACCCTGCTCCGGCGGCCGAAGGGCTTCGTATAGCGCGAGGACGCCTAGATAGATAAGGTAAGCGGCGCCCAGATACTTGATGGCAAGAAACAGCGGCGCCGAGGCCACCAGGAGAGCAGCAAGGCCGACGCTGGTCGCCAGGGCCCAGACTGTCTGACCAACCGCTATGCCAGCCGCCGTGCAGATTCCGCCCGTCCGCCCGGCCAAAAGGGTGCTGCGGATGGTCGTGGCCGTGTCAGGCCCCGGCGTGACAATCACAACAATCGATGTCCCGATGAATGCAAGGAAGAATAACATATTCCGCTGCTCCTCCACGTTCCCGTCGATACACTGCCGAGGTCTTGGCTCGGCCCGGTGCACCCCAATGGAGATCATAAAATACGGTGACAGTGATTGCGGTCATTGTGCACTCCACTCGCTCACGTGTCGCTGGACTTAAGTGCATCGTCACTATGCTTGATTGATGTAGCCATTGGCCTTCATTTCACGCACACGTTTCCCCCGCCCCCTGCCCCTCCCGCCACTTTCCTGCTATCTCTCCCCCGCCGTTCCGGCCCAAACCAAAACCCCACCGTCCAAGGGAGCAACAACCATGCGTTATCTCCACACCATGCTGCGCGTGCGCAATCTCGATGTCGCGCTGAAGTTCTACCAGGATGCGCTGGGGCTCAAGGAGGTGCGGCGGATCGAGAACGACAAGGGGCGCTTCACGCTCGTGTTCCTGTGCTCGGCTGACGATCTCGAGGCGCTGAAGAAGCAGCCGCAGACGCGCGGTGCGCCGCTGGTCGAGCTTACCTGGAACTGGGACGAGGAGAAGTACGGCGAGGACCGCTTCTTCGGCCACCTCGCCTACGAGGTCGACGACATCTACGCCACCTGCGAGAAGCTGATGAAGGCCGGCGTCACCATCAACCGGCCCCCGCGCGACGGCAACATGGCCTTCGTCCGCTCGCCCGATTTGCACTCGATCGAGCTGCTGCAGAAGGGCGAGCCGAAGGCGCCGGCCGAGCCTTGGGCTTCGATGCCGAATACCGGCCATTGGTAGGCGCTATCTGCAGGAACCACCGCCGCTCCCCCGCGTTCACCCCAGGACAATACTGGAGGAGGACGCGATGGGACGCGGAATTTTGTTGTGGCTGCTGGGCGTGCCGATCCCGGTGATCATTCTGTTGTGGCTGTTCTTCGGCCATTGATATCAGCGCAAACGCATCTTGGGTTTGTCGCGACCGGTTGCTCTGCAATGAAAGCTCCGCTCCCAGAGCGGAGCTTTTTGCATGAGTGGCTGGCGGCAATCGGCATCGCTGCTTGCGCGAAATTCCGCTATCACGCGCGGGAAATGAACGCCGCGGGAGACGCTCGATGCCTGACACACAGCTGACGATCTGGGGCCGCGCCAATTCGGTCAACGTGCAGAAGGTGCTGTGGTGCCTCACCGAGCTTGCGCTGCCCTATCAGCGCATCGACGCCGGCATGCAATACGGCAAGACCCGCGAGGCCGACTATCTCGCGATGAACCCGAATGCGCGGATCCCGACGCTGGTCGAGGGCGACTACGTGCTGTGGGAGTCCAATTCGATCATGCGCTATCTCTGCATGGCGCATGGGCGCGGCACGCCGATCTATCCGGAGGCGCCGAAGCGCAGAGCCAGTGTCGACCGCTGGCTCGACTGGACGCTGGCGATGGTACAGCCGGTGGACCGCCCGGTGTTCTGGGGCATCGTGCGCACGCCACCCGCCGAGCGCGACATGATCAAGGTGCAGCAGGATGCCGATGCCGCCGCCGAAGTCTGGGCGATCGCCGACCGCCTGCTCGCGACGCGGCCGTTCATGGAGGGCGACGCGTTCACGCTCGCCGATATCGCCATCGGCGCCTATGCGCGGCGCTGGCTCGGCGTCGAGGGGATCACCCGGCCGGCGCAGCCGCACCTGACGAGGTGGCTCGCCGAGCTCGGCCGGCGGCCCGGATTTGCCCAGCACGTGGCCCCGCCGATGTCCTGAGCCGCTGAAGCGGCTCAAGGTGTGGTGCGGACGTGATGAATCGCGCTTGCCGCGCAAACGCGCCGCGCGCGCCGGCTACTGTGCATGGGGTTGTTTTCGCGTTTTGGTTCGGGCGGCCTGGTCCAGTGCATGCGACGCTCGACCAGCACGACGACGATCGGCGCCAGCTCAGCGGCCGGTCACGGCGTCGATCCGGACCGTGCCGCCGATCTTCACGCAGGTGCCCTCGACCATCGCAAAACCCCGACCATAGGAGGCGCAGCCATTGGGCCTGGCGGCGGCGCCCTTCAGCGGCAGCGTCTTGCCGGACTTCGGCTGCTCGGCCGGCGGCAGGCGCAGGGTTTCGGCCCCGGCTGCGGCGGTCAGTGCGAGTGAGGCGAGAACGAGAACGGCGGCGCGCATGGGCCGCCTTGTAGCCCGGACCGGCGGCAGGCGCCATCCGGGCCGGCTTGGGCTCAGAGGAACCGGACCCCGGCCGACTTGCCGCGGCGCCAGACCACCTGGCAGCTCCGCCCGGTCCGGGCGTCGCGTGCGAAGGCCATGCGGATCACGCCCGGCAGCTGGCTCGCATCCTCGTCCATGGTGATCCTGGCGCCCGAGGCCGAGATATCCTGGACCAGGCAATGCCGCGCCGCGAATCCGCCCTCGAGCGTGATCCAGGCATGCTGCGACAGCAGTTTGCGGGCTGCGCGCTTCTTGGGCTGTGGCATCGGCGAAAAATCTCCCGCCCCAGCGCTAGCCCAGGGAACCCTAAAAAACCGTTGAAATCGCAGCCCTGATGATCCCGGGTCAGGCTATCCACCGGGCCCAAAAGAGCGTTCCGGAACGGCTTGCCCACCGGCGCAAAGGCCACTATACGTTCGCCCGCTGCAAGCCGCCGGGCACGACTCGGACCGGCCAGCGGGCCCGTCGCCACATGCTGTCAGGCCCTGCGTTTGCTCCCTTCGTCTATCGGTTAGGACGCCACCCTTTCACGGTGGAGAGAGCGGTTCGATTCCGCTAGGGAGCGCCAAAGCACCCCAAGCAAAACAATCGCAAATTCAGATACTTACCGACCACGACTGGCATTTTCGACCCTTCGACGCTATCTAAACGATGACACATCGCGTAGACACATCGAAGTCGAACAGCAATGCAACGACCCGACTATCTGATTAAGCGAAACGGCTTCTGGCAGTATCGCCGGAGAGTGCCCAAAGCGTACCAAGGGCTCGGCGGCAAGCGCGCCAAATTCGTCGTCATCTCCACCAAGATCAAGGTTGCCGACGACCACACCGGCACCAAGGCTGCACGAGTGGCCGCGCGCATCAATGAGCAGACGGAAGCGCACTGGCGGAGCCTCGCGTCCGGCACACCCGCGAAGCAGCGCTATCAGGATGCCGTCACCCTCGCCCGCGCCCATGGGCTCGACTACGTATCTCCCGCCGAAGCTGTGAAGGCCGAGATCAGCGAGTTGCTCGCCCGCATCGAGACCTTGAAGGTCGGTGAACGTAGGGCTGATCCGGCCGTCGTGGATGCCGTGCTCGGTGGTGTCGAGAAGCCTCGGATCATGTTGAGCGATCTGTTCGCCGAATTCGAGCAGACGCAGCGAACAGCAATCTCGAAAATGTCCACCGATCAGTTGCGCAAGTGGCGTGCTGCAAAGCAGAACGCGGTCGCCAAGCTCATCGAGAAGCGTGGCAACAAAGCCCTGCAAGACCTTACCCGCACTGATGCCGTGGCATATGCCGACTTTTGGGAAGGCCGCACGATCGCCGAAGGCATCTCCGCCTCGTCGGCAAACAAGAACATCAGCCACATCGGTGGCATGATCAAAGCCGTGAACAAGCGACTACAACTCGGGCTCGACAACGTGTTCGCAGGCACCCGTCTCGATGGCGGCAGAGATGGCAAGCGCTCTCCGTTCACCGTGCAGCATATCCGGGAGCGCATCCTTGCGCCCGGCGCACTCGACGGGCTCAACGATGAAGCTCGCGACGTGATCTATGTCGTGATGGAGACAGGTGCCCGCCCCTCTGAGATCGTGAACCTCAGCAAGTCCCGTATCCATCTCGACTGCGACGTGCCGTATATCCGCATTCAGGCCGAAGGCCGCTTGCTCAAGACCGAGCACAGCGAACGTGATATTCCGCTCGTCGGCCTAGCGCACGAAGCGATGAAGCGGCACCGCAACGGCTTCCCCCGCTATCACGACAAGGGCTCAAACCTCAGCGCAACGCTCATGAAGCACTTCAAGGCGCGCGGCTTGCTGCCGACGCCAAGGCATTCGATTTACTCCCTACGTCACGCTTTCAAGGATCGTCTCAAGGCCGCTGAGTGTCCTGAGGAGATGATTGACGAGTTGATGGGGCACAGCACCGGCAAGCCGCGCTATGGCGACGGCTACGGGCTCGCCCTCAAATCGAAATATCTCAATGCAATCGCGTTGACGCCAGCGGCGGAAGATCAGGCTCAAGCAGCCTGATCGCGTCGCTTAGCAAGGCGACGACGAGCACGCTCCATCACGTCATCAGTCGAGCGCAGAGCGGCGATCTCGCGCTCCAGCCTCTCAACGTATGGCCCGAACTGTGGACGGTTGTGCATCACCATGCACTCAGAGATCAGATCGAGCGCGGCTTCCAGCCGCTGGATGGTCACGTGATCGCTCACGTCGCATCGCAGCCATAGCCCGCCAGTGTCACCGTCCCATTGATTTGATCTAGGCTTCAACCGGAAACTGACGACTGGCATCGCCTTGTTGTCCACCACAAGCCGCAACCACGCCGCGCTCTGATGGGCAGCGTAAGACGCAGGCGATGGGATGGCTTGGTTCATATGGATTGGCTCTCTGGCATTCGTCGTTTCTAGAACAGGTGCTTCGCAGCCCCCGACATAGGTCAATGGGCTCGCACGTCAACCACGATGGCGAGAGATCGCAATCCCATCACGCTTATCCCCAACAGTTGAGACGTGAAAATCGAGGCCGAGCGCATATGTCGCCGCAAGCTATTCACCCCTGAGACGAAAAAAGAGCCGGCCCCAGAATTGCTGCCTGTGGGACCGGCTTCGAGACGATAAGGAACAAAGATCAGATATGACCGCATCATCCGCTTCGCAAGCTCCACACGAATACCTTGGGTCATTTGACGAAGCCAACGAGGCTTTCGCCGTCGCAATCCGCGAGGAAGCTGAGCGCGAGAACTTCACAAACGAGGAACCCGATCTCACCAGCAACGCCGCGATGCGCGCCCGATGCATATTGTCCGAGATGCGGCGGCTATTCGAACATCTCGGTTGGAAATTCTTACCCCAGACCGATAGAGGTCTTTGCATTCTTAGGCTCGGCGCTGACTTGGCGTGGCTTGCAGGCCCGTCAAACCCGGAGCTCTCGGTGCGGCGGTGGTGCCGTAGATACGGTCAAGCATTCGGCCCCAAGTTGGATATGATCGTCGCCGCGACCGAGACTTCCAACAAGCTGTGGACTACCGATCAGATCGCTACGGTGCTGGGGGTAACAGCCGATGACCGTGCGGCCATGGGCTTTCGCCAGATCGGCGCATGCGACGATCCTAGTTACGAGAAGCGCGCCAAGATCAAGGCCGAGAAGGACGCCGAACGGCATCGGCGGCGTCGTGCAGCGAGGAGCACCGGTCGCAAGCCGGGGCGTCCTGCGCTGAAACTGTCGCAGGAGGAGAAGCTGAAACGCAGCAATTCTCTAGCCGCTGAGCGAATGAGGCGCATGAGGCAGAGACGCAAAGCGTTACGCAAAACTCCGTCCGTTTTCTTCTTTTATAATAAGCTCGTGGACGCGATTAAGCGTAACGCACTCGTGTGGCGTCGTCACGGTGTATCCACAGGGCGGGCGCGCAAGCGCCCCGCCCCACATGTCGTGGAAACGTTCCATCGGATTGCATCCCCGCCTCTCATTAGAGGCGCAGTTTCTTCGGCTGCGCTACGCCGTGAGGTGAAGCCCTTCGATCCGTGGCTCCATCGTTCGCGTCTTTCATCTGATGCCATCGGCTCCATCAAGCTCAAGAGATCGAGGCAATGATCAAGATGATGTCCGGCTGACCGACTAGCGAAATCGCCAAGCTGGCGAGTGCATCAAGTCGGAGACCAGCGATTGGCATTCGCGCACGAGATGCGATTTGAATGCCCCGTTCGCGAATGGCGACGTGCCGACTTCGCGAGGCTCTTTGCCGATCAAGGCAAAAGAGCAACTCTGGCGGCGGTGGATCGACGTGCCGTTCGATTTAGAGGATTGAAGCGACGAAACCGCAGTGCTATCGTGCAGGTAGCATCATTCCTCCTAGGTCTGATGTGGGCGGGCGATCAGGCTTACGGACTACCGCCTGTCATTTGCTAACTGGAAATTCTTAGCCCTAAGAGGCCCCGCCTCCGGCCGCATTTCAAAAGTCGGCTGGGCAATGTTTGTTGTGATGCATTTTCCCTCCGTTCTTCCCATGACTCGGAGGCGGGATTTTTCTGTCCGATAATTTAACACATTGCGATTTTCGAGATGTCTATTCTCCTAGACCGCGCTGCTCGCAGTGTCATTGAACATCATTCGAGTTCATGGCGAGACTGCCGCAGCTTCGTCGTCACGATCTTTTGCGCGACTTGCATCGCTCAATTCGCAAGCTCTGCATGGGCTCAATGCACAGCTCGTGACATTTTGCAGAGACAACTGATGCATGGCGGCAACGCACAATCAGTCGCTCCGCCCCAGCCATTGATTGAGTCCGCCCATGAGGTCCCGACGTGGAGGACGATTGAACTGGGCAACTTTGCCGATCCTGTTGCGCTTCGGAATAAGCTCGACGCGATGGGTTGCGGGGTGGGCGGAGAGGCTGCGGAAGTACTAGCTCGACCAGCCTTCACTGTCAGTCCTAGCAGGCAAGCCGTTGAGCTTGTCGTCGTATCGCCAACCCAGCTTGGGTTCACGTCCGAGACTGTGACATTGGCTGCGGCCTATAAGCGCGCTCGACAACTCGGATTTGAACTTGCTGCGGCGGAGGTCGGTCCGCAACTGCGAATTCAATATTTGGACCAGCCTTTGGGTGAGTTTCTCATCATCGGAATGGAAGCGATTAGAACGTGGGAGGGCGAACCGACTATTCTCAACGTGGCCAACGGCGGAGCCGGATTGATCTTAATAGGCCAAGACGGCAGAGCAGATGCGGAAGTTCCTGTATCGTCTCGTTTCGTTTTCGCGCAGCCTCCCCGACAGGTACCCGGCAGCCAGCAGACCAGCCGCATCGCAAATGGCGTGACAAGGACGGAGCGTAACGCGCGGCCTGCCGATCAGCATCGTGGCTCCAACTCACACTAGGCCGCGACGGGCGCGATGATCATTTGATAGTGGTGGGTCGCAATCAGTCACAGCGTCCACCGGAGCAGAAATTGAGCACGACGACCTACATCGAGCGTAAGCATGCGATGCAGGCTGCTTTCGTCGTCTACCATCGCGATCACGGACGAAGCTGCTCGGTATGGATGGTGCCCGGTACGCACGTTGAACAGCCCGGCAAGCCGTATCGATCGGCAGCACTCGAAGCGGCCGACACGTTCTCGGCCGAACGCCAGCATGAACGCCAGATGGAAGCGCGACGTGATCGTGCGATGAAGCGCATCGATCGGGGTCGAACCGCGACGTATGTGCCGCGCTACCGCAGCGGTGAGCACTCTCACGGTCGGTGATGCTCGGGCAAAATCAGTACACCGTAACCGATCTGCCATTCGCTGCATGCCGACCGTTCTGCCGATCTGTGAAGGCGAACTTACGCTACACCGTACCGCGCAAGTTTTGGTTCGCTCCCATTTTGGACCGGCTTGGACCGGCTCCAGAGGGCCACACTGGCCCGCTGGAGATCGTGAGCATTGCCGATGGGAACCATGATCCCGCTGTCCGTCGAAGCCGCACAGCGCGCGGAGCGATCGGGACGCTGGATTACACCGGCCAAACGGACACCCGCTCAGTCGAGTCCATAGGCCCGGCAAATGATGAACTGAGATGGACGAAGTTTAATGGACGATAAGATCAGAAGGCACCTCAAGGCCAACGGCACATGGCAACAGATCGCGGAAGGCATCTATTGGCACAATTGGGACATGGGCAACGAACCGGAAAGCCTCTGGCATTTGATCGGGTACTTGCTCGATAAGTCAGCTCCGCGCTACCAGATCGAGGCTGCCTATCGCCTCGCGATGAAGCATGAGCCGGCGCATCCGTTGCGAGGAGCTGTGATCACACGGGCTCGCTCGATGGTGCGGAACTGAGGCAGCAAGAGAGCCCCACGACGTTGGCGTAGCGTTACGTCATCCACCGGCATCACCGCTCGCCGCATGCAGGAGATCGCATCATCCATCGAAACGATGGGTGAGCGCAGCGGAGCGCTGTTGAAGCCGATCGGATCGAACCGTTGCACAGCGACCACACAGGGAACGCATTGAATGACACCGACCGAGATGCAGGAAGGCAGAGCCCGTACATCAAAGGGAAGCATTCCCCTCCTCTCCTCTGATGGCACTGCCCGCCCCGCATCGAGACTGACGTGCTCGTGCATAGGGATAGATCTGTGACCATGCACAACTTGCGCGGGTCCTTCTCCCTACGGAGGGCCATTTCGGTAACGCGCAAGCTCGGCATAGGGCTAGACGCAATAAAATTACAAGGAATTCCGGTTCTTGTTTGCAGATGTTGCGCAACTGCTCTGACATTTGGCTCAGATATGAGCAATGCAGTCGATCAGGACCACTCCAGCCAGATCGGATCGAGCGATAGCGGCGCAGATCGGGGTTGGGGCCGAAACGGTTCGACGCGCTCGGCACCGATCAACTGCCCCGCATGAGGCAGTTGAGCCACGCATCGGGCGCGACGGCAGGACAAGGCGAATGCCGACGCCCTCGATATCGAGGCGCAAGCGAAGCGTCGGCTTGCTGATGAGATAGACGCCGCTCAGCGGGCGGGCGAACTTGCCACAAAAGGACAGACCGGATGCCCTCAAGGAAGGCATCTGACGAAAGCACCGTGATGTTGGCTTGCATAGCCGTGATGTTGCTCACATGCGCCAACTGCGCGATGCCGAACGCATCTCTCCCGGCATCGTTCTCCGTACACTTGATGCGAAGATGGAGACAGGCCGGGGCAATGCCCAATATGCCATCGGGCAGATGGCCCCACGCTGACTCAGCGGAGCTGACATAGCGATCCACCGAGCCGGGCACCGCCCCAAGCACCACGCCGAAACGGGCGCGCTGTACGGCCTCGCTCACGGCGACGGAGAGTCAACGGCAGATTGCCGAGCTGTAATCTGATCGGACGTTGCGGGTCGAGATGAACGCGCCCATGTCGGAGCAAGGGGGATATCCAAATGACCAGCGACGACTTCGATCTTCTGACCGGCTTGCGGCTCCGGCGCATTAATCCCGCCGACCCCGTTCAGATCGCCGCCCTGCTACGAGAACGGGATGGGGAGCTAAAGCGCGAGATCGCCGATCTACGGCGCGAGAACGCGCGCCTCAAGGCGCGGCTCAACTCTCCCAGCCCCATCGATGCCATCACGGCTCCGATCAAGGCGACCAACCGAGCACAGCTTCCAACGTGGATGACACTCCCGGAGGTGCTGGCGCTGGAGATGGTTGATCCACAAATCATGCCCGGCTCGACGGCGAACGATCTTTGCCAGCGTTACCTCCGGTGGGTCAGGGCAGGTCGAAATGAGGAAGCCCGACCGGACAATGCGATCATGTGTCGCCAGCCGGGCGGAGCCGGAACGTTGATCACCGTGAAGGTCTCCGACTTCTTGTCGGCTTACGATCGCCGAGCGATGCGATCGAGCAAAGTGTCAAGCTGAGCTTTGCATTTTCGGAAATTTTCGGAAGCGGCATGCGAACCAAGAATGCGGCAGATATCTTGCACGGTGTCATCGTTGATCGATGGCTCCCGTTTGCGGCGTAGGACCACGCATCAAGTCGAAGCTATATACCGTCCGGTCGGTGAAGGGCTCGGCATCGCAAGCCTAACAGGTAATCTCGGGCTGTAGCGATCAGGCGTTCTCCCCGATCGCGAGAGATCGGAAGCGACAGAAAGTCGGCGTGAGCCGCGCTATAGGGCGAACGAAGCCAAGCCGCACGCAACCGCGAGCGTGGTAGGTCGATCGACCCGCGATTTCAATCAACCGGAATTCCCATCTCTCGCATCAATCAAAACATGGAGACCATCCAATGGCTTTTTCATTGAGAAAGGAGCCCATTGACGTTCGCCTGCGGGCCGATCTCGTCAAGCTCAACGACCGTCGCGCTGATCTCATTGCACAGCTCGATGAAGCCACCGTGTCGGCATCGGCCGCCAGTGACGATCTGCTTGCTGCACACGAGGACGGCGTCCCTATCGCTGCAATCGCCAAGATGGAAGATCGGCTCGCAATCACGGAGCGACGTATATCTTCGCTTAAATCGGCCATCGCCGATCACGATCGCAAACTCACCGACGCGCAAGCCGAATTGGATGAGCATCTCGCGCACGAAGCTGCGGAACGTGCCGCTGCCGAGCTTGAGCGTGACCACGCTGCGTTTGCGACGAAGCTGAATGCGCTCGTCACCGATGCGAACGAGCTGCTTCCCCTGGCAACCAAGCTGCGTGCGACTATGTTCACCGCTTCCGAGATTGAAAATCTGGCTCGTGCCATCGGTGCCGAAGTGCCGACCGCAGCTCGTCGCCTCGCGGACGAAGTGCGCTACACGGTTGAGCTGATCAAGCGCGAACGCCCCGCCAAGTTCGTCAAGGTCGATCGCGCAGCCTGATCGAGTGCATCAACGATTAAGGGCCGATGCAAATCGGCTCGATAGGAAACTCCGAACATGAAACTTCGTGATTTGCAAGGCACACGCTTTGCGGAGAGCATCGCCGCGCCATCAAGTTACGACGCGAAATCGCGCTCTGCGGATGCGGTGATCTCGATGGGCTCCCCGGTCAAGCGGTTCTATGGCATTGAGAAGCTGAGAATTTCGCCTGATGCAGTCGATCTCAGCCGCATGGCGTCGGCCGGCATCCCGCTCTTGGACAGCCACAACCAGAGAGGTATTGAAAACCACCTCGGTCGCTTCACTCGAACTTGGTTCAAAGACGGCGCTTTGATGGGTCGTCTCCAGTTCAACGACACCGAACGCGGTCGCCTCGCAGAGGGCATGGTTGCCCGTGGCGAGATCGCCGGAATTTCGGCCGGATACATTGTGACCGAGTGGTCGATTACCGATGGCGAGGGAAATGTACTCGACCCCGAAAAAGATCGCATCCGCATGGATGACGATCTGACCTTCACGGCCACTCGCTGGGAATTACTTGAAGCGAGCTTGGTTACCGTGCCTGCCGACGCAAGCGCGATGATCCGCTCCCTCGATGCTGCATCTCCATCGCCAGTGACCGGCCCTCTCGCTCGCATGAAGTCGAGACAGCGAATGATTGACGCGCAAGCATCGCTCACTGTCGGCTCACACCAGCCACAACCTCAGATCAATTCCGCTGCGAGTGCCCAAACGCCGCAGCGCATCACGCAGGAGAACACAATGTCCCGTATCCAGATCGTTCGCGATGAGCGCGAAGGCGTCGCCGACGCGATGCAGATCGCCTTGACGACGCGCATCCTCGCATCGTCCGGCATGGAATACACCGGCCCGAAGGACCGCTATGGGAAAGCGCACTTCGAGCAGCACAAAGATCAGGCCCGTCAGTATCTCGGCTATGGACTGATCGAGATGGCTGCGGAGTGCGTCGGCCATCGCGGCGCTTCGGTTTACTCCGCGAGCACCGTTGCCAAGCTCCAAATTCTGGAACGTGCATTCAACGGCACGTCGGACTTCCCGGCGATCTTCTCGAACGCGCTCAATAAGTCGCTGCTCGCGCGATACCAGCTCGTGATGCCGACCTATCGGCAGCTCGCGGTGGAGCGTCCGTTCAAAGACTTCCGTCCGCATCCGCAGGTTCGTACCGGCGACTTCCCGGCGATCCAGCCCGTGCAACAGAACGGTGAGCTGAAAGTCGGCGGTTCGCTCGACGGCTCCGAGAGCACGTCGGTCAGCCCGTATGGTATCGTGTTCACCATCTCTCGTCAGATGCTCGTGAACGACGATCTGGGCGCGATCGATCAGATTTTGGCGTCGGCTGGCGATACCGTCCTCGTGTTCGAGAACGATACGTTCTTCACGATGTTCAAATCGAACCCCGTGCTCGCGACCGACGCAACCGCTGTGTTCGCATCCGGCCACGGAAACCTCGCTGGCACTGGCGCGGCTCCGTCCTTGGATACAGTCTCGGCAGCTCGCGAAGCGCTGCGTGGCATGAAGTCGCTCTCTGGCAACTTCATCAACGTGCCCCCGGCGCTTATAGTTACCGGCCCTTCGACCGAAACTGTCGCCGATCAGCTCGTCGCTTCGATCACCCCGACGCTGGTTGGGTCCGTCAACCCGTTCTCGGGCAAGCTGCGCAACGTCACCGACGCGAACATCACCGGCAATGAGTGGTACATCGCATCAGACCCCACCCGCGTCCCGTGCTTCATCTACGGCTTCCTCAATGGTTCGTCCGGTCCTCGCACCAATATTCACAGCCCCTTCGGCCTGCAAGGCGTGAAGATTTCGCTGGAGCACGACTTCGGGGTGGGGGCCATCGATTACCGGGGCTTCTACAAGAACCCCGGCGCGTGACCCTCAAGTCTGATCGGCGACGAGCAACAGCTCGTCGCCCCTCACCACGGATACAGAATGAAAAATCAGTATCAAAGTTACGGCGATCACATCGACGTGGCGCTACCATACGCTCGCAATCCGGGCGACGGCGCTCTCATCGGCTCGATGTTCGGCGTATGCGCTAATGGTGGCAGCTCAGGCGACGAAGATGTTCTCGTCGTCAAGGGCTGTTTCACCATCACAAAGCGCAGCTTGGAGTCGTGGAGCGTTGGCGACAAGGTGTTTTGGGACAACACCTCGCGCTTCGTCACGACGACGGCCACGGCGAACACGCTCATCGGCGTCGCTATCGTCGCAGCGGCGAACCCATCCGCAACCGGCGTCGTTCGGCTCAACGGCTCGTTCATTTAATTTCAATCCCAGCGGCCATCCTCTCGTCGAGGGGTTTTGATCTTCCACTCGATGCCAACTCCGCTGGGTCGCGCGAGGCGCTGATCATCCGGGCCTTCACGGGTCGATCATTCGCAACGTGATCGCGTCTCGCGCTCCTTTTTCAATTCTGCGTTTTCGGTCGCGCATGGCGGTTGGCTACGCCACGAAGCAGCAAGCAACACAATCAACTCTAGGAGTAAGCGCATATGAGCGCTCAAGACGAAACGATGCGTCTCATCGCGGAGGTGGTCGATAAGACCACCGGCCCGATCAAAAGGATGGGCGAGGCGTTCAAGAGCCTCGGCGAGGAGTCGCAGAAGGCTCACAAGAAGGGCAGCAAGGAAGCACGCGAGCACGCCAAGCACATTCGCGAGCTGCACGAGCGTCTCGCTAAGACGAAGGAATTCGTATCGGATGCACTGACACCCGCGCTGGCAACCGCTGGCATTACGGTATTCAGCGTCGGCGAAGCGATCGGCGTCATGGCCGAGAAGATCAAGGCCGCTGGAGAGCAATACAACATTCTCAACGACACGATAAAGCGCGGCCATGTGTCGTCGCAGTTCGTGCAGGGTATGGGCCTCGCGTTCCAGCGTCTTGGTATAGATGCGTCGAAAGCCAACGGCTTCATCTCCGAGACTGGCGAGACGCTCGATAAGCTCCGGCGCGGCAATGCGCAGGAGATGCAGCGCTTACAGGGCACGTTCGGAAACACACTTCCATGGATTGAGCGCGTCCTCAAAGGCGCTCAGTCATATGAGGAAGCCTCGACCCGGATCATGAAGGCGCTGACGGATGAGCGCATTCCAATCGACCAGCGGCGCAAGCTGGCGGACGCCTTCCACATCGATCCTCGCATTGCTTCCAAGAGTGGTGAGGAGTTGCGCGAGCAGATCATCAAGAGCATGCGCGACGCCACCGATCACTCGCTCGACTTCAAGCTGACGAAAAAGCTCGATGACGCCTACACCGAGCTGGGCATCAAGATACAGCTTCTCTCCAACGATCTGGTCAACACGTTTGGCCCCGGCGCTGTCCAGATGATCGACAAGCTCGCCGACTCAATGGGCGAAGTCGAGAAGCATATCGATGATGAAGTGCGAGACGCGAAGGCACTCTATAAGGTGCTCGAGGCGATCTGGGATGGACCGAACATCGGTTGGCTCAAGAAAACCCCCGGCGAGTTGTGGCACGATCTCAACCGACCCAAGGATAACAGCCTCGCGCAGCCCAACAGCTTCAATGATTGGTCTCCGGCGCAGAAGCTCGCCGCTGGCATGTCTCCGGTTGTATACCGTGGCTCCGACGCGATGAAGTCGCTCTCTGAGGGCGTTCGAGATGGCGTTCTATCGGCCTTCCGTGAATGGGCCGGTGCGAGCGCCGCTCCGGGAAGCGGAGGTATCCAGAATGCTTCATTCACCACCCGCAGCGGCAGGAGCTTCCACCTTTCTCAGAACGGTTCGTTCGGCACTGGATACGACGACGGCGGAAGCCAGATCGAGGGCGGCAATGCTCACAAGGGCATCACCGGCATCACGCCGAAGCGGATGCCCGGCAAGCGGCTTCCTAAGGGCACTGGCGGCGACGTTTCCATGACCGGCCCCGATCTCGGAGCTGGCCTGCATGGTTCTGATTATCTCCGAGCGCGGCGCAAGCCGTTCATGGATGAGATCAACAGCAATCCCGGCCTCAAGGATGAGGTTCGCGGCATGTTGCTCACCGAAGGCACGCCGAAGCATACGATGGAGTCGCTTCTCAATCGTATGGACTATGAGCGGTCCATGGGCGGCAATATCAAGTCCGTCCGCAGGATGCTGCATTCCGGCTTCTATGGCCCGATCAACCACGGCAAGCTCGCAGGCGCTATCGCCCGCATCCGCAGAGACCCGAAGCTCAAGGCTCGCCTCGACAAGGCGATGCAGGATGCCTTCGGCAGCAACGATCTCGAAGGCGCTACCGATCAGGGGATGAAAACTGATCCCAACGGACGGTGGCGTGGCGGCTACAAAGACTTCGGTGGCGGCAACATCTTCAACGATTGGGGCGGTGGTCCCGGTGGTCACTCAGTCGCTCGACGCTTCCGTGAAGCACTTGAGCACGGCGTCGCCGTCGCGGCTATGCACGGCACGACCGGCGCTCACCTCTCGGATCATATCCGGCACAGCGTTCATGAGGGTATCAGATCGGGCATGAGTGGCGGGCCGGTGAAGGTGCAGGGCGATGCGTCGCTCCGCGTCGATCTCAACGGCTTCCCGAAGGGCACTCGCTTCGCTTCCAGCGCGAGCGGCATGTTCAAGGCTGTGAAGCTCAATCGTGGTAGGCCGATGGCTATGGCATCGCAGGATAGCTGATCGGTTCGAGGCCGGAAGCGACGACAAAGTTCCGTAGCGGACGACCTTGCGGCGTGATGGGGCTGACTCCATGTCGGTCGGGAGAATATCACCCAAAATGAGAACGCCCCTTCATGATACTGATAGTCGCTTGGATATCGTTTGCTGCCCTTGTGAGTTGGGCATCGCACAGCCGTGGACGCGACCGAGTTAATTGGTTCGCATTCGCTGTTGTGGCTTCGCCGCTCGTGGCAGGCATCGTGCTCGCGTTGCTGCCTGATCTCAATCGGATCGAGCTGCAACGTCGCCAACATGAGGAGCTGCTCGCCGCGTTGCGATCACGCGATGGCGCGGCTCCGATCGATCTGCCGCAGATACCGGCGAGGTCGAGCGGGACCGACTACTTCATGCCGGTGGCTCTACGCTGGGCGCTTTTCGTCGGTGCCGTGCTCTGTCTCGGCTACATCGCATCGGTCGTTACTGGCGGCGGTTGAGCTGCACACTGATCCAAAAGCAGAAGCACGAAACAGGTTTGAACGGAGATCGGCAGCAATGCCGGTCTCCGTTTTCGTTTGAACGAAGGAAAGGAAGCTATGACCACGACGACCATCCACGAACGAAACGCCCGCCTGATCGCTACGTCGCGCTGGCACGCAGAAAAGGCCAGAGTTGCTCGCAATCGCGGCGACCGTCAAGCGCAGGCTCGCCATACCAAGATTGCTGAGAGCTTACTGTTTCAGACTCAGCCAGAGCCGAAGGCGGAGGAGTGAAATGCATTCCGATTTATTTTGGGTTCTGCCCATCGCTCAGCGTGCCGACGACGGCGGGATCGTCCCTGATGAGACCGCTGCATTCGAGATGCCATCGGCGGAAACGGCAATCGCAGCGGCGGAGGCGGTAGCATCCTGTTCGGCATACTGCGGGGCAGCGGCGTTCACTCGTGTGTTCAATCATTCACGGGGTTGCTATGGCGCGACCGAAGTGTTGACCCGCTGTGGGGCAATCTACTGGTCGCCGCAACGTGGTACTTGGGTCGTTTGATGCTGCGGACGTACCAGCGTCGAGTGACCTAAGAATGGCCCCGGCATCTCTGATGCTGGGACCTTTTTTGTTCTTTCATTCCAATCGCGTCAGCAACCGCACGTATGTCCCAGACTCGTGAAGCTCTAGCATGTCACGCTCATGGGCGAGCATGATGCCAGCGCGAAACTCCTCACCGTTACCGCCGCTCCTGAGAAACGGCATATTGACCCGCTCAATGAAGATGCGACCGTCCTGCACGGGCTCAATCCCGCTGGCTATCTCGACCAGCTTTCGGGCGGCGGCTTCCGGGTCGGCGAAGGGGCGAGGAGCGGCGTGCTTCATCGCGCTGCGATAGGCTGAGTCGTCAAGTGCGGCAAGCACGCGAGTGCGCTCGTCGCTAGAAGTCACTTCTGGTCAGCACGGCCACCGGTAAAATGCACCATTTTCGTTTGGGCTCCTGTGTCCAGTACATTACTCTGACTTTGGTGCCCTTACGTCGGCTGTAAGACGGCTGATGTAAAAGAAACTTTGCTTCCGTCGTGTCGCCTGCCGAAACAAGAACACTGAGCGGCATCGCCAAGTAGCGGTCAAAGTCCTTGAGCGCAATAAAGCCGGTCGGAATTTCGTCACGCCCCACTACCAATTTTATCTTAGAATAATCTCCCAGAAGAAAATCTGGCGGTGCGACGGCTATCTTCTCGATTGCAATATCCAAGTGCGAGTTATTTTTGACGCTCAATTTTGCCAGCCACCACTCGTTGTCGAGGCGATGTGACAACACGATCCACGCGTTGATCGCCTTCTCGGCCTTTGCCCGTTGCGCAGTTCGGTAATTGAGAAATAGACTCAGCGCAGACACGATCAACGCTAAGCCTGAAACCAAGAGCGCCGCTACAGGGAAAAAATCGTTCATAGTATCAAGGCCGCGATGAGTGATTGGGAGGCCGCATGTCGTTAGCGAGAGAGGTCAAGCGATCGTTGCTGCGGCGCTTCCCTGAAATCCATGACTTGAACGATCTTAAACTCTGGTCGCGTCGCGCCGCCCTTGGTTAGATGCTGAGTGATCTGGAGCTTGACCTTGTAGAGGTCGTTCATAAGAGCGCCTCCACGCGCAATCGCGTCCTTCGCGATGCTCGTTTCAGTAATGTCTGCGTAGATTGGATGGTCACCGTACCAGAACCGCCACTTGTCGGCCTTCTCGTCGTAGACTGGAGAATAGACCCGAAGCCAAGCCGTCACGATCTCAGGCTCTCCGGCATCTTCGATCTCTGCTGTGGTCGCAATGTCAAATGACGCTAACATATCCTTTGCGTCATCTTCGTTCGCGTGCTCCAGCTCTTTCGCCATCTCCCGGAAGGAAATCCGGCGTATACCGTCTGTTCCGAGTGGGGCTAGAACGGCTTCGACCGCAGACCTGATCTTAGGACTTCTGGCAAGCTCGATGGCGTCGCGGCTTACGGTGGCATTGTTGCCGTCGCCGAATTGAACGATGACGACGCCATGATGATCCGGTTCGCTAACCTCCTTCACCGCACGACCGCGACGCAGTTTCAGGTATCCGAACAATCCGAGTCCGCTTCCGCCGCCGATGATGCCGAGATCGATGAGGATTTGCCTCGCAGTCTTGACTTCCGCGCTCGTAAGAAAGCCTACGATATGGTCGAGGATCGTCTGTACGATCTCAAAATTTATGTTGAAGCACTTGTGCTCAAAGTCGGATTGAACGAGCACCTTCATGGTCGCGCGCTTCCCGTTCAATTCCGCATTTGCCTCACGAACCAAACGCCCGAAAGCCAAGAGCGCTGGCCCTAACTCCTGAACGTCCATCGAGTGAACGTCATCGGCACCATCGTAAGCAACCTGAAAGGTCTGTCGGCTAACTGGCTCGCGGTCGTCATCAGCGATCGTCACTTCTAAGCTCCCCGGCCTTCGATCCCCGATATTCAAGCGGAAGCGGGCAACGCGCGCAAGCTGCACGAACGGATAATCACCACCAACAAGGTTGAATTGACGCATCCGGCCTTCGAGGCATGGAGACGGATGCTCATACCGCCCGGTCAGCCCACGTGTGGGTTGGTCGGGCGTTTTTTGCGTTTCCGTCCATCCCATCAATCTAGGAGCGCTCGGTCGCATAGCTACATGACTTGACATGCAGTACGCACTGATCTCGCCCGTAGGCTTTGTGATCGTTCGACAACTAGGCGCAGATTGACAGGAACAGCAAGTGCCACTTGACGGTGCAGGGTTTGCTCGCGGTTCTCGACTCTTGCAGCGGCGCGACGGCGCGCTACGTGTCGCCTCGATATCAACCCAACGGGAGACGGAGCAATGACACGGAATGCAAAGTATGTGGTTCTGACGAAGCCTGTACGTCGTGAAGGCGTTGTCGAGATCGATCAACGCGAGCTGGCTTCGCGGCTGGCGAAGGCCATGGGCGTCAAGTGGCCGACGACTTCCAACAGCGAACGCATGAATGTCTACAGGCTCGCGGAGATCGCGACAGACTATGCTGATGAAGCGTGCGAACGTGCCGGAGTGAGGTACTCCTAATGCTGCGGCTTGAACGTTCGCAACGAGCGACCATATAGCCAACTTGGGCATCGCGCCGCCGCGCTCCGCAGCGCCGCGCGCCGCATCGCACCGCAACTCAACGCATCGAAAGCAGCCGTCTCCATCGTGAGGCGGCTGCTTTTTTTATTTGCCCTGATGGAGATCATCTTGCCTAAACCGACGACAGCGTTTCTCGTGCCCGGTCAGAGTTGGAGCCCGCTGGATCAGGGCGAGGAGTACGTGCCTTCTGCATGGGATGGCCCGCATGTCGGTCTCCGGCTTGTGGAAGCGTACCAGACGCTCGCAGCGTTGCCGGAGCGTGGCAGGCCGAGCCGTTCGGCTCGTGGCTTCTGGCCCCAGATTTTCCGCGATCCCGACGACAATGAGAACCACACCGAGGCATGGGAAGCGATGAGCGAGACCGAGCAAGCCGAGCTGATGAAGTTCAACCATCGCAATAGACCATCAGCTCAAGATATCAGCCGCATGGAAGCAGCCCTCGCATGGCCGGTGGAATACCTCGCCTCCGACCCCGATCTCTCGAAGATCGCGCAAGGCGTCGCATTCTATCGAGCGCTGGGGTACGACAGCGACTACGCTGCGATGAAGCTCCGCCGCGACTGGCGTGTGGTAAAGAAGCTCAACCGGCAGGCCCTCGACCGTGTTGCAGCGTGCCTCCGGCGCGATGCCGTGCCGGTGTTCTGATCGCCCAAGCTCATTGCCCGTCCATCTCATCGCGGAGCAGCTCAAACATCTTGCGCACGTCGCTCAGCCGGAGCTTCTTGTCCCCCGGCCTGAGATGCTGGCTCAGCCGATGAAGCTGCCTCGCTGCGATCTCATCCCTTTGCAGCTCGGTCTCAGCCGCGAAGTACGCTCGCATGTCAGCGACGAACTTCTGTCCTGATCCGAGTGGCAGCGCTATGGGCTTGCGTGTCATGGGACTAGGAACGCGCGTTTCCGGTGTCAGGCAGGGGGTGGAACCATAGCATGGATGAGTCAGCGCGGATCCCTGATGAGCTTGGAAACCGACCCGGCAGTTTGCCCCCGGCCTAGCTCACCGGCTCTCCTCGGGGCTCCCTGAGTCATCTGACAGGCTCCTTGATGGAACCGACAGCCGCACACGCGCATATTGTTGACTAAGCACGTCACCTTGAACCCTGCGGATTAGGAGGATGGTAATGAGCAACCGTCGGCGTCGCGTGACGCAAACCCGTTCTCTTGAAGAACGAATGGCCGAACAGGCCGCAAAGCTCAAAGAGCAAGCCAGCCATCTTCCCGCAGGCAAGGAGCGGGACGATCTGCTTAGGCGAGCCGAGATCGCGGAGACCGGATCGCGCATCAACGATTGGCTCAGCTCACATGGTTTGCAGCTGCCTAACTAAATACCGCGCGGACTCCAGCCTAGAACAGAGTTCGATTTTGATCTGGCTCAAAAGTTTCGCCGCCGACGTGGCAGAGCATCAAGCCATGACCGAGCCAGTCAAACAGAGCGAGGTACAGGAGCCGAAGCCATCCCGGCTGGAGGAAGCGCGGCGCGTTATCGAGGAGTACGCGAACGACCTTCGGGAGGTTCTCCGTAAGCTCCGGCAAAAGATGAACTGATGATGCTCGGTCGGCGGCCCTCAGAGCAACCGCGAAAAGGCCCCAGCTCGCGTAGTGGGGGGCGATGGAGCTGGGGCCGACGGGGTTACCCTTGGGGAAGGGCAACGGGAAAACTTAGCAATCGGCCGACCGTTCCTAACGAGCACCCGTAAATTTCCCAATATCCGGCGCTAGGCCATGAACCTTGGCGTGGCTCGTGCATACCCAATAGTTGCCGGGGTTTTGCATCAATCCCCCTCGGGGCTGGATAACCGCCGCTCGCGCCAGTTTTAAGCGAGCGGCGTTTTTGCGTTCTCCGACCACGAACAAAGTTCCATCAGGTAATTGCCACTTGTTCCCGAGTGACGTAGCGTTTCATCCGGCGCTTCGGCGCTACGCATAGTGATAATCCCTCGACCACCCGCCCTCTGAACTCCAGAGGGCGGGTCTTATTTGGGCTGGCACTTGCCGTGCCCTAATCCGACAGGCCCCTACGACACCTGACCTATGATGCCGATTGCGGCGGGGTACACCCCGGCCACCCTTCGATTAGCCCTCGCATGATCCGCGCGAACATCTTCGCCCAACCGAGTGCTTGTTCTCGGAGCATCTGCTCCGGCCGCAGCCGTCGCGAAGGAAGATCGTCGAAGTAGAAGTAGACACTCCGGCGTCCATCGTTGAAGCGCACCTCAAAGCTACCAGTGCCCGGAACGCATTCGTGCTTGATAAGGCGGACGATCATGCCGCGTCGAAGTCGTCCGTGGTCCGCTTGGACAGAAACACCGTCCATGCGGTAAGGAAGTCGTCGCGGGCCTGATCGAAGCTCCCGGCGCTGCCGGTGCTGCACTCGCCCGGCCGCGAGCCGGGATAAAAGCCGCACGACCACTGCCATTGAGGTCCTGCGTTCGGATTGCCGACCGCCTTGGCGATCGTGCCGACGTGAACGTCACCGTAGAGGATGCGCCAGCACTCTGGGCGGTGTGGATCAGGGCGGCGGGTGAGCGTAGGCATGGCCGCGATTACAGCGGCGGAGATCGCTTGGTGCAATCCGCGAGGGCTAGGGGCCGCTCGCGCGTCGGATCACATGAAGTTGGTCAAGCGGGTAGACGACGGAGTCCACCGATCGCAGTCCCGGTGATGGCGCGTCATACGCGCTATAGACGCCCCTGCCCCAAACGTTGACACACTGCGTAGACACACGTCAGAGAGCCAAAAATCCAAACTATTGATATCTAACCAAAAATTAGAGGCTTGATGGCGGTTTCATTCCGCTAGGGAGCGCCAGCCCAACCACGTCCCCTCATCGCTCGCCCAGGAAGCTGCCCTGCACCTTCGCGCAGGCGAGGTTGACGGTATAGACGTGGACCCCCGCGATCTCGCAATGGTCCGGATCGAGCGCCAGCAGCCCGATCGCATTCTCGGCGTCGAGCGCCACCGCCGAACGGACGACGATGCAGGGATAGTCCGCCGCAAGCTTCGCATAGCTGGTGGGGCGAAAGTCGTTCTTGAGGACGTGCGTATAAGTGTTGTGGTCCAGCAGCGGCACCGTGAAGACGCTGGCATAGGCCTTGGAAAATCTCTCGCGCATGGCCTGGTCGCCCCAGAGCTGCAACGTCATGTCCCAGCCGTGGTTCATGTCGTTCTCCGGGGCGCGCACGAACATGCCGGAGACGTTGGCGCAGGCGGGACCGGCCGCGACCACCGCCTTCGAAAGCCGTGCCCCAACCGCGTTCAGCGCCGACGATTGCAGGGCCGCGGCGCGGGCGTCGATCAATGTCACCGCACCCGTTACGATGCACAGGCTGCCCGCCAGCAGGCTCAGCGCAGCCGACGGGACGGCCGGGACCAGGCGCCTGAGCAGCACCAGAACCAGGACCAGGACGCCCCCGGTCTGGACCCACGGCGCCAGCATGTAGTGAAGCGCAAAATGCTTCGACGTCGCCACCAGATGCGCGGCAAAGACCAGGACGGCGGCGCCGAGCGTCAGGCTGACCGGATCGCGCCAGCTCCGGCTCTTGGCGCACCAGGCCAGCACCGTGCCCGCGGCTGCGACGTAAACGCCGAGCACGAGCGGTGCCGATGCAACGATCCCGCGCATGTTGGACCAGAACGTGCCGAAGTCGATGAACCCCGCCTCGCCCTCGCCGTATTGTCCCTTGTGGGTGGCGATCTGCACGAGCCATCCGAACCCGCGCGTGATCGTTCCCGGATTTAAGATCAGACTGAAGCCGACGAAGCCGATCGCGCCGGTGATCATGGCTGCGACGAACGCCCGTCTGTTTCTGAGCAGGCACACGCCGAACACCGCCTGCGGCAGATAGAGATATTTGGTCGAGAACCCGAGCGCGAAGATCACCCCGGACATGACACCGAGGCTGGTTTCCGGCGGATGGGCGTCGAGCGCAGCCTTGACCACGATCGCCATGCCGAACAGCGCGAACGCGGCCATGAGGCCTTCCGGCGCAAGCACTGTCTGGAAATGAAACGCGTCGGGATGCACGAACGCGCCGGCCTGAAACAGCATCGCGGCGATGGCACTCTGCGTCGTCCGTCCGACGATGAGCCCGCCCGCCAGCAACGCGCCCGTCAGCACCACCGCCTCGCCGGTTCGCGCCGCGTATGTGATCGCATCGTAGTGCTTGAGCCCGAACGCGACGATATCCTCGGCGCGGGCGACCAGGGCCCAACCCCTGACGATCAGTTCGACAAGCAGCGTCGTCGTCGTTCCCGGGTGGTCGAACTTCAGCGAGCCGTAACCAGCCGCCGCCACCAGCCCGTTCATGGTGTAGGCCGATTCCGGATCGACCTGGACGCCCCATACCGCCTGCCAGGCCGAATAGAGCAGCGTTGCCGCCAGATACAGCGACGGCACGATGAGGACCAGCAGCGTCCTGATCCTTCCGCTCACCCGCGCGTCGGGAAAACAGCAATCGCCAGACATCATCGTCGTCGAACCGCGGCTTCCACGGGCTAAATCGCCTTGATCTTAAGGAAGGCGAACGCCACCATCTTCAGCAGCATCCAGCCATGGCGAAACCTCGAGATCTGGGTCTCGCCATAAGTGCGCGCGGCGTAGCGGATCGGAAGATCCACGGATTTCAGATTAAGTTTCGATGCGCCGAAGATCAGGTCGAAATCGCCGAATGGATCGAAATCACCGAAATAGGCCTTGCCGGCCTTCAGGCGCAGATAGTCGCTGCGGCGCAGGACTTTGGTGCCGCACAGCGTATCCGTATAGCGCTGGTTGAGCAGCCAGGAGAACAGATAGGAAAAGATCTTGTTGGCAATCAAGTTGAGGAAACGCATGGCGCCGTCGTCCATGGGATAGACCAGACGCGATCCATTGACGAACTCGCCCTTGCCCGACAGCAGTGCTTCGGAAAATTTCGGAAGCTGCTCCGGCGGCATGGTCAGGTCGGCGTCGAGAATGATCAGCACGTCACCGCGCGCCGCATCGAAGGCGGTGAAGACGGCGTCGGCCTTGCCCTTGCCGGGCTGGCGCATCACCTTGATGTCCTTGGATGGATACGCCTGCTTGACCCGCTCCATCTCCTCGAAGGTGCCGTCCTGGCTGTGGCCTTCGATGAAGATGATCTCGATGTCGCTGCAAAAATCGGGAATGCGCTGGACCGCGGGCTCGATATTGCCGCGCTCGTTGCGCGCCGGCACGACGACGGTGGCGGATGCGAATTCTTCCCTCGCTTTGCGGCTCGAGCGTGCCACCAGATAGTGGCGGAGCGCCAGCTGGCGTATCCCCGGCAGCACGCTGACGAAACGATTGAGAAAACGCCCAAGCCCTAACATTCGCACCGGCGAGAGCACGCGTTGCTCCGACTTCACCGGGTCGAAATCCGCAAGCCTGGCAAGGCCGCGCAAGTCCGACGGCGACAGCACGTTCTGCTCCGGCTGCGGCATCCTCAGGCCGACGAACTCGGCGAATTTCAGCACGGGGTACCAGAGATGCGAGAAGTAACCGATCACCAGCCGCGTATCCCGCGTGCAAAACGGATGCAGCAGGGCGATGAACTTCTGGCAATCCTCGAGCGAACCGATCGTATCGAGGACGAGGATGAAGTCGAACGGACCTTGCAGCCCATCGAGCGTCGCGGGGTCTTCGGCATCACCCTCGACGAAAGTGAGATCGGGGTGACGCTGCCGCGCGATCCCGATTTGCTTGTGACAGAAATCGACCCCGACGCCATATGATGGCGCGAGGCTCGCGAGTGTATCGCCAACGCCGCAGCCGATGTCGAGGACGCGACTTCCGGGCGGAATTAGAAACCGGAGATAGCGTTCATCCTCGTCGTGAAAGAAGCTGTTCTTTTCACGCCAAGCCAGACGATCCGTGGCGATCCGGTCGGCATGATCGAGAATACCTGCTTTCCGCGGCGACAGGCAGCCGGACATCACTGTCATGTCCATTGCGAGACACAGGCCCGGTTGGGCCTGCTCGAATTGAAACGAACTGTAAAACCGGACGCGGCTGCGCAAGACGCAGCCTTGAAAATAGCCATCAAAATGGTCCCCCAGACCTCTCGTTACACAAGCGCAACTGGGGGGCGAGATCAACAGGAAGATTGTCGAGGACGCATCCGGCGAAATCAGTTCATGTTCCTGACAAGCGGCGAGCGCATCGAGGAAGCGCGCTCGCAATTGTGCAAGTTCACTAATTCGCTAATCGCCGGCGCGTCAGGACTGCATCGACTACCGGCAGACGCCGCGGCGCGAGCGGCATCACTATCGGCGCGAGGCGATCATCACCCTGCTCGGCAACTGGACTCTCGATGAGATCCGCCAGGTCGACGGCATCATCGACAAATGCCGGAACGGCTGAAGCGGCGACAGCGTTGACCTGCTGCCGCAGATGCCATGACGTGGTTGTGAACGTGCCCACGCGACAACCGGGACGTTTTGCCGCCATCCTCGGCACATCTTCGCCCAGCCCGTTTACCGGAAATTTACCCCTGCTCGCGAGCGACGGTATCATTTGCTTAGAAATTGATCGCTACCGTGGAATTACGGAAACAATCAGAAACACCATTTGGCACCCATGTCCGTCGCAGAGTTCCTCAGGCAGCGAGCAGTGGAAGTGAGCGTGAGCGGCAGCTATTCGCTGCATCGCTGGTACGATTGTGAGGGCAAGCTGCGCAACTTCGCCTGCCGCACCAAACGCGTCTCTCCCTTCCGCATGATCGTCGACGTGCCTGTCGTCGGCAAGATCGGCGAGCGCGTGACCTCCTACTTCCAGGACTTCGGCGAATTCCAATGCACGATCAGCGCGACGCTGAAGTCGGGCTTTCTGATGGAGCTCGACATGACGCGGGCACGTCGCGCCTGGATGTCGGAAAAGTTGACCTGGCTCGAAAAGAAGCAGAAGGACGACAGCATCGAGGAACTGCGACGCGACGCGCGCTTCGTTCCCCAGGCCTCACACACTGTTCTGGCGCTCGCTGACGGCAGCACTCACCCCTGCTTCATCATCGACGTCTCCACCGCCGGCGTTGCGATCTCCTGCGAATACGACCCGCCAGTCGGAACCCCGCTTGCCGTCGGCGCCTGCGTCGGGCGCGTCATCCGCAAGTTCGACAATGGCTTCGCCGTCAAGTTCGCCGAGAGGAAGCAGCGGGACGATCTCGTGCGCCTCCTCGTGCGCCAACCCTTGTTGCAGTCCGCCTGAACCCGGCCGGTCAATCCGTTTCGCTGCCCTATCGCGGCCCCATTGCGGGATCAGCTTTGGAGCGTCTGAGCCTCGTGCCCGGACGTCATTTGCGGACTTGCGATCGGGGGACCGGATGGCAGTCAACAAAATCACCTGGGACAGGGTGGGCCGGGTCACCGAGCCCGGGCGCTACATGTACACGTTCGGCTGGCTCACCATCACGGCCGGCGACCTCGATATCTGGAAGCAATATCCGCAGGCCGCATTCACGCTGCTGACGCAGCACTCCGAGCCAGACGAGACCATCGGCGAAGAATTTCACCTTGGCGCCTTCGACATTGCACCCGAAGCACCGCCGCCCTTCACCACACATTGAGGACCGAAAGCACGGTCCTTGAGCGACCGCGGGAGCCAGCGATTCGAATTGGAGCAGGTGGCGCTTCGCCTGAGACGCCCTGCGTGGCCCGGAAGCCTTTTTGGGGAACGCATGGCACGCGGGTTGCTTATTCAACGGCATGACCCAGATCCCATCCACCGACCAGGCCTTCCTGTTGTTGCTCATCGTCTTCTGCCTTGGCACGTGTCTCATACGCGCCCTTTGGGAGTTGGAGCAGGTGCGAGCCCGCCGGATTGCGTCGCGCCCCCGTGGACGCCCGACGAAACGTGATTAGGCAATCCGGCTGATGGGTGAGGTCCGAACGAGGCTCATTCCGCCTCTGGACTCGCCGCCTTCGCGCGTGCATCGTGAATCGAAGAAACCTGCATATTGCCTTGATCTGACTTATCAATCGCAATCCGGTAACGCGCCAGCCGCCGTTGCCGTCGATGACGAGGCCGTCCTGTCATGCAATTGATTGCGCTCGCATTCTACGCCTTGCAGCCCCGATGAACGCCAGCTGTCGCGCTTGTTAAGCGACGGGACAGGGAGCACATGACAGATGGTCGCATCGGCAGACGTAGATAAGCGGACCAAGGGAACCTAGTTTCGGCGCCGATGTATCTGATTGAAGCGTTACCCACTGTCATCGGAACGGCCGCCATCGCCCCGGCGCTGCTGATGCTGTGGCTTGTCATTGCCGCCGAAGAACGACCTGGCCCCCCGGCCCAGGTTTGGACCGCCTTCCTGTTGGGGGCGGCCAGCATCTCGCTGCTGGGTCTCGCCCGGGCCCCCTTCGCCAAGATGGTTGCGGCGCCCGACAATCCCTGGACGGCGCTCGTCATGCATTCGGTGTTCGGCGTCGCCGTGCCCGAGGAGGCGGTGAAAGTTATCGCAATCGTGCTGGTGTCATCGACCAAGCGGCGGACCTTCTCAAACCCGATGGATACCGTGGTTTATGGCGCAGCCGTCGGCCTCGGCTTCGCGGCTTACGAAAACCTCGCTTATCTGGTTCAGCATGCCGAGATGTGGCGGTCGCTGGCAGCCCTGCGCAGCGTGCTCACCGTGCCGTTTCACGGCGCCCTCGGCATCATCGCGGGCGCCTATCTGACCATCGCGCGGGCCGGCACGGCGCTGGGCGCGAACCGCCATCACCGCGACTGGGCCCGCCTCTCCAGCCGCCTGCTGATCTTCGCCGGACCACTGGCGCTGCATACGGCCTTCGACCTTCCGCTCCTTACGCTCCAGCGTATGCCGGACCTCGATCCGACTTTGCGGATGTGGCTTGGCGGCGCGAGCCTGCTGGTCGGCTTCAGCTCGATCGCCTTTGCCATACGCCTGGTCCGCCGCGTCGCGCGCCATCATGCACCCCGAACCGACATCGCGCGGGAACGGCTCAGCCAGTTGCGGCGAATGTGGGCGCTGCTGCTCGCCGGCGGCGGCGTCGGCTTCCTCGGCCTCGCCTTCGTGCTCACCTCGATCCACCATTGGCTCATCAACCCCGAGCGCAATCTGACTCTGGCGTTGATCCCGATCGGCTTCGTCTCGATCCTGCTCGGCCTCGCGCTCCTGATCGTCACGACCGCGATCTACGTCCTCGGCCGCAACCGCATCCGCACCAGCGGCGAAGGTTTTTCGTCAGCGCACGGCGGCGGCTGACCTACGGGATGGCCAGCCTGGCGTGCGCATACTAGATTGTGGGCTCATCTTTCGATCTGGAGCTTGCCGATGACATCGCCTGAAGACTTTTCACGGCTGCAATCCGCGATGAGCCAGGCGGTGAAGGCACATTGGAAGGCCTTTCTGTTCGAAGGCATTTTGCTCGCCGTCCTCGGCATCGCGGCGCTGATCCTGCCGCCGCTCGCAAGCCTTGCCATCACGATCTTCCTCGGCTGGATGTTCCTGATCAGCGGCATCGGCGGATTGATCGCAACCTATTGGGCGCGCGCCACGCCTGGTTTCTGGTGGTCATTGATCTCGGCAGCCCTCGCCGTGTTCGCTGGCATGCTGCTACTGGCCCGTCCGATGCAGGCCGTGCTGACGCTGACCATCGTGCTCGGCGCCTATTTCCTCGCCGAAGGCGTCACCACCATCATGTACGCGCTGGAGCACCGCCGCGAGCTGAGCGGCCGCTGGTCGTGGCTCCTGATCTCGGGCCTCGTCGATATCGCGATTGCGTTCATGGTGATCACGGGACTGCCGAGCACGGCGGAATGGGCCATCGGCGTGCTCGTCGGCATCAACCTTTTGTTCGGCGGTGCCACCCTGATCGGCATGGCCCTGGCGGCACGCAAAAGCAACAGTTGAGGCGTCTCGCAGACCCGCGCGCCGATTGGGGGGTGACAAGGCGCCAATGGCGCGCTATATGGCCGTCCATGATCACCGTCGCCACCAGCTATTTTTGGTACTTTAGCTACGACAGCTTGCTGGCGGCAGGGGGATCGCGCTCAATCTAGAATATTGAAGCAAACGTCCGAACAGCCGCCAGACCTGGCGGCTTTTTTATTGGCCGGCAGGTTCTGAAACAAACAGGAGCCCGCCGTGCTGAGCACGACCGACGATCTTCGTATCCGCGAACTGAAAGAGCTGAGCACGCCCGAGGACGTGATGCGGGAGGTCCCGCGCACGCTCACGGCAACCCGTGTGGTGATGGCGGCGCGCAACGCCATCCACGCCATCCTAAACGGCCAGGACGACCGGCTTCTGGTCGTGGTCGGTCCGTGCTCGGTGCATGATCCCAAGGCCGCGATCGAGTATGCCGAACACCTCGCCAAGCTGCGCGAGGACCTCGCCGACCAGCTCGAGATCGTGATGCGGGTCTATTTCGAGAAGCCGCGCACCACGGTCGGCTGGAAAGGCCTGATCAACGATCCTGATCTCGACGGCAGTTTCGACATCAACAAGGGCCTGCGGCTTGCGCGCAACGTGCTCTCGGCGGTGAACAATCTCGGCCTGCCCGCCGGCACCGAATTTCTCGACATGACCACGCCGCAATACATCGCCGACCTCGTCTCCTGGGCTGCGATCGGCGCGCGCACCACTGAGAGCCAGATCCATCGCGAGCTGGCCTCGGGGCTCTCCTGCCCCGTCGGCTTCAAGAACGGCACGGACGGCAATGTGCGGATCGCAGCGGATGCCGTGAAGTCGGCCTCGCATCCGCATCACTTCATGGCGGTGACGAAGCTCGGCCGTTCGGCGATCGCCTCGACTGCGGGAAACGAAGACTGCCACATCATCTTGCGCGGCGGCAGCCAGCCGAACTTCGACTCGGCAAGCATCGCGGCGGCCTGCAACGATCTGGCGAAATCCGGCGTTGCACCGCTGGTGATGGTGGATGCGAGCCACGCCAATTCGAGCAAGAAGCCGGAGAACCAGCCGCTGGTGATGGCCGACATTGCCGGGCAGATCTCGGGCGGCGAGAACCGCATCATGGGTGTGATGATCGAGAGCAATCTCGTCGCCGGACGTCAGGACGTGGTGCCGGGCAAGCCGCTGACTTACGGCCAGAGCATCACCGACGGATGCATTGATTGGGCGACCACTGCCAAGGTGCTCGAGCAGCTCGCTGATGCGGTCGAGATCCGCCGCAACACCGCGCGCGCCGGACTGCACGAGCGTTCTGCGTAAGCAGGGCCCAAGGCGGGCGGGGCGATGGTGTTCGCGCCCTGCCCGTTGTTGTTATCAGCAGCCGCGGCAGATGCTCTTGATCTTCTTGTCGAGCAGAGCGTCTTCCTTGTTCACGGGATTGTTCGGATCGTTCAGGCTCTTCTCGCTCGGCACGTCGCCGGCGCGCGGCTGGCGGTGACCGACGGGCGCCTGCGGCAGCGTGCCTGACGTGGCGCCGCCCGACGTCGCGCCCTTGGTCCCGGTCTGCGCGACCGCCGCACCGCCAAGCAAGACCACGAGCGATGCTGCCACCATGAACTTCTTCATGTCCGATCCTCCGTTCCTCAAACCAGCCTTCTCTCACCGCTCAAGCTTCGGGCGGATAGAGATGAACGTCGCCGCAATAGTCCACGATACGATAGCGCGTTTCCGTCACCGCATCACCCGCGTTGGCTGCGGTATTTTGCGCCGCCAACACATAATTCGGCCCGACCGGCGACTTGCCGGCGCCGCCGGGGATATCGATCACGTATTCCGGCTGACACAGCCCTGACACCCGCCCTCGCAACTGCCGCATCAAGTCCTGCCCTTGCGCCAGCGTCGTGCGCAGATGCGCCGTCCCCGGCGCGAGATCGCCGTGATGAAGATAGTACGGCTTGATCCGGCACTCGACGAAGGCCCGCATCAAATCCGACAGGGCGACGACATTGTCATTGACCCCGCGCAAAAGCACCGACTGACTCACCATGGGAATGCCGGCGTCGACCAGCCGCGCGCAGGCGGCGCGGGCCATGTTTGTCAGCTCCCGCGCATGGTTTGCATGAAGTGCAACCCAGGTGGTGGCACCCTCGACTTTCAGCGCAGCGACCATCTCGTCAGTGATACGCGCGGGCTCGGCCACGGGCACGCGGGTGTGAAGACGGATGATCTTGACGTGATCGATCGCAGCAAGATCAGCCATGATCTCGCTCATCCGACGCGACGACAGCATCAAGGGATCGCCGCCGGTCAAGATCACCTCCCAGATCTCGCTATGGGCGCGGATGTAGTCGATCGCGGCGCGGTAGGCGCTGTCCGACAGTGCATTCTCCTTGCCGGGACCCACCATCTCGCGGCGGAAGCAGAAGCGACAATAGACCGCGCAGACGTGAACGAGCTTGAACAGGACACGATCGGGATAGCGGTGCACGATCCCGGGAACCGGCGAATGCGGATTGTCGCCGATCGGATCGGCGCTCTCGCCGGGCTGCATCTCCAGCTCCGCGGCGGACGGAACGAACTGCCGCGCGATGGGGTCGTCAGGATCCGAGGTGTCGATCAGTTCAACCAGCGCCGGCGTGATCGCGACGGCATAACGCGCCGCAACGCGTTCCAGCGCGGGCAGCGCCGTGGCCGGCGCCAGGTCCGCGGCCGCGAGATCGGCCGGCTCGCGCAATGTTCGCAAAAGACTGGTCTTCGTCATCTCTCATCCGCGGGCGGTGTCCACACCACCTGATCAATCCGTGTTGCACCGCTTGCCAGCATCACCAGCCGATCAAAGCCGAGCGCGACACCGCTCGCCTCCGGCATCGCGGCGACGGCGGCCAGAAAGTCCTCATCGAGCGGATAGGCCTCGCCGTAACGGCGCTGCTTCTCCGCCATGGACTCGGTGAAGCGCTTGCGCTGTTCCTCAGCGTCGGTGAGTTCGCCAAACCCGTTGGCGAGTTCGACCCCGCAAGCATAGACCTCGAACCGTTCCGCGACCCGTGGGTCGTCCGTTTTAACCCGCGCCAGCGCCGCCTCTGGAGATGGGTATTCGAACAGGATGGTCAAACGCCCCTGCCCCAGATGCGGCTCGACATGTTCGACCAGGACCTTGCTGAAGATGTCCGACCATGTGTCGTCCTCGGCCACCCGGACCTTGCCGGCTGCCGCCTCAGCGAGCCCGGCACGGTTACCCTCGTTGCCAGAGATTGTCGACAGCAGGTCGATCCCGGCGAACTGCTCGAAGGCTCCGGCGACCGTCAGAAGCTCCGGCTCGGCGAAGGGGTCGGCGGTCCGGCCCCGGAAGGCAAAGGTCCCGATTCCCGTCGCCTGTGCCGCGCTGGCGATGACGACCACCGTGTCGGCCATGATGGCGTCGTAGGGCGCGCCCGCCCGGTACCATTCCAGCATGGTGAATTCGGGCAGGTGCAGGTCGCCGCGTTCGCGGTCGCGGAACACCCGGGCGAACTCGAAAATCCGCTCCTCGCCGGCCGCCAGCAGCTTCTTGCAGGCGAATTCAGGCGAAGTCCGCATGTATCGGCTGGCCCGGCTGCCATCGGGCCGGACGATCTCGGTCCGGGGGGCGTGCAGATGGGTCTCATTGCCCGGGGAGACCTGGAGGATCGAGGTTTCGACCTCGACGAAGCCCTGCTCGGCGAAAAAGTCCCTGACAGCCCCGGTGATGGCCCCCCTGGCCTGGAGGAATGGCCGCCGGTCGAGATGCCGCGATGGGCTCCAGAACGGCGAAATCGGCTTGTCCCCAGCCATTAACCGACCGCCCTCTGAGCCAGCAAAGTGCTGGCATCCAACGGCAAAATCAGTATGTTGCGGCCCGAAAAGGGCGCCGAGGCCTGATTTGAGGCCCCAAGTCCCCCATCGATTTGACCACGTCCTGGCCGGTGCCGGGCCAAGCAAGCAGGAAATATAGCTTTGAGAGTCATCGCCAGTTCTATTCGCAAGGGCAACGTGATCGAGCAAGACGGCAAGCTCTATGTCGTCGTGAGCGCCGAGAACATCCATCCCGGCAAGGGCACGCCGGTCAGCCAGATCGAAATGCGCCGAATCTCGGACGGGGTAAAGATCTCCGAGCGCTACAAGACCACCGACCAGGTCGAAAAGGCCACGATCGAAGAGCGCAACTACACCTTCCTGTATGAAGATGGCGACGGCTTCCACTTCATGAACCCCGAGACCTATGACCAGGTCCAGGTCCCCAAGGACGTCGTCGGCGATGCCGCCGCCTATCTTCAGCCAGACATGACCGTCAAGCTGTCGACCCACGACGTCAACGTGGTCTCGCTCGCGCTGCCGCAGCGCGTGACGCTGGAAGTGGTCGAGACCGAGCCGGTGACCAAGGGCCAGACGGCTTCCTCGTCCTACAAGCCCGCAGTGCTGTCCAACGGCATCCGCACCACCGTGCCGCCGCACATTTCGGTCGGCACCCGTATCGTGGTGATGACTGAAGACGGGTCCTACTCCGAGCGCGCCAAGGACTAAGCGAGGGATCAGGGACAGGTGCCGCCGGGGGGCGAGACAGTGGTTGGGAAGAGTTTCCGCTTCGTCTCGCTGCTTCTGGCGTCGCTTTCGCTCCTCACCACCACGCCTCTCGCTGCGGATGAAATCCGCAGCCCGTCCCTCACGGCCCTGCGCGTCGATTGGCGCGCGGCGCTCGACCAGCTCCGCTCCGAGATCAACAGCCGCCCGCAGGTCGCGGGCGATTTCATCTTCGTGCCACGCCGTTCGGTGCCGCCGTTCGATCCTCGCGCGATGCCTGCGCTGGTACAGCTCAACGCCGTCTCCTCGCAGTTCTTCACCGGCATCGCCCGCAGCTCAGTTCCCGTGCTGCTGCCGTTCGACGCCGCGGCTTATCTCGAGGCGCAACGCAGCGGTGCACCGGCCACGCTCGCGCCATCGCGCTACCAGGCCGATTTCAATCCCGTCGACATGTTCGACGCTGGCCCCGCCGGCTACAGCGCGAGCTTTTCGCTCGAGCCCGGCGCCGGTGACGGCATGCCGACGCGCGTCTTTACGAAGCCCGTCGAGATTCAGATCACGGGATCGGCGCTCGTCTACGACATTGCCGATCCCTCGGGCGGCAAGGGCGAGCCGGTCAAGGCGCTTGCGGCCATCTACCCGGATCTGCGCAAGTTTATCCGCGAAGGCTACGTGCGTTACGCCTTCACGCGCTTCGGCGTCGCCTATGTGGTGTCGATCCAGTGCCTCGACAGCGTCGCAAAACCGCGGCGGCTCGCCTGCAAGGAGGCGTATCCCGTTGCCGAACGCTTCCTGAAGGCGCTGCGCGTCGCAGGCGGCCAGCGCCTGCGGCCGCTAATGGATATTGCATCCTACGTGACCGATCGCCCCGCGGCGCGTTCGGCAGATTTCAGCTACCGGCCGAGCGGCGACATCATCCCGAACACCGGCTATCGCAAACAGGGCGGCCATCCCGATGCGATGGCTTATGCACAGATCCGCTTTCCGCTCGAGAAGGCGCCGGCCTTCGTGCACTCGCAATCCTACGCGAAGCGCGACAAGGATGACGGCCCGACCGCCTATCCCTGGCGCGACAATTTCTGTGAGTCCCGCAGCTTCGAGGTCTGGCAGTGCGGCGGCGGCTACGGCCACCAGGGTGAGGATATCCGCGCTGCGGACTGTCCTTCGCCCGGCGATGCCCGAGAGCCCTGCGATCCCAAGCAGCGTGGTGTCGTTGCCGTGCGCGACGCAATTGTGATCCGGGCCGCCAAGGATCAGGCCGCGACGCTCGAGGTCAACAGCCGCACCGAGCACATCCGCTTTCGCTATATGCACATGAATCCGCAGGCGTTGAACGCCGACGGGATCCTCAACGGCCGCATCGTCACTGAGGGCGAGAAGATCGGCGTGATCTCGAACTACCTTGACCATCCCGCGGGTACGTCGATGCACCTGCATTTCGACGTCCAGGTGTTCACGCGCGACGGCTGGATCTGGGTCAGCCCTTACGCCACGCTGGTCTCGGCCTATGAGCGCCTGATCCGTGCTCGCGGGCACGAGATCGGCACGGAGATCGCAGGCACCCCGCAACCGGTCGCGCATGCGCTGCCCGAAGATGTGGTCAAGCCGGATCTGCGCGAGGGATCGAGCAGCGAAGAGAACTGAAGCGGCATTGCTCAAAGCTGACCCGCTCGCGTATCCCGGATGAGCGAAGCGACATTCGGGATACGATTGGCCAGTCACTCCAGATAGGTCGTGAGCTGCGCGCCCTCATCAGCCACGAACACGGCGATCAATTCGGCCGGCTCGGTGGTGCTGGCATTGGCCGAGACCAGATGCGTGGCGCCCGGTGGCTCGAAGAAGGACTGACCGACACCGAACGTCTCGACCGGACCACCGGCGAGCTGGGAGCGGATCTCGCCCTTGGTGATGTAAGCGGTCACCGAGCCGGCATGCCGATGCGGCCGCGAAAACCCGCCCGGGCCATAAAACACGCGCACGATGGTGACGCGCTTTCCCGGAACGTTGGGCAAAGCGTAGGAACCGATCGGCTCGACCTTGTCGAGCGGCGAACTCTCCGCGGCCGTGGCGCAGAGTGGAGCGAGTGCGCCCGATACGGTGTCCATAGTGACCGGCAGCACCTTGCCGATCGCAAACGCGCAAGCCAGCCCGCCGATGACGGCGAGCGCCATCGAACGCGATTGACGTGAAGCAGGCGCCAAACCCATGGCGATCATGGCCTTCCCCTTGTTGCTATCGAGATGCCGCCGCATTCGCCGTCACCTGGCGCTTCGGCGGCGTCCAGCGAAAGGCGGCCCCAAAACGGTTCCAGACGTTGATCGAGGCGATCGCCGACGTCAGGTACATCAGCTCGGTCTCGGAGAATTCGCGCTGCACCTCGGCATAAACCTCCTCGCCAAAACCATCGGGCAGCAGGGTCAATGCCTCGGCCCAAGCCAGCGCCGCACGCTCGCGCGATGAGAAGATCGGCGCCTCTCGCCAGACTGCAACCAAATGCAGCTTGTCGGCGGGCACACCGAGCCGCTCCGAGAGAAGCACATGATGCTGAACGCAGAAGGCGCAAGCGTTGATCTGCGAGGCACGCAGCTTGACCAGCTCGAGCAGCTGCTTGTCGAGCCCGGCCTTGGCCGCGACCTGTCCGAGCGCCAGTACCAGATCATACGCATCGGGCGCGATCCGCTTGAAATCCTCGTATTCGCTGCGGGGGTGTGACATTGCCGTTCACCTCGTGCTATTGTAAGGCCACTTACATCTTATAAGAGTCCTTATATTATGCGCAAGCCGACCGGCATCACGAAATCGAAACCGGAGCAGAGGGCGTTCAGGGGGGAGGTTGCGACACGTGTACCCGCCCCCGGCGAAGGCAAGCGCGGCGAGAAAGGCTATCTCGGCTATCTCCTGCGCCAAGCCCACGCCGCCGTCCGGCTGAAGATGGAACGCACGCTCGCCGATCTCGGCGTGACCTCGCCGCAATTCGCCGTGCTGACCATGCTGAACGCCTATCCGGGATTGTCAGGTGCCGACGTCGCCCGCCTCACCTTCCTGACGCCGCAGACCGTCGGCGTGATCATCCGCAACCTCGATCGCGACGGCGCGATCGTGATGACGCCGCATCCCGTTCACGGCCGCATCCAGCAATGGACGCTGACGCCGCGCGGATCGACACTGCTGAAAGCTTGCAGGGAACGCGTGATCGACCTGGAGACGCGTCTGGTAACAAGGCTCGACGGCAAGGCCGAAGCTACTGTCCGGCGCTGGCTTGCCGGCATCGCAACGGATCTGCAGGACGGGGGCCTAGTCGCCTCCTCCATCGCCACCGTCAGAGAGCCCTCAAGTTGAGATTCTTGTTGGCTGCCCTATCCGCCCTTCAACGCCTTTTCAACTTCACCGTCCGGCCAAGTCTCGCCGGCCGCGATGACACGGACGCGGCTGCGGTCCGTGCCATTGACCAGCACATGCGAACTCATCCGGTCGCCGCTCGGCTCCAGATGCAAATCCGTTTCAGGTTTCCAGCTCAGCGTCGATGCGAGATCGCCGGGGAAAATCCGCCAGCACGATCCGTCGTCGAGTTCGACGACATGGCTTTCCGCATGCGCGCGTATCTTCATTCTACCCCGAAATCTTGCTGAAGACGGGCCCCGGCGATCAGCCGGGGCCCTGCTCCGTCAATCGTTGTCGTGATGAATCACGGTCTTGCTGCGGTTGCCGAATCCATCTTCCTTCTTGATGACCGTTGTCCGGTCGGCGGGCGCACGCTCCTTGATGACCGTGGTCCGATCGCGATCGCGGTCACGATACTCATGGGACTCGCCGACAGTCACGCCGGCGCCGACCGGACCGACGTGAACACCGACCTCATCCGCGAAAGCGGGGGCCGCAATAGCAGTGACCATGGCAGCCGCAAGCAGATATTTCTTCATATTGTCCTCCTCGATGTTGTGCGGAGAGAATGCGGACATGCGACACTTTGTTCCGGATGGAACGTAGGACTGGAGAGTCGCTCATATTCCAGGAACCGCCCCACATGTGCAGGATTCCGGCTACAATGCCGCGATGAAACAAGCTGATTCCTCGGCCAATCGCGTCACCCGCCGCGCCCTGCTTCGATCCACGGTTGGCGCAAGCGCGCTGTTTGCGGCCCCGACGTTCGCCCTCGCATCGCCTCCCGGCTTCGATGAATGGCGCGAAGGCTTTCGTGCGCGCGCAATGGCCAAGGGCATTTCGGCTGCGACCTGGCAACGCGCGATGGCGCGGGTCGAGCCCGACATGAGCGTATTCAAGCAAATGCGCAACCAGCCCGAATTCCATGAACAGCTCTGGCAATACGTCAACCGCCGCGTTTCCGACTGGCGCATCATCAACGGCAAGATCGCGCTGAAGAACAACCAAGCGCTGTTTGCGCGTATCGAGCGCGATTTCGGTGTCGAGCGCGGCACGCTGCTGGCGCTGTGGGGCGTGGAATCCGCCTACGGCGATCCCCTGGTGCAGCAGAATCACATGACGCCGGTGTTCCCGTCGCTCGCCGCGCTCGCTTGGAACGAACCGCGACGCAAGGCCTATTGGGAGGCCGAACTGCTCAATGCGCTACGCATCGTCGACAAGGGCTGGAGCACGCCCGAGGAGATGCGCGGCTCATGGGCCGGTGCGATGGGGAATTCGCAATGGATGCCGGAGGTGTGGCTCAATGTCGGCATCGACTACGACGGCGACGGCAAGGTCTCGCCGTTCGGCAAGCCCGACGACGCGCTGGGGTCGACGGCAAAATATCTCGTCAATCGCGGCAAATGGCGCCGTGGCGAGCACTGGGGCTACGAGGTGCGCTCTCCCAGTGAAATGAGCGGCAGCCGGACCTATGCGGCCTGGCAGGCAGCTGGCATCACCCGCGCCGACGGCCAGCCGTTCCCGCAGCCCAACGCATCTGCGCGGATGTGGACGCCGGTCGCGGGCGGGCCGACCTTCCTGCTGGGACCGAATTTCTATTCGGTGAAGAGCTACAATCCCTCCATGAACTACGCGCTCGCGATCTGCCATCTCGGCGATCGCTGCCTTGGCGCTCCGCCCTTCATCCAGCCCTTCCCCGGCTCCGAGCGCATCCTGACACTCGCCGAAGTGCAGGAAATGCAGACGCGGCTGACCAAGGCCGGCTTTGATACCGGCGGCACTGATGGCCGCGTCGGCAACGACACGATGAAGGCGATCAAGGATTTTCAGCAGCGCGCCGGGATCGCGCCCGCCGATGGATATGGCGGGCTGAAGGTGCTGGCGAAGCTACGGCAGGGATCTTAAGCAGCCTCAGTGCCGGTACTGCGGCTCCTCCGCATCGAGTTGCCGTCGGATCGCGGCGAGATGCAGCCGTGCGGATTCGGAATCGCCCTCGCGCATCTGCTTGTAGGTCGCGGCCGCGATCGCTGGATCGACCGGCAGAACTTTTCGTCCCGTCGACATCGCCAGCACCTGCACTTCGGCTGCGCGCTCGAGATAGTAGAGATCGTCCCAGGCTTCCGCGATCGTCGGCGCCAGCACCATGACGCCATGATGCTTCATGAAGACGATGTCGGCATCGCCGACGGCCGACGCGATGCGTGCGCCTTCGCTGGTGTCGAGCGCCAGGCCGTTGTAGTTGCGATCCACTGCCGTGCGACCGTAGAATTTCAGCGCGGTCTGCCCGGCCCAGATCAAGGGATCGCCCTCGGTCATCGACAGTGCCGTCGCATAGGGCATGTGGGTGTGGAAGGCGACCTTGGCGCGCGGCAGGCGCTTGTGCATTTCGGCATGGATATAAAACGCGGTCGCTTCGGGCTCGCCCTCGCCGTCGAGCACATGGCCGTGGAAGTCGCAGATCAGCAGCTTTGATGCCGTCAACTCGCGGAAGGCATAGCCGTAGGGGTTGACCAGGAAGAGATCGTCATGGCCAGGCACGACAGCCGAGAAATGGTTGCAGATGCCTTCCTCAAAGCCGTTGCGCGCAGCCATGCGGAAACAAGCGGCGAGATCTTCGCGTGCGGTGCGGATCGCGTCGGTCGCGAGGTCCGGCCGGTTGGAGCGGACGGGCGCAGGTGAGGAGGCGTGAAGGCTGTGCGCCATGGCGAAGGAGACCTCTTTCGGGCAGGAGACGGCAGCGTTCTACAGGGCCGATGCCCGCGCGTCAGCCCCAGTGGCCGCCACCCTGCCCTGCGCGTCTCACGCCCGCCGCGGCACGCCGCCGGCATTCATGCCGCCGTCGATGACGAGCTCGCTGCCGGTGACGTAGCGCGAGGCGTCCGAAGCCAGATACAGCACGCCGGAGGCGATCTCCGCGGCCTGGCCGGCGCGGCCAAGCGGGGTCGCGACCCTGGCGCGCTCCTCCGGATCAATCGGCGCGTTCTGGCCTGCACCGGTCGCGCCCGTCGGGATCTTGCCCCAGATCGGCGTGTCGATGATCCCCGGATGCACCGAATTGACGCGAATACCGTCGCTGGCGGCAGCACACTCCATCGCGATCGATTTGGCGAACAACCGCACACCACCTTTGGTCAGCGAATAGGCCGAGAGACCCGGCGCGCCGCGCAAGCCCGCGAGCGAGGACATCATCACGATCGAGCCGCCGCCGGTCTTGCGCATCAAGGGCAGGCAATGCTTGACCGAGAGGAACACGCCATCGAGGTTGATGGCGTTCTGCTTGCGCCAGTCAGAGAGCGTCATGTCGGTGATCGAGGGCACGGCAATGCCGATGCCGGCATTGGACACCATGATATCGAGCCGGCCGTAACGTTTCCCGATCTCGGCGACAATCTCGATCCAGCGCTCCTCGCTGGTGACGTCCTGCTCCAGGAATATCGCCTTGCCGCCGGCCTTTGCCACCCGCTTGGCGAGTTCGGGCCCGCGCAATTCGTCGATGTCCGTGATGACGACAGTCGCGCCTTCGCGCGCAAACAACTCGACGATGGCCTCACCGATGCCGGAGGCACCGCCCGTCACCAGCGCGACCTTGCCTTCAACCTGCCCCGCCATGTTCACTCCCTTTCTTTTTGTTTGTTTCGTTCCGTCATCTAATCACGGATGGCCCCTGGTCCGGTAGTGCGACGTCGATGACGCGAAACTGCACGCGCTCGGCACCCTGATAGCGGTCGACCGACAGGGAGCCTGCGACGTGCAGCTGCTGGCCGCGATTGGCCACAAGTGCGTTGCCGAGCTTCTGGCCGACCGAGCGAAACGCGATGCCGTTGACGATGGCGCCGTCGCCCGACTTGAAGCGAAGACGCAGATGCGCCTGCCCGACTTCGTCGGCAAAGACGAGCTGATGCGCCGGCAGCGCCAGCACCGGCTCCGGATTGCCGCTGCCGAAGGGCCCGGCGCGATTTAGCGTGGTTGCAAGCTCCGTCGTCACCGCGCGCGCCGAGACCGCCCCGTCGATGTAGAGCTCGTTGACGTGGCGCGCTTCGGCGACGGCCTGCGCCAGCGCGTTCTCGAGATAGGCGCGGAATTCAGCGAGCTTCTCTTTCCGCAACGTGACGCCCGCGGCCATTGCGTGGCCACCGCCCTTGAGCAGAATGCCGTCGGCAACCGCCTGCCGGACCACCTTGCCGAGATCGACGCCGGCGATCGAGCGGCCCGAGCCGGTGCCGATGCCGCCGGGCTCCAGCGCGATGGCAAAAGCGGGCCGCGAGAACTTCTCCTTCAGCCGTGAGGCAACGAGACCGACCACGCCGGGATGCCAGCCTTCGGACGCCGTGACGATGACGCCGAGCTTGTCTTCCAGCCCGATCGACGCCAGCGCTTCCGCCTCAGCCTGCGCTTCGGCGGCCTGCTCGATGACGCGGCGCTCGCTGTTGAGGCGGTCGAGCTCGGCGGCGATCCGCGCCGCCTCGACGCTGTCGCCTTCGAGCAGAAGCCGCACGCCGAGATCGGCGCGGCCGATGCGGCCGCCGGCATTGACGCGCGGGCCCAGCATGAAGCCGAGATGCCAGGCCTCCGGCGGGCCATTGAGCCGCGCCACGTCCATCAGCGCGGTGTGGCCGACATGGTCGCGCCGCCGCATCGCGATCAGCCCCTTGGCGACGAAGGCGCGATTGAGACCGATCAACGGGGCGACGTCGGCGACGGTCCCGAGCGCGACATGATGCAGCATGCCGAGCAGATCGGGCTCGGGCATCTCCGCGGTCCAGAAGCCGCGCTGGCGCAGTTCTCTGTTGACCGCGACAAGCGTGACCAGCACGAGGCCGACGGCGGCGAGATGGCCAAGGCCCGAGAGATCGTCGAGCCGGTTCGGATTGACCAGTGCGTCCACCTCCGGCAACTCGGTGCCGGCCTGGTGGTGATCGATCACGACGACGGACATGCCGAGGCGCTTGGCCTCGGCCAGCGGCTCGATACTGGTGGTGCCGCAATCGACCGTGACGAGCAGCGTCGCGCCCTTTGCCGCCAGCCCGCGCACAGCTTCGACGTTCGGGCCATAGCCCTCAAAGATGCGGTCGGGAATGTGGATCAGCGGATCGAGGCCGCAATGGCGCAGATGCCAGGCGAGCAGCGCCGCCGAGGTCGCCCCGTCGACGTCGTAGTCGCCGAAGATCGCGACGGTCTCGCTGCTGGCGGCGGCGTCCGCAATGCGCTTTGCGGCGGCCTCCATCTCCGTCACCGTGAACGGATCGGGCATCAGCTTGCGGATGGTCGGATCGAGGAAGTCGGGCACGGCGTCGATCTCGACCCCGCGGCCAGCCAGCACCCGCGCCAGCAGTTCCGGCAGTTGGTGACGCTGCACGATGGCGAGCGCCGTCGCGGCACCGCGCGCATCCAGCCGGCTGCGCCAGAGCTTGTCGGTGAGCGAGCGCGCCACGCCCAGGAAGGCCTGGGGCATTTCGACGGGCAAGGCGGTGGCGGGCGGCGTCATGATTCGAGGGTTCGAGTGGACCGGCACAAGCAGCGGCGCAACCAGCCGCCTTCGATTGCGGGATTCACCGGGAATCCCTGGCCATTTGCAATGTCAGCGGCCCAGAAAACGGTGGATTGCTGAAATGCCGAGCGGGTTGACTACCATTTGAGCAGCGGCGCGGACAGCAAATTAAGCGAGCGTTAGCTGGAATCTTCGAAAACGAGTCTTATTCGATCTGTAAGTCGTTGTTCCGGGTTCATTGCAGATCAGACCTCATTGCCAAGGGAAGCCCCCGATGTCTGCTGCGCTGGGTCTGAAAACCAAGCCTGTCACCACCGAACCCGCCGACGACGATTCCGACATCTCCGCGCTGATCAACCGCCTGACCGCGGAGGTCAACCAGATCGCGGTCGACAAGACCAAGTCGATACAGCAGATCACCAACCAGATGAAGATGCTGGCGCTGAACGCGCTGATCGAGAGCTCGCGCGCCGGCGCACAAGGCGCGGGCTTCGCCGTGGTGGCGCAGGAGGTGCGCGGCGTCGGCCAGCAGGTCGAGACCATCGCTCGCGAACTCGAAACGCAGCTGACCAAGCGTACCGGCGACCTCGTCGCCTCGATCGAGCGCATGAGCCAGCGCTCGCGCGGCGAGCGCATGATGGACCTGTCGCTCAACGCCGTCGAGCTGATCGACCGCAACCTCTATGAGCGCACCTGCGACGTCCGCTGGTGGGCGACCGACTCCGCCGTAGTCGATTGCGCGGCCTCGCCGGCTCAGGCGGCCGTCACCTATGCCTCGCAGCGGCTCGGCGTCATCCTCGGCGCCTACACCGTCTATCTCGACCTCTGGCTCTGCGACCTCGACGGCAACGTCATTGCCAACGGCCGCGCGGATCGTTTTCGCGTGGTCGGCCAGAACGTCGCCCACACCAGATGGTTTCGCGAAGCGAAGACACTGCGCTCGGGCGACGACTACGTCGCCGGCGACATCGAGAACCAGCCGCTGCTCGGCAACGCCCAGGTCGCGACCTACTGCGCCAGCGTCCGCGCCGGCGGCCAGGCCAACGGGGCGCCGGTCGGCGTGCTCGCCATCCATTTCGACTGGGAGCCGCAGGCGCGCGCGATCGTGCAAGGCGTGCGCGTCGGCGACAACGACAAGGCCCGCGTGCTGCTGGTCGACTCGCATTTCCGCGTCATCGCCGCCTCCGACGGCCAGGGCATCCTGAGCGAGCGCATCTCGCTCTCGCTGGACGGTCAACGCTCCGGCTTCTACCACGACCGCTCCGGCACGATGGTCGCGTTCCACGCGACACCCGGCTACGAGACCTATCGCGGGCTCGGCTGGTACGGCGTGATCGTCTGCTCCCCGTAGGGCTCGATGCCATCCGCGAAAACAACCCCATGCACAGTAGCGGAAGGATTGTTTTCACGAGAGATTTTTCGTTTGCCATGTGACACGTCGGGCAAAGCCGTTTGACACGTCGGGCAAAACACTGACATCATGTTACGATCGCGCCGTTTGCAAAAGCGCGAGTCAGAACAATCGTCGCGATATGACGAACAAGCGTGAGCGGATGCAGGTCCGCAAATCTCACCACATCATGTTGCCGAACCAGCCTTGCGGCGGCAGGCGCTGTGCAAACAGCGAACGATGTGGCTGGACTCGTCGCTTGGCGTGGCGTTGCCCCTTGGCCCTCACGATCTGGGGTTTGACCAGAGACGACTGCAACGGCTCGGCCTGGCCTGGTCGCAGCATCGCGAAAGACTCGCGCTCCGGCGCTTGAATCGGAGTGCTGGGGACGTCTTCGGGCGCGGGCGTCTCCGCCACCATGGCAGCAACGACTGGATTGCGATCCCTTGTATCGAGCACGATGCGTTCCGGCCATTTCCGATCACTGTGAATGCGGGTCGGCACGGCGGCAGCGTTCGCCTCATAGCTCTCGATCGCACGAGGCTTCGGCCACAATGCATCAACCAGAAAGAGCAGCAACATCAGAGCTGCCCCCACGCATAGAAAGTATCGCGCCACGGGCATGAAAGCCTCCACGCAAACGCGCCTTCGTCGAGATCCGCACTCAAGCAGACGGCGATGGCAAGCCCAGCTTGCGCAGCGACGTGTTCAGATCCTTGATGCGGATCAAGCATCGTCGAATTGAGCATCTTTAGTTTTTGGAGGTTAGTTCTGATCAAACGGAGAACCATCATGAAACATACGCCAAAGATTGTCTTGGCCGCTTGTGCTTTCTCATGTGCGGCCATGTTCTCGATCGGATGGTCGGAGTCCGCCGGTATCTCGCTGTCGGTCCAGAGTGCGCAAGCAAGAGTTGGGCGCCCTCTAACCCCGGTAAGCGTTGCCGGAGTCGCGCGCCGGCAAACGCGAAGAGCCATATACGGAGCGGGCGCCATCGGCGTCGGCGCGGCTGCGGTCGGCACCGCGGCCGCGATCGCGGCAACTTCACCCTATGCTGGATGGGGGAGCGGTCCTTACTATCCAAATCGCGGCTACGATGCGAGCGGCCCATATGGAGCTTACGCATGGTCTCCAGATGAATACCGGAAGCGAAACGGCATTACCTGTGTACCTGGCGCGCTGACAAGGATGGATGACGGCAGGATGCATCGCTGCCAATAGGCGCACCGCTGCTCAGCGGCAACGACGGGCCCCGGTGTTGCTGGGGCCTGGCCGACGAAGTTGCAGGCGCCAGAACGCGGATAGCCAGTTCCCGCAAGCAAGGCCGCAATCATGCGCGACGACGAAGAGAAGGTCAGAGTCATGAGTTCTGGCGTCGACCCCTCCCCCCCCCCCGCCCTCTGCTGCTCGGGCTCGGAAGTCCTGGTCGCGGCGGATATCGCGAAGACGATTGCCATTGAGCTGACTTTTGCGAACCCGAGCCTTCTCGCTGGCTTCGTTATTGTGAGAACATTCCTGAGTTGGACCCTCGAGATCGAGTGCGCACCTGTCTTTGCCCATCGCTAGAAAGAGGTAATCTTCCTTATCCGGATAGGGCTGCTCCGAAGTCCGACAATTGAGCAAACATCAAGGGCCGCCAAAGCCCCCTGTTCCGCAGGAACCGGCGGCCCTTCTTGCCGCGGCGGCCCCAAACTGGCGCACAGCGCGGCCCACCTTCGGGAAAATACGTAGTCGCGCTGTTATTTGCGCCCGATCAAATCCACGCCGGCCGTCCCTGCCTAATTTTCCCGAAAATAGCGGGAGGTCCGTCCATGCTGGTGAGGATCAATTCGGCACACCGCCGTCCTATCGATGGTCATCTGGCCGCCGTTGCAGGTGATCGCGCGCGCTGCAGCGAGTTCAGGTATCGCCGAGGCAGCGAGATCTTCGGCGAGGGCGAGGACGCGGAATTCGTCTACCAGATCACTTCTGGAGCCGTGCGCACCTACAAGCTGCTTCCGGACGGCCGGCGCCAGATCAACTCGTTTCATTTGCCCGGCGACATGTTCGGCTTCGAGAACAACGAAGCGCATCGCTTCACCGCTGAAGCCATCACCGAAACCGACGTTCGCATCATGACGCAAAGCAACCTCCTGGGAGCGATGCCGGGTCAAGCGGCGGGACCAGGAAACCTCATCTGCTTCGTCACTCAGAATCTTCAGCATGCCGAGAACCACATGCTGCTCCTGGGTCGGAAGACGTCATTGGAGAAGGTGGCCGCATTCCTGCGTGAAATGGACGAGCGGCTGGCGCAGCCTGATGTCCTGAACTTGCCGATGACACGCCGTGACATCGCAGACTATCTCGGACTAACCCTCGAAACCGTCTCGCGCTCGCTGTCGACCTTGCGAGACGAGCACATTTTGCGATTTGAGGGACCGACCCAACGTCGGGTCGAGATCCTCGACCGTGATCGACTTTCGCAGCTGGACGCCTGATTTTGCCACGGTCGACCAAGCTGAATCACTGACTGCCGGCGTGAGCCCAATAGATTCTTGCAATGCCAACGGGAGGAATGGTCATGCTCATCAAGACGCTCACATTGCACTCCCTCACCTATCTGGTCGGAATTTCCAGCTCGATTGCGGTCCACCAGAACGCCCATTGGAGTTCGGCAGAAACTCCAAACCACACGCATGAGACCGTGTTTCGCGCCGGCAAGAGCGACAGACTGCCCACGAGGCCGACCGGACCTCACGCGCGCGACCTCAGGCCCGCACTGGCACCTGCAATCATCAAGCCCAATTTCAAGGTCAGGGATGCGTGCAAGGCACCGATAGATGTCCCTGGGCGCTGCTTCGCTTCCGTAACGCTGAACAATCAGGTCGGTTAACACGCTCGCTGATGAGCCGGTCCATCCTGACGCAATGAGCCGATGATGCCTACTCGCTCGACTCCCGGTAGCGGAATTCTCGGCGATCATCCGCAGGACTTTTCACTGGTCCTCGGAGGTCCGCTCTTCCAACTCCTGCGTCGGACGCATTTGTCCGGGAACACGCTCGAACTTGCGCCGCGGCGCACGCTGGCGATCTCGTTGTTTTGCTGGTTTCCACTTCTTGCGCTTTCCCTTCTGGAGGGATCCGCGCTTCATGGCCGCGTGGCGATTCCGTTCCTGTTCGACGCGGAGGTCTACACACGATTCCTGCTCGCCATTCCGCTGCTGCTGGAAGCAGAGCTCATCGTGCACCAGCGCATGCGGCTGATCGTGAAGCAGTTTCTGGAGCGCAATTTGGTTCCGGAAGACCAGATGTCGCGGTTCAATTCGGCGATCGAATCGGTCGTTCGGCTGCGCAACTCCATGCTTGCTGAAATCCTGCTGTTCGTGTTCGTGTACGTGATCGGGATCCTGGTCGTCTGGCGACACTACATCGCGATCGACACGGTCACCTGGTACGCGAGACCCACGGATGACGGTGCACGGTTTTCACTCGCGGGGATGTGGCTCAGCTATGTGAGCCTGCCGATCTTCCAATTTCTGCTGTGCCGATGGTACTTTCGGATGTTCATCTGGGCGCGCTTTCTCTGGCAGGTATCGCGCCTCGAATTGAGCCTGATGCCGACGCACCCGGATCGCGTCGCGGGCCTTGGATTTCTGTCGGACATTGCATATGCGTTCGTCCCGCTCCTCCTGGCCCATGGCGCATTGCTTGCCGGCGTTCTCGGCAACCGCATCTATCACCTTGGCGCCAAGCTGCCTGACTTCATGCTCGAAATCCTGTTGCTGGTCGTCTTTCTCGAGTGTGTTGCGCTGGGGCCGCTGCTGGTGTTCGCGCCGCAACTCGCCCAAGCCAAGCGGACGGGCCTCCGGGAGTACGGCACGCTCGCCGAACGATACGTGCGCGAGTTCGACGCAAAATGGTTGCGGTGCGGGACGTCCTCGAACGATCAGCTCGTCGGCAGCAGCGACATTCAGTCGCTTGCCGATCTAGGCAACAGCTTTGAGGTGGTCCGGACAATGCGCCTCGTCCCATTCACCAAGCAAACAATCATCCAGCTGGCGGTCGGAACGGCTTTGCCGATCGCCCCGCTCCTGCTGACCATGATGCCGCTCGAGGATCTCCTCAAGAAGCTGCTTGGAATCGTGTTCTAACCGGCAGGCTTCGGGCAACCGTCCCGCAGCTGCCTCGGCATTCCCTAACCCATCCGCTTCGTCGAACCCCTGGGAACGCGGCCCCCTTGTGACGCAGCGCGTCTTCATGCCTCGGCTTGCGACGACCGGCCGTCCAAAGCCATTTTCCGACACATGCAGGCATGTTCCGGCAAGAGCTCGCCTCATTACTCTGGTAAGCTGCACTTGGCATCACGCTTAGCGGCGTGACGTGGTGGCTGACGATCTTGATCACGTCACGTTCGGCACATGCTCAGGAGACCTTGTCATGAAGATTGTCGTGATCGGCGGAACCGGATTGATCGGCTCCAAGCTCGTGGCGCAACTCAGGCAGCAAAGCCACGACGCCGTGTCGGCCTCGCCGAGATCGGGGGTGAACGCCGTGACCGGGGAAGGCCTCGCTCCGGCACTTGATGGCGCCGATGTTGTCGTCGATGTCGCCAACGCGCCGTCCTGGGAGCCTGCCGCCGTGCTCGAGTTCTTCGAGCGTTCGAGCAAGAATCTCGTCGCGACCGAGGCCGCCGCGGCCGTCAAGCATCACGTCGCGCTGTCGATCGTGGGGACCGATCGCTCCCCCGACATCGCATATTTCCGTGCCAAGCTGGCACAGGAGAGCATCGTCAAGGCCGGCTCGGTGCCCTACTCGATCGTTCGCGCCACCCAGTTCCTCGAATTCCTCGGCGCAATCGGCGAAGCTGGCGTCTCCGGAGACGGGATCGTTGTTCCATCGGCGTCGTTTCAGCCGATCGCCTCCGACGACGTGGCTGATTGCCTCGCGGACATCGCGACGGGACCACCGCTGAATGGCACGATCGATCTCGCGGGCCCCGAGAAGGCGCCCTTCAACGAATTCGTCGCGCGCCGTCTGAAGGCGGCCGGTGACAAGCGTACTGTGGTGGGAGACCCGAAGGCGCACTATTACGGCGCCACCATTGACGACACGTCGCTGGTCCCGCTTGGTGAAGCCCGGCTCGGAAAGACGTCGCTCGCGACATGGCTCGCGAGGCTCTGACAAATCCCGCCTTCGTAAGAGTAACCGCTGACCAGGAAGCCGCAGTGCGGATTCCTGGTCCAGACTCCTGATGGCACTTTGTTCGGCCTCGTCGAACGACTTGGCACACGCGCGCTGCAATGGCCGCGGCGGCGCTAGGCTCCGCCGATGCCATCGCCTTCGATCTGCCCTGTCGTGGCCCCGAGCGTCTCTGACGGGCGCTCTCCGAACATCGCCAGGTAATATTGCGCGAAGCGACCGAGCTCGTAAAAACCCTGCTCCATCGCCACCGACGCCACGGTTGTCGAGCCGGGCGCGCTCTGGCGCAGGACGGAATGCACCGTGCAGAGCCGCTTGTGCCGGAGGAAGCTGACCGGGCCGAGACCGAAAACCTCCTGGAAGGCGCGATGCAAGGTCCGCCGCGACACGCCCAGGACGGCGCAGATTTCCGACACATGCACCGGGCGCGTGCCCATCGCATCGAGATAGTCTTCCACCTTGCGGATCAGCCGCCGCGCCGACGGCAGCCAGCCGCTGTCATCGGGGGGAAGCGACGACATGACGTTGATCGCCATGCACTCGGCGATCGCCCGCCTCCAGTATTCGGCGGTCGACGGGGTCAGGCTGCCGTTCCGGGTCCGCAGATGCGACATGATCCGGACCAGGCGGCGGCTCGCGATCGCGCCGGTCTCGAGGTCTGCCTTGAAATGGCCGCGGGTGCGCCATGTGTCGGGATCGCTCAACCGCGCATCGCCGCCGAACAGCGAGGCAACGTCGTCGATATCGAGGCGCATCGCCGCGTAAGCCGACCCGCCGTGAAAGACCCCGTCATGCTCGAGCAGCGGCGGGATCACCAGCACGTCGTTGAGCTGCATGTCGAACGACCAGTGTGCGACGCGGTCTTCGGCCGCCAGCAACATTCCGATGATCAGCTTGTCATCGCTGGAGACGCGCTGCGTGCGCATGCCGACGTTGAAGGCGCCGATGCTGAGCGAGAAATCGCCGATGCCGATATGCGACAACGTCCCGTGCAATCGCCCACGACCGAGCTGCATCACGTCGACATGCGATCCATGGACGGCCTGATGAAGACCTTCAAAGCCATCCAGTTTTTTCGAATCAACCAGAAGGAATTGGCCCATGGCCGTACCCTGTTGGTGAAGCGCGACAATTCTGGGGCAGTCGGCAGCAGGATACCACCATGATCCGCATCCGGCGCAACGATCTGCTTTCGCGATTTGCGACGAACGTTATCGAAATCCGGCACCAGATCGCTGCACTACGCCGAACTCAGGGGGGCACTGATTATCGAGTCTGTGCCATAACCTCGCCCGCATTGGCACAAACTGCACATCACATTCGACGAATGTTCGGATACCCGCGTGCGCAAAAGGAAATCATTTGACGCAATCAAGCACCATCCTTTCTCAGGGAGCCCAAAAGAGGAAGCAGACGAAGCGCAGCTCTATCTGGCGGCCGCCGGAGAGACGCCTTCCGTAAACACCACCGGCGTGCCTTTCGCGACGCTGGCTGCGACCCGCTCCGCGTCCCAATTCGTCAGACGCACGCAGCCATGCGATTGCCCCTTCGAGATGTTCTGCGGCGACGGCGTACCGTGGATGCCGTAGCCATCAGCGGACAGGTTGATCCATACGATTCCGACTGGATTGTTCGGGCCGGGCCTGATCTTGAAGGGTTTTTGGGAATGCACACCCTTGAAGTGATAGGCTGGGTTATAGCGATAAGTCGGATTTCGGTCGATCTCGGTGACCTTTAGCGTGCCAGAAGGCGACGGCTTCTCCTGGCTGCCGACGCTCGCCGGGTAGAAGCCGATCAGCGCATTCGACTTGTCGAACAGTTTTACGGTTTGCCTGACCTTGTCGATCTCGACCCGGTCGGCCTTGGCTGGGGTCGCGCTTGCGCCATCGCTCGTGTCGACGACGGCGACGGTCTCGCCGGCGCGGTCGAAATGGCGCCCAGGGTTGAGCGCCGCCAGCAGTTGCTCGCTCATGTGGAATTTCTCGGCCAGTTCCTCGCGCGGGCTGGTGTAGCCGAGATGAGGAATGTCCTTCATCTCCTGCATTTTCGACGGAAGCTTGTGCAGGAACGGACCCGCGACGTCCTTGTCGGTGATGGTGTACGTCGTCGTCGGCTGCCGATCGTCCGCCTGGAGCGCCTTCCAGACGTCATCCGTCAGTTGATCCGAGTTCGGCAATTGCCGCGCTTCGGCATAAGCGCGAAGCGCCTTCTTGGCGTTCTCTCCGAATTTGCCGTCGATCTCGCCGGGCGAGAAGTGCGCTCTGTCCAGCAGGACCTGGAGACGCACTCCAGCCGCGGTCGGCTTCTCGTTCGAGAGGGTCTTCTTCGACGGCTCGGCGGAAGCGATCGCGGCCGCGTCCATTCCGGCGGCAAACACTGGCGCGGCCGTCAGGGCGAAGAGTCCGACGGCGAGAGCAATTTTCATTGCCGCCATGTTCCAACTCCGACGTGGAGACGTTCGTCGGATTGGCAACTCGGTGAGACCGCGAAGGTTTCCGGTTTTTCCCGGCGGGCGCGCCGGCCCAGTCAGCCGGCCCGGCGCGCCGCCATCTCCGCCGCGAGCAGCACCGCGGCGCGGCTGGCGCCCGTCGACGCGACGCCCTGCCCCGCGATGTCGTACGCGGTGCCGTGCGCGGGCGTGCAGATCGGGAACGGAAAGCCGCCGAGCAGCGTGACGCCGCGATCGAAGCCCATCAGCTTCATCGCGATCTGGCCCTGGTCGTGGTACATCGTCAGCACCGCATCGAAGGCGCCGGCCTTGGCGCGCAGGAACACGGTGTCGGCGGGAAACGGCCCCTCCACGGCAATGCCGTCGCGCCGGCCGGCTTCGACCACCGGCGCAATGACATCGATCTCCTCGCGGCCGAAATTGCCGCCGTCGCCGGCGTGCGGATTGAGGCCCGCGACCGCGATGCGCGGACGCGCGAAGCCGGCATTTCGCATGCATGTATCGGTCAGTTTGAGCGCGCGCTGGATGCGTTCGCTGGACAGCTTTTCCGCGACGTCCTTGAGCGGAATATGCGAGGTGACGCGGGCATTCCAGAGTTCGCCCAGCACGTTGAACTCGCTGGCCGGCGTCCTCAGCCCGACCACCTCCGCCGAGAAGGCGATCTCGTCGTCATAATCCGAGCGTGCGAGCCGCATCGCCGCCTTGTTGAAGGGCGTGAAACAGACGGCATCGACCCGGCCATCCCTGCCGAATTCGAGCGCCCGCTTGTAGTTGGCCAGCGCGAACTGCCCGCCCGCAAGGCCCGCGACGCCGCGCTCCACCCGCGCGGGATCGAGGTGACCGAGATCGAGGAACAGCGTATCGCCTGGCAGCTCATCGAAATCGGCGTCCTGCGCCGCCGCCGTCAGGTGCGGCGAGACACCTGCGACCTTCGCGCCCTCGTCGAAGATGCGGCGGTCGCCGATGACCACGAGCCGACACCGTGCGCGAATATCGTCCTGCGCCACGAGCTTCGCCGTCAGCTCCGGGCTGATGCCGGCTGGATCCCCCATCGCCAGCGCAATCAGCGGCTTCGCAGTCATATGATCACCTTTTCCTGGCTCGTCGTTTCATGGCTGGCGGACTTGCGGAAGATCCGTGCGAACAGTTGCAGCACGAGCGGAAGCAGAAGTAGCGCGATGCCCGCCACCACCAGGCTCGTCACCAGCTTGTTGGCAAAGAATATGCCGAGCGATCCCTTGGACATCAGCATCGACTGCCGGAACGCATCCTCGGCCTTGTCCCCGATCACGATCGCGAGCACCAACGGCGCCAGGGGATAGAACAGTTTTTTGAAGAGATATCCGACCACGCCGAAGCCGAGCATCATCACCACGTCGAGATAGGAGTTCGACACCGAATAGGCGCCGACGACGCAAATGATCACGATCAGCGGCGCGATGACCACGAAGGGGATCCGCATCAGTGCGGCGAAGACGGGCACGGTCAGCAGCACCAGCGCGACCGCGACGATGTTGCCGACATACATCGAGGCGATCAGCCCCCAGACGAAGTCCTTCTGGTCGACGAACAGCATCGGTCCGGGGTTGAGGCCCCAGATCATCAGCCCGCCCATCATCACGGCCGCGGTGGCCGAGCCGGGAATGCCGAGCGAGAGCATCGGCAGCAGCGCGCTGGTGCCGGCGGCATGATCGGCGGTCTCGGGCGAGATGATGCCTTCGACCTCGCCCGTGCCGAAATAGCGGCCGCGGCGCGAGAAGCGGCGGGCGATGCCGTAGCTCATGAAGGAGGCCGCGGTCGGGCCGCCCGGAGTGATCCCCATCCAGCAGCCGATCGCAGCGCTGCGCAGCAGCGCAACGCTGTGGCGCGGCAGGCGGCCGACGGCGCGGAACACCTCGCGCCAGTCTATCTTGGAGGAGACGGCGCGGGCGTGAAATTCCTCCTCGACCGCGACCAGGAGTTCGCCGATGCCGAACAGGCCCATCACCGCGACGACGAAGTTCACGCCCTTGACCAGTTCGTCGATGCCCATGGTGAGGCGGACGCTGCCTGACACGGTGTCGATGCCGATGGCGGCAATCGCAAAGCCGATCGCGAGCGCGACCACGGTCTTGATCGGCGCCGCGCCGCCCATGCCGACGAAGCTTGCGAAAGCGAGGAAGTAGACCGCGAAATATTCCGCCGGCCCAAAGGCGAGCGCGACCTGCGCCACCCAGGAGGCCAGGAAGGTGATGAGGATGACGCCAATCAGCGCGCCGAACGCGGCCGAGCCGAACGCGGTCGCAAGCGCCGTGGTCGGACGACCGTCGCGCGCCATCGGATAGCCGTCGAATGTGGTTGCGACCGAAGAGGGCTCGCCGGGGATGTTGAACAGGATCGAGGTGACGGAGCCGCCGAACAGCGCGCCCCAATACATGCTGGAGAGCAGGATGATCGCCGAGACCGGCTGCATGCCGAAGGTCAGCGGCAGCAGCAGCGAAACCCCGTTCGGCGCGCCCAGCCCCGGCAGCACGCCGACGAGAATGCCGAGCAGCACGCCGACCGCCATCAAGGCCAGATGCGGCACGGTGACCGCGATGGTGAAGCCGTGGAGGAGTTCCGAGAGATTGTCCATCGCCCTCTCCCTCAGAATCCGAGCGCGGCGGCGAGCGCGCCGTGCGGCAGGCTCACCTGGAACATGCGCTCGAACACGACGTAGAGCGCGAGCGCCGTTGCCGCCGCCGTGACCGCCGAACGCAGGACGGATTGATGCCGGGGGATCGCGAGCACCGCGAAGACGTATGCCGCCGAGGCGACATACATCCCGAGCAGCGGGATCGCGGCGACGAAGATCGCGGCCGGCACGAACAGGCCCGCCAGTCGCCGCAGCTCAACCGACGTGATCGCGACCGGGACGTTCGCCAGCGTCCCCACCGGAACAACACCGCGCGCCAGATTGTAGAGGCTGCCGGCGATGATGATGATGCCGGTCAGGAACGGAAACGTGCCGGCATCGACACCCTCGCTCGACCAGCCGATGCCGTTGTCCAGACTCTGGACCACCACCGCGACGCCAAAGCTGCCGGTGAGGATGGCGGTCGCAAGTTCGAGCGCGCGGCGTGAGATCATCGAAGGCTCCAGTCGAGCAGCGGACCCGACATCCAATGTCGTCCCGACGAATGCCGGGACGACCGCGGAGTTTGCGGCGAGCACCGCCTCACTTGACCAGCCAGCCCTGCTCGCTCGCGACCTGTTTGACGTGCTCGAGGTCTTGCTTGATGAACTTGTCGAACTCTGCACCGGTCAGGAACGTGTCGACCTGGGACGTCTTCTCGATGTAGTCCTTCCATTCCGGCGTGGCCTGCACCTTCTTCATGAGATCGACATAGTAGGCCGCCTGCTCGGGTGTGACCTTGCCGGGCAGCCACACCGTCCGCGGCTGCTCATATTGCTTGATGTCGAGGCCCTGCTCGGCGCAGGTCGGAACGTCGCTCCAGCCTTCGGTTGCGGTGATCTTGGGACCGGCCGGCAGGCGCTTCGGGCTGAAGACGCAGAGCGGGCGCTGCGTGGCGCCGCGCCACTGTCCCAGGCTTTCGCTGGGATTGTTGACGTGGGAATCGAGATGCCCGCCGGCGAGCTGCACCGCAGCCTCGGCGCCGCTCTTGAAGGGGATGTAGGTCAGCTTCACATGACCGATCTTCTCGATCATGCGCGTCAGGACCTCATCGGTGTCCTTGGACTGCGCGCCGCCCATCTTGAATTCGCCCGATGCAGCCGCCTTCAGATAGTCGCCCGCAGTCTTGTAGGGCGCGTCCTGCTTGACCCACAGCAGGAACTCGTCCTGCGCCATCGCCGCGATCGGGGTCAGGTCCGTGTAGTTGAAGGCGACCTTGGAGACGAGCGGCTGCTGCCAGGCGTTCGAGGTGCCGAAGATCACCTTGTAGGGATCGCCGGCCGAGGCCTTGCCGTAGACATAGCCTTCCGCGCCGCTGCCGCCGCCCTTGTTGACGACGACGATGGGTTGTTCGGTCAGCTTGTACTTGGTGACGATGTTCTGCACCGCGCGGGCGAGGTTGTCGGTGCCGCCGCCGGGCCCGGCGGTCGCCACGAACTCGATCGGTTTTTGCGGCTGCCAGGCCGCCAATGCAGGCGCACTGCCTGCAAGCACGGCTGTACCGACGGACAACAGGAGTAGAGACGTCGCACGCATGATTTCCTCCAACTGACTTTTCTGTTTTGTTCGATCAGCCGTCTCGACGTCCGCTCAGGCGACGCGTTCCTTGCGCTCCCTGGATGCCGAGACGATTGCGCCTTCCTTCTCGAGCGCTTCGATTTGCGCCGTGTCGAACCCATGCTCGGCCAGCACCTCGCGCGTATGCTCGCCATAAACGGGCGCGCCTGAGGCGACCTTGCCCGGCGTCTCCGAGAATTTGACCGGCAGCCCGATCGTCCTGACCGGGCCGAGGGTGGAATGCTCGACCTCGACGACCATCTCGCGTGCCAGCGTCTGCGGATCGCTCAAGGCTTCCAGCATGTCGTGCACCGGTCCACAGGGCACGCCCTTCTCGTCGAGCGCCGCAAGCCAATGCGCGCGCGTCCGGGTGCGGAAGCGCTCGCTCAGGACGGCTTCGAGCTCCTTCAAATTCGCCATGCGGTCGGCGCCGGTGACGAAGCGCGGATCGGCGGCGAGTTCGCTCGCGCCGAGCGCCTCCAGCATCAGCAGCCAGTGCTTCTTGTTGGCGCCGCCGACGACGAGCCAGCCATCCGAGGCCGCGAAGGCCTGATACGGCGCATTGAGCGGATGCGCAGAGCCCATCGCGCGCGGTGCCGTCCCGGCGGCGAGCGCGATGGTCGATTGCCAATAGGTCTGCACCAGCGCGGCCTCGAAGAGCGAGGTCTCGACCCACTGCCCCTCGCCGGTCTTGAGGCGATGCGTGTAGGCGGCGAGGATGCCCATGCTCGCGAGCAGGCCCGCGGTGATGTCCGATAGCGGCGGCCCGCATTTCACCGGCGGACCATCCGGGCGCTCGCCCGTGAAGCTCATGATGCCGCTCATGGCCTGCGCAACGAGATCGAAGCCACGGCGATGCTTGTAGGGACCGGTGCGGCCGAAACCCGACAGCGAGCAATAGATCAGCGCCGGGAAGGTCTCGTGCAGCTCTTCATAGCCGAAGCCGAGGCGCTCCATCGCGCCCGGCGCAAAATTCTCCACCAGCACGTCGGCATCCGCAATCAGGCGCCGCAGCACCGCCTTGCCGCCGTCGGTCTTCAGATCCAGCACGATGCCGCGCTTGTTGCGGTTCATCATCAGGAACGAGGCGGCTTCGTCGCCGATCTTCGGCGGCACCGAGTGACGGGTGTCGTCGCCATTCGGCCATTTCTCGATCTTGATGACGTCGGCGCCCATGTCGGCGAGCATCAGGGTGCAGGTCGGCCCCGCCATGACGTGAGTGAGGTCGATGACCCTGAGGCCGGCGAGCGGGCCTGCGCGGCGGGACGTCGATTGCGATCGATCGCTCTGCATCGGGGCGTCCTATTGACCGCGCCACTGCGGGGCGCGCTTGCTGAGGAAAGCATCGAGCCCTTCGCGAAAATCCTGGCTCGTGTAGCACATCAGGATAAGGTCTTCGCCCTCGTCCCGCGTCAGCCGCTTCTGCAGGCGCGCGACCGCCTGCTTGGTCGCGTTCAGCGTCAGCGGCGCGTGGCTGGCCACGAGGCGCGCGACCTCGTCGGCACGCTTGTCGAGCGCTGCGAGATCGTCGACGACCTCGCCGAGCAGCCCGATTCCCGCAGCCTCCGCGGCATCGACGAGCCGCGCGGTAAAGATCAGATCCTTGACGCGCGCTGCCCCGATCAGCGCGGTCAGACGGCTGACATTGGACATCGACAGGCAATTGCCGAGCGTCCGCGCAATGGGAAAGCCGATCCTGGCGCTCCGCGTGCCGATGCGCAGGTCGCAGGCCGCGGCGATGCCCGCCCCGCCGCCGGTGCAGAAGCCGTTGATCGCGGCGATGGTCGGCACCCGGCATTGCTCGAGCGTCGTCAGCACCCGGTCGATCCGGTTCTCGTAATCGATGGAATCCTGCGGCGTCCTGAATTCGCGGAACTGGTTGATGTCGGTTCCGGAGGCAAACGCCTTGTCGCCGGCCCCGCGCAGCACCAGCACCCGGATGGACCTGTCGTCGTTGGCCTGCGCGCAGATGGCGGCGAGCCGCTCGTACATGGCGAAGGTGAAGGCGTTGCGCGCCTGCGGGCGATTGAAGGTGATCCGCCCGATTCCGTCGCTGCATTCAAAAACGAGGTCGTCCGCCGCCAGGGCCTGGTCCATTTCCTCGATCCCGTCTGTTTTTTGAATTTTTGAATGCAAAATTTGGGAATTTCAAGATATAATTACCTAACTTTCGTCTATTGGACCATTTTTGCATTCAAAAATAGAGATAGCCCATGCTGCACGAAGAGGTCGTCGGCCGTATCCGCGACATTCTGCTCGACGGCGAGATCCCGCCGGGCGCGCGGATTCCCGAGCGCGAGCTGTGCGAGCGGCTCGAGATCTCGCGCACGCCGCTGCGTGAGGCGCTCAAGGTGCTGGCTGCAGAGGGCCTCGTGCAGCTCCTGCCCCATCGCGGATCGCGTGCCGCCAAACTGACCGACAAGGACATGCGCGACCTCTTCGAAGTCTGCCAGGGCCTCGAAGCATTGGCCGGCGAACTCGCCTGCGAGCGCATCACCGATCGCGAGATCGCCGAGATCGCCGCCGCGCACGTCGCGATGGTGCAGCATTATCGCGAAGGCGATCTGCTCCAGTATTATCGCGGCAACCGCGCCATCCACGAGGGGATCGTCAATGCCGCGGGCAATCCCGTACTGTCAGGACTCTATGCGTCCGTGACCGCGCGCATCCGCCGCGCCCGCTACGTCACGCCGATGACGCCGCAGCGCTGGGCGTTCGCCGTCAGCGAGCACGAAGCTATCCTGAACGCACTTCAGCGCCGCGACGGCGTCGGCCTCTCGCACATCCTGCGCGCCCATCTGCGCCACAAGCGCGACGAGGTCCTGCAGGCGGGTTTCGCGGAGACGGACGGGAGCGAGCCCGCGCTACGGATTGCGTGAGGGCGCGGCTCGGCTAGCAGCCGAGCTTGTCGGCGATGCCGCCGAAATCCCTGGCGACGATGTCCCAGTTGCCGGTGGCGTCGAAATCGACCTTCTGAAGCGGGCCGTATTCGGTCGGCCGTGCGACGAAGGCGGTTTTCAGACCGTATTTCTGCGCGGCGGCGAGATCGCCATTGTGGGCGGCGACCATCATCACCTGCTCGGGCTTGAGGCCGAGCAGCCTTGCAGCGCCGAGATAGGTTTCGGGATCGGGCTTGTAGTGCTCGAAAAGCTCGGCCGACATGATCAGGTCCCACGGCAGGCCGGCATACTTCGCCATGTTGGTGAGCAGCGCGACGTTGCCGTTCGACAGCGGCGATATCACGAACTTCGTCTTCAGCCGCGTCAGGCCGGCGACGCTGTCGGGCCAGGGGTTGAGGCGGTGCCAGCCCTTGGTGAGGTGGTCGAGATCGGCATCGGTGAGGCCCTTGATCGCGAACTTCTCGACCAGCTTTTCGAGGGAACGCCGATGCAGATCGTCGAGCATGACATAGCCGCGCTCGGGATGCTCGCGCACGTCCTGCATCGAGGCGACATACATGCCGCGCCAGCCGTCGACGAGCGCTGTCCAGTCGGCGCTGATGCCGCGGCCCTTCCCCCACCACATGAAATCGGTGATCAGGCTGGTGCGCCAGTCGACGACCGTGCCGAACACGTCGAAGATCAGGGCTTTGACGGCGGAGAGATCGGACATGGCGCTTCCCTGATTGTTCTTGTCGTCATTCCGGGGCGCGCCAGAAGCGCGAACCCGGAATGCAGAAGTTGTGGCGCGAGATTCCGGGCTCTCGTTTCGCTAGTCCCGGAATGACGGCAAACGTTAGTCCAGGTGGAACTTCGCGAGCTCGCGGTGCTCGGCCTTGATGTAGCGCACGGTGCCGGTGACCGAGCGCATCACCACGGTCTCGGTCTCGATCACGCCGTCCTTGCGGAACTTGACGCCCGACAGCAGTGAACCGGTCGTGACGCCCGTGGCGGCGAACAGGCAGTCGCCGCGGGCCATGTCCTCGATGCCGTAGATCATCTTGGGATCGTTGACGCCCATCTTGGCCGCGCGCTCGCGCTTCTCGTCGGAATCCAGGATCAGCCGGCACTGCATCTGGCCGCCGATGCAACGCAGCGCGACCGCAGCGAGCACGCCTTCCGGCGCGCCGCCGGTGCCGAGATACATGTCGACGCCGGTGTTGTCGGGGTCGGCGCAGTGGATCACGCCGGCGACGTCGCCGTCGGTGATGAGGCGAACGGCCGCTCCCGTCGAGCGCACGCTCTCGATGATGCTGGCATGGCGCGGACGGTCGAGCACGAGAACCGTAATACCGTCGGGCTTGACGCCCTTGGCCTTGGCGAGGCGGCGGACGTTGTCGGCAGGGCTCGCGTCGAGCTCGACGACGCCCTTGTCGTAGCCCGGACCGATGGCGAGCTTCTGCATGTAGACGTCGGGGGCGTGCAGCAGCGTGCCGCCGTCAGCCATCGCCATGGTAGCAATCGAACCCGGCATGTTCTTGGCGCACAGCGTGGTGCCTTCGAGCGGGTCGACCGCGATATCGACCTCGGGGCCCGCCTTCATGCCGACCTGCTCGCCGATATAGAGCATCGGCGCCTCGTCGCGCTCGCCCTCGCCGATCACGATGGTGCCCTGGATCGGCAGCTTGTTGAGCTCGCGGCGCATGGCGTCGACGGCGGCCTGGTCGGCCGCCTTCTCCTGCCCATGCCCGCGCAGCCGCGCCGACGACACCGCCGCCCGTTCCGTCACACGCACGATCTCCAGCGTGAGAATACGCTCGAGCAACGCCTGCGGCGGCACTGAAATATGGGTCGACATCGGCTCACTCCTTCGAAACGTTTGGGACGGAAATCTCCGTCCGCATCAACTCGTAACATCAGCAGTTCGTTCGAACCGCTTCGTGTCTTTCTCGCTCAGTTCTTCTCAATCCTGATGACCTGCGGCCGTCCGCTGATCACCTTGTCCTTTTGCACGGCCGCGAGCGCGCGGCGCACCGCGTCTTCATGGGTCGCGTACGTGATCAGGATGACGGGCACGGGCACCGCCTTGCCGTCGGCCGGCGCAGCGCCGCCGTTGGGGTGACGCTGCACGATCGACTCGATCGAAATCTTCTGCTCCGCGAGCCGGGTCGCGATCGCAGCCGCAGTACCCGGGAAATCGCGTGCCAATAGGCGGATGTAGTAGCCGCCCTCGTGTCGCTCCATCGGCGCCTTCCTGGTGTCGCGCAAATGCGCGATCGGCCGGCCGAACGGATTGGCTCGGATGCCGCGCGCGACATCGGCGATATCGGCGACGACGGCGGATGCGGTTGCAGCGCCGCCGGCACCGGGACCAACCAGCGTGATCGGCGGAATGCCCTCACCATCGATCGTGACCGCATTGGTGACACCCATCACCTGCGCGATCGAGGATGTCTTGGGAACCATGGTCGGATGCACGCGCTGCTCGATGCCCTTGGCGGTGCGAACGGCAACGCCGAGCAGCTTGACGCGGTAGCCGAGATCGGCGGCCGCGCGAAGATCTTCAGGCGCGATGGAGGAGATGCCTTCGACATACACTGCGCCTTGAGCAACTTTCGTGCCGAAGGCAAGGCTGGCGAGAATGGCGAGCTTTTGTGCGGTGTCGTGACCGTCGACGTCGAAGGACGGGTTGGCCTCGGCATAGCCGAGCCGCTGCGCATCCTTGAGACACTCGGCGAACGACAGGCCCTCCTGCTCCATCCGGGTCAGGATGTAATTGCAGGTGCCGTTGAGGATGCCGTAGACGCGATTGATGCCGGTTCCGGCAAGACCTTCGCGCAAGGTCTTGATGACAGGGATCGCGGCGCCGACGGCTGCCTCGAAATTCAGCGCACCGCCATGCTTTTCGGCGGCCTTGGCGAGCTTGATTCCGTGCTTGGCGAGCAGTGCCTTGTTGGCGGTGACGACAGACTTGCCGGCGTTGAGCGCAGCTTCGACGGCGGAGAGCGCGGGGTCGCCGGCGCCGCCCATCAGTTCGACGAAGCAGTCGATGCCGGGATGCGTGGCGAGCGCAAGCGGATCCCTCACCCATTCGACGCCGCGCAGATCGATACCGCGCTTCTTTGCCTTCGAGCGCGCGGTGACGGCAACGACCCGAATGCCGCGGCCGCTGCGGCCCGCGAGCACGCGCGCCTGTGTTTCAATCAAACGGACAACTTCGGCGCCCACGGTGCCGAGCCCCGCTATGCCCACTTTCAGGGGTGCAACCATGATGCTTTAGTGAACCTGCAGAAGAGAATTAGCGCCTGTTGGCGAGCGGAACGACGTTGTGCAACGTTTCGATGCCGCTTTCAAGGAAGCGGCGCACGCCGCGCGCGGCCTGCCTGATCCGTTGCTCGTTTTCCACCATGGCGATGCGGACATATCCTTCACCATGCTCGCCGAATCCGACGCCGGGCGAGACCGCGACACCTGATTTCTCCACCATGAGGGTCGCGAACTGCATGCTGCCGACGCTGCGGAACGCTTCCGGCAGCGGCACCCAGGCGAACATCGAGGCTTCCGGCGGCGGAATTTCCCAACCGGCGCGGCCGAACGATTCCACCAGCGCGTCGCGGCGCTTGCGATAGGTGTCGCGCATCTCCTTGATACAATCGTCGGGGCCGTTCAGCGCCGCGGTCGCGGCGACCTGCACCGGCGTGAATGCGCCATAGTCGAGGTAGGATTTGACGCGGGCGAGCGCCGCGATTACGCGCTCGTTGCCGACCGCAAAGCCCATGCGCCAACCGGCCATCGAATAAGTCTTCGACATCGAAGTGAACTCGACGGTGACGTCGATGGCGCCCGGCACCTGGAGCACCGAGGGCGGCGGGTTGTTCTCGTCGAAATAGACCTCGGCATAGGCAAGATCAGACAGGATCAGGATCTCGTGCTTCTTCGCGAAAGCGACGAGGTCCTTGTAGAAGTCGAGGCTCGCGACATAGGCGGTCGGGTTCGACGGATAGCAGACCACGAGCGCGAGGGGCTTGGGGATCGAATGCACGATCGCCCGCTCCACCGCTTCGAAAAATTGAGGCGTCGGCTCCGAGGGCACCGAACGGATCACGCCGCCCGCCATCAAGAAGCCGAAGGCGTGAATCGGGTAGCTCGGGTTCGGACAGAGGATGACGTCACCAGGGGCGGTGATCGCCTGGGCCACGTTCGCAAAGCCTTCCTTCGAGCCCAGCGTCGCCACCACCTGGGTGTCGGGGTTGAGCTTCACGCCGAAGCGGCGGGCGTAATAGGCGGCCTGAGCCCGGCGCAGGCCGGGGATGCCGCGGGACGCCGAGTAGCGGTCGGTGCGCGGCTTGCCCAGAGTCTCCTTGAGCTTCTCCAGCACGTGCGGGGGCGCCGGCAGATCGGGATTGCCCATGCCGAGATCGATGATGTCGGCGCCGGCATTCCGCGCGGCCGCCTTGGCCCGGTTGACCTGCTCGAACACGTAAGGCGGAAGGCGGCGGATGCGGTAAAAATCTTCCATGGCTCTCTGGGCTCCGGGCAACCGGTCAGGACAGAATCGAGGGGAGATGACCGCCCCTTCGAGGAGACAGCGCCCGACGCACGAAAATCGCTCGAAATCAAACACTTGGAGCGATTTACGGCGACAAGGACTGAACTCCTTCGCCCTGACTCTCGGCTGAATTGAAGTCTTTTTAGCACGGAGTGGCGGGGGCGCCAGCGATTACCTTGCGGCTCTCTCCGGCCGTCCTCTTCCCTTTTGCCGCCCCTATTTGGCGTCTTTTGCGGCGACGGCCTGGCGGTCGCGCGCTGCGGCAAGCTCGGCTTCGATCTTGGCACGCTGGTCCGGTGGGATGATGGCCTCATCGCGATCCGGCGGCAGATCGTGTACCGGAAGGTAGCCGCCGGAATCCCTGGAATGGGCCTGCGCGTCGGTGGGGGTGTAGTCAGCCAACTGACTCGAACACCCTCCCAAGGCGAGCGCCGCGATCAGCAGCGCGCCAGCAATCGGCAGCGACTTTTGCAGGTCCCACAACGCCAACACTTGGGAAATCCCCTACCCGTCCCAACGCAAGGCTGCCGGCAACTTAACCAACAACCTGCCCAAGCTCAAACCATTGCTGCCCACAAATGGTACGAGCGAGAAATCATCCAAGGCCCACGGCACAAGACGTGCCCGCCGATTGTGACGAAAGCAAGAAGGCTTGTCGCAGTGCAGCACATCTTCGCGCCTGTTTGGCACGAAACCAGCGAGCTTCGCGGTGACGAATACGGAATCAATCGGTAGTGTTGCCTTCATGAGTACCGCCACGACCGACACGCCCACGTCAAAGCCCGAAACGAAGTTCAATGCGGAAGCCTTCGCGATGAATGTCGCGCGGGCGATGGAGAGCGGCGGCAAGGCGCTCGCCGCGTATCTGAAGCCGCGCGAAAGCGGCGAGGTGCAGGACCGTCCGCCGGCCGAGCTCACCGAGGTGGTGAAGACCTTCACCTCGGTCGCCGAATATTGGCTGTCGGACCAGTCGCGTGCGTCCGACCTCCAGACCAAGCTCGCCAAGGACTATCTCGATCTCTGGGGCTCGGCGGCGCGGCGAATGGCCGGCCAGGAGGCGCAACCCGCGATCGCGCCCTCGCCGCGCGACAAGCGCTTTGCCGATCCGGAATGGAAGTCGAACCAGTTCTTCGATTTCGTGATGCAGCTCTATCTGCTCACGGCTAAATGGGCGCAGGAGCTCGTGAACGACGCCGAGCTCGACCCGGCGACCCGCCGCAAGGCGGAGTTCTATGTGCAGCAGGTCACCAACGCGATCTCGCCGTCGAACTTCGTGCTGACCAATCCCGAGGTGCTGCGCGAGACCGTTGCCAGCAGCGGCGAGAACCTCGCGCGCGGCCTGACCATGCTGGCGGAGGACATCTCCGCCGGCAAGGGCATGCTGAAGATCCGCCAGTCCAACCCGGACAACATGGTCGTCGGCGTCAACATGGCGACGACGCCGGGCAAGGTGATCTACCAGAACGAGATGATGCAGCTGATCCAGTATGCGCCAACCACGGAGAAGGTGCTGCGCACGCCGCTGCTGATCATTCCGCCCTGGATCAACAAATTCTACATCCTCGATCTCAAGCCGGAGAAATCCTACATCAAGTGGTGCGTCGATCAGGGCATCACCGTGTTCGTGATCTCATGGGTCAATCCCGACAAGAAGCTCGGCGGCAAGAGCTGGGAAGACTACATGAAGGAAGGCCCGCTCACGGCGATGGACGTGATCGAGAAGGTCACCGGCGAGATGAAGGTGCACACCGCCGGCTATTGCGTCGGCGGCACCATGCTCGCGACCACGCTGGCCTGGCTCGCCGAGAAGCGGCGCCAGCGCGTGACCTCGGCGACCTTCTTTGCCGCACAGGTCGACTTCACCCATGCCGGCGATCTCCTCGTCTTCGTCGACGAGGAGCAGATCGCAGCGCTCGAGCAGGACATGAAGACATCCGGCGTGCTCGAAGGCTCCAAGATGGCGATGGCCTTCAACATGCTGCGCTCGAACGACCTGATCTGGTCCTACGTGGTCAGCAACTATCTGAAGGGCCAGCAGCCGAGCGCGTTCGACCTGCTGCACTGGAATTCCGATGCGACGCGGATGACGCAGGCGAACCATTCCTACTACTTGCGCAACTGCTATCTGGAGAACCGGCTGTCGACCGGCACGATGGTGCTCGACAACACCCTGCTCGACCTCTCCAAGGTCAAGGTGCCCGTCTACAACCTCGCCACGCGCGAGGATCACATCGCGCCGGCGGAGTCCGTGCTTTACGGTTCGCAATTCTTCGGCGGGCCCGTGAAATACGTGCTGTCAGGCTCGGGCCACATCGCCGGCGTCGTCAATCCGCCGGCGTCGAACAAGTACCAGTACTGGACCAACGACAACATCAAGGACGTCAACGTCGCCCAGTGGATGAAGGGCGCGGTGGAGCACAAGGGCTCGTGGTGGCCGGACTGGCGCGAATGGCTGGGCGGGCTCGATCCGGAGGAAGTGCCGGCGCGTAGCGTCGGCACCGAGGCGCTGCCCCCGATCGAGGATGCCCCCGGCAGCTACGTCAGGGTTCGCGCGTAGCGCTGGTTTTCGTATAAGCTCACGACATCGACTCTAGAGGGGACCGGGTTATGACGCGCGAATTGTTCTGGCTGACCTGTACGGTGATCTTCACTGGCATCCTGTGGGTCCCCTACATTCTCGACCGTTGCCAGGTCCGCGGCCTCTCCGGCGCGATGGCCAACCCCTCGCGCGGCGACAAGCCCCAATCGCCGTGGGCGACGCGCCTGATGTTCGCACACGACAACGCGGTCGAGAACCTCGTGATCTTCGCACCGCTGGTGCTGATCCTGAACGCGATCGACTATTCCTCGAAATGGACCGTGCTCGCCTGCGCGGTCTATTTCTGGTCGCGCGTCGCCCATCTCATCGTCTACGCAATGGGACTACCGGTGTTCCGCACCCTCGCCTTCGTCGTCGGCTTTGCCGCCCAGGCCGTGCTGGCGCTGGCGATCTTCAAGGTGTTCTAGAACTACCGCTTCGGCGGCCCGGTCGTCGCGAAGTAATGAAGTCTCGTGTGCCGGACGCGCGAAGCGCGAGCCGGGCCCCAGGGAACACCAAATAGAGAAAGCATGGGCCACGGATCTGCAGCGCACCACTGAAGAAGTGCTGCGCTGCGTCCGGGGCACGAGACTACCCTACTCTTCCGGCAGGCCCAGCATCAGCCGCATGTTCTGCATGGCTGCGCCCGAGGCGCCCTTGCCGAGATTGTCCAGCCGCGCGACCAGCACCGCCTGGTGGTATTTGTCGCTGGCGAAGACGTACAGCTCGAGCATGTTGGTCTCGTTGAGGGCTTCCGGCTCGAGCCGGCCGCCCTTGGTCGCTTCGTTCTGAAGCGGCATCACCGAGACATACTTCGAACCCGCGTAGCGCTTGGCAAGGGCGGCCTGCAGATCGGCACCGCTGGGCTTGCCCGGCAGCGTGTCGAGCTGGAGCGGCACCGAGACCAGCATGCCCTGCCGGTAGTTGCCGACCGAGGGAATGAAGATCGGCCGCCGCGTCAGGTTCGAATAGAGCTGCAGTTCCGGCAGATGCTTGTGCTCGAAGCCGAGGCCGTAGAGTTCGAACGACGGCGCGCTGCCGTCTTCGAAGCTTGCGATCATCGACTTGCCGCCGCCGGAATAGCCGCTGACCGCGTTGACGGTGATGGGATAGTCAGGCGGCAACAGGCCGGCGTCGACGATCGGCCGGAGCAGCGCGATGCCGCCGGTCGGATAGCAGCCGGGGTTGGAGACCTTCTTCGCGGCCTTGATCTTGCCGACCTGGTCCGGCGTCATTTCCGGAAAACCATAGGCCCAGTCGGGCGCGACCCGATACGCGGTCGAGGCGTCCAGCACCTTCGGGCCCGCTGCGCCCATGCTGTCGACCAACGCGACGGTTTCCCTGGCGGCGTCGTCGGGAAGGCAGAGGATGACGAGATCCACCTCCTCCATCAGCGCCTTCTTGGCCGCGGGATCCTTGCGCTTGTCGTCGGCGATGGTCTTCACAACGACATCGTTCTGAAGCTTGAGGCGCTCGTTGATGCCGAGCCCGGTGGTGCCGGAGCCGCCGTCGACGAAGACGCTGGCGGGCTTCTTGGCCGCGCCTGATGTCGGGGCTTTCGTGGTTTCGGTGAGGCTCATGACACGCTCCTTTCGAGCTTGTTCGTATCCGCAAAAACTTGATCTTCGAACGCTTGATCTTCGAACGCTTGCGGCCTTGCCTGCCGCATCAATCGTGAAATCTGCCTGGCGTCGGCATCGCGCTCGCCCAGCGCAGTCGCGATCGCCGCATAGTCGGCGTCCGATTTGTGCTGGTTGAGCTTGAAGCTGCCTTCGACCTCGTCAACGGTCATCACCAGACCCACGATCGCCTTCTTCAATGTCTCGAACCGGCCGGCCGTCATCTTCGCCGACGTCCACGGCGTCTTCGGCAACAGCCAGCTCTCGAAGATGTCGCTGAGCGTGTCGATCTGAACCGCCAGCTCATCGTCCGACATCGGCCGCACCGGGCCGCCCAGATGCACCGATTGATAGAGCCAGGTCGGCACCTGATCCGGCGATACGTACCAGTCGGGCGAGACATAGGCATCGGGCCCGTTGATCGCGAGCAGCCAGGACGTCGCGCCGTCCGCAAGCTTTACCAGCGGATTGTGACGGGCAACATGAAAGGCGGCCTGCGGCGTGCCATCGGCCGCATAGGTCAAGTAAAATGGCAGCGGTGAGGCGACCGGCTTGTGGCCGTCGAAGGCGCACATCGTGCCGAAACCGCGTTCCTCGGCGAATTTCAGGCTCGCGGCGCGATCCGGCTTGAAAAAGGGTGGCGTGTACATCGTGGTCTCCTGCTGGGCCTCCTTGGGGGGCCGCCGGATCAGATCGCGCTGACAGGAGAGAGAATGCCGCGGATCGGGTCCAGCGGCAAAGACGATGATCTCAAACGCGATCGACCGCCCAAACCGCTAAAGAGCGGCGGCGGCGACGGGCGAACAGGATGGTCGCGGCGTTGATCATGGCGCGCGGCTATAGAGCGAGATCCGGTTCCCGTCAAGGTTTGCGGCGTCAGATGACGCGCCAGATCCATTCCATGACCTTCGCGATCACGTCGCCGAACAGCAGGAGCGCCGCCGACCAGACCAGCGCGGAGACGAAATTGGCGACCTGGAAACTCCAGTAAGGCATCTCGAAAATGCCGGCGGCGAGCGGCACGGAGGCACGCAAGGGGCCGAAGAAGCGGCCGATGAAAATGCTAGGCACGCCCCAGTTGCGCACGAACGCCTCGCCCCTGGGCAGGATTTCCGGGTAGCGCGACAGCGGCCAGATTTGCGCGACGTGTTCCTTGTAGCGATAGCCGAACCAGTAGGAGACCCAGTCGCCGAGGGCAGCGCCGAACGCGCCGGCAATCCAAATCGGATAGAAGCTGATGCCGCTCGCACCGATCAGCGCGCCGATGGCGACCAGTGCGCCCCAGGCCGGGATCAGCAACGAGATGAAGGCGAGCGATTCCCCGAATGCCAGCACGAACACGATCGGGGCAGCCCAGGCCTGGTGAAGGCGCACGAAATCGGCCAGTGCGTGCGCGTACTGCTCCATTCCAGAATGCCTTCCCGCCCCGCCGTGAGGTGCTGCTCGATGAAAAACACTGGTAAGCCAGGGACTTGTGTGACATCAAGTCACAAAGTCCGGCTCCGAGCAGACGGCAGCGTCAAATTGCCGGGAATTGGCCAGGCTGCGGCGTAAAATCGCCGGGATTGGCTCCCAACGACGCCGCGGGGCCGGCCCGGCGGTGACCTTTGCCGGCCAGCCGTGGCATAGTCGCAGCAACCGATTCGCCGCCCGCGCGGCCCTCAAGGCGCATCAAGATATATGTCCAAGCAATTGAAGATGAAAGCCAAAGACGATTTGTTCGAGGGTAACGAGCCGAAGGGACGCGCGAAAGCCGCTCCGCGCGCGAGCGGTGGCGAGGCCGATTACACGGCCGCCGACATCGAGGTGCTCGAAGGCCTGGAACCGGTGCGGCGCCGGCCCGGCATGTATATCGGCGGCACCGACGAAAAGGCGCTGCATCACCTCTTCGCCGAGGTCATCGACAACTCGATGGACGAGGCGCTTGCGGGACACGCGACCTTCATCGGCGTCGAGCTCAGCGCTGACGGCTTCCTCACCGTCACGGACAACGGCCGCGGCATACCGATCGATCCGCACCCCAAATTTCCGAAGAAGTCGGCGCTCGAAGTCATCATGTGCACGCTGCATTCGGGCGGCAAGTTCGACAGCAAGGTCTACGAGACATCAGGGGGTCTGCACGGCGTCGGCATCTCCGTGGTGAACGCCCTCTCCTCGCACCTCGAGGTCGAGGTCGCGCGCGGCCAGAAGCTGCATCGCATGACGTTCGAGCGCGGCCATCCCAAGGGCAAGCTCGAGGATCTCGGCAAGGTCAGCAACCGCCGCGGCACGCGCGTGCGCTTCAAGCCCGACACCGACATCTTCGGCGCCAAGGCCGCGTTCAAGCCGCAGCGTTTGTTCAAAATGACGCGCTCGAAGGCTTATCTTTTCGGCGGCGTCGAGATCCGCTGGAATTGCGCGCCCGAGCTGCTCAAGGGCGTCGAGGACGTGCCGGCGGAGGCAACCTTCCACTTCCCCGGCGGCCTCAAGGACTATCTGGCGGCGGCGATCCATGCCGACACGCTGGTGCATCCTGACATCTTCTCCGGCAAGTCGGGCCGCAACGGCGCGCATGGCGCCTGCGAATGGGCCGTGGCGTGGACCGCGGACGCCGACGGCTTCCTCTCCTCCTACACCAACACGGTGCCGACGCCCGATGGCGGTACGCACGAATCCGGCCTGCGCAGCGCGCTGCTGCGCGGCCTGAAGGATCACGCCGAGCGCGTCGGCCAGGGCAAGCGCGCCTCGTCCATCACCTCGGAAGACGTGATGGTGGGCGCGGCCGTGATGCTCTCGGTGTTCGTGCGCGAGCCCGAATTCCAGGGCCAGACCAAGGATCGCCTCGCGACTGCCGAAGCTCAGCGCATCGTCGAACAGGCGATGAAGGATCCGTTCGACCATTGGCTGTCGGGCAATCCGAACATGGCCAACCGGCTGCTCGATTTCGTGATCGACCGCGCCGAAGAGCGGTTGCGCCGTCGTCAGGAAAAGGAAACCGCGCGGAAAACCGCCGGCAAGAAGCTGCGGCTGCCCGGCAAGCTCGCCGACTGCACCGACCCCGGCACCGAAGGCTCCGAGCTGTTCATCGTCGAGGGCGACTCGGCCGGCGGCAGCGCCAAGCAGGCACGCGATCGCAAGACTCAAGCCGTGCTGCCGCTACGCGGCAAGATCCTCAACGTCGCCTCCGCCGGCAAGGACAAGCTGACGGCGAACGCCCAGCTCTCGGACCTCGTGCAGGCGATCGGCTGCGGCCAGCTCCTGCACTATCGCGAAGAGGATCTGCGCTATCAGCGCATCATCATCATGACCGACGCCGACGTCGACGGCGCGCACATCGCCTCGCTGCTGATCACCTTCTTCTACCGGCAGATGCCCAAGCTGATCGACGAAGGACATCTCTTCCTCGCGGTGCCGCCGCTCTACAAGCTGACCCACGGACAGAAGTCGGTCTACGCACGCGACGACAAGCACAAGGACGAGCTGATCAAGAGCGCCTTCAACGCCAACGCCAAGGTCGAGGTGAACCGCTTCAAAGGCCTCGGCGAGATGATGCCGGCGCAGCTCAAGGAAACCACCATGGACCCGAGCAAGCGCACGCTGCTCAAGGTGGTGCTGCTGCCCGACGACCGCGACACCACTGCAGATTCGGTCGAGCGGTTGATGGGCACCAAGGCCGAGGCACGCTTCGCCTTCATCTCCGACAAGGCCGAGTTCGCGAGCGACGAGCTGCTCGACGTCTGAGGCCGCGATCCCCGCTCAAAAGCCCCGGCCCGACGCCGGGGCTTTGTCATTTTGGGGATAGGATGACCGTGTTCCGGCGCCTGATCCGGGCGATCCGCCTCTCGAAAGCGCGACTCGGCCAACGACTCACAGCGGGCGGTGCGGCCGCCAAGGCTGGGGCAGGATTGCCTCCATTTCAGACAAAGCCGAATTCCTAACGAAAACTTACCCAAAAAGAAGAACCTAGAAAGCTCGCAATGCATTGAATTTGCACGGTTTTATCTAAGTTCGGTGACAGTACTCAAAAACCCGCCCGAGGGGCGTTTTCCGGCGACTGTGCCTGCCCTGCAACAGCATTTCGGCGAGAACCGTCTATAGTCCGGGCATCAGAACACACGGACTTCAGTGCGCTCGCGCCTGCTACGAACGAAGGTTGGGGATTTTATCATGAAGAAGATTGTTCTCGCACTGACCGCGATTGCGGCGATGACCGGTTCGGCTTCGGCCGCCGACCTTGCCGCCCGTCCGTACGTGAAGGCTCCGATGGCTGCACCGGTTGCCAACTGGACCGGCTTCTACGTGTTCGGTGGCGCCGGCGGCGGTCTCTCGAACTCCGACCAGAGCATCGTTTCGACGACGACCGGCACGCCCCTCACGATCACCCAGCGTCAGGGTGGTTCGGGCTGGTTCGGCACCGTCGGTCTCGGCTACGACTGGCAGTTCAGCAGCACCTGGGTCGCCGGCGTGTTCGCCGACGGTCAGTTCGGCAGCATCCGCGCCACCGTGCAGGATCCGATCAATCAGATCACCGGCAGCCAGAAGCTGGAAGACTCCTGGGCCGCCGGCGTGCGCCTCGGCTGGCTGGTCGCCCCGAACGTTCTGTCCTACGTCAACGGCGGTTACTCCGGCGCCCACTTCGGCAGCACCTCCTTCACGACCCTGGCTGGCGGTCCGACCGGACTGCACCTCAACGGCTATAACCGCAACGGCTGGTTCGTTGGCGGCGGCGTCGAGAACAGCCTGAACATCTTCGGCATCTCCTCGCCCGGCTGGTTCATGAAGACCGAATACCGCTCGGCCTTCTACGATCAGAAGACCCGGGATGAAATCTCCGACGCGACCAACCTGCCGACCGGTGTGAACAGCGTCCGTGCCAACAGCTGGAACCAGACGATCTCGACCTCGCTGGTCTACCGCTTCAACTGGACCGGCCCGGTCGTCGCCAAGTACTGATACGATCTGAACTCGACCTCAGACGTCAAAGCCCCGGCATCCCCGGGGCTTTTTCGTTGTGAGGCCTGTTGGCGCGTAACGCCGACGCGCCACATCGCGGTCTCGAGCCGCGGTGACCAATCACCCTTGCGCACGGACATGCGTCCTCCCCGCGGCCTTGCGTCCGCAGCCATTGTATCTGAGCCGAACCTGCGGCTAGTCTTGCGACAAGTTTTCGCGGCCCGCGGCGATCGTTCTTGCCGTGGGTCACGACAAAGCAGTCCAATGGGGAGGAATGCATGCGCAGATTTCTGCTTGTCGCAGGCCTGATTGCCCTCGCTGTTGGGCTGCTCTGGATCGGACAGGGCACGGGCACCGTCGCGTGGCCCCGATCGAGCTTCATGATCAACCAGCTGCAATGGGCCGGCTATGGCGCCGCCATGGCCGGCCTCGGCCTGGTCCTGATCTGGCAAAGCAACCAATAGAAGAAACCAGGAAGTGAAAGCATGACATCCAACCGGTTCGATCTCCGCGGCAAGGTCGCGATCGTCACGGGAGGCAACGGCGGCATCGGGCTTGGCCTCGCGCACGGGCTCGCCGACGCCGGCGCCGATATCGCAGTGATCGGGCGCAACGAAGCCAAGTCGGCCGCGGCCGTCGCCGATCTCAAAGCGCGCGGCGTGAAGGCGATATCGGTCACCACCGACGTCACCGACAAGGCCGCGGTCGCAGCCATGATCGACCGCGTCGTCAAGGAGCTCGGTCGCATCGACATTCTGATCAACAACGCCGGCATGAGCATCCGCAAGCCGCCGCACGAGCTCGAGCTCGACGAGTGGAACAAGGTGATCGACACCAACCTCACCAGCGCCTTCGTCTGCTCGAAGCTGGCCTACCCGGCCCTCAAGGCATCGGGCAACGGCAAGGTGATCAACATCGGCTCGATGATGTCGATCTTCGGCGCGAGCTTTGCGACCGCCTATGCGGCAAGCAAGGGCGGCATCGTGCAGTACACGCGCGCCTGCGCCAATGCCTGGGCACCGGACAACATCCAGGTCAATGCGATCCTGCCGGGCTGGATCGACACCGACCTCACCCGCGGCGCGCGCAAAGAGGTCTCGGGCCTGCACGAGCGCGTGCTGGCGCGGACGCCCGCGGGGCGCTGGGGCGACATCGACGACTTCGCCGGCATCGCCGTCTTCCTCGCCTCATCAGCCTCGAACTTCGTCACGGGCACCGCGATCCCCGTCGACGGCGGCTTCTCGGTCATGGCCTGAGGCGCCGCCACGGCTGCACGCAAAAAGAAGCCCCGGTGGAAACCGGGGCTTTTGAATTGATCGTGATCTTTTCTTTGATTGGTCGTTTGTTGCTCAGTAGCGCGCGATCACAGGCGCGTCGAACTTGTAGCTGGCGCGAACGACAGCCCACTGGATGTCGCGCGGCTTGGCATCGAACGTGTAGTTGCCCGCGGTCCCGCCGAGCTGATAGGTCTGGCTGCCGAAGGCCGCGTAGTTGTACTCGAGGCCGACGATCCAGTTGCGGGTGATGCCGTATTCCCAGCCGGCGCCGACGGTCCAGCCGTTGGCCCAGTGGGTCTGACCGCCCGTACCCGTTACAACGGGATCCGTGACCGAGAGCCGGTTGTTGACGCCGGCGTAGCCGCCCTTGAAGTAGAACAGGTTGTTCTGGACTGCGAAGCCGGCGCGGCCGACGACGGTCGCAAGAACATTGGCGCGCCAGGAGAACACGTCGTTCGCTGCACCGAAAGCGGTGTTCGTGAACGAGCCCTTGTTGTCGAGGCCGGAGATCGTGCCTTCCATGCCGAACACGTAGTTGTTGGCCTGCCAGTTGTAGCCGATCTGGGCGCCGCCCATGACACCGGAGTTGCGCTGGCGATAACCCTGGCCCGGCGTCAGATCGCCGAACGCCGCGCCGACGCCATTGTTGATGAACTGCTCGTTGGTCCATGCGCCGCCGATATGGCCGCCGACATAGAAACCGGTCCAGTTGAACAGCGGCTCGATATAGGCGGGCGCCTTCGTGTACGGGCGCGCGGCGAGATCGGCGGCGGAAGCAGCGCCGGTCGAAACCAGAGCGGTCGTGCAGGCGAAGGCGGCAATCAACTTGTTACGCATGGTACACCCCGTGTCCTTTGATGGGCGCACGCTCACACGCAGTTCTTACTCAAATTTGAATCAAGAAAGTTAAGGCGCCGGAATGGCCGATGGCTGTCTTTGAATCCGTCCGCGCTGTTGCACGCGCGCAACGCGGAAGCCGCAATTTAACGCGGCATTATCCCTATCAGTTGGCTGCCTCAGGGCGCCGACGCGGCTTTCGAATGCACGTGCTCGGGTCGCACGCCGATGGCGATGAAGCGCGCGGGAATGCCCTGGAGCCACGGCCATGCGGAGATCAGACGCAGGATCAGCGGCACCTTGAGCGGCCGATCTGCGCCCTTCAGTGCGCCGCTGATGATGTTGTTCTGCACGATCACCTGCATCGCCTGCGTCATCTTCACCGGGAACGCGCGGCGGCGCCTGACGGCATCGAGTTCGTCCTCGGAAGGACAGCCGCGCCCCAGCCTGTCCGCGAGCAGATTTGCGGTCGCGACCGCATCCTGCACGGCAAGATTGACGCCGACGCCGCCGACGGGCGACATCGCATGCGCGGCATCGCCGATGCAGAGCAGGCCCGGCCGCGTCCAGCGCGGCAGGCGGTTGATCGCGACGGTAAGGAGCTTGACGTCGTCAAAGCTCTTCACGTCGCCGATCCCATGCTTGAGGACCGGCGCCATGCGCACGACATCGTCCAGCAGCGCCTGTAATCCCCTCGCCTTCACCGCATCGTACTGCCCCTTGGCGATGACGTAGGCGCATTGCCAGTAATCGCCGCGGTCGAAAGTGACCATCATTCTGCCGGGCTCGATGCGGGCAAACAGGTTCTCGGTCTCGTCGGCCTTGCGGCCGACGCGGAACCAGAGCACGTCCATCGGCGCGCCGATCTCCTCGACGGCAAGGCCAGCGCGTTCGCGCACCGTCGAATGCCGGCCGTCGCAGGCGATGGTGAGATCGGCCTCGATGTCGATGACGCCGTCAGGCGTCCTGGCGCGCACGCCGGCGATGGCCTCGCCGCGGCGGATCAGGTCGACGGCCTCCGTGCTCATCAGCACGTCGAGCGAGGCGAAGCGTTTGCCCGCCTCGCGCAGGAAATTGAGAAAATCCCATTGCGGCATGAAGGCGATGAACGGGTACTTCGTATCCAGCCGCCTGAGATCGGCGATCCGCACCCTGGCGCCGCCGACCATGCCATCCATCGTCTGCAAGCGCTGATGCGGCAGCTTCAGGAAGCCGTCGATCAGGCCGAGCTCGTCCATCACCTGGAGCGTCGAGGGATGCACCGTGTCGCCGCGAAAGTCGCGGAAGAAATCAGCATGCTTCTCCAACACCACGACATCGATGCCGGCGCGCCCCAGCAGATAGCCGAGCATCATGCCGGCGGGACCGCCGCCAACGACGCAGCACCGGACTTTGCGCACGCGCGACGCGGCTTGATCTGACCTGGCTGGTTCCATGACCCGACTCTCGCTGCGGCATCGATCTATGTCGAGCGACTGTAGCGCTGCCGCGCATCGGGAGCATGTTCAATCTTGGGAACCGCTCAATTGTTGCTGCGGTTGGACGTGCGGAAACTCTTCACCTCCGACACGCTGCCGTCACGGTAAGTCAATTCGACGGACATGAACTGCGTCGCAGGGGGAAGCTTCTCGTAGAGCAGCATCCCGGCCGTGATGGCGGAGGGATCGCGGAGATCGCAGGGCGGCAGCTTCAGCACCTTGTCCGGCACCGCCGTATCGATACCGATCCGTGCCTCGCGGATCGCGCAGCGGTACGACACCAGATGGGAATAATAGACCAGGAGCCCGTTGAACTGACGGAACGACAACCAACTCGTCGCGGTCATGTCGAGGATCTTGCGCTGGTCGCGTATCAGCGCCGCTTCCGGGTCGAACTTGATCGGGAACGGGCCCTGCATGTCACCGGAGGCGTCGACGTAGCGCACCTCGATGGTGCCGGCCTGCGCGTCCGGGGGCAGCTCGATCGACGGGTTCGGCATCCGCTTGCGCGTGCGCGGATCGAGCGTGTCGATGAAGCCGGTTTCGCGGAAATCGCCGCTGCCGGCCATGCGCCAGGAAATGCCGATGGTGGGATCGGCGAAGGAGAACATCACGCTCCAGCCGCCGTTGTGACGGGAAAAGCTCGCGATCGGCGCATTGGTGGTCTCCTCCTTCGGCACGCGTGGCACGGAGACCGGCGGCAGCGCTGCGACCTTCTGCGACGGCGGATCGGCCGGACGCGCTGCGGCCGCCGCCGCGTCCTTCGCGGCGCCGCTGAGGAAGACGTCGTCGACCATCTGGTCGAAATAGACAGGCACCTGCTTGTGTTTGACGGTGTCGGCCATCTCGCTGACCAAGCGGCGCGTGTGCTGCGCGACCTGCACGAGGTTTTCGCCGGGCTGGAGCAGCTCCCTGGCGAAGGTGCGTGTAAACACCGAATTGGGATTGGCGTCCTCGTTGGAGAGACGATCGAGCGCGGTCTGACGCGGTCCTGCCGAGAATACCGAGAACACGCCCTCGGGCAATTGCGTCATCGGCGCAAGGCCGCCGCCGCCTGCGACTGCGCGCGTGCCTGATCGTTCGAACGGATTGTTGCGGCAGGCGTCGAACACCAGGATCGAGGTGCGCGCCTTCTTGTTCTGGAGACGCTCGACGACGCGGTCAGCCAGAATGGAGGCATCGCGCACCAGCTCTTCCTGGCCCTCGGTCGCCGCCGGCACATCGGTCGGCAGCAGGTAGTTCTGGCCCGCGATCTCGAAACCATGGCCGGCATAGAAGAAGAACGCGGTGTCGCCGGGCTCGATCACCCGGTCGAAGGCGAGCAGCGTCTCGGTGAATTGCCGACGGTTCTGGTTTTCGGCGACCATCACCTGGAAGCCGAGCTGCTTCAGCGTGTCGCCCATGGTGCGGGCGTCGTTGACGGCCTTCAGCAGTTTGGGAACGTTCTTGTAGTCGTTGTTGCCGATCACGAGCGCTACGCGCTTTTCGGCGTGTGCAGCGCCTGCGAAGCCGCTGAGGCAGGCTGCGAGGCCAAGCGCCGACAAAATCCTGAAAACCCGACGCGTCATCTTCATATTCCCGCTTCAGAACGGCTCCCCATGGGCTCCATGCGGAACTCTATGCCGTCGATGTGATAGTCGGTCCAGCCGTAACGGCGGTTCAACCGGTCCGGCATTCGCATTCCAGCATCTGGCCTATGGCAGATTCCGGTGGAATCTGCTTTTTTCAAGCGGATTTCCGTTCGAGACGAGGGGCTGCCGTGTATCGCTGGTGCACCGACGAGGTCGAGCCGCACGACCGCTTCGACTATTGGCGCGAGGTCCGCGCCAAGGGGCTGTTCGGTGTCACCGCGGAACTCGAGCGCGAACGGCGCGGCGCCTTCTACGGCGAATTCTCGCTGAGCCAGGTCGGCAATGGCGGCCTGGTGGAGCTGAAGGCGTCTTCCTACGCGGTCGAACGCAGCCAGGCCGACATCGGCTACGCGCCGGGTGACAGCATCTGCGTCTACCAGCAGCTCGGCGGCGGAGGCTGGTTCGGCGGCATGCGCTCGAGCGATTTCGCCATTGCCAATGGCAGATTCGCGACCAGCCACACCGACCTGCCCTACCGTACCAAGCCGCTGGGCGATGACGGCTTTCACCTGCGGATCCTGAAGATCCCCGTCAGCAGTCTTGCGACCCAGGACAAGCGCATGCGCGAGCTCGCGCCCAGACCCTTCAGCGACCCCGCTCTGGCTCCGCTGCTCGAGGCCTGCTTTGCCGAGCTCGGCGAGGCTGCGGCGGTCGAGGGGGCGCCCGATGCCGTGCCGTTGGTGCAGGCGCTGGGGCAGCTCGCGCTGATCGAGCGCGGTGTCGTCAGGCCGGGCAGCCGGCGCGGACAGGCCGCGCTGCGGACCGCCCGCCTGTCGCTGGCGCGGCGTCTGATCGCGCGCCACTTACAAGACCCGGATCTGGCGCCGGGACGGGTGGCAGACCTGCTCGGCGTCTCCGTGCGACACCTGCACATGTTGTTCGAGGTCGCCGAGCGCAGCTTCTCCCAGACCGTGACGGAGGAGCGGCTGAAGAGAAGCCGCCGCCTGATGCGGGAAGCGCCGGAGCGACTGATCGCCGACATCGCCGCCGCATGCGGTTTCGAGAGCCTGGCGACCTATTACCGGGTCTTCAACGCCGCCTATGGCATGGCGCCCGGCGATTTCCGGGCCCAAGCTGCAGGTGGGCGTTAACCACCCGGCTCGCCGCGGCGGCGAAAAGCCGAGCCGTACCCGCTGTTTGGGTAAAAACCTGAGGGTTTTTAGGGCCTTCCCGCGCCTGCTCCATTGACTTTGGCCGATTCCGCCCTATGTTCCGGGTCGACGCGGTTCAGATCGAAAAGCGATTCCTGAGCCTGGCGCTTTGTTCGCGTGAGTCAGCACCCCCAGCTTCTTTGAGAGCGCGCCGTTTCGGGGTGGAACGCGATAGCCTTTTTACCCTCGATTCCGAACGGCGGTTTCGACCAGAGGCTCAATGTCCTTTTCCAATCTCGGACTGTCCGAAAAAGTCCTCGCCGCAGTGGCGGCCACCGGTTACACCAACCCCACCCCCATTCAGGAACAGGCGATCCCCCACGTCCTCGCACGCAAGGACGTGCTCGGCATCGCCCAGACCGGCACGGGCAAGACCGCAGCCTTCGTGCTGCCGATGCTCACCATCCTCGAAAAGGGTCGTGCCCGGGCGCGCATGCCGCGCACCCTTATCCTGGAGCCGACCCGCGAACTCGCGGCGCAGGTGAAGGAAAACTTCGACCGCTACGGCGCCGGCCAGAAACTCAACGTCGCCCTCCTGATCGGCGGCGTCTCCTTCGGCGACCAGGATGCCAAGCTGACGCGCGGCGTCGACGTGCTGATCGCCACGCCGGGCCGACTGCTCGACCATACCGAGCGCGGCGGCCTGCTGCTCACCGGTGTCGAACTGCTCGTCATCGACGAAGCCGACCGCATGCTGGACATGGGCTTCATTCCCGACATCGAGCGCATCTGCAAGCTCGTCCCCTTCACGCGGCAGACCCTCTTCTTCACCGCGACCATGCCGCCGGAAATCCGGCGCATCACCGAGGCTTTCCTGCACAATCCGCAGAAGGTCGAAGTCTCCAAGCCCGCCACCACCGCCGTCACCGTCACGCAGTCGCAGGTACCCGCCGGACGCGAGGCGCACGAGAAGCGCGAGCTGCTGCGCCGGCTGCTGCGCGAGGCCAAGGACCTCAAGAACGCGATCATCTTCTGCAATCGCAAGCGCGAGGTCGCGATCGTTCACAAGTCACTTCAGAAGCACGGTTTCAGCGTCGGCGCACTGCATGGCGACATGGACCAGCCGGCGCGCATGGCAGCGCTGGAGCAATTCCGCAAGGGCGAGCTGCCGCTGCTGGTCGCCTCCGACGTCGCCGCCCGCGGCCTCGACATTCCCGAGGTCAGCCACGTCTTCAATTTCGACGTCCCCCACCATCCCGACGACTACGTCCATCGCGTTGGCCGTACCGGTCGCGCGGGCCGCACCGGCACTGCGATCTCGATCGTCACGCCGCTCGACCAGAAATCGATGGTCGCGATCGAAAAGCTGATTGGCCAGAGCATTCCCCGCGCCGAAGGCGATTACGAAGTGCATGCTGACGGCGGCGAGCAGGGTGATCGCCCGCGCGAATCGCGCGGCCGCGATCGCGATCGTTCCCGCGGCGGTCGCGGCAAGCCGCAGCGCGGTCGCGACCGTGAGCGCAGCCACGAGCCGCGCGAGGCGCGACACGCCGCCGATGTAGCGCCTTCGTCGGATGCTAAGCCGGCTGCCGAAGCACGGCCTGCCCGGGAAGCGCGCCCGGCCCGCGAGGCAAGGCCTCCGCGCGAAGCCCGGCAGGGGTCGGAGGCGCGTCACGGCTCTCGTCCGCAGGCCAATAATTCGCACGTGCCGTCGATAGGCCGCCCCGAGCCGCGCCGCCAGCGGGAGATCGACACCGAGCCCGGAGATCACTCGCACCTCCCGGCATTCCTTCTCCGGCCGGTCCGCTCCCCCGCCGGCGCCTGATGCTGCAAGGCGCCTCAGGTCCGAGCCGAGGCGCCCCACACTTTTTGTGCGGCATCGCCCCCCGTATATTTACTGGCCGTTCACAAACGTCCATTAGCCTACGAACATAATTTAAGCATTGCTGCGGTCGACGGCGCATCGACCGTCGTGGGGTATGTTCCGTGGTCAAGGTTCTCGACGAACACGAACGCACGATGGCGTTCGCCGAGGTGGCGCTCGGTCAGATCCGATCGCTGAAGCAGACCGCGATTCCCCGCAATTACGAGATCTGGTACGTTTACGCGACCGGCTACAACGCCCCGCTCAACAAGATCATCAACGAGACGCTCGCACGCAACGGCAAGCTGAGCGAAGCCGATCTCGAGCAGATCTATGATACCTACCTCTCCCACATCAAAACGACCGACCGCATCGACAAGGTCGGCTCCCGCGTCATCGGCGAAATCGACGACGTGATGAGGGTCCTGAGCGACGCGCTCGGCATGACCGGTACCTATGGCGCCAGCCTGTCGGGCGCGACCGAACAATTGTCCTCGGCCAAGAGCCGCGATCAGCTCAAGACGATCGTCGAAACGCTGCTGCGCTCGACCAGCGAAATGCGCGAGACAAACAAGGCGCTGGAAGACCGGCTGTCGCTGTCGAAGAACGAGATCAGCAATCTCCAGCAGAGCCTGGAGGCGATCCGCGCCGAGAGCCTGACCGATCCGCTGACCGGCCTCGGCAACCGCAAATATTTCGACCGCATGATCGGCACGGCGGTGCAGAGCGCGCTTGCGAGCGGCGAGCCGCTGTCGCTGCTGCTGTTCGACATCGACCATTTCAAATCGTTCAACGATTCCTACGGACATCTCACCGGCGACCAGGTGCTCCGGCTCGTCGGGCTGTCGCTGAAGCAGACCATCAAGGGCCAGGACATCACCGCGCGCTATGGCGGCGAGGAGTTCGCTGTGGTGCTGCCCAACACCGCGCTGCGCCAGGCCCTCACCGTCGCCGACCATATCCGCCGCGCGGTGATGGCGAAGGAATTGAAGAAAAAGTCGACCGGCGAGATCCTCGGCCGCGTCACCATTTCCGTCGGCGTCTCCATGCTGAAGCAGGGCGACGACACCGACGCGCTGATCGAGCGCGCCGACGCCTGCCTCTACGCCGCCAAGCGCAACGGTCGCAACCGCGTGATCTGCGAGGTCGATCCGGAATACACGGTCGAGACGCACAACCGCGTGGCGTGAGTTATCGCCGCAAACCTAGTTTCGACGTGAAACCTCTTGCGATCGCGTCCCGCGCAATAAGGGGTGCCTTCGGCCGGAGCTTCTCCGGCAAGGATCAGGTCTGACTGAGAAATGCCGAGATCAGGGGATTGACGATCTCGGGAGCATCCTCGAGACAATAATGGCCAACTCCGGCGAGCCGATGGACGCGCGCGCCGGGAAAAACCGCGTCGAAGAGCGGCAGGAAGTGCGCCGCATGAAGTGTGCGGTCCGCGTCGCCCCAGATCGCCAGCGCAGGCCTGCGGCGGATAGCGCGAGCTGCCGCCGCGTCAGGCGCCTCGAACCGGTGAGCGCCGATCGCAAAACCTTTAGCCCAGCCGATCGCCCCGAGACATTCGGCCGGGCTGGCAAAGGCCGCGCCATAGGCGGCAAGCCAGTCATCGGTGATGATCGCGTTGTTCTCGAAACCATTCAGCTTTAACGTGCTCAGGATATTGAAGCCGAGCTGCCCGAGCACGGCTTCGAGATTGCCCTCGGCTTCGGCCTGCGCAATCCAGCGAAACCAGGGCGAAACAGCAGCATTTCCCGTGACGCGCGCGAGCAGATCCGCCTGGCCGAACGGTGTCGGAGCATTGGTCGAGACGAACCGGCGGATCCGGTCCGGATGCCGAGCAGCGAGCCCCATGCCGACCGGACCGCCGAAATCGTGCATCACGAGCGTGATGTCGGTCAGGTCGAGCCCGAGAACGAGTTTTTCCAGATTGTCGATGTGGTCCTGGAGCCAGTAACTGCGCGTCGCCGGCGTCTCGCTCTTCCCAAATCCCATGTGGTCCGGAACGATGACGCGATGCGTCGCGCTCAACACCGGAATCAGGTGGCGGAATAGATAGCCCCAGGTCGGCTCGCCATGCAGGCACAACACGACCTCGCCGTCGCGGGGTCCCTCGTCGACGAAATGCATCTGGAAAGCCGGTGCATTGGTGAAGTACGGCGCGAAGGCGAAGGTGCCACCGAATGTGGCGTCGGACCGGATCATGGGTTCCTCGAGGGCATTTGGTTTCATTTTGCAACCACTATTCACATAGCGCTTGAGGTTTTAATTTGCAACCACTATACCGGGCTGCGCACGAACCGAGGCGCAGAGGAGCGGCGGGCCGTCACGATGGGCAAGAGAGTTAGCCACAAAGACTCGCTGTGCGGCGTCGCACGTCCCCTGGATGCGATCGGTGACTGGTGGTCGCTATTGGTCGTGCGCGATGCCTTCGGCGGCTCGCGGCGGTTCGGCGAGTTTCAGAAGAGCCTCGGGCTTGCCAAGAACATCCTGTCGGCCCGGCTGCGCAATCTCGTCGCTCACGGCATCATGGACGCCGTACCCGCGGCAGAAGGAGGCCCCTATCAGGAGTATGAGTTGACCGAGAAAGGACGCGGGCTGTTTCTGGTTCTTGCAGCGCTCAGGCAGTGGGGTGAGGACTTCTTCTTCGCACCCGATGAGACTCACGTGCTGCTGGTGGACAAGAAATCCGCTCTTCCCGTACGCCGGCTGGAATTGCGCGCGCAGGACGGGCGCATTCTCGGTCCCAGCGACACCGTCATACGACGACCGCCGAACACCCCGGAAATGAAAACGGCGAACGGGCGGCCCCAACCTGCAAAGCGCCGGGCCTCGGCCTCCCGCGCGCAAAAGTAGCGGCCACGACCGCTCGACCTGCAAGTGCAACCAGCTATGCTTGACAACCTGATCTGACGAACGACATCTTCCTCGCCAATTCGCATCGGGGACTCGTCGTCGTGCCCAATCCTCATGATTTTCACGCGCCGCAGCCGTCCTACACCAGGGACGAACTGCTGAGATCGAGCGAAGGCGGCTATTTCGGCCCGGGCAATGCGCAATTGCCGGCGCCGCCGATGCTGATGATGGACCGCATCACCGAGATCAGCCTCGATGGCGGCGAGTTCGGCAAGGGCCATATCGTCGGCGAGCTCGACATTGCGCCTGCGCACTGGTTCTTCGATTCCCATTATCGCGGTGACGCCATCATGCCGCCGACGCTTGCACTGGACGCGATGTGGCAGATGGTCGGCTATTGGCTCGGCTGGTCGGGCTCGCCCGGCAAGGGCCGCGCCATCGGCGTCGGCGAGGTCGAGGTGACGGGGGTCATCACGCCGGAAACGCGATCGGTGCGCTATCAGGTCGCGATGCGCATGGTCCGGCGCGGCAAGCTGGTGCTCGGCATTGCCGATGGCCGCGTGGTCGCAGACGGTGTATCTGTCTTCGTGGCGAAGGACATGCGGGTTGGCCTGACCAAGGCCGCGGATTGATCCTCAAGCCTTCCGCTTGGCGCGCTTTCTCACCGCCTTTTTGGTCGCCTTTTTCGGCATCTTCCCGGGCTTGGCGACCTTCTTCGTTGCCGCCTTCTTCCCCTTCGGCCGCTTCTTCACCTTGGCGCGCTGGGCGGCAGCGAGCGCCGCCCTCGCCCATTGCGCCAGTTCCTCGGAATCATCAAACAGGCGCGCAGGCAGTTCCCAGTAGGAATTGACCAGCACTGTCTTGGCGCGGGTCGAGTACTGGAACGGCTTTGAGCCTTCGGCCTCGAAGTCCGGAATCGTCACCTCGTCGGCGCGGAAGAACAGGCCGGCGCGCAAGGCGAGCGCGAAATTGATGCCGTCGGCGGAGATGCCGTAGCCGGAGAACATCTTTCGGATGGCGACGGGGCCGAAATCGGCGAACAGGTCGATCAGGAATTCGCGGTCCATGGCCCAACTCTCTCCCCAATGTCGTCCCCGCGAACGCGGGGATCCATAACCACAGGGAGGAGTTTAGCGAACACTCTCAGTCGCGCCAGCTTTGGTACCGGCACCACCCATCACCGGGGGGATCACGCGGTATGTGTCCCGGCGCTCGCCGGGACGACAGCGGAGTAAGACGCGAGAGCTGGGCTTATCCGTCGATCTTGGCCGGACGCAGCTCGACCGACTCGCCGCAACCGCAGGCGGAGATCTGATTGGGATTGTTGAAGACGAACTGGGCCTGCATCTTGTCGGCCTTGTAGTCCATCTCGGTGCCGAGCAGGAACAACACGGCCTTGGGATCGACCAGGATCTTGACGCCCTTGTCCTCGACGATCTCGTCGGTCGGGCGGATCTCGTGGGCGTATTCGACCGTGTAGGACTGGCCGGCGCAGCCGCCGTTCTTCACGCCGACGCGCAGGCCCACGATCTCGGAATCGGCACGCTGGGTCAGCTCGGTGATGCGCTGGGCAGCGGCGTCCGTCAGCCGCATCACCTGCGGGCGCGGGCGCCGCGGTTTTGGAGTGGATGCCGGTGTCGAGCCTGACGAGATCTGGGTCATGTCACTGATGTGGTCCGTTGCGGAGCGAATTCAATATCGAGGTTACGCGTCACCACATGTTGAGGACGAGGCGCGCCTCGTCGCTCATGCGTTCCGGCGTCCAGGCCGGCTCCCAGACGACCTTGACGTCGACCACGCCGACGCCGGGGACGCTGGCGACCGCGTTCTCGACCATGGTCGGGAGTTCGCCGGCGGCCGGGCAATTGGGCGTCGTCAGCGTCATCTGCACGTCGACCGAACGGTCGTCCTTGATCTCGACCTTGTAAATCAGGCCAAGCTCGTAGATGTCGGCGGGAATTTCGGGGTCGAACACGGTCTTGAGCCCGGCGATGATCTCACGGGTCAGACGCTCGGTCTCCTCCGGCGGCAGCGCCGAGAGGGTCTCCATCGGATTGGCTTTGATTTCGGCCGTGTCACTCATGCGAACAAATCCCGCGCCTTGAGCAGCGCCTGTGCCAGATGATCGACTTCTTCCCGCGTATTATACATGCCGAACGAGGCACGGCAGGTGGCCGTGACGTTGAACCGCTCTAAAAGCGGCATCACGCAATGGGTGCCGGCGCGCACCGCGATGCCCTGGCGGTCGATCACGGTGGCGACGTCGTGGGCATGCGCGCCCTTGAGCTCGAAGGAGATCACCGGCCCCTTGCCCCGCGCCGTGCCGATCAGCCGCAGCGAGTTGATTTCGCGCAAGCGCTCCTGGGCGTAGGCGGTGAGATCGTGCTCGTGCGCGGCGATGCGCTCCTTGCCGATCGAGTTGACGTAGTCGATGGCGGCGCCAAGGCCGACGGCTTCGACGATCGCCGGTGTGCCCGCCTCGAATTTGTGCGGGGGATCACCATAGGTGACGGTCTCGCGCGAGACCTCGCGGATCATCTCGCCGCCGCCGTTGAAGGGGCGCATCGCGACGAGGTGGTCGGACTTGGCCCAGAGCACGCCGATGCCGGTCGGGCCGTACACCTTGTGACCGGTGAAGACGTAGAAGTCGCAGCCGATGTCCTGGACGTCGACGGGCAGATGCACGGCGCCCTGGCTGCCGTCGACCAGCACGGGAATGCCGCGGGCATGGGCGATCTTCACGACGTCCTTGACCGGCACGATGGTGCCGAGCGCATTCGACATCTGCGTGATCGCGACCAGCTTGGTCTTCGACGTCAGCAGCTTCTCGAACTCCTCGATGAGGAAATTGCCCTCGTCGTCGACCGGCGCCCACTTGATCACGGCGCCCTGGCGCTCCCTCAGGAAATGCCAGGGAACGATGTTGGAGTGGTGCTCCATGATCGAGATGACGATTTCGTCGCCTTCACCGATGTTCGGCCCGCCCCAGGACGATGCGACCAGATTGATCGCCTCCGTCGCGTTGCGGGTGAAGATCACCTCTTCGGTGCGCGGCGCATTGATGAACTGCGCGACCTTGGTGCGACCGCCCTCATAGGCCTCCGTCGCAGCGTTGGCGAGATAGTGCAGGCCGCGATGGACGTTGGCGTATTCGCTCGTATAGGCCTGCGTCATGCGGTCGAGCACGGCGCTGGGCTTCTGCGCCGAGGCCGCGTTGTCGAGATAGACCAGCGGCTTTCCGTAGACCTGCAGGCTAAGCGCAGGAAAGTCCTGGCGCACGCGTTCGACGTCATAGGCGCCGTTCCTGACCGCGGGATGCGTGCTCATGACCGCCGCTCCAGCCAGCGCTCGGCAATGCCGATCACGTGATCGCGGAGGCCATCGTCGGCGATCTGCTCGATCGCTTCACCGACGAACGCCTGAATCAGCAGCGCCTGGGCCTGCTTCTCCGGCAGTCCGCGGGCCTTCAGGTAGAACAGCAGGCTGTCGTCGAGCGCGCCGGCAGTGGCGCCGTGGCCGCAGGAGACGTCGTCGGCAAAGATCTCGAGCTCAGGTTTGTTGTCGGCCTCGGCTTCGTCCGAGAGCAACAGCGCACGGGTCATCATCTTGCCGTCGGTTTTCTGCGCGTCGGGGCGGACGATGATACGACCCTGGAACACCGAGTGCGCGCGATCGTCGATCACCGCGCGGAAGACTTCGCGGCTGACGCAGTTCGGCACGGCGTGGTCGACCACCAGCGTGGTGTCGCCGTGCTCGGTCTTCTGCAGGAGGTTGACGCCGTTGGCCGAGAGCTCGCTGCCCTCGCCCGCCAGCGTGATGAAACCCTGGAGCCGGCTGACGGCCGCGCCGGTCGTCATGTTGAAGAAGTTGAACTTCACATTGGCGCCAATGGTCACGAAATGCGACGAGATGTTCACCGCGTCAGGCGCATCGTCCATCAGGCGGATATGCGCGACATCGGCATCGTCGCCGACCGTGACAATTACGGCGTCATTGACCTGATAGGCCTCGGCGCCGGCCGCGACGAAGCTCTCGACGATGGTGGCGCGAGCGCCCTTCCCGATCGCGACCTGCGAGCGGGTGAAGCTGGACGCGGAAGCCGCAGTCGCGATGTGGAGGATCTGGATCGGCGCAGACAGCTGCGCACCGTCGGCAATACCAAGCACAACGCCGTCGGTCGCCATCGCCGCGTTGAGCGCAATCACCGCATCGGTGGACGCGGTCTCGAGCAGGCCAGCATCCTTCTCGAGCGCCTCACGCAGCGTCTTGAAGCCTGCTTCAACGACGAGTGCCTTGACGTCGGACAGATCAGCCGCGAACACGCCGTCGACCAGCACCAGCTTGCGGGCGCCTTCGATCGCGTGCGCCTTCACGGCGTCCGCGGCGCGCTTCAGCGCGGCGGCATCGGGCGCAGCTGCCAGCGGCAGCACCTCGCCGACCAGCGCGCGCAAATCGGTGTATTTCCATTCCTCGATCCGGCGGTGCGGCAGGCCGAGACGCTCATAGGTCTCGAACGCCTCGCGGCGCGTCGCGAGCACATCAGGCGAACCCGGCAGGCGGCCTTCGGCGCTGGCGAAGAGATCGCTCACCGCGCGGCCGTTCCCGGTCTTTGCCACAGCAACGTTCATCGCAAAATTCCTTACGCGGCATCCTCGAACTGGGCGTAGCCGGACGCTTCCAGCTCCAGCGCCAGTTCCTTGCCGCCGCTCTTCACGACGCGGCCCTTCGACATCACGTGCACCACGTCGGGCACGATGTAGTTCAGCAGCCGCTGATAATGGGTGATCACGACCATCGCGCGCCCCGGCGAGCGCAGCGCGTTGACGCCGTCTGCCGCGATGCGCAGCGCGTCGATGTCCAGGCCGGAATCCATCTCGTCGAGGATGCACAGGCTGGGCTCGAACAGCGCCATCTGCAGCACCTCGTTGCGCTTCTTCTCGCCGCCGGAGAAGCCGACATTGACGCCGCGCTTGAGCATGTCCTGCGGGATGTTCAGCGACTTCGAGACCTCGCGGACCTTCTTGAGGAAATCGGGTGTCGAATATTCGCTCTCGCCGCGGGCCTTGCGCTGTGCGTTCAGCGCGGTGCGCAGGAAGGTCATGGTGGCGACGCCGGGGATCTCGACCGGATACTGGAACGCCAGGAACACGCCCTTGGCGGCGCGCTCGTCCGGCGACATTTCCAGCAGATCCTCTCCCTTGAACAGGATCTGGCCGTCGGTGACCTCATAGCCGGGCTTGCCGGCGATGACGTGCGAGAGTGTCGATTTGCCGGAGCCGTTCGGCCCCATGATCGCGTGCACCTCGCCCTCGTTCACGGTCAGCGTCAGCCCGTGGAGGATCTCACGCTCCTCGACACGAACCTTGAGGTCTTTCACTTCAAGCAAAGCCATCTTGGTATCCAGTTTATTCAGATGATGTTGGAGCGCGAGTTGCGCACCGCGAGGGTCGGCAATTAACCGACCGACCCTTCAAGCGAGATCGAGATCAGCTTCTGCGCTTCCACCGCGAATTCCATCGGCAGTTGCTGCAGCACGTCCTTGACGAAGCCGTTGACGACGAGGCCGACGGCCTCTTCCTGCGAAAGACCGCGCTGGATGCAGTAGAACAGCACGTCCTCGGAAATCTTCGACGTCGTCGCCTCGTGCTCGAACGTCGCCGACGAGTTCTTCGCCTCGATGTACGGCACGGTGTGCGCGCCGCATTTGTCGCCGATCAACAAGGAATCGCAGGCGGTGAAGTTGCGGGCGCCGGTCGCTTTCCGATGCGCGGTGACGAGGCCGCGATAGGTGTTCTGCGACCTGCCGGCGGCGATGCCCTTGGAGATGATCCGGCTCGACGTGTTCTTGCCGAGATGGATCATCTTGGTGCCCGAATCGACCTGCTGGAAGCCGTTCGAGATCGCAATCGAGTAGAACTCGCCGCGCGAGTTGTCGCCACGCAGGATGCAGCTCGGATACTTCCAGGTGATCGCCGAACCTGTTTCGACCTGGGTCCAGGAGATCTTGGAATTGTTGCCGCGGCAGTCGCCACGCTTGGTGACGAAATTGTAGATGCCGCCCTTGCCTTCCGAATTGCCGGGGTACCAGTTCTGCACCGTCGAGTACTTGATCTCGGCGTCGTCGAGCGCAACGAGCTCGACCACGGCCGCATGCAGCTGGTTTTCGTCGCGCTGCGGCGCCGTGCAGCCTTCGAGATAGGACACGTAGGAGCCCTTGTCGGCGATGATCAGCGTGCGCTCGAATTGACCGGTGTTCCGCTCGTTGATGCGGAAATAGGTCGACAGTTCCATCGGGCAGCGCACGCCGGGCGGCACGTAGACGAACGAGCCGTCGGAGAACACCGCGGAGTTCAGCGTCGCGTAGAAATTGTCGGAGGTCGGAACCACCGAGCCGAGATATTTCTGCACCAGCTCAGGATGCTCGCGGATGGCTTCCGAGATCGGCATGAAGATCACGCCGGCCTTCTTCAGCTCGGCCTTGAAGGTGGTCGCGACCGAAACCGAATCGAAGACCGCATCGACCGCGATCTTGCGGCGCGCGGGATCTTCCTCGCCGGGCTTCGGCTCGACGCCCTCGAGCATGGCAACTTCCCGCAGGGGAATGCCGAGCTTCTCGTAAGTCTTCAGGATCTCCGGATCGATCTCGTCGAGCGAGGTGACCGTCTTCTTCGGCTTCGGCGCCGCGTAATAATAGAGGTCCTGGAAGTCGATCTTGGGATAGTCGACGCGTGCCCAGGTCGGCTCGGTCATGGTCAGCCAGCGCCGATAGGCCTCAAGCCGCCACTGGAGCATCCAGGCGGGTTCATTCTTCTTCTCGGAGATGAACTTTACGATCTCTTCCGACAGACCCTTCGGGGCCTTCTCGGAGTCGATCAGGGTTTCAAACCCATAACGATACTGGTCGACGTCGATGCGCTTGACGCGATCGACCGTCTCTTGAACGGCTGGCATTCCATCCTCCGCTCGTGGTTTCAAGGACCACGGTGGATCAAACTCGAACGACTATTACGATGTTTCTGTGCGGAAAGCACGGGCTTAGAATGGTTCAAGCCGTGTTTCGTCGCTTAGCCTCTAAGTAGGGTATTACCGAGCTTTCGCCAAGCCTCTAACGCCCTGTTGATGTCCTCGGGTTCCGTGGACCAGCCCAGACTGAGGCGCACCGCTCCCTGGGCTACGGTGGCATCGTGCCCCATCGCCGAGAGCACGTGGGACGGCTGTACTTTGCCCGAGGAGCAGGCGGAGCCGGAGGACACGGCAATGCCTTCGAGGTCGAATCCGATCACGGCGGTCTCGGCCTTCAGCCCCGGCGCGGTGAACAAAACGGTATTTGGTAACCTCCTCACATCATCTGAGAAGACAGTCGCCCTGGCGATCTCCTGAAGACCATTTCCCAAGCGATCTCTGAGGCTTGTCATTCGCTCCGCATCCTCAGGCAGAGCCTGAAGCGCAGCTTTCACCGCGGCGCCGAAACCGGCGATCCCGGCAACATTCTCGGTTCCCGCCCGCCTGCCGAGCTCCTGTCCACCGCCCCTCAGCACCGGCTCGAGTGCGGCCACCCCTTCGGTCATGACCAGCGCGCCAACACCTTTGGGACCGCCGATCTTGTGCGCAGAGAAAGTCGTAAGGTCTGCGCCCATCGCGTTAATATTGAACGCAATTTTGCCGAGTGCCTGGATCGCATCGACATGCAGGATACCGCCGGCCGCATGGACGATCCCTGCCGCCTCCTCGACAGGCTGGAAGGCGCCCGTCTCGTTGTTGGCCGCCATGATCGAGACCAGTGCCGGCGGACCACCGGTCAGCAGTTCCCGCAAGTGGTCGAGATCAACCACGCCGGAACGGGTGACCCGGATCTGGTTGATGTTCTCGGCCGGGAAGCGGCCGCCTGCCAAGACGGAGGCATGTTCGATCGCCGAGATCAGGAGCCGCCGCACCGGCTCGCCCGATCGGCCGCGCAAGCCCGGCGACAGCGCCAGCGCATTGGCCTCGGTTCCAGCGGAGGTGAAAACCACGTTCCGCGCCAGCGCGCCGACGGCCGTCGCCAGCGCGGCGCGTGCGTCCTCGACCAGCCAACGCGCCTCCCGTCCCTCGGCATGGACCGAAGACGGATTGCCGATCAGTTCGTACGCGGCCAGCATCGCTGCGCGGGCTTCGACGCGCAGCGGTGTGGTCGCATTCCAGTCGAGATAGACACGGTCCGGCATGGTGCCCTCTTAGCACCTTTTGCCTTCGCGCCAATCGGGCGCCGTCGCACTTCAGTCAGGCCGGCTGTTGCTGCGCGATCGCTGCCGCGGACCGCGGCTCCAACCGCAGCCCAAACAGCGGACGCAGCCAGCCGATGCGCCGCACGATCTCGTAGGTCGCCAGGCAGGTGAGCGCGGTGCCTGCAATCACGATCGTGGCCTCGCTTCCTGCAGACAACCCGCTGCCCCGCAATGCATGTGCGATCACGATGATCGCGGTCTGATGCACGATGTAAAAGGGAAAGATCGCATCGGTCAGATAGCGCCGCACCGGACCATCGGCGGTCAGATAGCGCCGCGCAAAGCCGAGCACCGTCGCGATCGCAAGCCACTGGTAGCAGCCATAGGCCGAGCCGGCGATCCATCGCAGCATCGGCGATCGCGGGAACAAGCCGGCATATATCAGGATGAAGGCGGCGAAGCACACGGCGGCGAGCATCAGCGCCCTCCACCGTTGCCGCTCGATCTCGCGCCAGACGTCCGCCTCGCGTGCAAGCAGGAAGCCGATCAGGAACGTGGTCGCATAGTCAGCGTGATTGTACCAGTCGCCGAACAGCGCATGGGTCGAGGGGAAGATCGGCGCGAGAAACAGCCGCCAGGCGGCGAACAGCAGGCACGGCAGCGCCAGCAGCCATGGTCCGGCGAGCAGGGCGGCGAGCCTCTCGCCGATCCAGCCTGCAGCCGCCGGCCACACCGCCAGCACGCCAACCAGGGCCATCGTGTAGACCCAGAGATAGACCACGAACCAGAGATGGTTCCAGGTCGGCTGCACGATGCAGGGGTTCGGGCAGAACTGCGCGCTGAACGCCAGATAGTGGTGGAGATAGTAGTCAGCAAAACCTGCGGGGTAGCCGAGGCTCTCGACGATCTGGAGATAGGACTGCGGCGGCACGATCACGAGCATGCCGAAAAGCAGCGGGATCAGTAGCCGCGCCGTTCGCGCCCGGGCGAAGGCGGCAAGACGAAACTTGCCCAGCATGTAGCGGCTCGCCACCCCGGAGACCAGGAACAGCAGCGACAGCCGCCAGGGATTGAGCACCAGCATGACAGGCTCGAGCCAGGTCAGCCGGTGCTCGCTCTTGATGTGAAATCCCCAGGACACGTAGAGCATGCCGACGTGGTAGAAGATCAGCAGCGCGAAGGCTAAAATCCGCACCCAGTCCAGATCGACGCGTCGTTCCGGGTTTGCTGCTTGCTGTGGTGTTGGCATGGGTCTCTGCTCCCTAGCGTCTCGATATCAGCGGTTTTCGGGCCATGGCTGACGGCCAAAATGCGCCGGAAACGGAGCCCGTCGAGACGGCTTGGGATCAGAGCCGGGCGTCAGGGGACGAGGCGTCGCCGTCAGGGACCAGCGGTTGGTCCCGCGGGATCAGTGGCGAGTGGACGATGTTCGCGGCGATCGCCGCCATCGCGCTCGCCATCGGCATCGTCAATGCGCTCTCGGGCGCACAGGACGCCATTTGGCGCGGCGACAGCGCCGATATCGGCCGGCGCCTGTTCTGGGAGATGACGAGCATCGTCGTCATTCTGGCGCTGGTTCCAATCCTGATGCTGTCGGTCCGGCGCATGCGCGCAACGACTGGCTTGGCCGCGCGAATCGGAATCGGTGCGGCCGCCCTGCTCGGCTTCTCGGCTTTTCACATCGCCGGCATGGTGGCGCTGCGCAAGTTCACGCTCTGGCTCGCGGGCAGCACCTACGACTTCCATTTCTCGCTGGCATCAATCCTCTACGAGTTCCGCAAGGATGCAGTGACAGCACTGCTGATTGGGGCAACACTCTGGCTGCTCGACAGCCGCCGTGAACTGCGCCAGGCCGCACAACAAGCCCAGTCCATTCCGGCCGCCGCGCAGGAGCAACCGTCCCCCGATCTGATCTGGCTTCGGGACGGCACCAGCCGCATTCGCGTCACACCGCGCGACATCCTGTTGGTCGCCTCCGCCGGCAATTACATCGAATACAGCCTTGCCGACGGCACCCAGCACCTGATCCGGGGAACGCTCGCGGCGACCGAAGGCGAGCTCGGCCGCTTCGCCATCGTGCGCGTTCACCGAACCAGGCTCGCCAATCTCGACCGGGTGAGCGGCGTGGACTTCAAACCGTCAGGGGATTTCGAGCTCACATTCGACAACGGCAAGACGCTCGGCGGCAGCCGCCGTTACCGGTCCGCCGTCGCCTCGCTCGGAGGCCGCACCGCGCCTATGTGAATCGTTCGCCGGATCGTCCAAAGGTGGATAAACGATCGTGATTCCAATTGGTTGCGGGCACAAATGCGCGCCTGGTCATCCCCCTGTTCGACCCCGACCACCATCGGCGTGACACGGCAGTGTCCGGCTAAGGTCTTGAGCGCATTGGAAGATGTCGAAGATGCTTGCATTTTGCCCCGCAGCCTATGTTAGAACGCGCACCGTCAAGTCACCGCGCGCCATCTGCGCATCACCGCGAGGCGCACGCCTTCTCACCCTTCCATTCGCGTTTTCGTCGGCATCGCCGTCGATGAAGGCCACAATCGGTTGATTGCCGAGAACCAGCTCTCCAGCAAATCAATCCAGAGATCATCGATGCCTGAAGTTATTTTCACTGGCCCCGCCGGCCGCCTCGAGGGCCGCTACCACCCGGCCAAGCAGAAGAACGCGCCGATCGCGATGATCCTGCACCCGCATCCGCAGTTTCACGGCACGATGAACCATCAGATCGTGTACCAGTGCTACTATGCCTTTGCGCATCGCGGCTTTTCGGTGCTGCGCTTCAACTTCCGTGGCGTCGGCCGCAGCCAGGGCTCGTTCGACCACGGCACCGGCGAATTGTCGGATGCGGCCGCCGCCCTCGACTGGGCGCAGACCATCAATCCCGAAGCACGCGCCTGCTGGGTTGCCGGCTTCTCCTTCGGCGCCTGGATCGGCATGCAGCTCCTGATGCGCCGCCCCGAGGTCGAGGGTTTCATTTCGATCGCGCCGCCGGCCAACCTCTACGACTTCTCTTTCCTCGCGCCCTGCCCGTCCTCGGGCCTGATCGTGCATGGCGAGAAGGACGCGGTGGTGCCGCCGAAGGACGTCAACACGCTGGTCGAGAAGCTGAAGACGCAGAAGGGCATCGTGATCGACCAGCAGGTCATTCCCGGCGCCAACCACTTCTTCGACGCCAAGCTCGAGCCGCTGATGGAAACCATCACGGCCTATCTCGACATGCGCCTCGCAAACGTCCGTTGAGAATGGCATGGACGCGTTCGTAGCCCTGCTGCGAGCCGTCAATGTCGGGGGCACCGGCAAGCTGCCGATGACAGAGCTCAAGGCGATGTGCGAAGAACTCGGCTTCGGTGCCGTGCGGACCTACATCGCCAGCGGCAATGTCGTCTTCACCAGCCGCAAATCGGAAGCCGCAATCAAGGCCGCCTTCGAAAAGCGGCTGCACGCTTACGCCGGAGCGCCGGTCGGCGTGCTCGTGCGCAGTGCGGCCGAGGTAGCAGAGGTTCTGGCCCACAATCCGTTTCCCAAGATGGCGCCCAATCGCACGGTCGCGATCTTCCTCGACAAGGCGCCACCCGCGGACACGCTCGCCGGAATTCGCGGTCAGAAGGCCGAAGAGATCAAGCTCGGCCGCCGTGAGATCTATGTGCACTACGGCGAAGGCATGGGGACGTCAAAACTCGCCATCCCCGCCGCCAAGACAGGCACGGCGCGCAACATGAACACGATCGCGACGCTGGCGAAGATGGCTGCGGAGCTCTAAGCCAGCTTGAGCGCGACGATCCCCATCAGCACGAGCGCGATGCCGGCAAGCTTCATCGCGCTCATGGTCTCGCCGAATAGCGCGACGCCCATGACGAAGGTGCCGGCGGCCCCGATGCCGGTCCATACCGAATAGGCGACGCCGACCTCGAGCACCTTCAAGGCGCGGCCCAGAAGGACGACGAAAGATGCGAGCAGCACGATCGAGACGATGCTCCAGCTCGCCCGCGTGTAGCCTTCGGCGTATTTCATCGAGATGGCCCAGCCGACATCGAGCGCGCCGGCGATCACCAGCATCAGCCAGGCCAAAGATTGCGACATGGCTCAGGCCGCAAGCTTCAGCAGGTGCGCATCATGGCGCACGAGAAACGCGCGCAGCAATTGTGCATAGTCCGCGCCCACCGCCGTGCGGACGCTCGGACGTTGCGCGAGCTCCGCGCGCCAGGCGCGAACCTTCGGCACATCGCGGAAGATGCCGTGATCGGTCAGCTCGTCGAACAGGTCGAAATAGCGAAAGACCGGTGCGAAGACCGCATCGACGAGGCTGAGCGTCGCGCCGGCGAAATAAGGTCCAGGGCCGAGTGCTGCTTCCATGCGCGCGAATTTCGCGGCCAGCGCCTGACGCTTGCCCTCAAACGCCGCCGGATCCGTCGCGGTCTCGAGTCCCCAGAGATCGCCGAGGATTGCCGAACCAAACTCCATCCAGGCCCGATGCTCGGCACGCTCGAGCGCGTCCGCGGGGTGCAGCTTCGTAACGCCTGGCGTCTCCTCGATGTACTCGCAGATCACGTTGCTCTCGAACAGCGCGACTTCGCCCTTGTCGGTCGTCACCACCAGCACCGGTACCTTGCCGAGCGGCGATATCTTCAGAAACCAGTCGGGTTTGTTGGCGAGATCGATATCGACCCGCTCGAAAGGCACGCCTTTCTCTTTCAACGCGATCACCGCGCGCTGCACGTACGGGCAAAGCTTGTGGCTGATGAGTTTCAGTGAGGCGGTCATGGCGTTGATCCCGGCGGTTCGATGCAACTGCATCCAATATAGATGCACTTGCATGATTCCGTCAAGATCAATGCACTTGCATCAACCAGGCGTGACCTCGGGCAATCATCCTCAGGGTCTGGCGATCACGCCTCCGGTCATTGGCATCGGCACGCCCGTGGTGGCCGGATAGGACAGCGGCAGGCCCTTCAGGCCGCGCGCGGCGAGGAAGCCGAAGGCCTGCGCCTCGATCGCGTCGGAGGCCCAGCCGAGCGTCTCGGCGGCCTCGAGGGTGGCCGAGCCAACCCGCTCCCGCAGCATCCGCAGCATGGTGAGGTTGCGGGCGCCACCGCCGCAGACGATCCAGCTCCGGGGCCGCCGCGGCAGCAGCGGGATGACGCGAGCGATCGCGGCGGCGGTGAAGGCCGTCAGCGTCGCGGCACCATCGGCGGGCAGGACATCGCCGAGCTTCAGGGCGGCAAAGTCATTGCGGTCGAGCGACTTTGGCGGCGGGTTTGCGAAGAACGGCAGGCCAAGCGCTCGCGCGATCCAGGCTTCATCCACCTTGCCGAGCGCTGCAAACTTGCCTTCCGCATCGAACGCCTGATTCATGGTGCGGTACATGAAATCGTCGAGCAGCGCGTTGCCGGGCCCGGTGTCGCAGGCGATCAGGGTGTCGTTGCCGTCGATATAGGTGATGTTGGAGACACCGCCGATGTTGACCACGACGATCGGCCCCTCACGCGCCAGCGAATTGGCGAGCGCGCGGTGGTAGACCGGCACTAATGGCGCGCCCTGCCCACCGGCCTCGACATCGGCGGCGCGGAAGTCGTGCATGACAGGAATATGGATCGCCTTGGCCAGGGCCGGCGCATCGCCGATCTGCACCGTGAGCCGCCGTTCGGGCCGGTGCAGCACGGTCTGGCCGTGGAAACCGACGATGTCGATCTCCTCCGGCTTCATCCGGTTCTGGGCGACAAAGGCCGCGACGGCCTCGGCATGCGCCAGCGTGACGGCGCGCTCGGCTTCGGCCAGGATCCCCGGCCGGGCATCGCGTCGCGGCAAATGCACGGCCTCGGTCAGCGCCTGGCGCAACAGGCTGCGCTCGGCTGGGCTATAGGGCCGGTAGCCTGACGGTCCGAACGCTTTCACCTGCTTTCCGTCGGTTTCGATCAGCGCGACGTCCACCCCGTCCAGCGAGGTGCCGCTCATCAAACCGAGTGCCGTCAACATCATCTCGAGCTGGCCTCGACGCCCCCCGCCCCGACGCCTGACTTGTATCAAACAAGCACATCTTATAATGCCACAACGCGCATATTTGCGGCAGCCCGGCTGGCGCGGGTTCCTCAACTTGCGGCAATGATCGTAAAATAAGAATGATCAGGTTCGCCGACAGATGACTGCATTTAAATCGGATTTCCTCACTATCCTGCAAGAGCGTGGCTTCATCCACCAGTGCTCCGATTTCGAGGGGCTGGACGCCCTCGCCGCCAAGGGCGAGGCGATCGCCTATGTCGGCTACGACTGTACCGCTCCCTCGCTGCACATCGGCAACTACCTGACGATGATGATGCTGCACTGGTTTCAGCAGTCCGGCAACAAGCCGATCACGCTGATGGGCGGCGGCACCACCATGGTCGGGGACCCCTCCGGCAAGGACGAGACGCGCGCGATCCGCACCGTCGCCGAGATCGAGGCCAACAAGGCGTCGATCCGCGGCGTGTTCGCGAAGGTGCTGCGCTACGGCGAGGCCAAGAGCGACGCCGTCATGCTCGACAACGCGGAGTGGCTGACCAAGCTCAACTGGATCGAGATGCTGCGCGACGTCGGCAAGCATTTCTCGGTCAACCGCATGCTGACGATGGACTCCGTGCGCCTGCGCCTCGAGCGCGAGCAGGAGATGAGCTTCATCGAGTTCAACTACATGATCTGCCAGGCCTACGACTTCGTCGAACTGGCCAAGCGGACCGGCTGCCATCTGCAGATGGGCGGCTCGGATCAGTGGGGCAACATCATCATGGGCGTCGATCTCGGCCGCCGCATGGGCGCGCATCAGTTGTTTGCGCTGACGACGCCGCTACTGACCACCGCCTCGGGCGCCAAGATGGGCAAGACCGCGCAGGGCGCGGTGTGGCTCAACGCCGACCAGTTCAGCCCTTACGATTTCTGGCAGTACTGGCGCAACACCGAGGATGCCGACGTCGGCAAATTCCTGAAGCTGTTCACGACGCTGCCGATAGCTGAGATCAGGAAGCTCGAGGCGCTCGGCGGCTCCGAGATCAACGAGGCCAAGAAGGTGCTCGCGACGGAAGCAACCGCCCTGCTGCATGGCCGCGACGCCGCAAACGAAGCGGCCGAGACCGCACGCCGCACTTTCGAAGAAGGCGCGCTCGCCGAGAGCCTGCCGACGGTGGAAATTCCGCGCGGCGAGTTGGAAGCCGGCCTCGGCGTGCTCAACGCCTTCGTCAAGGCGGGCCTCGTTGCCTCCAATGGCGAAGCACGGCGCCAGATCAAGGGTGGCGGCTTGCGCGCCAACGATGAGCCGGTCACCGACGAGAAGATGACGCTCACACCGGGCCATCTGACGCCTGAAGGCGTGATCAAGCTGTCCTTCGGCAAGAAGAAGCACATCCTGCTCAAGCCTGCATAGGCGTATGTGGTTTTGATGCTTGTCAGGGCGTGCCGAAGCGCGCTCCCTGAGGAGCAATGGATCAGAACACGCCCAAGGAAGCGGCCAGGGAGCAAGGAAGCACGCAGCAAGGTGCGGTGCGCACCGCGCTCGTCGTGCTCGCACTGTGCTTCACGCTGGCCGTGCTCGGCCGCGGCCTCAGCGAGAGCTTCACCGTCTTCCTCAAGCCGATTTCCGTAAACTTTGGTTGGGACCGTGCGCAAGTCGTCTCGATCTATTCGCTGACCTGGCTCATCAGCGGACTGACCGCGCCGCTGGTCGGCCGCCTGTTCGATCATTCCGGACCACGCATCGTCTACGCACTCGGCTTGTTGCTGCTCGGCTCGGCTTTCCTGATTGCGGCGCACGCGCAGTCGCTCTGGCAATTCCAGCTCTCGATCGGGCTCTGCGTCGGCATCGGCGTCGCCTTCATCGGCAACGTGCCGAACTCGATCCTGCTCGGCCGCTGGTTCGGGACGCGATTGCCGACCGCGATGGCGGTGGTCTATTCCGCGATGGGCGGCGGCGTGCTGGCGCTGCTGCCGGCCTCGCAGCTCCTGATCGATCACCTGGGCTGGCGTGAGACCTACCAGGTCTACGGCTTCGCCGCGCTCGGTCTGCTGGTGCCGCTCATGCTCCTGCCCTGGCGCATCTTCGCGGCCGGCTCGCCTCATGTCGCCAAGAAGACCGATCCTGAATTCATCGACAATGGCTGGACGCTTCTCAGCGCGATACGTCACCATGCGTTCTGGGCGCTGTTCTCGACCTTCTTCTTCACCGCGGTGGGCATGTACTGCATCGCAGCGCAGATCGTCGCCTATCTGATCGATGCCGGCTTCCCGCCGCTTCAAGCCGCAACGGCCTGGGGCTTCTCAGGTGTCGTGCTCGTGTTCGGCATGTTGGGCGTCTCCGCGCTCGACGGGCTGATCGGGCGCCGCCCATCCGTGCTGCTCAGCTACGCGATCTCGATCCTCGGCATCTTCCTGCTCTGGCTGCTTCAGTATTATCCAAACGTCATCCTGCTCACCGGCTTCGTCGTCTGCTTCGGCAGCATGATGGGCTCGCGCGGGCCGCTGATCACGGCAACCGCGATGAAGATCTTCAGGGGCAAGCGGGTCGGCACCATCTTCGGCACGATCTCGATCGGCAGCGGGCTGGGCTCCGCCTTCGGCTCCTGGAGCGGCGGCCTGATCCACGACGCTACCCACGGCTACAACGCGCTGCTCGTCTTCGCATTTGCGAGCGTCGTGCTCGGGATGATTCCATTTCTGGTTGTTCCCGCCTTACGGCGCTAGGTGTCGCAAAGGTGACTTGAGTTCCTCTGCGCCACCGGGGAACTACGGACCGACGCGGCGGTTGGACCCGCAAAATAATGCGGGTGGCACGCGGTTGAAATTGCAGCCTGCGGTGTTTTGTCCGACATGACGAAAATGTCAGCGCGAATTGATCCGGCGCAGCTTGCAGGGCGGAACCGAATGCGGTCCTAGTCGCCGCATTGGATGAAGGGCACAAACCAATGAACTTTCCCTACCTCACTCGCTTTCAACCGGTTCTCTTGAGCCTGTTTCGCTTCGTCACTGGACTTTTGCTGTTCCAGTACGGCGTGGCCAAGCTGTTCAAGTTCCCGGTGCTTCCCTACTTCGCCGACATTCCTCCGCTGATCTATGTGGCCGGCACGCTCGAACTGGTGCTCGGCGCGACGCTGATGCTCGGCCTGTTCACCCGCCTCACCGCCTTCATCCTGTCGGGTGAGATGGCCTTCGCCTACTTCATGGGTCACATGCTCAAGACCGGCACGCCGGTGTTCCTGCCGCTGCTCAATGGCGGAACCGCCGCGATCCTGTTCTGCTTCGCCTGCCTCTACATCTCGGCCGCGGGCGGCGGTTCGGTCAGCGTCGATGCGCTGATCGGCAAGGAGAGCGACGCACCGGGTGGCGCCTTCGCGCGGCGCTGAGGCGCGCTATCGACTCCCACGTCACGAGACGGCGTCGGCAATCGGCCGGCGCCGCTCAGCGCGAGCCCAGCACGTTCCAGATCAGGACGAGGGCCGCGACGAGCAGCACGGACATGATGAGGCGGTGAACAAATCGGTTCATTGCAGGTCCGGCCAGGCACAACAGCCACCAAAATCTGAGATCGTTCTTTCCAAGCGAGTGTCCCGGCACGCGGCCTGATCGGCGTTAACGGCGCGCCAGGCTGCACCCGTTCGACAGCGTTCGTGCCGATCCCGTCGCGCTGTCACCGGAGTGCGCCGACGGCAGTTCGTCGATCGGCGCGTTTTGTTGCTTGCCGGTGTTGAACTCGAATATCTTGCGGAACAGTCCCGGCGCCATCGCCGAGATGGGGTTCACGCGCATGGACGGCTTGTCCGGCGTACCGACGACCTCGTAGGTGACGCCGATCAATCCCTCGTTGTTGCCGCCGCCGAGAAAGATTCCGAAGAGTGGAATCTGGCCGAAGATGTTGTTCACGCCGTACATCGGCACGAACGTGCCGCTCATGCACACCTGATTGCCGGGATAGTCGATCGAACCCTCGATGGTGGCGCCGATCATCGGACCTTTCACCACGCCGTCGCGGATCGTCAGCGCGCCGTTCTGCCGCGTGAATTCGGCACGCAACGCACTGAAGGAAACCCCGCTCCCGGTCCCGTTGGGCGCACCCGCCGCAACCCGATCGAGCTGCGCCTCGCCCCTCACGGTGAAATCGCGCACGTTGATGAGGCCTTCCCTGGGTACCGAAGCATCGGCCGCGGGAGGCTCCATGGCCACCACCATCTGGCCGCCGACCGCCTTGGTATAGGTGTCGGTGAACTTCAGCAGCGAGCCGGCATCGTTGGTCTGGAGATAGATCACCTCGCGGCTGCCCTGCGCGCGGCCGCCGCGCAGATCGGCCGCCACCGGGGTGTTCTGGCCGATCCTGCCGCTCAGCGTGAACGCCTTGATGGCCCCTGCTCGCTTCGACATCTTGGCGTCGACGCTGCGCATCGTCTCGCCGTTGAACCCGGCGACCGTGCCGAGCTTCACGTCGATGTCGAAATCGACGTTCTTGAGCTTGCTCTTGCTGTCGTCCTTGGAATTGCCTGAGATCGCCGACTTCAGGAAGCCGCGGCCGTCGAACACGTCACCGCGCATGGTGCCTCGCACCACGCCGTCCTGACCGCGCTCCACCTTCAACGAGGTCTTGTCGCCATCGGACGGCGAGTAGATCGGGAAGTTCGCATTCATGAGGTCGCCGTTCGGATCGACCTCCAGCGAACCCTTGATCGAGGCGCCGCCGCCTTCGATGACGATGTCCTCGAGCCTCGTCGATTGCGCCGTCGGCACCACCTTGAAGGTGGCCTTGCTCGACTTGCCCGGCAGCTTGACCCAGCCGGGAAGGATGTTGTCGAGCTTGACCGAGGTCAGGTCGGCCTCGATACCGAGCTTCGTCGTCTGCTCGGGGCCGCCGGCAATCTTGCCCGACACCTTGATCGGAACGGATCCGCTGACCGCGGGACTGAGGTCGAAGCCGAGACGGGCGCGGCCGGCGTCGTCCAGCGTCGTCTGGAGCTTGACGTCGGCATCGCCATCGGTTGCCTTGCGGTAGTCGAGCGAGGCCGCTTGCCCGTTGATCTTGACGTCGCCCTTGACCTGATAACCCTGGTTGTTCGCAACGATCTTGAGATTGTTGGCCTCGAGCTTCTGGTTCATCACGAGCTTGTCGGCGGCAAATCCGTTGAGATCGGCGGTGACGGCGTAGACGGTATCCGCCTTGGTCAGCTCGCCCTTGACCGGCATGCCGAGCTGGATGTTGGCCGTGAACGTACCCTTGCTGGTGTTGGGATCGACGACGGTCGACGATAGATCGCTCAGCCGATCGTTCGCCAGCATTTCGGCCGCCGCAGGTACCGGACCGTCGACGCGGAAGCGCGTCCGCGACGGCGATGGCTTCGGCGCCATGTCAGGCACTTCGAAGGTGAAGTCAGAGATCGTGATCTTGCGGCCCGCAGGCGTGTCGGCAATGCCCTGGGCGATATTCACCGTGGCGGTGCGTCCGGTCACGTGCGCCTTGAGGTCGGCGTCGTGCACGACAGGCATGCCGTCGACGGGGCGGACCGCGACGCCGCTTGCCACGATATTGACCGACAGGCCGTCGTCGGGAATGGGCGGTCCCTTGCGCGGAAGGTTGCGCGTCGGCGAGTTGACGCCGACCTCGATGCGCTGAAGCGTGCCGCGCTCGATCCGCTCGATCACCCACTGGCGCAGTTCGGGCACGACGAGCGTCGGCCACATTCGCTTCAGCGCGGAGGCCGACATCGGCGTTCCCGCAAAGCCGAGCGTCAGGCGCGGCTCGCCGGAATAGTCGATCGCACCGGTGCCGGCGACGCCGATCTCGCCGTTGCTGATATCGGCCTGCGTCAGCAGCATGCGCTTGTGATCGGTGTCGAAGCGGAAGCCGATCGCGATGCGATTGAAGACGAGCGGCGGCTCGTTGTCGATGCCGCCGAGCAGGATCGAGCCTCCGCTGAAGCCGAGTTGCCAGTCGTTGGTGGTGCCGTTCGGCGGCTCCAGATGAGCCAGCAGGGTCACGCGATTGGCGCCCGAGAGGATCTTGAAGGGTGCGACCAGCACCCGGCGTCCCGCATCCCACTCGACGTTGATCTCGGCCGAGTCGATCGCCATCGGATAGTCGGGCGTGTCGGTGTCGATGATGTTGCCAGCGCCGACCGTGACCTTGCCGCGAAAGAACGTCGGCACCCCGTCACGGCCGAGTTCGCCCTTCATTTCGCCGGTCAGGGGCAGATCGGCCGAATAGGTGAGATCCTTGACGCGCAGCGCCAGCAGGATGTTGGAGGTCGAGACCTTGTCGGCGCGGATATCGACCGAACGCACGCCATTCTCGGTGGGACCGATCGTGGCACGCAGCGACCACGGATGCGCGCCCTCCTCGCCGAGGCTCAGCGTGACACCGCCCTGGCTCGGCCGGCGCAGGCTGAGCGTGATGTTCTCGAACGTCCATTTGCTGCCGCGCTGCTGATCGTCGACGATCAGGTTGCCGTTCTTGAGACCGATCTCGTTGAGGTTCTGGCCGTCGAGGCCGGTCATGCTGAGGCTGTCGAGCCAGTCGAGGCCCTGAAGAATTCCACTCTGCTGCGGTGTCGGCCGAGGTGCGGCCTGAGGCGCGTCCGGGGTTGCGGGCGCCATCCCGAACGGCGGCGGCGGGGCGCCGTTGCGCGGGAATGTCGGCGGCAGGCCCGCTTCCTTCTTGGACGCGACACCGGTTGCGAGCGGCTTGGCCGTGTCGCCGGCGGACACCGTGACCGTCCCGTCAGGCGCGATCCGGATCGCGAGCTCGGCATCGACGAGGTTGAGGCTTTCGGCGCGCAGATGCCCGGTGAGAAGCGCGACGCCCGAGAGCCTCACCTCGGCCTTCGGGGCGCTGGCAACGATGGCATGGTCATGATCGCGTACGATGATGTCGCGGATGCGCACCGCAATCCTGATACGCCCCGCGCGCTCGATCTGGGTGCCGCCCACCTCCACGGTGTTGCCGTGGCCGATATTGTCCTCGATCGCGGCAGCGAGCCAGGGCGTTGCCATGTCGAGATTGATCGGGCCGGCGCCAAGTCGCCACCACAGCGCGCCAAAGCAGCCAACGAAGATGACGATCATGGCCCCAAGAACGACGGACATGCGACGCAGCCAGCGTCCGCTCGGCAGCATCCGCCGGAACGCCAAGAAGCTGTCGCCGATGCGGAAGCGCGAGCTGGAACGCGACAGCAGGCGGCGTGCGCGATGCCCCGCCTCCTCTTCCTGATCCTGATCCCAGTCGGCCTCGTCCCACTCCGGCTGCTCGTGATGGCCGCCGTGCCGATCGAAATCCCGATTGTGATCCTGGGGCGACGTATTCCTTGCCATTGCCTCTCGATACAGGCGCCCATCGTGGGATTGAGCGCCGCCGGGGCCGCAACCATTGACGGGAATCGACGCTCCCCGCCCCGGCATTGCCGCCATACCTCTGATGTTCCTGCTGTTCGTCATTTCGCCCCGGGAGCGCGTTCAACGAGCAGTGGGGTGGTGCGTGGAATTCCTTGTAACCATACTCCGTCGCCGCCAAAATTGCCCAGCCGAGGGCGCGAATCCGGCACACCGGACGAGAGCTGCAATAACGCTTCGGTTGACCCGCCGAAAGCGACGAAAGGAAGGCGTATGTCCAAGAAATCCCGAAAGAAATCGTCCAAAACGCCCTCCGGCAATCCGACGGCTAAGAACAAGGCCCTGAAAACACGGGCATCGACTCGAACACGCAGCGCGAAAATCCAGCCGGCATCGCCAGGCAAATCAACCAAGACGGGCGCGAAAGCAGCATCGCATAAGGCCGCATCGAAACGGTTAAAATCTTCTGAAAAGGCCTCCAAGCGCGCCGCGGCATCGGCCGGCGCCAAATCCGCGCTGGCCGAGGGCCAGACGGCCCCTGCGTTCCGCCTGCCTCGCGACGGCGGCAACGTCGTCACGTCGGCCGATTACGCCGGCCAGAAGCTCGTCCTGTTTTTCTACCCCCGGGCCGATACGCCGGGCTGCACCCGCGAGGCGATCGACTTCACCCGCCTCAAGGACGCCTTCACCTCTGCCGGCACTGCCGTGCTCGGCATTTCGGCCGATCCGTTAAAGGCCCAGGAGAAGTTCCGCGACAAGCACGGCCTCGGTATCCCACTGATCTCGGACGAGCAGCACGAGATGCTGGAGGCCTACGGCGCCTGGGGCGAAAAATCCATGTACGGCAGGAGTTTCCTCGGGATTCTTCGCACCACGGTGCTGATCGGTGCCAACGGCAAAGTGGCCAGGATCTGGCGCAATGTCCGGGTTGATGGGCATGCTGACGAGGTGCTGGCCGCGGCAAGAAGCCTTTAACCAGCTCGTTAAAATCGGGCGCTCCCGTTTCCGGAAAATTAACCATGACTGGCTCAGATTGCCGCGGCAATTAGGCCGCAAGGAACCGTTCCGACCGGCGCGGGAGTGCCGATGTCGAAAAGTTCTGCCCAATATTCGCAGTACCCCCAGCATCATCCCCGCGACCACGGACGGGCCTTCCATCGCCGTCCTGCTGCCGTGGCGGCGGCGGCGATTCCCCTCCCCGATACCGACGACGCCTACACCATCCAGCATCACGGCAAGCAGGTTCGCCTCGGGCCGGTCGTGTTCTGGATCGTGGTCGGGACCGTCGTGCTCCTCGGACTCTGGTCGGCAGCGACGGCCACTTATTTCGCTTTCCGCGACGACGTCCTGACCCGGCTGATCGCCCGTCAGGCCGAGATGCAGTATGCCTATGAGGACCGGATCGCCGAGCTGCGGGCCAAGGTCGATCGCGCCACCAGCCGGCAGCTGCTCGACCAGGAGCAGTTCGACCAGAAGCTCGACCAGATCATGAAGCGCCAGACGGCGCTGGAGTCCCGGGCTACGGCGCTCGGCGCCATGCCTGATGTCACGGGATCGATTCCCCGCGCAGCGCCGCAGCGTGGCGAAGCGAACCAGACGACGATGCAGGGCACGCCAAAACCGTCACCGATCAGCGACACCGTGATCTTCGTGGCGCCCCCCGACCGCGAAGCGCGGCTGGAATCGCGCGCGCCTGCCGTGGTCGCCCCGCCGGTCAATCAATTCGCCAAGAACCAGGGGTTCGACAATGTCCTGGCCCGGCTGACGAACTCGCTCGATCAGGTTGAGCGGCGGCAGGTCGCAGCACTCAATGCCGTCGAGGAAGGCATGGATTCGCGGATGCGGCGGATGCGCGGCGTGGTCAGCGACCTCGGCCTGAACCTCGCCAATCTCGAGGCTGCCGTGCCGCGCGCCGCAATGGGCGGCCCGTTCGTGCCGGTGAAGCTCGCGGCGAACGCAGGGCCGTTCGAGAAGCAACTCTATCGCATCAATGTCACGCGCGCCGAAATGGATCGGCTCAATCGCACGCTCGCGCAGGTACCTTATCGCAAGCCCGTCGTCGGTGAGGTCGAGTTCACCTCGGGCTTCGGCATTCGCAGCGATCCCTTCCTCGGCCGGCCGGCGATGCACACCGGCCTCGACTTCCGCGCTGCGACCGGCGATCCCGCACGCGTCACCGCCAACGGCAAAGTGGTCTCGGCCGGCTGGTCCGGTGGTTACGGCCGCATGGTCGAGGTCGATCACGGCAACGGGCTGTCGACCAGGTACGGCCATCTCTCCGAGATCAACGTCAAGGTCGGCGAGATCGTCAAGATCGGCCAGGTCATCGGCCTGGTCGGGTCGACCGGCCGCTCGACCGGCCCGCATCTGCACTATGAAACCCGCATCGACGGCGAAGCCGTCGACCCGCAGAAATTCCTGCGCGCCGGCGTGCGCCTGAGCGCGGGTTAGAGCCGCGCCCTGCACTTCCAGCGTGCTGAGAGCCTAGCGCCGGCCACCGCCCATCCCGCCTCCGGGACCTCCAAAGCCGCCACCACCCATTCCGCCGGGGCCCATCGGCCCGCCACCGGGCCCACCAAAACCACCGGGACCTGACGGGCCGCTTGGTCCTGACGGCGCGGAGCCGGGATTGCCACCGGGGACAGATCCGGGCGTACCCGGCGCGCTGGGCGGACTGTTGCCCGAGCCCGGCGCGCTGCGCTCCGGATGCATGATCGAGCTGCCCGGCGACCGGCCGGGATTGCCGCCGCCGGACGGAGGTGCGCCCGGCGCAGGGCCGATCGCCCGCGTCGATTCGACCTGCAAGCCACGCGAGCGATCGAACACGCCGTTGACGACCATGCGCGCCTCGCGCGCTGCCGGCCCGAAGCGCGAGCTGTCGCGGGCGACGAGCCCCGAGCCAAGTTGGAGGCTGGAGCCGGCGCGCTGCACATAGGCTTCGATCGACAGCCGGCTCGCGCCGACAAGATCCGAGAAATCCTCGATGCGGGTGCGCATGGCCTGCATTGCGCCCTGGCTCGTGCTGCCCTCGATCAGTACGCGCTGGCCGACCAGCAAGGGATCGACGCCGGTCAGCTTCAACCCGCCGATATGCAGGCCGTCGGGCCCGCGCTCGACCAGACCGGTGACGCGTTCGGCTGCATCCCTGCGCGGCTCGACCAGGCTTGCGACGATCACGCCGTCGGTCCGGCGCAAGCCGTAGACCGCCACATGCGTGCCGGCACGGAGCTTGCTGTCCTTGTTGCTCGCCACGATCTTCTGGCCGAGGACCGTCAGCTCGTTGCCCTTCACCTGCTCGATCGGCCCCGAAACCTCGCTCGCGATCGCGATGTTTCGCGTGACGAGCGTGCCGTCGGCCTGCCGCGTCGCGACCACGCGCGCGAGCTGGCCGATGCGCAGCGCCTTCGGGCTCGCCGCCTCGCCGTCGATGCGGACCGGTACGTCGCTCGCATAGGTGACGCGCTCGCCATTGACGTAGATGCTGCCGAAACGCTGGATCACGCCGACGATGCCGGTGCCGCCGATGCCGTGATCGTCACCGCGCGTGATTCCGGTCCCGCCGATACCTTGATCCGTGCCGCGCCTGACCTGCGCGCGCGCAATCGCGGTGCCGGCGAGCCAGAACCCGGTCAGCAGCAGACGGCGCGAAATCAGCGGCGGCCGGCTCATGAGGAGCTGCCCTCTTTGCCGGGGTCCTTGGCCTCGCCCATCTCATCGTCATCTTCGCTATAGATGTAGATGCCGAAGTTCCAGCGGGCGTCGCCGCCCTTGTCCTTCGCGAGCGCGCGGTTGGCCTCGCGGTTGGCGGTCTTCAGCGCATCCATCGCCAGCTCGCGCGAACGTGCCTCGAGGCGCTTGGCGAGCTTCGGCGAGATGTTGTTGTAATGGACGGCACGTTCGAGGAAGCGCGGCGCCGGCCCCGACACGTTCTCAGCGGCGGCCGCGATATGGTCGTGCAGATTGCGGCCGAGATAATGCCATTTGCTGTCGTCAGCACCGCTCGGAACGAACGCCGCCTCCACCAGCTCGATCTCGTCGTCCGCATTGATGGTCACGAGCTTGCGGTCGACCCATTCGTCGAGCACTGCGCGCGGGCGAACGTCCTTGGTGACGGAGCCGACGAGCTGCTCGAATGACGGCGCATCGCCTTCGGCGGTGCGCGGAAGCGCCAGCGGCTCGCCCCCTGCATCGGTGAACTCGGGCGCCGCGAGCCAGCGCGCGATCACCGCGCTCGTCAGCGACAGCGCCGCCGGCGTCTCGTTCACAGGCGCGCCGGCGCCGCGCAGGCGCGCGACCTCCTTGCGGTGGATGCCGGTGAGCAGGCTGACGCGGCTGTCGGTCTGCTCCTTGCCTTCAAGCGCGAAATCATGCTCGGCGACGTTGACGAAGAGCTCGCGGAGCAATTGCGCCAGTGCCGGAAAGGTCATGCCGCTGCGGATACAGAGCCGCACGAGCGGGCGCAGCAGCCGCGCCAGCGGCGCGTGCAGCTTTTTCGCGGCATTCGGCTCTGGAGCCGCCGCTTTAGGCCCGGACTTGGCATTCATGTCTGAATTGTACGCGCGTCACACGTGGGACACAATCCCACATTTTCCCATTATGCGATTGACGTGGTAAATTTTCCCACATATACGAAACGCCACTGAGGGCGCGACGTAAAGGGACTAAACCCATGGCTGACCGCTTGGTCCGCATTTCCAGTTCACCGCGTGCCGTGCCGGCTCCCGACTGGGGGCGCGGCGCGATCGAACCGATGCTGCCGGCCCTGCTGCGCGGCGTGATCTTCTTCTCGGTGCTGGCAGCACCGTTCGTCGCAGCACTGCTCGCGGGCTGACGCCATCATGCAAAACACCAGCGAACTCCCGCGCCGTCCGTCGGTGCTGCACATCTTCAAGATCTACTATCCCGACCTGTTCGGCGGCACGCTGACGGTGATCCGGGACATCTGCGCCAGCCTGCAGGACGCCTTCGCCTCCGCCGTGTTGGTCTGCTCGCAGTCGGTCGAGAAGCGCCAGATCGTCGTCAACGACGTGCCGGTCGAGCGCGTCCGCTCGTTCGGCAACGTGCTGTCGCTGCCGGCCGCGCCCACCTATCCCTGGCGGCTGTGGCAGAAGATAGCCGAGCACGATCTGCTGGCGCTGCATGCGCCCTTCCCGCTCGCCGATCTCGTCTTTGCCTTCGGCTTCGGCCGCAAGCGGCCGCTGGTCGTGCACTGGCACGCCGACATCGTCACCCATGCGGGCCTGCGCTGGTTGATCCAGCCCCTGATGCGGCGGACGCTGCGCCTGGCCAAGGCGATCATCGTGTCCGACCGGGTGCTGGTGGACGAGACGCCCTTGCTGCGGGAAGTCGCCGACAAATGCCAAGTCGTGCCGTTCGGCATCGACACCGATGTCTACGACTGGCCGAAGATCGAGCCACACCACGTCAACGACCGCGGCCGCCTCGTGCTCGCCTGCGGTCGGCTCGTGCCCTACAAGGGGTTCGACGTGCTGATCCGCGCGGCCATCAACCGCAACTTCGAGGTCTGGATCATCGGCGAAGGCGCCGAGCGCGCCAGGCTCGAGCAACTGATCAGCGAGCTTGGCCTCGGTGATCGCGTCCGCCTGCTCGGCTCCGTCAATGATTGCGAGCGCATCAAGCTGATGTGCCTCGCCGACGTCTTCGTGATGCCATCGGTCACCAACGCCGAGACCTTCGGCCTCGTCCAGCTGGAAGCCATGGCCGCCGGCCGTCCCGTGGTGAACACCGCGCTCGACACGGCGGTGCCGCGCGTCGCCCGTCACGGCATGGAAGCGATCACCGTGCCGCCCGGCGACGCCGAAGCGCTCGGCGGGGCCATCGACACCCTGGTAAGCGATCCCGAGCGGCGGCGCCGCATGGGGCTTTCAGCCCGGACCCGCGCCGTGAGCCGCTATTCCGCCGCAGCCTTCAAGGACGGCATGGAATCCGTCTACCGCGCCGCCGTCGCGGCTCCATGCGACAAGCCCGTGCCGGCGGACGATCATGAGAAGCAGAAAGGCTGGTTCGACAGCATCCGGATCGCCGCAGCGCTGGCCTGGTCCGACATGCGTCATCGCTACGTGCGCTCGCTGCTGGGTCCATTCTGGATGTCGCTCCAGATGGCGATCGTGGTTGCAGTGCTCGGTTCGGTGATCGGGCAGATGTCGAATGCCGACATTCTGGCACGCCTGCCCATGCTGGCCCTCTCGATGACCGCATGGACCTTCCTCAACAGCGTCGTGCTCGATGCGACCACCGCGCTGCAGAACTCTGCGAGCCTGATCCGCGACCGTGCCCTGCCGCCGGTGATCTTCCTGCTCCAATGCACGTTCCGCCAGGGGCTGTTCGCCCTGCACAATGCCTGCGTCCCGCTCGCGCTCTGGCTGCTGCTTACGCCGCATCATCTCTCCGGTGGGCTCGCGGCGCTGCCCGGCCTGTCGCTGTTCGTGATCTGCACCTTCGCCCTCAGCCTCGTCCTCGGCGCGCTGGCGACGCGTTATCGCGACCTCAAGCCGATCATCGAATCCACGCTGATGCTCGCCTTCCTCGCCTCGCCCGTGATCTGGTCTTCGGACATCATCAATCACCGCTCGACCGTAATGCGGCTCAATCCGTTGACGCATCTGTTCGCGGTGTGGCGCGAGCCGCTCGTCGGCGGCCATGTCGATGCGACCAGCATCATCTATGTCCTGGTGACGCTGGCGCTGCTGCTCTGTGCGAGCGTGCTGACACTGGTGCATTTGCGCAAAGCCGCCTTCTGGATCTGACCGATGGCCGAGATCAGCTTGCGCAATGTCTGCCTCGACTATCCCCTCTACGGCGCCTACGACTTTTCACTCAAGCGGAGGCTGCTCGGCCATCTCATCCGCGAAAAGGGTGAGATGCGGATCATCCGCGCCGTCGACGACATCACCTTCGAGGCCGAGGCCGGCGCGCGCATCGGGCTTGCAGGCCCCAACGGATCCGGCAAGTCGACGCTGCTGCGGTTGATCGCAGGCGTCTATCCGCCAAGCAGCGGCCACGTGGCGATCCGCGGAAATGTCGTGCCCCTGCTCGGCCTCAATGCCGGAGTGAACCTCGACTTCATCGCCGAGGACAACATTGCCCTCTTGCTGCGGATCAGCGGCCGCAAGCCGACGCGCGCCGTGATCGACGAGATCTGGGCCTTTACCGAACTCGAGGAGCGCATGCAGCGGCTGCCGCTGCGGATGTTCTCCTCGGGCATGCTGATGCGCGTGCTGTTCGCGACCGCGACCGCCTTTCCGGCCGACATCCTCCTGCTCGACGAATGGCTGAGCGTGGTCGACGAGCATTTTGCCGAGAAGGCCGAGGGGCGCCTGCAGAACCTGGTCTCGCAGGCCGCCATCGTTATCATCGCCTCGCACGACCTGCCGCTGCTGCGCCGCACCTGCACCAGCATCATCAATCTGGATCACGGCCGCATCGCCTCGACCGTCACGGTCGAGCAACCGTCGGCTCCTCCTTTCGAGCTCCGCGAGATCAGCGCATGAAGCAGAGTATCCTCGTCGTGTCCGAGTCGCTCGGACAACCCAACCACAAGCGCGGCATCTTCCACTTCACCCGGGAATTGACGCGCTCGCTCGCCTCTGAGGGCCACGAACTCACATTGCTGGTGGAGACCTCGAAGCGTTACCGCAAGCTGTGCCGGCGCGAGCGCCGCACGAAGCTGTTTCCGGCGCAGTCGCGCAACATCGAGCTGCTCGCGCTTTATCGCTTTCTGGACGAAGTCAACGTGAGCGGACCGGTGACGCTCAGCGGCACGCGGCGCAAGTTCGACTGGCTGCGCCACAGGGTCGGCATGTTGTTGTCGCGCGACAATTTTCTCTGCCTCCTCGGCGCGATCGGCCTGCGTAGCCTGCACGCGCGGCTGATCGAGAACAGGACCGCCGCGCTCGAATACATTCCGCCGGATCTGAGCCATCTCGAACTGTTCCGCGACTTTCAGCTCGAGCCCGGATTTTTCAACTATCAGGACTCCTCGGCCTTCTTCCTGCTGCCGCCGCCACGGATCGACGCGCGCGACTACGACGTCATCGTCGTGGATACACCGACACGGGTGGCGATCAAGCGCAGGCCGGACACCAAGGTCATCTGCGTGATCCACGATTTGTTGCCGCTCACCGACCTCAAGCTCAGCGACATCGCTACGCGGCAGTTCCTGGCGCGAATCCGCACCAGCCTGCGTCAGGCCGACGAACTCGCCTTCGTTTCAAACTACAGCATGATGCGGTTCAGGGAACTGTTGCCGCAATTTGCTCACCTACCGGCGCGGGTCGTGTATCCCCGCACCCGGTTCGACGCCCCGGATGTCCTGCACCTCCCAGCCCCGTCGGGGCGTCCGGGGCGGCCGAACTTCGTCATCATCGTGTCGAACGAGCCGCGCAAGAACGTCGCCACGGTCCTTCGCGCCTTTCGCAACATCCCGCAGGCCGATCTCGTGGTGATCGGCTACGCCGGCCAAATCAGCCGGATGAGCAATCTTCCGAAGAATGTCCGTTTCGCCGGCTATGTCGACGAGCAGGAGAAGGCCGCGCTGATCGCGGAGGCACACGGGCTGATCATGCCGAGCCTGGCCGAGGGTTTCGGCATCCCGATCATCGAGGCGCTCGCGGCCAATACGCCGGTGCTGTGCTCCGACATCGCCGTGTTTCGTGAGGTCGCGGGCGAACTGGCCGATTATTTCGATCCGTTCTCACCTGAGTCGATCGTCGCCTCCGTCACCAGGGTGCTGGCGCGACAGGAGGAAGCTCGCAGCAAGATCCGGGCGCGCCGCTCCGAGCTTGCGGAGCGCTTCGGCTACCAGACCCAGGCCCGCGACTTCATGGGGCATTATCTGCCGCCGGAACGACTGGTCGCGGCGCAGTAGGCTCGGTGAGCATGACAGCCGACACCGCGGCGTGCGCGGGAGCCGTCACCGCACCGGCCCGGCAACGCTCGGCGGCACTGTTCAAGGCCGCCGACGTGCTCGCCATGTCGATCGCGGCGTCACTACCATGGTCAACCACCGCGCCCTCGATCTTCGTTGGCCTCTGGCTGCTCGCGGTGACGCCGACCATCGACTGGCGGGACTATGCGCGCCGCCTCGTGCAGCCTGCTTACGCCCTGCCCTTCGTCATCCTGCTGCTCGCGCTTCTGGGTGTCCTGTGGTCCGATGGGGTCTGGGTCGACCGGCTGCACGCGGTCAAGCCGGTCGCCAAGCTCGTGCTGATTCCGCCGCTGCTCTATCATTTCAACCGGTCGGAGCGCGGCTTCCATGTTTGCGCGGCCTTTCTCGTCTCCTGCGCGCTGCTGGCGGTGTACGCCTGGATCGTGCTGCTCGATCCCGCCCTGAAGCTGACCGCAACCGCGTCATCGGGTGTTCCCGTCAAGAACTACATCGACCAGAGCCAGGAGTTCACGCTGTGCGTCTTCGCGCTCGCTCTGCCGGCGCTGTGGTTCTGGCGCGGCGGCAGCCTGATCGCCACGGCCGCATGCCTCGCGCTGATCGCTCTGTTCGTGACCAACATGGTCTTCGTCGCCTCCGCCCGCACCGCGCTGCTCTGCATTGCCGTGCTGCTGTTGCTGTTTGCGTGGCGGTACCTGAGCCGGCGCGCAGCCCTGCTGCTGTTCGCGAGTGCGGCGGCCGCGAGCGCTCTGGCCTGGACGGCGTCGCCCTATCTGCGCCATCGCGTCACCGACATCGCCGTGGAATATCAGCACGGACGCGAGGACATCAGCCGCGCCTCGACTGCGCAGCGCCTGACCTATTGGCGCAAGGCAGCCAGAGCCTTTGCCGAAGCACCGTTATTCGGCCACGGCACGGGATCGATCAAGCGCCAGTTCGAGCGCGCAGCCTCAGGCGAAACCAGCCTCGACGCCGAGATCGTGAGCAATCCCCATAACCAGACCCTGCATGTCGCGGTGCAATGGGGGCTATTGGGCGTCATTCTCCTCTATGCTATGTGGTTCGCACACCTTCGCCTGTTCACCGGCAACAGTCTTGCCGCCTGGATCGGCCTCGTCGTCGTCGTGCAGAACATCACGAGTTCGCTCGTGAATTCGCATCTCACCGATTTCCACGAGGGCTGGATCTACGTGCTCGGCGTCGGTGTAGCCGGCGGCATGGTTCTGAGAACCAACGCCGGCCAGCGCTGATCATTGGCTGTGTTCGTGGCCGACCTCGCCGGTGATGACATCGCCGAACAGCTCCCAGGCCTGCCCGTTGAAACGCATCAGCTGCATCTGCTCGATCGGGAAATAATCATCCGGCGAAGTGTTGACCATGACGCCAGGCAGCATCAGTTCGGTGTGGAAATTCTTCAGGCTGGCGGCCTGCTTCATGACGTTGTCGCGCGTAAGATTGTCGCCGCATTGCTTCAGCACCTGCGCCATCGCCTCGGCCTGCACATAGCCATAGAGATTGTTGGCATTGGCCTTGTCGCCGTCAGGGTAATACTTGTCCATGAAGGCGCGCCACGCGATCACGGCCGGATCCTTGTCCCAGGTCGGATCGGTCGGGTCCTTCAGGTAGGCGGTCGAGATGATATCCTTGGAGTATTCGAGCCCTGCTGGCTTGAGCACCGAGGCAATCGACGTCGCAGTGTTGGCCAGAAAGAACTTCGGCTTCCAGCCGAGTTCGCCCACTTTACGGATCGCCTGCGCCGAGCCCTTGGGCGCGGCCCATGAGAAGAAGATGTCGGCCCCGGAATCGTGCAGCGCGACGATCTGCGAGTCGATCGAGGGATCGCTGACCTCATAGGATTTGTCGGCGATGATCATGCTGGCCTTGTCGCCGAGCCCGTCCTTCAGGCCCTTGAACTGGTCCTTGCCGGCGTCATCGTTCTGCCAGAACACCGCGATCTTGCCGTTCGGAAAATTGTCGCGGATGTATTTTGCGTAGATTCGCCCCTCGCTCTGGTAGTTCGGCTGAAAACCCATGGTCCACGGAAAGTTCTTGGGGTCGCCGAACTTGGTGCCGCCCGAGGCGACGAAGAGCTGCGGCACTTTCTTGGCGTTCATGTATTTCATGATCGCGGAGTTCGAGGGCGTGCCGAGCGCCTGGAAGATCAGCAGCACCTCGTCGCTCTCGACCAGCTTGCGCGCCTGCTCGATCGCCTTCGGCGGCGAATAGGCATCGTCATAGCTGATGAAGTTGATCTTGCGGCCGTTGATGCCGCCTTGATCATTGATCATCTTGAAGAACGCGGCCTCGGTCTTGCCGATCACGCCATAGGACGACGCAGGTCCGCTATAGGGCATGATGTTGCCGATCTTGATTTCGGTATCGCTCGCGCCGGGATCGTATTTCTTCTGCGCCAGGGCCGGTGTCATGACGAGCACGCCGGCAGCGAGCATGGCGAAGGCAGCAAGGTTTTTGCGACGACCCGGCATCGTTATCTCCCCAATTTTGTAGTCTTGTTTTGTGGGGAGTGTCGCAAGGCGGAGAGTGACTGGCAAGCGGCAGGATTTTCCGCGCAATGAAACTGCAGCTTGGGAACTTATCCGACGCGCTGCAACATTCTCAGCACTCGTCCGTCGATCACGATCAACGCGCTGGCGATGACGATCGCACCGGCGATCTCACGCGCGGAGATCGGCTCGCCCAGCACCAGCCATCCAAGAAGGATAGCCGTCACGGGGATGAGCAGCGTCACCAGCATGACATTCGTTGCGCCGGAGCGTCGTATGATCTGAAAAAAGACGATGTAGGCGAGCGCCGTCGAGAGTGCCGCAAGGCCAAGCACAGCGAGCCAGGTCGCCACGCCCGGCATCGCCAGATGCCACGGCTGCTCCACCGCGCCGGCAACGATTGCCATCATCGCCGTCGATGCCATCAGTTGAAACGTCGCCGTACCCAAGGGGGCTGAGTCCTTCAGCAATCGCCGGGCGGCAAGCGCGGCGAAGCCATAGCTCAGCGCGCCGCCGAGACAGAGCAAAATGCCGAGCCCCTGCCCCGTACGCGCCTCAGTCCCCCACCCGCGCAGGATGATCACCCCGGCAAGGCCCAGCGCCACGCCGGCCACCCGCCGTGCCTGCAACGCCTCTTCGCCCGCCATAGCCATCACCATCACCGTGAACAGCGGCGTGGTCGCATTCAGGATCGAGGCCAGCCCGCTTGGAACGAACGTCTGGCCGGCGACAATCAGCGAAAACGGAACGACGTTGTTGAGCAGTCCGATCACGAAAAACGGCTTCCAGCCCGCCACGCCTCTCGGAAAGCTGATCCCCTGCCGGCCCAGCAGCGGCAGCAGAATGGCCGCACCGAGCGCGACGCGCAGGAACACCAGCGTCAGCGGTGGCAACTCGCGGAGCGCGGCGCCGTTGAAGAAGAACGAGCCGCCCCAGAGGATCGAGAGCACAGCGAGCAGCGACCAGTCTCGTGCGTCGATCCTGATATCGTTCGGGGGCATAGGTTTCACCTCAGCGGCCGAACCTGCCGCCTAGAGCAACATGACAGATGTAACCACCCGATTCCCGACAGACGCCGCTGACGCGGATCTCCCCAAACCCACCCGGATCCAGAACGACATCAGCCGCATTTCGAGCGTCGCGATCAGCGAGGTCTGACCCGAGGGCAGCAAGCGCCCTCGACCAGTAACCTCTCCTTAACGGCGCGACTTCTCCTTTCTGCCGCAATCCTGGCGTGTTGTTCCAGAACTGGAACGGATAGAGGACGATGCGATGAAATTGAGTCTCACAAGCGGCACAATGGGCGCAAGTCTGATGTTTGCATGCTCTCTGCTGATCGCCCCAATGGCTCACGGGGCACCACAGACGTGCTCAGTCGAGAAACTCCAGGGCCGCTATGTATTTACTGGCCAGGGCACAAACTATCACTACGGCGCGTTTGACTTTGACGGGTCAGGAACGTTTTCAGGCAAACAGACCTCCCTGCGTCATGCGATCGTTCAACGCGAAACTCTGAACGGGACGTACACGATTGACAAGGACTGCACGGGAACGATCACCCTCCAGGGTCAACCCGGCGGCACAGCGCACTGGGACGTCTTTTTGACTGATGATGGGAAGAAGGGACGCATGATCCGGACGGATTCCGGCATACAGGGCGTTCGCACGTTCGAGCAATAATGTTGATCAAACGCGCGGCTCATCCCGGAGATCGGGCCGCGCATTGCTCGCGCCGCGGTCAGACCGCGCCCTTCGGCCGCGACACCAGCTCGATCATCTTGCCTTCATCGTCGTCGGGCATCGCGGCTTTGGCCTGCGCGTAGGCCTCGACCGCAGCGCGCGAGACCAGCGGCTTGTCCGCCAGCAGGCTCTCGGCGAGCTTCACGGCGTAGGCGGCATCCTTGTGCCGGAGCGCGGCCGTGAAGGTTGCGCCACTGAAATCGCGCGCGACCATGCGCTTGGAATGGCGCTGCACCTGCGGGCTCGCAGCAACGCCGGCCTGGATCGACTCCAGCACCAGCTTCATATCGAGCCCCGCCTGCTCGGCAATCGCGAGCCCCTCGGCGAGACCCGCGATCTGGATCGCGCCGAGGAGATTGTTGATGAGCTTGTAGACCGTGCCCGAGCCGACCGCGCCGAAATGGCGGATGGTCGAACCGATCGGTTCGAGGAACGGCCGCGCGCGCTCGAGGTCGGCGCTATCTGCGCCGGCGAGCAACGTCAGCTTTCCGGCGGCGGCCGCATCCGGCAATCCCGTCACGGGGCAATCGATGTAGATGAGCCCACGCGCATTGAGCTCGCGGCCCATCTCGCGCGCATGGTCGTAGGAAACGGTGGAGCACTCGATCGCGATGGTGCCCGCCTTCGCCGTTTTGGCGGCCCCGTTGGGCCCGAGCCAGACCGCGCGCGAGGCTTCGTCGTCGGCGACCATGGTCACGACAGCGTCAGCGTCTATCGCGGCGTCCTCGGGCGAGGTTGCCCATTTCGCGCCGCGCGCAATCAGGTCTTCCGCTTTTGATTTGCTGCGATTCCACAGCGTCACGGTAAAGCCGGCATCGAGATAGCGGCCGGCCATGCCGTGACCCATCCGCCCCAATCCGATGAAGGCGACGCGGCTCATGATCAGTCCACGTCCTCGACGTCGCCGGCGGTGGTGCCGAAGGCGCGCTGCGCCAGGGTTGCGGCCATGAAGTCGTCGAGCTCGCCGTTGAGCACGCCCGAGGTGTCGGAGGTCTGCACACCGGTGCGCAGGTCCTTCACCATCTGATACGGCTGCAGCACGTAGGAGCGGATCTGGTGGCCCCAGCCGATATCGGTCTTGGCGGCCTGATCGGCGGCGGCTTTCTCCTCGCGCTTCTTCAGCTCGATCTCGTAGAGGCGCGCGCGCAGCATGTCCCAGGCCTGCGCGCGATTCTTGTGCTGGGAGCGGCCGGCCTGACACACCACCGCGACGCCGGTCGGAATGTGCGTCAGGCGCACCGCGGATTCGGTCTTGTTGACGTGCTGGCCGCCGGCGCCGCCCGATCGCATGGTGTCGGTACGGACGTCGGATTCCTTGATGTCGATCTTGATGCTGTCGTCGATGACAGGGAACACCTGCACGCTCGAAAACGAGGTGTGTCGCCGTGCATTGGAATCGAACGGCGAGATGCGCACCAGCCGGTGCACGCCGGCTTCCGTCTTCAGCCAGCCATAGGCATTGTGACCGGAGACCTGGATGGTCGCGGACTTGATGCCGGCTTCTTCGCCCTCGGACTCTTCGAGGTATTCGACCTTGAAGCCGTGCGTTTCGGCCCAGCGCGTGTACATGCGCAAGAGCATCTGCGCCCAGTCCTGGCTCTCGGTGCCACCGGCGCCGGCATGGACTTCGAGATAGGAATCAAAGCGGTCGGCTTCGCCCGACAGCAGCGCCTCGAGCTCGCGTCGAGCGACTTCCTTCTTGAGGGTCTTCAGCGCGGCTTCGGCCTCGGCGACCACGCCGTCATCGCCCTCGGCCTCGCCGAGCTCGATCATGCCGATATCGTCTTCGAGCTCCTGCTCGACCTTGCCGATGCCCGAGAGCGAATCCTCCAGCGAGGTTCGCTCCTGCATCAGCTTCTGGGCCTTCTGGGGATCGTTCCAGAGGTTGGGATCTTCTGCGAGCTTGTTCAGCTCAGCGAGGCGCGCCGTCGATTTCTCGACGTCAAAGATGCCTCCTCAGCAGCCCGACTGACTGCTTGATCTCTTCTACCAACCGTTCGATTTCGGCGCGCATGTCGTTCTCGGATCTCGCGGAATCCCGCGTACAATTCAGATGGGGGATGTAGCGGCGGCGGCCGCAAAGCGCAACCGCGATCGCTTATCTTATCCGCTCGCCTAGTACAGCCCGCCGGTGCCCGGCCGCATGAAGAAGCCTGAATCCGGTGCCTGCGTCGGCGGCGGCGGCACGCCGCCGCGTCCGTCGGCGTCGGCGACACCGATGACCGAGTAATTGTCCGGCGGCGCCGTGCCCGGCTTGAAGGCTTCGAGGATGGTTCCACCGGTCTCGCCGGGGCCGGCGCGCATGCCGGTCTTGGCGACGACGCGGATCAGCTTGATGCCGGCCGGCACCTTGAAGGGAACGGCGGGCTTGTCGGCGAGCGCGAGCTTGAGGAAATCGCGGGCGATGGGGGCAGCCAGATGACCGCCGGTCGCGGCGTTGCCCTTACCCAGCGGACGCGGCTTGTCGTAGCCCATGTAGATGGCGACCGCGATGTCAGGCGAGAAGCCGACGAACCAGGCGTCCTTCGCTTCGTTGGTCGTGCCGGTCTTGCCGGCGATCGGCTTGCCGACTTCCCTCACGACGGTCGCGGTACCGGCCTGGACCACACCTTCCATCAGCTCTGTGATCTGATAGGCGGTCATGGAATCCAGCACCTGCTCGCGGCGGTCGATCAGCTGCGGTTCAGGCTGGTTCTTCCAGCCGCCGGGCGCATCGCAGCCGCGGCATTCGCGCTGGTCGTGCTTGAAGATGGTGTGTCCGTAGCGGTCCTGGATGCGGTCGATCAAGGTCGGCTTCACGCGGCGGCCGCCATTTGCGATCATCGAATAGGCCGTGACCATGCGCATCGCCGTGGTCTCGCCGGCGCCGAGTGCGTAGGAGAGATAGTTCGGCAACTCATCATAGACGCCGAAGCGGCGCGCATATTCGCCGATCAGGGGCATGCCGATGTCCTGCGCGAGGCGCACCGTCACCGTGTTGAGCGACTGCCGCAGCGCGTTCCGCAGCGTCACCGGTCCCTGATATTTGTTCGCCGAGAAGTTTTCAGGACGCCACACGCCCGCGCCCTGGCCCTGATCGATTTCGATCGGCGCGTCGAGCACGACGGTCGACGGCGTGTAGCCGTTGTCGAGTGCCGCCGAGTAGACGATCGGCTTGAACGACGATCCCGGCTGCCGGTAGGCCTGGGTGGCGCGGTTGAACTGGCTCTGGTCGAACGAGAAGCCACCGACCATCGCGAGCACGCGGCCGGTCCATGGGTCCATCACCACCATCGCGCCCGACACTTCGGGGATCTGGCGCAGACGGTACTGACCTTCGACCGGTTGTCCTTCCTTGCTGTAGAGCGGATCGGCATAGATCACGTCGCCGGGCTGGAGCACCTGCGCGACTGACGTGGGCGTCTTGCCCTTCAGATTGCCCTGGGCCGCCCTCGCCCAGCGCACGCCGTCAAGCGTGACGAGGCCGGTCTCGCGCTGCTTGCTGACGGCACCGCCGAGCTCGCGGTTCGGCTGGAAGCCGATGCGCGCCGACTGGTCGCTGGTCTCCAGCACCACCGCCATGCGCCAGGGCGAGATGTCGGAGAGCGACTTGATCTCGGCGAGCTTCACGCCCCAATCGCCCGAAATGTCGAGCTTGCTGATGGCGCCGCGATAGCCCTGCTGTTCGTCATAGTTCACGAGGCCGGCGACCATGGTCTTGCGCGCCATGACCTGGATCTTCGGATCGAGCGTGGTGCGGACCGAGAGGCCGCCCTCGTAGAGCTTCTTCTCGCCATAGCGTTCGAAGATGTCGCGGCGGACTTCCTCGGCGAAATACTCGCCGGCGAAGGTGTGGGCGCCGTTGGAGCGGTTGGTGACGACCAGCGGCTCCTTGCGGGCCTTGTCGGCGTCGGCCTGCTTGATCCAGCCGTTCTCCTGGAGGCGGTCGATCACGTAGTTGCGACGCTCGATGGCGCGATCGCGGTTGCGGACCGGATGCAGCGTCGCCGGCATCTTCGGTAGCGCCGCGAGGTAGGCGGCTTCCGCCACGGTGAGTTCGTTCACCGACTTGTCGAAATAGACCAGCGAGGCGGCGGCGATACCGTAGGCGCCGAGGCCGAGATAGATCTCGTTCAGGTACAGCTCGAGGATCTTGTCCTTCGAATAGGTCTTCTCGATTCGCATCGCGAGCAAGGCTTCCTTGATCTTGCGCGCAAACGAAACCTCGTTGGTCAGAAGGAAGTTCTTGGCGACCTGCTGGGTGATGGTCGAGGCACCCTGCGGGCGGCGGTTGGAGCCGTAGTTCTGCAGGTACAGCAGGCCCGCGCGCGCCATGCCGGTGTAGTCGATGCCGCCATGCTCATAGAAATTCTTGTCTTCGGCCGCGAGGAACGCGTTGATCACGAGCTTCGGCACCGCCTGGATCGGCAGGTAAAGCCGCCGCTCCTTGGCGTATTCGCCGAGCAGCGAGCCGTCGACCGCGTGCACACGGGTCATCACCGGCGGCTCGTAATCCTGAAGCTGAGAGTAGTCGGGCAAGTCCTTGGAAAAATGCCAGATCAGGCCTGCCACGGCACCGACACCGACAAGGAACACCACCGTTCCCGCAGCGAACAGGAAGCCCATGAACCGCACAAGCAAGCGCATTATGTGTTTATCCGTTCAATCCCAGGATCAGCCCAAGGCCCCCAACCAACCGCCCAAACAAGGCGGCTCAAACGGGCGCCATCCTCACGTCGCGAATTCACCGGCCTACTCGATTACACCGCCACCGGACCGAAAGACGCTTGCCGAACGGGATTCTCGTCGATTCCGGAACCCCCTGCATCGTTTTTATAAGGCGTCCGCTGTGGCCAAACTAGGGCTTAACAGCGGAACCGGCATACCCTTGTCAATTGCTGGCCCCTGCCGTCGCCATCCGCTTGGCCAGGAATGTGTCGATCGCCTGGGCCATCGAGCCCACGGCCTTGGACCGCCAGCCCTCGGACACGAGGTGCTCGAGGTCCCCCTTGTTGGAGACGTAGCCGATCTCGACCAGCACCGAGGGCACGTCGGGCGCCTTCAGCACCCGGAAGCCGGCCGACTTCAGGGGATGCTTGTGCATCCGCACGGTCGTCTTCATTTCACCCATCAATAAATGGGCAAAGCGGTTTGAAAAGGTGCGCGTTTCCCGCTGCGTCAGATCGATCAGGATGTCGGCGACATCGGTCGGCTCCTCGGCGAGGTTGAAACCGGCGATTGCGTCCGCGCGGTTTTCGGCATCCGCCAGGCGCTGGGCTTCGGCATCCGAGGCCTTGTCCGACAGCGTGTAAATGGTGGCGCCCTGCGCATCGCCTTCGGCCTTCGGCAGCGCGTCGGCATGGATCGAGACGAACAGCGCAGCGTTCAGATTGCGGGCGATCTTGCTTCGGTCGTTGAGCGGAATGAAGGTGTCGTCGTCCCGGGTCATTACCACGCGGTATTTGCCTGATTTTTCCAGCCGGTCGCGCAGCGCAAGACCGAAGGCCAGCACCAGGTTCTTCTCGCTCTCGCCGCTCGACTGGGTGCCGTTGTCGATGCCGCCATGACCGGGGTCGATGACGACCACCGGTCGTCCATCGGCCGGCGCGGCCGGCTTCTGCGGCGCGGGCTCCGGAGCTGTGGGAATCGTTGCCGGCGGCGCGGCGGCGATCGTCGGCCGCAGTTCGGAGCGATTTTCGGGCGCCGGCGTCTGCACGAAGGCCGCGCGGTCGACCTCCTCGAGCTCGAGCACCAGCCGGGCCGGCTGGCCATTGGCCGCCTCGAGCACGTAGGAATTGGTGATCTTGGCTGGTCCCGTCAGATCGAACACGATTCGGGAGCCGCCTGGCATCACCAACCCATAGCGGAACGCCTTGACCAGTCCTCGTCCGGCCCCGGTACCCGGTGCCAGCTGAAAGTTCATCTGGGGGACGTCGACCACGACACGATAGGGGTCGGCGAGCGTCGTGGCGCGGAAGCTGACGGTCTGGTCGAGGTCGAGAATAAAGCGGGTCTGCTTGCCGTCACCAGCGAGCCGCGCGGCCGAGGCAATCGGAAAATTCGCCGCCGCAACAGAGGGTTGCGGCGTGCTCTCCGCCGCATTCAGACGAGACGAATCGGCGCACGGCAATGCTGCGGCGCAAAGGAGCGCAAATCCCAGCAAAACCCGTTGATTTGTGCGGCTCGCCACCGATTCCGTGCCTCCGAGCAGCCTCTTTAACGCAATAGAACCACAGGGTTAATCGATCCTTAATGACGGTAGCGCGAAACTCTCCGACTGTGACCGGCGTGCGACGCTCCCTTGCACGGATGGCCCATTCCTCGTATGTACGGATTGCTGACGGCCAATGATTTCCGGTTGTGTCGCATTCAGCCTCTCGGTGCAGCGCCGGAGTTCCCAAGGTTCAGGAATTCCAGCGTTTTTCTGTTCCCCTCAACGACCAGCGCGGTGCGCGGCGGCGAGGCGGAACGGGGCAAGCCCCGGTGGCGGACGGTTTCCGGTTACCACACTGTTTCCGGGACGGTTTTGACAGCGACGCGACCAGTTACCCGGCTTCTCAATCCTGAGGGGGCGGTTCTTGATCCAGGGCGAGCGCGCACGCGCCATGCCTGGCCAGCAGCAACTGATTAGGGGTGGCTCCGCCGCCCAATGTTTCATACGGGCCGACGCTTGATGCGCCAGACTGTGCCGACGAATTCTGAAGGACCGTTCGCGACGCTGCGGAGTGAAAAACCCGCGCGCCGCTTCGGTCCTGAAGCTTCCGGTTCGGCAAGGCGCGAGAGACGGCGTTTCGGCCTTCCCCTCACCCCCGAATCAGGTGGACCGTCGCGTCACCCGGCAGCGCAGATTGCGCCCACGGTCGATCGCGCCCGCCGCCGCCAAGAGTTAAGACATGCCCAACAAGATGTTGATCGATGCCACCCACCCGGAGGAGACCCGGGTCGTCGTGGTCCGTGGCAATCGCGTCGAAGAGTTTGACTTCGAGACCGCGCAACGCAAGCAACTGCGCGGGAATATCTACCTCGCCAAGGTCACCAGGGTCGAACCCTCGCTCCAGGCCGCCTTCGTTGAATATGGCGGCAACCGCCACGGCTTCCTCGCCTTCAGCGAAATCCATCCAGACTACTACCAGATCCCAGTCGCCGACCGGCAAGCACTGATCGAGGCCGAGGAGCAGGCTCATCGCGAAGCCGAGGAAGAGAGCGAGAACCGCTCCCACGGCCGCCGCCGCTCGCGCCACCGCAATGCCCGCCGTCGCGGCCATGGCGAGCGCGTTCGCAGCGACATCGTCGAGGGTCTCGATGCCGGGGCAGATTCCGCGGCCCAGCCGGTCGAGGGTCAGCCCCTGCCCGAGGGTGCGCCCCATGAAGGCGAGCACCTGCACGCCGATGCGGAGCATCACGGCGAGCACGAGGGCCGCGACCATCACGACCACGATCATCATGATCACCACGATCACGACGATCACGAGCATGATGATCACGGCCACCACGATCATCCGCACACTTATGATGACGCGCATGCGCACGATCATGACGATCATGGTCACGACCACGCGCACGATCATCACGACCACGAACATCACGCCGAAGAGACGTCTGCGCCCGTCGCGGCGATCGGCGCAGAGCCCGTCGTTGCGGCCGAGACCGCTGCCGAACTTCAGGAGGCCCCGACCTCCGAAACACATGGCGAGGTTTTTGCCGAAGTCGTAACCGCCGTCACCGAGCCGGCTGATGCTGTTTACGCCGCCGGCGAAACGGCCGAGGCGCCGGATGGCGAGGCTGCGGAAGCTGCTGGTGAAGACGACGAGGACGAGGAAGACGGCGAGGAAGCCGAAGAGGAAGTCGTCGAATCCGTCGGCGGTGACGACGTGCTCGAGGAAGTGCCGGAGCGCACCTTCCGTCCGCGCCGCCAGTACAAGATCCAGGAAGTCATCAAGCGCCGCCAGGTGATGCTGGTGCAGGTGGTGAAGGAAGAGCGCGGCAACAAGGGCGCGGCGCTGACGACCTATCTGTCGCTCGCCGGCCGCTATGCCGTGTTGATGCCGAACACCGCGCGCGGAGGCGGCATCAGCCGCAAGATCACTTCGGCTCAGGACCGTTCGCGCCTGAAGGAAGTGGTGCAGGATCTCGACGTGCCCGAGGGCATGGGCATCATCCTGCGCACGGCAGGCGCCGCCCGTACTAAGCCCGAGATCAAGCGCGACTTCGAGTACCTGATCCGGATGTGGGAGACGGTGCGCGACCTGACGCTGAAGTCGCAGGCCCCGACCCTCGTCTACGAGGAAGGCTCGCTGATCAAGCGCTCGCTGCGCGACCTCTACAACAAGGAGATCGACGAGATCTCGGTTGCCGGTGACGCCGGCTACCGCGAAGCACGCGACTTCATGAAGATGTTGATGCCCGCCAATGTCAGTGCGGTGAAACAGTATCGCGACGGCCAGCCGCTGTTCTCGCGCATGGGCGTCGAGAGTCAGCTCGACGCAATGTTCTCGCCGACGGTGCAGCTGCGCTCCGGCGGCTACATCGTGATCAACCAGACCGAAGCGCTGGTCTCGATCGACGTCAACTCCGGACGGTCGACGCGCGAGCACCATATCGAGGACACCGCACTCAAGACCAATCTGGAGGCGGCCGAAGAAGTTGCCCGCCAGCTTCGCCTGCGCGACCTCGCCGGCCTGATCGTCATCGACTTCATCGACATGGACGAGAAGCGCAACAACCGCGCGGTCGAGCGCAAGCTGTCCGACTGCCTCAGGCAGGATCGCGCGCGCATCCAGGTCGGCCGCATCTCGCATTTCGGCCTGCTCGAGATGTCCCGCCAGCGCATCCGCGCCAGCGTGCTCGAGAGCTCGACCGACCCCTGCCCGCATTGCGGTGGCACCGGCCATGTCCGCTCGGTGTCCTCGGTTGCGCTGCAATTGCTGCGCGGCCTCGAAGAGATCCTGATGAAGGGCGCGACCCACAATCTCGTGGTCCGCACCCGCACCGACGTCGCGCTGTATGTGCTCAACCACAAGCGCGGCCATCTGCGCGACCTCGAAAACGGCTTCAAGGTCACGCTGTCCGTGATCGCCGACCCCAGCGTCAGCGGACCGCAGGCTTATGTGATCGACCGCGGCGAGCAGGTCCATACGCTCGAAGCCGCCAAGGCGCTGCTGGCAGCCCAGGCCGCCGCAAGCCCGCCGCCGCTGGCCGAAGAGGCCTATGACGACGAGGACGGCTTTGACCTGGAGACTGAATCCGAGGTCGAGACCGAGGAGACCGAAGGTCTCGCCGAGGAGCAGGCTGCCGGCGATGCTTCTCCCGAGCAGGACGGTCAGCGCCGCAAGCGCCGCCGCCGCCGCCGCGGTCGCGGCGGCCAGCGCGAGGGCGAGTTGCGCGAGGATTCACCCGCGACGCTTCCCGAGCCTGCAATGATTGCCGGCGAAGGCGAAGAGGATTCCGAGTCCGAGCAGGACAGCGAGGAAGGCGAGGAACAGGCCGCCCGCGGCGAGCAGCAGGGCAACGGCGAACGCCGTCGCCGGCGTGGTCGCAGGGGTGGTCGTCGCCGGCGCGGCGGCAACGAAGAAGGTCTCGCCGGCTCGATCGGCGACGAACTCGGCGGCAATCCGCCGTCGGAAGCGACCGACGCGGTGGCCGATTTCGACAGCGCCGGCAACGAGACGGCGCCATCGATTGCGCAGTCGGAGCACATCGCCGCGGTTGAGCCCCAGACCTCCCAGCCCGAGCCCCATTTCCACCAGGCACCGGTTGAAACTCCGGTCCAGGCCGCGCCGGCTGCCATCGTGGAAGACGAGCCCGCAGCCGACGACAAGGCCACGCGGCGCCGCTCCACCGTTCGCGAGAAGGTGAGCTTCCTGTCGAGCAGCCCGAGCGAGCCGTCAACCGCTGCTGCAGCAGCGCCGGAGCCTGTAGCTGCGCCCGCGCCTGCACCTGAACCCGCGCCGGAAGCGACAGTCGAAACGCCGGCGGCTCCGCGTCGCGCAGGCTGGTGGTCGCGCCGTTTCGGCGGCGGCGAATAGAGCGAAACAGCCCAATAAAGAACGCCCGGCAAAAGCCGGGCGTTTTTCGTTTCAAACCTCACTGGACCACTACGGCGGCAGTTCGTCATCCCCGACCGGCGCCACATCGCGCGATGCGATCTGGCGCAGCTGGTCGTAGAGATCGGGTGCCTCGCTGGTGCAGAGACAGACGCCCTTGGCGGAGGCTGCTTCGCCGGCGTTGAGGTAGGCGTGGCCCATGGTGCTGTCGAGATAGATGCCGTCACCCTCGCCCAGGATCTCCGGCGCGTAGAACTCGGTGTGGACGGCGACGCGTCCGCTCGTCACCAGAAAATACTCCTCGCCGGCATGGCGCAGCAGCGGGCCGAACTCGTCGAGCGACCGCGCGCGCACCTCGGCCACGATCGGCACCATGCGTTTGCCGATCAGATCGGTGCATTGATAGGTGTAGGTGTAGAACTTCGTATTGATCAGCTGGCCCTGCCCGGCCCGGCTGATGCTCCGCCGCGCGGTGACCGGCCGTCCCGGCGCGGGCGCTGCGACCGCGGGATTGAACAGCTCCGCGATCTCCATCTTCAGGCCGGAGGTGAGCTGGAGCAGCTTGTCGTAGGTCAGCGACATCAGGCCGTTCTCGACCTTCGACAGGGTCGAGAGCGCCATGCCGGTCCGTTCCGCCACCTGCTTGAGCGTCAGGCCTCGCGCCTGGCGCGCAGCCTTGAGACATTGGCCGAGCTGGGAATTGGCACCTTCGGATGTCGTGATCTCGCTCATGCAGCATCTCTATCACGAAGCTGAGAAAGATATTTGCGGATCGGCCTAATATTTTCGGCTTATCGCACCCCTGGATACCTTCGACGGTGGCCTCCTGGGCATGAAAGCCAGGATTTGTGCATGAAGTAGCCGACTTTGACGAATATTGGTGCGCCGGCCCTACTTTCCGATATGCTAAATCGTTTTCATAATTTGAAAGGGGCTGGCGTTGTCCGAACCGTGTGACACGAGTGCCGTTGAGCTGCGCCGCCTGCTGGCCGCGCGGGCGATCTCCCCCGTCGAACTGCTCGATTCCTGCCTGTCGCGCATCGCCACCACCAATGCTGCCGTCAACGCCGTCGTGACACTCGACGAGCCAGGCGCACGCGCCGCGGCAAAGCAAGCCGAGGCCGCGATCCTGCGTGGCGAGGATCGTGGCGCGCTGCACGGGCTTCCCGTCCTGATCAAGGACACGCAGGACACCGCCGGGATGCGCTCCACCTACGGCAGCCCGCTATTGCGCGACAACGTGCCGGCCGCCGATCAGGGCTCGGTCGCGCGGCTGCGCGCCGCCGGCGCCATCATCTTCGGCAAGACCAACACGCCGGAATGGGCGGCGGGCGGCAACACGCGCAATCCCGTGTTCGGCGCGACCGGCAATCCCTTCGATCCCGCGCGCTCGGCCGCCGGCTCCTCCGGCGGCTCGGCGGTCGCGCTCGCCTGCGGCATGGCCCCGCTCGCCTCGGGCTCCGACACCGGCGGCTCCTTGCGCAATCCCGCGGGCTATGCCGGCATCGTCGGCATGCGTCCCTCCTATGGCCTCGTGGCGAGCGAGAAGCGCGCCTTTGGCTGGTCCAACCTGTCGACCGACGGACCGATGGCGCGCAACGTCGCCGATACCGCGCTGATGCTGTCGGCGATGGCGAGCGACGATGCCCGCGATCCACTTGCCTACACGCTTCCCGGCGAGCCCTTGCGCGGACGCGCCGAACGCTGGGCCGCGCCGCGTCCCGCGGAACTCGGCAAGCTGCGCCTTGCCTTCACCGAAGATTTCGGCTTCGCGCCGACGGAGCAGGCCATCCGCCGCGTCTTCCGCGATCGCGTGAAAAAGCTCGCGCCGCTATTCGCCGAATGCGGCGAGGCGACGCCCGACTGCACCGGCGCGGACGATGCCTTCGCCGTGCTGCGCGCCGGACTGTTCCTGGCGATGCACGGCAAGAACTACAAGGAACGGCCCGAGATGCTCGGCCCCAATGTCCGCGCCAATGTCGAGGAAGGGCTGAGCTACACGTTGGAAGACCACGGGCGCGCCGCGACGACGCAGACGCGGATCTATCGCGCCTATCAGAGCTTCTTCGCAAGCCACGATGTGCTGATCAGTCCGACCATCACGCTCAGTCCACGGCCCTGGTCGGAGCTCTATCCCGCCGAGATCGACGGGGTGCCGACGAAATCCTATTTCCACTGGCTCGCGCTCGCCTACGCCGTGACGCTGCCGGGCCATCCCGCGATCAGCATTCCGCTCGGCGTCGACGAAGCCGGGCTTCCTTTCGGCCTCCAGATCGTCGGCCCGCGCGGCGGCGACGCCATCGTGCTCGCGGTTGCCGCGAGCATCGAGGCCGCATTCGCGAATGACGCGCAGATGTGCCGGCCGGTGCCGGACCTCGCACGGCTTGCCGCAGCGCCGCCGTTGGCGTCTGCGCCCGGCTTCCTCGCCTGGGAATAGACCCCCGGAACAAACCAAGCAGGCATGACCGCCGGGTCGCCGGCATCACGGAGATCCACATGGCCGAATTGTCGAACCGCAAGACCGGAATCGTCGCCTTCGTCCTGCTTTATCTCGCCTATTGCATCTCCTACATCGACCGCGCAGCGATCTCGCTGGCGCTGGCGCAGATCGGCAAGGACTTCAATCTCCAGGCTGCCGATCTCGGCATCGTCATCAGCGCGTTCTTCCTGGGGTACGCCGCGATGCAGGTGCCCGGCGGATGGCTCTCCGACCGCTTCGGCTCGAAATATGTGGTCATCGTCACCATCGTGATGTGGTCGCTGTTCACCTCGTTCACGAGCCTTGCCTGGTCGCTGACCTCGCTGATCGCAATCCGCTTCATCTTCGGCATCGCCGAGGGCGGCTTTCCGCCGGCGAGCATTCGCGCCATCGCTGAGCTGTTCAGGAAGGACAGCCGGCCCAAGATGTCGGCGCTGCTGCTGTCGTCGAACTATGCCGGCAGCATGGTCGCGCCGCTGATCATGGCGCCGCTGATCCTCTGGCTGGGCTGGCGTCATGCCTTCAATGCCATCGGAATCGCCGGCGTCCTGTTCGCGGCGATCTATTTCGTCTTTGTTCCGCATCTCGCGCGTATCGGCGTGGGGCCGGTGACGGCAAAGCCCCGCGCGCCGATGCGCGAGCTGATGAAGAATCCGCTGCTGTGGCAGCTGATGGTGGTGTGGTTCGGCCTCTCCTGCGTCAACAAGGGCCTGGATTCCTGGATGCCGCTCTATCTGCTCCAGCAGCGCGGGCTCGACCTCAAGACCGTCGGCGTGGTGGCGCCGATCCCGTTCGTGATGGCGACGTTCGCGACCGCGATCGGCGGCTGGGTGATGACCACGTTCTTCGCCGAGCGCGAAAAATATCTCTTGATCGGCAGCTCCGCGTTGACCGGCATCTTCCTCTACGCCATGTACAAGGCGGAGACGATCACCGCATTGATCGTCTATCAATCGGTGGTCTACTTCTTCAAATCCTTCGTGCTGGCCTCGGTGGTAGCACTTCCGACAAAGCTGCTGCGTGACGACCAGATCGGATCCGGCATCGGCATGGTCAATCTCGGCGGCCAGAGCGCGGGCTTCGTCGCGCCCGCCATCATGGGCTTCATCGTGACCGGGTCAGGATCGTTCGACGCGGCCTTCGGCTTCCTGGTCGCGATGACGGCGATGTCGGTCGTCGTCGCCGCGACTATCAACACCGCGCAGCCCAGGCTTGCGCCGAAGCCGGTCTGACAGGAGAGCTCTGCCGATGCAAAGCGCAATCATTCTCGGCGGCGGCATGGTTGGCGTGGGCGCCGCCGTGCATTTGCGGCAGCGCGGCTGGGCGGTCACGCTGGTCGACCGCAGGGAGCCGGGCCGCGAGACCAGCTACGGCAATGCCGGGATGATCCAGGCCGAGGCCGTGCGGCCCTATCCGATGCCGCGCGACCTCTCCTCACTCCTGAACATCGCCACGGGGCGCACCAACGATGTGCGCTACAGTTTTTCCTCGCTGCATCGTCACGTCGAGCCGCTGCTCCGTTATTGGTGGCACTCGGCGCCGAAGCGGCATCGCGAGGCGATCGCCGCCTGGGCCCGCCTGATCGCCCATGCGACGCCCGAGCACGACGTCCTCATTCGCGAAGCCCATGCCGGCAATCTGATCCGCCGCGCCGGCTATCGCGCGCTGTTTCGCGATCCCGCCGCCATGGAGCACGCGATCAATGACGCGGAAGCAGACCGCCGCGAGTTCGGCGTGAATTTTCGCGTGCTCTCCGGCAGCGAGCTGACCAAGGCCGAGCCGATCCTGCGCGACGACCTTCCCGGCGCGATCCACTGGCTCGATACCTGGACGGTGTCCGATCCGGGCGCGCTGGTGACCGCCTATGCAGAGCTGTTCCAGCGCCTCGGCGGTCAGATCGTGCTCGGCGATGCGCAGTCGCTGCAGCAGACCGCGACCGGATGGTCCGTCAACACCGACACTGGACGCGTCGATGCCGCCAACGCCGTCGTCACCCTCGGGCCGTGGTCGCCGGATCTGTTGCACAAGTTCGGCTATCGCATCCCGCTGGTGCGCAAGCGCGGCTACCACATGCATTACAGCGGCGGTGCCTCGCTCGATCTGCCGCTGGTCGACAAGGGCCGCGGCTACGCCATGGGCCCGATGGCCAAGGGCATCCGCATCACCACCGGCGCGGAGTTGACGAGGCCCGATGCGCTGGCAACGCCGGTGCAGCTCGCCAGTGCCGAAGCCTCCGCGCGTGAGCTGATCGATCTCGGCAAGCGCGCCGAACCCGAACCGTGGTTCGGCACCCGCCCCTGCACGCCAGACATGGTGCCCGTACTCGGCCGTGCCCCGCGCCACCCGGGCCTCTGGATGAACTTTGGCCACGGCCATCAGGGCTTCACGCTCGGCCCCGCCACCGGACGGCTGCTCGCGGAGATGATGAACAGCGAGACGCCGTCGATCGATCCGACGCCGTACCGGCCGGAGCGGTTCTAGCTAGCTCTCCGCTTTCGCAGCAAGCGCTGCGAGCGCCGCCGTCAGACGCATCAGCGGATCATCCCATTCGCGGGGCCTGCGCTGGCGAAACAGACGCATGGTCGGATACCACGGGCTGTCCTCGCGATCGCGCAGCCAGCGCCAGTCGAGCGCGTAAGGCGTCAGCATCCACACCGGACGGCCGAGCGCGCCGGCCAGATGCGCCACCGACGTGTCGACGGCGATGACGAGATCGAGCGTCGCCACAGCCGCCGCCGTATCCGTGAAATCGCCGAGCGCGGGCGCGAGATCGATGACGTCGTCGCCAAGCGCTGCCAGCACGGCACCGTCCTCAAGGCGCGGCTCCTTTTGCAGGCTGTAGAGCTGCACGCCCGGCATCACCAGGCGCGGCAGCACGGCCTCGGCCGACAGCGAACGCTGCCGGTCGCCCTTGTGTTTGGGATTGCCGGCCCAGACCACGCCGACCTTCAGCCGCGCCTCGCGACCGAGCGCGGCCTGCCAGCGTGAAACCTTCTCGGGATCCGCATGCAGATACGGGACCTCAGCAGGCAGATTGTCAAGCGTGGTGCCGAACAGGCGCGGCAGGCTCATCAGCGGCAGTTGCAGATCGAACCGCGGCAGCGCCTCGCCGCGCGGGATCACGGTGACATCGGGCAGTTGCCGCAACAGCGTCGCAACCGCGGGCTGCACCTGCAAAACAATCCTGCCGCCCTTCCCGGTCAACATCGGCAGATAGCGCACGAAATGCAGGGCATCGCCGAGGCCGTATTCGGCGAACAGCAGCAGCGTCCGGCCTGCGAGCGGCTCGCCCTGCCATTCCGGCTCGTCGAAATGGGGATCGCCGTCCGACAGCGTCTTGCATTTGCGGCGCCAGCGATAGGCGTCGAACCCCTCGGCGAAATGGCCGTTCATCAGCAGGAAATGCGCGTGGTTGTATTGCGCCAGCGGCTGCTCCGGATCGAGCGCGACGGCATGGGCCGAGACCGAAAGCGCTTCGTCGAGCTCGCCGGCATTGCGCAGCGCGACCGCGAGATTGGCGTGGCCCTTGGCATAGGATGGATCGACAGCAACCGCGTGGCGATGCGCGGCCACCGCATCGGTGACGCGCTGCTGTTTCTCGAAGATGATGCCGAGATTGGTGTAGGCCGGCGCGTGGTCGGGCTTGAGCAGCAATGCGCGCTCGCAGGCCGCGACGGCACCGTCGAGCTCGCCGAGATCGGAGAGACAGGCGCCGAGATTGGTGGCGATCGTGTGATCGTCAGGATCAGCAGCGAATGTCTGCGGGTAGACATCTGCGGCCTCCTGCAAATGGCGGGCTTCATGCAGGACGAGGCCAAGCAGGCGCAGCGCCGCGACATTGTCGGGCGCGAGCGCGATGGCACGCTGGTACTGCGCGATGGCCTCTTCGAGCAATCCTTGCCGATAGAGCGCCGCGCCGAGATTGCATAGCAGCCCGACGTCATCGGGATCGAGCTGAAGCGCGCGGCGATAGGCGGTTACCGCATCGCCAAGCCTGTTCTGGTCCGCAAGGACGTTGCCGAGATTGAGCCAGGCGCCGCGAAAAGCCGGCTCGCGCGCGATCACGGCGCGATAGGCGTCCTCCGCCTCGGTCAGCCGTCCCTGTCCGGCGAGTGCAACGGCAAGGTTGAAGCATGCGCGCGTCAGATGGGCATCGAGCGCGATCGCACGGCGATAGGCCGTCTCGGCCTCGCCGAAGCGTGACAGCTCGCCGAGTGCCACGCCGAGCTTGTTGTGCAGGCCGGCATCATCGGGCCGCCTGCGCAGCGCACGCCGGAACGCGGCCACGGCGCCCTCGTGCTCGCCTTTCACGGCGAGCGCATCGCCGAGCGTCACCAGCGCGGGCGCATGGTCGGGATCGATCGTGAAGACCCGGTTGAGCAGTGCCGCGCCGTCGGCGGCACGGTCGGTGACGAAGGCAGCGATCGCGGCCAGATGCAGCGCCGGCAAATGGCCCGGCTCCGATCTCAAGACCTCGGTGCAAAGCAACTCCGCCCGATCCGGCCGACCGGCCGCAAAATGCTCCGCCGCCTCGCGTACGATCCTGTCCACAGTCGCATTGCCCACGATACCGCCCGCCGCTCCGACATCAGATGCCGGTTAAACGTGCGAGCTCGCCGATTCCGTCAGTCGACCTTTGCGGCGAGGACGGCTCTGATACGCGCGGCGTCATCGGGCGTCGCCGGGTTATAGACGACCATGCCCAGATCGGGCCGACCATCGACCGCGAAGGCCGAATATTCGAACGCGATCGGGCCGAGCACGGGATGGCGCAGATGCTTGACGCCCTCGCCATGGGAGCGGACGTCGTTGTCGGCCCACAGTTTCGCAAACTCGGGGCTCTCGCGGCAGAGTTCGTCGACGAACTGCGCGACATGCGAGACCGCGCCCGCGCGCGCGGCGTCCGCCCGGAACGCTGCGACCACGAAGCGCGCCACGCTGCTCCAATCATACTGTGCGGCCCGCACATGCGGCTCGCAGAAGATCAGGCGCAGGATGTTGCGCCGTTCCGGCGGGAGCTTCGCGTAGTCGGTCAGCACCATCGTGGCCGCACGATTCCAGGCGACAACGTCCCAGGTCATGGTCCTGATGATGGCGGGGCTCGTCTCCAGCGCGTCGAGCACCCGTTGAAGCCGTGGCGAGACGCCTTCGCTCGCCTGGTAACGGACCTCGGGCGGACGGCCGAGCCCGATCAAAAACAGATGCTCGCGCTCGACATTGGTCAGCATCAGCGCACGGGCGATCCGTTCGAGCACATCGGCAGACGGCGCGCCGCCACGGCCCTGCTCCAGCCAGGTGTACCAGGTCGGGCTGATATTTGCCCGCTGCGCCACCTCTTCGCGCCGTAGCCCCGGCGTGCGCCGGCGGCTGCCGCCGAAGCCGAACGCGGCCGCATCTAACCGGGTGCGCCGGTCCTTCAGATAGGTTCCGAGCAGATTCTCGCTGGCGATCTCGCTCATCCTGTTATCTATTATACCCTGATAATGTCACTACTTTACCCGGATAATTCTAGCGCAGATGTTGGCTCGTACCAACTTTGGAGACCTGCTCATGCGTGTATTCGTCACTGGCGCCACCGGCTTCGTTGGCTCCGCCGTCGTTGCGGACCTGATCGCCGCCGGCCACAGCGTCCTCGGGCTCGCCCGCTCTGATGCAGGTGCTGCAGCCCTCACCGGAATGAGCGCTCAGGTCCATCGGGGATCCCTCGAGGACCATGCCTCCTTGCGCAGCGGCGCGGCCGCATCGGACGGCGTGCTGCACCTCGCCTTCAATCACGACTTCACCAAATTTACCGAGAACTGCGAGCTCGACCGCCGCGCCATCATGGCGCTCGGCGAGGAGCTCAAAGGCTCCACGCGTCCGCTCATCGTCACCTCAGGCGTAGCGCTGCTCGCGCCCGGACGTCTTGCAACCGAAGACGATGTGACGGCCCGTCACTTCCCGCGCGTGTCGGAAGCCGCGGCCGAAGATCTCATCGAGCAAGGCGTCCGCGCCGGCATGGTGCGGTTGCCCCCCACCACGCATGGTGAAGGCGACCACGGCTTCGTGCCGCGCCTGATTGCGATCGCGCGCGAGAAAGGCGCGGCCGCCTATATCGGCGACGGCAACAACCGCTGGCCTGCCGCGCACCGCGTCGACGCCGCCCGCGTCTATCGTCTTGCGCTCGAGCAAGGTGCGTCCGCTCGCCGTTATCACGCGATCGCAGAGGAAGGCATCTCGTTCAGAACGATTGCGGAGGTGATCGGGAAACGGCTCGGCGTGCCCGTGGTCTCGAAAACGCCTGAAGAAGCCGAGGCGCATTTCGGCTGGCTCGCGCGTTTTGCGGCCGTCGACGTCCCGACATCGAGCGCGAAAACGCGCGCCGCTCTCGGCTGGACGCCGAAAGAAAAAGGGCTGATCGAGGATCTCGACCAGCCCTACTACTTCAAGGTCTGACGGCGCGCCGCGCCGTTGGATCGGGGTCAGTCCGTCGTGACGGCGGTTTCCATGTCGGTCGGATCGATCTGCTGGCTCAGGCGTGCATTGAGCTTGTCGCGATCGAGCTCACCCTCCCACCAGGCGACGATCACGCAGGCGACGCCGTTGCCGCAGAGATTGGTCAGCGCGCGGCACTCGCTCATGAACTTGTCGATGCCGAGCACGATCGCCATGCCCGGCACGAGGCGCGGATCGACCACGGCGAGCGTCGCCGCCAGCGTGATGAAGCCCGCGCCTGTGATGCCGGAGGCGCCCTTCGAGGTCAGCATCGCCACGACAAGGATCGTGAGCTGCTGGCCGAAGCTGAGATCGAAACCGAGCGCCTGGGCGATGAACAGCGTCGCCAGCGTCATGTAGATGTTGGTGCCGTCCAGGTTGAATGAATAGCCCGTGGGCACCACGAGACCGACCACCGACTTGGAGCAGCCGAGGCGCTCGAGCTTCTCCATCATGGACGGCAGCGCGCTCTCGGAGGACGAGGTGCCGAGCACGATCAGCAATTCGTCCTTGATGTAGGCCAGGAACTTGAAGATCGAGAACCCGGCGAGCCGCGCGATGATGCCGAGCACGACGAACACGAACAGCGCGGCAGTGAGGTAGAACGTCGCGATGAGGCCCATCAGGTTGAGGATCGCACCCGTCCCGAACTTGCCGATGGTGAAGGCCATCGCGCCGAAGGCGCCGACCGGTGCGGCACGCATCACGATCGAGATCACGCCGAACACCGCGTGCGCCGCATCGTCGATGAAGCTGCGGATCACGTGGCCGCGCTCGCCGAGCCCCATGATGGCGAAGCCGAACAGCACCGAGAACAGCAGCACCTGCAGGATCTCGCCCTGCGCGAAGGCGCCGACCACGGTGTCGGGAATGATGTGCAGGATGAAGTCGACGGATTTCTGCGCCTCCGCCTGCTTGGCGAAACCGGCGACGGCCTGCGCATTGGCGGCGGCATTGCCGAAGCCCGCGCCTGGCTTGATCACGTTGCCGATGATCAGGCCGATCACCAGCGCGAAGGTGGAGACGACCTCGAAATAGACCAACGCCTTGATGCCGATACGTCCGACCTTCTTGGCGTCCTGGATGTGGGCGATGCCGGAGACCACGGTGCAGAAGATGATCGGGGCGATGACCATCTTGATCAGCTTGATGAAGCCGTCGCCGAGCGCCTTGATCCAGTCGTTGGTGGCGACGTGCGGCCACAGCCAGCCGACGATCGCGCCGAGCAGGATCGCGATCAGCACCTGTACGTAGAGAATTTTATACCACGGCTTGGCCGTAGCAGGTGCGGCCGGCGCGCCGGCCATCGTTGTCGTTGTCATTGTTTCGTTCCCCCTGAAAAATCAGAGCCAACCAAGATCAACTTGGCCGGCCCTGTCAATTGGAACATTCCGTACGGTGGAATCTAGCCGCGGCTGTCGACGATCCGACGCGCAGCCGGCATCAGCGCCGCCCCGAGCGCATTCTTGATGACGGAGGCGAGGATGAACGGGGCAACGCCGACGGCCCAAGCCTTGGTCGCGCCGAGGCCGATGCCATAGGCCAGCCAACCGAAGCCGCCGATGAAAATAACGACGTGGCCGACCGCCATCGCCGCAAACAACAGCATGACATTGCGATCCCAGCCGCGTTCGGCGAGCCAGCCGGTGACGAAAGCGGCAGCCACGAAGCCGTAGAGATAACCCGCGGTCGGGCCGACCAGCGGTGCAATTCCTCCGACCGGGCCGGCGAACACCGGCAGCCCCACCGCACCTTCGGCGAGGTAGGCAATCATGGTTGCGCTGCCAAGACGCCAGCCATAGCCGGCGCCGATCACCAGCACGACGAGCGTCTGCAACGTCATCGGCACATAAGGCAGCGGCAGGCTCACCTTGGCGGATAATGTCATCAGCGCGGTGCCGATCGCGATCAGCACGAAAGCGCGAACTGCGCTGACGGCTTCGCCGGGCCGGGTCGGCCACATCACTGCGGCGAGAGGAGAATGCGAGGTGGCGGCGGGCTGGACGATTCGGTCAGACAAGATGCACTCCGGAAGTGTCGCTAAAACTGGCGGCTATTTAAGCCAGTGAGCGATCCGGTCAACCGCCTCGCGCATCTCCGCGGCCGATCGTGCATAAGAGAATCTGATGAACGAGCGACCGTGAATCGGATCGAAGTCGACCCCCGGTGTTGCCGCAACGTGAGCCTTTTCCAGCATCTGCTTGGCGAAGTCGAAACTGTCGGACGTGAAATCCGAGACGTCGGCATAGAGATAGAACGCACCATCCGCCGGCAGGAACTTGCTGAGGCCCGCCTTGGGCAATCCCTCGATCAGGATGCGCCGGTTTTCCTGGTAGCCGTGCTTGATCTCCTCCATCTCGGCCGTGCCGTCGAACGCAGCCTCGGCGGCGATCTGCGACAGCGACGGCACCGAGATCGAGAGATTCTGCTGGAGCCGCTCGATCGGACGCACCAGCACGTCAGGCACGACCATCCAGCCGACGCGCCAGCCCGTCATGCAAAAATACTTCGAGAACGAGTTGATCACGAGCGCATGGTCGGACAGCGCCGCCGCCGTCACCGCGGGAAACGCGTAGTCGAGCCCGTGATAGATCTCGTCGGAGATGAAGCGAATGCCGGCATCCTCGGACGCCGCGATCAGGCCTGCGAGGGCCTCGCGGGACATCATCGTTCCCGTCGGATTGGCGGGGCTGCCGACCAGGACACCCTTCAGCGGCGCCTTGCGATGGGCCGCCAGCAGCGCCTCGCCGGCCAGCGCGTGTCGCGTGTCGTTGGTGGTCTCGATCAGCACCGGCTCGCAGCCGAGCGCGGTGAGGATGTGACGATACGGCGGATAGCCCGGCACGGTGACCGCCACGCGATCGCCGGGTTCGAACATCGACAGGAACGCGAGGATGAAGCCGCCGGAAGAACCTGTGGTCACCACGATCCTGTCGGGACTGACGGCGCAGCCGTGGGCATCGCGATAATGCCGCGCGATGCGCTCGCGCAAGGAGGGGATGCCGAGCGCCGACGTATAGTCGATCCGCCCCTGATGAAGCGCGGCCTGCGCCGCCGTGATCGCAGTCTTCGGAGCTCCCGCCGCGGGCTGGCCGACTTCCATGTGAATGACGTGACCGCCGGCCGCCTCGATTCGGGCCGCCGCGGCCATCACGTCCATGACCATGAACGGGGGAACATCACTGCGGCGGGACGGCTCGAGCCACTGCCCCACCCGGTTCCTCAATGTCGCATCGTGCATCGATTTCTGCTATTTCGCTGGCGGACCGGTCCGTTCGGTCCGGAAAACAGGGCGCTTGCGCCCCAGACTAGCCGCAATATACGGCTCATAAGGGCATATCGCGTATCCGGTCCGCCGCCAATCGCCAAAACCAAGCACAAATCTGCATTCAACGCCCGTTTGACCCTGACCGTTTGATGTTGCTCCAGATCGCATTGCGCAAGAAGGCCTCGACGCTGACCGCCGTTGTCACGGCAGCGGCCATGGCGCTGTCACCGTTCGCCTCGGCGCGGGCGCAGGAGGGCAAAGGACCGCCGGTCCTGCGCGACACCGAAACCGAGCAGCTTCTGCGCGAATATACGCGCCCGATCCTGCGCGTTGCGGGCCTGGAGAAGCAGAATATCCGGATGGTGATCATCAACGACAGCACGTTCAATGCGTTCGTTGCCGATGGCCGCCGCATCTTCGTCAATTACGGCGCGATCCTCCAGTCGGAGACGCCGAACCAGCTGATCGGCGTGCTCGCGCACGAGACCGGGCATCTGGCCGGCGGCCATCTGGCCAAGCTGCGCGAGCAACTCGCGGGTGCCCAGACCCAGATGATCATCGCCATGCTGCTTGGCGCAGGTGCGCTGGCGGCAGGCGCCAGCCGCGGCGGCAATAACGGCCTCGCCAATGCCGGCGCCGCCGCGATCGCCGGACCGCAGGAGATGATCCGCCGTTCGCTGTTGTCCTATCAACGCCAGCAGGAAGAGAACGCCGACCGGGCCGGCGTGAAATTCCTGACCGCGACCCAGCAGTCGCCGAAGGGCATGTACGAGACCTTCAAGCGCTTCACCAGCGAGAGCCTGTTCGCGGCGCGCGGCGCCGATCCTTATCTCCAGTCGCACCCGATGCCCGCCGAGCGCGTCGCGGCGCTCCAGGAGTTTGCCAGCACCAGTCCGTATTGGGACAAGAAGGACGATCCCGCGCTCCAGCTCCGGCACGACATGGTGCGCGCCAAGATCTCGGCCTTCATGGAGCGGCCCGAGACGGTGTACCGCCGCTACCCCCAGACCAACGACAGCTTGCCGGCGCGCTATGCCCGCGCCATCAGCACCTATCTGCACGGCGATTTGCGCAGTGCGCTGAGCCAGATCGACGCGCTGATCGCGGTGCAGCCGAACAACCCGTACTTCTACGAGGTCCGCGGCCAGGCCCTGCTGGAAAGCGGCAAGCCGGCCGACGCGATCGCCCCCCTGCGCAAGGCTGTCGCACTCTCGAACAATGCCCCCCTCATCGAGATGTTACTTGGGCAGGCTCTGGTTGGAACCGATAATAAGGCCTACACGGACGACGCCATCAAGATTCTCCGTGCCGCGGTGGCGCGCGAGCCCGAGGCGCCGATCGGCTTCACCCAGCTCGCGATGGCCTATGGCCGGAAGGGAGATTATGCCGAGGCGGATCTCGCCTCCGCCCAGGCCGCGTATTTGCGCGGCGACAACAAGACCGCTCGCGAGCTCGCCACGCGTGCGAAAACCCGTTTCGCCGTCGGCACGCCCGGATGGGTCAGGGCCGACGACATCGTTGCGTCGAAACCGCCGCGCAACTAGACCGAAGCCTGAACTGCCGCTTTGACGTCACGACACCACGATTAAGTCCGCCGGGACTTTGTTTGAAACCTGCTCTGGATAGAGGATTTGCCAATGCCTTCGCTGCGCCTGTTTGCTCCCGCGCTGTTTGCGCTCGCCATCTTCGGCGCAACGGGACCGGCTTCGGCCGACAGCTTCTCGGATGCCCAGCGCACCGATATCGAGGCGATCATCAAGAACTACCTCGTCAGCCATCCTGAAGTGCTCGAGGAGGCCATGACCGAGCTCAGCAAGCGCCAGGCCGACGCCGAGACCAAGAAGCACGAGGCCAGCGTCGCGCAGAACTCGGACGCGATCTTCAACTCGCCGCGCCAGGTGGTGCTCGGCAACAAGGACGGTGACGTCACCTTCGTCGAGTTCTTCGATTACAATTGCGGCTACTGCAAGCGCGCGATGAGCGACATGCTGGACCTGATGAAGTCCGATCCCAAGCTGAAGATCGTGCTGAAGGAGTTCCCGGTGCTGAGCCAGGGCTCGGTCGAGGCGGCGCAGGTCGCCGTCGCGGTGCGCATGCAGGATCCCACCGGCAAGAAGTATCTCGACTTCCACCAGAAGCTGCTCGGCGGTCGTGGCGCCGCAGACAAGGCACGCGCGATGCAGGCGGCGAAGGAAGCGGGCCTCGACACCGCCAGAATCGAGAAGGACATGGCCAACCCCGAAGTGCGCGCCACCATCGAGGAGAACTTCAAGCTCGCCGAAGCGATGGGCATGAACGGCACGCCGAGCTACGTGATCGGCAAGCAGATCGTGGTCGGCGCCATCGGCCTCGAGGGCCTCAAGGAAAAGATCGGCCTCGCCCGCTGCGGCAAGGCGACCTGCTGACAAGGCCACTTGCTGGTCAGACGTTCTACACCTCACGCACGCAACGAGGCCGGCTGAAAAGCCGGCCTTTTTCGTTGGCCGAAGCTCTGCACAAATCTCGACGCGAAGAGTCTGGCGTGAATCCGGCGCGGACGTTCATCCCGCGTTTAGGAAACAAATGCCCGGGAACAGCAGATGTTCCGGAACAACTGGCACCTCCTCCCGTTGGTGGCGCGGGCAATGACGCAAAGAAACACGTGAGGAGAATACGATGTTGAACCGCTTTATGATCTCGGTTGCCGCACTTGCACTCGTCGCAGGCACCGGTCTGGCGAACGCACAGGGCACGATGAAGAACGAGAGCGGTGCCGGCGCTCAGCCGATGCAGCACTCGCAGTCTTCGGGCGGCGCCGCCGAGCGCGGCGGCTCGATGGGCAAGGAATCGACCCATGAGAAGGGCACGGTCGGCCAGGCTGGCGGCTCCAGCACGATGAAGTCCGGCGCCTCCGCCGAGGAGAAGTCCTCCGGTGCTGCCAAAGAGGAACACTCCGGCCGTGAGATGAACAAGAACGCGGCCGAGGAGAAGTCCGGCGCCACCAAGAGCCAGCGCATGGACCAACGCGCGCAGGGTCAGCAGGACAAGTCCAAGAGCATGAGCCAGGACACCAGCAAGTCCGGCGCCAAGGACCAGAAGGACATGAAGGCTGAGGGCAGCAAGAGCGGCGCCTCGACCAACAATGCCGAGAACCAGAAGGGCACCGAGACCCGCACCAACCAGAGCGCCCAGGGCAAGAGCAGCACCAACACGACGGTCGGCCAGGCTGGCGCCGGCGCCAAGCTCTCGACCGAGCAGCGCACCCAGATCACCTCGGTGATCCACGAGGAGCACGTGCGGCCTGTGACCAACGTGAACTTCTCGATCTCGGTCGGCACCCGCATTCCGCGCGAGGGCATCGAATTGCACGCCCTGCCGTCGCGGGTCGTGACGATCTATCCGGAGTGGCGGACCTACAAGTTCGTCCTCGTGAAGGAGGAGATCGTGATCATCAATCCGGACACCTACGAGATCGTGGCTGTCCTGAACGCCTAGAGGCCTGAAGACGGCAACCTCCGGGGGCGGGCAGCGATGCCCGCCCCTTTGCGTTCGGCCGGCAGCCATGCTTTGGACTGGTTAACAAGCAATTTCCGTAGTTTCCGCACAGGTTTTTGCACACTGGATGAGGTGCCTGAACCGCCCCCCGAGGCCCTTCAAGGCTTCCCCTCACGCGCTTTGTTACCTATAACCCCCGCCACGCCGAAACACCTTTTCCGGGACAGGAATGGCCGAGCCAGCAACCGACACGATCCTCGTTCTCAACGGGCCGAACCTCAACATGTTGGGGACGCGCGAGCCCGAGAAGTATGGCCATGCGACGCTGGCCGACGTCGAGGCGCTGTGCCGGGAGACGGCGGCGGCTTTCGGCCTCAAGGCCGACTGCCGGCAGTCCAACCGCGAGGGCGAACTGATCGACTTCATCCACGAGGCGCACGCCCGCAAGATGAAGGGCATCATCATCAACGCCGGCGGCTATTCGCACACCTCGATCGCGCTGCACGACGCACTGCTCGCGGTTCAGATCCCGACCGTCGAAGTGCACGTGACCAACATCCACGCTCGCGAGAGTTTCCGTCACCATTCCTACACCGCGCGCGCGGCCTTCGCCTCGCTCTGCGGCTTCGGCATCGAGGGCTACCGCCTCGCCATCCAGGGCCTTGCCGCCAAGCTCGGCATCAAGCCCAAAGCCTGACGCTCCCTCTTCACCCAGAACATTCGGATCAATGAACATGGCGCGCCAGCCAGACGACAAAGCAGCCGCAAAGTTTTCCAGCGACGATTCCGCGCTCGTCCGCGAGCTTGCTCTGCTGCTCGATGAGACCAGCCTCACCGAGATCGAGATCGAGCGCGCCGGCCTGCGGCTGCGCGTCGCGCGCAACATCAGCGTCGCCGCGACCATGCCGATGCCGGTCGCAACCGCGGCTCCTGCGCTCGTCGCGGCGCCTGCAGCAGCCGCTCCTGCGGCCGCCGGTCCCGATTTGTCGAAGCATCCGGGCGCCGTGACCTCGCCGATGGTCGGCACCGCCTATTGGGCGCCGGAGCCCGGCGCCAAGCCGTTCGTCGAGGTCGGCTCGAAGGTCTCGGTCGGCCAGACCCTGCTGATCATCGAAGCGATGAAGACCATGAACCAGATCCCCTCGCCGCGATCGGGCACGGTGACGCAGATCCTGATCGAAGACGGCCAGCCGGTCGAATTCGGCGAGCCGCTGGTCATCATTGAATAAGCGAACGACGAATTTCGCCCGCTGAGGCACCATGTTCGACAAGATTCTCATAGCCAATCGCGGCGAGATCGCCCTTCGCATCCTGCGGGCCTGCAAGGAGCTCGGCATCGCAACCGTGGCCGTGCACTCCACCGCCGACGCCGATGCCATGCATGTGCGCCTGTCGGACGAAAGCGTGTGCATCGGGCCGCCGCCGTCGAAGGACAGCTATCTCAACATTCCCGCGCTGCTCGCAGCCTGCGAGATCACCGGCGCCGATGCCGTGCATCCCGGCTACGGCTTCCTGTCGGAGAACGCGCGCTTTGCCGAGATCCTCGGCGAGCACAATCTGCAATTCATCGGCCCCAAGGCCGAGCACATCCGTCTGATGGGCGACAAGATCGAGGCCAAGAAGACCGCGAAGAAACTCGGCATCCCGGTGGTGCCCGGCTCCGACGGTGCGGTCGGTCCGAACGACGACGCGATGGCGATCGCGAAGAAGATCGGCTTCCCCGTGCTGGTGAAGGCGGCGGCAGGCGGCGGTGGCCGCGGCATGAAGGTCGCGCAGAGCGAGGCCGATCTCCAGATCGCGCTGTCGACGGCGGCCAATGAGGCGAAATCCGCCTTCGGCGACGCCTCCGTCTACCTCGAGAAATATCTCCAGAAGCCGCGCCACATCGAGATCCAGATCCTCGGCGACGGCCGCGGCGGCGCGATCCATCTCGGCGAACGCGACTGCTCGCTGCAGCGCCGCCACCAGAAGGTCTGGGAGGAAGGCCCCTCGCCCGTGCTGGCTGCGGCGGCCCGCGCCAAGATCGGCGAGACCTGCGCCAAAGCGATGCGCGAGATGAAATATCTCGGCGTCGGTACCATCGAATTCCTCTACGAGGACGGCGAGTTCTACTTCATCGAGATGAACACGCGCATCCAGGTGGAGCATCCGGTCACCGAGAGCATCACCGACATCGACCTCGTGCTGGAGCAGATCCGCATCGCCGCCGGCGGCGAACTGCCGGCCAGGCAGAGCGAGGTCCAGATCATCGGCCACGCCATCGAGTGCCGCATCAACGCGGAGAACCCGCAGACCTTCCGTCCCTCGCCCGGCCGGATCTCGCAGTACCACCCGCCCGGCGGGCTCGGCGTGCGCATCGATTCGGCGGTCTATCAGGGCTACCAGATCCCGCCTTATTACGATTCCCTCGTCGGCAAGCTGATCGTCCACGGCAAGACCCGCGCCGAGTGCCTGATGCGCTTGCGCCGCGCGCTGGACGAGATGGTGGTCGACGGCATCGAGACCACGCTGCCGCTGTTCCGAGACCTCGTCCGCCAGGACGACATCATCAACGGCGACTACCATATCCACTGGCTGGAACAGTACCTCGCCGGTAAGACGGAACCGGCGGCGAAATAATTCGCCGAAATTGTGGAACCCCTTGGCCCCAATCGCGTTCTGGACGCTTGGGGACAGTTCCAAGGGGCTATTTTGCACTGCACTTCGCGTAACAAGGCAAGCCGATCGTGACGGTCGACGCACAGCGCCGCCGCACGGTGATGCAAATCCTGCTGCTCTCGGCGGGATTCCTCGTGCTGGTCGCGATCAGCCTGGCCTCGACGCTGCTGATCAACAAATCCCGCGAGGACAATGCCTGGGTCGTGCACTCGGTCGAGGCCGAGAACCAGATCTCGACCGTGTTGCTCGAGGTGCGCCGGGCGGAAAGCGCAGTCCGGGCCTATCTGCTGTCCGGCGGCGCGCAATATCTCACGGAATATCGGGCGGCCGCTGCCAACGTGCTTCCCGCCATCGATCACCTCGCCCAAGTCACGCGCGACAATCCGGCCCAGGTCGAAAACATTGCCAAGCTGCGCAAGGCTGCGGAACAACGACTGTCGGAATTTGCCCGCGGCGCCGAGCAGGTCGAGAACAACGATGTCTCGAACGCCGTGACCGCCCTGCGCAACGGCACCTCGACCGGCGCGGTCGAGACCATCGCCCAGGTCGGCCGTGACATGCGGGCGGAAGAAGACCGCCTGTTCAGGGAGCGAACCGAGACCGCCGACCGGACCCAGAGGCTCTCATCGTCGGTCACCATTGCCGGCTCCGGCATGGTCCTGGCGCTCGCGTTCGGCTCGGTGCTGCTGGTGCGGCAATCCTCGCGCGCCCGCGACCGCGCCGAGACCCGCCTGCGCGACGCCAATCTCAACCTCGAGGCCACCGTCGACGAACGCACGGCAGACCTGCGCGAAGCCAACGACGAGATCCAGCGCTTTGCCTATATCGTCAGCCACGACCTGCGCTCGCCGCTGGTCAACATCATGGGCTTCACCAGCGAGCTCGAAGAATTGGGCAAGGACATCTTTCGGCGGATCGGAGGACTCACGGGCGTGCCGGCAGGCACCGCTGCGCTCGATGTCGCGGAGATTCCGCTCGAGGGCCCCGACAAGCAGCTGTCGGCGGATTTTTCCGAAGCGCTCGGCTTCATCAAATCCTCGATCGCCCGGATGGACCGGTTGATCTCGGCGATCCTCAACCTCACCCGCGAGGGCCGGCGCGAGTTCCACCCCGAGAAAATCGACACCCGCGAGTTCGTCGAAACCATCGTATCGACGCTGGCGCATCAATCGGCCGAAGCGCAGGCCGAGATCCACATCGAGCCGCTGCCCGGTATCGTCAGTGACCGCCTCGCGCTGGAGCAGATCTTCTCCAATCTGATCGATAACGCGATCAAGTATCTGAAGAACGGCGTGCCCGGCGAGATCAGAATTCGCGGGCGCACCAAGCTCGGCTACGCTATCTTCGAGATCAGCGACAACGGCCGCGGTATCGACGCCAGGGATCATCAGCGGATTTTCGACCTGTTCCGCCGTGCTGGAACCCAGGACAAGCCCGGCCAGGGCATCGGTCTTGCCCATGTACGTGCACTTGTGCGCCGCCTCGGCGGCACGATGTCGGTATCGTCGGAACTGAACGCAGGCAGCACCTTCACGATCACGCTGCCCATCACCTGGAACGCCACCAACCGGAACGCCGACAAATGACCCAGCCTGTCAGCATCATCATGATCGAGGACGACGAAGGGCACGCCAGGCTGATCGAGCGCAACATCCGCCGCTCGGGCGTGAACAACGAAATCATCTCGTTCGCCAACGGGACCGATGCGATGAAGCATTTGTTCGGGCCTGACGGCAGCGGGCTCGTGCAGAAGGGCAACGCGCTCCTGATCCTGCTTGATCTCAACCTGCCCGACATGACCGGGATCGATATCCTCAGGCAGATCAAGGAAAACAAGTATCTCAAGGCCTCGCCCGTGGTGGTGCTGACCACGACCGACGACAGCCAGGAGATCAAGCGCTGCTACGAACTCGGCTGCAACGTCTACATCACGAAACCCGTCAATTACGAGAACTTCGCCAATGCCATCCGGCAGCTCGGCCTGTTCTTCTCGGTCATCCAGGTCCCGCCCGCCGCCTCATGACCCAACAGCGCACGCCAACATTGCTCTACATCGATGACGACGGCGCACTGGCGCGCCTGGTCGACCGCGGCCTGACGCGGCGCGGCTACAAGGTCATCCATGCCGCCAGCGGCGAGGAAGGCCTCGAGCGCATCCGTAAGGCAGGGACCGAGGGCGGCATCGATGTCGTGGCGCTCGACCAGTACATGCCGGGCCTCGACGGGCTCGACACGCTCGAGCAGATCATGGCGATCCCCGACGCCCCGCCGGTGGTGTTCGTCACGGCCTCGCAGGATTCCAGCATCGCCGTCACCGCGCTCAAGGCCGGTGCGGCCGATTATCTCGTCAAGGACGTCAAGGGCGACTTCATCCCGCTGCTGCACGTCGCAGCCGAAGGCGCGCTCCGCCAGGCCGAGTTGCAGCGGGCGCGCGAGGAAGCCGAGGCCGAGATCCACGCCTCGCGCGACCGCTACGCCGCGCTTGCGGCCGAGCGCGAGCTGCTGCTGCGCGAGGTCAACCACCGCGTCGGCAATTCGCTGCAGATCATCGCTTCGCTGTTGCATCTTCAGGCGAGCTCCGCCGCGCAGGACGAGGTCAAGGCCGCGCTCACCAACGCGATGGGCCGCGTCGCCGCCGTCGCCCAGGTGCACCGTCGCCTCTACACCTCGCAGGATCTGAAGAGCGTGGTGCTGAACCAGTACCTGGATTCCCTGCTCGAGGATCTCCGCCGATCCGCCGAAGGCAACCGGATGTCGCGCCTGACGGTGAAAGCCGAGCCGATCGAGATCGACCCGGACCGCGCCGTCGCCGTCGGCATCATCGTCAACGAGCTGGTGATGAACGCGGTGAAATACGCCTATCCCGATGGCGCCGGTCCCATTCACGTCGAGCTGACCTCGCAGGGCGAGGATCTCTTGCTGTCGATCACCGATGACGGCGTCGGCGACAACGTCAAGGCCGATCCGCGCTCCACCGGCATGGGCCAGCGCATCGTCGCCGCCATGGCCTCCAAGCTCGATGCCACCGTCGAGCGCGATCCCAACCATTCCGGAACCCGCATCATGCTGCGGTTCCGCCGCACCCCCGCCGTAGCAGGCAAGGCGAACAGCGCCGCAGCAGGCTGATCACCGAGGATAGCCCCCATCGCACCGGCGCCGCGATCCTGCTATTGTTGCGCGCATGACTTCGCGCGACTCCGCATCGTCTGAAATCACGCCGGCCGTGCTCCTGCGCGCCTATGCCTGCGGCATCTTTCCGATGGCCGAAAGCGCGGACGACCCGACCCTGTTCTGGGTCGAGCCGGAAATGCGCGGCGTGATTCCGCTCGACGGCTTTCGCGTCGCCTCGCGCCTTGCACGCACCGTGCGCTCGGATCTGTTTCGCGTCACCGTCAACACCGCGTTCAAGGCGACCATCGCGGGCTGCGCCGCGCCGCAGGCCGGGCGCGAGGACACCTGGATCAACAAGCGCATCCGCGATCTCTACGGCGGCCTCTTCGAGCTCGGCCATTGCCACAGCGTCGAGGCCTGGCAGGGCGACGACCTCGTCGGCGGCCTCTACGGCGTGAGCCTGGGGCGGGCCTTCTTCGGCGAGAGCATGTTTCACACCGCACGCGATGCCTCCAAGGTCGCGCTGGTGCATCTGGTCGCGCGTCTCATCCATGGCGGCTTCGAGCTGCTCGACACGCAATACGTCACCGAGCATCTGAAGAGTTTCGGCGCGGCCGAGATCTCGCGGCGGCGCTATACCGCGCTGCTGGACAAAGCGCTCGCCGGCGAGCCCGGCGATTTCCTGCGGCTGTCGCGCGGCGACGCCGTCCCAGGGGCGCGCGCGCTCGAGATCATCGCCTCACGACAATAAATCGGATTTGCCGGCTGCCGAATTCGGGAGATTTGGCCTGCGCCCAAAGCCCGGGGATCTGGCCTAGCGCCCAAAACCCGGAATACCGAACAGGCCCGGCCGCTGCTCCGGCGGCGGAGGTGGCGGGGGCGCCGGCTGCGGCGGCAGAGGCTGCGGCGGACGCTGCACAGCCTGCTTGGGCGCAGCCCTCTTCTGCGCTGGAGGCGGCGGGGGCGCAGCCGGCTTGGTCGCGGGATCGGGTGCCGCGGTCGCAATGGTCTGCTGCGGCTCTTTGCAGTCGGTCAGCCAGATATCGTAGATCGGATGCTCGACGCCGTGCAGGCCGGGGCTCGCGGCAAACATCCAGCCGGAAAAGATCCGCTTCACCTCGCCCTGCAAGGTGATCTCGTCGACCTCGACGAAGGCGTCGGTGTTGGCGGCTTCGGTCGCGGGCCGCGTGTAGCACGCATCGGTCTTCACGCGCAGCGCGCCGAACTGCACGGTCTCGCCGATTTCCTCGTCGAAATTGATGATGCGCCCGGTGATCTTGTCGAGGCCCGAGAAGGTCGCCTTCTTGTTCACGATCTTCTGGGCCGGCGGCTCGGTCACGACCTCGTCGCCCGGCTGGAGGCTGGCCGGGGCCTGCGGCACGGCACCCTGTTGCGTCCCGCCCTTTTGCTGGGGCTGGCGCTGGCCGGGAACAGCTCCCGGCGGTGCAATCGCGACGGGCGCCTGGTTCTGCGGCGCGACGGTGGTACCCGGCGGGGGGGCCAGCGGCTGGCTCTCGACCGGTCCCGGCATCGCATTGCCTTGCCGGCCCGGCGGCGGCATCGGGCGCGACGGCAGCACGCGACCCTGCGGCGGCAGCTCGGGCACCTCTTCGTCGTCGTCGGGGGTCGGCTGCGGCATCGGCTGACCGCCGCGGGGGATGCTGCCCGGCGGCCGGAGCGGCGGCGGATCGGAGAAGATCGTGCCGATCTGCGCCTGCGCAGGCGTTGCAACCGTCAGCGCGGTGGCAGCCAGCAGCGCCGCAAGGCCCGTCAGGGTAAAGGTTTTCAACATCTCGCGCGGCTTCAACAGCGAATCGGGCTTGTTGGACATTCTACAGGGGATACGGCCGCTCGCAGGCCATCCGGTTAACACGCCGAATACGGCGGGGAAAGGGCGGCATCCCTGCCCTGCCCGCTGCCGGCGTGACAGACCGGCACCCTGATGGGATAGTCGGGGGCCTCTCCCCGGGGCCGACGCGGGCCTCGCTCCCGAAAATGACGTCCAACGATAACCAGAACCTCTGGGGTACCTGCCCATGCCCGTCGTGCTCGATCCCGATGCCGCTGCCGTCTACAAGGCGTTCCAGGAGGCCGGCCGCCCTGCCTATGAGACACTGACCGCGGCCGAGGCGCGCGCCTATTACCTGCAGGCGCGCTTTGCCACCAACCCCGAACCGCCCGAACTGGCCCGCGTCGCCTCGCTGTCGATCCCGGCGCCGCACGGAGCGATCCCCGCGCGCATCTACGTGCCGAAGCAGCCGCGCCGCGAGGACGGGCTGGCGCCCGCGCTGGTGTTCTTTCATGGCGGCGGCTGGGTGATCGGTGATCTCGACAGCCACGACGTGGTCTGCCGGCAGCTCGCGATCGAGGGCGCGCTGATCGTGATCGCCATCGACTACCGCCTCGCGCCCGAGCACAAATTTCCCGCCGCGACCGATGACGCGATCGCCGCGACAAAATGGATCGCCGCACATGCGCGCGAACTCGGCGTCGATGCCGCAAGGCTCTCGGTCGGCGGCGACAGCGCAGGCGGCAATCTCGCCGCCGTGGTCGCGCTCGCCGCGCGTGACGGTGATGGCCCCGAGATTGCGGGCCAGGTGCTGATCTATCCGGCCGTCGATTTCGCCATGACGCATGGCTCGCACAGCGAGCCCGAGACCAGCGTGCTGCTGACGCACAGTGTGATCCGCTGGTTCCGCGACCACTATCTCAACGGCGCGGCCGACACCCACGATTGGCGCGCCTCGCCTGCGCGCGCCGAAAACCTTGCCGGCCTGCCGCCGGCCTACGTGCTGACCGCCGGCGCCGATCCCTTGCGCGACGAAGGCAGCGAATATGCCGCGCGCCTGAAGCAGGCCGGTGTGCCGGTCACTTACAAGCACTTCCCCGGCCAGTTCCACGGCTTCTTCACCATGGGCAAATTGCTGCAACAGGCCAACGTCGCGGTGAGCGAGATCGGCGCCTGGCTCAAGGCCGTGGGCTGACAACGCCCTCAACCCGATGTCGTCCGCAATTCGCACCGTCTTCTCCCTTCCGCTGCGCGGCCTGACCTGGCTCGGCAGCCAGGGCACGCGCGCGGTCGCGGCGGTCGTGTTCATCGCGGCGGCCGTGCCGCCGCTCGGCGCGCTGCTGCGGCCCTACGTCACCGAGGCGATTCTCGTTCTGCTCTGCATCTCCTTCATGCGGGTCGATCTCGTGGCGCTGTACGGCCATCTGCGCCGGCCGGCACTGGCGGCATCAGCCACGGCCTGGACCACGATCGGCGTGCCCGTCATCGTTGGACTCGTCACGCATGCGACCGGGCTCACCGATCGCGCCCCCGGCCTGTCGCTCGCGCTGATGCTCCAGAGCATGGCCTCGCCGATGATGGCCTCTCCGGCGCTCGCAGCGCTCATGGGGCTCGACGCGACGCTGGTGCTGGTCACGCTGGTGACCGCGACCGCGATCGTGCCGTTCACCGCCTCGGTGTTCGCAAGCCTGTTCCTCGGCGGCATGCTCAGCATCTCGCCGCTTATGCTCGGCCTGAAACTGCTCGGCATCCTCGCAGCATCGCTGCTGGCCGCGACATTCATACGCTGGCTGTTCGGCGCGGACGCCATCCAGCGCCACAAGCAGCCGATCGACGGCTTCAACATCATCATCCTGCTGATCTTCGCATCCGCGATCATGGGCGACGTCGTGAGCGATCTGGTGGCGCGGCCGGTCTTCACCATCAGCCTCGCAGCCCTGTCCTTCGCGCTCTATTTCACGCTGCTCGCCGTCACGACCTTTCTGTTCCGCCGCATCGGCTACGAGCGCGCGCTGGCACTCGGGCTGATGGTGTCACAGCGCAATCTCGGCCTGATGCTGGCGGCGACAGCCGGTGCGCTGCCGGCCACGACCTGGCTCTATTTCGCCATGACGCAGTTTCCGATTCATCTTTCACCCTACATGCTGATGCCGATCGCGCGGCGGCTGACGGCGCGGGCGGATATCTCAGGCACTGCGGCTTCGACCGACGCATCGGCTTGAGTGCCACGAGACTCGGGAGCGCCGGCACGAGACGCGGATCGCTGCTGCTTGCGCTGGATCAATTCGCCTTTTCATCAGCCTGTTAATCAGCTCAGACTTTATGATTTAATGGAGGTATTAAAATGCTTTTTCGCATTGCATTCCTTCTTGGCGCAGCCGTCTTGGGCTTCATGCCGCTGTCGGCGCAGGCCGCCTCGGAGTGTCCGGTTGTCGGCACGATGTCGAGCTGGGGCGTCAACTCGACCGGTTACTTCAACGTCTCCTCCGGCGGTACGTGTCTATTTCCCGTGAAGCTGGACGGAGTGATTGCAGGCTCGACCGTTTCTCAAAAGCCCGCGCACGGGACTCTCAAGAAGGTGAATGCGTCGACCTACACGTACACTGCCAAGGCGGGTTACAAGGGCAACGACGCCTTTGCCGTGAGCTTCACTGGAAAAGGTCCATCCGGTTCTGGAACATCGGTGATTACGCTCAACGCGACAATTCAGTGAGCCGAAGCCCCTGCGGCATCCGCGGATGCAGATGATGTGGGGAGCGCGCTGCTCCCTGCATCCCGCCCGAATGCCCGCTCCACCTGTCGCTAGACATAATTGCACGGCGATTGACGGCGCACAGTGACGACGCGCCGACCGCAGGACGCACGAGCCAGGGCGATCTCACATCGGCACGCCCGCAGGTCTCGACGCCCTGAAGATATACCGATTGGTGCTGAAGAAATATTGTCCCGCCCCGGCCAGGCGCTCGAACTCGCTATGCCACGCGTTCAGGTCATCGACCGAAACGTCGTTCGTACGGCCGACGAAATCCCGGATTCCCCGGGCCAGTCCCTTGCTGTAGCTGTCGTCGTCGTACCGCAAATTCAGGATCGGAAAGATGGATGCCCCGTCCAGATGAAAACCTGAATTGATCAGCCTGGAGGCCATCGATCTGGGAAGACGCGGATGCGCACAATGCGCTTCCCACGATGTCATCACCGAGGCCATGCGCGCCCGGTCGTCAGAATGCCACACCACTGCGTCCCAATCCGTTGCGACAAAAACCGTTCGGCCGCCCGGCTTCAGAACGCGGAACGCCTCCCTGAGAACGCGGTCGACATCAGGGACGTACTCGGCGACCTGCGTGCACACGACCGCGTCGAACGATGCGTCAGGCTGGCCCAATTCCGTCGCGTCCCCGATGGCATAGGAAATCCATTCCGAGGCCTTCTGCCGGTTGCAGACGGCGATCAGGTCGGTCGACACATCGATACCGACGACAGCGCCGTCCGGCCCGACGAGCTGCGCCATGCTTTCACAGAGATAACCCGGGCCGCATCCGATATCGAGAACACGTTCGACCGCCGATAGGCCAAGCTGCCGGATCGTCTCCGCCCGCTGGGCCTTTACGTCGCTCGTCAGATAGATTCTCTGGAGCCGCTTCGCGTTCTCGTCGCTGTATTCCATCCCGCTCATCGTCGCCTCCTCGTTCGAGTGGCACGTAAGAATCCCTACCCTGCCCTTGCCGCCCTCCGCAGCGCCTGCGGCGGCTGGCCGAAGGCGCGGATGAAGGCGCGGCGCATTCTTTCAGGATCGCCGAAGCCGGTCGCCTCCGCGACGAGCTCGATGGCCTCGCGCGAGGACTGCACGCGCTCGCGCGCGACCTCGATCCGCAGGCGCTCGATCGCTTTCGACGGCGTGGTGCCGGTCTCCGCGGCAAAGGCGCGGGCGAAATGCCGCGCGCTCATGCCGGCGCGATCGGCGAGGTTTTCCACCGTCAGCGGCGCATCGAGATTTTCGCGCGCCCAGGACAGCAGCGCGCCGAAGCGGCCGTTCGGTGTCTTCAATTCCAGCAGCGACGAGAACTGCGACTGGCCGCCGCTGCGGCGATGATAGAGCACGAGCTGGCGGGCGGTCGCCTGCGCGATCTCCTCGCCATGGTCCTCGGTGACCATCGCGAGCGCGAGATCGATGCCGGCGCTGATGCCCGCCGAGGTCCAGACATGGCCGTCGCGGGTGAAGATCTGGTCCGGCTCGAACTTGACCTTGGGATAGCGCGCGACGAAATCGCGCGTACGGCCCCAATGCGTGGTGGCGCGGCGGCCGTCGAGCAGGCCGGCCTCCGCGAGCACGTAGGCGCCCGAGCAGACGCTGGCGATCCGCACGCCGCGCCGGGCCAGCCGCTGCACGAAGGCGAGCGTGGCCGGACACCGCGCCGCGGCCTCGACGCCCGAACCGCCCGCCACGACCAGCGTCGTCACCGTGTTCGCCGATCTGAAATCGCGCGCCATCATCTCGACGCCGGCGGACGAGCGCACCGCGCCGGCGTTCAGCGCCAGCACCCGCAGCGCAAGCGGCTTGCCGCCGGCGCGCGCCGCGATCTCGAATACCGAGATCGGGCCCGCCGCATCGAGCAACTGGAAATCCGGGAAGATCAGGATGCCGATCATGGTCATGTCCGAAAGTGAGGGAATTACGCCATTTTGGACAGGATGGCACCATGCCATCTTGCGCCCGTCAAGCATTTCATCGGAGGCTTTCATGTCGGCACCGCTGCAGATCGGACTTTTGGTGTTTCCGCGCGTCACCCAGCTCGACTTCACCGGTCCCCTCCAGGTGTTTGCCAACGTCCCCGGTGCGAAGCTGCATCTGGTCTGGAAGCGCATCGAGCCGGTTCCGAGCGATTCCGTGCTCACGCTGACGCCGACCACGACGTTTGCCGACTGCCCGCAGCTCGACGTGATCTGCGTGCCCGGCGGCGGCGGCACCGACGACCTGCTCGACGACGAGGAGGTGCTCGACTTCCTGCGCCGGCAGGCCGAGGGCGCGAAATACGTGACATCGGTTTGCACGGGATCGCTGGCGCTCGGCGCCGCGGGGTTGCTGAAGGGCTATCGCGCCGCCACCCATTGGAGCGCGATGGAGATGCTCAACCAGTTCGGCGCGACGCCGACCAGGACGCGCGTCTGTGTCGACCGCAACCGCGTCACCGGCGGCGGCGTCACCGCGGGGATCGATTTCGCGCTGACGCTGGTCTCGATCCTGCGCGACCGCACGACGGCGGAAGCGATCCAGCTTCAGCTCGAATACAATCCGGCGCCGCCATTCAATTCAGGCTCGCCAGAGACTGCGCCTGCGGAGGTGCTCGCCTTGCTGAAGGAGCGTGGCGCGCCAAGGCAGGCCCGCCGCCTCGAAGCCGTCGCGCGAGCGTCGGCACGGATGAAGTAGTTTCAGCTCTCGTGTCCCCCCAACAGAAAAAGGCCGCTCGGTTTCCCAAGCGGCCCTTCCTGTCTCACGGCGGCGCACATTCTCATCGGGCGATTTCGGAACTCCAGACCGGGGGCCTATCTCCCGATCGAGTCCTTCCTCGGCGGCCGCTGCATCTCGGGACAGTCGCGAACTGTTGCCCGAACCGAACGCGATGGTCTCCCATCTCCGTAAGATGGGTTCATTGAGCCGCATCGCTCATGCAGACGCAATGGGCACGCGGAAGGCGTCCCCGCTGATCCCGTTGTCCACAGCAAGATCGTCAGGATGCGTCTGCATCCAATCCGATGATGGAAGAGCGGTGGACCTAGCCGGGCGTCCAGGGCTGGTAGTCGCCGGTCGCCTTCGGCCGTTTGCCGCTGGCGAGCGTCGAGCCGGAGGGCCGGTAGGCCTTCGCCGTGCCGGTGAGATTCGGCTGGTGCGGCTTTTCCCACTCGCGCGGCTGGTAGTTGATCTCGGTCGGCGGGGTATCGACGACGTGATGGATCCAGCCGTGCCAGGCCGGCGGAATGCGGCTCGCTTCGGCATAGCCGTTGTAGATCACCCAGCGCCGCTCGAAGCCGAGCGTGGGGTCGATCTTGCCGCCTGCGGTGCGGTAGTAGCGATTGCCCTGCTCGTCCTGGCCGACCAATTCGCCGAACCTGGAGGTCCAGAGTTGCGTGCCAAAGGTCTGGCCATTCCACCAGGTGAAGAGCTTCAAGAAGAATTGTTTCATGCGGCAAGGGCCCTGCTTCGTGGGTCCTGATGCCATCCGGGCGGCCAAATGTCCAGTTCAGCGGGCGCGGCCGTGCCCCGCCCAAACGCGCTGACGCGGGCAGCCAAAGCGACGGCAATAGAGGCTGCCGCAAATCGGACGCGATCCGTTCATGCCGGGTACAGCGGCTGCGTGAAAATCTGGTTCTCATGCGCAAACCGGTGTGATCCCTGGAACCGTAGCCCTTTCAAGGGATTTGCTTCCGGGAAAGGAGTTTGAACATGAACAGTCTAAGAGTTTTGGGTGCGGCCGCAGCGCTGGCACTGGTTCTTCCGATGGCAACCCCGAGCTTCGCGCAGGGCCATGGTGGCCATGGCGGCGGCGGTGCCCATTTCGGCGGTGGTGGCGGCGGCGCTCACTTCGGTGGCGGCGGCGGTGCCCGCATGGGCGGCGGCAGCTTTGGAGGCGGCGCGCGGTTCAGTGGGGGCGGCGGCAATTTTGCAGCCAGCGCGGCGGTGCGCCCGAGCGGCGGCGCCACTTTAAGCGGCGGTAGCCGCAACTTCGCAGCAGCCGGAGGCCATTGGAATGGCGGCGGCGGCAACTGGCACGGCGGCAGCTGGCACCACCATCGCGGTGGCGGCTTCTGGCCCGGCTTCGCGGCGGGTGCCGCGATCGGCGGCCTTGGCTCATACGCCTATTACGGCGGTCCGTATTACGGCGATGGCTACTACGACGACGGCTATTATGACGACGGTGCGACCGTCGCCGTGGTGCCCGACACCGGAGGCGACTCAGTGGCCTATTGCGCCCAGCGCTATCGCTCCTACGATCCGGCGTCCGGTACCTATCTCGGCTATGATGGCCTGCGCCATCCCTGCCCGTAGCACGACCTGACGTGCAACGTTCGAGGGCGGCGCCGGCAATCGGGGCCGCCCTTTCGTTTGCGGGCAATCTTGCTCGGCCATCTCCCGCGAATCCTGCCACGAGCAGCTCTTGTGGAGCGTGCGGATTGGCTTCAACTTTTCATTGAAGTCCGACGGAATTCACCCAGCTCGCCGAACCTGCAAGGCCGCTATGCATTGCGCCGTGCATATCCTTCCCAGGCCCAATCCAAAATTGACCCGGCGCACGATTCGCTTATATCACCAGTCGCTGTGGGGACTTCGATCTACTAGGGAAGGTCATGCCGCGTATTCTCGTGGTAGATGACGATCCGATGGTCGGCGCGACCATCGAGGTCCTCCTCCTGCGTCAGGGCTTCGACGTCACGTTGACTGACGGCGGCGAAACCGGGCTTGCTGCGCTGGAAGCGCAGACGTTCGATGTGATGCTGGTCGACATCTTCATGCCGCATATGCGCGGCTTCGAATCCATCCGCATCTTTCACGAGCGTGCACCGACGATCCCCTTGATCGCCATGTCGGGCTATGCCTTCGCCTCATCCGCCTCGCCCTCCCCGGACTTCCTGCGCATGGCGCTGGAGCTCGGTGCGACGCGCTGCCTGCGCAAGCCGTTCACGCCCGAGACGCTGCTGACGACAATCCGGGAATGCCTCGGCGAGCGCGCGCCGCCGAAGGACCAGAAAGAGGCCCCTTGATCCCCTCGCAGCGCGTCATTCTCGGTGCTGGACTTGCCGTTCTCCTGCTCATCACCGCCGCCTCGATCGGTCTCGACGTCAAGTCGCGGTCGGACGCCGCCTGGGTCAACCACACCGTCGGCGTGCTGAAGAAGATCTCCGATCTGCGCGTCCTGATCCGCCGCGCCGAAAGCGCCGCGCGCGGCTACGAGATCTACCGGAGTTCGAGCTTCAACGACGAATTCCAGGCGGTGCGGGCCCAGATCGCGCCCGCCCTTGCCGACCTCAAGCGCAATATGCGCGACAATCCGGATCAGACCGCGCTGATCGAGGGCACCGAGCCGCTGGCGCTCCGCCGGGTCGAGATTGCCGCTGAGGCGATGCGCCTGCGCGCGGCCAATGACGCCGACGGCATCGCCGCGCTCAACGGCAAGGCCGAAGGCCGCGGCCTGATGGACACGGTGATGGGCAACCTCGACCGGCTGAGCGCCGGGGAAGAGCGGCTGCTCACCGCGCGATCGCAGGATTCGCGCCGCACCGGCATCGTGCTGCTCGGCATCGACGTCGCCGGCGCCCTGCTCATCCTGCTGCTGGTCGTGATCGTGACGCGCGAGAGCCAGCGCACCAAGAGCACGCTGTACGAGACCCAGGCCGCCAAGGAAGTCCTCGAGGCCGCGGTTGCCGAACGCACCGAGCATCTCGTCACCGCCCATGACGAGCTGCGCCTGTCGGTCAACGTGCTGCAGAGCACGTTCCGCAGCATGGCGGAGGCGGTACTGGTGATCGACGCCGAGGGCACCGTGCTGCTGTCCAATCCTGCGGCCGAGCGCATGCTGCTGCATCGGACCGGCATGAGCCTCGGCAATCTGCGCGCACTGTCCGACGTGTTTCACGGCGACGGCGTCACGCCGCTCGGGTCCGACGAGCTGCCGTCGGTGCGCGTACTGCGCGGCGACGAGTTCGAAGATCTCGAGATGATCGTCCGCCCGCACAGCGGCAACAACGTGCGCCATCTGATGATCAGCGGCCGGCCGATGCGCGACGGGCAAGGCAACATCTCCGGCGCCGTGCTGGTCTATCACGACGCGACGTCGTCGCGCGAAACCGAGCGGCAGCTGCACCAGTCGCAGAAGCTGGATGCCATCGGCAAGCTGACCGGCGGCGTCGCGCACGACTTCAACAACATGCTGACCGTGATCTCGGGCAACACCGAGACGCTGGTAGCGCGCCTGAAGGACCAGCCCGAGCTGCAGCGCACCGCGCGCCTGATCGACGATGCCGCCGAGCGCTGCGCGGAACTGATCCAGCACCTGCTGGCCTTCGCGCGAAAACAGCCGCTGCAGCCGCGCGACGTCGAGATCAATTCCGCCATCGCAGACATCGCAAAACTGTTGCGCCCCACCCTCGGCGAGCAGATCCAGATCGAGACGGCCCTGCAGCAGGGGCCGATGACCTCTCATATCGATCCCTCGCGGCTCACCAATGCCGTGCTCAACATGGCGATCAACGCCCGCGACGCCATGCCGAACGGCGGCAAGCTGCTGCTCGAGACCCGCCACGTCGTGCTGGACGAGGCCTATGCGCAGGTCAATCCCGACGTGCGGCCCGGCGCCTACGTGATGCTCGCCGTCAGCGATACCGGCACCGGCATGCCGCAGAGCGTGCAGGAGATGGCGTTCGAGCCGTTCTTCACCACCAAGGAGGTCGGCAAGGGCTCCGGCCTCGGCCTCTCCATGGTGTACGGCTTCGTCAAGCAGTCCGGCGGCCACATCAAGATCTACAGCGAGGAAGGCCACGGCACCACGATCAAGCTCTATCTGCCGCCGGGCCAGGGCGTGACGGAAGCGACAAGCTCGATCGCGCCGCAGGCCGAAGGCGGCGCCGAGACCATCTTCGTGGTCGAGGACGACAATCTGGTGCGCAACTTCGTCACTGCCCAGCTCCAGAGCCTCGGCTACAAGACGGTCTCCGCCGGCGACAGCCGTGCCGCGCTGCAGATGATCGAGGCCGGCCAGGCTTTCGACCTGCTCTTCACCGACATCGTCATCCCCGGCGGCATGAGCGGCCGCGTGCTTGCCGAGGAAGTGGCAAAGCGCCGGCCGGGCGTGAGGGTGCTCTACACCTCCGGCTATACCGACAACGCCATCGTCCATCACGGCAAGCTCGACGACGGCGTGATGCTGCTGACAAAGCCCTATCGCCGCAACCAGCTCGCCGAGATGATCCGGAAGGCGCTGAACGGCGGGCCTAGCGCGTCGCCAGCACCACCGCCGCCAGCGTGAAGATCAGCGAGGCGATCTGCCCAGGTCCCAGCGGCTCGTGCAGCGCGATCGCGGATGCGACGACGCCGATGACGGGCACGGCCATCGTGCCGATCGCCGCCACCGAGGCCGGCAGGCGCGCCAGCGCCGCGAACCAGCTGACATAGGCGATGCAGAACTGCACCACGGTGGAATAGACCAGCAGCCACCAGCCCGTTGGCGTCACCCTGTCCAGATGCGTGGTCTCGACCAGGAGGCCGATGATCGAGATCGGCAGGCAGCCGATGCCGATCTGCCAGGCCGCGGCCGTGATCGGCGGCAGATGGATCGGATATTTCTTCGAGAACACCGTGCCGATTGCAAAGCCGAGCGCGCCGCCCAGCGCCATGATGATCCCGGGCGCCTTCTGCGCGCTGGCGGCGATGCCGTTGCCCCCCATGATCGAGGCAAGGCCGGCAAACGCCATCACCAGGCCCAGGGTGCGCAGCACGGTCGGCCGCTCCCCGAGCACGGGCCAGGCGATCAGCGAGGCCCAGACCGGCATGGTGTAGGCGATCAGCGCCGCCTCACTCGCCGGCAGCCAGAGCAGCGCCAGCCCCATCAGCACCATCCAGCCGGTGACGTTGAGGACAGCGGCGGTGAGCAGCCGCGGCCAGACGCCCGGCTCCACCCGCAGGCTCTGCCGGCGAACGAGTGCGAGCAGCGCAAGAAGGATAGCCCCCAGCACGCCGGTGACGCCGCGCAGCGTCAGCGGCGGCAGCTCGCCGATCAGGAATTTGGTCACCGGCCAATTGAAGCCCCAGCCGATCGAGGTGATGGCGAGGAACATCAGGCCGGCCGGGGCGATACGCGGCTGCGTATCCCGGCGAGTCGAATCAAGCATGTGGGCAGTCCGGCAAAATCGCCCTCAGCTTGGCGCGGATTCGGCTCCCCGACCACCACCTCGGCGGGCATGCCTGCCCTCACCTTCCGTACCACTACGTGAGTCTGCCTGACGCAATCCCATCGCCCAAAAATATACCTGCCCTGTGAACAGCGGGATGAAGCGTCCGGATCATCACGGGATGCAAATTTTTTCGGTTGGGAATCCCTCAGGACTCACTGATACTTGGCTCAAGACAGGCGCGGGCTTCGCCCCCTGTTATCCCCCACAATCCACCATATTTAGTATTTGATTCAGGAACTCGCACTAGTTCTTGACGGGCGCTTTGGAGAGTCCTAGCTTTCGATCCGTTCGGCGCGAGTGAGTTTGCGTCCCGCCGGCACTCCCCCAAAGGGTCTCGCAAATCGACACTCCGCCAAGCCAGCCAAAGGCCGCGGAATGAGGGCTTGTCTGCCCGTGAAATGTGGACTCCCCGGGGCGCCAGAACGGGCCGGCAACAGGCTCTGATGGCATCGGTAGACGTTGTGACGGTGTGGGGCGTTTGAACGCATGTCGGGCTCATCCCCTTGGGGGCGGATGTTCCTGGACATGCCGGCGGATGATCGATGCGCGCATCGGTGAATCACGTCGGGAGAAACTGGGCCGGATCCACCGGCTGAACTGCGGTGCCCGAGGGCCGATCGGCCTGGGTGGAAACGCGAAACGAAATAGCGACCCGGACGCCTTCAACGAGGGGCGTATCGGGTCAAAGATAAGGACGGGGCAAGACCATGCGGATTGAGCGGCGCCACACCACTTCGGGACAGTCACCTTACGCGGGAATCGAATTCCGCCTGACCACGTCGGAGATCCGGAATCCCGACGGCTCGGTCGTGTTCAAGATGGACGGCGTCGAAGTCCCGACCGAATGGTCGCAGGTCGCCTCCGACGTGCTCGCCCAGAAATACTTCCGCAAGGCCGGCGTCGCCGCGCGCCTGAAGAAGGTCGAGGAAGAGTCCGTCCCCTCCTTCCTGTGGCGCTCCGTGCCCGACACCGAAGCTCTCGCAGCGCTGCCCGAGAAGGAGCGCTATGTCAGCGAGCTCTCCTCCAAGCAGGTGTTCGACCGCCTCGCCGGCTGCTGGACCTATTGGGGCTGGAAGGGCGGCTACTTCTCGACCGACGAAGACGCGCAGGCCTTCTATGACGAGCTCCGCTACATGCTCGCCATGCAGATGGTCGCGCCGAACTCGCCGCAATGGTTCAACACCGGCCTGCATTGGGCCTATGGCATCGACGGCCCCGGCCAGGGCCATTATTACGTCGACCCCTTCACCGGCAAGCTGACCAAGTCCAAGTCGGCCTACGAGCACCCGCAGCCGCACGCCTGCTTCATCCAGGGCGTCGGTGACGACCTCGTCAACGAAGGCGGCATCATGGACCTCTGGGTCCGCGAAGCCCGCCTGTTCAAATACGGCTCCGGCACCGGCTCGAACTTCTCGCGCCTGCGCGGCGAAGGCGAGAAGCTGTCGGGCGGCGGCCGCTCGAGCGGCCTGATGAGCTTCCTCAAGATCGGCGACCGCGCGGCCGGCGCGATCAAGTCGGGCGGCACCACGCGCCGCGCGGCCAAGATGGTCGTCGTCGACGTCGATCACCCCGACATCGAGACCTATATCGACTGGAAGGTGAAGGAGGAGCAGAAGGTTGCAGCCCTCGTCACCGGCTCCAAGATCAACCAGAAGCATCTCAAGGCTGTATTGAAGGCCTGCGTGAACTGCGAAGGCTCGGGCGATGATTGCTTCGATCCCGAGAAGAACCCGGCGCTCCGCCGCGAGATCAAGCTCGCCCGCCGCAGCCTCGTGCCTGACAACTACATCAAGCGCGTCATCCAGTTCGCCAAGCAAGGCTACAAGGACATCCAGTTCGACACCTACGACACCGACTGGGACAGCGAAGCCTATCTCACCGTCTCCGGCCAGAACTCCAACAACTCGGTGTCGCTGAAGGACGACTTCCTGCGTGCCGTCGAAACCGATGGCGACTGGAACCTGAACGCCCGCACCTCCAGGAAGGTGACGAAGACGCTGCGTGCGCGCGACCTCTGGGAAAAGATCGGCTACGCCGCCTGGGCGTCGGCCGATCCGGGCCTGCACTTCAACACCACGATGAACGACTGGCACACCTGCAAGGCGTCAGGCGACATCCGCGCGTCCAACCCGTGCTCGGAATACATGTTCCTGGACGACACGGCGTGTAACCTCGCGTCCGCGAACCTGCTCACCTTCTACAACACCGAGACCAAGCAGTTCGACGTCAAGGGCTATGAGCACCTCTGCCAGCTCTGGACCATCGTGCTCGAAATCTCCGTGATGATGGCGCAGTTCCCCTCGCGCGCGATCGCCGAGCTCTCCTACGAGTTCCGCACGCTCGGCCTCGGCTACGCCAACATCGGCGGCCTGCTGATGACCATGGGCCTGTCCTATGATTCGAAGGAAGGCCGTGCGCTCTGCGGCGCGCTGACCGCTGTGATGACCGGCATCACCTACAAGACCTCGGCCGAGATGGCGGCCGAGCTCGGCACCTTCCCCGGCTACAAGAAGAACGCCGCGCACATGCTGCGCGTCATCCGCAACCATCGCCGCGCCGCGCATGGCGAGGCCTCCGGCTACGAGGCGCTCTCCGTCAACCCGGTGCCGCTCGACCACGCTTCGTGCCCGCAGGCAGACATCGTCACCCATGCCAAGGCGGCCTGGGATGCGGCGCTCGAGCTCGGCGAAGTCAACGGCTATCGCAACGCCCAGACCACGGTGATCGCGCCGACAGGCACGATCGGCCTCGTGATGGATTGCGACACCACCGGCATCGAGCCCGACTTCGCGCTGGTGAAGTTCAAGAAGCTCGCCGGCGGCGGCTACTTCAAGATCATCAACCGTGCGGTGCCCTCGGCGCTGCGCGCGCTCGGCTATCGCGAGAGCGAGATCGCGGAGATCGAAGCCTACGCCGTCGGCCACGGCTCGCTCTCCAACGCGCCGGGCATCAACGCCTCGACGCTGAAGGCCAAGGGCTTCACGGACGAAGCCATCGCCAAGGTCGAAAAGGCCCTGCCGACCGCCTTCGACATCAAGTTCGCCTTCAACAAGTGGACCTTTGGCGAGGATTTCATTCGCGAGCAGCTCGGAATCGGTGCGGAAGCCATTGCGACTCCGGGCTTCGATCTCCTCCAGGCCGTCGGATTTACAAAACGCGAGATCGAGGCGGCCAACGTCCACATCTGCGGCGCGATGACGGTCGAGGGAGCTCCCCACCTCAAGGCTGAACATTACGCGGTGTTCGATTGCGCCAACCCCTGCGGCAAGATCGGCAAGCGCTATCTGTCGGTCGAGAGCCACATCCGCATGATGGCGGCGGCGCAGCCCTTCATCTCGGGTGCGATCTCCAAGACCATCAACATGCCGAACGACGCAACCGTAGAGGACTGCAAGTCCGCCTACATGCTGTCGTGGAAACTGGCCCTGAAAGCCAACGCACTCTATCGCGACGGCTCCAAGCTCAGCCAGCCGCTCAACTCGCAGCTCATCAGCGATGACGAGGACGAGGACGATGCGGTCGAGACGCTCTACGAGAAGCCGATGGCGGCGCGTGCCGCCCAGGTCTCGGAGAAGATCGTCGAGAAGCTGGTCGAGCGCATCATCGTGATGCGCGAGCGCGAGAAGATGCCTGACCGACGCAAGGGCTACACCCAGAAGGCGGTCGTCGGCGGCCACAAGGTCTACTTGCGCACCGGCGAATATGACGACGGCCGTCTCGGCGAGATCTTCATCGACATGCACAAGGAAGGCGCAGCGCTCCGCTCCTTCATCAACAATTTCGCGATCGCGGTCTCCCTTGGTCTGCAATACGGCGTGCCGCTCGACGAGTACGTCGACGCCTTCACCTTCACCCGCTTCGAGCCGGCGGGCCCCGTGCAGGGCAACGACAGCATCAAGTACGCGACCTCGATCCTCGACTACGTCTTCCGCGAACTGGCGGTCAGCTACATGTCGCGCTTCGATCTCGCCCATGTCGATCCCAACGAGACGGGCTTCGATGCGCTCGGCAAGGGCGTCGAGGAAGGCAAGGAGCCGGACGAGACCCATCACGCCACCAAGCTGGTGTCGCGCGGCCTCACCCGCTCCCGCACCGACAACCTCGTCGTGATGCGCGGCGGCAGCGCCGCCATCGCGCAAGGCAACGACAGCGCGCCGTCAGGCGGCAGCAAGGTCACGGCCCTCGCGCACGGTGCCTCGGCCCGTGTCGGCGACGCCATCGAAGGCGCCGTCGCGCTGAAGCAGGAAGCGCAACACGACCTCTCCCCCACGGAGAAGCTCGAAGCGCTCCAGTGGAGCAAGGCCGGCAGCGCCGCGTCAGTCGCCGCCCCCACCAAGGCCGAGCGCCGCGCGGAAGCCAAGGCCAAGGGCTATGAAGGTGAGATGTGCAGCGAGTGCGGCAACTTCACGCTGGTGCGGAATGGCACCTGCATGAAGTGCGATACTTGCGGCAGCACGACGGGGTGTTCGTGAGGGCCAACAAACGGCGGTAGCAACAAGCATCGCGGCTATTTTGACTACTACGGGAAGGGCGATCGAAAGATCGCCCTTTCTGGTTACAACCGAAACCGGCAGCCACCAGAGCGCACGCAATTCTGTTGCGTCTACTCAACAGCACGCGCAGCCGGCGGGCGCCTTGTCCAAGGACCGCATCGACATGACAGTTGCAGACGAACCTTGTGATATCTGGGCCGATGACCGACTTCGGCGAGCAGATGACGCGCTATTCCTGAAATCGTTCCTTTTGAACCGCGTCGCCGAGCGCGCAGCAGCTAAGCGTCCAGCATCGTACGTACTCAACATCGATGCACAATGGGGCCAGGGGAAATCATTCTTCCTTTCTCGGTTCGCACAAATGCTGCGACATGACAAATATCTCGTCGCCGAAGTAAACGCTTGGCAAGATGATCACGCGGATGATCCTCTGCTCGCCGGATTTCGGTCGACAACCCGAAACGGTCTCTGCGACTTCTTTGGCCGCCGAGTTCATCAGCCAGTCGGAGAGAGGCCTTCACGATGTCAATGCAAATGTAACGGCCGCCCATGCCCGATGGGTTGTTCAACGGCTATCCGAAGAGTTCGCCATCGCGCACGGAAATCAATACACAGTTGGCACTGCACCGATGTCAATTATACGACGATATCCAGAGATCGTACGGAGCGCGGGTCGCTTGTCCGTCTTGAAACAGACCGACTCCTAGGATGGGTGGAGCAAAGGATACCCATTATCAGTCGCTCGATAAGGACGATGAGCCACGCATGGCTCCATCTACAAACTACGCACACTCATGCGCGCGCTCGTCCCGCTTCTTCCGAAGCTTGGCCAGCGAGCGGTTTGCCTGTTCGAGATAGCGTTGCGCCTCTTCTCCCCGGCGCTCGCGGATGCCCTCATAGACGCGCGGCCGCGGCTCGCTTTCCTTGCGGAAACCGATGGCGCGTAGCGCGGTCGAGATCAACGTTTGCCAGTTCATCGCAAGACCTTCATCGAGCTCCCTACCTGAGATAGGAGAGATCAAACCCCTCTCGGCCCATCAGCCAGAATGTCCGCTTCCAATCGTCCACTCCGTCCATAAGGATCGAGTAACCTTCATTCTGCATCACATTCGTCACCAAAGTGTGCTTGTGCAGCGCCGGCCCGCCGACCTGTCTGGCGGACGTCACGCGATAGATATAGCCAGGCGAAAGCTCCTGCAAAAGCCTGCGGCAACAATGACTTACGACATCAAGAACCAATCCGGAGCAACTCGGTGGCAACCAGGTCTTCGCGATGTCCCTGTTCATCGTTGACCGGATCGGAACCTTCCCGAGCTGATCCAGTATGGTAATTTCATACCCAAATTCGTGATAGTCGAACGATCTCAAATCGGGGAGCGGCGTCGAGTCGCGTCGCGGTGTAAGGCCGACATCGATCAGGGTGAGCCACCGATCGTCTTCACTCAATCCGATCGGCGCCCGGAGATAGATGCAGCCATCTTCCTCTTCGAAGTCGAGGTCATCAGGCAGATCGTCGATGCTTCCTAGTAGCGCGCGGACCGCAGGCAAGGACATGGACGATACACATCTCTCTCATCGATCAATGAAAGAATACATCCTTGACGATGCATCGACGGGATTCAACCCAAAATTGTTCAGGTGCTGAGCTTACGATGACAACCTGTAAGACGGGTTGAGCCGTTGCCGAATCCATCGGTGACAGTGCAACAGATTCATTCGCTCTCGCCAGACCATCGACTTCAGCTAACTTTCGCATGCGCCACTGATTAAGTGCACACCGCATTCCTCCGAATTACCTTTGCGGCTTCGCCCTTCCCTCCTAAACTCCGACCTCCCCGGCATGGGTTCCGACTGGCCCGGTAGAAGCGGAGTTAAAGTTATGCCCAAACCGGAGAGCTTCCCGATCGAGAAGATCTTCGTCCCCACGAAGCAGAAGAAAGCCATCAAGCCCGAGACCGTCGCGGAGGTCGCGGAAAGCATTATGGAGATCGGACAGCAGGAGCCCATTTCCATCAGGCTCGACGGCGACCGCCTCGTTCTGGTCGAGGGACTGCATCGGCTGGAGGCCTGCAAGGCGCTCGGCGAGACGACCATTCTCGGTGTCCTTGTTACGGCCGAGCTTGCTCAGCACAAGCCGCTGCTCGCCGAACGGCCCGAAGTCGAGGCGGAGCGCCTCAAGATGGCGCGATTGAAGCAGTTGCGGCTCGAGAAGGAAGCCGCGGAGGCATCGATGGCTGCTGTGAGGAGCGTCAGCGCAGCGGAAGCGTCGCGCACCCGTCCGGCGAAAGGCGCCCGCGACAACGCGAAGGCATCGCTCACCCGGACCGCGAAAGCGGCGCCGAAATCATTGTCGGCCTGGATCAACCAGCAAAAGGGCAGCGGCGGCCGCTATTGATGGCCGGCTCCAGAATGACGGCGACGGCGCACTCAATTGACCCATCCACCCCGAATTGAATGCATTGGTCACCAGCCAAGCCTGCGCGCTGCTGCGGACTATCCCCTCAACCTTTCATCCACGCTCCAGCGCCCCGGCCCCGTCACGAACAGCAGCAGGAGGCCGCCGGTGATCGCGAGATCCTTGCTCACCAGCGTGTACTGCAAATTCTGTGCAGCCTGAGGAAAGTCCCAGTAGCGGTGCGCGGTGGCAAAGGCGATCACCACGAAGGCGATGGCGAGAAGCGCGCCGTAGCGCGTGCCGACGCCGAACAGCAGCGAGACGACAACGACCCATTCGACCACATGCGCGAGCGTGCTCATGACGGCCGGCGCGGGATAGCCCAGCGATTTGAGATAGTCGGCATTCGGCCCGCCGCCCCACACGGTCATGAGAAACAGAACGGCCAGCAGCACGCGGCCGGCGAGCAGGATCGGATCGGTCGCGCGCGTGGCGATGCCGTCGGTCAAGGCAAGATATGAATGTGACGATCGTTCGGTCATGCTTTCCCCCAAAAGCTGAACACGTTGCGACACGCAAATTTTGGCCGCGGCGAACGGCGCGGTCGAGATCAATGTTTGCCAGCTCGGCAGAGATCTTCCGGATGACGCGGGCGCCCCTGCTCCAACCCGCTCCCGGCCCGCCATAATTTTTCCTTTGCGCGCGCGTTGTGTTGGACAGCGGCGAGACCTATCCTTCGCGTGATCGGACCGCCTCCCATTGACGCCCGACCGGATGGAGAGCGCATCGGTGCCTGAAACGAACGACGCCAACCCTGATATGGTCAAGCCCGATATCGGCAAGCCTGATACCGCCAAGCCTGATACCGTGAAGCCTGATACCGCGAAGCCGGACGAGGCGCGCGCCGAGGGCGGGTTGGCGCGGGCCTACGACCGGATCAAGAGCGCGGAGGAAGACCTTGCGCGGCTGGACCGGCTGGTTTCCGGAATGGAACGCGATGGCGAACGCCCGCAAACCGCGCCGGCAAACGCCGCTGCAAAGGCGGCGGAAACTCCGAGGGATGCCGAAACTCCTGATAAAATCACGCCGGCACCGGTGAGCACAGTTCGCAATCCAGGTCTGAAGGGAAATCGGCCTATGCTGCGTGCCCTGCTCATCCTCGTGCTCGCGATCGGCGTTCTCGGTGCCGCCGTCGCGTCGCAATATCGTGAGGAGGCCACATCGCTCAGCAAGTCGATCATGGCGCGCCTGGTTCCGCCGGCCAGTCAGCCCCCACGCGCGTCCGCGGCCGAACCTCCGGCGCAACCGGCCGCCGTGCAACTGGCTGCGGCGGATCAGCCAAATTCGGTGCCCGCGCCGCCGCGTGGCAAGGACACGGACGTCACGCCAAAAGCCGACTCCCCGGGACCTGACGTTCCAAAAGCCGAATTTCTCAAAGCTGACGCGCCAAAAGCCGATGGTCCACGAACCAGTGCCCAAGCGCCTGACCCGTCATCGCCCGACCTCGCGCAGTCGCTCAAGACCGTCACCACCGAGCTTGCCAACATCACCACGAAGCTCGAGCAGTTGAAAAGCCGCAACGAGCAGGCCTTGCGTGATCAGGCCGACACCATTCAACAGCTCAAGGCAGCGCAGGAGAAGGATGCGGCGGACAATGCGCGCCTGGCCGCGCAGGTTCAGGCACTGCAGACGCAACTGACGGCTTCACCGGCGTCCGCAGCCGCGAAGCCCGCCGTGCGCAGTGTGAACATGGATGCAGCGGCGCGGGCGCGACCTCACGTGCCGGACGCCCCACCGCCCCGGCGACCCAGGCCGCCGCCGCGAGAACGCTGGATGCCTCCGCCCTACATGGGCGGCCCTTACTACGGCGATCCGGATTGGTGAGCCCGCCGGGCGCGCGGGGCTCGACGGCGGTCAGTGCCGTGGGATGGGTAGATCGCAGCGAAACTCATCCTGCGCGCACTGCAGATCGCTACCACCAATACGGCCAGCGCCATCCCTCGTAGCGAACATAGGACGGCACGAACGGCGGGCCGTAGGGATCGACGCGGTCGTCCTCGGGACGATAGCGATAACGCGGAACGACATTGTAGTCCCACGGCGTCGGCCGCAGCACGGGCGCCGTGACGATCAGCCTCTCCTGTGGTGCGCGAACGACGACAGCCTTCCGCGTTCGGGCTTCGGCACCTGATGTTGCGAGGCTCGACAGCACCAGGGCCGTTCCGAGCGCGCAGGCGACAGTCATGAGTTTCATGCGTTGGTCTCCTTCGCGGGAAGAGTGCTGGAGGACATCCGCCAAGGCAAGCGATTTTGCCCGCGGGCCCGGCTGGATGACCGCTTCTTGAAAGACGGCTTTCGCCCCGCTTCCATCCCTGATGCCCCGCAGTCCGCGATATCATCGGCGCAAGCCTTGCTGGTAGCGAAAGCCTTGCTGCCAGCGAAAGGCTTGCCACTGAACTTTTGGGCCGCTCGTTCGTTCTCCATGCCAACGGAGGACGGCGACAATGACGTTTGATTTGCGGGCTGCGGTGATCGCGGCGAGTTTGATCCTGGCATCCATCGCGGTGGCGGCCGCCGAGGGCGCGCAGGACCAGCCCGCAAGGCCCGCCGCTCCCGCGACCGACCATGCCGGCGCGGCCCAGCATATCCGCGTGATCCTCCCTGCGCCCTGGGAGCCTGCGCCTGCCTCCTCAGGCGCGCAGGCCATGGTCCAGAAATAGACTGCGCGGAGGCTGCGAGAGACATCAAGCCCCGGAAGGATGGATTTCGCTTGCAACCCAATCCGGGCTACACGCTACACATCTACACACTACACTTGGGGCATCGTAATCCGCCGCCAGCAGGATCCCCCCATGACAGTCCTTCGCATCGCAGCCTTCTCCGACGGCAACCGAGGGGGCAATCCCGCCGGGGTCTGGATCGGCGAGGCCCTGCCCGATGTCGCTGACATGCAGGCGATTGCTGCCGAGGTCGGCTTTTCCGAGACCGCTTTTGCCGCGCCCGCAGGGGGGGCCTGGCGCGTGCGCTATTTCGCGCCTGCCATGGAGGTGCCGTTCTGCGGCCACGCCACCATCGCGCTCGGCGCGGCGCTCGCGCACCGGTTCGGCGACCGCAGTTTCGAGCTGCATCTGAACGCTTCGGTCATTTCCGTCTCGGGGCGGCGCGACGGCAACACCATCGCAGCCGCGCTGCAATCGCCGCCGACGCGCCGCGCGCCGCTCGATCCCTCGCTGCGGGACGCCCTGCTCGACCTGTTCGGCTACACAAGCGCCGATCTCGACCCCGAGCTGCCGCCGGCGAAAATCCACGGCGGCGCCGATCACGCCCTGCTTGCGCTGACGTCGCGCGAGGCGCTCGCGGGCATGGCCTATGACTTCGAGCGCGGCCGCGCCCTGATGGCGCGCGAAAACCTCGTCACCATCGCGCTGGTGACGGCGGAGACACCGCGGCTGTTCCACGTGCGCAATGCCTTTGCCGCCGGCGGCGTGGTCGAGGATCCGGCCACGGGCGCGGCCGCCGCCGCGTTCGCCGGCTATTTGCGCGACATCGACTGGCCGCATGGCGGCGACATCGACATCGTCCAGGGCGAGGACATGGGCGCGCGCTCGCTGATCCGGGCCGAGATCGGCGCGGCCAAGGGCGGCTCGATCCGGGTATCGGGCTCGGCGCGCTTCATGGACGATTGAGGCAGAAGCCCCCGGCGTTCGACGCCGTCAATTGCGCTGCAGGCTCAGGATGTACTCCGAGAGCACGTCGGCCTGACCGGGGGCGATCACGAGGTTCGGCATGTCCTGGTGGCTGGTTCGCCAGAACACCTTGAGCGAGAGCGCAGTGGTGCCCTTGCGGTCGGCAATGGCCTGGAAGCTCGGAGCCAGGTCGAAGAACCCGGCCATGCCGGGCTCGACGGCGTGGCACGTCTGGCACCAGGCCTGCGCGAGGCGATGCCCTTCGGTTATCCTGCGCAACGATGGCCTGGTTGCGCCGGCGGCGGTGTGGACGACGCTGAAGAGAAACAGCACCGACAACGCGATCAGGATGGCGAGGCCGATGTAAATTCGAACGCTGCGCGACATCGCTTTGACCTCGCCTTCGCTTCGTTGACTTGGCAAGCGTAGGTCGGCGCGCATGAAGAATGATTGATCTGCGTCAAGCGGCCGGCGCGATGCGCGTAGCAAGAGATGCAGCGCAATTCCGGGAGGGATCACCATGAACGGCAACCGCTATTACGGCGTCCGCGTCGAGGGCGCGAAATACGGCGTCGGCTTCGGCTCGGCGCTCGCCATCGCGATCTCCTACACCAACAACCACTCGATCCTGTGGGCGATCATCCACGGAATTCTGGGCTGGCTCTACGTGGTCTTCGTCGCGTTGTTCCGGTAAACACGCGCCGCCTGCTCCTGCTTCTCCCGCATCGCTTCAAGATCGAGGCCCGACATGACCGACGCCACCAGATGCCCCGCCTGCCAGTCGGAGCACGCCTATCAGGACCGCGATCTCTGGATCTGCCCGGAATGCGGCCATGAATGGAGCGCCGCGTCGAGCGCCGTCGCGGAGGCGCCGGCGGATACGGGCGTGCGCGACGCCCACGGCAACGTGCTCAACGATGGCGACAGCGTCATCGTGATGAAGGACCTCAAGGTCAAGGGCTCGTCCTCGGTCGTCAAGGGCGGCACCAAGGTCCGCAACATCCGTCTCCAGGACGCAACCGACGGTCACAACATCGCCTGCAAGATCGACGGCATCGGCGCCATGAACCTGAAGTCGGAGTTCGTGAAGAAGGCGTGAGGCACGGGGTGAATGCGGCGCGGCCGACGACGTGAGTGCCGATCCGCGCAATCGCCCACCTTGGCATCATGCGCCTGTTTTGCCCGACGGGTCAAGAATTATTCGGGATCGCCGAAATCTGGAAATTCGTCGGGATTTCTACTGTGCATGGGGTTGTTTTCGCGTTTTCCGGTCCAGCCGGTCGCCGCCGTTCTCAGCCGGGGGATCTGGTGCTAGGCTCACTGGAGCGGCCGTCCCCCTCACGTCATGGAGGCGTGCGAGGCTCGAGGCTCGGCCGATGGAGGAGCGCGTGATGAGGCACCTTCCACGATTCCTGCTGGCCCTCGCCGGGTCAGCGCTTCTGCTCGGCGCGGGGTCCGTCGCCAACGCCGATATCATCTGCGGTCCCGGCTGCCATCCCACCATTGCCGGCGTCTGCGTGGTCGACGGCTGGGGCACCGGTGCGCGGGTCCGGAACGAATGCCCGGCCACGTCGCGTCCGCGCCCGCCCTGCGGCGGCTCGGACTATGTCTGGAGCCAGCGCAAGCAAGCATGCTTCCCGAAGGCGAAGGACTGGATCTGAGGCGCGATACCGAGGGGCCGGCCGCGCCGCGCTACCTCTGCCTCTGCGCCAGATAAAATCCGCACAGCACCGTCACGAGGCCGGCCGCCTGCAACGCCGTCGGCGGCTCGCCGAGCAGCAGCCATCCCGTGAGGACCGTCAGCGCCGGCACGCAGGCCGGAAACACCGCCGCGCGCGCGACGCCGAGGCGCTGCACCGAGACGGCGAACAGATATAGCGCCGCCGGCCCCGCGAGCACGCCCTGCGCCAGCGCCTGGATCGCATTTTCAGTGAGGCCGATCGCGGCGATGTGGGCAAGACCCACGGTCGCGAGGTAGATCGGCAGCAGCAGCAGCGACAGCACGTTGATGACGAGCGCGGCCGACACCGCCGAGACGCGCCAGTGCCGCAGCAGCGCACCGAAGCCTGCGAACATCAAACCGGTCAGCACGAAGATCAGATCGCCCTGCACGCCGTCGATGCCGATATGCCCGATCGATTCCGCGCCGATCACGCCGAGCCCGCCGACGATGACGATCGCGCCGGTCAGGCGCGAGGCGGAGATCCGCTCCTTCAGGAACGCAGCCGCCAGCAACAGCCCGCCGAGCGTCGCGCAGGACGGCTGGATCACGCTGCCATGGCCGAGCGGCACGAACAGAAACCCGGTGTAGGAGATCAGCGACATCACCGGCCCGCCGAGCACCATCAGTGCAAGGCCCCTCGCCCAGCCGATGCCGCACAGATCCGAGATGCCGGCGCGCAGGACCAGCGGCAGGAAGGCGATGCCCGACCAGACGTAGCGATGCACCAGCAGATCGACCGGCGTGAAGCCGACTTTCAGGCCGTGCCGCGTCCCGGCAAAGCCGAGCGCCCAGAACAGCGCAGCCGACAGCCCGCAGACGACGCCGAGCAGCGCCTGCGTCGCGTCGTTGTTTTGAGTGAGAGCGCCAGCGCCGCTCGTCCGCTGATCCATGGACCAAGCGGTACGTCAGCGGACGTTGCCGCTCAACCCACGCAGCTGCAAGGCTGGCGCGCGGAAGGAGCGCGGATGAGAGTCTGCTCAGAAGAAGCCGGGGCTGAGATCGAGCCCGTAGCTCAGGCTGAGCACGAACACGAACAGCGCGGCGGCTGCGAACGTCGCGAGATGCCGGACGATGAATTCGCGCGGCGAGGTGGCGGCAACAACGGCTTTTTGCGCAATGGGCATGACGGACTCCGTTATGAAAACGATTCTTGGCCGCCAATATGCGGCGCCCGCATCAAGCGCCGCGATCCGCAAAACAACTATTAAGGAGATCACACTCGGTTTGAATCGCCGTCCACAGCTCGCACGATGCGCGGCCTTTTCTTGCCGACCGCGGCATATCGATCGTGCGAAAAAAGAAACGGCCGGGACAAGCCCGGCCATGATGTCGGCCGCTTCGGTTCCGTCACGATCGCGAGGCGGTGATGCGACTATTTCAACGCAGTCGCCAGCGACTGCAGTTTCGCGACAAGATCAGTGCCGAGTGCATAGATGACTTCGATGATCGCAAGCGCGATCCCCGCTGCGATCAGGCCATATTCGATCGCGGTGGCGCCGGATTCATCGGCCGCAAATTCAATCAAGAGGCATTTCAATTTCACAAGCATGTCCTTCCCAGAATCTACCGGACGTTGCCGGCACGACAGCAATGCCCCACTGCAATCCAAGATTGAGTAAATCCGGATCATTCAATTTTATCGGCAAAAGCTGCCGATTTTGTCTGTTTCCCCGTGGGGAACCGGCGTTGCATTCGGGACACACCGGCCTGAAAAGCCGATTATGGGAGGATTTACGCCATTGCACTGCCACATGGTCCTCCGAACAATTGACGTGCCGCGTGCTTGGCTGTGCAATCTGGTTCGCTCTCGAACCTCGGAGGCAGGGATCATGAATGATCGGCGGTCTCTTCTCGTGGCTGTTGCGTGCCCCTCGGCCGTGATGGTCGGCTGGCTGGCGCTCTCCCTGTCCGCCCATGCCCCTGCCTTGATCGAGAACAGCGGCGCCAACGCAGCGGCTGTCTCCCGCGCGAAAGATCTCAGCCGTCTCGAGCTTGCCGACATCCCGCGTGCCGCGACGATCGACGATGGCATCGCCCTGACAGCCGACATCGCCGCGGCGGCGGCTGCCACGCCGAGCATGGCTGCGGTCGAAGCGCCGCCGCCCGAGACACCCGCCCCCACCGTCCAGCTCGCGTCGGCCGATCCCTCCGACATCGTATCGGCTGCCACACCGCCTGACTCTCAGATCGCGCCTGAACCCGCGCCTGTCGCAAGCGAAGCCGTTGAACCTGCGCCCGTCGCGAGCGAAGCCGCGGCCCAGCCCGCGCCGGAGCCCACCGTCAAGCTTGCCTCCGCCGATCCCGGCGATGTCGTGCCAGAGGACGCGCTGTCATCCGCCGCCATCGCGAGCGGACCTGTGGCCGAGAGCAGGCCGTCGCCCCCCGCGAACACCGTGGCGGTGCTCGACGAATGCTTCTCCATGGACGCTTGCGTCGATCGCTATCTCTGGGCGCTCTATCAGCGCACGCCGAAGGAAGACTCGATCAAGGTCGAGGACCGCCGTGCCGTCACCATCAGGCGCAAGGGCAAGATGGTCACGGTGATGCGCAGCTTCACGAAACTCGTCGACGAGGATTTTGCCTGGAAGGATCCGAAGGCGGCCGAACACGCCAACATGCCGCTGATGGACTACGTCATCGGCGGGATGGATAGGAGCTTCAAGCAGAAGCTGTTTCGCATGCTGCTCGCGGCGGAAGCCGCCGGCCTGTCGCCGGGCATCACCAGCGCGTTCCGGGACGACTACCGCCAGGAGATCGCGAGCGGCCTGAAGGCGGCCTCCAACCGCTCCTATCATGGCGGAAGTCTGCGCGGCGGCTACGGCCACGGCATGGCCGCCGACATCGTCAGCACCCAGGGCAACAATCGCGCACAACGCTGGGCCTCGACGGAAGTGCTGTGGAAATGGGTCGATGCCAACGGCAAGGCGCTCGGGATCGGCCGGCCCTATCTCGGCCGCGACCCGCCGCATGTCGGCCCGATCGACGGTGCGGAATATATCTCGAAGCGCGGCGGTGCGACGGATCGCAAGGAAGCAGCCAACGTCAAATTGAAGAAGGCGCGCGCCATGGCCAGCGCCAGGCCGCCGAAGGCCCAGGCCGCGCGCGAGCAGAAGAGCCCGGCAAAGCCGCAGAAATCAGCGCAATCCGCCACGAAGCGGACGACTTAGCCTCGGTCGTGCGTGACAGACGCCGGCAACGGCACGAGACGCATCTCGGCCGATCCTGCCTGCTGGGTGCGAACGAGCACGGCAAAGATGGTCTCGACCGCAAGCCGCACCGCCGCCTCCATCGCCGTGCCCTTGGCAAGGTGCGCTGCGATCAGGCCGGTGAGGAGATCACCGGTGCCGTAGGGACGGATCGGCAGGCGAGGCGTCGCAAAGCGTGACAATTGCCCGTCCGCGCACAGGATCGTCTCCACCTGCCCCGCCGGCGTGTCGACAAGCGTGCAGCCGGTGGCGACGACGTCGATGCGGCGATGCCCCGCAAGTGCCGTTGCCGCGGCGCGCAGGCCCTCTGTGTCCGCGATCTTGACGCCGGAAAGCAGCTCCAGCTCGAACTGGTTCGGCGTGATCAGGTGTGCAGCCGGCAACAGGCGGTGTCGCAGCACGTCCAAGATGCCGTCGGCGACATAGACGCGGCCATCGTCCCCGATGACGGGGTCGCAGAGATAGACGAGCTTCGAATTGCGCGACAGCGCACGCTCGATGAAATCGGCGATGACGGCCGCGTTGTCGGACGAACCGAGATAACCGGTGACGAGCACGGCGGCCTCGTCGACGAGGCCCCGCTCCTCGACGCCTCTCAGCAGATCGGCCACCAACTCGACGTCGAGCACCCGGCCGCGCACTGTCTCGTAGCGCGGATGGTTCGACAGCAACGTCGTCGGCACGGCGGCGACGTTGACGCCCTCCGCCTGCATGGCGTGGACCGCCGCGCTGTTGCCGACATGGCCGTGGACCACCTGGCTTTGTATGGAGATGACGAGCATGGGCAGGTCCGTAAAAGCAATCGCGCCGCGGCGCAAGCGTGGCTCTGATATGGACCAGCACGATCATGCGCCCGTCGCGCTCTGTCAGCACGAACGGCATATGCGAGGCTAGCGATTCGTCGCGGGTTCGTCACGTCCGGGTGATATGCCGTCTCAGCATGGCCAGCCCACCGAAAAACCACGACCCCTCGGTTGAACATACCTACAGCGCGGTATCTTTCGAGCACCACATCTCGAGCAGCTCATGACGTCCGCCCTCTCCCATGCAGCCCTTGCCCTCGCCATCGTGTTCGAGGTGACGGCCTCAGCCTTTTTGCAGCAATCCGCGCAATTCACGCGACCATTGCCGACGCTGGCGATGGTGCTGTTCTACGTTGCCTCGTTCTACGCGCTGTCGGTCGCGATCCGGGTGATCCCCTTGAGCATCGCCTATGCGATCTGGGGCGGGGTCGGCATCATCCTGACGGCCACCGTCTCTTTCGTGCTGTTCCGCCAGATGCTGGACGCCGCAGCCTTTCTCGGCATCGGCCTGATCGTGTCGGGCGTCGTCGTCATCAACCTGTTTTCGCGGACGGCGGCGCACTGATGCCGGCGAGCGCGGCTTTGCCACCCTCTGGGCGGCGCTGAGCATGGTCGTCGTCACAGATCCGTCGCGACGCAGATTTTGGAACGACTGGATGAAGGCGCGCCTGAAGCGCCATCGCGCCACCGACACCGCGCCGGAGCTTCAGATCGTGCGTCTCGCCGCCGACGGCGCCTGGCTGTCCTTCGTCATGACGGGACAGACCCGCATGAATGCGAACTTGCGCGCGGTGCATGATCGGCTGATCGCGCAGACCTATCGACGCGGTTAGTCAGGCGACTGTCAGTTCTGCACAGGCTTGGGCGTACGCGGCTTGGATTTCGCTGATTTACGCCCAGGCTTTGCCGCAGCACCCGGCGGCGGGGTATCGACCGACACCAGATAGGCCGCGAGCGCCTTGGCGGTGTCGGGGCCGGCCGAATAATGGTCCTGGAGAAACCAGGACAGCGTCAGGCTGTAGCGCCCTTTTGCAAGCCCCCGCGGGCTGCGATGGCAGGTGGCGCAGCCGTCGGCGAAGAGCTTTTCGGGCGATTTGCCCGCGTCGAGATTTTGCGCGGAGGCGATCGGCGCCGCCAGCACCACAGCAATGGTCCCGAGAATCACCAGAGGCGCGATGACGTCGCGCCCCGGTCGAATGAGCGGTCTCAATGTCGTCCCCCGGCCCGTCCTGCGATCATGCCGCCAGCAACCGATCGAACTCCGGCGGCGCATAGGCCTTGCCGTCCTGATCCGTGATGACGACCCGCCAGCCCTCGCTTGCCCAAACCCTTGCTTTCGCCACGATGAGCAACCGGCTCTCGCGAGCGAAACTGTACTTCTCATTGTCGCGTTCTGCGATCATTTTGTAGGCCAATTCGCATCCCCTTGCGTCGCCCTGCACCCGTCCTCGTGGTGGCAGCGGGCTTTGGCGGCAATTCGCCGGGAGCATGGCAATTTGGTGCCGTCCGCGGCAGCATTGTGCACCGACGCCGGTCCTTTCGGAGCAAAGGGAGCCACGTCATACGCAGCATCTTGAATGTGATTCTGCTTGTCGGGATCTGGTTCGCTGCCTGACCTAAGGCCGGACAGGCGCAGAGCCGTCAACCGGGTTCCGGCCCATCGCCGCCGCGACGGAACCGATTGGACCCGGAATCCGCTCAGTGGACGCGGATCACATGTGGCCGGCCGAGATCAATCAAACCCTGCACGGCCGACAGACGGTCGTTCAGGGCAGCAATGGTGAGCAACAAATTGTTGCGACGCTCGTCGAGCATGCCCATCTCGGCGCCGGTGAGCTTCGTGCTCGCCCGTTCCTTGTGGATGCCGTCGAGGGATTTGCGCAAGCCTGCAATCAGGCCGGCCAGTTGCTTGGCCTCTTTGGTCATCGACCGCTTCGCGACATTTTGGCGGCGCGACTCCGCCTGGTTCTGTCTCATCATCATCCTCCCGTAGCCCCGCTGCCCCGGAGTGGATGCTTACAGCTTTGAGTAGACATATTACGATCGATGAAATCTGCCGGCGAAGAACTTTCTCAAATTGTACGTGCACGGAACCCGCAGCACACCAGCAGAAAGCCCGGCGCAAGGGCCGGGCTTTCGTTGGCAAATGCTAGTGCTTCTCGTGACCGCCGCCGGGGCCGCCACCGTGCGGAGCGGCATTGACGTGCGGCGCGCCACCGCCACCGCCCGGATGCGGCATCGCGGGGGCGGGCGCGGCCGCACGCGGTGCCGGCATCTGTGCATGCGCATTCATCGGCGGCCCATGGCTGACATTTGGCTGAGCCATGTGTGGCATCGCAGGCCGGGCGGCGGGCGCAGCGGACATCCGCGGCGCTTCATGTGCACGGGCCATCGGTTGCGCCCGCACAGCGGTCCGGGCAGCGTTCGGCTCGTGCATCATGCGCGCCTGCGCATCACGGGGGTTGCGCACCTGCACCGCAGCGCGCTCATGCGCGATGCGCTCGCTCCGCCCGGCGCCGGCACGGTCGGCCGTCACGGCAGCATCGCGCTTCGTGATCGCAGCGTCGTGCCGTGCCGTTGCAGCATCACGCCCGGAGATCGCCGCGGCGCCGTTGACATGGCCCTTGCCGTGGATGCCCTCCCGTCCCAGCGCGACCGCAGCGTCACGCGTTGCCGCGCGGCCGATACGCGCGGCGCGCGGATCGATCGTCATCCGCGTCGCGAAACGCTCATGCGAGGTCCAGTAACTATTCCAGTAGGCGTGACGGCGATACCAGGGACGTCCCTCGTAATAGCTCGACCAGTACGAGCTCAGCACGAACGGAACGACGGGTACGTCGACTTCGTCGACATAATCAGGCAGATAGACGTAGTGATTGCGGTAGAGATATTCGAGATATTGCGACGACACCCAGCCGCGGTCGTCGGAGAAGCTCACGTCACACCAGGCATTGCCGCGCAGGCAACCATGGATGTTGACGCGGGCGCCCTCGGGGACCCGATCGACCAGGGGAAAGCCCGCCCCGGGACCGGCGCGCAGGCCGGTGGAGACGGTGACGACACCGGGCGCGGCCAGTGCGGCCGTCGGTGCAAGCAGCAATGCTGCAACTAAAGCGGTTCTCAGTCTCATGGCGTAATCCTCCTTTGAAAGGCGGAACGCGCGAGCAGATTAAAGCGTTCCGCTCGCGATCGCCGCATCAGCCAAAAGATTGAGATGCACGCCGTGCACAGAGTTCGATATTCATCCGCCGTTCATCGGCGGAGCACGCGTCAGTTCACCTGCAGCATGAAGCCGTCGAAGTATGCCGCGAGCCCCGCAAAATCATGGAGCGGCAGCACCTGCGCGACGTATTGATCGGGCCGCACCACGACCATGCAGCCGGTCTTCCGATCGATCCCGCGCATCCCGAAAACGTCGTGGCCGCCCTTGAGGTCCGGACAGAACATCTTTTCGTAATCGAGCAAACCGTAGCGTCCTTTGCGCGGCAGCAGCGGCGCGGGCATCGCCTCGATCGCGAGTTCGCGATGGTCCTGCTGGAATACGGCACGCAGATCGATCACGGAATCGATGTCGGCGCCGGGGGGGGTGTAGCGCCTGAGCGGGGATTCCCTGGCTTCGGCGAGGAAGTTGCACAGCGCGCGAATGGCCGAACTCGACGCTGCGGGATTCTCAGCGGGGGAAAATGCAAAGATCCGGAAGCGTCCGTCAGCTTGCGCCGCGTGGCCGAGATGCATCGGCCTGGCATCTCCAAGCCGGATGACAGGCGCGGAATGGAAACGCTTGCCGATGACGAAGCCTTGCGCGAGATGCTGATGCGAAGCTGCGCCGGTGAGGATCGACGGCGTGTAATGCGTCGCGGTGCCCGCGGTGTAGCGGCCATGCCTGACGAAATAGTCCTGCGTCTTCGCTGCGTCGGCGCCGCCGGCCTTGGCCGCGGAAGCGAGAATGCCCGCCCATTCGCGATCGAAATCGATGAGCTCCTTGGCCACCGCTTGCCGCTCCGCCGAATAGGAATGCAGCAGGCGTGGGGCGCACCGCTTGCGGAGAACGGCGGCGAGCTTCCAGCCGAGATTGAAGGCGTCCTGCATCGAGACGTTCATGCCCTGCCCGGCCTTCGGGCTGTGGGTGTGGCAGGCATCGCCGGCGATGAAGATGCGCGGCAGACGCGAAGCGATCTCGGTCTCCGGCACGTCGTCGAACTTGTCGGTCAGGCGCTGTCCGATCTCGTAGACCGACCACCAGGCGATCTCCTTCACCTCGAGCGTATGCGGTTGCAGGATCCGCTGCGCTTTCGCAATCACGTCGTCGGCCGTGATGTTGCGGTTGGCGACGCGCTCGCCGACATCGAGCTTCGCCAGTTCGACATAGAGGCGGACCATGTAGCCGCCCTCGCGTGGGATGATGAGAAGACTGCCGTCCTTCGTCGACTGGATGAGGGACTTGAAACGGATGTCAGGAAAATCGGTCACCGCCAGCACGTCCATCACGCCCCAGGCGTGGTTGGCGGAATCGCCATGAAGTTCGCGGCCGATCGATTTGCGCACCGTGCTTCGCGCACCGTCGCAACCGACGACGTAACGCGCCTTGATGGTCTCGACGTTGCCCTCGTCAGCACCGTCGACGCGTTCGATGCGCACCGTCACGGCATGATCGGCAGGCCCCGCGGCCGGATCGACCTGCAGGTCGAGCAGACGTCTTCCGTAATACGGCTCGAGCTTGGCCGGTGATTTACGCATGACGTCGAGGAAACCGTCGTGGATGCGCGCCTGGTTGAGGATGACGTGCGGGAATTCCGACAGACCGTCCTCGACATCCTGAACCCGGCCGCTGCGGATGATCTTCTCCGGCGCCCGCTCGTCCGGCTTCCAGAACGTTGTCTCGTTGACCCAATAGGCTTCCTTCAACACGCGCTCGCTGAAGCCGTAGGCGTGGAACATTTCCATGGTGCGGCAGGCAATGCCGTCAGCCTGGCCGACCGTAAGCCGGCCCGGCTTCTGCTCGACAATGCAGGTCTTGATGTCACCGAATTGCGCAAGCTGGGCCGCAAGCGTCAGGCCCGCCGGGCCGCAGCCGACGATGAGGACATCGACCTCGCCGGGCACTGCGCCAACGGCGCCCGGAGCCTGAATGCGCTCGGCGGGATCGGCGATCTCAGGATCGCCCGGCTGGAATCCATTGAGATGGAATTGCATGAGCACCTCTCCCGGAAAACGTTCTGTTTGGATATTGCTCAGTATGCTGACTATCAGTATACTTGTCAATCATCCACTCCCTCCCTGCATCTTGAGGAGAATTCGGTGAGCGAACCCAACGACATGCCAGGCCACTTGGCGCGCCGGTTCCAGCAGATCGCCGTGGCCGTGTTTCTGGCCGAAGTGGAAGAGGCCGGCTTCGACCTCACCCCGGTGCAATATGCGGCGCTTGCGACCATCAAGGCCAATCCGGGCCTGGACCAGGTCACGCTCGCCGGCCTGATCGCCTATGACCGCACCACCATCACCGGTGTGGTCGATCGGCTGGTGCAGAAGGGCCTTGCCGAGCGCCGCGCCAGTTCGCGCGACCGCCGCGCCCGCGAGCTCGAGATTACCGACGAGGGCCGCCGTACGCTGCGCAAGATCACACCGGCCGTCGAATCCGCGCAAGCGATCATGCTGCGCGGTCTCAGCGCCAAGGAGGGCGAGGAGCTGATGCGGCTGCTGCGCAAGGCCATCGCCGCCGGCAACGAGCTCAGCCGTGCGCCCTTGCGCGAGGCGCAGGCCTGAGCGGCACTCTGCACGTATTTGTCGCAGTGCTGCGAAACCTGGAACTAACCTTCGGCTGTTACGGTCGGCGTCAATTCCGCGCTTAACGCGCAATTAACTTTGCCGGTTTGGAGTTTCGGATGTTCAGGTTCGTTGTTGCGACCGCAGTCATCGTACTGTCCGCCGGCCATGCGCTCGCGAACGGCCACGGCGGCAGTGAAGCCCCTCCTCCGCCGAAGCCCGACGCGACGATCGCGCCCGCGAAGGTGATCCTGACCAAGCAGGGTCCCAAGCTCGTCGATCTCAAGGGGATGACGCTCTACACTTACGAGCGCGATACCACCGGCAAGACGTCGAACTGCAACGGCAAGTGCACCCAGAGCTGGGTGCCGCTCGCCGCAACCGCCGAAGCCAAGGCCATCGGCGACTTCACCGTGATCGACCGCGAAGACGGCAGCAAGATGTGGGCGTATCGCTATCGCCCGCTCTACACCTCGCCGGCCGACAAGGCGCCGGGCGATGCCAACGGCAACGCCACGACGCTGCAATGGCGCATCGCGCGGCCCGAAAATTGAGCTCTGCTAGCGCGCCAGGTCAGTCGGGACCGGCTTCCAGACCGGTATCTTCGCGCTCGGCTGAAGCGGTTTGACTTCCGCGTTCACCACCACCGGTCCGGTCAAGAACCAGACCGCTGCCACGGCCGTGATCGCCACCGCTACGCCAAAAGCTGCAAACCCCTTCATCTTTCCGTCCCTTCCGTCTCTGGCACTCAGTTGCTGAGAACGACGCCGTGCTGATGGCGCGACGGATGATCGGCGCCGACCAGCGAGTCCGGATCGGCAACGATCACCACCTCCGGCAAAGGCACCGGCTCGAGGCCGGCGAAGCGGCGATACAGCGCGCCCATGATGGCCCCGCAGAAGGCTGCCGGCACCAGCAGGGCAGCGAAGACCGGCACGACCAGCACCAGCAACAGCGCGCAGCCGAATGCCGCCACGCCTCCGATCGCCGCGTACTGCCACGCGCTGCGGCGGCTCATCGCGCGCGCGATGTGGTGCACGCAGAGCATGAAGATGCACGACGGAATAACCGAAATCACGATCATGACCATGAAGGTCTGCGCCGGGATCACGGCCGCGAAGATATGGGCGGTGCTCTTGTCCGCGAAACCGTTCATCAGGAGCGGCATCAGCGTATAGGGCAGAAGCGTTGCAAGCACGGTCGGCATCAGGGCGGCAATCGCAATCCCCGCAACCGACGTGCGGACGCGCACCGGTCCGTCGAAGACCCTTGGCGGAGCCGCCGGCGTGCCGGCGGCGGCCGCACCGGTTGCGCCCAAAACCGGGCTCAGGCCGGCGAACTGGCCATAGAGGAAACCGCCGAACATTCCCGCGATTGTCGGCAACAGACCGATCGTCACCACCGCGCCGTCGCCGGGCGCGGCCAGCTGGATGTGGTTGCGGACCGCGACGCAGTAGCTTGCGGCGGCCACGATGCCGCCCATCAGGCCATAGGCGAGACGGCTCGATATCGTCCACTGCCGCAGCACGATGTGCCCGGCGAACAGAAAGGCTGCATTGATCGCCATGCGGCCCGCGAAGAACGCCAGGATCTGGTCCGGCGCAGGCACGCCGGTGGGATCGGTCACCTGCCCGCCCGCGATGGCGAAGGCCATCAGCACGGCTTCGACGATGGCCAGCGGAATCAGCGCGGCGAACAGCGCGCGCGGCGAGTTCTTGACGACATGCATGCGAGCAACCCCTTGCTCGCTGCACGCTAGACGCGAAGCGTTACGGCCTGCGCAAGACAATGCCTAAAATTGTCGGCAAGCCCGTCACCCGCGCCAGTTGGGGCCCGTCTCGATCTGCGCGCTCTGGCCCGGCGGCAGCACCACGACGGTCGCGTCGAGCTTCACGCGATCGAACAGATCGATCACGTCCTCGTTGCGCATCCGGATGCAACCCGACGAGATTGCCTGCCCGATATATTCCGGCTGGTTGGTGCCGTGGATGCGGTAGAGCGTGTCCTTGTTGCCGACATAGAGATAGATGCCGCGTGCGCCCAGCGGATTGGCCGGACCACCGGGAACGCGCGCCGGATACGGCCCGAGCCGCGCCTGGATTTCCGGCGTCGGCACCCAGTCCGGCCATTCCGCAAGGCGTCCAACGCGCGCAACGCCCGAGAAGGCCATCGCCTCCTCGCCGACCGCCACGCCATAGCGGATCGCCTTGCCGTCGGGCAGGACGTAGTAGAGGTAGCGCGCATCGGTATCGACCAGGATCGTGCCCGGCTGCTCCTTGCGCGGATAATCGACGATGTGACGGAGATATTGCTCGGGCACGCTCGCCTGCGCGTAAGGCGCGTGCGCGAGCAACTGCCGGTCGCGCGGCGTCATGCTCGCGTCCGTCGACGGCGAGAGTGTCGTCTGCATGCAGCCGCCAAGCGGCAGCAAGGCAACGACGAACCAAGCGAGTCTAGATTTTGGCACCACCGGCCCCCCGATAGCGGATAGCAGCGCCCCCAGCAGAGCGAGATGCTGCCCAAATCGTGCTGAAAACAAGGCAATGCGGAACACGTGACCGTGTCCGGCCGGTCCGGTTCCATCACCACATCTGGCGGAAGACGGCCGCGATGTCTCCATCGCCTCGCCTTGCTTTGGTCAAACGCGGCTGGACTCGTGCGCCATCGGGCCAGCCTCGTCGGATGTGGATGGGCTCACGCAACGGATCGGCTCGCGCCAATGCGAACGACCAAGGGGTCAAAGGAGCTGCGATGCTCGCGACGTTGAACAGCCGGCAAATCGTTGATGAGATCGTGAAGGACACGGTCAAGGACAATGACCCGCATGACGCGGTGCAGATTTCAACCGACGTGATCAGGGCATCGCGCACCGGCAGCGAGGCGCCAACGCTGGCACCGGAGTTCACGGCTCGCCCCGAGCCGAAATTCGGGCCCGAGCCCAAAGTGACGATGGAGCCGAAGCTCAGCCCCGCGCCGGAGCCGCAAGCAGTTGTGCCCTCGGTCGACACTGCCGTGCGCATGACCGCGAGCGATGATCACATCAGGCCGAAGCGATCGGCCGCCGGCAGGTGGCTGCGCGGCGCCTTCGTGACGTTCGTGTTCGCGGGCGGCAGCGCCGCTGCCACGGTCGCCTGGGAGAAGCACGGCGACACCGCGACCAGGATGCTCGCCGAATGGACACCGGCGCTGGCGTCGCTGCTGCCCTCGCCATCGCAGACGACACCGGTCGCGGCCGCACAGGCCGCGCCGCCGGCTGCGCCGGATCAGACCGTCGATCAAGCTTCAACGCCGCCCGCGACGATGCCGGTTGCGACGGACGCAGCCGCGCCAGCAGCAACGCAAGCCGATGCCGCGCCATCGGTGGAATCGATGACGCGCGACATGGCCGCGATGGCGCAGCAGATCGAGCAGCTCAAGGCGAACATCGCCGAGTTGAAGGCCGGTCAGGAGCAGATGGCGCGGGAGATGGCAAAGCCCCCTGCGCCAAAGCCGGTGGCTGAAGCGCGACCGCCGGTCAATCCGCCCACGCGTGTATCTGCACTGCCGCAGCGACCTCCGGCGCCCAAGCAGCCGGTTCGCAAACCGAAACCGGTCGTGTCGCACACCTATATGCCGGCCTACTCGCCGCCGCCCGCACCTCCGCCGCCGCCTTCGCAGGCTGCCGCTGTCCCACCGCCACCGGTCGCAACGACGCAAGCCGTTGCCGACGATGACGGACCCGTCGTGCGTCCGCCGATGCCGGTGCATTAGAGCTGCGTCGAGAGATCTGCCTCGAATGACGACGCAAGCTGTCCGACTCGATGCGGTCGGTTGAGTCCGTGCAACTACGGTGATGCGTCGCTCGCGCAAAGAGAAAAGGCCGTCGGGATCTATGCCGCCGGCCTTCTCTTGCAGCTGCCGGTTCCCGGAGCCCGGTTCTGCTGCAATTCCATGCCTCATGATCAGGCCGACACATTTAATAAAATCTTAAGGCGCGCGAACGATGCACATCATTTCTGCGCCATAAGCACAGAGATTACGCGCTCCGTTCATCGGCTGGATATCGACTCAGTGGTACGATCCAGCATGTCTTGAAGACTTCCGTTGAAGGCTTCTTTCGAGACATTGGGTCGTCACACCGGGGAATTCGGATGCCTTACTATTCCTTCGATCTCGTTGACGGTGAAGAGTTCAAGAACCAGGGCGGAATCATCCTCGAGGGTATCGAGGTCGCTTCCGATCGCGCCGTTCAACTGGCCAGCGAGCTGTCACAGGTGAAGCCTGAGTTGCAGCGGAAGGGTTGCGCCGTGCGCGTCACCGATCGCGATCACAACGAAGTCTATCGCACGCCGCTCGATCCCGTGCCGGCCTGGCGTCGCTAGCTACTCGCCGACGTCAGGCGCTTCGAACCAGTTCGTCAGCGACAATCCGCCGTCGACGACGAAAGCTGCGCCGGTGACGTAGCCGGAGAGCTTGTTCGACAGCACGGTAAGCGCGACAGGCACGAGGTCGCCTGCCTCGCCGAGACGCCCGAGCGGAATGTGCTTCGCCAGCGAAGCATCCGCGACGAATCCGCCGGCCGCGATCGCCCCCGGCACCAGCGCGTTGACGCGGATGCCGTGACGGCCGAACGTCTTCGCAAGCTCCTTCACCAGCATCGCCATCCCCGCCTTCGCCGTCGAGTAGTGCGGCAGGTTGCGCGGCGTGCCCGCATGCAGCGACGTCAGAAACAGGAATGAGCCCGATCGTTTCGCCGCGATCAGCCGCTTTGCGATCTCGCGCGCCAGATGAAAGCCGGCTTCGAGATTGACGGCGTGCATCTCCTGCCATGTCCGGCGATCGACCGCGAGCGCGTGATCGGCCTCACGCCGCGGCGGAGAGGCACTGTGCACGAAATGCGTGACCCCGCTGAGATCGACATCGGCGGCCGCAAGCAGCTCGTCGCACGCCTCCAGTCTGGAGAGATCGCCGATCCAGGGCAGCGCCAGGCCGGGAGTCTTGCTCGCGCTGATGGCGGCCTTTACCCGCTCGGCATTCACATCGGCAAACAGCGTCCTGACACCCTCCCCGACCAGGCCCAGCGCGATGGCGCGGCCGATGCCGTTGCCGGCACCGGTGACGAGCGCCCGGTCGTGCGCAGGATCGAACGGCGTGCTGAACAGGCTCATGGCGTTCTCCGGAGGCCGGGGACAGCTAATCTAGCGCGCCCCACGAACTGGCGACAATCGGCCCCGGCAACCATTGCGGAGCGGCGCGCCGGACGATAGCCTCCCCAAAAAACGAGGAGGACCCAAGGATGCGCTACCCCTTGCTGATGGCAGGCCTGTTGCTGATCGCAGCTCCCGCCCAGGCGGCTGACGACCACACGCGCTCGACCTATGTGACGATGGTCTTGCAGGCCTTTGCCGCCAAGGTCGAATGCCCCAATACGGACGTCGTCTATCAGGATCTGGTGCAGAAGGCGCAGCAGATGCAGCTGCCCGACGGGACCACCGAACAGGTTCGCAAGGCCATTGCCTGGATGCACACCGGCGGCAAGATGGGCGAGAAGCAGGCCGACGACGTCATGGCGGAGGTTGCAGTCGCGACCCAGATGACCGATCTCGACCAGCGCCGGCTCGGCATGAGCAATTGGTGCGAGAAACAGAAGACCAGCCTTGCCGGCCTGATCCGCAGCAAGGGCAGTTAGGCCTTTCTCACCGTTAAGGACGCTGGGACGGAACCTGCGTCCCGGCCCATAATCGTCACATTCCTGGCCAGCATGCGGGCGTCTTAAATCTGGAGAATCCCATGCGGATCGCTCATTTCGTCTTCGCCGGCGTACTCGTGGCGAGCGCCGCGCTGGCCGCGCCAGCGCTGGCGAAGAACTACAAGGCCCAGAAGGGCGAGGACAAGGAGACCTCGTCGTCGTGCAGCGCCTATCAGCAGGCGCCGGACGGATCGTGGGAGCAGCTCCCCTGCAACGAGACCGGCGAGCGGGCGCAACCACAAACCCACCACAAGCCGGTGACGCCGGGCGCCGACCAGGGCGAGCGCTAAGCCCAACGCGCGAGCGGGAACCGGCCGGCTTCATCAGGGTTGAGCCCGGCAGCTTGCCGCGGTCCGTAGGCCGATTAAAGTGCCGTGGGCAGGGCTGAGGAGTAGCCCTCTGTAAACGCCAACCCCGCGAGCGCTTGTGGATTCGATCGAGTTTGATGACCTGCAACGCCGCCTGAAGGCGCTTGAGGAGGAAAACGCACGCCTCAAGGCGCAGGGCATCGCCGTCGTCAGCGAGCGGCAAAAGGCGGAGTCAGCGCTCGCCGAAAGCGAGGAGCGCTATCGGACGCTGTTCAACTCGATCGACGAAGGCTTTTGCATCATCGAATTCTTCGATGGTCCGCACGGCCCGCTCAGCGACTACATCCACGTCGAGGCCAATCCCGCCTACACCCAGCATGCCGGCATTCCCAACGTCGTCGGGCAGAAGGTCCGCGAGATGGTGCCTGCCGAGGCGGACGGCTGGGTGGAGCTTTATGGTGGTGTCCTGCGTACCGGTATACCGATCCGCTTCGAGCGCGAGCTGGTTGCGACCCGGCGCTACCTCGAATTGGCCGCCTTCCGGGTCGAGCCGGCCAGCCGCAAGCAGGTCGCGGTGCTGTTCCAGGACATCACCGCGCGGAAGCGCGCCGAAGTCGAGCTTCAGCGTCTCAACGAGACGCTGGAGGCGCGCGTGGTCGCAGCGCTTGCGGAACGCAAGCTGATGGCCGACATCGTCGAGGGCACCAACGCCTTCGTGCAGGTCGTCGATCCCGATTTCCGCTGGCTCGCCATCAACGGCGCCTCGGCCGAGGAATTTCACCGCATCTACGGCATCATGCCGAAGGTTGGTGACGACATGCTTGAGCTTCTGAAGGACCAGCCGGAGCATCGCGACGCCATTAGCGCCGTCTGGTCCAGAGCTCTTGCGGGTGAGGAATTCGTCGAGATCGGCGAATTCGGCGATCCCCGGCGCACCCGCCGATCCTACGAGATGCGCTTCAATTGCCTGCGCGATGGCGAAGGCCGGCTCATCGGCGCCTATCAGTTCGTCTACGACGTCACCGAGCGCCTGAAGGAGCAGGAACGCCTGCGTCAGGCCGAAGAGGCGCTGCGCCAGTCGCAGAAGATGGAAGCGGTCGGCCAGTTGACCGGCGGCATCGCGCACGACTTCAACAATCTGCTCACCGGCATCACCGGCTCGCTGGAGCTGCTGCAGACCCGACTCGGCCAGGGACGCGTCAAGGAGATCGACCGCTACGTGACCGCTGCCCAAGGCGCAGCCCGGCGCGCAGCGGCCCTCACCCACCGCCTGCTCGCCTTCTCGCGGCGGCAGACGCTCGATCCGAGGCCCACCGACCTGAACCGGCTCGTGATGGGCATGGAGGAATTGATCCGCCGCACCGTCGGACCCGAGATCGCGCTGGAGGTCGTCACCGCGGGCGGATTGTGGGCGACGCTGATCGACGCCTCGCAGCTCGAAAACGCGCTGCTCAATCTCTGCATCAATGCCCGCGACGCGATGCCCGGGGGTGGCCGCATCACTATCGAAACCGCCAATCGCTGGCTCGACGAGCATGGCGCCGGCGAACGCGATCTCGAACCCGGGCAATACGTCTCGCTGTGCGTCACCGACACCGGGACCGGCATGGCGCCCGACGTGATCGAGCGCGCCTTCGATCCGTTCTTCACCACCAGGCCGATGGGCCAGGGCACCGGGCTCGGTCTGTCGATGGTCTACGGCTTCGTGCGGCAATCCGGCGGCCAGGTGCGCATTTATTCGGAGGTCGGCCAGGGCACCACCATGTGCCTCTATCTGCCGCGCCATTACGGCAGGGAGACCGAGAAGCCCTCGGCACTCGTCAGCAAGAGCACGGTGCGCCCGCGGGCGAGCCACACGATCCTGATCGTCGATGACGAGCCGTCGATCCGCATGCTGCTGACGGACGCGCTGGAGGAAATCGGCTTTGACGTCATCGAGGCGCATGACGGCCCGACCGGCCTGAAGATCCTGCAATCGGACGCGACCATCGACCTGCTCATCACCGATGTCGGCCTGCCCGGCGGCATGAATGGCCGCCAGCTCGCCGATGCGGCGCGCGCGACCAAGCCTGAACTCAAGGTGCTGTTCATCACCGGCTATGCGGAGAACGCGATCATCGGCAACGGCCAGCTCGCGCCGGGCATGCAAGTGCTGACCAAGCCGTTCGTCGTCGAGGCGCTGGCGGGCCGCGTGCTCGATATGATCAAGGACGGAACCGGGCCGGGCTGACGGATCCGGTTCCAGCGCGTCAGCTATGGGCCGGTCCGCGCATGATCTTCATGGCGTCGGCGATGTGGCGCCACTCCTTGGCCTCTTCGGCATCGCCGCGGCCTTCGCAAGCCTGGGCCTGTTCGGAGGCCTTCGCAATCGCAGCGAAACCATGCTGTTCCAGCATCTGCCGGGCGACGGTGTGAACCTGGACCTCGGACATCATGGGCGCTTCTCCGGATTTGACGATACCGCGGAGCCTGGCTCACGCGGGTCTCGGACAACGATTTCGCTGCAGATCCCGTTCCACCATGCACGCAAAACAAAGGCGGCCCGCCGTGCCCGGCGGACCGCCTTCACCCACCCCAAAGTCTTCGGCCGCGCCCCCTACGCGACCGCCACTTTCTTGCGCTCGAAGTCGTTGGGCACCTCGATGTCGACCTCGAGGGTCGAAACCTCGTCGCCGCGCTCGAGCCTCACGATCACCTTGGTCGGATCGAGCGTCACGTGCCTGGAGACGACGGCGAGAATTTCCTCACGCAGCACACCGAGCAGATCGGGCTGGCCGCGCATTCCGCGTTCATGGGCCAACAGGATCTGCAGCCGTTCGCGAGCGACGGGTGCGGACGCCTTGTTGCCGCGGAGGAGCCGGAGCAGACCCATGCTCATGCAGCCCTCCGTCGCAGCAGACGATCCATGAAGCCCTTGCGCTCGGTCGGCACCTGCATGGCGACGGTCTCGCCGCAGAGCCGCCGCGCTGCGTCGATATAGGCCCGCGCGGGGGCGCCATCGGCGTTCGACAGCGTCACCGGCGTGCCGACGTTGGAGGCGCGCAGCACGTCCTGGCTCTCGGGAATGATGCCCAGCAAGGGCGTCGCGAGGATTTCCAGGATGTCGTCGATGGTCAGCATCTCGCCGCGCGCGGCGCGCGAGGGATCGTAGCGGGTGATGAGAATGTGCTTCTCGACGCGCTCGCCCTTCTCGGCCCGCACGGTCTTAGAATCGAGCATGCCGATGATGCGATCGGAATCGCGCACCGAGGAGACTTCCGGATTGGTGACGATCACGGCTTCATCCGCAAAGCGCATCGCCATCGAGGCGCCGCGCTCGATGCCGGCCGGGCTGTCGCAGATCACCCAGTCGAAACGGCTGCGCAGGTCGGCGATGACCTTGCCGACGCCCTCTTCCGTCAGCGCGTCCTTGTCGCGGGTTTGCGAGGCCGGCAGCAGCCAGAGGTTCTCCAGCCGCTTGTCCTTGATCAGCGCCTGCGGGAGTTTTGCAACGCCCTGCACCACGTTGATCAGGTCGAACACCACGCGGCGTTCGGCGCCCATCACGAGATCGAGGTTGCGCAGGCCGACGTCGAAATCGACGACGACGACCTTGTCGCCGCGTTGCGCCAGCGCAGCCCCCAGTGCGGCGGTCGTCGTCGTCTTGCCGACGCCGCCCTTGCCTGATGTCACGACCAGTACCTTGGCCATCTCAAATATCTCCTTCTGGTCAGTTCAGCGCAGTAATTCGCATGGTGTTGCCCTGCAGCCAGGCCTGGGCTGGCCGGCCGCGCAAGGCTTCGTCGATGTCGTCGGCAGTCTGATAAAATCCGTCGATTGCAAGCAGTTCGGCCTCGATCTTCTGGCAATAGATGCGCGCGCTCGTGTGACCGTTCACGCCCGCCATGGCGCGGCCGCGGAGCGCGCCGTAGATGTGGATGGACCCGCCGGCAACGACCTCGGCGCCGGAGCCGACCGAGCCCAAAATGGTGACGTCGCCTTCGGGGAAGATCACGGTCTGGCCGGAGCGCACGGGGCTCTCGAGCAGCAGCGAAGTCGGCCTGGTCTCGGCCTTCGCATCCGGTTTCCTGGGTGCAGACTGCTCGATCACGCAGCTCCGTCCGCCCGAGAGCAGCGGCGGCATGGATGGCGTGAGCCGACCCTCCTCCACGCCCTCGATGCCGAGCACGCGGATGTTGCGGTCCTGCAGGCTGGTGAGCAGATGGCCGATGCCCGACTGGCTGAGATCGACCGAGGACAGGTCGACCACCACGGGCCGCCCGGCGAAGAAGCCCGGCGAGCGCGCGATGGTGGCGTCGATCTCCTGGAGCCAGTCCTGGATCGGAACCGTCGGCACGAACACGAAGGCCACATAGGAGCGCCCGCGCAGGCGCACCATCTGGCGTTGGACTTTTGCTGCAGCCTCCATGGCGGCCGACTCGTTCCCTGTTATTGAATGGTTAACGATGCCGCCGATATGGTTAACGTCCGGTTAATCTCTCCGTGGGGTTACGCGGGTGGCGCGAGGCCAGCGCCCTGCCCGTAGCCCGGATGGGCAAGGGCGCCGCGGAGACCGCCGCGCCCTTCTCATCGTCAAATCTTGTTGCGCATCTTGCTCAGCAGATGGTTGTCGTAAAAATTCTCCGCGATCTGCGTGTAGAACAGCCGGATTCACGCCGTCGTATTTCTCGAGCATCCAGGCGCCGGCGGCGGACGCGGCCTGCTTGACGATCGCCTGGTACTGTACGGCGTTTCATGATGGGTCTCTCCCTCGGCCTCAGGCTTGAAATGGATGGCGTAAGCCGCGGTCTTCGCGGACCGTCTGTCCGTTCCAGCCATGCAGTTCAAGCCATGATCAAGGAGGGGCGACCTGCCGAATCGCCGCCGTCGCATGCCCCGAGGATCGCTCAGGCGTGCCCCACGAAGATCGACAGCGCCTGTCGCAATTCCTTGTAGGCGCGCGGTCCGATCTTGGCTGCGAGCGCCTTGTCACTCGCGGCGGCCGCCGGCCTCAGCCGGCCCAGCAGCGCCGTGCCGGTCTCGGTCAGGTAGAGCACGTAATAGCGGCGGTTGATCGCCGACGCCGTGCGCCGAACGAGGCCGCGGCCTTCAAGATGATCTACCAGCCTGCCGAGCCCTGCCCGCTCGATCGACAGAAGCTGCGCGACGGCGAGTTGGTTGACGCCGGGATTGGCGTCGATCACGCAGAGCACGGAAAACTGCGCGGGGCTCATCTCGAAGGCCGCCAATTGCCGGCTGAACTCCTTGAAGATCCAGAGCTGCGCCCGGCGGATGGAATAGCCGAGCAGCTGCGAGAGATCTCCAAGCGCAAGCGGTTTCGCCCGGACCGGCGTCGCGCCGGACGCGACGCGCGGTGCGGCTCGCGAGGGCTTGGTCACACGCGCCTGAGGTCGCTTGGATGCGACCCGTTTTCTCACCGGTGCCTTGCCTGGCTGCATCGTCGCGCGTCTTTCGCAAAGCCTGTGCACGCGCACCCGGCTGGGATGTGTGGATTCGGGCAATGAGTCTAACGCAACGCCGCCCGATCGAGAAGCCGAGCGAAACCCGGCCATCGGGCCTGCAGCTTCTACGACAGGTTGCACGGCAATATCGCGCAATGCGTCATGTTGACACGGCAACATGGCTCGCCTAAGGATCGTGAAAACCCGCCGTGACACGAGCGGGTTCAAGGGGAGCGAACGTCCGTGCCGTCATCTGGGGTGGGCACCGATCCGCATGCCATTGCGCATCGCGTCGGGAGACTTTTCACGCGACCGAAGCTGCGTCGTGGCTCATCGCCGGCGCGCGCGTATCTCCAAACGGCAATTCCAAGGATGCTTCCGATCACGTGACGCTTCGCCGGATGGCGGGCGCCAGGCGCTTTCGTTCGATCATCAGCAATGAAACCGGGAGGGCATGACATGAACCGACTTTTCCTCGCCTCGTCGATCATCGCCACATGGGCATCTGTTGGCCCGCAGGCCGCCGCGCACGGGCTACCGCCGAGCGGCGTCGCCCCGCGCGCGTCCTGCACCGCCCTCACCGGCCTCACGCTTCCGAACACGCAGATCCTGAGCGCGACGCAGAAGCCGGGCTATTGCAACGTGGTCGGCATCATCAACAAGCGCGTCTCCACGCAGGACCCCGATCATTTCACCTACGGCATCGGCTTTGCGCTCAACCTGCCCAACACCTGGCACGGCCGCTTCGAGATGATGGGCGGCGGCGGCACCGACGGCAGCCTCAATCCCGACCCGCAGGGCGCGGCCGGAGTCGAGGTCGGCCAGGGCTGGGCGGTCGCGGCCGATGACGGCGGCCACGAGGACAGCGCGACCAATGTGGTCGGCGGCCATCAGGACGACGATGCCAATGCCGGCGGCTCCGCACATTTCGCGATCGATGCGCAGGCACGCCGCGACTACGGCTACAACGGCATCGAGAAGACCGCGACGACCGCCAAGCAGATCATCTCCTATTTCTACGGCCTCGACACCGTCCATTCCTACATCATGGGCTGCTCGAACGGCGGGCGCGATGCGATGGTCGCCTCGCAGCGGTCGCCCTGGCTGTTCGACGGCGTGATCTCGCAGAACCCCGGCTTCAACTTGCCGCAGGCGGGCCTTGCCGAAGCCTGGAACGAACAGGTGCTCGGCACGCTATCAACCAGCAAGGATGTCAACGGCCAGCCGTTCATTCCCGACACCTTCCCGCAGCAGGACCTTCAGGTGGCGTCGGCCGCGATCCTGAGCGCCTGCGACGCGCTCGACGGCCTCGTCGACGGCATCATCGACAATTACCACGCCTGCACGGCGAAGAAGGTTTATCCGGCACTCGCGAGTTACACCTGCGGCACCGGCACGCACGGCGGCACGCCGCATGGCGGCACCTGTCTCACCGGCGCGCAGGTCGATGTGCTGAAGAAGATCTATGCCGGCCCGGTCAATTCAAAGGGCGAGCGGCTCTATTCGAACTGGTTCTGGGATGCCGGCATCTGGACGCCGCCCACCGCGCCCGGTGCAGGCTGGCAATTCTGGAACGTCGTCACCGCCCCGGTGCCCGGCGTCAACACCGCGATCAATTTGACGCTCGGCGCCGGCGCGATCCCGATGATCTTCCAGACGCCGCCCGTGGTCACGCCCGTCAACGGACCGAACGGCCAGGAAGCCTTCGTGTTCAAGTTCAGCTTCGACACCGACGCGCCGAAGATCTTCACGAAGACGGCGGCCTATCCGGAAAGCTCGATGGACTTCATGGCGGCGGTCTCGACCGATTTGCGCCCGTTCAAGTCGCGCGGCGGCAAGCTGATCATCTCGTCCTCGGTCAATGACGGCATCTTCTCGGGCGCCGCGATCGCACGCTGGTATCGCAAGATGAACCAGCGCATGGACAATCATGCGAGCGATTTCGCGCGGCTGTTCATGATCCCCAACATGGCCCATTGCGGCGGCGGCGCGGCCACCACCAGCTTCGCCACCAACGAGCTCAAGGCCATCACGGACTGGGTCGAGAATGGCATCGCGCCGGAACGCATCGTCGCGGCCAACACCAACACCGCCTCGCCCTACCCGACCGGCGGCTTATTCGATCCGCGAATTGCCCAGAACTTCCCGGCCGGAGGCACGCGACCGCTCTGCGTCTATCCCAAGATCGCATCGTACAAGGGCAGCGGCCTGACCAGCGATGCCGCCAACTTTGCGTGCATCGATCCCGGCTTCAGCCGTGGCGGCGACCACGACTTCCACGACGATGACGACGGCCGCAGCCGCGATCAGGATTGACCATCGCGCCTCCGTATCGTGTCCCGGACGCGCTGCAACGCTCTTAGCTTTGCCGCGCTGCGTCCCGGGCGCAAGCGGACAGAGCTCGCGCTAGAACTCAGAGCAGCTTGGCGCTCACGAACAGCGCGCGCACCGCGTTGGTCGCCTGGACCGCAAGCATGGCATTGCCGGCGGCGCCCTCCAGCGCGTGGACGGCGTCGTCATGCAGGGAGCGGAATTCCATCCACTCGACCGATTTGAAGTTGGTGAGGAATTGATAGGCCTGGCCGACCGTCGCGATCGCCAGCGTGTCACCGTTCAGCTTGATCTTGAACGTGGTGCGCAGCGGGGTCTCGGAGCTTGCTGGATCACTCATGGGCTGCTTCTGGACGACAACGGCTTAACGAAGGGAAAACGGCAGCCCCGCCGTCCAGCGAATATCAGGAATCGGTGCTGCCGCGCTGCGAGGCGGTCGTCGCGCCGCTCAGGCTCGGCACCACGACCAGGCGGTTGAACTCGCCATTGTCGTAGGCCTTGAGGAAGCGATCATAGTCCTTGATCGAGACGCAGCCGTTGGAATCGCCGCGCGGCCCGAGCATGTAGGTGTGGGTGAGCAGGCCGACGCGGCCGAGCGCGCTGGTGCCGTCCGTCGGCGTCATGCGCAGCGCCCGCACGCCGTGGAACAGTTTTTCGCGCGGCTTGAGGTCGTAGGTCGCAGGCGGGGTCGCGCCGACCATGCGCTGGTCGACATGGTCAGGATCGTCCATCAGCGCGCCCATGCCCGAATGGGCCTCGATGGTGACGCCGCTCGGCAAGTAAAGCGCCTTGGCCTTGATGTCGTAGACCGCGGTTCGCGAATCGTAGCCGAGCGCGGCGAGATCCGGCGCCTTGCCGAACAGGCCGCTGTCGGGTGTCAGCGAGGCCAGCCTGATCTTGTCGGTGAATTTCTCGAAGAAGTTGCGATTGTCGACGCGAGGATTGCTCTCGGCATAGGCCTGGCTGGAGGCAATCTGCGCGCTGAAGTCCGCCTGCACCGGCCGCGAGCGCGGCATCGGGACAGCGTCGGCGTGCTGCGAGGACTTCGCGGTCTCGTCGGTTGCAGACGGGTCGTTCTCGGCGAGGGTGGAGCGCCAGTCGTCGCCCTGGAGCTTTTGGGCGAGCATCGCCTTGGCATCGCGCAGCTTGAGCTGGACAGCGTTCAGGGCGGAGCGCTCCATCGTCCGCAGACCAAGCTCTCGCGCAGGCGGGTTGCCCGACAGCGAGGCGAAGCGGTCTTCGAACGACGGTGCATTGGCCGGCGGCAGTGCAGCAGTGACCAGCGGGGTCGAGTCGCCGATATCGGCGACCCACGCAGCGGCGCCGAGCGCCAGCGCGATGGCAGCCATAGACAGCAGTATTGTCTCGGCTCGCCCAATACGGCGGCGCGACAACAGCCTCTCGGCGCGTACGCGGTCGGAAACCATCAGATCCCCAAATCAGCCCCCGGGGGACCCAACCCCCACCCGGAGACTCTCTATACCAGCTACCACATTGGGAGCCAAAAGTTAGGCATAATCGCGGCCGGCAAGTCGCCCGGAGGTATCCTATGACCGATCCTTTCGATCTAGAGCGCTTCCTGAGAGCCCAAGACCCGGTTTTTCGCGCCGTCCAGGGTGAGCTGGCCGAGGGACGGAAGCAAAGCCACTGGATGTGGTTCGTCTTTCCGCAAATCACCGGCCTCGGATTCAGCGCGATGTCCCAGCGCTACGCCATCGGCTCGCGCGCGGAGGCCGAGGCCTATCTCGCCCACCCCGTCCTCGGCCCGCGCCTGATCGAATGCACTCGCCTCGTGCTCGCCGTGCAAGGGCGAACCATCAATGCGATCCTCGGCGCGCCCGACGACGCCAAATTCCGCTCGTCGATGACGCTGTTCGGCGAGGTCGCCGCAGAACCCGTTTTCGGCGAAGCGCTCGCCAGATATTTCGACGGTGAGCGCGATGATGCGACGCTGGAGATCCTCGCAGCCCTTGATCGAAAGACCTAGCCGGCACCCGTCTCGCGGCCGGCAGCGTAAACCCGCAATTAAGGCGCTCGCTCTATTTTTCGGAGAATTTCCTTCTCCACCTGCGCAATTGCTGGACGAACCATGAAAATCGGTACGCTGCTGACCACTGCCATCGTCTCGCTCTCGACCGTCGGCGGAGGTCTTGCCGTCTACGTCGCCGTGACGAAATACCAGACGATAGAGCGCATCACCGAGGCGCAGGGCCGGCTCGCCATCGTGCGTGCCGTCAGCGACATCCCGCGCTATCTCAACCCCGAGCGCGGTTTTGCCACCAACATCCTCTATGGTCCTGCGACTGTCGACCCTGCCCAGCTGTCCGAGCACGACAAGCTTCGCAAGCAGACCGACGGCGCGCGCGACAAGATGAACGCGCTGCGCAAGGAGCTGCCCGGCGCGTTCGATGACGGCGGCACCATCGGCAGCAACATCGACGCCATCAATTCGAAATTCACTTCACTGCGCGAAGCCGTCGACCAAGCCATCGCGGGGCCGGCAGACGCACGCAAGGACGCCGCCAGAAAGATCGTCGCCGACAATGCCGTGCTCAACGCCGGCGTTACCGCGCTGCTCAACGAGCAGGTCCGCCGCATGGCGATCCTCAATGGCGATGCCTACCGCCAGGCGAGCTATGCCAACATCGCGATGACGCTGCGCGACATCGGCGGTCTCAATGCCAGCGTGCACAAGAACCTCGTCGGCGGCAAGAAGGTGGCGACCGATGCCGAGAAGGCCGATGTTGCCCGCATGCAGGGTCGCAACGACCAGATCGTGATGTCGCTCCAGGAACTGCGCGGTAACCCCACCACGCCCGCGAACGTCGCATCCGCCCTGGAGAGGATGAACACCGTCTATGTCGAAGGCTTCGGCCGCGAGCTGAAACTCGTCAAGGACGGCGCGGTCAGCGGCAAATACGAGCACGACGTCGGCACCTACTACGCCGCATCGCAACTCGGTCTCGGCGCGATCATCGGCGTCCGCGACGCCTTCTACGACAATGCCGAGCAGATCCTCGCCGGCGCGTCCGCCGCCGCGCGCACCAGCTTCACGATCGCACTTGTCGGCCTGCTCGCCGTGCTGATCGCCAGCGCCGGCCTCATCGTGATGGTCCGCCGCCGCGTCTGCGCTCCCATCGTCAGCCTGACGACCCGGATGTCGCAGCTCGCCGACGGCGACGTTGCGGATGCCATCCCCGGCGCCGAGCGTTCCGACGAGATCGGGGCGATGGCCGCGGCCGTGCAGGTCTTCAAGGACAACATGATCCGCGCCGACAGGCTCGCGGCCGAAAAGCAGGCCGAGAACGACGGCAAGATGCGCCGCGCCCAGGCGCTCGACGAATTGACCCGCGCCTTCGAGTCCAAGATCACCGAACTGGTCGGCGGCCTGTCGCAGGCCTCCTCCACCATGGAGAGCACCGCGCAGTCGATGACCTCGACGGCGGCCCAGACCAACAGCCAGGCCGCGGTCGTCGCTGCCGCCTCCGAGCAGACCTCGACCAACGTGCAGACCGTCGCCAGCGCGACGGAAGAGCTGACCTCCTCGATCGCCGAGATCGGCCGTCAGGTCGCGCAATCGACCGAGATCGCGGCCCGCGCCGTCGACAACGCCCGCCGCACCGGCGACACCGCGCGTGCACTTGCCGAAGGCGCGCAGAAGATCGGCGACGTCGTCACGCTGATCCAGAGCATCGCCGAGCAGACCAATTTGCTGGCGCTCAACGCCACCATCGAGGCCGCGCGTGCCGGCGACGCCGGCCGCGGCTTTGCGGTCGTCGCGTCCGAGGTGAAGTCGCTGGCCGGACAGACCGCCAAGGCCACCACCGAGATCTCCGAGCAGATCACGGCGATCCAGGCCGCGAGCGACGAGACCGTGAACGCGATCCGCAACGTCGCCGACGTCATCGCCGAGATCGACCAGATCGGCACCGCGATTGCGGCCGCGATCGAGGAACAGGGCTCGGCGACCCGGGAGATATCCCGCAGCGTCCAGGAAGCCGCGCGCGGCACCCAGGAGGTCAACACCAACATTTCAGGCGTGCAGCGCGCGGCAGACGACACCGGCACGGCCGCGCAGGAGGTTCTCGGCGCCGCCGAACAGCTCTCGACCCAGTCGCGCGACCTTGCCGGCCAGTTCGACCGCTTCCTCGGCGAAGTCAGGGCGGCTTAGGGCAGCAACGACGTCAGGCGGGTTTTGTCACCATCCGCCTGCGGCCGACCTCGATGAAAGGCACTTCGACAAAGCGCCACATCAGCCAGGCCGCCGGCGTCGTGATCAGCACCCCGGCCGCGAACAGGATCGCCGCGCGCACGACCGACTGCTGGTCGAACGGCAGAAGACGGGCCGCAAGCGCAAGCCCGATCATGTGCAGAAGATAGAAGCTGTAGGATATGCGTCCGTAGAACCGGACGACATCGAGATCGAACGGCCGCAGCACGGCAAGTGTGCGCGGACCGGCCGCAAGGCAGATGAGTACGGACGCGCAAAGCGTTTCGAACGCGATCGTGACTGCGGTCTGCTTCCGGACCGCGACAATGAACATGACGGCGAAGGCGGCACAGGCAACGACGGTCGTCAGGGACGGTCGCAATCTCGATTGCGATGCATCGGTCAGCACGGTCCCGCTCGACTGCATGAGCAGGCCGACGACGAAGGCATACAGCGGCGCAAGATTGGTGGCACCGTCCAGCAGGTGCACATAGGGGCCCCAGAACGAGAGCGCGACGAGAATCGCGACCAGAATCCATACCGCCGTCGTTCCGTAACGCCGCAGCAAGGCATGGGACATCAGGATCACCGGAACCGCGACGCATTCCACGGTCAAGGACCACATCACGCCGTTGATGTCGCTCTTGATGAGAACCGCATTGAGGATCACGTTGAGCGGGTCGAACGAGGGCGGGCTCGAGCCCATGTAGAAGCCGAAGCTCTGATGGGCCAGCGCCAACAGCAGCACTGTCGCGATTGCGGCCGGCAGCAGCCGGAACAGCCGGTGACGCACGAAGGTGAATGGATCGGGATCCCGATCCAGCGATCGGGCCAGCAGGAATCCGCTGAGCGCGAAGAAGACGACAACCGGCGCCATTCCGGTGGCAATTGTGTCCCAGGACAGCGCGCAGGCGTGGAATGCAAGCACCGACAGGGCAGCGTACCCACGCATGGCCTCAAGCCGCGGCAAGAACGCCGAATTCCGTTGCGCTTCCATTGCGGTCAACGCATAGCCCAGCGGATCGCCGACGACAACCGCGCCCGGCGCCGCAGCCCGTCATGCGCTCAATACGGCGGCGCCTTGCGCGCGCGTTGCGCTTTCGCTGCCTCGATCCACCAGAGAAGATCATCTGCGAAGCGCGGGAACGAGCGTTCCAGCGCCTTGCCACCCTCGCCGATCGGCTCGCTGTCGGCCGACAAAGTCTGCGCGATCGGTCCGACGCCGATGGTGCTCGAGATCACCACCATGCCCATTTCCGACAGCGTGCCGTGCCAGGCGGTCGAGGCACGCGCGCCGGACAGGCGGCCAGCGGAATAGCTCACGATCGCGGCCGGCCGCCAGAACCACTCCTCCAGGAAATGGTCGGTGAGATTCTTCAAGCCCGGCTGAATGCCCCAATTGTATTCCCCGGTGACGAAGACGAAGCCGTCGGCGCCGCGGATCTGGCCGGCGAGTTTTTCCAGCGCCTCCGGAGCCGCACCCTTGGGATATTCCTTGTACATGCGGTCGAGCATCGGCAGGCCGATCGCCTTGGCGTCGATGAACTCGACCTCCTCGCCGCGGCTGCGCAGGCGATCGACGACGAACTTCGCAAGGCGGATGCCCATGCGGTCGGAACGGTAGGAACCGTAAAGGACGAGAATGCGGTTGCTCATGGCGGCAGGCTAGCATGAAACGGCGGAACGTGCCGCAGCCGATTGGCCGCGCTATCGTTTTCGCCCGAATTCCAGGGTCTGCGACGGCGTCTCGCCGAACTGGTCGCGGTAGCTTCGCGAGAAGTCGGACAGGTGCCAGAAACCGAAGGCCAGCGCCACGGCCTTCACGCTTTCGGCGCCGGCCAGCAGCCGCTGGCGAACCAGCCACAAGCGGCGCAGGCGCAGATAGCGGTGCAGGCTCATGCCGCGATAGCGCCGGATCACCTCATGCATGGTGCGAACGGACAGACCAAGCTTGCGCGCAACCTCCTCGCTGTAGATGGGCTGGGCGAGATCGTCCGACAGCAGCGCGCGGATCTGCTGGAACGTCCTGAAGTTCCGCTCGTCATTGGGCCACAGCGTCCAGCGCGCCGGAACGATGTCGGCGATTGCCGCGTCCGCCGCGCCGAACAGGGACTCCCGCATGGCCGCCGCCTTCAGCGGCACCTCGGCGGCCTCGATCGGATCGGATGCGGCCGCCACGACCTCCGTGACGGTTCGCCTCAACCGGTACAGGGCCGTGGTGCTGGTCTCGAACAATTTGAAGCTCGATGGCGCTTCCGGCCAGCCGCGATCCGTCACGCGCGGCCTGAATACGATCGAGGCAATCTGGCGCTGCACTTCCTCGATGGTGTTGTAGGAAGCACCACCGTCCCCGATGACGAGGACGGAGCGATCGCGCTGCGCGCCGTTGAAGCGAATGGGCACATCGAGATCGTCCATCGCGAATCCGATCGCGGTGCAATCGGCGACGAGTTGTGCATCGACCACGCGCGGGAAGGCGCGCGTGACGTTCACGTCGCAACCGGGCAGACGCAGGATGATCTGCTCGGCAGAAATCCTTCGCACGAACGGCGTGAACTCCACGTTCAGGCCTCGGATGGAACTGCGGAACTCATCGACGTCTGAAAAGCGAAATATGCTCGGCGCCAATCCGGGCGCATCATCAATATTGGTCATGACAAAATGAAACGCGGCACCGCCAAGCGGCGCGCATCCGGCAACATCACCGGCTCGATTTCCCCCTCCGAATGCCCCTGCAAGACCGAAAGAATCACTTTCCCCTGCCGATCAGTTGGCGGGGGTTCGATCCAAAGGACAAGCAAACGGATCGTATCCTGCCAATTTTCGATATCGTTTCCAACACGCAGAAGGTGCATTGATACCCGAAGACGCGGGGATCTAAAATTCAAATTAACGCCCATGGCGCGCAATGGCGGGCGTTGGATAGTCGAAATTTATTTGAGTTCAGGCCCTGCCATGACGGCAAATTCGCCTGCCGATATTCTGATCGAACTGGAAGAGGCGGTCGCATCATGTCCTTTGGACCGCTGTGCACGCATCCTCGAAGGTATCGTCCGCTTGCTTACCGGCAGTCGCGACCGGCCTCAGGAACTGCTCGCGAGTGTCGTTGACGGCGTTCTGCTTCGTCTGACGGAGCGGGTCGAGACCGGCGCGCTGGTCCAGCTCAGCACCGCTCTTGCCGAGCTCGGGGTGGCGCCGCCCGAGACGTTGCGACGCCTCGCATCGCACAACGACCCTGATGTGGCGTGCCCTATCCTGCTCAAATCGCAGGCACTCGCTACGACCGATCTCGCGGCGGTCGCGGCCTGCTGCGGCGAACGGCAGCAACGCGCGATCGCGGCGCGCCAGTGCATCGAGCCTGACGTGACCGAGGTGCTGATCGCGCGCGGCGACCAGATCTGCCTTGCGCTGATCAAGAACCCAGGAACAAAATTCTCCGAGGCCGCCTATGCCACGCTGGTCGCCGGCGCGGATCAGGACGGCGAGGTTGCGAAGGCGCTGGTGCTCCGGCCCGGTATCCCCGATCCGGTCGTGCGGAAATTGCTCGCCGCCCCTTCACGCAAGACCGCGCCGGCCAAGCCCACCGCATCCTCCGTTCCGCCCGCACAGGACGCCGCGCCGGCCCTGCCCTGCGCGGACGACTACGCGAACGCAAGACCCGAGATCGTCGCGCTCAGCCGCGTCGGCAAGCTCAACGATTCCACGGTGAACCGTTTCGCAATCCGCGGCGAGACCGCCAAGCTGCTCACGGCCTTGTCGGTGCTGTCGGGTGCTCCGATCGAGGTCGTCGAGCATGTCATGATCGACGACGATTGCGAGGGCCTGGTGATGGCCTGCCGGGCCTCGCGACTGAACTGGGCGACCACGCTCGCGATCCTGAGCAACCGCAACGGCGCACGGCTCTCCTTCGCCCAGCGCGAACGCGCGCAACTGACCTTTAATACGCTTCTCTTGTCGACCAGCCAGTGGACGGTGCGCTGGGGGGAGATCTCAGCGGGCGCAAACACGCGCGATCCGGGACATCGTGGCGCCGGAATGGGGAAATAGTCGATGAAGCTCGATGGCCGCAAGGACGCTCGCGTGAAAATGGATCACCGGCAACCCGTCAATCTGATGGGCTCGGACGGCACCTGGCGGCGCAGTTGCGTCTTGCTCGACGTGTCGAACACCGGCGCCAAGGTCGAGGTCGAGGGCACGCTCGACGTGCTGCAAGCCAAGGAATTCTTCCTGGTGCTGTCGTCGACGGGGCTGGCCTATCGGCGCTGCGAACTGGTCTGGATCGACGGCACCACCGCCGGCATTCACTTCGTCACAGCGGACGGCAAGAAGAAGTCGGTGAACGCAAAGGCGCTGGGCGCACAGGCCAAGTAGACAATCCGGCTCGAGGCAGCTTCGGGCCGGTTCAACTCTCATACAGTCCAGGCACTCCGTGCGGAATGCGCGAACCATCCCCAGCCCCGTCAAAGGCGAGGGCGGCACCCGAGCGGCGCGATCGGCGCGGCCCTTCGTACACGTGCTGGCCGACTCTTCCGACAAATTGTCGGGCATCTGCGCGGCACTCGAGCCGCAATTCGCAGTCGCGGGCGAACGGCTCGACGCGGAAGCGAAGCTGTCGCAAGTTCCGTCCGCAATCGTCGTCCGGGCCGAGCTGCGTGACGTCGACACCATCGCAGCGATCAAGAGGCGGTCCGCGCGACTGATCAAGGCGACGAAGCGCATCTTCCTCGTCGAGCATCTCTCCCACGTCTGCATCTCGCAAGCCTACGCACTCGGCGCGACGCTCGTACTTCCGGGGCTGACCCACAAGGCCAGGCTGCTGGCGGCCCTGGCTGATCCAGCCGGGCCAACGTCGGATTCGCCTGCCGGCTCGGCGGAGCCGGACAACGCCGTCGAAACCGCGGCGACCGCCATCGCGTCGATGTTCACGGCCGTCACCGTGGACCAGCCGCTCGATGTCGATGGCACCAGGGAGGCCGGCCGCAGGATCGCCGACCGCATCACCGAGCACGGCCTGTCGGAATGGCTCACGACGGTGCGGCGTCATCACGAGGGCACCTATCAGCATTGCCTGCTCGTCACCGGGGTGGCGATCGACTTCGGACTAAGCCTCGGTGTCCGACACTCCGATCTGGAGCGGCTGTATTCGGCAGCCATGTTCCATGACATCGGCAAGGCCCGTATCCCGCTCGCGATCCTGGACAAGCCCGGCCGGCTCGACGCCGCCGAGCGAGCGATGATCGAAACGCATCCAACCGCAGGCTACGACTTTCTCAAGGACCACGAGAACATCTCGCCGGAGATCCTCGATGCCGTCCGGCACCACCACGAGTATCTCGATGGCAGCGGCTATCCCGACGCGCTGGCCGGCGAGAGCATCAACGACATCGTGCGCATCCTCACGATCTCGGACATCTTCGCCGCGCTGATCGAGCACCGGCATTACAAGCCGACGATGCCGCGATCGGACGCCTACGACATTCTCTGCGGGATGACGGGAAAGCTGGAGAAGGCGCTCGTGAAGGCTTTCAAGGAGGTCGCACTCTCACGCTGAGCGCGGGCTGCGACGACGTCACGAGCGCGTGCCGATTAGTGCGTCGCCCGGTATTTGATCCGGCGCGGGATCGAGCGACAGGCCAGCCCCTCGGCGAGTTGCTTCATGTCCTCGCGCTTGCCGCTGCGGATCAGCCTGCTGAATTCTTCAGGGGTGAAAGGAAGCGTGGGATCATCATCGATCGGGCGCCGCATTCGCGGGCCGAAGAACCATCGAACCAGGCTAGCCAGCCGCCGCATGTCAATTCCCTCGCGCCAGCAACAAACCCTTCAGTCCGCGTATTGTTCCTCCTGCACGGTGGAGATTGCAAGAGGCGCCGAGGAGTCCGCACGAAAAATTTCGCGAGGGAATAATCTCCTCCGGCCTCGCAATTCAGTCGGCGAATCCGACGTAGCGCACGAACTCGTCGTTACCTTCGCGATCCGAACGAACGGCGTTCGCGGCAAAGTTGTCGTCGGGATAACCCATCGCAACGCAGGTCATGATGACCTCGTCCTCCGGAATCCGCGCGACCGCGCGCACGATGTCGGAGCGCATGATGCCTCGCCGTCGATGACGGAGCCGAGACCGCGGTCCCAGGCCGCCAGCACGATCCCGCAGAATCGCAATTGGTGCATGCGAGCCGTTGCCGATGCGGCGCGCCAAATCTATGCTGGCCCACAAGCAAGACAAAGAACCCTGTGAGGACCCGGCAAATGCCCGCACCGCTCGATCCCGTCATCGCAGAGATCATTCCGAAGCTGCCGCTGCGCGATCCCGCGACGATGACGCCACAGAGCGCCCGCGAATCCTTGCGCGCACTGGCTGCCGCGCGCGCGGCCGTGCCGCCGCCATCAGTCGATACCGTCCAGGATATCACGGTGAAGGGCGGCGCCGGCCCGCTGGATGCACGGGTCTACCGGGTCGGCGGCGCCACCGCGCCCACTGTCGTGTTCTTCCATGGCGGCGGCTGGGTCGCGGGCGATCTCGAGACCCACGACCGGCAGGCGCGCAATCTCGCGATCGAAACCGGCGCCGTCGTGGTCTCGGTCGACTATCGCCGCCCACCGGAGACCCGCTTCCCCGGCGCCTTCGAGGACGCGTTTGCTGCCGCAAGCGACATCTTCAACCGCGTTGCGGAATTTGGTGGCGATGCCAAACGCCTCGGCGTTGCCGGCGACAGCGCCGGCGGCAACCTCGCAGCCACGACCGCGATAGCATCTCGTGATGCCGGTATCAGGCTCGCCGCGCAGCTGCTGGTCTATCCCGTCACCGACGCCGTCGGCCTCTATGCGGACGCGCGCGAGAACGCACGCTTTCCCTCACGCACGGAGAATGCCGACGGCTACTTCCTCACGCGGGCCACCATGGAGTGGTTTTGCGGCCACTACTTCACCGATCCGGGAGATGCTACCGACTGGCGGGTGTCACCGCTGCGCGCCAGCTCGCTCGCGGGCCTCGCGCCCGCGATCGTGACCACCGCCTGGTTCGATCCGCTGCGCGACGAAGGCGCCGCCTATGCGAAAGCGCTGGAGGCCGCCGGTGTCCGCGTGAAGCATCATGAGGGCGCCGGCCTGATCCACGGCTATTTCGGGCTCGGCGACGCCTCCGACGTCGCCCGCGCCGAGGCCAGGCGAGCGCGCGCCGATTTCAAGGCGTTGCTGGCCCGCGGGGTCTGATCGCGTTGCGGCCCGGCGCATTCGCCTTGCGATCCCGTCTTGGCCATATCGTCGGCCTGATCGCAGCCTTGCTGCTATCGGTGCAGGCGGTCCTGGCCGCACCGCAGACCGTCTATTTCCGTAGCGCCGATGGCCGCACGGCGCTTACCGGCTATCTGTTCCAGCCGAGCAAGCCCGGCCCTTGGCCCGCCATCGTCATGCTGCACGGTCGCGGCGGCCCATATTCCAGCAACGACAATGAAGATTGCAGCTTCGTCGGCGCCGGCACCGTTTCGCCCTGCAATGCAGATACCTTGTCGAAGCGCCACGCGATGTGGGGCGCGTACTGGTCGGCACGCGGCTATCTCGCGCTGCTGCCGGACAGTTTTGGCCCGCGCGGCAAGGCGCATGGCTTTGGCCGCTTCACCCATGGCGACCCTGACCGCGCCGACGTCAACGAGATCAGTGTGCGCCCGCTCGACGCCGAGGGCGCACTCGCTTACCTGCGCGGCCGCAGCGACGTCGTCGCCGGTCAGATCTATCTCCAGGGCTGGTCCAACGGCGGCAGCACCGCGCTGAACGTGATGATCCGGCAAGGTCGTCAGGCCGGTTATCGCGGCGCCCTCGTGTTCTATCCCGGCTGCGGGCAGAGCGCGCTGCTGGCATCGACGATCCTGACGACGGCGCCGATCGCGATGTTCATGGGCGCCGAAGACGAGGAGGTCTCGCCGGCGCTCTGCCAGCGCGTCGCCGACCGCTCGCGGCAGGCGGGCAGTCCGATCGACGTCACCCTCTATCCCGGCGCGACCCATGATTTCGACGAGCCCTCGTCGCGCCGGCAAGCGACGCCGGGGAATCAGGCTGCCATGAACGATGCCCTCGTCAAGGCCGCAAGCTGGCTCGATCGCTGGAAAAATTGAGCCGCACGCGGATGCACCGCTTGATTGCGCCACGATTCCGGGCTCCAATCCGCTCGCCATTTTTGGTTTAGGGAGACACCCAATGATGAAACGGATTTTCCTGGCTGCGATCCTTGCCACCTTTGCGGCAGGCTCGGCTCTTGCGGACGACACCTGCGAGAGCAAGGCGGTCGGCAAGGACGGCAAGGCGCTCGCCGGCGCGGCCAAGACTTCGTTCATGAAGAAGTGCAAGGAAGACGCCTGCGCGCCCAAGGCCGTCGGCTCCGACGGCAAGCCGCTCGCCGGCGCCGCCAAGAACAGCTTCATGAAGAAGTGCGAGATGGGCGCGTAACGCTCTCCGGACTTCGACCGCGCCCGATACGCCCGCTGCATCGCGGGCGTATCTTTTTTCATGACCGCCTGAACCGGTAATCGAACGCATCGCCGAACGGCTTGATCAGGCCGACCGTCGGCGCCGGAAAATGGATCGGCAGGATCAGCGTGTCGGTGTCGGCAACCGACGCGAAGAACTTTCGCCGCGACACTGCCGACAGCTTTGCATCCCAATCGGGCCTCGCCGACCAGTCCGGCTCGCGGCACTGGATCTGGTGATGCATGAGATCGCCGGCGACCACCGCGCGCTGGCCTTTCGAGAAGATGTTCACGCAGCAATGACAGGGTGAATGCCCCGGCGTCGGCGTCAGCGTGACGGTGTCGTCGAGCGCGTAGTCGTCGTCGACCAGGAGCGCCTGCCCCGCCTCGACGATCGGCAGGCAATTGTCGCGAAACACGGTGCCGGGCGGGTTGTTGCCTTTGGCGTTCTCGGCCTCCCAGGCCGCGTACTCGCCCTTGTGAAAGACGTATTTCGCATTCGGGAAGGTCGGCACCCAGCGACCATCTCGTAACGTGGTGTTCCAGCCGGTGTGATCGATGTGCAGATGGGTGCAGAAGACATAGTCGATCTGCTCGAAGCCGATGCCGAGCGCGAACAATTCGTTGCGCCAGCGCTCCTTGCCGGGAAAGTCGAACGGCGGCGGATGGCCCTTGTCCTCGCCGGTGCAGGTGTCGACCAGGATGGTGTAGCGCGGCGTCCGCACGACAAAGGTCTGATAGGTGATCACCATCATGCCGCGCGCGGCGTCGAACACCTCCGGCTCCATCGTCGGCAGATGGCGCTTGAACACGGCGTCGTCATATCCAGGGAAAAAATCCTGCGGCCGCCGCCACGGCCCTTCCCGCTCGATCACCGCGTCGATGGTGATGTCGCCGATCCGCAGTTGCTTCATGGTTGTTCGCTCCCTTTTTGAGGGAGCGTAGCGGCAGGCGCCAACGCGTCAAGACGCGCGGAGGAATGCTAGCTCCGCAGCCCCGGCGCTTCCTGCCCGGTGCGTGCGACGTATTCGGTATAGCCGCCGCCATATTGGTGGATGCCCTCGGGCGTCAGCTCCAGCACGCGGTTCGACAGCGTCGCCAAAAAATGCCGGTCATGCGAGACGAACAGCATGGTGCCTTCGAAATCCGACAGCGCATTGATCAGCATTTCCTTGGTGGCGAGGTCGAGATGGTTGGTCGGCTCGTCCAGCACCAGAAAATTCGGCGGGTCGAACAGCATCTTTGCCATCACCAGACGCGCCTTCTCGCCGCCTGACAGCACGCGGCAGCGCTTCTCGACGTCGTCGCCGGAGAAGCCGAAGCAGCCGGCCAGCGCGCGCAAGCTCCCCTGCCCCGCGGTCGGAAACTGGTCTTCCAGCGACTGGAACACGGTGCGCTCGCCGTCGAGCAGATCCATCGCGTGCTGGGCGAAATAGCCCATCTTGACGCTGCCGCCGAGCGCCACGGTGCCCTCGTCCGGCTCGCTCGCGCCCGCAATGAGCTTGAGCAGCGTCGACTTGCCGGCGCCGTTGACGCCCATCACGCACCAGCGCTCCCTGCGGCGGATCATGAAATCCAGCCCGTCATAGATGCGCTTGCTGCCATAGCCCTTATGGACACCCTTGAGCGCCACGACGTCCTCGCCCGACCGCGGCGCGGGCAGGAAGTCGAACGCAATCGACTGGCGGCGGCGCGGCGGCTCCACGCGCTCGATCTTGTCGAGCTTCTTCACCCGGCTCTGCACCTGAGCGGCATGCGAGGCGCGCGCCTTGAAGCGCTCGATGAACTTGATCTCTTTCGCCAGCATCGCCTGCTGACGCTCGAACTGCGCCTGCTGCTGCTTCTCGTTCAGCGCACGCTGCTGCTCATAGAATTCGTAATTGCCGGTGTAAGTCGTGAGTGAGCCGGAATCGATCTCGACCACCTTGGAGATCACGCGGTTGATGAACTCGCGGTCATGCGAGGTCATCAAGAGCGTGCCTTCGTAGTCATGCAGAAACTTCTCGAGCCAGATCAGGCTTTCGAGATCGAGATGGTTGCTCGGCTCGTCGAGCAGCATGACGTCGGGGCGCATCAGGAGAATGCGCGCCAGCGCCACGCGCATCTTCCAGCCGCCGGAGAGTTTTCCGACGTCGCCGTCCATCATCTCCTGGCTGAAGCCGAGGCCCGACAGAGCTTCGCGCGCGCGACCGTCGAGCGCGTAGCCGTCGAGCTCCTCGAAGGCGTGCTGGACCTCGCCATAGCGCGCAATGATCTCGTCCATCTGGTCGGCCTTGTCGGGGTCGGCCATGTCAGCTTCGAGCTGACGCAGCTCGGCCGCGACCTCGCTGACGGGGCCTGCGCCATTCATCACCTCGGCCACGGCGCTGCGGCCACTCATCTCGCCGACGTCCTGGTTGAAATAGCCGATGGTGATGCCGCGATCGGTCGAGACCTGACCCTCGTCGGGCAGCTCCTCGCCGGCAATCATCCGGAACAGGGTGGTCTTTCCGGCGCCGTTCGGGCCGACGAGGCCGATCTTCTCGCCCTTGTTGAGGGCGGCGGAGGCTTCGATGAACAGGATCTGGTGGCCGGCTTGCTTGCTGACGTTGTCGAGGCGGATCATGAGGGTCTTTTGGGGGAATTTTGCGTTGCAGCGTAATAGGCCATGCCCTCGCCCAAGGGAAGCCCGGCGGGGTACGGGTTTCGTCCCCTCCTGAGAAATCCTTAGCAATTTTCGGCCAGAAGCGCTGACGGCGCCGTCCAGCGATTCTGGCGGGCGTCCGTCAACCTGACGTTTTGGAATGCTCCTGGGGAAATAAGGATGAAAACTCGCTTTGGCCTCGCCATCGCCACCGCGCTGATGCTCGGCGGCAATGCCGCAACGGCCCAGACCCTGCCCGACTACATGGCGCCGATCTCAGGCAAGACCAATGCCGCACCCGGCGAGGTCGCCACCAGGGACGTGCTCGCGCTGAACACGGCGATGTTCGACCTCTACGGCGACGCTGCAAAGGTGTTCCAGAAGAACATCCTCGACAAGCATCCGGTGATCCTCGGCCTGTTCTCCGGCGCCGGCGGACGCCTGATCCTCTACCGGCCCGGCCAGCCGCCGCTCGATGCGCCGCAGGTGCCGGTCGTCTATCAGCTGCTGAAATCGGTCGGCCACAGCACCATGGCGCTGGCCGAGGTGGTCGGTCCCTATGTCGACAATCCCGACAACAAATCCTGGCGCGGTTCGATGCTGGCCTTTCGCAGCCGGATGCAGTCGGCGCTGGACAGTCTCGACGCCACGCCGATGCAGGTCGACTGGCGCGACAACAACCGCACCATCCTCAAGAACAACATCGCCTTCATGGACGAGTGCCTCGCCAGCGGCGTCATCCCGTTCGCCAAGCTCGAAGCCTTCGGCAAGCAGCAGGCCCCATTCCTCGCCAAGAACGTCGCGTGGGCGGCCCAGACCCAGGTCGCGCACTGGATGGGCGTGCTGGCCGACTGGAAGACGCAGCTCGGTCCCGATTGGGAAAAGACCTACGCCGCCAGCAACACCATCTACGTCGCGAGGCAGAACAACGTGATCTTCAGCGTGCTCGCGCAGTTCTTCGGCCCCGACGCCATCAACACGCGCCTCTTGCTGATCGAGACGGTCTCCTTCACGACGACGCCGGCGGACATGCTGGAATCGCTGACGCGGATCATCGCCGATCGCTCGGTCGGCGCGCTGTTCTTCGGCAACTATCACCTGATGGACTATGAGCTGATGGGAGGCGACGCGCGCGCCGCGATCATCGCCGAAACAGGAAAGCGCGGCATGACGCCGTTCCTGCCACCACTGGTTCCGTTCGGCTCCAAGCAGTGGCCTACCTTGGTGACGCCGGGCCCCGGCCCCGCAACCATCGCCGATCTCAAATAGAAACATCGAAACACAAGGCGGCTGCATTCACCTCAGTCGCCTTCACCTCCCGTAAACGGCCGCCCTGTTCTATCTGCCCGTGGGCGAATCATGACAGCTTCGCGCCAGCGTTGGTGCGTAGGTGTCGCCACGGTGCCGCAAGCATCGTGTGCCCGAAGTAACCTTGTGCAAGGATGAGATCATGCGGCCTTCGCGACGCGAGTTCGTGAAGTTGATATCGGCGGGCGGTATTTCGGTCAGCCTGTCGCATCTTGCGGCGGCGGCGAGCGCGCCCTTCGCGGCACACGAGACGCTGCCCGGACGCGGCAACTTCAATCCCGCGACAAAGGGCGCAGGCCGCGTCGACGGCGTCGCCAAGGTCACGGGCGCAAAGCTCTACGCTTCCGACTTCCGCGCCAACGACATGCCTGGCTGGCCGCAGACCACCTCGCACGCGATTTTGGTCCGCGCCAACGACGCCACGCATGTCTACACCGGCATGGACCTCGCCCGCCTCGGCGGCACGCTGAAGCCATCCGTCATCGTGCAGGCAAGCGATCTCGACCGCATCGGCACGCAAGTGCCGGAGTTTTACGCCGGCGACCTGTTCTGTCCGCTCGGCAAGACGCCGCTTTATCTGGGACAACCGGTCGCGCTGCTGATCTTCGAAAAATTCGACGCCTTCGACCAGGCTCGCCTCGTGCTGCGCGACGGCACGTTCGTCACGTTCGGCGAAGAAACAGGACCGGTGATCGCGCCCGATTACGGCTCCTATCGCTTCACCCGCGTTGCGGGCGCCTCGCCCGACAAACCCGACGTCTATTCGCCGATCCAGGCCGGCTGGGTCTTGCCGAAGAAGATTCAGACCACCGCGCTGCCGGTGTGGTCGCCGCTCGCCAGGGAGATGCCGGCCGACTACGTCAAGGCCGCCAAGCTCGGCGAGCAGATCCGCGCGGAGCTCGCCGCGGACAATTCCTCGCTGCTCGTGCTCGACCGCGAGTTCGAGACGCAGTCAGTCGACCCGATGTTCCTGGAGCCGGAATGCGGGCTCGCCTGGTACGCTGGCAAGGGCGGCAATCTCGAGCTGGTGCTCGGCGTGCAGTCTCCCTACGAGGCCGCGGAATCGCTCGCGCATCTGCTGGCTAAGGCGCACGCGCCCTACAAGCCCTCGCATATCAATGCGCAGTTCGCCCATGTCGGCGGCGGTTTTGGCGGTCGCGACCACACGCCCTTCATTCTTTACGTCGCGCTGGCGGCGATCTGCTTCCCCGGCAAGCCGGTGCGGCTCGCGCATGACCGCTACCAGCAATTCCAGGGCGGCATCAAACGCCACCCGATCAAGATGCGCTCGCGCATCGGCATCGACCGCAAGACCGGCCTGATCAAAGCCTTTGCCGCCGACCACGTGCTCGACGGCGGCGGCCTGCAGAACTTCTCGGCCAACGTCGCCGTGGTCGCCGCAACAGGCGCGATCGGCATCTACGACATCCCGAAGGTCGACGTCACCACGACAGCGCTGCATTCGCGCGGCGTCACCGCCGGCTCGATGCGCGGCTACGGCACGCTCCAAACCATGACCGCGCTCGAAGCGCTGATCGACGAAGCAGCCGGCGAGCAAGCTCGATCCCATCGAATTCCGCCGCCGCAATGCCCTGAAGCAGAACGGCCGGACCATGACCGGCAATCCCTACATCGTTTCGGTGCGCACGCCCGAAATTCTCGACAAGCTCGAAAAGCATCCGATCTGGCAGCAGCGCGGGCAGCTCAGGCGAACCACCGGAGATCGCCTGGTCGGCACCGGCGTTGCCTGCGTCACCAAGGACTACGGCTCGGGCGCAGACTGCTCGCTCGGCCGCGTCGAGCTCGGCGCCGACGGCAAGATCGCGATCTTCTGCGACCATGTCGAGATGGGCAACGGCATCGGCACGGCGCTGGCGAACCGCGTCGCTAGTCATCTCGGCATCATCGCCGACGAGGTCTCGGTCGCGCGCGTCGACAGCTACGACGTGCTCGGCCTCGTCACCTCGGGTGATCCCTACACGATGGACCAGAAGACCCAGGACGCGGCGCAAAGGAATCCGCGTTGGGTGCCCTCGATCTCCTCGGCGACATCGGCCTCGATCGGCGCCCATGTCGGCACGCACTCGTCGTCCGAAGCCGCCCGCGTCATCTTCCGCTTCGGCCTGTGGCCCGCCGCGCTGGAGCTGTGGCGCATTCCGAAGACGGATCCCCGCGCCAAACAACCGGCGAATGCAAGCTGGCAGAACGGCGAGCTTACGATGCAAGGACTAGAGCCGCTGCCGCTGGCAAGACTCGCAGCAACCGCGCATGCGCGCGGCTTCGTCACCGGCGCGGTCACGCACAGTTTCTCGCGCTGGGCCTGGTCGCGGGCGCGCTTTCCGCTGTTCGGCGAGCAATATCGCGCCGAGATCGACGCGCTCGCGATCCGCCGCGGCGGCAACAAATTCGAGCGGATCACCCGCTCAAGCGTCGCGTTTCCGCCGACCGACAATAACCGCATTGGCACCGCCTACACCTCGATGTGCGGCACGCTCGCCCGCGTCGAGATCGAACGCGCAACCGGCGCGATCCGCATTGCCAAGGCTTACAGCGTGTTCGAATGCGGCACCGCGCTGGTGCCTGAAGTGGTGATGGGCCAGTCCCATGGCGGCTTCGCCATGGGCGTCGGCTACGCACTGCTGGAGACCCTGCCGCCGTTCGAGGGCGGTCCCGGCAACGGCGAATGGAATCTCGGCCGCTATCTCGTGGCACGTGGCTCCGACCTGCCCTTGCGCGATCTCGAGATCGAGATGCTGAAGCCGCTCACCCCGGACGAAGCGCCCAAGGGCATGGCGGAGGTCGTGATGATCCCGATCGTGCCGGCGCTGATCAACGCCATCCACGACGCCACCGGCCATCGCTTCCGCGCCTTGCCTGTGACGACCAATCTCCTGAAGGGAGTGCTCGCGTGACGACCCTCAGCCTCACCATCAACGGCCGGAAACATGGCCCGGTGGACGTCCGCGACGATCTCTCGATGAACGATTTCCTGCGCGAGATGCTCGGCATGACCGGCACCAAGTTCGGCTGTGGCGCCGCGCAGTGCCTGAGCTGCGCCATCATCGTCGACGAGCCAGACGGCACCAGCTACACCAGCCCGACCTGTATCGCGCCGGCCGTGAATTTCGACGGCAAGTCGATCCGCACCGTCGAAGGGCACGCCAAAGACGGCCAGCTCTCGCCCCTGCAGCAGGCCTTCATCGATCACTTCGCCTTCCAGTGCGGCTATTGCACCGCAGGCTTCCTTGGCGAGGGCCAGGTGCTGCTCGAACGTCTCGCGCGCGCTCCGGTCGCCCGCGAGGCGCTGGAGCAGACCATTGCGGATGCGCTCGACGGGCATCTGTGCCGTTGCACCGGCTACATCAGATATCACGAGGCGGTGCGCGACGTGATCCTCGCCGATTCCAGCCGCTATCTCGTCGCCACCAAGTGAGTACGCCAGCGATGTTCAATGCGCGCGTCAAGATCATGGTTGTGATGGCCGCGCTGGCGAGCAGCCTGTGTGCGGGCTACGCCGCCTCTGATACGAGCAGCCACGGCCTCGCCTCGCCCGAGAGCTTTGCGAACATTGCCGACACCGGGAAGCGTTCGGCCGCGATCTTCACCGAGCTCGGCAAGGTGCTGACGCATCCGCGCTGCACCAACTGCCATCCCGCCGGCGACAGCCCGCGCCAGGGCGACAATCCCCACCCGCATCAGCCGCCGGTGACGCGCGGCGCCGACGGCCATGGCACCGCAGCGATGCGCTGCCATACCTGCCACCAGAAGGCCAACTTCGAACCCGGCCGCATTCCCGGCCACCCCGAATGGCACCTCGCCCCGCGCGAGATGGCCTGGGAGGGCAAGACGATCAGTGAGATCTGCGAGCAGATCCGCGACCCCGCGCGCAACGGCGGCCGCAAGATAGAGGAGCTGATCGACCACATCGGCAAGGACACCCTCGTCGGCTGGGCCTGGAAGCCCGGCTTCGGCCGCTCGCCCGTGCCGGGCACGCAGGCACAGGCCGGCGCACTGGTGGAGGCCTGGGTGAAGACAGGAGCGGCGTGCCCTGCGCCGTGAGGCACGTCCCTGTAGCCAATCCGCTCACAACCGGAGAGAATGACCGTCCTAGCGGATAACCGACGAGACAGCGATGATTTCGCCAAAAGCCGGCCCCTTTGCCCCCTTCGAGTGGATGCTCTCGGCACGCTACCTGCGAGCCCGGCGCAAGGAAGGGTTCGTTTCGGTCATCGCAGGTTTTTCGTTTCTGGGTATCATGCTCGGGGTCGCCACGCTGATCATCGTCATGGCGGTGATGAACGGCTTTCGCGCCGAACTCCTCGGCAAGATTCTCGGCTTCAACGGACATCTCGTGGCACAGCCGCTGGAAACTCCCTTGACCGACTGGCGGGATGTCGCTGAGCGGATCAGCCAGGTACAGGGCGTCCGGTTGGCAGTTCCCGTCGTTGACGGCCCGGCCCTCGCCTCCTCATCCAGCGCCTCCGGCGTCCTCGTGCGCGGCATTCGTGCGCGGCATTCGTGCGACTGATCTCGAACAGCTGCCCTCGATTGCCGGCGGCATCAGACACGGATCGCTCGGCCATTTCGATGACGGCCAGGGCGTCGTCATCGGCGCGGGCCTTGCCGATCAACTGTCCGTCCATGCCGGTGACGCCATCACGCTCGTTGCCCAACGCGGCGCAGTCACGCCAATGGGCATGATGCCCCGCGTCAAGAAATATCAGGTGACGGCTGTGTTCGAGATCGGAATGTCCGAATATGATTCTGGTGTCATCTTCATGCCGATCGCGGAGGCGCAGGCCTTCTTCAGCCGCAACCAGGACGTTACCGCGATCGAGATCTTCACGGACAATCCTGACCGGATCGACCGTTTTCGCAAATCGATCGCCGAATCGGCCGGTCGGCCGATCTTCCTGGTCGACTGGCGGCAGCGCAATTCGACCTTCTTTGGCGCGCTCGAGGTCGAGCGCAACGTGATGTTTCTGATTCTCAGCCTGATCGTCCTCGTCGCCGCGCTGAACATCGTGTCGGGCTTGATCATGCTGGTGAAGGACAAGGGCAGCGACATCGCGATCCTCAGGACCATGGGCGCCTCCCAGGGCGCGGTGATGCGAACCTTCATGATCACGGGCGCATCAATTGGCGTGGCCGGGACGCTGGTCGGCCTGCTCGTCGGTCTTGTTGTCTGCGTCAATATCGACGGAATCAGGCAGTTTATGTCCTGGCTGACGAACACTGATCTGTTCCCACGAAAGCTCTATTTTCTCTCAAAACTGCCGGCGAACGTCGACCTCGTAGAGACCACAGCGGTCGTAGTCATGGCGCTGACGCTATCGTTCCTCGCGACACTCTACCCGTCATGGCGCGCCGCGCGGCTCGATCCGGTCGAGGCGCTGCGACAGGGAGGCTAGTCCAGCCGCGACCGAAGAATTTCGGGTGGGAGATGAAAGAACGTCGTTGCTCGTCCTGTTCACAGGCTTGATAGGCTGCGTTGCCGGAGCAGCTGCGCTAGGCTTTGTCGCCATGTCGATCGGGATTTCGCTTCTAGGTCAAGTCCCCGGGGGCATCCATAGCGACTGGACCTCGTCGTGCTGCTCGCAATCCTGGTGTGCACAGTGGCAGGTGGCGTGGCAGGCGCCAAAGGAGCCGTTCGCCTCATCAAATGGCGACGGCTGTAACCGACCTTGATGGCCGGACCCTCGCTGAGGCTCCTCAAGTGAGCCCCACAGCGGACATTTCGGAACGGACGTCAACGCGCCGTTGCTGGCCTTGTATAGACGCTTTCGTAGAGCCCGGTGTGTTCTTCCTTCCAGCCGCGCTTTCCCACGAGGAACTGCCTCAGTTGTTTATGCCCCTTTGGCCACAGCACGGCATCGATGTGGTATTTTTCGAGAACCGTGTCCCAAGTGCTCTCATCGATCTCCCAATGGACGAGCTTGAAGTAGTCCCGAAGCAATTCATCTGGATAGGCGGTCGCGGCTCGCCCATCGACAAATAGTGGGACTGATCCGTGGGTCTTGAGGATCAGGTATCCTCCGACGTTCCAATGATTGAGCACCCGCGCATTCGCAAGATGTGTGTTCAGATATTCTGCATCCTGATCCGACAACATTTCCGGCAACGCCAGCGCGGGTTCGATCCTCAGAAAAACGATGGGTAGTACAAATGCACCGACGATTGCGGCTGTCAGCAGCGCTGACTGAACTTTGAACTGAGGTAGCCGCTTGGGAAGAACTTGATCGAGGTGCAGAGCTACGGGGATCGCCGAAAACATGAAGAATAATGACATGTATCGAAATTGGTGAAACCCAAGCCCAAGAAAAACCCAGGAAAGGATGCGCGACTCCAGACGGACGTCGGATGTCGCGCCGTAGCGCAACTCGAATCCAACAAACGCCAGAATGTAAACCATGCCGGGGATGCTGCCCGGGATCTCGATGTTGTGCGAGTACGGAAGCCATTCGCCAATATTGCTCTGGACGAAGTGCCCCAAGGTCGCCGTGACACCTTCGTAAATGTGCCAGCCCAAAGGGTTCACCAATGTTGCCAGGGAGCAACCGACCGCCGCCAGCACCATGGCTTTGAGCCTGTTCCAATCGCGCCGGAGCAGAGCCCCGCCGCCAAATACAGCGAGGATCATGAAGCCAAGCACAAATCCGCCATGGAGGTTTACCCAGAGCACCATCAGCAAAGTCAGCCACAACAATTTCGCCGACCTCAGACATGCACGGTAGAAGATGACGCTGAACAGCATCGTCGCGACGTTCGGGGATGCCGCCAAGTAGATGTTGGGAGCCCCTTCGTAGGCGGGATACAGCAGGCACGCCAGAAACACTGCGATGCAGGTTGCGAGTGCAGAGGCTCCGTCTATCAGGCACGCCGACGTGAGATAACCAACAATCAGGGCTCCGCACGCGACAACCAGGCTGACGAGCCCACCATATCCGGCATAATCAAAAATGACGCTGGCGATGACATCCCATAGCCAGGAGAGGTTGAACCATTGTTTGGTTCCAAGCGTGAACGCCCACGGATCTTGAAATGGAACACGAGCTTCGCTTCTGATCAGATCACCAGCGGCAAGGTGCCAGCCGAGATCGTAGTGGCTCAAAAGAACCGACGCGTTGGAAAGATAGAAGATGCTCAAGAGCGAGATCAGGAATGCGTATGTTCCCAGTATTTGCGATGACAGGTGACCTTCGAGAGGTGATTTTGTAAACGCCTCGCGCAGCCACAAATTCCGATCGCTCACACTGCACTTCCACTTCCAGAGCCCCGCGCACTTCTAACCGCCTCGCGGTGTTGCGCGTATTGAAGCCCGATATGGATGCATATCTAAAGTAGAATAAAACAAGGTTGCGCAACTGAGTTCCTGCGCGCAAAAGGAATAGTTGATTAATAGATCCCTACGAAGAGACGGATACGCCTGCCGCCAGGACTTTCGGCTGCGGCCAAGGGCGGAACTGTCATGGGCTGCTTCGTCGACTTCAAGTCCCGTCCAATAACAAGGCGGACACCTCGAACGTGTGATCTACGCCCTACGCATCAGCTTCAGCGACGCCGCCAGCCGCAGGCTGCGTTTGCCCGCGAGCGCTATGCCTTCGAGCTCGCCGCTGTCTTCGGTGCAGGTCCCGGAGAAGCCGATCCCGACCTCGTAGCCGCCGAACACGGGATTGTCGCCCTTTGCCGGCGTGTGCTCCTGGTTGAGCATCTCGCCCTTCCAGCGGCCGTACACCGAGGAATAGGAACCGAGATAGTAGAAGAACGCGTCGCCGCCGAGGATGCGGCCGTCGAGCAGCAGCATCACGCCTGACAGCGCGGCATCGACGCCGTCGAGTGCACGGAGCTGCATCGCATAGAGCCCGTTGGCGATGCCGCCCTCTCCGATCGCGCCGCGCGGCGGCAGCGCCGCGTCGTCGAGCGGCGCGAGGTTGGCCCAGAACACGCCGTCGGGCATCGCGTCCGCTTTGCCCTCGAGCAGGATCGTCGATCCCTCCGTGCGTCCGCGCACCTTGATCCCAGTGACGTCGGCGCCCATCAGCGGCTTGAAATGCGGATCGTCATTGTGGCGCTCGGTGATGACCTCGGCTTCGATCACGCCGTTCCTGACGTCGTAGCTGCCGAGATGGGCGAAGGCGGAATTGCCGCCCAGCATCTTGCCGTCATGCAGGCACATGATGCTGCGGCCGAAGGCGCCGTTGATGCCGTATTCAACTTTGTAAAGTCCGTCGAGCAATGTCCTGAACCCGCAAAATCAATAAAGAATCGCGGGGTACCTAGCACCGTCGCCGCACCGATGCCATCCGGCTTATCCGCGCAGGGACTCGCGGAACCGGTCCGGCCATCGTCCCATCATGCACCTGTTTTGCCCGACGGGTCAACAAAATTTCGTAAAAACCGAAATCGCGGTTTCCGAGGGTCCGGCTGCCTTGAACTTCAACCACTTGCCTACTGTGCATGGGGTTGTTTTCGGCTTTGTGCCGGCCCGGTTCACCACCGGCATCGCTGCGCGCGTCAGTGGCGCTTGAAATATTGCACGTCGCGCTCGTGCTTCTCGGCCGCCGCGCGGCTCTTGAACGTACCGAGGTTGCGGCGCTTGCCGGTCTTGGGATTCACCTTGCGCGAATACAGCCGGTATTCGCCGGATGCGAGCTTGCGGATCATGGTTGCGCCTCCTGTCATGCCCGCGAGGTCAACCAGCTTGGCTCGCGTTGCGTTCCTTTACGGCTTGGCCTGTGGTGCGAACTGCTGGTTGGCGAACGGCTGCGGATCGGTGGGAACCTTGATGACGACGAAGCTGCGCCCCATCGACCGGTGGCAGGCATTGCAGCCCTCGGTCAGATCGCCCAGAGCCTTTGCGAATTTGCGTCCGTCTTTCGCCGCGATCGCGCCGGTGACGGATTGCAGCGACGGCTCCAGTGTCGTGACGTTGCTGACGGGGATGCCGGAATACAGCACCGCGGCCTCGACCAGGCTCGCCGTGAGCTGGCGCAGCTCGAAGGCCGCCAGCTCCCAGTTCTGCGCCCGGCCCGCAAGCCAGAGCTTCTGATGGCGCGTCTGCGCGGCGCTCATGATGTCGCCGAGCCGCGGCACGTACAGGTCGGTCGACGGCGACTTGAGATCTTGCGCCGCCACGGCGGTGGCCGCTCCCAGGCCGGCCAGCACCAGCATCCACACCCGAAGCTTCATCACAGATCTCCAGTCTTTCTGAAGACCCAGTCTACGACGTGCCGATCCCGAAGGACCTTGCGCTCGATCAAGGACCGCGAGCTAGAAGCACAGCGTGGTGACGAGCTTGCCCTGCTTGTCCTTGATCGCGTAGGGGCAGCGTAGCCGCTCCAGCGCCTTCTTGGCGTCCTCGTCGCCGAGCGCAGCCGCGCGCTCGTAATAGGCTTTGGCCGCGTCCTTGTCCTTCGGACCGCCGCGGCCTTCCTGCGCGAAGGCACCCATGCGCTCCAGCGCTCCTGGGTGATTTTGCGCAGCCGCCTTCTCGAACAGTGCACGCGCGGCGAAATCGTCCTTCTCGCCGCCATTGCCATTGGAGAGCATCAGGCCGAGCTGGTACTGCGCCTCCGCATTGGTCTCCGCCGCCTTGCCCAGCAACGCGCGCGCCTGCGCGGGATCGGCAGGGGCTCCGCCGCCGGCGCTGCCGAGCGCGGCGAGGTTGGAGACGCCGCGGGGATTGCCCGCTTGAGCAGCCTTCTCGAACAGCCTTCGCGCCTGGGCTTCATCTTTCGCGATGCCGGCGCCGGTGCCGTAGGCGACGCCGAGCTCGACCATCGCAGCACTGGAGCCCTTGTCGGCCGCCTTGCGCCAGGCGGCGATCGCCTCCGCCGTCTGCCGGTTGGCCGCATAGGCGCGCCCGAGCGCATACATCGCGCGCCGCGATGAAGCCGACGCCTGCCTGCAGAACTTGATCGCGGTTGCGATGTCCGAGGCTGCAATCTCCGGCACGCCCTTCACGTCGGCCGGCTTGTCGGGATCGCTGGGATCGGCGGCGACACGGTCGCACAGCACGAGGTCGGCCGATTGCGCATGCGCGATGACAGACGCGGCAAGCACAACGAGGATGGCAAAAAGAAAAATCCGCATGGCGATCACGTTGCGTCCGCGCTCCGGCGAATTCAAGGCTCGAGCCCCGACTGCCGCAACACAGGCACCACCTCCGGCGAGGCCAGATAGCGCAGCAACCTGTCGGCAGCCTCGGCCTGCTTCGCGTCCACCATGCGGCCGGCGGAGAACACGGCCGGAATCTGCAGATCGTGCGGCACCGGGCCGATCACCTCGATGCCGCCAACCTGCTTCAGTTCGCTGATCTGCTGCACGGCGAGGTCAGCCTCGCCGCTGACGAGCCGCTCGGCGGTGAAGCCCTGCTCGACGATGGTCGCCCTGGCGTTGATCTCGTCGGCGATGCCCATCCGCACGATCAGCTGGGCGAAGTAGACCCCGCTCGCCCCCAGCCGCGAATAGGCGACGGAGCGCGCCGCGAGCAGCGCCTTGCGCAGCGCGGCTTCATTGGCGATGTCGGGGTGCGGTGCGCCTTTCCGCACGGCAAGGCCGACATAGGAGCGCGCGAGATCAGCTGCGCTGGCTGCGATCACCCGCCTCTCGCCGATCATGTCGTCGAGCCCCTCGCGCGTGAGGATCACGAGATCGGCGGCCTCGCCGGCGCGCAGGCGCTTGAGCAGCGCCAGCGTCGGCGCGAAATCGGCATCGACGTGAATGCCCGTTGCGGTCTCGAACGCGGCGGACAGGCTGCGCATCGCCCCCATCAGGCCGAGCGTCGAGAGCATGCGAACTTTTTCCATGGGCGGCTTCCCTGTCGCGATCAGGCGCGATGCATCAGCTTCAGCGCGGCGGTGAGGCGCAGGCTGCGCTTGCCGGCGAGCGCGGTGGCTTCCAGCACCGCGCCCTCGCCGTCATAGCTGCCGGAGAAGCCGATGCCGACCTCGTGGCCGCCGAAGATCGGATCGTCCTTGGCGGGCGTGTGCTCCTGGTTGAGGATCTGTCCCTTCCAGCGGCCGTTCGCGGCCGCGTAGCTGCCGAGATAGTAGAAGGACGCATCGCCGCCGAGGATGCGGCCCTTGTTCAGCAGCATCACGCCGGTAAGTCCGCCGTCGACGCCGTCGAGCATGCGCAGGTGAACCGAGTAGAGGCCGTCGATGATGCCGGCCTCGCCGATGCCGCCGGCGATCGGTACCTCGTCGTCGGTGATCGGCGTCATCAGCGACTGGAAGGGCACGCCGGGCAGCTCCTTCAGCTCACCCTTGAAGCGGTAGAGATCGCCGTCCGCAAATCCCTTCGCGATCAGCGTCGCATCGTCGGTGCCGGCCATGGCGCGGTAGTTCGGATCGGGGTTGTGGCGGACGGTCTTGATGATGGTGTCGACGCCGCCTTCGGTCTTCTCGTAGGTGCCGATATGGGCGAACGCCGAATTGCCGCCGAGCATCTTGCCATTGCCGGCATGCATCACGCTCCGGCCGACGGCGTCGCCGAGCTGAAATCGAACCTTGTAGAAACCTTCAAACACCAGCCGTCCCCGGCCCTGCGCACATCGAGAAACAGTCTATCCCGCTTTCGCCGATGATGGGCAGGTTTCGCGCGGCGCAGCCCCGCGCTGCACAGGAATGGCCGTCATTTGAATGTAAAAATCCGCCGGAGCAGTTCTGCTCCGGCGGATTGAAAGCCAACCCGGACCAAGCCCCCAAGGTCCGGGCCGGGAGGATCTTAGGCCGCGGCCTTCTTGTCAGCCGGGACGGACGCGATCGTCTTCAGGATCTGCGAAGCGATCTGGTATGGGTCGCCTTGCGAGTTCGGACGGCGGTCTTCCAGATAGCCCTTGTAGCCGTTGTTGACGAAGGAGTGCGGAACGCGGATCGACGCACCACGATCAGCCACGCCGTAGCTGAACTTGTTCCACGGAGCGGTCTCGTGCTTGCCGGTCAGACGCTTGTCGTTGTCAGGACCGTAGACGGCGATGTGGTCCATCAGGTTCTTGTCGAAGGCCGCCATCAGCGCCTCGAAGTACTCCTTGCCGCCGACCGTACGCATGTACTCGGTGGAGAAGTTGGCGTGCATGCCCGAGCCGTTCCAGTCGGTGTCGCCGAGCGGCTTGCAGTGGAACTCGATGTCGATGCCGTACTTTTCGGTCAGGCGCAGCATCAGGTAACGGGCCATCCACATTTCGTCAGCGGCCTTCTTGGAGCCCTTGCCGAAGATCTGGAATTCCCACTGGCCCTTCGCGACTTCCGCGTTGATGCCTTCATGGTTGATGCCGGCAGCCAGGCAGAGGTCGAGATGCTCTTCGACGATCTTGCGGGCAACGTCGCCGACGTTCGAATAGCCGACGCCGGTGTAGTACGGGCCCTGCGGTGCCGGATAGCCGGCCTCGGGGAAGCCGAGCGGACGGCCGTTCTTGTAGAAGAAGTATTCCTGCTCGAAGCCGAACCAGGCGCCGGCGTCGTCGAGGATGGTGGCGCGCTTGTTGGACGCGTGCGGGGTCTTGCCATCGGGCATCATGACTTCGCACATCACCAGCACGCCGTTGGTGCGGGCACCGTCCGGGAACACCGCGACCGGCTTCAGCACGCAATCCGAGCTGTGGCCTTCGGCCTGCTGGGTGGAGGAGCCATCGAAGCCCCAGAGCGGAAGCTGCTCGAGCGTCGGGAAAGACGCGAATTCCTTGATCTGAGTTTTGCCGCGCAAGTTCGGAGTCGGCGTATATCCGTCGAGCCAGATGTACTCGAGCTTATACTTGGTCATTGAGCCTCTCTGTAGATGATGCGAAAGGTGGGGTTGAGAGCCCCGCACGTTTGTACCCGGCCATCATCGGCCGGCCCCTTACAAGCATGTTGCGTGCCAAAAGGCCGCAGCGCGGGAGGTTTTCCACTGCGTCCCGAACCAGACGGCTGATGGAAAACCGTCCACAGCGGCATGCGGCATAGCCGCGCACCTTACCGTGAAGCTGCACTGCAAAAATCCCGCGGAAAACGCCTGATTCTGGAGCAGGCAGGCGCAGCTCCAAGGTTGCCGATCAAACGCGCATCAACGTCCGGCAACTTTCGAAAAGCGTCCCGGCCCTGCCCAGCAACCTTTGGAATGGCCCAGGCGTTAGTCACTCAGACGGTGCCTTGGGGGGTGCAGATGGTCGTCTGCCCAATAATTGGGCGGAAACTGATTTCCTTTTCAGCACTTTCCAATCCGGGAGGCGCGGCCGATATGGGGATTCCAAGTAACCACATCAGAACGAGTCGGGCGCACCATGGAGGCCAAGGCGCTTCGACCAAGGAGCAATCGCAATGATGAACAATGGTCTGAGTCACGGATCTGCGAAGATCTACCAATTCCCTGCCGGGGGCCGCGCGGCTCTCGCGGGACGCCGCTTTGGCGAGACCCGCCTTCCTGCCGATCACGCGTCGCTTCCCGCGAACGTCTCGATCTGCAGCGATAGCTGGTACCACCAGGACGCGGTCGACGAAGCAAAGCCCAAATGGGAACGCTGATGCCAGTGTCTGGTTTGAGAGCACCGCGCGCTCACAAGCGCTCAGCGGAAGTTTGAAAAAGGGTCGAAACAACGACGTTTCGACCCTTTTTGATTCCGGACCTGGTGGCGTCGTTAGATGACCGCGCAGGCCGTCACCGGCCGCTTCAAATGCTTGACCGTGGTGGCCCCGGTCTTGTCGACCCGCAGCGTGATCCCCGCCCCCGAATAGCGCGCGCCCGTAACGGCCAATCGCTTGGCGAGCGTCACCGGCTCGCCGTCGATCTGGAGAAACGCGCGCTTGTCGTCGTCATAAAACGCAACGATGAACTGGGTACCATCGGCGCAGCGATAGGTGCGGAACGTCTGCGCCTCGGCCTGCCGCCCGCCGGACATTCCAGCCGCCAGCATGATGATCCCCCAAAGAATGGCCTTGTGCCGGCCCATGATCGCCCCCTGTAATAGACCTCAAGGACGCCCTCAGTGCGTCCGGTGGAACCATAACCCAAGCTGAGCCCAACCTAACCCATGTCAGATTCCCCTGCCCGTCACCTCGCTTTGCAAGGCGCCAGCAATTTTCGCGACCTCGGCGGCTATGCCACCCGTGACGGCCGCACCACGCGCTGGCGCCGCATCTTCCGCTCCAACCACCTCGGCCAGCTCACCGCTGACGATATCGCGATCGTCCGCGCACTCGGCGTGAAAAGCGCGTTCGACTTTCGTGGGCTCGAGGAGCGCACGGCCGGCATCTGCGTCGTCAACGAGATCACCGTGCATTCGCTGCCGATCGAACCGACCGTTGTCGCCGCGCTGCGCGCTGAACTCGCGAGAGGCACGCTCACCGGACCGGTCGCGCTCGAGCTCATGCGCGAGTCCTATCGCAACTATGTCCGCCACAACACGCACAGTTTCCGCATGTTGTTCGGCCATCTGCTGGAGGACCGCGCTCCTCTCGTGATCCACTGCACCGCCGGCAAGGACCGCACCGGCTTTGCCAGCGCCCTGATCCTGCATGCGCTCGGCGTGCCCGATGACGTCATCGCGGAGGACTATCTGCTGACCAACCGCCACTACAAGCGCGACGTGTCGAGTGTCTCCGATCTGCCAGCCGACGTCCTCGACGCCATCGGTTCGGTCAACGCCTCCTATCTCGATGCAGCCTTCGACGCCGTCGGCCGCGACTATGGCGATGTCGAGACTTACTTGCGCGATGGCCTCGAGCTTGGCGCGGCCGAGCGGACCGCGCTGAAGGAACGCTACCTGCAATCATAGGCGACCGCGCCCGGGAGATCGACGATGCAAGGCAAGGTTTTGATCGTGACCGGCGCGCTCGGCGCGCTTGGCAAGGTGGTCACTGAGGCCGCGCTCGCGCGCGGCGCGCGGATCGCCGGCATCGATCACGCGCCCTCTCAGGTTGCGGCAACAGCCGAGCGCATCGAAATCGGCAGCGTCGACCTGTCCGACGCGGCGCAGGCGAAGACGGCCGTCGAGGCGGCCGCGAGGCATTTCGGCAAGGTCGACGCATTGGTGAACATCGCCGGCGGCTTTGCCTTCGAGACCGTCGGCGACGGCGGCATCAAGACCTGGCACCGCATGCATGCGCTGAACCTGCTGACGGCGCTCAACACTTCGCACGCGGCGCTGCCGCATCTTGCCGCGTCGAAGGCCGGCCGCATCGTCAATATTGGCGCGATTGGCGCGCTACAGGCCGGCTCCGGCATGGGGCCCTATGCGGCATCGAAGGCGGGCGTGCATCGGCTGACCGAGGCGCTGGCCAATGAATGGAAGGGCAAGGTCACCGTGAACGCGGTGCTGCCGTCGATCATCGACACGAGGGCCAATCGCGCCGACATGCCGACAGCGGATTTCGCCAAATGGGTCACGCCGCAGGAGCTTGCCGAGGTGATCCTGTTCCTCGTCAGCGACGCCGCGAGCGGCATCACCGGCGCGCTCATTCCTGTGAGCGGACGGGTGTGATCAATCCGGCACGAGCAGCCGCAGATTGCCCCTGAAACGGATGCTCTGCTTGCCCGCGAGCGCGATGCCTTCGCCATAAGCGGTATCGCCGGTGTAGGTGCCGCTGAACCCGATGGTCACGACCTTGCGGCCCCACACCGGGCGCTCGTCGAATGAGGGCGAATGCTCCTCGTTAGTCAGCTCACCCTTCCACTTGCCGTCGGCGGAAACGTAGCTGCCATAGGCGAAGAAAAAGGAATCCCCGCCGCGCATGGTGCCATCGCGCAGCACCATGACGCCCTGATTGCCGCCCTGCACGCCGTCCAGCATCTCGATCCGGATGTGATAGAGCCCGTTCCTGATCGCCATGTTCGCGAGCACCCTGTTCCCCGCGCGAGGATATAGCCGGCATGGCCGGATCCGGGCAAATCCCGATCAGCCGTGAGTCCGATCCGGGCTAGACTGACGGCAACTGATTCTCCAATCGGAAACTCGCCTTGGAAACCGCGCTCTATCTGCCCGTCAAACGATTCCTCGAAGGCCTCGGCTTCGACGTGAAGGGCGAAATTCGCGGCTGCGATCTCGTGGGCCTGAGCGCCGGCGATCCTCCCATGGTGGTGATCGGCGAGCTCAAGCTCGCCTTCAACCTCGAACTGATCCTGCAAGCGGTCGATCGCGCGCCGGCGGGCGACGAGGTCTGGATCGCGGCAAAGATATCGGCGCGCGGCAAGGGCCGCGAGAGCGATGCGCGTTATCGCAATCTCTGTCGGCGCCTCGGCTTCGGTATGCTCGGGGTAACCGACAAGGGCGAGGTCGAGGTTCTGGTGAAGCCCCCGACCACGGCTCCCCGCCGCGAGCCGAAAACGCGCTCGCGGCTGGTCGCCGAGCATCAGCGCCGCCAGGGCGATCCCGTGCTTGGCGGCAGCACTCGCGCGCCGATCATGACCGCCTACCGGCAGCAGGCGCTGGCCTGCGCTTCCGAGCTCGTTGCTGGCCCTCGGCGCGTGCGCGAGCTGCGCGAACGTTGTCCTGATGCCGGCAAAATCTTGCTTAACAATGTGTATGGCTGGTTCGAGCGCGCCGACCGGGGAATCTACGGGCTGACGACGGCAGGCCATGCGGCGCTGAAACGCTGGCCGCAACAGCGGATTGAGGTCGATGCCGGTGCTGCGTCACCACCATGACACCCGACCGGTGCATAGCTGTGATGCCACACTGATTTCATATTGCAATGCAACATCGATGGCACTAGGTATCCCGGCATCAAGACGAGGCCGTTATGAGCGCAGACTGGAATACCAAATATGGCACGCGGCGCGTGCGCCACGATCCGCCCACCCTGGATGAGGCGATCTTCGCCGCCGTCGGCATCACCGACGACCAGGAGCAGCAGGCCGAGATCGCTGCCGCGCTGATGGGGATGCCGCTCGACGTCGTTCAGGCCGAGGTGAAGAAGCAGGCCCGCACCAACAGCCGCATCACCGCCACACGCGTAATCGCCGGCGAACAGGGCGCACAGCGCTCGGTCGTGGTCGAACGCCGCGTTGTCCGCCGCTTCGGCAACGACAAGCGCACCGGCACCTGAGCGCTCATTCATTTGCTTCGACAAGAAAGCGGACCGGCCTGGCCGGTCCGCTTTTTTGATTCAGGCCTTCGATTTCAGGCCGCGCGATTGCCGTACATGCTGGAAATCAGCTTCCAGCAGGTCGAGTTGAAGCTGAGAAGCGCACGGCCGGCCTTGAACGGCGCCGCCGCGAGATCGGCCAGCTCGTCCTCGGGAGCCTTGGTCAGATCGATCGTGCCGGTGGATTCGCCGTGGCGGAATTGCAGGTGCGCGCCGAACTTCTTGGCGAGCGCGCGCATGGCGTGGTTCTCCGCGCCCGTGGTGATGCGTAGGCTCTTGTAGCCCTTCCAGCGCGCTTCCGCGATCAGGCGGCTGAACAGCACGGTGCCGACGTTCTGGCGGCGCGCGGAGGCTTCCACGCTGAATGCGACTTCGGGCAGCGAATCGCCCTCCGGCGGATGCAGCTCGGCCGCACCGCGAACCACACCGTCGACGATATAGGCGACGATGACGGTGCCATCCTCGGCGCAGCGGGCGGCGTAACGCTCGATGAAGCTGTCGTCGAGAAATCCGTTGAATCGGTCGTGCCGGCTTTCGGCATCGAGCCTGAGCAGGTGATCGCGCAAGAGCGGCAATTCTTCCTGCTGGATTAGGGTCCGCACATAGCCCGGGGCGGTGCGGACGGTGTCTTCAAGTACCACGTCAAAACTCCTCTTGGTGTCCCTCGAGGAGGCGTTCGAATCCCTAGGCCCCCAATATTGTGCGTCGCAACAAACTTTTCAAGACGGGAACCTGCCCAAGTTTGAGGCGAAGGGAACGACTAATTCGTTAATAAAATCAAGGCCCCGTAGTCTTACAGGACCAGCTGCGTCTGGGTCACAACAGCGACCAGCTTGCCGTCCTCGGTCTCCAGCCTGGTGGTCCAGACCTGGGTCCGGCGGCCACGGTGAACGGGGGTGGCGGTGGCGATGATAGTGGTTCCCTCCTTGGCGCCGCCAATGAAGTTGGTCTTGCTCTCCAGCGTGGTCGTGCCCTTGGCATCCTCCGGCAGATTGATCACGGTCGCAGCAGCTCCAACGGAATCCGCAAACGCCATCACCGCGCCGCCATGGATCGTGTGATGCAGCGTGCACAGATCGGGGCGGACGGTCATCCGCGCCACCACGCGATCCTTCTCGGCCTCGACGAATTCGACACCCTTGAGATCGGCGAATGGCATCTTCATCGCTTTAAGCTTTTCCAGCGGCGTCATCGGATCTCCTCCCAATTCATTGTTGCCGCAACGTGAATGGCTTCGCGCGGCAAATCAATGACGTCGGAGGTAATGGCTGTGACCTCGGAAAGACTTCGCGCCTCACGTCACCGCATTGACGACCTGATATTCCGGCCGCCGCCACACCTCGCCCGCGATCACCTCCTCGATGATTTCGGCCGCCCGGAGGACCTCGCTCTCGCCGATATACAGGGGCGTGATCCCGAACCTCATGATGTCGGGCGCGCGGAAATCGCCGATGAGACCGCGGGCGATCAGGGCCTGCATTGCAGCGTATCCGCCCTCGAAGGCGAAGGAGACCTGCGAGCCACGTTGCTCGTGTGCACGCGGCGTCACGAGCGTCAGAGACGGACAGCGGCGCTCGACTTCCGCGATCAGGAGATCGCCGAGCGCCAGCGAGCGCATGCGGACCTCCTTGATGTCGACCCGGTCCCAGATATCGAGCGAGGCCTCCAGCGCCGCCATCGCCAGCACCGGCGGCGTGCCGACGCGCATGCGCTCGACGCCGCCGGCGGCCGCGTAGGCAAGCTCGAATGCGAACGGCTTTGCGTGGCCCATCCACCCGGACAGTGCGGCGCGCGCGTTATCGGCGTGGCGCGGCGAGACGTAGAGGAACGCCGGCGCGCCGGGGCCGCCGTTGATGTATTTGTAGGTGCATCCGGCGGCGAAATCGACGGCGCAGCCTGCGAGATCGACCGGCAGCGCACCGGCCGAATGCGCGAGATCCCAGACCGTGACGATGCCGAGCCCATGCGCCTTCGCAGTCAGCTTCGCCATGTCGTGGCGACGGCCGGTGCGATAGTCGACCTCGGTGATGTAGAGCACCGCGATCTCTTCCGACAGCGAAGCCTCGATCGCCTCCGGCGCCACCAGGCGCAATTGATGGCCACGCCCGAGTGTCGCCATCAGGCCTTCGGCCATGTAGAGATCGGTCGGGAAATTGCCGGTGTCCGACAGCACGACCTTGCGCGACGAATTCATGTCGAGCGCGGCGGCGAGCGCCTGATAGACCTTGAGCGACAGCGTGTCGCCGACCATCACCGAGCCGACTTCGGCGCCGATCAACCGCGCGATGCGATCGCCGACATGGCGTGGCTGGGCATACCAGCCTGCGGTGTTCCAGGCGCGGATCAGCTTAACGCCCCACTCCGCGGTGATCACCCGATTGACGCGCTCGGCGACGCCGAGCGGCAATGCACCGAGCGAATTGCCGTCGAGATAGATCACGCCGTCAGGCAGGTGGAACAGCGCCCTTGTGTCGTCGTAGACGCGAAGCCTGGTCATGGATGGATCTCTACAGAATGGTGCGGACGCGCCAGAGCTCCGGGAACAACTCGACCTCCAGCATGCGCTTGAGATAGCTGACGCCGCCCGTGCCCCCGGTGCCGCGCTTGAAGCCGATCACGCGTTCGACCGTCGTGACATGGTTGAAACGCCAGCGCCGGAAATAATCCTCGAAGTCGACCAGCTTTTCCGCGAGCTCGTACAGCATCCAGTGCGTCTCCGGCGCCTCGTAGACGATACGCCAGGCTTGCAGCACGCCCTCGCTGAAACCGTGGGTCTCGCGGACATCGCGCGCCAGCACGGCGGCCGGCATCTTCAGCCCGTTGCGGTCGGCGAGCCGCAGCACCTCGTCATAGAGGCTCGGCGTGGCGAGTTCGGCCTCGAGGAGCATCGTCGTTTCCACATCGTGCGCGTGCGGCTTCAGCATGGCGTGGTTGCGATTGCCGAGCAGATATTCGATCAGCCGGTACTGGCGCGACTGGAAGCCCGAGGACTGGCCGAGCTGCGACCGGAAGCGCGTATATTCGCTGGGCGTCATCGTGCGCAGCACGTCCCAGGCGTTGTTGAGCTGCTCGAAGATGCGCGACATCCGCGCCAGCATCTTCATCGCGGGCGCCACCTCGTCCTTGGCGATGGCCCGGCGCGCGGCACTGAGCTCGTGGATCGCGAGCCGCATCCACAGCTCCGTGGTCTGGTGCTGGATGATGAACAGCATCTCGTCATGCGCTTCGGAGAGCGGATGCTGTGCGCCGAGGATCGCATCCAGCGCGAGGTAATCGCCATAGGACATGCGGCGGGCGAAATCGGTCTCGGCGCCTTCTTTTGCGGGATCGTAATCGCTGGACGTCATGACAAGCCCTCTCGATCGATCATCCCTGCCCTCGTCAGTCGAGCCCGATCAGGCGCGCAGTGATCGGCGACGACGGATCCTTCAGGCCGTCGATCACGGTGAAATGGTTCAGCCCGGGATCGACGACGAGGCGCGTCGGTACGTCGAAGCCGGTCCAGACATTGGCCAGCAGGTCGGACTGGCGGATGAACTCCGGCCTTTCGCTGCCGCCGACCCAGGCAGTCACGGGCGCGTGCCCGCGCGGCAGATACAACGCCGCACTTTCGAGCGTCGCCTCCTCCATGGTCATGCGCAGCGTCTCGTTCATCTTCGTCTTGAGCAGCGGCCGCAGATCATGCAGGCCGCTGATCGAGAGCGTGCCGGCAATGCGGTTGAAGATTGCGGGCTCTAGCCGGCTGTCTTCGCACAGCATGCGCGTGACGAGATGGCCGCCGGCGGAATGGCCGGCGAGCCGGATCGGCCCCGCGACGAGCGAAGCCGCTTTCGCAACAGCGGCGGTGATCTCCGCGGTGATGTCGGAGATGCGCGCGGCCGGCGTCAGCGTGTAGCTCGGCAGGCAAACCGTCCAGCCGTGGTGCCGCGCGCCTTCGGCGAGATCCGTCCAGGTCGACTTGTCGAAGCGCATCCAGTAGCCGCCGTGCACGAACACGACGAGGCCCTTGCTGTCGCCATCGGGCAGGATCAGGTCGAAACGCTGGCGCTCGCCCGACCCGTAGGCGATATCGGGACGAAAGCTTCTCAGCCCGGCGCGGTAAACCGCCGCCCGCTCCGCCCATTGCGCCGGCATCTTGTCCGAGCCCGGGATATGGGCCGAGTTGGCGTAAGCGTCATCCCAATCGCGCATTGCTACTCCCTCGACGGACTCAGGCCTTGCGATCGGGCGCCAGTCTGCCACCGGGAGCGGCCGCATCCTAGTCTTTATTTTAAGCTTAAAGGATTTGACGGAGCCGTTGTTTCGGGCAACCGGCACCCAGCCAAGATGCCGTAGACGGAGCGGCCTCTACGCCTTCTCCACCCCACACCATTCCGCGATGAACAGTGCCATCGCCTTGGTGGTCTTCTTCAGCGACTCCAGGTCCACGAACTCGTTGAAGCCGTGCATCTCGCCGCCGCTGGCGCCGAAGCACAGGCTCGGGATGCCGTGGTTGAGGCCGTAGAAACGGGTGTCGGTCAGCGCGGTGAAGACGAGATCTTCGACCGCGCCGCCATAAACCTTGTCGAAGGCCTTGCCGAATGCGGCCTCTGGCGCAGCGGAATCGGTCAGCTCATAGCCTTCCGACAGGAAGCCGGACCATTCAACCTCGGGCGGGTTGTTGGCGAGAAAGCGATGGTTGCGCGAGGCAGCCGCAACGCAGGCCAAAATCTCCTTCTGGTGATCGGCGACCGACCAGCCCGGCAGGATCGCGATGCGGCAATCGACGTCGCACCAGGCCGGCACGCTGGACGCCCAGTCGCCGCCCTTGATGATGCCGGGATTGAAATTGATCGGATGGTTGAGCGTCTTGAAGTGACGATCCGCTTTCGCACGCTCGTTCCACTCGATCTCGAGCTTCTGCAAGGCGTGGACGAGGTGATATGCCGCCATGATCGCGTTCGAGCCAGAGCCCGCAAACGCGACGTGGGTCGGATGGCCTTTCACGCGCAGGCGAAACCAGATCACGCCGACCTGCGAGCGCACCATCTTGCCGGCGGTGGGCTCGGGGATGAAGCAGGCATCGGCGCGGTAGCCGCGCTGCAGCGTCGAGAGCGCGCCGACGCCGGTGCTTTCCTCCTCGATCACAGACTGAAAGTGAATTCGCGCCGTCGGCCTGAGGCCGGCCGCCTTGATCGCATCCAGCGCGTAGAGCGCGCCGATGGTGCCCGACTTCATGTCGCAGGCGCCGCGGCCGAACATCTTGCCGTCCTTGATCACGGGCGAGAACGGCGGCGTGTCCCACAATTCCAGCGGCCCCGCGGGCACCACGTCGCAGTGGCCCTGCAGGATCAGCGATTTGCCGGTCTCGGTCGCCGGGCGATAGGTGCCGACCACCGAACGTGCCTTGGAGAAGTCATGCTCGATCGGACCGAAGCCGCGCAGATCCTTCAAGTCGTCGACATTGATATGCCAGTCGTCCACCTCATAGCCGCGCGCGCGAAGGAGATCGCCGATCATGTCCTGGCACGGTCCCTCCGCCCCGCGGGTCGAAGGGATCGCGACGAAATCGCGTGTCGTCGCAAGCTGGGCTTCGAAGCCGGCATCGACGGCGTCAAGAATCCTCTGCTGCGTTTCGGCATTCATCAGGCAACTCCGGGCATCCAAATGATCAAGGGTGCGCGCAAGCTAGCCGATTTCAGCCGTTCGGGTACTCCACAAAATATGCATCCCGCAATGCATCTTCGAGCAGTCGGCCTTCCGAATAGCCAGTCAGCGTCGCAGGGCGCGTCACGCCATCGAGCAGCCGCGGACACGGCTCCGGCGCGCCGAGAACGGTGCGGACCGGAATACGCTCGGCGTAAATGGGCAATTCGTAGTCCTCATCGTCGTCGGCTACACCCTTGGCGCGGACCTTTGCCGAGGCTTCCTCGATCTCCATCGCGATGAAGGAGGTCGCCTTGATTTCCTGGACGTTGCTGGCCCGCAAGCTCGCGGTGCGACCCGGGAAGAAGCGGTCGACCATCGCGACCACCGCGCGCTCTTTCTCTTCGTGATCAATGACCAGATAGGCGGTGCCGAACGCCATCACCGCGCGGTAGTCGGCGGAGTGATTGAAGCCGCATCGCGCCAGCACGAGGCTGTCGAGATGGGCAACCGTCAGGCACACCCGCTCGCCCCTGGTCTGGTTGCGCAGCATGCGGCTCGCGCTCGAGCCGTGCCAATAGAGCCTGCTCCCTTCGCGCCAGAAGAAGGTCGGCGTGCAATAGGGCTGGCCGTCGATCACGTAGGAGACGTGGCACAGCATCGAGGAATCCAGGATGCGGTGAACGGTGGCGTAATCGTAGAAGCCGCGGTCGTGCCGGCGCTTCACCTGGTTGCGCGCTGACGTCGGATAGGAATTCGGGCTCACGGCCACTCCTGTCGTATCTGGAACAATTCCAGAGCCGTTGTAGCGACGCATTTGGTCTGCGATAGTGCCAATTCCATGCAAAAAATTCCGACCAATTCCCCTGGAAAGACCGAACTGCCGCTCGATCTCGCTGGGCCGCATATCACCCCCGGCGCGTCATCGGCACACCGGCTGTACCAGGCGCTGTGCGAGATGATCGTCTCTGGCCTGGTCAAACCGGGCGAGCCGCTGCCGCCCTCGCGCACACTGGCGAAGCAGACCGGCTTTCGGCGCAACGCCGTCGTCACCGCCTATGAGCGGCTGATCGCCGACGGATTTGCGCAAGCGACCGTCGGCTCCGGCACCTACGTCGCGGCGCGGATTCCCACGCGTGCCACAGCACCGAAGAAGTCGAAGGTCATCGTCGAGACGCCGCGGCGAGGCGCGCTCGCACTCGGCTGCACGCATATCGACGAGCGCGCGGTGCAGCGATTTCGCGCCTTCGTCGGCCGGCGGATGCGCGCCTTTGGCAGCGAGCATCTGCATTACGGCGACCCGCGCGGCAGCCGCGAGTTGCGCGTCGCGATCGCCGATCATCTGCTTTCGGCGCGGGGCCTGCGCTGCGACCCCGACCAGATCATGCTCACGTCGGGCACGCTGCACACGCTGCGCATCGTTCTCGGTGCGATCCTGAAGACCGACGATCGGGTCTGGTGCGAGGATCCCGGCTATCCCATCGCGCGCAGGACCATCGCGCAATGCGGCTATCGCACCGTACCCGTTCCCGTCGATGCGCAGGGGCTGCAAGTCGCCAGAGGCCGCACCGCCGCTCCATCGGCGCGCGCGGCCTATGTGACACCGTCGCATCAGTTTCCGCTGGGCGTGCAGATGTCGATGCCGCGGCGGCTCGAGCTGCTGGACTGGGCCAGGCAGGCCGGGGCTTTCGTGTTCGAGGACGACTACGACAGCGAGTTCCGTTACGACGGCGCGCCGCTGATGTCGCTCGCCGGCATCGATCGCCTCCAGCGTGTGATCTACATGGGCACCTTCGCCAAGACGCTGTTTCCGGGCTTGCGCATCGGCTATTGCGCGCTGCCCGAGCGCCTCATCGGCGACGTCACCGCCGCGCGCGCCGCGCTCGACCGCTTTCCTGCCACGCTGATGGAGGGTGCGGTCGCCGACATGCTCAATTCCGGCGCGTTTGCGGCCAATTTGAAGCGCGTGCGAAGACTCTATCGCGAGGCGCGCGATGCGCTGGCCGAGACGCTCGAGGCGGCCTCGGACGGCGCATTGTCGGTTCCGGTGCCGTCACAGGGCCTGCACCTCGTGGCGCGGTTCGATCCATCGGTTGCGCCTGTCGCCGCGACCGAGGCGAAGCAGGCCGCTGGCGCGGAAGGTTGGCTGCTCGCCGACACCTACGCGCGGGCGCGACCCCTGCCCGGTTTCGTGCTGGGATTTTCGGGGCACGCGGTTCCACACATCGTCGTCGCCGCCGAACGGCTGGCGCGGGAAGCACGCTTCGCCTTGCGCAAAGTCAAGCCGGCCCGGCGGGCATGACGAAGGTTGACTATCAGAATCACCGATCGCTCCCTAACATCCCGGCTCGCTTTCGGGATCTCTCATCATGTCACATGTCACAACAATTGGCCGCGCAAGCTGCCTCGCGCTTCTGATCTCCACTGCGCTCGTGTCAACGGCCTGCGCAACGACGGTCGGACGCGAGCAGGACATCGTCGACCTCAAGCTCGGCCAACGCGTGCAAGTGGATGACGGAACTTGCCCAGCGGGACAGGTCAAGGAAGTGCGCGGTTCGAAGATGACCGACAAGGGCGTGGTGCGAACGGCCAGTTGCGTGCCGCGGTTCGGCCCGAAGTCGAGGTGACCGCCTAAGACTTCGCCGGATCGAACATGCACTGCAGGGTCGGCTTGGCGATCTTGGTGAAGGTGGCGCCGATCTCGCTTTGCTTTGATACCGGCACCCAATCGGTCTCGATGGTGGGAACGCCGGTTTCGCTGATGCCGCGCAGCAGCGCCTCGCGAAGGTCGCGGTCCTCGACAACGGCCGCGGCATGATCATGCAGACAGCCGCAGACCTCCTCCGGATGCTCCCAGCGTCCGAGCATGCGCGGGGCACATTGCCTCACGAATTCGGTGCGCGGGTCCGGCAACCGGCTCGGTGCGCGCACCTGCGCCTCAACGGAGCCGATCGTCAGAAGGGTCAGGAACGCCGCGGCGCAGAGACGAAGGTGCATGATGGACTTTGCCGGCTGATGTCTTGTTGCTGATCACAAGCGCGCTGCGAGAACCACCGGCTGCGCCGCCGTGATCGTGACCGGCGAGCCGCTGTAATGGAAGGTGCCGATACCAGGAAGATCGCCGTCCGGCGCGCCGGCGAGCGACGAACCTGCGAGCACGAAGCCGAAAGCCAGGATGAAACTGAGCGCGCGCATGGCGATGTCCCTGAATTGCGTGGCCGGCGGTCTGCCGTCGTCGTTGTGACGCTGATAACCATCACCGGTTTCTCCCGTGATGCGCCCAAAGCCCAAAATGGTTTCATTGCCGGTGAGAATTGTTTCGTCGGCGGCGGCCTGACGAAACAATTCGCGGAAAACATCAATCATTTCAAAAGGGGCGACGGCACCTTGAACCCGCTTGGGAACCAGCGTTCGGCCTGGCTGAAGCCGTGCGGTCATATCGACGACGTCAGCGCTTCACATGCATTTTACGGTTTTCTGCTGAAGAGGTTGGCATCCGAGGGTCGGATGTGAGGGATGGTCATTATGATGGCGCAAGATCGCGCAACGATGCGCGACACGACGCAGCCGCCGGACCGCGCCGATCGACGGATCAGCCGCCGCAGTGACTCGCCTGGCGCGATGGCACTGCAATCGGGACGCGGCTGCGAGGCCGCGCCGCAGGCATTCGTGCGGCTGAGCGGTTCGCACCTCGTGAAACCGCACCTCAGCCGCGATCATACTACTGAGTAAAGAAGTCGCCGCATTTCTGGACGTTCGCGTCAGCCGGTCCCCACGGCATGATCGGCACCGTCGAGGTCGAGTTCTTCGGCGATCCCTCGATCAGCTTGTCCGAATAGACCATGTAGACCAGCACATTGCGCTTGGCGTCACAGCCGCGGACGATCTGCATCTTCTTGAAGAAGAGCGAGCGGCGCTTGCGGAACATGTCGTCGCCCTGCTCCATCTTGTCCCTGAACCTGATCGGGCCGATCTGGCGGCAGGCGAGCGAGACGTCAGAGACCTCCTCGGCAAGCCCGAGCCAACCCTTGAACCCGCCCCTCTCCGGCACCGTGAAATGGCAGGCCACGCCCTCGACCTCGGGGTCGTCCAGGCCATAGGTCGCGAGCTTGTCGTTCGGGCTCATCCACTTGAACACGGTGGAGCGGCGGAAGATCAGATCCGGTTCGTCGGCGGCTTGCGCGGTTGCCGCGGACGCGACCAATGCCAGAAGGAATAAAACGAGGCCTTTCAAGCGGATGCCGGAAAGACCGGGGAAACGAGATGACATGAAGTTCTCCGGTAACAAGTCCCCGCAATGTAGGTATGGGATGTCGCGTCAGGAAGATGACGGCAGGCGAACACGGCCGCCGTTTACCGCTCCGTGAGGCTTTTTTGTTACGGATTGGACAAAAGTCGCTGACGGCAGAACTGCCGTGCTAGTGAACGCGTATCCCCTCTGCGACACTAACGTCTGATTTGGATTGCGGATTCGAGGAATGAATAGCGTGAACGGGTCCCCTTTTTCGGCTGCGCCGGCACGGTTGTGGCAGGTCGCGATTCTGGCGGCGGCAGGTACGATCGGGACAGTGAGCCAGGCGGAAGCAGCGTTCTATTATTATCCTGATTATTCCGACGGATCCTATGGACGGCAGGTACGGCGTATCGAGGAGCCGCGGCTGGGGCCGCAGAAGCGCAGCGCTGCTTCCACCAGGAACAAGAAAGAGGCGCTCGTCGAGAAGGAGAGCGGCGCGAAGCCGCAAGGTCCGCTCGTCATCGTCGTCTCGATCGAGCGGCAGAAGGTGACGATCTACGATTCCAACGGCGTGTTCGCGGAATCGCCGGTGTCGACGGGGATGAAGGGCCACTCGACGCCGATGGGCGTGTTCAGCATCATCCAGAAGCACAAATTCCACCACTCCAACATCTACAGCGGCGCGCCGATGCCGTACATGCAGCGGATCACCTGGTCCGGTGTCGCCATGCACGCCGGCGTGTTGCCGGGCTATCCGGCCTCGCACGGCTGCATCCGCATGCCGATGGCGTTCGCGGTGAAGATGTGGAACTGGACCAAGATGGGCGCGCGCGTGATCGTCACGCCCGGCCAGATGACGCCGCAAAGCTTCTCGCATCCGATGCTCGCCTCGCTGCGTGTCCCGCCACAGCCCGCAGCAAGCCTCGAGCCGACGACCAGCGTCGGCGACAAGGCGGACAAGGGCGCGCCTGAGAGGGTCACGGACGCCAGCCCCGTAGAGACCAAATCGCTGGAGACACAGACCGCCAGCGCCGACGCCGTGCTCGAGTTGCGCTCCACAGTCGGCCATGCCGTGATGTCTGACGTGACCACGGGCAATGCACCGGTCCGCGAGGAAACCGCCAAGACCGAAGTTAAGACCGAGGTCAGGACCGACGACACCAAGTCAGCCGAGGCTTCCGAGCCGGTCAAGCAGCCCGACGTAGCTGCGAAGACGGACGATGCAGCCAAGCCTGCCGACACAGTGAGCCCGGCCGCGAAGCCAGCCGAGGCTGCCGAAGCGCCCAAGGCAATTTCGGACGACAAGGTCGAGGCCGCAAAGTCTGAGCCGGTCAAGGCCGACACGACGGCAACCGAGAAGAAGCCCGACGCGGCAGTGACGGCCACGGCTCCTGCGCAAGCTGCTCCGCCGGATGTGAAGAAGGACCAGACCCGCGTCGCCGATCCCGCGCCGTCAGTGAAGCCCGACCTGCCGAAGCGGACCGGCCAGATTGCCGTGTTCATCAGTCGCAAGGATTCCAAGCTCTACGTGCGGCAGAACTTTGCGCCGCTGTTCGATGTGCCCGTGACGATCGCCGCAAGCGACCGGCCGCTCGGCACGCACGTTTTCACCGCCGAAGTCGACAAGTCCGATTCCAATGCGCTGCATTGGTCGGTCGTGTCGCTGCCGGTTTCCGTCCGTGCCGCGGCGCGCGACGATGATGGCCGTGTCGTGCGCCGGCGCGGCGCCGCCGTGATCCCTGTCGCCGCAAAGCCCGTGGTCACACCGGATAGCCCGGCCGAGGCCCTGGATCGCATCACGATCCCCGCCGACGCCATGGCGAAGATCAACGAGATGCTCACCACCGGCGGCTCGGTCATCGTCTCCGACCAGGGCATCAACCAGGGCGAGACCGGCGAAGGCACCGACTTCATCGTCCGCCTCTACTGAGCCTGGCAGCGATAACGCGGTGTTGAGCGGGACGGCCGCAACGGCGGAGTAAGCTTCGTGCCGGATCACATCCGGGGGACGCCGTCATGATGAACCGCAGAACCGTACTCACCGCGGCGCTGCTCGCAGCATCGGCAACGCGCGCGCGGGCCGATGGCGGCATGAGCCGGATTTCCGCCTACGCCTTCTCCTTCCCGGCGCTATCAGGCGACGACATTCGCCTCGCCGCCTTCACCGGCAAGCCGGTGCTGGTCGTGAACACGGCCTCGCTGTGCGGATACACGCCGCAATATGCGGGCCTGCAAGAGCTCTGGAGCGAGTTTCGCGCGCGCGGCCTTGTCGTAATCGGCGTGCCCTCCAACGATTTCGGCGGTCAGGAGCCGGGAGGCACCAGCGAGATCTCGGAGACCGCGCATCACCAATACGGCGTTACCTTCCCCATGACGGCAAAGGCGGTCGTGGTCGGAGCCAAGGCGCATCCCTTTTACCGATGGGCCGCCGAAGCGCGGCCGAAGGAAGTTCCGAAGTGGAACTTCCACAAATACCTTCTCGGTCGTGATGGCTACATCGCCGAGGTGTTTCCATCCGCGGTCGAGCCTGCCGACACCCGCATCAAGACTGCGATCGCGCGGGCATTGGCGGACAGTTGACGCGCCTCTCGAAAGAGGCTTGGGCACAATTGTGGCGAAGTGCCAAACAGCCGTTGCAATGGCGACGGACCACCATCTAGGCTAGGATGAACGGTAAGATATTTTGGGCAGGATAGGTTTTGCCGGAGGTGAAAAGCCACGGCGGAACAACGGGATCATCTCGAGGACAACACCATGCGTGTGGCGGCAGGACTGATTTTGGCAGGCGCGATCTCTGTTGCGCTGACAGGCGCGGCTTGGTCGCAAGCCCCGGCTGCGAAACCCGTGGCGGCCACGCAGGCCGCTCCCGCGCCGGCGCCGGCTGTTGCAGCCCCGGCTCCGGCCGCTGCGGCCCCCGCTGCTGCAGCGCCCGCGTCGCAAGCCGCTGCCTTCCCGCCGCCACCGCAACAGGCGCCGCAGCCGGCGCGCGCGGCCTGCAACAATCCGAACGCACTGGGCGTCGCCCGCACCGTGGAGATCGACACCACAGGCGGTCCCGGCTTCGGCTTCGAGCATTTCAAGGAGCTCGACTTCCTGCGCGACAAGGAGGTCGTCCTGACCTTCGACGACGGTCCCTGGCCCCACAACACGCCCGCCGTGCTGAAGGCCCTCGCCGACCAATGCACCACCGGCATCTTCTTCTCGATCGGAAAGCACGCCACTTACGAGCCGGAGCTCCTGAAGCAGGTGTACGCGGCCGGCCACACCATCGGCACTCACACCTGGTCGCACGCCAACCTCAACAACAAGAAGCTGACCGAAGCGCAGCGCAAGGAAGAGATCGAGAAGGGCATCAGCGCCGTGAAGTGGGCGCTCGGCGGCATTTCGCCGGCTGCGTTCTTCCGCTTCCCGGCGCTGCAACATCCGCCGGAGATGGTCACCTATCTCGGCAACCGCAACGTCGCGATCTTCTCCTGCGACATCGACTCCTTCGACTTCAAGGCCTCGAAGCCCGAGAAGGTGATCGAGACCGTGATGAAGAAGCTCGAGAACAAGGGCAAGGGCATCATTCTGATGCACGACTTCCAGAAGCACACGGCGGAAGCCCTGCCCGAGCTGCTGAACCGCCTCAAGGCCGGCGGCTACAAGGTGGTGGCGATGCGCGCCAAGGCGCCGGTCGCCTCGCTCCCCGAATACGACCAGGAGCTGATGAAGGACGTCAAGCTGCCGACGGTGAGCACGCGTCCGGTCAGTTCCGTGGTGACGACCGTTTCCGAATAGTCGTCGCTTGACGTTCCATTTCGAAGGCTACGTCATCGTCTCGGCGGACGGCATGCTTGCCGACGCCAGCCGCGTCATGCCCGACAGCCTGAAGTTCGAAGGCGACAAGCTGTTCTTCGAGCAGGCGCTCGATGGCGCCGCGCTGATCGTGCACGGCCGCAACTCGTACGAACAGCAGACGAACTCGCCCAAGCGCAAGCGGCTGATCGCCACCCGCAAGATCAAGGCCCTCACCGTCGATCCGGAGATGCCAAACGCGACGCTGTGGAATCCGGAGCATGCGAGCTTCGAGGATGCCTGCGCCTTTGCCGATGTCGCGGCGGGACGGGTCGCCGTCATCGGCGGCCCCGTCGTGTTCGAGATGTTCATGCACCGCTACGACACGTTCTGGCTCTCGGAAGCCCCGCATGTGCGGCTGCCCGGCGGCGAAGGCTGTTTCGTCGATGTGCCCAGGCGGACTCCGCACGAGGTGCTGGCGTCACACGGGTTGGCGCCGGGCACGCCTTACATGCTCGACGCCGCGCACGACGTCACCGTCACGCCGTGGCGGCGGGGCTAGCTCCGCCGATCGGCGGCTCAGGGCGTCGGCAGGTGATAGACCAGTGAACCGCGCAGCGTGTGGATCGTGCCGCCCGCGCTCAGGCTGGTGAAGAAGCTGTCCGTCAGATCGTCGCGCGTCTCGACATGCGTCATGCGATATTCGGCGCGGGCCGAGATCCTGTCGCTGAAGAAACGCTCGAAGCCGCCGCCGATCGTGGCGCCGTGATATTCGCGCGCCGGACTGGTGCTCTGAATGGCGCCGAAGAGATCGTAGCTGACGGAACGCGCCGTCGATCCGCTGTAACCGCCGAGCACGTAGACGAGTGTCTCCGGGCTGACGAGATAGCCGGCACGCCCGCCCACGGTCCAGGCCCACTTCACCGAGGCGAGATCCGACGTGATCGTTCCTCCGGCACCGGCGCCCGTCGCCGTAATGCTCGCCCCGCCGTTCGTCGCGACGTCGATCAGGCCAAATGCGCCGATCACCCATTTCGGTGCGATCTGACGATCGTAGCCGATGGTGAAGGTGCCGCCGACATCGGCGCCACCAAGGCCCGCCGCGTTGAAGTCCAGAATGCCAGGAGCCGAGGCCGCAACATGGGGCGTGATGGCGTCACCGCCTATGCCGGCGCCGACATAGACACCGGTCCACGCCGGATTGAGCGCCGGTGCTGCCGCAGTCGTCGCGGCACCGCCAAACTGGCCGAAGCGGTAGGCCGCGCCGATCCGGATCACATGTTCCGACAGATCGGTGGTCCAGACCGCGCCGAGTGGATCGACCGTGGTGTTGTGGCCAAGCCCGACATAGCGATACTCGCCACGCAGCGACCAATTGTTGGCGAGGCGATACTCCGCGCCTGCACCCACCGTATAGCCGTACGCGGTCAGTGCGGGCTCCTGCACGGTGAACGACGGGCCGCCGCCGAGCACCGCGTAATTGAGATTCCAGTCATTGATGCGCATCTGGCTGTAACCAGCGAGGCCATAGAGCAGGATATCGGGCGTCGCCAGAAATCCGGCACGACCGCCGATGGTCCAGCCCTGGTCGAGCGACGGCATGGCCGCCGTGAGGGTCTGCCCGAAGCCAGCCCCGCCCACGTTCACGGTCGTCCGCTGCCGCGACCAGTCGTAATCGACGAAGCCGCCGACCACGAAGCGCGTCGCAACCTGGACGTCGAAGCCGGCGAACGCGGACAATCCGAGATCGGCGCCCTGCAAGCCGTCGAGGCTGAAGAGCGAAGGGCCGCCGCCGAGCGGCGCCAGGTTCGACTGCCCCGACGCGAAGTCGAAGCCAAGTCCTGCGCCGACATAGAACTGGGTCCAGTTCGCCGCGGGCGCCAATTGCGGCGGCGCCTTCACGGGCAGGTCGGCAGCATCGGCCGCCGTGACGGCAAGGGCTGCGGCATGCGCGGCTCCCAGAACAACCACCGCACCCGCCATCAGTCGCTTCGAATGAACCAAGTCCCGCCCCCGAATACGCCATGCCGGTCGAGCCCATCCAACCGGTCGACTGGTCGTATTCGGTTCCGGCAGAGTCCGACAAGGCTAGAAAGGTGCGCTCGGTCCAGCGGCCGCGATTTTGTAGAACCGCTGTGATCTCAAAGCCATAACGTGTGAATGAGGGTTCACGCCACGCGCACTCGCGCGTGCAGAAACGCCTGTCCGGCTAGACGTCGCCGTAGGCGGTTTCGGCCGACCGCGTGGCGCGGCCATACCCCATGATCATGAACAGCGCGCCGATGATCGAGAGATTCTTCAGCGCGTCGACCACCATCGCCGCATTGTCGGGCGCCGCCTGATTCCAGAAATCGGAGAACAGGACGGTCGAGACCGCCACGTAGATGACCATCAGCAGAGCGAAGAAACGCGCACCGAAATTCAGCGCGATCATCAACCCCGCTATGATCTCGAGCCCGCCGGCCGCGATCGCCAGCAGCTGCGGCGTCGTCATCGCGGTCGCCGTCTCGACCTGCTTGGCATAGGGCGCGATCGCATCGGGCACCACGATCTTGCCAGCGATGAAATCGGCCGTCGCCTGGAGGGGAAAGAACTTGGTCGCGCCCGTGTAGATGAACAGAACGGCGAACAGGATTCGCCCGAAAGTCACGAACGCTGGCATGATCGGCCTCTTGGCAAAACGCTGAGCACGGGACGCACAAGGATTATGAAGAGTCCGTTCGCGGTTTACAAACGGGGAAATGGAAAACCGCAAGTTATTCAAAAGCGGCGGAGCGCCTCTTCCCCTCTCCCCCTACAAGGTCCCTACAAGGGGAGAAGGATTTGCACTTCCGATGACGCTTCCGTTCTACGTAAACAACGTCGGCTGCTGCCGGGCCGCGCGCTCCTGCGCTTCGACCACGGCGACCGCCGTCATGTTGAGGATGCCGCGCGCGGTCACCGAGGGGGTGAGGATGTGCGCGGTCCGCGCCGGGCCGATCAGGATCGGACCGACGGGGAGCGCGTCCGCCAGCGACTTGATCATCTGATAGGCGACGTTGGCGGTATCCAGGCTCGGCATGATCATGATGTTGGCCTCGCCCTCGAGCTTGGAGTGCGGCAGCACCATGCGGCGCGCCGCAGCCGACAGCGCGGTGTCGCCCTGCATCTCGCCGTCGGCCTCGATCTCCGGATGCTTCTCCTTCAACAGCTGGGTCGCCCGGCGCATCTTGCGCGAGGAGTCGGTGTCGTAGCTGCCGAAATCGGAATGCGAGACGAAGGCGATCTTCGGCTTGATGGTGAAGCGCTGGACGTGGACGGCGGCCAGCGAAGCGATCTCGGCCAGCTCTTCCGCGCTCGGATTGGGCCTCACTTGCGTATCTGCGATGAAGAACGCGCCCTTGCTGGTGATCAGCAGCGCCAGGGCGGCGTAGTCGCTGACGCCAGGCGAGAAGCCGACGATCTCGCGGACATGACGCAGATGGCTCATGTAGCGGCCCTCGACGCCGCAGAGCATCGCATCCGCCTCCCCGCGCGTCACCGCGAGCGCCGCGATGACAGTGTTGTTGGTGCGCACCACCGTCCGCGCCGCATCCGGCGTCACGCCGCGGCGGCCGGCGACCTCGACATAGGACTGCACGTAGGAGCGGTAACGCGGATCGTCCTCGGGATTGACGAGGTCGAAATCCTTGCCCGCCTTGATCGACAGGCCGAAGCGCTTGATGCGCGCCTCCACCACCGAGGGACGCCCGACCAGGATCGGCGTCGCCAGCTTCTCCTCGAGCACCACTTGCGTGGCGCGCAGCACGCGCTCGTCCTCGCCTTCGGCGTAGATCACGCGAACCGGCTGGGTCTTTGCTTTCGCGAACATCGGCTTCATGACGAGGCCGGAGCGGAAGGCGAAGCGCTCGAGCAGCGCGGTGTATTCGTCGAAATTGGTGATGGGGCGCGTCGCGACGCCCGACTCCATCGCAGCCTTTGCCACGGCGGGCGCGATGCGGAGAATCAAACGCGGATCAAAGGGACTGGGGATCAGCGAGCCCGGGCCAAAACCCTGCGTCTCGCCGGTGTCAAAGCCCTGCGCGACCGCATCGGACGGCGCCTCGCGCGCGAGCTGCGCGATGGCCTCGACGGCGGCGTGCTTCATCTCCTCGTTGATGGCGCTGGCGCCGACGTCGAGCGCGCCGCGGAAGATGAAGGGGAAGCAGAGGACGTTGTTGACCTGGTTCGGGTAGTCGGAGCGGCCGGTGCAGATCATCGCGTCGGGACGCACCTTGCGCGCCTCCTCCGGCATGATCTCCGGGGTCGGGTTGGCGAGCGCCATGATGAGCGGCTTCTCGCCCATCGACTTGGCCATCTCGGGCTTGAGCACACCGGGGGCCGACAGGCCGATGAAGATGTCGGCGCCGCCGATGACGTCGCCGAGCGTGCGCTTGTCGGTCTTCTGCGCGTAGACCGCCTTCCAGCGGTCCATCGAGGTGTTGCGCCCCTCGTGCACGAGGCCATCGATGTCGCAGACCCAGATGTTCTTGCGCTGCGCACCCATCGACACCAGCAGGTTGAGCGTCGCGATCGCCGCGGCCCCTGCCCCCGACGCCACGATCTTGACGTCGGACAGCTTCTTGCCGTTCAGGCGGAGGCCATTGGTGATGGCGGCGGCGACGATGATGGCGGTGCCGTGCTGATCGTCATGGAAGACCGGGATCTTCATGCGCTCCTTCAGCCGCGCCTCGATCTCGAAGCACTCCGGTCCGCGGATGTCTTCGAGATTGATGCCGCCGAAGGTCGGCTCGAGCGCCGCAACCGTCTCGACCACGCGGTCGATGGTGTCGGCGGCGATTTCGATGTCGAACACGTCGATGCCGGCGAATTTCTTGAACAGGACGGCCTTGCCCTCCATCACCGGCTTGGAGGCCAGCGGGCCGATATTGCCGAGGCCGAGCACCGCGGTGCCGTTGGAGACCACGGCGACCAGATTGGCGCGCGTCGTCAGGGTCGCGGCTTCCGCCGGGTTCTTGGCGATCTCGGTACAGGCGGCGGCAACGCCCGGGGAATAGGCAAGCGCGAGGTCGCGCTGGTTGGCGAGCGGCTTGCTCGCCTGGATCTCGAGCTTTCCGGGGCGCGGCAGACGGTGATAGGCCAGCGCCGCCTGGTGGAGATCATCGGAATAGGACGACATGCGGTCTCTTGCCTCGCGTTACCGGCCTCAAAATGCATCATCCGGAGCAGCCTTCCAAGCGGTTGGTATTTCCGGGTCGTGGAAACCGGATCAAGCACGGCCGAAGGCCCGGTGGCAACATCCGATTGCGCCCCCATCAACAGGGCGCACTGTCAAACACCTGATAGCGCTAGCTTTGCCTGGGCCTTGCGACGCTCCCCGAAGGTGGCAGCTTGCGCAGCGCACAATGAGCAACGGAGAACGAGGACGAGTCACGCTGCCGGGCGACCGAAGCGTCGCTGATGCAGATCATGCAGCTCCTGCAATCCGACCCGCAGAACGCGCTGGCGCAATTCAGGATCGAGGCATCGACGGGGTTGCAGGAAGATAGCGAACCCTCGTGTCCCGGACGCGCTGCAACGCGCAAGCGTTGTTGCGCAGCGTCCGGAGCACGAGATCACTTCTGCGGCAGGTTCACCCGCACATGCAGCTCGCGAAGCTGCTTGGTCGTCGCTTCCGACGGCGCGCCCATCAAGAGGTCGGCATATTGCTGGTTCATCGGGAACAGCGATATCTCGCGCAGATTGTTGGTGCCGCACAGGAGCATGACGATGCGCTCGAGGCCGGCGGCCATGCCGCCATGCGGCGGTGCCCCGTACTGGAACGCGCGGTACATGCCGCCGAACCGCTCGACGACCTCCTGCTCGCCATAGCCGGCGATCTCGAAGGCCTTCACCATCGCCTCGGGCACATGGTTGCGGATACCGCCCGACGCCATCTCGTAGCCGTTGCAGGCGATGTCGTACTGGAACGCCTTGATGGTCAGCGGATCCTGCGACTTCAGCGCGTCGAGGCCGCCCTGCGGCATCGAGAACGGGTTGTGCGAGAAGTCGACCTTCTTGTTCTCCTCGTCATACTCGTACATCGGGAAGTCGACGATCCAGGCGAACGCGAACTGATCCTTGTCGATCAGGTTCAACTCCTCGCCGACCTTGGTGCGCGCCATGCCGGCGAACTTCCAGAACTTCTCCGGGTCTCCGGCCACGAAGAACGCGGCATCACCCTCCTTGAGATGGAGCTGTTCGCGGATCGCGGCCGTGCGGTCCGGGCCGACATTGTTGGCGAGCGGCCCCGCGCCCTCGCCGCCCTCGCGCCACATGATGTAGCCGAGGCCGGGCTGACCTTCGCCCTGCGCCCACGAGTTCATACGGTCGCAGAAGGCGCGGCTGCCGCCACCCTTGCCCGGGATTGCCCACACCTGGTTCTTCGGGTCTTCGAGCATGCGCGCGAACACCTTGAACCCGGAGCCGCGGAAGTGCTCCGACACGTTCTGCATCTCGATCGGGTTGCGCAGGTCTGGCTTGTCGGTGCCGTATTTACGCAGCGCCTCGGCAAACGGAATCCGCGGCCAGTTTCTGGTGACACGCTTGCCGTTGGCGAACTCCTCGAACACGCCGGTGATGACCGGCTCCATCGCGGCGAACACATCGTCCTGGGTGACGAAGCTCATCTCGACGTCGAGCTGGTAGAACTCCGGCAGACGGTCGGCGCGCGGGTCCTCGTCGCGGAAGCAGGGCGCGATCTGGAAGTAGCGGTCGAAGCCCGACATCATCAACAGCTGCTTGTACTGCTGCGGCGCCTGCGGCAGCGCATAGAACTTGCCGGGATGGATGCGCGACGGCACCACGAAGTCACGCGCGCCCTCCGGCGATGAGGCCGTCAGGATCGGCGTCTGGAATTCGAAGAAGCCCTGCTCCTTCATCCGCTTGCGCAGGGAGTCGACCACCGCGCCGCGCGTCATGATGTTCTGGTGCAGCTTTTCGCGGCGCAAATCGAGGAAGCGGTACTTCAGCCGGATATCCTCAGGATATTCCTGATCGCCGAAAACAGGCAGCGGCAGGTCGCCGGCAGGACCCAGCACCTCGATCTCGCTGACGTAGATCTCGATCTTGCCGGTCGGCAGGTCGTCGTTGTCGGTGCCTTCGGGGCGGCGGCGAACCTTGCCGTCCATCTTGACCACGAATTCCGAACGCAGCTTTTCGGCCAGCGAGAATGCCGGCGAGTCCGGGTCGACCACGCATTGGGTCAGGCCGTAATGGTCGCGCAGGTCGATGAACAGCACGCCGCCATGGTCGCGAACGCGATGAACCCAGCCCGAGAGGCGGATGGTCTCGCCGATGTTGCTCTCGCGGAGCGCGCCGCATGTATGTGACCGGTAGCGATGCATGGTCGTCCCAAAAATCAATGTCGGAGGATACGAATCGGACGGCCTGAAACGACCGGTCCGACGTTGCGGCAGGGTTTACCCGACGAGGCCGGATGCGGCAACCAAGGGAACGGCCTGTTTTGGGGCTTGAAGCGCCCATTTTTGGCCGATTGGGCCCCAAGCCTTTGCCATCAGGCGTTCCCCGCCTATCTTTACCTCCATGACCGTCCATTTCCCCTTCCAGAACTCCTATTCGGCACTGCCGGACAGCTTCTTTGCCCGCGTCGCGCCGACCCCCGTGGCCGCGCCCCGGCTGATCAAGCTGAACCGGCCGCTGGCGGTCCAGCTCGGCCTCGATCCTGATGTGCTGGAGACCCCTGAGGGCGCCGAGATCCTGGCCGGAAAGACGGTTCCCACCGGAGCCGATCCCATCGCCATGGCCTATGCCGGCCACCAGTTCGGGCATTTCGTGCCCCAGCTCGGCGACGGCCGCGCCATCCTGCTCGGCGAGGTCATCGACATCGACGGCATCCGCCGCGACATCCAGCTTAAGGGAAGCGGCCCCACCCCGTTCTCTCGCCGCGGCGACGGCCGCGCGGCGCTCGGACCGGTCTTGCGCGAATACATCGTCAGCGAAGCGATGTTTGCGCTCGGCATTCCGACCACGCGCTCGCTCGCCGCCGTCATCACCGGCGAGCCCGTGATCCGCGAGACCGTGCTGCCCGGCGCCGTGCTGACGCGCGTCGCGTCGAGCCACATCCGCGTCGGCACCTTCCAGTTCTTCGCGGTGCGCCGCGACACCGATGCGATCCGTAGGCTCGCCGACCATGTCATCACCAGGCACTATCCGGATCTGCTTCAGGACGAACGGCCCTATCACGCCCTGCTCGGCGCCGTCGTCGCGCGCCAGGCCGAACTGATCGCGCGCTGGCTGCTGGTCGGCTTCATCCATGGCGTGATGAACACCGACAATTCCTCCATCTCCGGCGAGACGATCGATTACGGCCCGTGTGCTTTCTTGGACGCCTACAACCCCGCGCAGGTCTTCTCGTCGATCGACGAGATGGGCCGCTATGCCTATGCCAACCAGCCGCGCATCGGCTTGTGGAATTTGACGCGGCTCGCCGAATGCCTGCTGCCGCTGTTGTCCGACGACCAGGAAAAGGCCGTCGCGGAAGCCCAGGACATTCTCGGCGCCTTCAGCGAGACGTTCAGCGCCGCCTATCAAGCCGGCCTGCGCAAGAAGGTCGGCCTGTTCACGGAACGCGACGGCGACGAGGCGCTGATCCAGGACCTGCTCGACGCCATGGCCAAGAACCAGGCCGACTTCACCCTCACCTTCCGCAAGCTCGGCGACGCCGCGGCCGATGACGGGGCCGACGTGCGTGCACAGTTCATGGAGCCCGCAGCCTTCGACGAATGGGCTGGACGTTGGCGCGCGCGCATCGCGCTGGAGCCGCAGAGCGCGACCGAGCGGCAAGCCGCGATGCACGCCGTCAATCCGATCTTCATCCCGCGCAACCACCGCGTCGAGGCCGTGATCCAGGCCGCGGTCAACAACGACGACTACGCGCCTTTCGAGGAATTGGTGAAGGTGCTGGCGAGGCCGTATCAGGACCAGCCGGAGTACGCCGCCTACGCCGATCCGCCGCTGCCGGACCAGCGGGTGCTGCAGACGTTCTGCGGGACGTGACGGTCAGCCACCAGAAGCATCATCACCACTCAAAATCAAGCGCAAGCCGCCAATACGGACCCACTCGACGATTCCGTAATCATCAAGGTCTCGCCGGTCCGATCCAGCGCCACGTTGGTGCAGGTCTGCCCGGTGCATGATTTGATCCGTGCGATGCACTCCCCGTTCGGCGCCAGCACGAAGACATGGCCAAGCGAGGCATGCGCAACGAACAGGCGCCCGGCGCGATCCATTGTAAGCCCATCCGGCCCGCTGGTGCCGAAGAACGAGGCGAAGCGCCCGACCTTGGCGACGCCGCCGTCGCGCATCAGCGGCACGCGCCAGACGCTGTTGTCGCGCGTCATCGCGACGAACAGCACCGCCTCATCCGGGCTCAACACAAGCCCGTTCGGGCTTGGCCCGTTCGCGATCAGGCAGTCGAGACGGCCGTCCGCGCGCAAGCGAAACACCCGGCCGCTCGGATCATGCAGCCCGGTCTGGCCCTGATCGGTGAAATAGACATCGCCGTTCGAGGCGATGTGCAGGTCGTTGCAGCCTTTGAAGGACTCCGAGTTGCGATGCGCCAGGATTGGCCTGATCGTGCCGCGTCCGGGATCGAGCTCCATGATGCCGTTCATGTAATCTGCCACGAGAATGCGGCCGTCCGGCGCGATCTTCAGGCCGTTCGGCCATCCCCGGTATTCCGTGATCAGAGACCATGCCCCCTCGGGCGCAATCCGGAAGATGCGGCCGAACGGAATGTCGACGACGTACAGATTGCCATTCGCATCGAAGGCCGGCCCTTCGATGAAACTGTCGACGGGATGGCCGCCGCGGTTGGCATCGGCCCAGTCCGAGCGAACGCCGGTGCGACGAAATTCCGCCGGCATCGCCGAAAAGACGCGGCTCTCGAGCCGCCGCGGCGGCGTGTCGAGATACATCATGGCCGTTCGCCGAGCGCGCGGTGCGGCTGCCCCTCATATTTGTAGGCGAACTGCTTCGGCATCGGCCCCTTGTTGCGGTCCTTGCGTCCGGTCTGCTCCCAGGCATGCGCGAGAATGCCGACCGCGCGCGACAGGCAGAACACGCCTCGCGCCAGCGGCGGCGCAAAGCCGAGTTCGCCATAGATGACGGCGGTGGCACCGTCGATGTTCATCGGGATCAGCTTGCCCTTGCGCGCCTGCATCACGCGCTCGATCGCGCGGGCTGCAGCGGCGTAACGGCCACCGACGCTGCCCTCGGTCGCGGCAGCATCCACCAGCGCGAGCAGCGGTGCGGCACGCGGGTCGACCGGATGAAAGCGATGGCCGAAGCCCGGCAGATATTTGCTGCGGGTCGCGGTGAAATGGTCAATGGCCGCGCCAGCCGCTGCATCGATGTCCTCAGTTTCGCTTCGCCGCAACACGTCGTCATAGAGCTCGACCGCCTGCTCGCCGGCGCCGCCATGGACGTCATCGAGCGTGTTGATGGCGGAGGCCATCGCGCCATTGAGCGGCAGGCCGCAGCTCACCGCCATCTGGGCGATCGCAATCGACGGCGCATGCGGGCCATGATCGACGGAGGCGACCAGCGCGGCCTGAAGCAATCGTTCCTGCGCCGCCGTTGGCAACTCCCCGCGCAGCATCAGCCAGATCATCGCCGGAAGGGAGATCCGGCCGATCAGGTCCTGGATCGGATAGCCCCGATAGGCGATGCGCCCAGGCGCGATATCGCAGATCGACGTCCGCCACCAATGCGCGGCCGCTTCCCGCAATGCTGTTTCATCGCTCATGGTGCCCCCCGGTGGCTTGCTCTACCTTCTTTCCTGCGACCGCTCCGCTCGCCACGAGCTGGGCGATGGCCGCCGCGGAGTAGCCGAGTTGCGCGAGCCAGCCTTCGGTGTCGGCGCCGAGCTCGGGCGGCAACGTCGGCACCGGAAACTCCTCGCCGAGCCGGAAGCCCGGCCGCGTGATCCGCAGCGGTTTTCCCTCGTCCGGATCTGCCGGCAATGCTTCGACAAATCGACGCTCGAGCAACTGCGGCTGGGTGAGGATTTGCGGCACCGTCAGCACGCAGCCTGCAGGCACGCCGGCCGCGTTGAGCTCGCGCTCCCAATCCTCCGCCGCCTTCGCGCCCAGCGCATCGTTCAGCGCTACGTTCAGGGCCGCGCGGTTGGCCTTGCGCGTCTCGCGTCTGGCGAAGCGTGGATCGGTCGCGAGCTCGGGCCGGCCGACCAGATCGCACAAAGTCTGAAACTGCTTCTGCTCGTTGGCTGCGATGTTGAGCGGCCCCGTCGCGGTCCTGAACGTGCCGGAGGGCGCGGCGGTGAAGTTCTCGTTGCCCATCGGCTCCGGTTCGACGCCGGCGTTGAGGTGGTTGGAAACCACCCAGCCCATCGCAGCGACGGTGGCTTCCAGCAGCGACACGTCGATGAAGCGGCCGCGGCCGGTTTGCCGCTGATCGACCAGCGCAGAACTGATGGCAAAGGCCGCGGTCAGCCCGGCGATGGTATCGGAGATCGGAAATCCCGTGCGCAGCGGCGCGGATTGCGCATCGCCCGTCACGCTCATCGCACCCGACAGGCCCTGCACGATCTGGTCATAGGCCGGCCTCTTCGCCCATGGCCCGGTCTGGCCGAAGCCCGAGATCGCGCAATAGACCAGCCGCGGATTGTGCCGGCTCAGCACGTCATAACCGAGGCCGAGCCGCTCCATCACCTTGGGTCGAAAATTCTCCAGAACGACGTCTGCCTTGGCGACGAAGCGCAGGAACACCTCCTTCCCCGCCTCCGACTTCAGATCGAGCGCAACCGATTGCTTGCCGGCGTTGACGGCGACGAAGGACAGGCCCTGGAGCCGCTCCGCCCGCTTCGGGTCGGCGCCGAGGCGTCGCGCCAGGTCACCGCCATCAGGTTTCTCGATCTTGATCACCTCGGCGCCGAGGCGCGCGAGATGGTAGCCGCAGAACGGACCCGCCAGCACGTTGGACAGGTCGAGCACGCGGATGCCGGTGAGCGGCAAGGACATTCCGGTTGCCCCTTACTTCAGTAACTCGGCAGCGCGCTCGGCGAAGCGGTTGGTGAAGGTCTTGGTGAGGTCGATCTTGGCGGCCGCGATCTTGGGATCGTAGTCGCTCAGGACTGCGAGCGGGACCTTGGCGGCTTCGGCGTCCATCTGGCCGGTCTGCGAGAACAGCGCCTTCGAGGCCTTCATGATCTCGATGTTCACGTCGCGATTGTCGGTCTTGTAGCCGGCAGGGATCGCATCGACGAGCTGCTCGGTCGGGACCGAGTTGATCCAGCGGTGCGTCTTCAGGAAGGCGTTGACGAGACGCTGCACCGTCTCCGGATTCTTGTCGATGAACGACTGCTGGAGATAGAGGCAGGCTGTCGGATAGATGCCGCCGAAGGCCTGCTTCGAGCCCTCGATCGTGCGCGCGTCGAACAGCGGCGCCGCGGAGCCCTTGCGTGCCAAGAGCGTCGCGACCGGATCGAAATAGACGAGCGCGTCGATGTTCTTGGCTTCGAGCGCGACCATGCCCGGCGCGCCGCTGCCGACCGCGATGATGTTGACGTCGCGCGGCCCGAGCCCGGCCTTCTTGATGTAGTAGCGCGCCATGGTGTCGGTCGACGAGCCGGGCGCCGTAATGCCGAGCTTGAGCCCCTTCAGGTCGGCTCCGGTCTTGACCTTGTCGGCAAGATCGTTGCGCACGCCAAGCAGCACGCCTGGAATGTCGTTGAGCAGGAACACGCAGGAGATCTCCTTGCCTTGCGCCTGCATCTGGATCGTGTGGTCGTAGAAGCCGACGGTGCCGTCGACCGAACCGCCGATCAGCGCCTGGAGTGCCTTCGAGCCGCCGGCCTGGAAATTCTCGACGGTGACGTCGAGCCCCTCCTCCTTGAACATGCCGAGCTTCACGCCGAGCTCGAGCGGCATGTAGTTGAGGATCTGGGAGCCGACGGCGATCTTGAGCTTCGCCTTTTCGGGTTCGCCGGCCTGCGCGGACAGGACGGAAAAACAGATCGCCGATGTGGCCAGGATCAGCCGGGTGAAAACGCGCATGCGAACCTCCATGATTATCTCGTTGTTCAATCAGACTTCGTGGGCCGGCGCGGGACGCCACACCAGCAGCCGTTTCTCGGCGCGATCGACCAGCGCATCGAGGGCGACGACGAAGGCGGACAGCACGATGATGCCGGCGAACACACCGGCGGCATCGAGCACGCCCTCGGCCTGGGCAATCAGGTGACCGAGCCCAGCCGACGAGCCGAGATACTCGGCGACCACCGCGCCCATCACGGCCATGCCGACGGAGACCCGCAAGCTCGACAAGATCCAGGTCGTGGCCGACGGCAGGTAGACGTGGCGCAGCAAGGACCATTTGGACGCGCGCAGCAGGCGGGCATTGGCGAGCACCACCGGGTTAACCTCGCGCACGCCCTGGAAGGTGTTGAAGAAGGCGACGAACAGCACCAGCGTGACGCCCAGCGCCACCTTCGAGGTCAGGCCGAGGCCGAACCAGATCACGAAGATCGGTCCGAGCAGAATGCGCGGGATGGCGTTGAACATCTTGATGAAGGGCTGCACGACCTCGGCCGCAAACGGGCTCAGGCCGAGCCATATCCCAAGCGTGGTGCCGATCGCGATCCCCGCCGCGAAGGACAGGATCGTCTCCAGCAGCGTGACGCCTACGTCGGTCCAGAAATCCGCGGTCGACATCCATTCGCCGATCCGCGCCACCAGCGTCGATGGCGCCGGAAAGAAGAACGGGTCGATCAGTCCTGCCCGCACGCCGGCTTCCCAGACCAGGAGCAGACTCAGCACGATCGCGACCTGAACGAGAACGACCTTACCCTTGCGCGGCATAGCTCTTCTCCACTTCGGCGCCGAGCAGCGACCAGATCTGACGATAGAGTGCGACGAATTCATCCGTAGTCTGGAGCGCGGATACGTCGCGCGGGCGTGGCAGCGTGATCGGGACGTCCCCGACCATGCGACTGCCCGGTCCCGCCGACATCACCACGACACGGTCAGCGAGCGTGATCGCCTCGTCGAGATCGTGGGTGATGAAGATCAGGGAGCGCCGCTCCGCCTGCCAGAGATCGAGCAGGATGCGGTGCATCAGCCGGCGGGTGTGCACGTCGAGCGCCGAAAACGGCTCGTCCATCAGGACGATCCTCGGCTCCATGATCAGGGTCTGGGCCATCGCCACGCGCTTGCGCTGGCCGCCCGACAACTGATGCGGATACCGCTCCTCAAAACCCTTCAGGCCGACCTTGGCGAGCCAGGGGCGCGCCTGCGCCCGCGCCTCTTCGACCGATTTGCCCTGAAATACGAGGCCGAGCCCGACATTGTCCTGCGCGGTCTTCCACGGCAGCAGGCCCTCCTGCTGGAGCATGTAACCGGACTGGTCGTTCAGGCCCGTGAGCGGCTTGCCGAAGATGCAGACATCCCCGGCGGCTGGCTTCAGCAATCCTGTGACGGTGTTGAGAATGGTCGACTTGCCACAGCCGGTCGGCCCGACCACAGCGACGAACTCGGCCTCGCCGACCTGGAGGTTCATGCTTTTGACGGCGGTGAAGTCGCCGAAGCGGATCATGACGTCGCGCAAATCGACGGCCGAGGCCGGCTGCCCTTCCATTGTTTCGCTCCGTAGAACCAGTTCTATTAATCGAAACCCGTAGCCCGACGCGCCACTTGAGTCAAATTAATTTCACCAAACAGAACCTGTGTGTCGGCCTTTTTATCGACTTCTGAATGTCTCCATGATATTTGTTCTGTCTGATAGAACGGGAGCAGAGATGGCCAAGACAGGGGTTGATGCGGTGGCGCGGGCGCTGGCGATCCTCAAGGCCTTTGGGCCGGAGCGCAGCGCCATGACGCTGACCGAGATCGCCGAGGCGACCGATCTCTACAAGAGCACGGTGCTTCGCCTCGCGGCGACGCTGGAGAGCGACGGCTTTCTTGTCCGCGGCGCGGACCGGCTGTTCCACCCCGGGCCAGAACTTTGGCGCCTCGGTGCGCTCTATCAGCGCGGCCTTGATCTCGGTGACCTCGTGAGACCGACGCTGCATCGCCTGGTCGAAGCGACCGGCGAAACGGCTTCGTTCTACATTGCCGACGGTGACGAGCGCATCTGCCTCTACCGGGTCAACTCCCCGCGGTCCGTCCGGCATCATCTCGACGAGGGCCAGCGACTGCCGATCGATCGCGGCGCCGCCGGTCGCGTGCTCACTGCCTATCGCGATCCCGCGTCGGCCGAAGCCAGGAAAATCCGCGAGCGCGGGTTCTACGTATCGCTCGGCGAACGTGATCCCGAGGTCGCCGCTGCCGCAGTCCCCGTGATCGATGTCCAGGGCAAGCTGCGCGGCGCCTTGTCAGTGTCCGCGATCCGGACCCGCTTCGACGCAGAGGCGCGCAAGGCCGCCGTCGACGTCCTGACTAACGAGGCCAAAGCCCTGAGCGGTCTGCTGCCCGCCGGCGAGCGCTGACGCATCGCGCGTGCCGCCGGAACGGTCAATCTGTGCCGCCGCGTCTCGAAGGCGCAGCCGCTGCCGGAGCAGTAAGCGTTGCAGACGTTCCGCGGGGCGTGAGGCGAGCCGGGCTTCGCACGCTGGTCCTGCGTCGAACCCTACCCTCGGCTGATCATCTACGGATTTTCCGATATTGGCAATATGCCCCTGTTTTGCCCGACGTGTCAACTTGTGTCGAACGACGCGTAGGGCATTGCCCCGGCAATCCTCGGCTACTGTGCATGGGGTTGTTTTCGATACTTTTTGCGCGATCGACGAATACCGCACCGCGAGACGAGCGGATTGACCCGCGCTGCCGTTCTGCCCAACAATTCGAGGCATCGGCAATCGCTGTCATCAAACTGAAACACTCGCACTCTAACCGGCTGGCGGGCCGTCTTGCCGGAGGCGACCGTCCTCCCAGAGACCTGACAAGAGCGCCATGCCCTTCAAATTCATCCACATCACCGACACGCATCTGGCGAACCCCGGGCTGAAGCTCTATGGCCTCGATCCGCGCGCCCGGCTTGATGCGGCTGTTGCCGACATCAACAAGCACCAGTCGGATGCGGCGTTTGCGGTCGTGACCGGCGACCTCACCCATTGGGGCGAGCCTGAATCCTACGCCAATTTCGCCGAGGCGATGGCCGCGCTGAAAATGCCGTACATCGCCATGGTCGGCAATCACGACAAGCGCGTGGCCTGCCTCGACGGCCTCAAGGCCGCGCCGCGCGATCCCAACGGCTTCGTGCAGGGCACCCGCACCACCGAGCACGGCCTGTTCGTCTTCCTCGACACGCTGGACGAGACCAGCCATGCCGGCGAGATGTGCGCCAGGCGCTTCGACTGGCTGGCGAAGACGCTGGCCGCCGCGCCGGCCGACCAGCCGTTCGTCGTCTTCATGCATCATCCGCCCTTCCCGGTCGGCGTGCACGCCATGGACGAGATCGCGCTGAAGCAGAGCGCCGAATTCGCCGAGGTGATCGCGCCCTATCGCGCGCGCATCCGCCATCTCTTCTTCGGCCATGTGCACCGGCCGATCTTCGGCAGCTACGGCAAGATTCCGTTCTCGACGCTGCGCGGCACCAACCACCAGGTCTGGTTCGAGCTCGACACCAACCCCGCCGACCATCTGGCGAGCCACGAGCCGCCCGCCTATGGCGTGGTGCTGATCGACGACGAAAACCTCGTCGTGCACAGCCACGACTTCCTCGACACCAGCCTGCGCTTCCCGTTCGAGCCTCCCGCCGGCGTGGACGGTCGCGACTATGCGCTCAATTTCCCGGCGCGATGACATGAGCTTCGCAGAACCCGCGGCTCTTCCGGTCGCGGCATCCGCGCCGCCGCGCCTGCGCGTCGCAAAGCGGTTCACCAGCCGCCTCAAAGCCTCGCTGCCGGCCTATCTGCTGTTGCTGCCCTCGTTGATCTTCCTTGCGCTGTTCACCTATGGCGCGATGGGACGCGTGCTGATCGATGCGCTCTATCAGCGCGCCACGCCGAAGGCGCCGCTTCGCTTCGTCGGCCTCGAGAACATCGGCGCCGTGTTGGCCGATCCCGCCTTCACCGGCGCCGTCGTCAACAACCTCATCTACGCCGTCGGCACCGCGATCCCCAGCATCGGCCTTGCGCTCCTGTTCGCGCTGGCACTCGCGCGCACCAATGTGGTCACCAGCGCGCTGCGCGCCGCGTTGTTCCTGCCGGTGCTGATCCCGATGGTGGCTGCGTCCGCGCTATTCCTGTTCATCTTCCTGCCCAATGTCGGCCTGCTCGACCACTACATCGGAGGCCTGCTGCCGGTGCTGCCGAACTGGCTCGGCGATCCCGACATCGCGCTCTACGCGATCATGATCATCACCATCTGGAAGAACGCCGGCTATTACATGCTGTTCTTCCTGGCCGGCCTCCAGGCCGTGCCGGAGGACGTGATGGAGGCGGCGCATCTCGACGGCGCCGGTCCCTTCATGCGGCTGCGCTACATCATCCTGCCGGAGCTCAAGCCGACCTTCCTGTTCGTCATCGTGATCGCCACGCTGAACGCGGTCACGCAGGTCGACCACGTCTTCGTCCTCACTCAAGGCGGTCCGTCGAACTCCACGAATCTCGTGCTGTTCTACATATACCAGCAGGCGGTCGAGCATTTCGACGTCGGCAAGGCCTCGGCCGCGACGCTGCTGACGCTCGCAGCGCTGATGGCTCTCACCGCGCTCTCGTTCCGGACCATGGCGAACCGGGAGGGCGGGCCATGAAGCTGATCGAAGCGCTCTACAAGGACGCCCCGCTCGCCACCCGCAACGAGATCACGCCGAAGCTCGGCTTCCTGCTGACGATCCTGCTCGCACTCGCCTGGCTGATCCCGTTCCTGTGGATGGGCGTCGCGACCCTGCGACCGTCCTCCGACGGCATCAATTTGATGGCCGAGCTGATGCCGAGCCTGAAGCCGACGCTCGACAATATCAGGGATGCCTGGGAGATCGGCGATTTCCCGCGCTACTTCCTCAACACCACGATCATCTGCACGGGCATCCTGCTGGTGCAGTTCGTCACGATCACCCTTGCGGGTTTTGCCTTTGCGCGGCTCGACTTCGCCGGCAAGACACCGATCTTCTATCTGTTCCTGATGCAGCTGATGCTGGTGCCGGTGCTGCTGATCGTGCCGAACCTGAGCCTGGTGGTCCAGCTCGGCCTCTACGACACGCTCGCCGGCGTGATGATGCCGTTCTTCGCCTCGGCCTTCGGCACCTTCCTGATGCGCCAGGCCTTCGAGGCGATTCCGACCGAGCTGGAAGACGCCGCGCTGATCGATGGCGCGAGCCTGATCCAGCGCATCCGCCACATCTATGTGCCGCTGTCGCTGCCAAGCTTCTCGGCCTTCGCCATCATCTCGGTCACCAGCCACTGGAACGACTTCCTTTGGCCGCTGATGGTGATCAATTCGCCGGACAAGCGACCGCTCACCGTCGGGCTCTCGGTCTTCACCAAGACCGCCGAAGGTACGCAGGACTGGGGCACCATTGCCGCCGGCACGCTGATGGTGATCGCACCGCTGCTCGTCACGTTCCTCATTTTCCAGAAGCGCTTCATCAGCTCTTTCGTCACCTCAGGCATCAAATAGGAGATTTATCGATGCTGTTCTCCCGCAGGCTCATGCTTGGCCTCGCCATGGCAGGCTCCATGGCAAGCGCCCTCGCCTTACCGGCTCACGCCGGTGAAGGTCCGACCGAGATCGACCTGTTCTTCCCCGTGCCCGTCGACGGCAAGCTCGCCCGCGACATGGGCACGCTGATCAAGGAGTTCAACGACGGTCACCCCGACATCAAGGCGACCGCGGTCTACACCGGCTCCTATGACGACACGCTGATCAAGACGCGCGCCTCGATCAAGGCCGGCAAGCCGCCGGCGGCCGTGATCATGTCGGCCAACTTCCTGCTCGACATGCAGATCGAGAATGAGCTGACCAATCTCGATCCCTTGATCAAGGCGGACGGCAGCACCAAGGAGCAGTTTCTCGGCCAGTTCTTTCCGGCGCTGAGCGGCAATGCGGTGATCAATCGCTCGGTCTATGGCGTCCCCTTCCAGAATTCGACGCCGCTGCTCTACATCAACGCCGACAAGGCCAAGGAAGCCGGCCTCGACCCGAACAAGCCGCCGCAGACCTGGGCCGAGCTCACCGACTGGGCCAAGAAGCTCACCAAGCGCGAGGGCGACAAGGTGACCCAATGGGGCATCGCGATCCCCTGCGCCTATGACTATTGCGGCTGGATGATGGAAACGCTCACCATGACCAATGGCGGGCGCTACTACAACGAGGAGTTCGGCGGCGAGGTCTACTACGATACGCCCTCGATGCTCGGCGCGCTGACCTGGTGGAGCGACCTCGTGAGCAAGCACAAGGTCCACCCACCCGGCGCCACGCCCGGTCCCGCGGTCAGCACCTCCTTCATTTCCGGCAACGCGGCGATGATGATGCTGTCGACGGGCTCGCTGACCTATGTGCGTGAGAACGCCAAGTTCAACTACAAGGTCGCGTTCATCCCGCGCAACGTCCGCAACGCCGTGCCGATCGGTGGCGCCTCGCTGATCATTCCGGCGGGCGTCGAGGCCGACAAGCAGAAGGCCGCCTGGACGCTGATCAAGTGGATGACCTCGCCGGAAAAGAGCGCCTGGTGGAGCCGCGCCACGGGTTACTTCGCGCCCAACATGGCTGCCTACAAGACGCCCGACATGGTCGATTTCCTCAACAAGAACCCGGACGCGAAGATCGCCGTCGAGCAGCTCGACGTCGCCAAGCCCTGGTTCGCGACCTACAAGACCGTACCGGTCCGCAAGAACCTCGAGGACGAGGTGATGCTGGTGCTGAACGGCAAGAAGCAGCCGAAGGAAGCCCTCGTCGCCGCCCAGAAGGCCGCCGACGAGACGCTCAAGCCGTACAACGCCGAGACCTCGCTGAAGCTGCCGTAAGACCAACGACGACGGCCAACGAACATCGGCGCTCCGTCATGCGGGGCGCCGAATTTGTTTTGGATGGTTACCCCCGTTAACCCGCCGTCCACCATCCCGTCCGGCCCTCCGCCGGTAACCATTGGAATTAACAGACCCTCAACGCACCCACGACAAATCTACCGATGTTTCTGGAGATTTCCGCCGTGGATTTGCTGGTTTTTGAGTTCCTGGGGTTGGCCCTGGTTGGCATGTGCCTGGTCGTGGTGGCACTGCCCTGCGCCCGGAAATCCTCAGGTAGGGTCCGCTACGAATAGGAATTTCGGCCGCAAGGAGTGATTCCGGGGCGATGCAAGCCTCGAATTCGCTTAGAGCCCCTTGACATCACAGCGCTTTCGGCAGAACGGCTGATACCAAGTGTCATGGGCCGTTCATGGATTTGATTACCACCACCGCTGACCTCGCGGCTGCCTGCAGCCGGCTGGCCAAGCACCCCGTCATTACCGTCGATACCGAGTTCCTGCGCGAGACCACCTATTACCCGCTGTTGTGCGTGGTGCAGATGGCCAGCCCCGAGGAAGCGATCGTCATAGATACCCTGGCCGAGGGTATCGACCTCAAGCCGTTCTTCGAGCTGATGGCCAACGAGGCCGTGCTGAAGGTGTTTCACGCCGCGCGCCAGGACATCGAGATCATCTGGCACCAGGCTAACATCATCCCTCACCCGGTGTTCGACACACAGGTTGCGGCCATGGTGCTCGGATACGGCGACAGCATCGCCTATGACGCCCTGGTCGAGAAGGTCACCGGCCATCGCCCGGACAAGACCCACCGCTTCACCGACTGGTCGCGCCGGCCGCTGACCAAGGAGCAAATGCACTACGCGGTGTCCGACGTCACGCATCTGCGCGACGTGTTCGCAGCGCTGGATGCCGATTTGAAGAAGCGCCGCCGCAGCGAATGGGTCTCGATCGAGATGGAGATCCTGACCTCGCCCAAGACCTACGACTTCCACCCCGAGCGCGCCTGGGAGCGGCTGAAGACGCGGGTTCGCAAGCCGAAGGACCTCGCCGTGCTGATGGAGGTCGCCGCCTGGCGCGAGCAGGAAGCGCAGAGCCGCGACGTGCCGCGCGGCCGCGTGCTGCGCGACGAGGCCGTCACCGACATCGCCACCCACGCGCCGAACACGCTCGAAAAGCTCGCCCATCTGCGCTCGGTCCCGAAGGGCTTTGAGAAATCCAAATGGGGCGCGGACATCGTCGCCGCCGTCGAGCGCGGGCTCAAGCGCGATTTCTCGACGCTGCCGAAGCTGGAGAAACCGCGCAACAACTCCAATGGCGCAGCCACGGTCGAGCTGTTGAAGGTGCTGCTGCGCATGACTGCCGAGCGTCACGCGGTGGCCAGCAAGGTCATCGCGACCGTCGATGATCTCGAGGAGATCGCAGCTGACGACGACGCGGACGTCCCGGCCCTGCGCGGCTGGCGCCGCGAGCTGTTCGGGGACGCCGCACTGAAGCTCAAGCGCGGCGAGCTGGCGCTCGCGATCGAGAAGGGTCGCGTGATCGGAGTTCAGCGGGTTTAGCTCGCTGCATCCGCCTCGTCGTTGCGAGCGTACCGAAGCAACCCGGACCGCCTCCGCGGAAAGATTCTGGATTGCTTCGTTCGCAATGACCGAGTTCTGCGCACCGGCTTCGCCTACGCCGGCGTGAGCTTGGCCACTTCCGGCTTCATATCATTCAACACGCCAGTGATCGCCGCCAGCAGGTCGTCGATCTGTGCCTTGGTGGTGATCAGCGGCGGGCAGATGGCGATGGCGTCGAGCATGTTGCGCGAGATGACGCCGCGCTCCTGGAGCATGCGGCTCGCCATGCCGCCGACGGCGCCGGGCGTTGCGGCCGCGGTCTTGCGGCCCTTGTCGAGCACGAGCTCGAGCGCTGCGATCATGCCGACGCCGCGAACCTCGCCGACCAGCGAATGGCTGGCGAGCTCACGTAAGCGGCTCTGCATGTAGCCGCCGAGTTCGGCGGCATGCGCGACGAGGCCGCGCTCCTCGATGATCTTGAGGTTTTCCAGCGCAATCGCCGAGCCGACCGGATGGCCGCCGGCAGTGAAACCGTGGCCGAGCACGCCGATCTTGTTGCTCTCGTCCGCAATCGGCTCGAACATGCGGTCGTTCATGATGATGGCCGACAGCGGGAAATAGCTCGAGGTGATCTGCTTGGAGACCACCATCGCGTCGGGCTTGATGCCATAGGTTTCACAACCGAACATCTTGCCAGTGCGTCCGAAGCCGCAGATCACCTCGTCGGCGACCAGCAGGATGTCGTACTTCTTCAACACCGCCTGGATCTTGTCCCAATAGGAGGCCGGGGGCACCACGACGCCGCCCGCCCCCATCACCGGCTCGCCGAAGAAGGCCGCGATCGTATCAGGCCCTTCCTTCTGGATCAGCGCGTCGAGCTCCTCGGCCCGGCGCGTCGCGAAGGCTTCCTCGGTCTCGCCGGGCGCGCCGTCCTTGTAGAAATGCGGCGAGCCCGTGTGCAGGATGTTCGGCAGCGGCAGGTCGAACGAACGATGGTTGTTGGGCAGGCCGGTAAGGCTTGCGGATGCAATGGTGACGCCGTGATAGGCGCGCATGCGGCTGATGATCTTCTTGCGCTGGGGCTGGCCGAGCGAATTCGAACGATACGCGATCAGCTTGAGGACAGTGTCGTTGGCTTCCGAACCGGAATTGGTGAAGAACACCTTGCTCATGGGCACCGGCGCGAGCGCGACCAGCTTCTCTGCGAGGTCAATCGACGGCCCGTGCGATTTGGCGGAGAACGTATGGTAGAACGGCAGCGCCTGCATCTGCTTGTGCGCGGCCTCGACCAGCCGCTTCTCGTTGAAGCCGAGCCCGACGCTCCACAGGCCTGCCATCGCTTCGAAATAGCGCTTGCCCGACGCATCGAACACGTAGGGCCCCTCGCCGCGCTCGATCACAAGGGGACCCGCCTGCTGATGCGCGCGCGCATTGGTGTAGGCGTGGAGCTGGTAAGCCACATCCCGGGCTTCTTGCGAATTGGGCAGCATGGACATTTGCAGGGATCCCTTGAGTCATGACGTCGCCGGCACGGCCGACGTCACCACTTGGCTATTGCGACGGGACAAAACTTGCAACGCCAATTCGTCGGCAGCAAGCGCTCAGCAGCGTTGCACAAAGCCGCACCAGGGACAGTGTTCAGGCCGCGCCGTCGTCATTTCCGTCGTCGGCTGCGGCCTCCCTTACCTCGACCAGCGCCATCGACAGCAAATAGACGGTCGTGGGCAGGCCAACCCGGCGCGCCGTCTCGACGGCCCGCGACAGCTCGCTCGCCAGTTCCTTGAGCTCGTCCTCCCGCAACAATGTCCCACCCCATCCATCCGCCGATCGGGTCTGCCTAGACCGCGACGGCGCCGCTGGTTCTGATCAGCTCGGCGCTGGACTGGAGTGTAGCAAAGTTGGCGATGACATCCACCACCGACTGTCGGTAGACGGCCGCCTCGCTTGTGCCCGGCTGCCGACAGGCCACGGCATCGGTGACCACCTGATAGCGGTGGCTGCGATGAAACCCCTCGATGGCGGTGGCCAGAATGGTCTCGTCGAGGGAAAAGCCCGTCAGCACGCAGCGCAGATTGCGGACGCTGGATACGTAGTCGGCGAAACGGGAGGAGCTGTAAGCCGACGGCAACGCGTGCTCGAACGTCATCTCGCCCGGCCTGGGTTTCGCCTCCGCAATCCAATCAGTCAGCCTGGATGACGGATTGAACCACGTCGCCTCCGCGATGCGTTTCAAATGCATCACCGGCCAGAGATTGCTCCGCCACAACGCCAGCAACTCCAGGCAGCGAATGATCGTGACGTCGCCGTCGAGAATGACGTGGCGACGCCCCGGGATCAGATATTCCACCTGAAGGTCGGCGCAGACCAGAACCAGCGGATCGTCGTGGGACACCGGCATTGTCTTGCGCAGAGCTGCACCCGTTTCAGCGGTCGGCGAGCGCGAGGTCCCGCAGCGGCGAAGTGACCGCGCGCCCCGCCGAGGCGTCGAGCACCCCCGGACGATCCCAGTCGCCCTCCGGGCGAATGATCACATAGGGATCGCTGTCCAGCGTGATGGCGTCCGGCCCCGGCTCGATCTCCAGCAACATTTCCGTATAGGAAAAGTCCGAGAAGGTGATCTTGCGGTTGTGGCCGAGCGGCTTGGCGCCGAAATGAGCCCAGAAGTCGACCAGCCGATCCTGCGCCTGGCCATAGATCTTGCGGAACCCCTTGCGCTTCACATAGTCCACGCTCGCCTGCACCAGCTTGAACGAGACGCGCGAGCGTCGATACTGGTGCCGCACCGCAAGCCGCTCCACCTTGGCGAAATCGCCGAAGAACCGCACGCGCAGGCAACCCGCCGGCTCGTTGCCGACATAGCCGATGAAATGCGCGGCAACCATGTCGTTGCCGTCGAACTCCTCGTCGAACGGACAATCCTGCTCGGCGAGATAGACCGCGGAGCGAATGGCCGTGACCAGCATGAGATCGCTTGGATCGCGCGCAAGACGGATGGTGATTGCGCGGGAGTCAGGCTTGGCGAGGGGAATCCTAGTGCCGTGCATCTGCATAACTCCTTGCTTGGATGATCGCGCCCGGCATCCGCATCGGCTGCCGATGCCAAGGGCGCTCGTAACACCACAGGTCGGGCTGGAAGCTCGAGATCGGCGCAAATCCCGTTGCCCTCATGATCTCGCGGCCGGCTGCGGTCGACGGCTGCGCATAGCAATCGGCGCCGCGAAATCTCGTCTGCCGCAGATGAGCCGCGGCCTTGCCAAGACCAGCGATGCCGCGGCCCGTCGTCGCGATTGCCCAGATGTAGATGGCGGCCACGTCGTCATTCGCGGAAGCGAGATAGCGTGTCTCGGGCGCGGTCAGACAGATATCGTCCAGCATCAGCGCATCATGTCCGCAGTCATTCAGGAACAGGAAAGCCATGCCGCCGAGCAGATTGCCTTTCCGGGTAAACGTCAGGATGCTCTGGGGATCGAAGGCCAGATATCTCGCGAGCTCAACCGCCCCAATCTGCACACCCGGCACCAGTCGGTGCGCCATCTCGGAAAGTGCGGCGATTTCGGAAAATTGCGCGCAACGGACATCCACGTCCGGGCTCAGCGGCAAGGCATCGAAATCATGCCTCGCGGCAAACGAGCCCCTTTCCATACTCATGTCGTCCCTCTATCGTCCAGGGGTTTTGAACGCCGCCACGAGCAGGAGCTTAGCGGCTGGAGATCAGGAGTATGCAGCAAGTATTGCACCGGGGTGCTGCAATGATGCAGCACCATGAAGAAGCGCTAAATGCGTCCTGGGACGATTTGAAACTCTTTTTAGCTTGCGCAAAATCTAAAAGTTTCCGCAACGCGGCCGAGGAACTCGGGCTCACCTCCACCACATTGATGCGCAGGATCGACCGGCTCGAAGAGAGCATCGGTTGCAAGCTTTTCCTGCGTGACCAGAGCGGGCTCACGCTCAGCGACGAGGGCACCGCGATGATTGCCGACGTCGCGCACATGGAACGTCACGCCTTCAACGTCTTCCGCCGCGCCTCGCGCTCGTCGAACGACACATCGGGCACCGTACGCGTCGCGGTGACGGAAGGTCCCGGCAATTTCTGGATCCTGCCGCGGCTGATCGATTTCCAGAAGACCTACCGCAAGATCACCGTCGACCTGCGTTGCGCCATGGAACAAGCGGATGTGGCGCGCCTGGAGTCGGACATCGCGATTCAACTCGAGCCGCCGACCAATCCCGATCTCATCGTCGCCAAGCTGGGTCGTTTGCACATCTATCCGTTCGTCTCGAAAGACTATGCGGATCTTTACGGCGTACCGGCGACGCTCGCCGAATTGCCGAGTCACCGCATCGTCAAGCAGAGCGCACCGCAGGTCGACGACGGCGCTTACGCCCGCGTGCTCGGGTTGAAGTCGCTGGAGGGCATCGTCGGGATCAAGACCAATTCTTCGGTGGGCGTGCTCTACGCGGTCGAGCGCGGCGCGGGCATCGGCTTCCTGCCAACGGTGTCAATCGCCCTCGGTGCGCCCCTCGTCGCCGTCGACCTGGGCGTCAGCCACCACGCCGACCTCTGGCTGACCTATCACAAGGAGTTCCGCGCCTCCGAGCGGCACAAGATCGTGGTCGACTGGCTGAAGAAGATCTTCGACCCCAAGACCTATCCCTGCTTCCGCGACGAATTCATCCATCCGAACGCGCTGGTGCCTATGATGACGGCGGCGCGAGAAGGCTTTGGATTGACCGGCTATGTCGCGGCGACGCCGACGTAGAGTCGAACGCGCGGCGTCTCACCACCGATACTCGAAGCCGACGGTGCCTTGGTGCGACGTCAGTTCGTTGCGGAACTTGCCGTCGTAGTTGACGTAGAGGCGCGCGGTGTTGGTGAGGCTGAGCGAGGCCGACGCCCCGGCGTCCATGCCGTAGCGACTCTCACCGATGCCCGGGACGATGATGTTCTGGGTCCCGAGGCTGACCTGCACCGAGCCCAAATCCTGATAAAAATTATCGACGAACTTGCCATAGGCCGAAAGGTCCAGAATCTTCCGGTCGAAAATGAAATACCGCCCGATTTCGGCGCCGATCATGACGCGCGCGCGCGCGATCGCGCTCGAGCCGACGGTAAGCGGGTCGAGGCCGCCGGCCTCCTGGAATGCTGCGCCCGTGGCGCGCACATATTCGAGCGCCCCCTTGGGCACGATGCGCATCTGGTCTTTGGTCCAGTAATAGCTGATCTCGGTCAGCGCGCCGTCGACCGCCGCGCGATAGCCCGCCGTCGCGAAGCCAAAGCCGGTGTCCCTGATGGAATGGACCTTGCCGAAGCCGTGGACGACCGCGAAGGCCCAGGTCCAAGGCCCCTTGTCGATGGAACCGTTGAAACCGATCTGGGTCAGATCGAGGGTCGCAGACTGGAGCGCAAGCGGCACGTCGATGTCGGTATGGCTCTGGTCGACGGAGAAACCGAGATTGACACCCGGCACGATGCGCGCCCCGAAGCCTGCGACGCCGCCGAACGTCTTGCGCTTGTCGCCGACGAAATCGCCCTGCGGATCGGTCCGCATCGAAATGCCGTAACCCTCGTACCAGGTGCGGTAGCGCGGATCCTCGGTACTCTCGGACGCGCCGCCCCCACCCGGATTGGTGCGCGACGCCCGGTTGATTCCGCCGGAGGCCTGGTTGCCGAGCCGCTCGAGGAAGTTCGAGCCGAGATCCAGCGCACTGTTGCCGGCCGACTGGTCGTAATTGGTCGACGTCGGATTCGGAGACGGTATGGGCGTCGGAGACGCTGCCGGCGTCGGGGTCTGCGCGAAACCTGATGTCGCCGGTATCATCACCACAACCGCAAGGGCCAAGGCGAGTGCCGTCACGATCCGGCGGACACGGTCCAGCCCGATCGTCTGCCGTATCCCCTGGGGCTGCGGAGTGCAGCACATGACGACTAATCCCGAAGCAAAAAAGCTGCCCGCAAGAATGCAACACGGACGGCGAGCAGGTGCGGCGATTTGTGCCGAACTGCCACGAGGGGTCAACCGTTGGGCAGGATGTCGCCGGGGCAATTGCGCCTGATTGTGGTTCCGCTGCCACAGGTCGCAAATTGCAGCGGTACATTTTCGATACGGTCTTGAAATTCGCGCGCGGCTTGCTAGCGCGCAAATTTCGTGTTGGAATACCATACACAATCGGAATTGGCCGCTCGACTGTGCGTTTCGCGACAGCCTCAAGACTCGAACAGACTTCCGGAAGCCCGTTTGTGACGTGGCACGCGAAACAGCGGCCGCGTCTTTTTAGTATCTAGCGGAGGAGACTAACGATGCCACAAAAGGGCACCGTCAAATGGTTCAACCCCACCAAGGGTTACGGGTTCATCAAGCCAAACGGCGGCGACAAGGACGTGTTCGTCCACATCTCCGCAGTCGAGCGTGCCGGACTCTCGACCCTGAATGAGAACCAGGTGGTTGAATACGACCTCGTGGAGAACCGCGGCAAATCGTCCGCGGAGAACCTCAAGGTCTCCTGATTTCTCTCGACGCTAAGCGCGAGAGATCATGACGTTGCCCCCGGCTCTGCCGGGGGATTTTGTTTTGGAGGACGAAATGCAGGCCGCGCTTCAGTTCGCCACCGGCGCGATCAGGAAATTCTCTGACGCCGAACTGCCCGTCGTCTTGCAGACATCGCCCTCGATCTTGACCTTGCCGGTCGCAAGCAGGCTCAGCGCCGCCGGATAGATGCGATGCTCGACTTCGAGGATGCGCTCGGACAGCGTCTCCGCCGTATCGTGATCGCTGACGGGCACTGCACCCTGCATCACGATCGGACCGGCATCGGTCTCGGGGATCACGAAGTGCACCGTCGCGCCAGACAGCTTGACGCCGGCGCGCAAGGCCTGACCATGCGGATCGAGGCCGGGGAAGGACGGCAGCAGGGAGGGATGGATATTCAGCATCCGCCCGTACCATGCCTTCGCGAACTCGGCCGTGAAGAGGCGCATGAAACCGCCGAGACAAATCAGCTCGATGCCGTTCTCATCAAGGGCTGCCTGCAATACCGCTTCAAAGCCGGCGCGGTCCTTGCCGAATGGCTTGCTCTCGATCACCAGCGTCTTCGCGCCGGCCGCCTTGGCCCGTTCGAGGCCAAGCGCATCGGCCTTGTTCGAGATGACGAGCGAAATCTCCGCCGGAAAATCCGCGGCGCTGGCTGCCTTGATCAGCGCGGACATGTTGGAACCACGGCCGGAGATCAGGATGGCGACGCGGCGCTTCATCACAGCGCCAGATCGAGATGGCCGTTATAGACGACGCGGTTCTCGCCCTCGGCCGGGATTACGGTACCGAGCCGCGCCACGGTCTCGCCGGCATCTGTGAAGACACGCACGACCTCGTCGACCTTCTCGGGCTGGACGATCGCGATCATGCCTATGCCGCAGTTGAACGTGCGCAGCATCTCGAGTTCGGCAATGCCGGCCTGGGCTGCAAGCCATTTGAACACCGGCAGCACCGGCAAACGGGCGAGATCGATGCCGACGCCGAGATTCTTCGGCAGCACGCGGGGAATGTTATCGGTAAAGCCGCCGCCGGTGATATGGGCGAGGCCCTTCACCGCACCGGTCTCGCGGATCGCCCGCAGGCAGGATTTGACGTAGAGCCGGGTCGGCGTCAGCAGCGCGCCACCCAGCGTCATCACCGGCGCAAACGGCGCCTGCGCCTCGAAGCCGAGGCCGGACTGTTCCACGATCTTGCGCACCAGCGAGAAGCCGTTGGAGTGGACGCCCGACGAGGCGAGGCCAATCACGGCGTCGCCCGCGGCGATGTCCTTGCGCGGCAACAAGGTGCCACGCTCCGTGGCGCCTACGGCAAAACCGCCGAGATCGTAGTCGCCGTCCTTGTAGAGGCCGGGCATTTCGGCGGTCTCGCCGCCGATCAGAGCGCAGCCGGACTCGCGGCAGCCTTCGGCGACGCCGGCGACGATCGCAGCCGTCGCCTCCGGGTCGAGCTTACCGCAGGCGAAATAGTCCAGGAAGAACAGCGGCTCGGCACCCTGGACCACGAGGTCGTTGACGCTCATCGCGACGAGGTCGATGCCGATTCCGCCATGCAGGCCGGTCTCGATCGCGATCTTGACCTTGGTCCCGACGCCGTCGGTGGCCGCAACCAGGACGGGGTCCTTGAATCCGGCCGCCTTGAGGTCGAACAAGCCGCCGAATCCGCCGATCTCGGCGTCGGCGCCCGGCCGTGCGGTGGCGCGCACCATCGGCTTGATCAGGTCGACGAGGCGGTTGCCCGCGTCGATATCCACGCCTGAATCGGCGTAGGTGAGGCCGTTTTTGCGGTCGGTCATGCCCGATTTCCAGTGGGTTTGCGGCTGGTTACGTCGAATTCCGGGGACACGCAATGGCAAGCGTGGCGCCCCGCCCTATACTATGTAGATATCAACCGGTTCAGCCTCCAAGGGCCGGATTTCGAGGTCAAGTCGGGTGCCGGGAAGCGCCGCGTGAGTATTCCGAACATCATTACCCTGGGCCGCATCATGCTGGTCCCGATCATCGTCTGGGCCATCGTGTCGAGCCAAATGGAGGTGGCATTCGCCGTCTTCCTGATCGCGGGCTTCAGCGACGCGGTCGACGGTTTCCTCGCCAAGCGCTTCAACATGGCCAGCGAACTCGGCGCCCTGCTCGACCCGCTGGCCGACAAGGCACTGCTGGTGTCGATCTACCTGTCGCTCGGCATCTGGGGCGACATCCCCCGCTGGATCGTGATCCTGGTGGTCTCCCGCGACATCATGATCGTCACCGCGGTGATCGTGTCCTGGCTGTTCGACAAGCCGGTCGAGATGAGGCCCTCGAAGGTCTCCAAGCTCAACACAGCCGCACAGGTCGCGTACGCGGCGCTGGTGCTGGCCGCGCTCGCCTTCGGCTTCAAGCCGGCGCCCTATGATATAATCCTGATGGGCTTCGTCACGCTGTTCACGCTGTCCTCCGTATCGCTCTATCTGGTCGAGTGGCTGCGGCACATGAGCACGATCGAAGCCAAATGAGAGGGACGCGGCCCCGTAAAAGGCCAACTCCCGATCGAATAAATCGAATCTCTTTCAGTTGGCGCCGGCGTGCCGGCACGGAGCAGAGCAAGCGTGGCAGGCCGCGTACACCCCCGACAATTGGCATTTTCGCTTCCGCATGCGGAAAGCCTCAGCCGGGACAATTTCCTCGAGGGCCCTGCCAACGCCGCCGGCCTTGCCCTGATCGACGGCTGGCCTGAATGGCCAAACCGGATCATGTGGCTCGCCGGACCCGAAGGCTCAGGCAAGAGCCATCTCGCCGCGATCTGGGCCGAGGTATCAGGCGCCCGCTCCACCACTGCCAATGCGCTGAGCGCCCCTGACGTGCCCGGCGCGCTCGCGACCGGCGCGCTGGTGGTCGAGGATCTCAAAGCCGGTGATTTTGACGAGCGCGCCCTTTTCCATCTGATGAACCTCGCCCGCGAGGACGGCGCCTACATGCTGTTCACCGGACGTGAGCCGCCGGCGGCAATCGAAGTCGAGCTCCGCGACCTCAGATCCCGGTTTCGGACGATTCCCCTTATTTCGCTGCTGCCGCCTGACGACCAGCTGTTCCGCGGCCTGATCATCAAGTTCTGCGCCGACCGCCAGCTCACGGTGGACGAAACCGTGGTGAGCTACCTCGCGACCCGGCTCGAGAGGTCCTCAGCCGCGGCCAGGCGCGCCGTGGAACTGCTCGATTGCGAGGCTCTGCGGCTTGGCCGCCCCGTCACCCGTGCGCTCGCCGCTGAGTTGCTTCGCGACGTCTGACCGCCAGGCGGCGCTTGGCCCCCAGGCCCGCTTGACGCGGCGCTGCGGCGGAACATCAATGTCATCGAAACGTCATCGCACTAACACATGCTCCGGCCGGTTTTGCGCATAAGTCGCAAATTGGGGCAAACTGGATGGACCGACTTCTCATGGACTCCGCGCAAGCTGTTGAAACAAAAGAGAAAGCAACGGAGACCGAGAGCCTGCCGGCGATCGCCTCGAGCCCTGAGCGATTCATCAATCGCGAGCTGTCCTGGCTGCATTTCAACCGCCGCGTCCTTGAGGAATCGGTCAACGCCAGCCACCCCATGCTGGAGCGGGTGCGATTCCTGTCGATTTCGGCAAATAACCTCGACGAGTTCTTCATGGTCCGCGTTGCCGGCATCAAGGCGCAGGTCCGCGAGGGCATTGCCGAGCGCGCACCTGACGGCCTGACCCCGTCCGAGCAGCTCGCCCTGATCAACCGCACCGTGTCGCAGCTTGCCAGCGATCAGCAGGCGATCTGGCGCGACCTGCGGGGCACGCTCGCCGATGTCGGCATCGTGCTGGTCGACGGCAAGGAGGTCACCAAGGCGGAGCGGACCTGGCTCGAGGACTACTTCCTCAACAACGTGTTCCCGCTGCTGACGCCGCTGGCGATCGATCCGGCCCACCCCTTCCCGTTCATCCCGAGCCTCGGCTTCACCATCGCGCTCCAGCTGACGCGCGAGGCCGACGGCAAACCGATGAACGCGCTGATCCGCATGCCCGGCAAGATCGACCGCTTCATCCGCCTGCCGGCCGAGGGCAAGGTTCGCTTGATCTCGCTGGAGCAGTTGACCGGCCTGTTTATCAACCGCCTGTTTCCGGGCTACAGCCTCCACGGCCAGGGCGCCTTCCGCATCATCCGCGACTCCGAGCTCGAAATCGAGGAAGAGGCCGAAGATCTCGTCCGCCTGTTCGAGACCGCGCTGAAGCGCCGCCGCCGCGGATCGGTGATCCGGCTCGAAATCGACGCCAAGATGCCGGAGCAGCTGCGCAGCTTCGTGCAACACGCCCTGTCCGCCGCCGACGACGAGGTGTTCCTGGTCGACGGCGTGCTCGCCATGAACGAGCTGTCGCAGCTCACCCGGCTCGACCGGCCCGACCTCGAATTCACCCCTTACGTGCCGCGCCATCCCGAGCGCGTGCGCGAGCATGGCGGCGACATCTTCGCCGCCATCAGGCAGAAGGACCTGATCGTCCATCATCCCTACGAATCCTTCGACGTGGTGGTGCAGTTCCTGCAACAAGCCGCGCGCGACCCTGACGTCGTCGCGATCAAGCAGACGCTCTATCGCACCTCCAACAATTCGCCGATCGTGCGCGCCCTCGCCGAAGCGGCCGAAGCCGGCAAGTCCGTGACCGCGCTGATCGAGCTGAAGGCGCGCTTCGACGAAGAGGCCAATATCCGCTGGGCGCGCGACCTGGAACGTGCCGGCGTGCAGGTCGTCTACGGCTTCCTCGAATTGAAGACGCACGCAAAGCTCTCGATGGTGGTGCGCCGCGAGGGCGGCAGTCTCACCACCTACGTCCATACCGGCACCGGCAACTATCACCCGGTGACCGCGCGTATTTATACGGACCTCTCCTACTTCACCTCAGAACCGACCATCGGCCGCGACGCTGCGCGCGTGTTCAACTTCATCACGGGCTACGCCGCGCCGAGCGATCTGGAAAAGATGGCGGTCTCGCCGCTGACCCTGCGCAAGCGCATCATCGAGCATATCCAGGGCGAGACCGAGCACGCCCGTCACGGCAAGCCTGGTGCGGTCTGGATGAAGATGAATGCGCTCGTCGACCCCGACATCATCGACGCGCTTTACGAAGCGTCACAGGCCGGCGTGCAGGTCGAGCTGGTGGTACGCGGTATCTGTTGCCTCAGGCCCGGAATCCCTGGCCTGTCGGAAAACATCCGCGTCAAGTCGATCATTGGGCGTTTCCTGGAACACGGCCGAATCTACTGCTTCGGCATGGGCCAGGGCCTGCCGAGCGCGAAAGCGGCTGTGTATATCTCGTCGGCCGATATGATGCCGCGCAACCTCGACCGCCGCGTCGAGGTGCTGTGTCCGCTGCAAAATCCCACGGTGCATCAGCAGGTTCTCGAACAGATCATGGTCGCGAACCTGAAGGACAATGAGCAGAGCTGGCAATTGTTGCCGGACGGGTCCTCAACGCGTATGAAGGCCGCGAAGGGCGAGGAGCCTTTCAACGTGCACAATTACTTCATGACAAATCCGAGTCTGTCTGGCCGTGGAAAGTCGCTCAAGGAATCCTCGCCGCGCCGTCTCACGCGCCGAAACGAACGCCATCAGTCCTGACCGGAGATTGTTGCCGTGAAACGGCCGCGCAAGCGTGGCGCTAGCGTCGCGGTCATCGACATCGGCTCCAACTCGGTGCGTCTCGTCGTCTACGAGGCGCTGGCGCGGAGCTTGATTCCGATCTTCAACGAAAAGACGCTGTGCGGCCTCGGGCGCGAGGTGCAGAGCACGGGCCTGCTTGCGCCCGACGCCGTCGACAAGGCGCTGACCTCGCTGAAACGCTTTCGCGCGCTGTGCCGCGTGATGCAGGTCGGCCGCGTGTTCGCGATCGCGACCGCCGCCTGCCGCGACGCCTCCAATGGCGCCGACTTCATCGCGAAAGCCGAGCGCATCTGCGCCGTGAAGATCGAGATCCTGTCGGGACCGCGCGAAGCAAAGCTGTCGGCGCTCGGCGTGATCTCGGGCATTCACCAGCCCGACGGCATCGTCGGCGATCTCGGCGGCGGCTCGCTCGAGCTGATCGACGTGCGCAGGAACAGCGTGCGCAGCGGCGTGACGTTGCCGCTCGGCGGCCTTGCGCTTCAGGACCTCGCCCACAAATCGCTGAAGCGCGCCGATCGCATCGTCCGCGAGGCGCTCGACGAAGTCGAGCAGCTCGCCGCCGGGCGTGGCCGCACCTTCTACGCCGTCGGCGGCACCTGGCGCGCGCTCGCGCGCATCCACATCATCCAGAGCGGCTATCCGCTCCAGGTGATGCACGGCTACTCCATTCCCGCGGCCGAGGCGCTCGATTTTGCCCGTCGCCTGCGGCGCCTCGCCGCCGTTGACATGCTCGCCGACATCGAAGTCGTCGCTGATGCGCGGCGCCCTCTCCTCACCTATGCAGCGCTGGTACTCGAGCACATCATCCGGGTTGCGAAACCGAAGACCATCGTGTTCTCGACCTTCGGCGTGCGCGAAGGCCTGTTGCACGAGAAGCTGCCGGAGGCCGAGCGCAACAAGGACGGCCTGATCTGCGCCGCCGAGGAGCTGAACGAGCTGTTGTCACGCTCGGCCAAGCACGCGCGCGAGCTGATGGCCTGGACCGATCGCCTCGCACGCGTGGTGAAGCTGCGCGAGACTGAGGAAGACCGCCGCCTGCGTCATACCGCCTGCCTGCTGTCCGACATCGGCTGGCGCGTCCACCCCGATCATCGCGGAGAGCAGACGCTGAGCCTCGTCGTGAACGCCAATTTCGGCGCGATCGACCACCGCGAGCGCGCCTTCGTCGGCCTGTCGGTGTTCTATCGCTATGCGGGCCTCAGCGAAGAGAACCAGCCGCCGTTGACCATGCAGGAATTGCTGACGCCGGCGCAGCTCGAACGCGCCCGCCTGTTAGGTGCGGCGTTCCGTGTCGCGCATCTGATCTCGGCCGCGCGCCCCGGCGTGTTGCCGGCCACGCATTTCCGCAGCCGGGGCCGCAATCTGATGCTGGTTTTCGAGCACAGGCTCGGCGATCTCGTCGCCGACCGTGTCGGCAGCCGTTTCAAGCAGCTCGCCCGCCTGATCGGGCGCAGCGGCTCGATCGTCCGGCGCTAAGCGGCGCTCCGTTCTGTCGCTGAATGAGGCAGGTTGATGCAAATCAACCCGACCGCGTCGTGCCGGACTAACGTGCCGCCACGTTGTTTCGGACCACTGCTGCCATGCTGCTCCAACCTGGGCTTCGCCTCACGATCCGCAGTCGGAAAATGGCTGCCTGCGTCTTGTCCGCGCTGGCCTTTGGCCTTTCGCCGCCGGTTCTTGGAGCGCAGGACGAACTCAAGCTGAGCGAGCAGCAGGCGAGAAATCTTGGCGTGCGCGTCGCTCATCCGATCGCGAGCAGGACGGACCTGACGCTGCCCTACCCCGTCCAGATCGTGATCCCCACGCCGCAATTGTGGGTCGTCAGCGCACCCGTCGCCGGCATGGTCGCCAGCCTGCTGGTCGGCCGCGGCGATCGCATCTCGGCCGGACAGCCGCTGGTCGTTCTGGAAAGCCCCAGCTTCGTCTCCCAACAGCGCGACTACCTGCACGCGATCGCGCAGGAGCAACTGACAACGCAGCAGCTCAAACGCAACATCGATTTGTTCGACGGCAAGGCAGTGCCACAACGCGTGCTCGAGGCGAGCCAGGCCGAGGCGCGCCAGGCCACGCTCGTGGTCGCCGAACGTCGACAGATGCTGCGCCTGAGCGGAATGTCCGATGAAGCGATTTCGCGGCTGGTCGAGGAAACTGCAATCAGCGCGACGCTGACGGTCAACGCACCGCAGACCGCATCCGTAGTCGATCTCGTGGTATCGCCGGGGCAGCGGCTCGAACAATCCGCACCGCTGGTCAAGTTGGCGCGGCTTTCACCGCTATGGGCCGAAATCGCGGTTCCCGCGGCTAGCATTCGAGCGATCCGTACCGGAGCGAAAGTCGAGATCGAAGGCTATTCCACGCCCGGCAAGGTCGTGCTGGTCTCCGAGACGACGGATCCTGCAACCCAGACGATCCTGGTCCGCGCGGAAGTCCCCAACGACGGCGAGCTGCATCCCGGCCAGACGGCCGCCGCTCGCATCGGCTTTCTCTCCGCCGGCCAGAGCGCCTGGGAGATTCCTTATGCCGGGCTCGTCCGGCGAGGCGAGCAGACGTCGGTATTCGTCGCCTTTGACGGCGGTTTCCGCCTCGTTCCGGTCACGCTCCTTGCAGAAGACCAGGACCATGTCGTGGTATCCGGCCCGATCACCGACCGCGACGAGATTGCGAGCGGCGGCATCTCGGCGCTTCGCGGCATCCTCTTGGGGCTGGGGCAATAAATGCTCCGGCGTCTGGTCGCATTCGCGCTTGCGCAGCGGCTGTTCGTCGTCCTGAGCGTATTGCTGTTGATCGGCGCGGGCGCCGTGCTGCTGCCCAGCCTGCCAATCGACGCATTTCCCGACGTCTCGCCGGTTCAAGTCAAGATCATCATGAAGGCGCCCGGCCTCACCCCCGAAAAGGTCGAGCAACGCATCACGGTGCCCGCCGAGCTCGAGCTACTTGGATTGCCGAACAAAAAGATCCTGCGTTCAACCACGAAATACGCTCTGGCCGATATCACCGTCGATTTCGAGGACGGTACCGACATCTACTGGGCGCGCAACCAGGTTTCGGAACGGCTATCGAACATCTCGCGTGATTTCCCTGACGGGGCGAGCGGCGGCCTTGCCCCGATCACAAGCCCCCTGGGCGAAATGTTCATGTTCACGATCGACAGCGACGAGCTTTCGCTCGCCGAGCGTCGTACCCTGCTCGACTGGGTGATCCGACCGGCCTTGCGCACAGTGGCCGGCGTCGCGGACGTCAACGCTCTGGGCGGTTACGTGCGCGCCTTCGAGATCGTTCCGCGCAATGACGCACTTGCCGCCCGCGGCATTTCCTACGACGTGTTTCGCCGGGCGATCGAAGCCAACAGCCGCAACGACGGCGCCGGACGGGTGAACCAGGGCGAAGACAGCGCCCTGGTTCGGATTGAAGGCAGCATCCGTTCGATCGATGATATCAAGGCCATTATCGTGGACACGCGCGAGGGGGTCCCGATCCTCGTCAACGACGTCGCGAGCGTCAAAGTCGGGACGCTGACACGCTATGGTGCAGTCACGTCGAACGGGCGCGGCGAAACCGTCGAGGGGCTCGTCCTCGGTTTGCGCGGTGCCAACGCGGGGCAGCTCGTCCGCGACGTACGTGCCCGCCTTGCCGAGTTGCAATCCTCGCTGCCGAAAAGCGTTTCGATCAACGTGTTCTATGACCGCAGCCGCCTGGTCGATCGCGCCGTCGGGACCGTTGTGCGTGCCCTTGGTGAGGCCACCGCTCTCGTCATCGTGCTCCTGTTGCTCTTCTTGGGCAACTGGCGGGCCTCGCTCGTGATCGCTCTCAGCCTGCCGCTCGCCATCGTCATTGCGCTGATTGTCATGCGGGTAGTGGGGATGTCGGCCAACCTGATGAGCCTCGGCGGACTTGCGATCGCGATCGGCATGTTGATCGACGCGCTGGTCGTTGTGGTCGAGAACATTGTCGGCAACCTCGGCAAGCACGAAACCGGCAAGACGACTCCGCTGATCCACCTGATCTACCGCTCGGTTTGCGAAGTCCTGGAGCCGGTAGCCTCGGGCGTCGTCATCATCATCATCGTGTTCGTCCCCCTGCTGACGCTCCAGGGACTCGAAGGAAAGCTGTTCATCCCCGTCGCGCTGGCGATCATTTTCGCGCTCGCCGGCTCGCTGCTGCTTGCGCTCACGGTGATCCCGGTCGCGACGTCCTTCCTGCTCAGTTCTGCCTCTCATCGCGATCCCCTGATCGTTCGCGCGGCCCAGCGCGTCTATGCACCGGCACTGGACTGGGCCTTGAGCAACGAGCGCAAGGTAGTGGCTGCGGCGCTGATCGGTCTGGCCGCCGCCGGCTTTGCCTATGGAAGGCTGGGCAAGACCTTCATGCCGACCATGGACGAAGGCGACGTCATCGTCAGCGTGGAGACGCTTCCCTCCGTCAATCTCGACGAATCGCTTGCGATGAACGGGAGGCTGCAGGCCGCGCTCCTCGCAGTGCCGGACATTGCCGGCATCGTCGCACGGACCGGGTCCGACGAGCTCGGCCTCGACCCCATGGGGCCCAACCAGACCGACACGTTCCTCGTGCTGAAGCCGGCAGCCGAAAGACAGACTGAAGATCGTGAGGCTCTGCTGCAGAAATTGCGCGAGGTTCTCTCCGGCCTTCCCGGCATCTCGCTCAGCTTCACCCAACCCATCGACATGCGCGTGCAGGAGATGATCAGCGGCGTGCGTGGCGACGTCGCGGTCAAGATCTTCGGTCCGGATATCGCCAGGCTGAACGAAGCCGCGGCTAAGCTGTCCGCCATTCTGTCCGGCATCGACGGTGCCGAGGATGTCTACACCACGCTCAACGAAGGAGCTCAATATTATACGGTTTCCGTCAATCGAATGGAGGCCGGACGTCTCGGCCTGACGGTTGACGCGATCGCCAATTCGCTCCGCACCCAAATCGAGGGGCGAACGATCGGAACCGCGCTCGAGGAGGGACGCCGCACACCCATTCTCGTCCGGGGCAGCAAGACGACCAGAGAGGCACCGACCCTGCTCGCGAGCCTTCCGCTGACGCTCACGTCCGGTCAGCACGTCGCGCTGTCGCAGGTCGCCCGAATTCAACGCGTCGACGGCCCGGTCAAGATCGACCGCGAAGACGGCGCTCGCATGAGCGTGGTTCGGGCCAACGTCCGGGGCCGTGACATGGTCGGCTTCGTCGAAGCGGCCCGCCAGAAGGTCACGGAGGAACTTCAGCTCCCGGACGGCTATCGGCTGACCTGGGGCGGACAGTTCGAGAACCAGCAACGTGCCTCCGCACGTCTGTCGGTCGTCGTGCCTGTGGCGATCGGCCTGATTTTCGTCCTGCTCTTCACCACGTTCGGCGCCATCCGGCAGGCCTTGCTCGTGCTCGTGAACATCCCCTTCGCCCTGATCGGCGGCGTGTTCGCGCTGGTCGTCACGGGCGAGTACCTATCGGTGCCGGCCTCGGTCGGGTTCATCGCGCTGCTCGGGATTGCCGTCCTCAACGGCGTCGTTCTGGTCTCCTACTTCAATCAACTGCGCGCCCACGGCCTGAGCGAGCATCGCATCGTCGTCGAAGGCGCCATGCGCCGGCTTCGGCCGGTGTTGATGACCGCGAGCATCACGGCGCTCGGCTTGATTCCCCTGCTGTTTGCCTCAGGTCCGGGATCCGAGGTCCAGCGACCGCTCGCCGTCGTCGTGATCGGAGGGCTGTTGTCCTCTACGGTGCTGACGCTGATCCTGCTGCCGATCTTGTATCGCCGCTACGGCGGCGCGTCGAAGGTGGCCAAATGACCGACCAGCAGGTCTGCCTCACGCTGATTGTGCCGCGCCAACTCCGTGAAGAGATGTTCGACTATCTCGCCGAACAGAGCGACATTGTCTCGGGCTTCACCGCCTCGCGCACCGCCGGCCACGGCGGCGAAGTCCGACTGTACACCGCCGCCGAACGCGTCCAGGGCCATGCCGATCAAGCCATGGTCCAGGTCATTCTGGCGCACGATGAAGCCGTCCGCCTGCTCGATCGGATTCGGGGTTCGTTTGCCGGCACCAGGCTCGTCTATTGGACGACGCCCGTGACGGAATTCGGCATCATCGACTGAACACTAGCCTTCAGCCGACGCCTTGGCGTGCTGCTTGGAGGCTTCGAGCGCGGCGGCATTCATGCTGCGGCGGCGCCAGATCGAGCCGACCAGCAGCACGACGACGATACCGAGCACAGCGCAAAGATATTCAGCCCCACCGCCGCCATGGGCGAATTGCGGCGGAACGTGCAGGGTGCCGAGCATCCGGTCCAGCGAGACGCCGAACCGACCTTCGGAGAGTGCATGCAGCTTTGGTGCAATGCCGGGATCGGTCGCGATCACCTCGCCGGCGATCCAGCCCAGCAGCGCCGCACCGGCCCAAACCAGGATCGGCAATTGTGCGAGCAGCGCCATGATCAGCGCCGCGCCCGCAACGATCAGCGGCACGCTGACCGCGAGGCCGAGCACCAGCAGCGGCACGCTGCCATTGGCGGCGGCGGCGACCGCGATGACGTTGTCGAGGCTCATGACGATGTCGGCGACCACGACGATCTGCACCGCCTGCCACAGATGCGAGGCGGACTCGACGCCCTCCTCCTCGTTCTCAGGCACCAGCAGCTTGGCCGCGATCACGATCAGCGCGAGTCCGCCGGCCAGCTTGAGGTACGGCAGAGCCATCAGGCTCGCGACGATACCGGTGAAGACGATCCGCAGCAGCACCGCGGCGCCCGCGCCGAGCACCATGCCCCACAGCCGATGCCGCGGCTTCAGGCCGCGGCAGGCAAGCGCGATGACCAGCGCGTTGTCGCCGGACAAAAGGACGTTGATCCAGATGATCTTGCCGACCGCGATCCAGAAGGTCGGTTCGGCCATCTCATTGCGGAACTGGGTGAAGAATGCCCCGATCGTGGCGGGATCGAAGATCTGCCAGAGCCAGTTCACAATGAGTCCTTATCGCCCCGTCGAATTAGTTCGCCGGCTGGGTCAGCCGACGATCTCGTTGCCCGAGAAGAACTGCGCGATTTCGATCGCGGCGGTTTCCGGAGCGTCCGAGCCGTGCGCGGAGTTCTCGCCGATCGACTTGGCGTAGAGCTTGCGGATGGTGCCCTCGGCCGCCTTCGACGGATCGGTCGCGCCCATCGCATCGCGGTACTTGGCGATGGCGTTTTCGGCTTCCAGCACCTGCACCACGACCGGGCCGGAGGTCATGAACTCGACCAGTTCGCCGAAGAACGGACGCGCCTTGTGGACGGCGTAGAAGGTCTCGGCCTGTTCCTTGGTCATGCGGATGCGCTTCTGCGCGACGATGCGCAGGCCCGCCTTCTCGATCACGGCGTTCACGGCGCCGGTCAGGTTACGCGCGGTGGCGTCGGGCTTGATGATCGAGAAAGTGCGTTCGATGGCCATGATCTTGTCCTTGAAGAGAAAAAGGTGGTTTGGAGTTGCGGGGCTTATATCGGCGCCTTGGCGATCCGGCAAGCGAGTGCCGGGACGCACCGAAGGCTGCTTCGCCGCAGGCCGAGGCCCGAATTCCCGGCAGGATTCCAACATGGATTACAACGATTTCACCCAGATGAACCCAATCTGAAGGCCCTGTCAGGGTTTGGTTCAGCCTCGCCGGCGTAACGTCAGCTCCATCGAAACCAAGCCTTCCCCCGAGGCGGACCGTTTCGGCGGCCTTTCCATCGACGCGATGCCCCGCGCCGGCAGTTCTGAGGAGATCACCATGTTGAGGAAACTTTCGCTCGCTGCAGTCGCCGCGGTCGCGCTGGGTGCCGCACTGGCCCCCACCTCCGCCTCCGCTCACTGGCACGGCGGCGGCTGGGGCTGGCACGGCGGTGGTGGCTGGCATCACGGCGGCTGGGGCTGGGGCGGACCGCGCGTCTACGCCGCTCCCGTGGCCTACGGTTACGGCGGCTGCTACGTGCGCCGGCTGGTCCCGACCCCCTGGGGACCCCGTTGGCGGCTGGTCAACCGCTGCTACTGAGCCTTCCTGAATTACCAGAGGTACCGTTCCCCCTGCGGTACCTTCCAAGAGAGGCCCCGGCGTTCCCCCCGCCGGGGCCTTGTATTTGGGCAGATACGACGAATTCATACAATTTTTACTAGAATGCCAGCCATTCCCCGCGGCCTGCGAAACCATTTCGGGGGCCAATGACTTGGTACCGTGTCGTAACCTTGCACACACGGAACCCTGCGATGGCTGGCCTCTTTGCCAATGACAGCGAACAGATCGACCGGCGTACCAGCCGCTCGATTTGCGATGCCGTAGGCGAGCGGCTCCAGCAGAGCATACGCCCCGAACCGCGCCTCCCGACGCATCTCGAGCGGCTCCTCAACGAGCTGAAACAGCGCGACCGCGACTCGCACTGACGAAGGGTCACGGAAAAACGGGTTGCGTTTGATCTCGCCTGCGGTGACAAGGCCGCATGCTCTCCATCACCGACCTCTCCATCCGCCTTGCCGGACGTCTTCTGATCGATAATAGCTCCGTGCAGATCACGCCCGGCTCGCGCGTCGGCATGGTCGGACGCAACGGCACCGGCAAATCGACGCTGTTCAAGGTGATCCGGGGCGAGCTTTCGGCCGAGCACGGCTCGGTCACGTTGCCGCCGCGCTGGAGGGTCGGCAGCCTGGCGCAGGAGGCGCCGAACGGGCCGGAAAGCCTGATCTCGGTCGTGCTCAAGGCCGACCTCGAGCGCGAGGCGTTGCTCACTGAAGCCGAGAACGCCACCGACCCGCACCGGATCGCCGAGATCCAAACCCGCCTCGTCGACATCGACGCGCATTCAGCGCCGAGCCGCGCAGCCGCGATCCTTTCCGGCCTCGGCTTTTCCGCCGTCGACCAGCTGCGTCCCTGTGCCGAATTCTCCGGCGGCTGGCGCATGCGCGTCGCGCTGGCCGCAACGCTGTTCGCGGCGCCGGATCTCCTGCTGCTCGACGAGCCCACCAACTATCTCGACCTCGAAGGCACGCTGTGGCTGGAGGATCACCTCGCGCATTATCCGCGCACCGTGATCGTGATCAGCCACGACCGCGATCTGCTGGACAGCTCTGTCGACCAGATTTTGCACCTGGAGCGCGGCAAGCTCACGCTCTACAAGGGCACCTATTCCTCGTTCGAGGAGCAGCGCGCCGCGCGCGAGCTGCTCGATGCCAAGGCCGTCAAACGCCAGGAGGCCGAGCGCGCCCGCCTCCAGGCCTTCGTCGACCGCTTCAAGGCCAAGGCCTCGAAAGCGCGCCAGGCCCAGTCTCGCGTCAAGATGCTGGAGCGGCTGAAGCCGATCACGGCGCTGGTGACGGAGGACGTGCGCGAGATCACTTTTCCGGCGCCGGAAAAACTGCTGTCGCCGCCGATCATCGCCGTCGACAATGCCTCCGTCGGCTATGATCCGGCGACGCCCGTGCTTAGCCGCGTGACGCTGCGCATCGACAACGACGACCGCATCGCGCTCCTCGGCGCCAACGGCAACGGCAAGTCGACCCTCGTCAAGCTGCTCGCTGCCCGTCTTGCGCCCTTCTCGGGCAAGGTGACGCGCGCCGACAAGCTGTCGATCGCCTATTTCGCCCAGCACCAGCTCGACGAGCTGAACGAGGACGCCTCCGCCTACGACCACGTCCGCAAGCTGATGGGCGATGCGCCCGAAGCCAAGGTACGCGCCCGCGCCGGCGCGATCGGCTTCTCCGGCAAGGCGGCCGACACCAAGGCAGGAAAACTATCCGGCGGCGAGAAGGCGCGGCTGTTGCTGGGCCTCGCGACCTTCTTCGGCCCCAACATGATCATCCTGGACGAGCCGACCAACCATCTCGACATCGACAGCCGCGCAGCGCTCGCCGAAGCGATCAACGAGTTTCCCGGCGCGATCATCATGGTCTCGCACGACCGCTATCTGATCGAGGCCTGCGCCGACCAGCTCTGGATCGTCGCCGACCGCACCGTGACCAATTACGACGGCGACCTCGACGAGTACCGCCGCCTGGTGCTGTCCTCGCGCAATGCCGAGCCCGCCCCGCGCGAGCGCAGCGCTCAGATCGAAAAGCCGCAGCGTCCCAAGTCGGACAATCGCGGCTCGCTGAAAAAGCGCATCGCGGAAGCCGAGACTGAGATCGCCCGCGTCACCGATATCATCGCCAAGATCGACACCGCGCTCGCCCTGCCCGACATCTTCACGCGTGATCCAAAGCAGGCCGCGCAGTTGTCGAAAGCCCGCGCCAATGCGGCCGACGCGCTGGCGCGTGCGGAAGAGCAATGGCTCGAAGCGAGCGCGCAGTTCGACGAGGCGGCGGGGTAGCTCTTTCTATTCGATCACGCGATCGGCGCGCGCGAGCAGCACGGGCGGCACATCGACGCCGAGCGCCTTCGCCGTCTTCAGGTTGACGACCAGCTCGTAGCGCCGCGGCGCCTGGATCGGCAGATCGTGCGGCGAAGCCCCCTTGAGGATGCGATCGATGTAGTCGACGGGTGCGCTGACCAGCTCGTCCCAGACGAATGTGTATGACATCAGCGCCCCGCCATCGACGGCGCCCAGCACCGAATTCAGTGCCGGCACGCGAAAGCGGGCACATTGCGCGACGATGTGGTCGCGATGCCCGTTGGTGAACGGCTCTGGAATGACGAGCAGGCTGCCGTCGCCCGCACGGCTGAACGCTTCGAGCCGGGCCTCGGTCTCGCCGTCATCGTGCGTCCGCATCTCGACCACCTCGATGCCGGATGCAGCGTCCCTCGCCGCGGCAATGAGGCCAGGCGCATAGGGTGCGGTATCCGGATTGAACAGGATGGCAACGCGAGCAAGTTTCGGATCGAGCTCGCGCAACGGAATTTGTAGCGGCACGTCGCGCATCGTGCGGCTTTCGTGCTACGAAGCAAGCCCTGACATTTTCGGCCAGAACAATATTTTGAATAGGCAGTTTCGAGGGAAATCGCAGATGCCGTCACCCGAACCAATCAAATTCACCGACGGCGCGGCCTATGAGCGCTTCATGTCCCCCTGGAGCCGATCGGCGGGGACACTTTTCCTGGATTGGCTGACGCCGGGCTCTGGACAGGCCTGGGTTGATGTTGGCGCCGGCAATGGTGCGTTCACCGAGCTCCTGCTTGCGAAATCCGCCCCTTCCTCCGTTTGTGCGATCGACCCCTCCGATGCACAGATTGCGACGGCGCGCCGAAAGTTTGCGGGAAAGCCGGTCGAGTTGTCGATTGGCGATGCGATGGCCCTTCCCTATGACGCCAACCGCTTCGACATCGCCGTGATGGCACTGGTGCTGTTCTTCGTCCCCGACGCGCGCAAAGGTGCTTCGGAAATGGTCCGCGTCACCAAGCCCGGCGGCATGGTTGCATCCTACACTTGGGACATTGTGCGCGGCGGCACGCCGACGCAACCGCTGTGGGAGGAGTTGGATGCCCTTGGCATTCCCGCAGCGCGTCCACCGAGCGCGGACATCTCGCGCTTCGAGGCGCTGAAAGCACTCTGGGCGGAGCTTGGTCTGCGCGAGATCGAAACCCGCGAGTTGGTCGTCGAGCGGACATTCGCCGACTTCGACGACTACTGGCTGTCGATGGTCGTCAGCAGCCCGAGCGGCGTGATCGCAAAGCTGTCTGAAAGCCAGGGCGCGGAGCTCAAGAGCCGGCTTCAGGCGCGACTGCCCGCAAGCGCGACCGGAGCGATCACCGTTCATGCCTCGGCCACTGCGATCAAGGGTCGCAAAGCTGCATAGCGATGTCGATGGGCGAAAGGCCGACGGCGCGTTACGTCGCGGCCTTCTTCTTCGCCTTCGGCTTCACGGGCTTCGCAACCACCGGCGGCTCGGGCGTGCCCTCGATTGCGGACAGGCGTCCTGACGTGAAGGTGTAGATGCCGGCACGCGGACCCGCGGTCCAGGTCACCACCGCGACGCGACGGCCGGCGGGATCAGTGGAGAGATTGACGGTCGAGGGTGCGCCGATGCCGCGCACGACGTCGCATTCGGTGTGGCCGAGTGCGACCGTGCCGCCCACGGGCGCCGGCGCCGTCGTCGACGCATTGGCGTCTGCAGGTCCGGGCGGCGGTGCCATGCCGGGGCAAGCACCGTCGGCGCTGACGAGGTCTTCGGCCCCCACGGGCTTGTCAGGGGTCAGCGGCGGCGACTCGATCGAGATGTTCTTGATGAACAGGCGGCTCGGCTTGTTGAACCATTCGGCGTCTTTGGCAGACGCCAGCAGATCGGTTCCGCCCGAGCAGCCCGCGATCAGCGGCGCGACCGCGGCCAACGCAACTATGAGCGACTTTGGAAGCTTTTGATGTCGCACGATAAACTAGGTTCCCAGCATGAAGGAGCAGCCCTAAGCGATTGTCCCAACATCACTTTGCGGCACGAAGGTGGCCGAAACCAGTCTGTCCGCGAAAGTCCAAATTATCATTAATTGCGCGGGGGCGCTAATTCCGCCGCTGCCACCGGCCCCGTTCGTCCGCCTGCCAATAGGTGACCTCAAATCCGCGCGCCTTGCAATCGGTCCAGGTGCTGCGGGCAGATGCAAGCGCGTCCGGATCGTCGCCGTTGAACAGCAGCACCATCCGCTCATAACCTTCCGTGTCCTCCGGCAACGCGGCGTTGTCGACCAGGAAGCGAACATTGGCGCCGTTCGGATTGTCCGCCTCGATCGCCAGCACGATCGGCTGCTCGGCCGCATCGTTCACTCGCCATGTCGCGTGCGGCAGGAAGGAATCGTCGCGATAGGTCCACAAGTGAGCGTCGAGTGCATCGGCGCGCTCCGGCGAGGTCGACTGCACCACGACGCGCCAGCCGCGCTCGAGCGACTTCTCGAGAAGCGGCGGCAAGACGTTCTCAACCGTCATGTTTTGCAGATGGTAGAACAGGACTTCGGTCATCTCACGTCATTTGCGCTCGTAGTGATCGGCCACCAGGCGGTCGAGCAGCCTGACGCCATAGCCGGACCCCCAGCTCTGGTTGATGTCGGTCTTGGGCGCGCCCATCGCGGTGCCGGCGATGTCGAGATGCGCCCAGGGCGTGCCATCGACGAAGCGCTGCAGGAACTGCGCCGCGGTGATCGAGCCGCCGTGACGGCCGCCGGTGTTCTTCATGTCGGCGAACTGGGAATCGATCAGCTTGTCGTATTCGGGACCGAGCGGCAGGCGCCAGACCTTCTCGCCGCTCTCGATGCCGGCCGCGAGCAGCCGCTCGGCGAGTTCGTCATTGTTGGAGAACATGCCGGCGTGATCGGTGCCGAGCGCAACCACGATCGCGCCTGTCAGCGTCGCGAGATCCACCATGAACTTCGGCTTGGTCTTCTTGGCGACGTACCAGAGCACGTCGGCCAGCACGAGGCGGCCTTCCGCGTCGGTGTTGATGATCTCGATGGTCTGGCCCGACATCGAGGTGACGATGTCGCCCGGCCGCTGCGCGTTGCCGTCGGGCATGTTCTCGACGAGGCCGATGGCGCCGACCACGTTGACCTTGGCCTTGCGCGCCGCGAGCGCGTGCATCAGGCCGACGACGCAAGCAGCGCCGCCCATGTCGCCCTTCATGTCCTCCATGCTGCCGGCCGGCTTGATCGAGATGCCGCCAGTGTCGAAGCAGACGCCCTTGCCGACGAAGGCGACCGGAGCATCGCCCTTCTTAGCCCCGTCCCAGCGCATGATCACGGTGCGGCTCGGCCGCGCCGAGCCCTGGCCGACGCCGAGCAGCGCGCCCATGCCGAGCTTCTGCATCGCCTTGACGTCTAAAACCTCGATCTTGACGCCGAGCTTGCGCAGCTGACTGGCGCGGCGCGCGAACTCCTCGGGATACAGCACGTTCGGCGGCTCATTGACGAGATCGCGCGCGATGACCACGCCGTCGACCACCGCGCCGGCGGAGGCAAAGGCCTTCTTCGCAGCGGCCACATCGCCGACCGCGAGCGAGATGTCGGCGCGCAGCGCGCCCTCCTCGCCGTCCTTCTTCTTGGTCTTGTAGCGGTCGAACTTGTAGGCGCGCAGGCGCAGGCCCGAGGCGATCGCCACCGCCTGCTCGGTGCTCATGGCGCCGCCGGCCATTTCGGCCATGATGGTCATGGCCGCGGAACCCGGCTTGAGCTTGCTGGCGGCCATGCCGCCGAATTTGAGGAAGTCGTTGCCTTTCAGGCTCGAGGCCTTGCCGGTCCCGATCACGATCAGGCGCTCGGCCTTCAGCCCCTCCGGGGCGAGGATGTCCAGGGCGGCGCCGCTTTTGCCCTTGAACGAGGCGGCGGCGGCCGCCCGCTTCACGAGTTCGCTCGCCCCGCCGAGCGCCTTGGCCGTCGCCGGGCCGACCTTCAGAGCGTCGTCACAGAACACGACCAGAATGCCACGGGCGGCGGGCGCCATCGGGACAAAGCCGACCTTGATGGCATCGGACATGGGTAACTCCTCGAAAACGTGGGGCTTTTTGCCGATCAACCGGTGCGGCCGAAGGCCGGAGCTGAACGGCGATTCACTCGTCTCGCCCCACTATGGGCCAGAGGCGCGGTCGATGCCAAGCGCGCCCGTGACCGCGACGCCACATCAAGGGAAATATTAACCATATAGAGAGGGTGCCATGGGTCAGCCATTTTGTTGACGGATCAAAGGGATGGTAGTGAGAAAGTGAGCCTCCGGAAGAGGTGATTGGCCGGCCTTGGGGATCCCTGTCAGGGATTGGTCGGACAGCGCGAATTCCGGAACGCGTTGGGGACTTGGTGGGATTCGTGCGGTAGCGCATGGGGTCGATCGACAGGTATATTTTCCGCACGACGCTGGCGTCGTTTGCGCTGGTCCTGGTCAGCCTCACCGGCGTGATCTGGATTACGCAGGCGTTGCGCGGCATCGACCTGATGACGAGCCAGGGTCAGACCATCATGACCTTCCTCGGCATCACCGGGCTCGTGATCCCGGCGCTGGTGCTGATCATCTCACCGATCGCGCTGATGATCGCGATCTCTCACACGCTGAACAAGCTCGCGACCGATTCCGAGATCATCGTGATGAATGCCGCCGGCTTCTCGCCGTTCCGGCTGTTCTATCCGTTCTTCTACGCCACCTGCGTGGTGGCGCTGCTGGTCGCCTTCATCGCCGCCTATCTGGCGCCCGACGGCATGCGCCGGATCAAGCAGTGGGACGCCGAGATCACCGCGGACGTGCTCACCAACATCCTGCAGCCCGGGCGCTTCGCCCAGCTCGACAAGAACCTCACGATCCGCATCCGCGAACGGCTGCCCGGCGGCATCCTTGCCGGAATCTTCATCGACGACCGCCGCGATCCCAATGAGCGTATCTCGATCGTCGCCGAGCAGGGCGAGGTCGTGAAGAACGAGAACGGCTCGTTCCTGGTGCTGAAGGACGGCAACCTCCAGCGCTTCGAGGCCGGCAAGCGCGATCCCGCGCTGGTGGCGTTCGGCCGCTACGGCTTCGACATGTCGAAGTTCGGCAACCAGGGCCACGACGTCACCCTCGGCATTCGCGAACGCTATCTGTGGGAGCTGTTCTCGCCGTCCGAGGACGACCCCGTCTACAAGCAGATCCCCGGGCAGTTCCGCTCGGCACTGCATGACAGCCTGCTGGCGCCGATCTACCCCTTCGCCTTTGCCGTGCTGACCTTCGCTTTCCTGGGCGCGCCGCGCACCACGCGCCAGAGCCGCAACTTCTCGATCGGCTCGTCGATCCTCGCCGTGTTCGGCCTGCGGATGGCGGGCTTCGCCTGTTCGGTCATGTCCGTGAAATCGTCGGGGCCGGTGCTGGTCCAATACGTGATGGTTCTAGGCGCCATCGGCGTCGGGTTGTGGATGGTCATCGGCGGCATCGTGGTCGAGCCGCCGCCCGGTCTGATGGAAACCGTCAACAGGTCGAATGCGCGCATCGCGCGGCTGTTCGGACGGCCGGCCGCCGCATGAGCATGCTCACCAACACGCTCGGACGCTATTTTGCCGGCCGCTTCGTGGTTGCCGCACTCGGCGTGTTCGCGAGCATTTTCCTGCTGCTGGTGCTGGTCGATTACATCGAGATGGTGCGCAAGACGTCAGGGCTCGCCTCCGCCTCCGCGATCATGGTGGCCGAAACCTCGCTGTTCCGCGTGCCGCAGCTGCTGGAGAAGCTGACGCCGTTCTGCATGCTGATCGGCGCCATGACCTGCTATCTCGCGCTCTCCCGCCGGCTCGAACTCGTGGTGGCGCGCGCCGCCGGGATCTCGGCCTGGCAATTCATCTCGCCGGCGCTCGGCAGCGCGCTTCTGATCGGCGTGATCGCCACCGTCGCCTACAATCCGATGTCGGCCAATTTGCGCGAACTCTCCAAGCGCATGGAGGCGGAGCTGTTCGGCTCGGCGCCCGGCGGCGGCATCCAGGATGCCTCGGGCTTCTGGCTCAACCAGGTCACCAGCGACGGCCAGACCATCATCAACGCCGCACGCAGCGAACAGCAGGGCGTCCGGCTCACCGGGCTCACGCTGTTCCGGTTTGATACAGAGCAGCACTTCAAGGAACGGGTCGAGGCGCGCGAGGCGACCTTGGAGGCCGGTCACTGGCTGTTCAAGGGCGTGCGCCGCTTCTCGCTCGACGCTCCCCCGATCGATCAGGCGAGCCTGGAAATTCCGACGACGCTGACCGAGGCGCAGGTTCGCAACAGCTTTTCCACACCCGAGACTGTGTCCTTTTGGCAACTACCGAGCTACATCCGCTCGTCCGAGAGCTCGGGGTTCGCGACAGCGGGATATCGACTCCAGTATCACAAGTTGCTGGCACAGCCGTTTTTGCTCGCCGCCATGGTGATGCTCGCGGCTTCCGTGTCGCTGCGCTTCTTCCGGATGGGCGGCGTACAGAAGATGGTTTTGAGTGGCGTGGGCGCAGGCTTTCTGCTCTACGTTCTGTCGAAAGTGACTGAAGACTTGAGCAAGGCTGAGTTGATGCATCCGATCGCTGCGGCGTGGTTGCCCGTGGTGGTGGGCGGCCTCACCGGCTTTTTGGCCTTGCTTTATCAGGAGGACGGATAGTGACGGCCGTCCGCCGAGGACAACTGGCTGGCTGGGCGCCGCGCACCCTCGTGCGCGCGAACGGATGTCGGTTGTCCATTCGCAGGCTCGTGCTGGCCGTCATCGCCGTCGCCTCGCTCGCCGGCATGATCGATCTTGCCGCGGTGGCTCCCGCTGCCGCCCAGGGCTTCACCTACAATCCGCTGCCGCCCCGTCCGAAGCCGCCGAAGGCCGCCAATGACGGGCAGATGCTCGTGCAGGCGACCGAGGTCGATTACGACTACAACAATTCGCGCGTCTCCGCGGTCGGCAACGTTCAGCTGTTCTACAACGGCACCAGCGTCGAAGCCGACCGCGTCGTCTACGACCAGAAGACGAAGCGGCTTCATGCCGAAGGCAACATCCGCATGACGGATGCCGACGGCAAGATCACTTACGCTGAGATCCTGGATCTCTCCGACGACTATCGCGACGGTTTCGTCGATTCACTGCGCGTGGACACCGCCGACCAGACCCGCATGGCCGCGACCCGCGCCGACCGCTCCAGCGGCAATTACACGGTGTTCGAGAACGGCGTCTACACGGCCTGCGCGCCGTGCAAGGACGATCCGAAGAAGCCGCCGCTCTGGCAGGTCAAGGGTGCCCGCATCATCCACGACCAGCAGGAGAAGATGCTGTATTTCGAGACGGCGCAGCTCGAATTCTTCGGCGTGCCGCTCGCCTACCTGCCCTACTTCTCGACGCCTGATCCGACCGTGAAGCGCAAGACCGGATTCCTGATGCCGGGCTTCACCTCCTACACGGCGTTCGGCTACGGCGTCGAAGTCCCGTTCTACTGGGCGATCGCTCCCGACATGGACGCGACCTTCAGCCCGCGCATCACCTCCAAGCAGGGCGTGCTGTTCCAGGCCGAGTTCCGCCAGCGCCTGATGGACGGCGCCTACCAGGTCCGCGTCTACGGCATCGACCAGCTCAACCCCGACAAGTTCGCGGGCCTGCCGGGCGACCGTCAGTTCCGCGGCGGCGTCGAGACCAAGGGCCAGTTCGCGCTCAACGACAAATGGGTCTGGGGCTGGGACGGCGTCCTGCTCTCCGACTACTACTTCATGTCGGACTACCGCCTGTCGGCCTATCGCGATCCGCTCGGCTCGTTCCTGAACCTGCCGACGGATGCGCTGTCGCAGCTCTATCTGACCGGCGTCGGCAATCGCAGCTTCTTCGATGCGCGCACGATGTACTGGCTGAGCTTCTCGGGCAACCAGCAACAGGTCCCGGTCGTCTATCCCGTCATCGACTACTCGAACGTGCTCAACTATCCGATCTTCGGCGGCGAGGTCTCCTACAAGACGAACTTCGTCAATCTGACCCGCAACGACGCGGTGTTCGACCCGATCACGACGCTCGCCAACACCAACAGCCTGTGCACGACGACGTCGGCCGATCCGCTCGCGCGCACGCCGTCACAGTGCCTGCTGCGCGGCTTCCCCGGCACCTACACCCGCCTGACGGCGGAGGCGCAGTGGCGCAAGTCCTACACCGATCCGTTCGGCGAGATCTGGACGCCGTTCGCGATCCTGCGCGCCGACGCGATCAACGCCGACGTCTCCAACCAGCCGGGCGTGTCGAACTACCTGTCCACGGGCAACACTCAGGCGCTCCGCCTGATGCCGACCGTTGGCCTCGAATATCGCTACCCCTTCATCAACGTGCAGCCCTGGGGCTCGACCACCATCGAGCCGATCGCGCAGGTCATCATCCGCCCGAACGAGACCTATGCCGGCAGGTTCCCGAACGAGGACGCCCAGAGCATGGTGTTCGACACATCGAACCTGTTCAGCGTCGACAAGTTCTCCGGCTACGACCGCGTCGAGGGCGGCGGCCGCGCCAATGTCGGCGTGCAGGCTACCACGCAGTTCGACAAGGGCGGCGCGGTCAAGGTGCTGTTCGGACAGTCCTACCAGCTGTTCGGCATGAACTCCTACGCGGTCCAGGATTCGATCAACACGGGCCTGGATTCCGGCCTCGACAAGCCGCGCTCCGATTACGTCGCGAGCGTCGCCTACTCGCCGAACAGCACCTATACGTTCAGCGTTCGCTCCCGCATGGACGAGCAGACCTGGAACGTCCAGCGCTTCGAGGCGGAGGGCCGCGCCAACTTCAATCGCTGGTCGGTCAGCATGATGTACGGCAATTACGCGCCGCAGCCGGAACTCGGCTACCTGACCAGGCGCGAGGGCATCCTGACCTCGGGCTCGATCAAGGTCGCGACCAACTGGGTGGTGACGGGCTCGGCACGCTGGGACCTCGAGGCCAACAAGATCAACCAATATGTGCTCGGCGCCGGCTATGTCGACGATTGCTTCGTGCTGGCGGCGAACTATGTAACTTCGTATAGCTATTCCGCGGGCACCACGCCGCCCGTGCTGAGCCACGCGTTCATGTTCCAGATCGGCTTGCGCACGCTGGCAACCTCGTCGGGGACCAGCAGTTCCGCCGGCATCCAGTGAACCCGTCTGAATTGCCGGCCGCCTCTTCCCCGTTGCGGGATCATCCCGGCTGACACGCGAGCGAAAACCATGACGACCCGATTGCCTGTCTTCCGCCTCCTCCCCCTCATCCTCGTCGTCGTGCTGACGTTGGTCGGCGCGCCGGCGCGGGCGCAGAACATCGTGGTCATGGTCAATGGCGATCCCATCACCGATTTCGACATCGAGCAGCGCACCAAGCTCGACACGCTGACGACGCAGAAGACTCCGAGCCGGCAGGACGTCATCAACACGCTGATCGACGACAAGCTCAAGATCAAGGAAGGCAAGAAATACGGCGTCGAACCCACCGCTTCCGACATCAACCAGTCCTACGAGGGGATGGCGCAGCGCATGCGCATCTCGCCGGAGATGCTGACCAAGTCGCTCGAGGTCAAGGGCGTGCGCCCCGACACGCTCAAGAGCCGCATGAGGTCCGAGATGGTCTGGACCAGCCTCGTGCGCGGCCGCTTCAAGGAGAAGCTGATCGTCGGCGAGAAGGACGTCGCCGACAAGGTGCGGGAAAGCGGTGATGCAAAGCTCCAGATCGAGGGCACCGAATACAAGATGCAGCCGATCGTCCTGATCGTGCCGCGCGGTTCGTCCGCCGCTTTCCAGGAGACGCGGATGAAGGAAGCCGAACAATATCGCGCGCGTGTCGGAAGCTGCGACGAAGCCAATTCGCTGTTCCGTTCGACCCCGAACGCCACCATCCGCGACAGCGTCACCAAGACCACCGCCGACCTGCCGGAAGCGCTCCGCAAGGTGCTCGACGAAACCCCGATCGGCCACCTCACGGCCCCCGAAGTGACCAGGTCCGGCATCGAGATGGTCGTGCTTTGCTCGCGCAAGCCGACCACGATCGATACGCCGAAGAAGCGCGAGATTCGCGACAAGATGTACCAGGAGAAGTACGAGAAGACCCAGCGGGCCTATCTCGACGATCTCCGCAAAGCGGCGATGATCGAATATCACAACCGCTGATGGCCACCGCTCCCGCAAAACCTCTCGCGCTCACGCTCGGAGAACCCGCCGGCATCGGCCCCGATATCACCATCGCAGCCTGGCTCAGGCGCCGCGAGTTGGGACTGCCTGCCTTCTATCTGCTCGGCGACGAAGCGCTGATCGCGCAGCGCGCCAGGATGCTCGAAGCCGAGATCAGGATCGCCGCGGTGAGCCCGGGCGAGGCCGCAACTGCCTTCGCCGATGCCCTGCCCGTGGTTGCGACCGGGGAGCGTGCGACCGCCGTGTCAGGCAAGCCGGACGCGTCGAGCGCGCCGGCTGCGCTCGCCTCGATCCGCCAGGCCGTCAGCGACGTGCGCGCTGGATTCGCCAGCGCCGTCGTCACCAACCCGATCGCCAAGAGCGTGCTCTACCGCGCGGGCTTCCGCCATCCCGGCCACACCGAATTCCTCGCCGAACTCGCAGCCACGCAGGCCGGCGTTCCGCAGCCGGTGATGATGCTGTGGTCGCCGCGTCTCGCCGTGGTGCCGGTGACGATCCACGTGTCCTTGCGGGATGCTCTCGCCGAACTCACCAGCGACCTCATCGTCTCGACCGTGCGCATCGTCGCAGCCGAGCTCACGTCCCGCTTCGGCATTGCCCGTCCCCGCATCGCGATATCGGGCCTCAATCCCCATGCCGGCGAAGACGGCTCGCTCGGCCATGAGGAGCAGACCGTGATCGCGCCGGCGCTCAAGGTTCTGCGCAACGACGGCATCGACGCCAGGGGGCCGCTGCCCGCCGACACCATGTTCCACGAAGCCGCGCGGCAAACCTACGACTGCGCGGTTTGCATGTACCACGACCAGGCGCTGATTCCGATCAAGACGGTCGCGTTCGACGATGCCGTCAACGTCACGCTCGGCCTGCCCTTCATCCGCACCTCGCCCGATCACGGCACCGCCTTCGACATCGCCGGCACCGGCAAGGCCAATCCGGCGAGCCTTGTTGCTGCGCTCAAGCTGGCGAGCCGCATGGCGGCTGCAAACAGCTGATGGGCGCGATCGACGACCTCCCGCCGCTTCGCGAGGTCATTCGCCAGCACGCGCTGTCGGCCCGCAAATCGCTAGGCCAGAACTTTCTGCTCGATCTCAATCTCACCGCGCGCATCGCGCGTGCGGCAGCGCCGCTCGAAGACAGCGTCATCGTCGAGATCGGCCCCGGCCCCGGTGGACTGACCCGCGCGCTGCTCGCGCTCGGCGCCAAACGCGTCATCGCGATCGAGCATGACGAGCGCGCGATCCCGGCGTTGAAAGACATCTCAGCGCGCTACCCCGACCGGCTCGAGATCGTGCATGGCGATGCCATGACCTTCGATCCGCGTCCGCTGCTCGCGGGCGAGCGCGCCAAGATCGTCGCCAACCTGCCCTACAACATCGCGACCCAGCTCCTGATCAACTGGCTCACCGTGGAGCCCTGGCCGCCCTGGTACGACATGATGGTGCTGATGTTTCAGCGCGAGGTCGGCGAGCGCATCGTCGCGCGCGAGGACGAGGAGGCCTATGGCCGTCTCGGCGTGCTCGCCAACTGGCGCGCGGAGACGAAAATCCTGTTCGACATTTCGCCGTCCGCCTTCGTGCCGCCGCCGAAAGTCACGTCGTCCGTCGTGCGCCTGGTGCCGCGCGCGGAGCCGCTGCCCTGCGATCGCAAGCTGCTCGAACAGGTCGCGGCCGCTGCCTTCGGCCAGCGCCGGAAAATGCTGCGCCAGAGCCTGAAATCGCTTCAAGCGGACCCCGTGCGACTTGCCGCCGCCGCAGGCGTCGATGCGACGCGGCGCGCCGAGACCATTCCCATCTCGGGCTTTGTTGCCATGGCGCGTGAATTGGCCGATATACGCAACGAAGCGTGACAATTCATATTCCGGAGGAAAGAAAATGGCGTTGATGCGTCGGCAGTCCCTGGTCAAGTTCGATGCGCCGCTGTGCGAGACCATCGTCGACACACCAAAACCGCAGGGCGCCGAGGTGCTGGTGCGCATCGAGCGCTGCGGGCTGTGCCATTCCGACCTGCACATCCAGGACGGCTATGCCGATCTCGGCGGCGGCAAGAAACTCGACACCACGCGCGGCATGACGCTGCCCTTCACGCTCGGCCACGAGATCGCCGGCGTCGTCGACGAAGTGGGCCCCGACGTGCCGGCGAGCCTGGTCGGATCCAAGAAGGCGGTGTTTCCCTGGATCGGTTGCGGCCAGTGCCGCGACTGCAAGAACGGCGACGAGAACCTTTGCGTCAAGCAGCGCTTCCTCGGCGTCTCCATCGACGGCGGCTTCGCCACCCACGTGCTGGTGCCCGACGCGAAATATCTGCTCGATTACGATCCGCTGCCCGTCAACCAGGCCGCGACGCTGATGTGCTCCGGCGTCACCGCCTATGGCGCTCTCAAGCGCCTGGTCGATCGTCCGCGCCAGCGCAACCTGCTGCTGGTCGGTCTCGGCGGCGTCGGCATGATGGGCCTGTCGTTCGCGCAGGCGATGTTCAAGCAGCCGATCACGGTCGCCGATCTCTCGCCGGCCGCGCGCGATACCGCGCTCAAGAACGGCGCAGCCGTCGCCTACGATCCGTCCGAGCCCGACGTGATCAAGCGCATCCTGAAGGAGACCGACGGCGGCTTCGACGAGGTGGTGGATTTCGCCGGCAACGAGAAGTCGATGGCGTTTGCCGTCGCCGTCGCCGCGCGCGGCGGCAAGGTCGTGGTCTCCGGCCTGATGGGCGGACAGTTCACGCTGCCGATGGTGCAGTGGGTCTACAAGCGCCTCACCGTCGAAGGCTTCATGGTCGGCACGCTGGCAGAAGCCCACGAGCTCATGGCGCTCGCCCGCGCCGGCAAGATCAAGCCGACGCCGATGCGCGAAGAGCCGATGGGCGATGTCCAGAAATGGATCGACGAGCTGCGCGCCGGCAAGGTGGTCGGCCGCATCGTGCTGAAGAACTGAGTTTTGATCGGCGGCGGGACAATGGTCTTGCCGCCGCTTACGGAACGGCTGCGGCCGCACTGCGTTGGCAGCGCATGTCCATTCGCTGCACGGTCGAGAGCGCATTCTTCATCGCCTGGAGCTTCCTCGAGAAGACCGGCGAGCTGGGCGCGCCCGACATCTCCGCAAACATCATTCTCGATGCGATCGAGGCACAGCTCAAAACCGGCGAGCGCCGGCCGCTGATGCTCGCCAACAGGGCGATCGACGCCTACCGGCATGCGAGCCGGCTGTCATCCGCGCGCGAGGCGCGCCGCGGCTAGAGGGCTCCCTCGCGTTCGGCGCTGATCTTTTTCGATTTTCCGCAAGCCTTGTGTGCACTTTGGAACCGTCTGTTCCTGCGCGGAAACGTAGGGTCTCGTCGGTTGCCGATTCCCGGCAGGTAAGAGAAACACGCGTGATCCGCCGGCCCGATAACGAACTCCTCCAGAGGCTCAGCAACCAGGATTTCGAGCTGCTCGCCCCTCATTTGCAATCGATCGACCTCGCTGCGAACCACATCCTGCATCATGCCGGTGACAGCATCGCCGTTGTTCATTTCCCTTGTGGCCCCGCCTTCGTATCGTTCGCGGTCCCGGTCGAAGATGATCGCGAGGTCGAAAGCCTGCTGGTCGGTCGCGAGGGGGCGGTTGGTCTTCCCTTCGGCCGCGGCCCGTCGCTGGCCTATGCACGCATCGTCGCGAAGGTGGGCGGCACGGTGCTACGCCTGCCGTTGCGCGCGCTCGAACAGGCGCAGCAGAGATCGGCGACCCTCCAGGACCTGTTCGCACGCTACGCCACCTGTCAGCTCACTCAGCTGCTCCAGACCGCAGCATGCAATGCCGCGCATTCGATCGAGCAGCGCGCAGCGAAATGGATCATCGCGGCGCAGGAGCACATCGGCGGCGACGAAATCCCCCTCACCCATGAGCAGCTCGCCGGCATGCTCGGCGTCTCCCGCAGCTATGCCAGCCGCGTCATCCAGATGCTGAAGGCAAGGCGCATCCTTGCAACGCGTCGCGGTGCCATCCTGATCCTCGACGCATCAGCGCTTTCCGCCAGCGCCTGCGCCTGCAACCGCGCCGTCAAACGGCATTTCGGCAGAGTGCTGGGCGCGCGCTGACGGCGCGGCCGATCCGCGCGAATGCGGAACATATCGACCTCGCCCGCATTGCCCGACATGCGGCGGTACTTTTTCCATTTCGAGGGGCAGCAGCCTCACACCGACACGACAGGCGAATCGCTCCCCGACGATGAGGCTGCCTGGCGCGAAGCGCTCCGCCTCTCCCGCGACGTCGAGCATGCGCTGCGTCCCGGCGACAGCTGGACGCTCAGCGTGTTCGACGGTACCGAACCGGTCTTCGTACTGGCGATGGTGACGCGGCGGTTTCGGTAGAGCGGGCAGATCTCGGCACCGGGAGGCAGAATCGGTCCAAGCCGAACCCTCGTTTCGGTTCCTGGGATGGAGCCGGTGCACGCGTCCTTTGGCATCCATTCCTGCCGAATTCCGATAGCAGCTCGCGCTGAAACTCGGGTCTCGTCGAAAGCACGACTTGCATTGGCGCGCGAACGGCCGTTCAATATCCACTTGAATCACCAGCACATTTCTTAACCTTTGGTTTATCGATGCGGACTGTTCTCATCATCCTGGGCATCTGGCTCCTGATCAACGTGCTCTTCGTCGTGATCATGATTCCGCCGCGCAAGCCGCGGAAAGCGGATCAGACGCGATCCGGGAGCGGGCTCGCGCCTGTCCGGATCGGCCGGAATGTCTACGCCTATGATGAAGACGAGAAGGTCTCGCTGCGCCACACCATCATCGCCATTGCGATGGGGACGGTGCTCTCGCTGACGCCGCCCTTGCTGGAGGCCGTCGACGACATCAAGCAGATGATCCGGAAATACCGCAAGCCACGACCACCTGCCGGGGCTGCGGGCGGCGACGGACACCCCCTCGAGACGGCCTTGAGCGAGCTCCGCGCCCGGGAGAACGAGCCCGTCTCCGACCGCTCGTCATCCGGCAGCCACGACGGCGCGAAGCACTAGCGCGCTTCGCATCGCCGCAATTACGTCAGACCCGATCTTGGAACGCCCTGCGCGTCCACCGCGTTGACCCTTCGTCGAGGCAACGACGGAGTCTGAGCGATATGACGAAGCCGCTGACAAAGATCGTGCAGCCTGTGCCCGATCAGAACCAAAGCCACAAAGGCGCCGGCAGCACGCCGACTGTTCCCATCGATACGACCAAAGGCCATCGCGACGACGAGAAACAGAACATCCGTGAGCAGGCCGCCCACGGCAACCTCACCCAAAACACCAGCAACCGGCGCACGGGATAGGCGCAGAACCAGGGGGATGAAGAGGAGATACGAACTTGGTGACGCCCAGCAAATGGTACGATCCGATCTCGGAACGCTGGATCGCACCGCGCGAACTCCACGCCGCAGCTCCCTCCCCCCATGCCAGCGAGAACCACGTGCTCGAGATGCAGAGGTCCATCGAGATCCAGCGCATCTGGCGCTTGCTGGTCGATTGCTGCGCAGGCAAGTGATGCTCCTGCGCGTGCGTGACGGGGTGACGCGCGCCGTCCGGCGCATTCTTGTTCTCCTGCATGACCGATCCGTCATCCCCAGCAAGGCCCGCCACCATCGCGATCCGCTACCTCGCGATCATCGTCGGCTGCGCCTGCCCGCTCCCACCGCGATCTGCCTTGCCAGCACATGCCAGGCCTTCATCCAGACCGGCGAGCAGAGATAAGGGCACCGGGCAAAACACCAAAACACCGTCAACCCCTTCGCGCAAAAATATTCTTCTTTCCAGAATTTCGGATTTATGGCATAAGCGCCCCCATCCCGGCCCTTGCCAAAGGGGCGCTTCGCGATCGTCACGAGATGCGGGCCGGGTTGCGGTGGACGCGGTAGCGCCGGCGCGATTGCGCGATGACAGGGCGGGCAACCGTGAGACGTCACGCAACGCGGCACGACACGGCGCGGTCACAGCGGGTTCGTCGGCGGTCCGGGTGAGCACACGCAAGCCCCGAACGATCAGGCGAAACCGTCCGCGGACGGAGAAGTCGTGTGGTCCTGGCGCCCGGAGCCTGTGCGTCAAGCCTTGCGGTGATGTGGCGGCCCGACCGGGTGCGCGCGTCAGCCATCTGCAAAGCGACGGGGGCAATAGTGCATCGCTCCCCGAGGAGAGCGCGAAGGACACCGTTAAAACCATCCGCGCAGGGAAGGCCGGGCGTTCGGCCAACCTGTGGTCCACCCCGTGTGCATTTCCTGGAGCGCACGGACTTGCGGGTGCCGCCGGCGCCCGGCCTTCCCTGCGCCCTCTGGCTTTCATAGGGCGATGAACGGCAGCAAGGCCCGGACAAACCTGTCGCGGGAACGCGAAACTGTGCGCCTCTCCGATCGCGAGACGTCGTCATGGCGGGCTCGTTCCGGCCATCCAGCCAAAGTGCCGCACCGCTTTTCGGCCGTGCATCCAGCTGGTAGATTGGCGCCATTATTTGGGGAATTTTGATGCGCGCGAGGATTTTCGATCGCGTCCTGATGCTGGCGGCGTTCGTCGTCGCCACGCTCAACGTCGTGCAGCCGGCGGCGGCCGAGAAGCGCATTGCGCTGGTGGTTGGCAACTCCGCCTACAAGAACATCACGCCGCTCGACAATCCCGCCAAGGACGCCAGCCTGATGGCGCAGACGCTCGGCTCGCTCGGCTTCGTACTGGTCGGCGGCGGCGCACAGCTCGATCTCGACAAGGCCGCGATGGACATTGCGGTACAAAGCTTCGGCCGGCAGGTGCAGGGCGCCGACGTCGCGCTGTTCTATTATGCCGGTCACGGTGTGCAGGTGGCGGGCTCGAACTATCTGGTACCTGTCGGCGCCAATCCAACGCGCGAAGCCGACGTCGATTTCCAGATGACCGACGTCAATCTCGTGCTGCGCCAAATGCAGGGTTCGGGCACGCGGCTCAACCTCGTCATCCTCGATGCCTGCCGCAACAACCCGTTCGGTTCGCGCGGCCTGCGCTCCTCCGACGGCGGCCTCGCGCAGATGCGTGCGCCCGAGGGCACGCTGATTTCCTACGCGACGCAACCGGGCAACGTCGCGCAGGATGGCAGCGACGGCCACAGCCCCTACACCAAGGCGCTCGCGGCGACGATCCGCACCGCGGGCCTCGACGTCTTCCAGACCTTCAACCAGGTCGGCCTCGGCGTGAAGCGCGCCACCTCGGGCGCACAGCAACCATGGGTGTCGTCCTCGCCGATCGACGGCACATTCTACTTCGTACCCCCGACGCAAGCCGCGCCGCCGCAGGTCGCGGCGATGCAGCCCGATCCGCTGCCGGCGGATCGCCTGCGTGCCGATCCTGACCGAGTGCCGCTGCGCGATGCCGCGCTGCTCAGCGAATTGAGCGAGCGGCTCTACGAGCTCAATTTCGATCCTGATACGCCCGACGGGCTCACGCGCGCGATCACGAAGCTTCAGCAACGGATTTCCCTGGCGCCAACGGGTGAAGCGACCGAGGGCCTGCTGCTGCGGATGCGCAAGATGGAGGACCTCAAGCCCTGGGGCTCGATCGTCTACGGCCCCGACAGCAGCAAATGGGGCATCTCGTGGAACCATGCCTCACGGCGCGCGGCGGTCGCGGATGCGCGCGGCAATTGCGGAGGCGCCAAATGCGCGATCGAACTCTCGTTCTACGGCAGAAGCTGCGGCGCGTTCGCAATCTCGGACAAATCCTGGTCGCTGGTCCAGCGCGACAGCGTGCAGCGCGCGAAGGATGCCGCGCTTGACGATTGCGGCAAGGCCGGCAAAGCTTGCCGCATTATTGGAGCCGTCTGTGCCGACGGCTCTGGTCGTTGATTTTGCCGCTGATTTTTCATGATGGATTTCTGGCTCATGTCGAACACCTCAAGCCGCCATTTTGCCCTCGCCTCGCTTCTCCTCACACTCGTCTCGCCATCGGCCTTCGCGCAATCCGGCAGCGCCGGCGGCTCGATCGGCAATGACGAAAAATCGCTGTCCGGCTCGCGCCAGGATGGTTCTTCAGGCCGTTCCGCAGAACCCGCGCCATCGGCGCGCCGGAGCAAGCCGGCCACGGACGAACAACGCTCGTCGGCACGGCGCGGCGGCGGAAGTGGTGGCGGCGGCAGTTTCGACGGTGCCTGGGCCGTCACCAGCGTCGGCTGCGGCGGCACGTCCAGTGGCGCGACCGTCGTGACCTCCGGCCGCGTGATCGGCCAAGGCGTCAGTGGGACGGTCAGCGCAAACGGCTCGGTGCACACGTTCGGACAGGGTGATGGCGGCATCACCTATACCGGCGCCGGCCGCCTGTCCGGGCGCAGCGGGTCCGGCACGTTCCGCCGCTCCGACGGCTGCTCGGGAACCTGGACCGCGAGCAAGCAGTAACGCGCTCGAAATTGCCTCATTCGCGGCGGAACGACCGCCCCGCAGGCCCGATTCAAGCCACATCCTCTCCGGATTTGCGGCTCATTGCCACCCAACTCTTTGCTGAGAAGGGGAAGGTAACGAGTTGCGTCATGCGTAATCGGGAGACCAGGATGGGCAACCGCACCGCAAAGTTCACATCTGCATTGATCGGCAGCATCATCGCCGGCGTACCCCTGGCTGCCGTCTCGCAGAACGCGCCGGTTGCACCCGGCGCTGCCAGCACGGTGAATCCCGCGAGCGACTGTCTCACCTCGCCGAAGGGCGGCGCGCCGCAGGGACAACACTGGCACTATCGCGTGGAGCGCGGGACGAAGCGGCAATGCTGGTATCTGCGCGCTGAAGGCGTCAAGGAACCCGCCAAGGCTGCCACGACCGCGCAGATGGCGAGCAGCACGGCGCAGCCGGATTCACCGCCGCCGCAATCGGTGCAGAATGCGCACGCCGAATACGTCGCGCCGCAGAGCGCCGCCCCGCAGGCAGCGCCCACGGCCGCGACCGCAGTTCCGGTCACTCAGCCTGCGCCCGCTGCGAACGGCGATCCGCAACAGCCGGCCGTCGCCACACGTTGGCCCGACGCTGCACCGGCCGCCGCCTCACCCGCACCGCAGCCGTCGCCTGCAACGACCGATGCACCTGCAGCACCGTCAACCGAGACGAGCGCAACGCCGGCCGCATCCCCTGCCCCGGTGGCGCTCGCCGCAGCCGACGCGCCTGCCGAGAAGTCGACCGGTTCGCTCCAGATGCTTCTGCTCGTCGTCGTCGGCGCGCTAGCGCTCGCCGGCGTCCTCGCCAGCCTGATCTACCGCTTCGCGGGCGGACGCGCGCGCATGCAGACAGCCGATCGCCGCGTCAACTGGGACACCAGGCAAGATTACGATGACAGCCGCGCACCGTGGCACGGCGAGCCCGTTCCGGCGCCGCGCGTCGAGCGGCCGCTTCCGATCGACTTCGACGCCGTGCGTCCGCAAGCCCGTCAGATCGCCGCTTTCAGCGACGCGATCGGCCGGATCGCAGCGCAAGGCCGTCCCGCCGCCGAGGTTACGGTGGAAGAACCTGACGAGACCGAGATCGACTATTTCGAGGGCGAATTCGAGATCGAGGCGCCAGCGCCTCAACTCGCGGCCGCGGCTCATCACGAAGAGACGGCCGATCACGATGAGGACGCGCATCAAGAGCACGTCCGCGACGCAGATTCGCATGAGGGGCCCGCGCGCAACGACAATGCGATCGACATCGACATCATCACGGCGATGCTGGAACGGCTCGCGGCCGAAGGGCCGCGGCTGACGCAGCCGAGCTTCGACGCTAGCCTTGAAGCTGACCTTGCAGCCCTCGCACGAAGCTCACGAGGCCGGTCCGCCGCTCGCGCTTGAGGCGCTCGGCCTTCAGGATCGACTGGACCTCCGCGAAGGCATCATCGACATTGTGGTTGATGACGATGTAGTCGTACTCGGCCCAATGGCTCATCTCGTGGCTGGCGCGGCTCATGCGCTTGCGGATGACCTCGTCGGAATCCTGCGCGCGTGAATGCAGTCGCTTCTCGAGATCGGCGGCCGAGGGCGGCAGGATGAAGACGCTGACGACGTCGGCGCGGGCCTTCTCGCGGAGCTGCTGCGTGCCCTGCCAGTCGATGTCGAACAGCACGTCCTGCCCGGCCGACAGCGCGGCCTCGACCGGCGCGCGCGGCGTACCGTAGCTGTTGTCGAATACGGTCGCCCATTCCAGCAGCTCGTCACCCTTCACCATCGCGTCGAACCTGGCCTTGTCGACGAACAGATAGTCGCGGCCATCGACCTCGCCGGGCCGCATCGCGCGCGTGGTCGCCGACACCGACATGCGAAGGCCCGGCATGCGGTCGATCAACATCCGCGACAGCGTCGTCTTGCCCGCGCCCGATGGCGAGGACAGTACGAACATCAGTCCGCGCCGCTCGACACCGTCAGTTCCGTGACCGCTCGTCGTCATCGATCACTCCAGATTCTGGACCTGCTCGCGGAATTGCTCGACCACGTTCTTCATGGCGAGCCCGGTATTGGTCAGCTCGATGTCGTTCGACTTCGAGCAGCAGGTGTTGACCTCACGGTGAAACTCCTGCGCCAGGAAATCTAGCTTTCGGCCGATCGGGCCGCCCTTGCCGATCAGTTCGCGCGCCTGTGCGACGTGCGAGGCGATGCGGTCGAGCTCCTCGCGGATGTCGGCCTTGGTGGCGATCAGGATCGCCTCCTGCATCAGACGGTCGGAATCGAAACGGTCCGACGTGTCCAGCAACGCTGCGATCTGCTCGGCGAGCTTCGCCTTGATCGCCTCCGGCCTGCGGCCCGGCGAGCCTTCCGCCTTCTTGGCGAGCTGCTCGATCTCGTCGACCCGCTGGGTCAGTATCTGGCCGAGCGAGGAGCCCTCGCGCTTGCGCATCGCCACGAGTTCGTCGAGCGCCTTGTCGAAAGCCTCCGCTGCGGCAGCGCGCGCGGCCTTGTCCTCCTCTTCGTCGCCCTCGGGCTCGGCAACCTCGACGACGCCCTTGATGGCGAGCAGGCCGTCGATGCTCGGCGCGACGGCGTCGATCTTGCCGGAGATTACGGCGGCCGCCTTCAGCACCGCGTTGAGAACGTCCTCATTGACGCGGACGGTGGCGGCCGCGTTGGCGCGCTTGACGTTGAGATTGGCGTAGACGGTGCCGCGCGACAAAAGCTCGCCCGCGCGCTTCTTGGCGTAGGCCTCGAGCTCGTCGAACCCTTGCGGCAGCCGCACCCTGAGGTCAAAGCCCTTGGCGTTGACCGACTTCAATTCCCATTCGAACGTATACGGCCCGCTTGCGCCGTGGCTTCGGGCAAAGCCGGTCATGGACGACAGCGCCATCAGGTCAAGTTCTCCGACATCATGGGATTCGCAAGGCCATCAGGCCACGCGAAACTTAAGACTATTTTGCAGGAAAGTGGAATCCGCAAAGTCCGCAGGCAGGTCTGCGTGGGCCTGACGCCGGACCGGGCCTAGCGCTGGATTACCGGCGGCGAGGGCTGCACTGCGCCCTGGCGAGCTGGAGCTGCGGGCCGCGCCGGCGGCTTCTTCTGCTGGGTCGGGCGCGCCGGCGGCGTGGTCGCGGTCGGCGCTGTATCTGCGCCAGCGGGCGCGGCGGCGGCCGGCGCCGGCGCATCGTCGGCCGGCTCGACGGTGTCGTTCTGGATCTGCTTCTCCATCGCGCGGAGTTTCGCGACGTTCTTCTGGTGCGCGTCGTAGGTCTCGGTGAACGCATGCCCACCCGAGCCGTCGGCGACGAAATAGAGGTCGCGGGTGCGGGCCGGGTTGGCGGCGGCCTCCAGCGAGGCGCGGCCGGGATTGGAGATCGGGCCCGGCGGCAGGCCCTCGATCACATAGGTATTGTAGGGCGAAGGCTGGGTGATCTCGCTGCGCTTGATCGGGCGGCCCAGCGTGCCCTTGCCGCCGACGAGGCCGTAAATGATGGTCGGGTCGGACTGGAGCTTGATCTTCTGCTTGAGGCGATTGACGAACACCGCGGCGACGCGGCTGCGCTCGTCCGGCTTGCCGGTCTCCTTCTCGACGATCGAGGCCAGCGTCACCAGTTGCTCCGGCGTCTTGACCGGCAGATCCTGGCTGCGGCGCTCCCAGATCTCCGCGAGCACGCGCTTGTGCGCCTGCTGCATGCGCTGGATCACCTGGTCGCGCGGGGTCCCGCGCGGGAACTTGTAGGTCTCGGGCAGCAGCGTCCCTTCAAGCGGCACTTCGCGCACGCTGCCGGTGAAGATGTCGTTGTCGCTCAATCGCGCCACGATCTGCTCGGAGGTCAGCCCTTCCGGAATCGTGACGGCATGCTGCACCACCTTGCCCTCGACGATTGTGGCGATGACGTCGCGCAAGCTCGCGTTCTTCTGGAACGAATATTCACCCGGCTTGAGATCCGAGCTCGCCTTCAGCGCAGCCACGGCGCCGATGAAGATCCATGGATTGACGTCGGTCACGCCTTCCCGGTTCAGGGTCTCGGCGATGTCGCGCTTCCCGGCGCGCTGGGGAATGTTGACGACCTTATCTTCCTTCAACGGCCCGGGCGACTCCAGCACCTGCCGGCCGTAATAATAGGCAACACCCGCGCCGATCATGCCGATCAGGAGCAAGGTGATGATGGCGTTGCCGACTACGACGAAGGGATTGCGCGCCCGCTCCGAACGCTTCGGCGGCGGCGGGACCTGCTCGGGCTCGAGCGCTGCCCGCGGACTCCTGGGCGAAATGGGCGGCCTTTCACTCATCGAAGCAACCTGAATCCTGCCGGTTCAATCGCGGCTTGACAATCGCTTGCCGAGCCAAATGCACGCGCCCACAGACATGACTATCGCCGAATACGGCAAAACGGTGGATTCGTCTCAAACGCAAACTATTGGGCCAGGCGCCGGACGATCACCGACGCATTGGTACCGCCGAAACCAAAAGAATTCGACAACGCGACATTGACCTCGCGCTGCTTCGCCTTGTGCGGCACGAGATCGATCGCGGTCTCCACCGACGGGTTGTCCAGGTTGATGGTCGGCGGCACGACATTATCGCGAATCGCGAGGACGGCGAAGATCGCCTCGATCGCGCCGGCCGCACCGAGCAGATGGCCGGTCGACGATTTGGTCGAGGACATCGCAACCTTGGAGGCGGCATTGCCGAGCAGGCGTTCCACGGCCCCGAGCTCGATCTCGTCGCCGAGCGGCGTCGAGGTGCCGTGCGCGTTGATGTAGTCGAGATCGGACGCGGTCAGGCCGGCACGCTTGAGCGCAGCCGACATGCTGCGGAAACCGCCATCGCCATCAGGCGACGGCGACGTAATGTGATAGGCATCACCGGACAGACCATAGCCGATCACCTCGGCATAGATCTTCGCGCCGCGGCGCTGGGCGTGCTCCAGTTCCTCCAGAACGAGGACGCCGGCGCCCTCGCCCATGACAAACCCGTCGCGATCCTTGTCATAGGGACGCGATGCCTTCTCGGGCGTCTCGTTGAAGCCGGTCGAAAGCGCGCGCGCGGCGTTGAAGCCGGCGATACCGATGCGGCTGATCGGCGACTCCGCGCCGCCGGCGACCATCACGTCTGCATCGCCGAGCGCGATCAGGCGTGCGGCATCGCCGACCGCGTGAGCGCCGGTCGAGCAGGCCGTGACCACTGAATGGTTCGGCCCCTTCAACCCGTGTGCGATCGAGACGTAGCCGGACGCAAGATTGATCAGGCGGCCGGGAATGAAGAACGGCGACACCCGGCGCGGGCCACGTTCCTTGAGCAGGATCGCGGTGTCGGCGATACCGTTGAGGCCACCGATGCCGGAACCGATCATGGTGCCGGTCGCGCATTTGTCCTCTTCGGTCTCGGGATGCCAATTGGCGTCGTCGAGCGCCTGGCCGGCTGCGGCCATGCCGAAGATGATGAAGTCGTCGACCTTGCGCTGGTCCTTCGGCTCCATCCACTTGTCGGGATTGAAGCTGTCGTTGCTGCCGTCGCCGCGCACGACGGTGCAGGCGATCTTGGTCTGCAGATCGGAGACATCGAAGCTCTCGATCCTGCGCGCACCGCTTTCGCCGTTGAGGATGCGTTTCCAGGTTGGCTCGACGCCGCAGCCGAGTGGCGACACCATGCCGAGACCAGTGACGACAACCCGCCTCATGTCCGAAAACTCCGCATCGAAAGATTCACGGCCAATAACAAGAAACCGGCTGACCGCTGGGAAGCGGCCCGTCCGGTTTCAATGTTGTCCCCGCGAAAATGAAGAGCCTTAGCTCTTCGCGTTCTTCTCGAGAAACTTCGTGGCGTCGCCGACGGTGAGAATCGTCTCGGCGGCGTCATCAGGAATCTCGCACCCGAATTCTTCTTCGAACGCCATCACCAATTCGACGGTGTCCAGACTGTCGGCGCCGAGGTCGTCGATGAAGCTCGCTGCGTCGACAACCTTCTCGGGTTCAACACCAAGGTGTTCGACCACGATCTTCTTAACCCGCTCGCCAATGTCACTCATTGCATAACCTCGTGTTGTTCCCTGTAGACCCGACCCCCCGGGACGATACGAGCCGTCGTGGTCGTGTTACTTGCCTTAATACTTACGAACTTGATTTGGCCCCATCCAAACCGATCCAGGGCCCGGCGAACGACGGCCAAGGCTCCGCATCGCCAATATACAGGGTTTCAAAAACCTGCAATGGCGTTCTTTGCCCATCCGTTGAAGGTCCGGTTATCATACTTCAACTGCCTTGACTACAAGCCTCATTTCGCTCTGGAAACGGCCGTTTGCCGCATCCCGCCCCGCCCATGTGGGCAATGCGGAACGCCGCGTCAGATCATGGCCATGCCGCCGTTGACGTGGATGGTTTGGCCGGTCACGTAGGCCGCTTCGTTCGAACTGAGGTAGACGGCGGCGGCCGCGATGTCCTCGGGCGTGCCCAGGCGGTTGGCCGGAACCTTGCTCAAAATCGTCTCGCGCTGCTTGTCGTTGAGCGCATCGGTCATCGGCGTCTTGATGAAGCCGGGCGCAATGCAATTCGCGGTGACGCCGCGCTTGGCGTATTCGGCGCCCAGCGTCTTGATCATGCCGATCAGCCCGGCCTTCGACGCGGTGTAATTGCCCTGCCCGGGATTCCCTGTCACGCCGACCACCGAGGTAATGGCGATGATGCGGCCGAAGCGCTTGCGCATCATTAATTTGGTGGCGGCGCGCGCCAGGCGGAAGGTCGCCGTCAGGTTGACGTTGATGACCTCGTCCCAGTCCTCGTCGCGCAGCTGAACGAACAGGTTGTCCCGCGTAATGCCGGCGTTCGCGACGAGAATGTCGACCTGGCCCATCGCAGCTTCCGCGGCGGGAACAAGCGCCTCGACTTCATCGGCCTTGGAGAGGTTGCAGGGCAGCACATGGGTACGCTCGCCGAGCTTGCCGGCGAGCTCATCCAGCACTTCCTTGCGCGTTCCGGAGATCGCGACGGTGGCGCCCTGAGCATGCAGGGCCAGCGCGATCGCGCCGCCGATGCCGCCGGTCGCGCCGGTGACAAGCGCCTTTTTGCCAGTCAGATCGAACATCGATAGCTCCTCAACCCTGCTTCGCCGCAGCCAAGGCGTCTTTGGCAGCGGCAATATCGTTCGGTCCGCCGACGGCAACGCCGACGGCGCCGTCGGCGATGCGCTTGACGAGGCCCGTCAACACCTTGCCCGCCCCGATCTCGAAGAAACGGGTGACGCCCTGGCCCGCCATGTAGGCAACCGACTCGCGCCAGCGCACCGTCCCGGTGACCTGCTCAACAAGGCGGCGGCGGATTTCGTCGGGATCGGTGATGGCGCTTGCCAGCACGTTGGAGACCAGCGGCGCTGCCGGCGCCTTGATCGTGACCTTGGACAGCGCTTCCGCCATCGCGTCGGCCGCCGGCTGCATCAGCTGGCAATGGAACGGGGCGGATACCGGCAGCAGCATCGCGCGCTTGGCGCCCTTGGTCTTGGCGATCTCGACGGCGCGATCCACCGCCGCCTTGTCGCCGGAGACGACCACCTGCCCGCCGCCGTTATCATTGGCAGCCTGGCAGACCTGGCCCTGCGCGGCCTCCTTGGCGACCTCCATGGCCGCCTCGTAATCGAGGCCGAGCAGCGCAGCCATGGCGCCGGCTCCAACCGGCACGGCCTTTTGCATTGCGAGACCGCGGGTACGAAGCAGCCGCGCGGTGTCCGAAATCGTCAGACTGCCGGCCGCTGCCAGCGCCGAATATTCGCCGAGCGAGTGACCGGCGACGAAGGCGGCATCCCGCCCCACGGAAAACCCGGCTTCAGCCTCAAGCACCCGCAGAGTGGCCACGGACACTGCCATCAAGGCCGGCTGGGCGTTTTCAGTGAGCTGAAGGGTTTCGGCCGGACCGTCCCAGATCGTGTCCGTCAGCTTCTCTCCAAGTGCGGCATCGACCTCGTCGAACACTGCGCGAGCCGCCGGAAAAGCGTCGGCGAGGGCCTTGCCCATACCGACTGCCTGGGAACCTTGTCCTGGAAATGTGAATGCTGCCGTCATCGGCGCTCCCTGGATCGCTCGAGTCGTGTGCTTCGAGAACCCGGCAGCCGATGACGTCCGGCCCGAGCCTTGGTTCTCGACCATGCTCCGAAAGGGGCCGTAGACACTGTCCGGGGCCGGAATGTCAAGCCAAGATAGGAACTTCGGCCTGCATTCACCTGGGATGCGGCCCCCTAAAATCCACCATTGGTCTGGTTGGCATCGACCGCCGCCCCCGCCTGCGCGCGGCGCGCGCTGTTCACGAGTTGGCCCGGGCGGTCGTCACGATCGGGCTTTGTGGTCGCAAGCCGCAGCACCGCCGCGTAGCCCGGCTGCACCTCCATCCGGCCGGCATGCCGGCTCGCGCTGAGCAGACGATGCACCTTCGGCAGATTGTAGCAAGGCACGTAGAACAGCAGATGATGTTCGAGGTGATAGTTCACGTAGTACGGCGCGATGAACAGACGCTCGAGGACATTGGCGTGCGTGGTGCGCGTGTTGCGCAAGGGATCGCTGCTGTCAGGCACGACAGCATGCTCGGCTATGTTGCGGATGCGGGTAATGACCATCATCCAGGTGAGCAGCGGCACCAGCCAGAGCAACGGGTACGCCCACCACACGCCGGCCGCCGCGAGACCGGCAAACATCGCGGCGTTGAGGAGGCATTGCGGACCGAGCTTCTCCCAGAAATGGGCGGCGCGCTGACGCCACGGCCAGTCCTTCGGTCCGAGCGCGTTGAGGAGTTGCGCCTTGCGCTGCTGGTAGCCGGTCTGCCCGGTAATGTCGCGGATGAACTTGCGGCGGTAGCTCAGCTTCGTGATTGGAAATGGTGCCGACAGCACCAGATCAGGATCATCCTCCTGCTGCGTGCGCGCATGGTGCTGCAGATGATAGCGCCGATAGCTGCGCGTCTCGGCAAACAAAGGATAGGCGCAGAGCCACTGGCTCAGGGCCAGATTGGTCTTCTCGTCAGCGGACAGACACCCATGCGCGCCGTCATGCATGAGAATTGCGAGCCCAAGCTGGCGCGAGCCAATGATGGCAACCGCAAGAACATAGGTAATCGGATTGGGCCACCACGCGACCAGCACGATCGCACCAATGATGAGCGCCCAGGCGTGCGCGATCATCGCGACGCCCTTCCAGGTCACGCGTTGGCGCACATCGGCGAGTTGATCGTCGGTCAGGAAATCGCGGGCACGCATGCGAAGCGCGGTCAAGGCCTACCCCTCTCCGTCCGAATGGCTTGATCCATCATTTTCATCGACGAGACGCAGCCGCGCGGTGTCGCCGGTAGACTTCGCCTGCTCGCCGAGCACGCGCAGCATCTCGGCACACAGTGCCTCTGGCGAGCGACCCATGGCGTAGCCTTCGAGAATGACGCCGATAGCGACGGCCCAGAACCGCCGCGAGCTTTCGTCGGGCGCGCGCAGCGAGCGCCAGCCATGGCGCGCCACCTGGCCCGCATAGGCGCGCGCGCCTTCAGCGTGCAGGCGCTCAATCGTGCGCTCGACCAGCGGCGCCAGATCCTGGCGACGCCGCGTCAGCGTCAATGCCTCGGCGAAGAATGCGATCGAATCGCCGGCGGTCACGGTCTCGGCCAGCGCGCGGGTGTACTCCCGTGGCGTGCGCGCCTTCAGCGCCGCCTGCTCGGTCGCACGGCCCAGATAGAGGAGATCGCGGCAGGCACATTCGACGAACAGCGCCTCCTTGGTGCGGAAGTAATAGGTGATCTGGCTCGGGAACGCGTTCGCGGCGGCCGCGATCTCGGTGATCGCAGTGCCCGACAGCCCCCTCTCCCGAAACAGCGGGCTCGCTGCGTCCAGCAGCAGGGAGCGCATCTTGCGCCCGGCCGAACGCGTCGCCCGCGCAGCATGTTTGGGGTCGCCTGCCGCCTCAAACGGCTCCTGGGCCGGCTTTTCCGCCATTGGGTCTTCTCCCTCATTTATTTGTATGGCATACAAACAAATAGATCAAGCCGGATCGTGGTATGGGAGGATCGGTCCCCGTCCCCGGCACCGCAACGATCCGGGCCGAAACCACGGCCCCAAACCTTGCAAACCCGTCCAAAATCCGTATAACGCGCGCATCCGCAGACCCCGGCCGGGAGCTGAACGGACGGTCTCAGCAAATCCTCAGTGATTTTGGTGTGGCAGGGCCAGTCGGCCCGTCGTCCCGTGTTTCCGCCTTCTGAGCTTGATCCCAGAGTCCTTTCCGAAGGTCTCTTAAGGGCTTGACGCCGGGCAATGCGCCAACACGAGGAAAGGACGACAATGGCTCTTTATGAGCATGTTTTTCTCGCGCGCCAGGACGCGAGCACGCAGCAGGTCGAAGAGCTGACTGCGCAGATGACCGGCATCGTCGAGGGTCTCGGCGGCAAGGTCACCAAGACCGAGAATTGGGGCGTTCGCTCCCTCACCTACCGCATGAACAAGAACCGCAAGGCGCACTTCGTGCTGCTCAACATCGACGCGCCGTCCGCGGCGATCGCCGAGATCGAGCGCCAGGAGCGCATCAGCGAAGACGTGATCCGCTATCTCAGCGTCCGCGTCGAGGAGCTCGAGGAAGGTCCGTCCGCGATGATGCGCAAGGCTGACCGCGATCGCGAGCGTGACGACCGCGGTGGCGGTTTCCGCGGTGAGCGCGAAGGCGGCTTCCGCGGCGACCGTGAAGGCGGTTTCCGTGGTGGCGATCGTGACGGTGGTGGCTTCCGCGGCGATCGCGGCCCGCGCCGTCCGCGCGACGAAGCTGAAACGACGGATGGGGAGTAAGAACAATGGCTGAAGCTGGTGCACGCCGCCCGTTTTTCCGTCGCCGCAAGAGCTGCCCGTTCACGGGAGCCAATGCGCCGAAGATCGACTACAAGGACTCCAAGCTGCTGATGCGTTACGTCTCCGAGCGCGGCAAGATCGTGCCGAGCCGCATCACCGCGGTGTCCGCGAAGAAGCAGCGTGAACTCGCCCGCGCAATCAAGCGCGCGCGGTTCCTGGGCCTGCTGCCCTACGTCATTCGCTAAGACGAATCCGGCCGGCGGCATTCAAGCCGCCGGTCGCGACTTTCTGAACTCATAAGGCTTCCGGGTCGTCCGGTCGCCGATGGTTGGGGCGAAGCGCCTCTAACCGCTCGAAGGGAGCGGGACAGCTGATGATGGTATTTGGACTGATAGCCCTGATCGCCGGCGCTGCGTCGGCCCTGATGTTCGCCTCGATCGTGTCGGGCGCGCTGATCTCGCTCGTCCTGTTCTATCTCGCGCCGCTGCCGCTGATGGTCGCCGCGATCGGCTGGGGGCCGCTCTACGCGACTCTGGGCGGTATCGCCGCCGCGATCGGCCTCGGCGCCATCTTTGGCCTGCCCTATTGCCTCGCCTTTGCCGTCACCGTCGCACTGCCGGCCTGGTGGCTGGGCCATCTTGTCTTGCTCGGTCGGCACGTCGAGAACACGACGTCTGCCACGGCGGTCGCTGCGCCGGCCGAACCCGACATCGAATGGTATCCCGTCGGCCGCATCCTGTTGTGGATCGCCGGCTTTGCCGCGCTGACCACGATCGCCGCCCTCCTCACGCTCGGTAGCGACGCCGAGACCATCACGGGCACGCTGCGGCGTGGCCTGATGCGCATCCTGCGTGCCGCCGATCCGCAGGCGTCCGGCGAAGCCGACCAGTTTATCGACGCATTGATCCACATCGCTCCGGCTGCTGCCGCCATCGTCTCGATGATGACGCTCACGCTCAATCTTTGGCTCAGCGCCAAAGTGACGGCGACATCGGGCCGGCTGCGGCGCCCTTGGCCGGATCTGAAGACGGCCCAACTGCCGGCGATGACGCTAGCGGTGCTCTGCATCGCACTCGCCTTCTGCTTCACCAGTGGCTTGCTCGCGATCGTCGCGCAGATCGCCACGGCGGCGTTGATGATGGCTTACGCGCTGACCGGATTCGCCGTGCTGCATACGCTGACGCTCGCGCTGAAGAGCCGCGCCTTCTGGCTTAGCTCGACCTATGCTGTCGTCCTGGTCTTCGGCTGGCCTGTCATCGCGATGGTGATCCTTGGGCTCGCTGACGCCGTGTTCGGCGTCCGCGAGCGCTTCTTGCGCAATCGGCAACCGCCGCCATTGCCGACATCTTGAGTTCAACCCGAAACCTGAAAACCCAAAGCACTTCAAAGGAGAACGAATATGGAAGTCATTTTGCTGGAACGCGTGAGCAAGCTCGGCCAGATGGGCGAAGTCGTGAAGGTTCGCGACGGCTACGCCCGCAATTTCCTGCTCAAGCGCGGCAAGGCGCTGCGCGCCACCGCCGACAACCGCGCCAAGTACGACGGCATGAAGGCCGACCTCGAAGCTCGCAACCTTGCCTCGAAGGGCGAGGCGTCCAAAGTCGCCGAGAAGATCGAGGGCAAGAACATCATCGTGATCCGTCAGGCTTCTGAAGCCGGCCAGCTGTTCGGTTCGGTCACGGTGCGCGACGTGGTTGCCGCCTTCGAGGCCGACGGCGTTTCGCTGGCTCGTCCGCAGGTTCAGCTCGACGCGCCGATCAAGACCATTGGCAAGCACTCGATCACCGTCGCCGTCCACCCCGAGGTCGAGGTCGAGGTCACCGTCACCGTTGCGCGCAGCCAGGACGAGGCCGAGCGCATCAACCGCGGCGAGGACATCTCGACCCGCAACGAGGACCGCGACGCGGCCGCCGAGGCGATCGCCGCCGCCGGCGAGTTCTTCGATCCGGAAGCCCAGCACGACGACGTCGAGCCGGCTCCGGCTGTGGAAGAGAAGTAAGCCTCGCGCTCAGGCGCAACGCGAAGCCCGGCTGCCTCAGGCAGCCGGGTTTTTCGTTTTCGCACCCACATCCTCGCTCAGCATCGCGATCGAGGCGAGCGCCGTCGCCGTATGTTTCTCGACGCCGTCGTTGACGCAGAACACGTCGGCCGCGACCACGGAAACCTGGCGACCCGGCTTGATCACCCTCGCCCGGCAAATCAGTTTGTCGCCGACCGCGGGCGACAGCAGATTGAGCTTGTACTCTGCCGTCAGCGCCGGCTGGCCGCGCGAGGTCGCCGCCGCGATGGTCGTGGCGTTATCGACCAGGAAAGCGGTGACCCCGCCATGGAAGAAGCCGTGCTGCTGCAGCAACTCCGGCCGGCGCTCGACCGCAATCGTGCAGGTGCCCCGCGATATCTCCGACAGCTCCGCGCCGACCAGGTTCATGAAACCCTGGCGGCCGACATTGGCGTGGATTCGTTCGGCGATCGGAGCGAAATCGGGATCGTTGCTCATGACGCAACTCTTTCCTGCTTGTTGACGCGTCCGGGCGGAACCAGCGCGCGGATGGCGCAAGCGATCAGCGTATCCGCCTCGCCGCGTGGATCGGCGCGGTCGCGCCCGGAGAGAAAGGCGCGGCAGAAGATCTGCGCTGGGCCGATCAGCTGGCTGACGAACATCACCGGTGTCATCGGCCAAAGCTCGCCGCGCGCAACGAGCGGCGCGCGCCAGCGTTCGACGCCTTCGGCGAGCCGCGCATTCTGCGCGCGCTGAGCATCGCGAACATCGTCACCCCACTCATTGCGCGAGATCTCGAAGAGATAACGCGCCTCGCGGCGGCTCAGCACGACCCAGTCGAGATGGGCGCGGATCAGGCCGCCGATCCCCTGCTCCGCATCCAGCGCCGGATCGAGCGCGGCCAGCATTGCGGCGTGATAGTGCCGCAGCACCTCCAGGAATAGCGCGCCGGCAAGCTCCCTCTTCGAGCCGAACACATGGAAGAAGCTGCCATTGGAAGCACGCGCCTTGGCGCGGATCGCGGCCACGGTCGCGCCCTCGAAGCCCAACCGGTCGAACACCGCAAGCCCTGCCGCCAACAGATCGTCGCGCATGCCAGATGACATGGATCTCTCCTAGAGAATTACTCTAGAGTATTACTCTAAAATTGGTCAAGACGAGAGAAGGCCGCGCAGGGCGCGGCCTCCAGAGATCGACGAGATGATCTGCCTATCGCGAGATCGGCGGCGCCGGCGGGCCGGAGGACTCGGCGGCTGCAGGTGACGGCGCAGCGACGGGCGCGGACGGCGCTGGCTCAGCGGGCTTGGTCGCCGGCTCGGCGCTGGGCGCGGGCTCGGCTGGTTTGGAGACGGCTGCTTCCGCGGGCTTGGGCGCAGCAGGTTCAGCCGGCTTCGCGACCGCCGGCGTGGCCGGTGTCACCTGAGGCACCGGATCGGGGCGCAGCGCCGGCGTCTCGCTGGCGCTCGGCTCGGCCTTGGCGCTCTCCGGCTTGGCCTCTGCAGGCTTCTCGGCCGGCTTGAAGCTGTCTGATTTGCCGCTGTCGGGCTTGGACTCGGAATCGACCTTGGCGCTCTCGCTCTTTGGTTCAGCCTTCGATTCGGCCTTGGGCTCGGTCTTCGGTTCAGTCCTGGACTCGACCTTCGGCGCAGCGGTCTCGTCTGTCTCCGGCTTGCCACGCTTGCTTATGCGCTTGCCCTTGCGGCCCTCGGGCGGTTGTTCGGTGGTCGCCTCCGGCTTCGCACCTTCCTTCGCGCCTTCCTCACTTGGTCGGGCCGCGCGCTTATGACGGCCTTCAGCCGCAGGCGCTGAACCCTCGCCCTCGGGCCTCGCGGCCTCCTGTGAGCGCTGGCGGCGCCCCTGATGCTCCGGCGAATGTCCCGGAGGCGTGTTGGCCTCCTTGTCCTTGGCGCCGTCCTTCCTCTCCTTGCCGTCCTTCCCGTCCTTGGCCTGGTAACGGGTGTCGGTGGCGCCGTTGGAGATCAGGTAGGAGGCCAGCACGCCAGCCATGTCCGGGCTGGTGGTGTAGTGCTGACGCAGGAAGCCCGGCAGCGAGCCCGGCGACACCGTCTTCAGCAGTCCGCGCGGGCTCTTGTGGCAGGCGTTGCAGGTCTGCGCGAACAGCTGGGAAGGGGCCTTGCCGGCCTCGAGGTTCGTCGCCTGCGCCAGGACGGCATCGGCGGCGCCGAAGCCAATCAGAAACAGCACCGTGGCGAGGCTAAGCGCTCGGCTCGACATTCCCATCATCTCCATGAAATCCGACAGATACGGCCGGCATCCGGCGCGGCGGCGGTCACCTTTTAGCCGATTGCGCTGCGAATGGAAGCGCGCTCCACAAGCATGTGAACACGCGATTTTCGAATATCGGGTTTGAACACAACGCATTAGCGGGGCGGGAATTGGCCGCCTAGATTTACATGCGCACGCATTGGAACCAATATACTTCCCAGGTGTCGGTGTGACGGCCGGGTAGTCGCATCTTTTCGGGTTCGCTCGAGAGGTTGGTGCCTATGGACCGCTTGTTGCGTAAGTTCTTGTCCCAATTCATCCGCCGCGGGTCGTTGACGGTGACCTCGGCCGACGGATTGAAATTCAGCGTCGGTGACGGCTCCGGTCAGCCGGTCGAGGTCCGCTTCGTCACGGCCGACGCACAAAGGAAAGTTCTCGTCAATCCCGAGCTCGGGCTTGGCGAGGCGTTTATGAACGGCGAGTTCGTCGTCGAGCGCGGCAGCATCGCTGATGCCCTCGCAATCCTGCTCGATCAATCAGACCTGTTGCCGCACTGGGCAAAACCCTGGTGGCACCTGCGCTATCTCGTCCGCCACCTGAGGCAGTTCAACCCGCGGACGCGCTCGCGCAGCAATGTCGCACATCATTACGATCTCGATGCGCGGCTCTATTCGCTGTTTCTCGACGCGGACAAGCAATATAGCTGCGCCTATTTCGAGACGCCGGACGCCACGCTCGACGACGCGCAGCTGGCCAAGAAACGGCACGTCACCGCAAAACTGCGGGTCGACCGCGGCCAGCGCGTGCTCGACATCGGCTCGGGCTGGGGCGGGCTCGGCCTCTATCTCGCCGAGTTCGCAGGCGCCGACGTCACCGGCGTGACGCTATCGACGGAGCAGTTGCAGGTCGCCAACGCGCGTGCCGTTGAAAAGGGACTGACGCGACAGGCGCGCTTCCTGCTCCAGGATTACCGCGACATCGATGGCCCGTTCGACCGCATCGTCTCGGTGGGCATGTTCGAGCATGTCGGAGCCAGATTTTACGACACCTATTTCAAGCGCTGCGCCGAGCTGCTCAGCGACGACGGCGTCATGCTGCTGCATTCGATCGGCCGCTCCCAGGGGCCGGATTCGACCAATCCCTGGATCGCCAAATACATCTTCCCCGGCGGCTACATTCCCTCCCTCTCGGAGGTGCTGCCGTCGATCGAGGACGCCGGCCTGCTGGTCTGCGACATCGAGATCCTGCGCCTGCACTACGCCGAGACGTTGAAGGCATGGAGGGAACGCTTCATGGCGCGTCGCGAGGAGGCCGTGCAGCTCTATGACGAGCGCTTTGCGCTGATGTGGGAGTTTTATCTCGCCGCCTGCGAGATGACGTTCCGCAAGCAGGGCATGATGAACTTCCAAATTCAGCTCACCAAGCGCCAGGGCGTGGTCCCCATGACCCGCGACTATATCGCGCACGAGGAAGCCCGGTTGCGCGGCCTCGAAAGTGGCGCCAAGCCGAAGCTGAAGCTTGCTGGTGAATAGGGTCTAGTGGCGCAAGGTCGATATCTGGGAGGCGCGGTAAGACGCAGTTAACGCCAGTTGAGCCCTCAGTTCGACGACGACCTCGGGCGCGACCGGCTGACGCCGGATTTCGGGCCGCTCGGCATGCTGCATCGCGGCGATCAGCCCGGACAGCCAAAGCCGGCTGCCTGCCTCGCTTCGCCAATTCTGGAGCTGCCGTTCCGGCCGCATCGCTTGCCTCGTTCCCTGCCGGCGGGTCGTGGGAGACAATTCCCGGTCCGCCCGCCTGTTCCCTGTCCTACCCCCGAAAGAATCCGGGAAGATGTGATCTGGTTCACATATCTCTCGACGGCCGTGCCGTAGACCGTCGACATGAGCAAAGAGACCCGAACCTCCTTCGACGTGCAGGACGACCTCCGCACCGATTACGCCCTGATCGCCACCGGCGTGGGCGCCGCGCTGGTTGCGCTGGTCTACCTCCTGCTGGTCTGAACCCGCCCCGGAAGCGCCAGCGCGCCATTTCGCGCGCCTTTCAAATACGTCTGCACTCAATTCATTAGGTTCATCGTTTCCGGATTATTCCGAGGCGCGATCGCGGCCACTTCCGGTCCGCCGTGAGTTCCGCGGAAATCCGTCAAGCGCGGCGCATGCTGCGGCTGCTAATCATCCACCGCTTTTAAGATCGGTTGATAGCGACGAGCTTTTACTTCCGCTTTGGCTTGAGGCGGCGCTTTATCCCGGCCCCGCATCCGCCGCAGAAACTTGCTATCGCTCGACCATGGCCCCGACTGATTCGAACGTCCTCAAACTCGCGCCCGAGCCCGGAACCCCCGCGTATCGGAGCGCGCCACATAACATCGAGGCGGAACAAAGCCTTCTGGGCGCAATCCTGGTCAACAACGACGCTTTCTACCGCGTCTCCGACTTCCTGGAGCCGAAGCACTATTTCGAGCCGCTGCACCAGACGATCTACGAGACCGCCGGCAGCCTGATCCGGATGGGCAAGATCGCCACGCCCGTGACGCTGAAGACCTTCCTGCCCGCCGATACCGACGTCGGCGGCATGACCATCGGCCAATATCTGGCGCGGCTCGCGGCCGAGGCGACCACCATCATCAACGCCCAGGACTACGGTCGCACCATCTACGATCTCGCGCTGCGCCGCGATCTCATCGGCATCGGCGAGGACATGGTGAATGTCGCCTATGACGCGCCGGTCGACTTCGCGCCGCGGGCGCAGATCGAGGACGCCGAGCGGCGCCTCTACGAACTCGCCGAGTCCGGCCGCTATGACGGCGGCTTCCAGAAATTCTCGCAGGCACTGGCGGTCGCGGTCGACCTCGCTGCAAAGGCATTCCAGCGCGACGGCAAGCTGTCGGGCATCTCGACGGGCATGCGCGACCTCGACACCAAAATGGGCGGCCTGCAACACTCCGACCTCATCATCGTCGCGGGCCGTCCCGGCATGGGCAAGACATCGCTTGCGACCAACATCGCCTACAATGTCGCACGAGCCTATGTTCCGGAGCTCCAGGCCGACGGCACCACGAAGGCCGCCAATGGCGGCGTGATCGGCTTCTTCTCCTGCGAAATGTCGGCCGACCAGCTCGCCACGCGTATCGTGGCCGAGCGCACCGGCGTTCCCTCCTCCCACATCCGGCGCGGCGGCATCTCGGAAGCCGATTTCGACAAGATCCGGGAGGTCTCGATCGAGCTGCAATCGCTGCCTTTTTATGTCGACGCGACCGGCGGCCTGTCGATCGCGCAGCTGATGGCGCGCGCGCGCCGGCTGAAGCGACAGAAGGGCCTCGACCTGCTCGTGATCGACTACATCCAGCTGTTGTCAGGCTCGGGCAAGCGCGCCAGTGACAGCCGCGTGCAGGAAATCACGGAGATCACGACCAGCCTGAAGGCGCTCGCCAAGGAGCTCAACGTTCCGGTCATCGCGCTGTCCCAGCTCTCGCGCCAGGTCGAATCCCGCGACGACAAACGGCCGCAGCTCTCCGACCTCCGTGAATCCGGATCGATCGAGCAGGACGCCGACGTCGTGCTGTTCGTGTATCGCGAGGAATACTACCTCGCGATGAAGGAGCCGCGCCCGGGCACGCCCGAACACGAGAAGTGGCAGCTTGACATGAGCCTTGCGCATGGCAAGGCCGAGGTCATCATCGGCAAGCAGCGCCACGGCCCGACCGGCACCGTCGATCTGGCGTTCGAAGCCTCGGTCACGCGGTTCGGCGACCTCGCGCCTGACAGTCAGCTGCCGGCTCGCAGCGGCAACGACTACTGAGTTCCTTGAACCAGCAGAGTTCCTTGAACAGTATCTGCCTCTTGCGTAAAACGGCGCCATGACAATGGCGTCCGACCCGAACATGATCCCGCAATCCGGCCTTCTCTCCGCGGAGGCCAATCAGGCTGCCGCGCTCGCTGCCTTCGGCGGCGTGCTCACCGTCGATCTCGACGCCATCATCGCCAACTGGCGCAAGCTCGAGAAGACCGCGGTGCCGGCCGAATGCTCGGCGGTAATCAAGGCCGACGCCTATGGCTGCGGCGCCGCGCAGGTCGCGCAGGCGCTGAACAAGGCCGGCTGCAAGACCTTCTTCGTCGCCACCATCGAGGAAGCGCGGACCGCGCGCGCGGCGGTGCCGGACGCTGCGATCTACGTACTCGGCGGCTATTTCCAGAATACCGGCGAGCACTACGCCAAGATCAACTGCCGTCCCGTGATCGGCGACCTCAACGAACTCGCCGAATGGGACGTGTTCTGCCGCCGCACCGGCTGGTCCGGCGGCGCCGCAATTCATATCGACACCGGCATGAACCGGCTCGGGCTGACGCTCCAGGAGGCGCAAGCCATCATCCCCCGCATCAATGCCGGCGATCACGGCATCACGCTGGTGATGAGCCATCTGGTCTCGGCCGAGCAGCTCAACAGTCCCGTCAACGCCAGGCAGCTCGCGACCTTCCGCGGCATCGCCAGCGAGTTCGCCGGCGTGCCGGCGGCGCTCGCCAATTCCTCAGGCATCTTCCTCGGCGCGCCCTTCCAGTTCGACCTGGTGCGGCCGGGTGCCGCGCTCTACGGCGTCAATCCGACGCCGGAGGCCGACAATCCAATGCAGCCGGTGGTCGACCTCAAGGCGCGCATCGTGCAGATCCGCTCCATCGAGCGCGGTGAGACCGTCGGCTATGGCGGCACCTGGAGCGCACGGCGGCCGACCAAACTCGCGATCATCGCGGTCGGCTATGCCGACGGCTATTTCCGCGCCGCCAGCTCCAACGACGGCACGCGCGGCGCCGAGGTCATCGTCGCCGGCAAGCGCTGCCCCGTCGCGGGCCGCATCTCCATGGACCTGATCGCAATCGACATCACCGATCTTCCGCCCAACTCAGCTCGGCGCGGCCACATGGTGACGCTGCTCGGCGAAGGCATCACCGTCGACGAGCTCGCGCATCATTTCGGTACGATCGGCTACGAGGTGCTGACCAGCCTCGGACATCGCTACGCTCGCGTCTACAAGGGCGGCAATTTCGTCGAGCCGCTGGTGAAGCCGGAGCCCGCGGAGGCCGCCGAACAGCCCCCCTCCCCGCCACCGCTCGAGCAGAAGGCGGCTCCGCCGCCGAGCTGAGCGTCTCGCCGCTTACTTCTTCCGGCTGTCCAGCGCCGCCTTGCAGGTCGCGCTGAGCTGGTCGCGCTTGGCATTGAGGCAGGCGATGATCTTGCCGCCGCCCGGAGCGATGCCGGCGCAGAATTTGTCGTAATCCGCCTTGCACGCACCGCGCGGATCGGCCGATTGTGCCGAAGCGGTCCCGGAGAACCCGACGACGAGTGCGAGAACGGCAAAGCTCAACTTGGACATGGTATCTCCGGATACGAAAGGCGAGAGCCGGTAGCTCTACATGAAGATTGCGACATTCAACATCAACAACATCAATCGTCGCCTGCCCAATCTGCTCGCATGGTTGCGCGCGGCGAAGCCCGATGTCGTCGCGCTTCAGGAATTGAAGGCAAGTGATGGCGAATTTCCGGCGGCCGCGATCGAAAAAGCCGGCTATGGCGCGGTCTGGCGTGGACAGAAGACCTGGAACGGCGTCGCCATTCTCGCCCGCAACGCCGAGCCCATCCTGACGCGCGACCGGCTGCCGGGGCGGCCCGACGACCGCGAGGCGCGCTACATCGAGGCTGCCGTGCGCGGCATCATCGTCACCAGCATCTACCTGCCGAACGGCAATCCGCAGCCGGGACCGAAATTCGACTACAAGCTCGACTGGTTTGCGCGGCTGAAACGCCACGCCAGGACCTTCCTCAAGCAGGATCTGCCCGTCGTGCTGGCGGGCGACTACAACGTCGCGCCTGATGAGATCGACATCTACCCGACGCGCTCATGGGACAAGGACGCGCTGATCCAGCCGAAGAGCCGCGCGGCGTTCGCCTCGCTCGTCGAACAAGGCTGGTGCGATGCGATCCGCGAACTGCACGGCGAGGAGCGCATCTACACCTTCTGGGACTACAAGCGGAACCGCTGGCCGCGCGACGCGGGCCTCAGGCTCGACCACCTGCTGCTGAGCCCTGCGCTCGTCTCGCGCCTGTCCAGGGCCGGCGTCGACAAGAAGATTCGCGGCGAAGAGGGCGCGAGCGATCATGCGCCGGCGTGGGTGGTGCTGAGGCGATAGTCACCACAAATTCTTGCCATCGATCATGTTGACCGGCACGGCGTCCAGATCGAAATCGTCGAACAGGCGCGCGTTCACCGCGACCTTGGGATTGTCGAAATCAGGCTTGCCGGTCGACCAATCCGGCGACTCCGAATAGGTGCCGCAGCCGCAATTCGCGCAGTAATGATGCTTGACGGTGCGGCTCCCCCAGAGATAGGTCGCGACGCTGTCGGCGGGCGACAGCAGGCGAAATTGCGCTGGCGCATAATAGGCCCACAGCGCGCCGCGCTTGGCGCAGAGCGAGCAGGTGCAGCGCGTCACGCTCTCTGGTGCCTCGGTCACCTCGAACACCGTCTCACCGCAATGACAGCTTGCCTCGACCGGCATGATCCGCTCTCCGTTTTGTCAGGAGATGGTCGTAGCCCGCCCCTGCTGCCAACATGCTGTCAGCAGCCTGCTTCCGATGGAGCGCGCCCCCAGCGAGCGGGGCCATCTGGGCAAAACTTGAAAACAACCCCATGCACAGTAGCCAGCCCCCCGCCCGATCCACGCTTTACGCGGATCAAGCAAAGAGCCGTTTGACACGTCGGGCAAAACAGCTGCACCATGCCACCCTTGGAAAATTGCGCCCTGTTCCCTTGGCCTTCCTTTTTGTCCTCAGCGTCGGCCTGATCGCAGGCACCATTTCCGGCATCGTCGGCACGGGCTCGTCGATCATGCTGATGCCGGTTCTGGTCTATGCCTATGGGCCGAAGGAGGCCGTGCCGATCATGGCGGTCGCGTCCGTCATGGCGAATTTTTCGCGGATTCTGGCGTGGTGGCGCGAGGTCGACTGGCGGGCCTGCGTGGCCTATTCGGTCACGGGCATTCCGGCCGCGGCGCTGGGCGCCCGGACGCTGCTCGCCCTGCCCTCGCACGCCGTCGATCTCGCCATCGGCATCTTCCTGATCGCGATGGTACCGGTCCGGCACTGGCTGGCGCGGCATGACCTCAAGGCCAGTCTCTGGCATCTTGCGATCGGCGGCGCGATCATCGGCTATCTCACCGGCATCGTGGTCTCGACCGGGCCGCTCAGCGTGCCGCTGTTCCTGTTCTACGGCCTCTCCAGGGGCGCCTTTCTCGCGACCGAAGCCGCCGCCTCGCTCGGCCTCTACTTCGCCAAATCAGTGACGTTCGAGCGCTTTGGCGCGCTGACACTGGAAGTCTTCGTCAAGGGCTTGATCGCAGGCTCCTCGCTGATGTCGGGCGCTTTCGTCGCCAAGCGCTTCGTGTTGCACCTGAAGCCGGAGATGTTCCGCCAGGTGATGGATGCCATCATGATCGCGGCCGGACTCTCGATGCTCTGGAACGCGACGCAGCCTTAGCGCTCAGGCAGCGAATTCCGGTGCGATCGACGGACTGTCGGCCAGCACGCGGTCTTCGCCTCCGCCGGCCCTCGCGAGCCCGCGCAGCACGGCATGAAGCGGCTGCGGCTTGTGATAGAGAAAGCCCTGGCCGAGCCTCACGCCCATCTCGCGCATCGCCTGCGCCTGCTCGGCGCGCTCGATGCCTTCCGCGACCAGGGTGAGCTCCAGCGTGCCCGCGAGCGAAGCGATGACGCCGACGATCGCCTTGTCCTCGGCGCTTGCAGGGATTTCGCGAATGAACGCCTTGTCGATCTTGACCTTGTCGAGCGGAAAGCGCCTGAGATGCGCCAGCGAGCTGTAGCCCGTGCCGAAATCGTCGAGCGCGATGGTCGCCCCTAGGCGCCGCAGCCGGCGCAGCGTGTCGGATGCGCTGGCGATGTTGTTGATCAGCGAGCCCTCCGTGATCTCGAGCTCGAGCAATGCGGGCGCGACGCCGAAGCGCTCGCAGGTCTCCCGCAGTTCGGCCGCGAGAGAGTGATCGGCGAGCTCGGACGGCGGCAGATTGATCGCGATCCTGATCTGCGGCCGGCCGGCAGCGGCCAGTTGTTGCAGCGCGCGGCAGGCGTCGGTCAGCACGTAGCGAGTCAGACGTGCGTTGCTGCCGCTGCGCTCGATCAGCGGCAGGAATTCGCCAGGGCTGATCACGCCGTGTTCGGGATGACGCCAGCGAATGAGCGCCTCGAGGCCAACGACGTCCTGGGTCACCAGATCGACCTGGCTCTGATACCAGACCTCGAACTGGCCCTCGGAGAAACCCGTGGGAATGGCGAGCTCCAGGTCTCTGCGGCGGCGATAGTCGCGCTGGAGCGCTTCGTCCAGCACGGCAACGGTGCCGGGCGCCTTGCTCTTGGCATGATAGAGCGCGATGTCGGCCAGCGCCGGCAAGTGGGACAGTTCAGGATCGCCGGCACGGCGCACCGCAAGGCCGATGCTGGCGCGTGGCACGACCTGCTTGTCATGCAGCAGGATCGGCGCCGAAATCGCCTCGAGCAATTGCCGTGCAAAGGTCCGCGCGGCCGCTTCATTGCTGACCTCAGGGCGAATGACCACGAACTCGTCGCCACCGAGCCGCGCGACCCAATCCTGCGGTTCGACCGTGTTACGAAGCCGCTCGGAGATGTGGACCAGGAATCTGTCGCCGGCATCGTGACCGAAGGTGTCGTTGATACCCTTGAAGTCGTCGAGATCGATGAAATTGAAAGCGATCAGCGCGTCAGGCGAACCGGCATTCCTGCTCAAGGTCACGAGACGCTCGGACAGCGAACGGCGGTTGGGCAGCCCCGTAAGCGGATCGTGCGAGGCCATGTGGCCGAGCCGGTCGAGCGCGCCCGACGTCGTGTGCTGCATCGCATTGAAGGCGTTCGCGAGCTGGCCGAATTCGTTCGACGATTTGACGTCCGCCGGATAGGCGCGGCCGTCCTGCTTGCTTCGCTGGATCGCCGACATCATCGCGGCCAACGGCCTGCCGATGAAGATGTTGGCGGAGATCCGCATCGCGATCACGGTCGCAAGCGTCCCGAGCAAGCCGACGACGAGAAGCAGCCCCAGCCTGCTGCCGGCGCCGACATAGAGCGAGGCGGAAGAATAGGCGATCACGATGCGGCCGGCCTGAACGGCGATGTTGCCGTTGCGGTAGGCGATCGGACGCGAGACCTCGGTGAGAGCCTGAGCCGTCGGCCGCGCCACCACGCGGGCGATCGCGACGCCCGTGTCGTCGTAGACGGCGGCGGCTGCGATGGTCTCGTCGTGCATGATCTCGTTGAGCACGCCCGTGACCTGGTCGTAGCGCATTTTCCAGAGCGGCTCGGCAATCAGTTCGGCGCGACTCTCGGCGACACGGGCGATGCGGGCATCGAGCTGCTTGATCTGAGACCAGAAGCTCGAGACCTCGACGCCGGCGGAAGCAAGCAGTTGTACCAGCAGCAGCACGGGCACGGTGGCCCAGATCATCGCGCGGACCACCGAGCGCGATGGCGTCGGCTTCGTCGAATCGTTCATCTCGTCAGCGCCCGGCATCATTCACCGGCGTCGCCCGGCGGCGATAGCGACGAGATCAGCGTGTCCACCGAGAAGTCGTATCGGCCGCAATGGTCCGGCTTGGCCCTGAACCGCGCAAAATCGATCCGGTCGAAGGCCCGGGTCTTGATCAGCCCGGCAACGGAGCCGAGATTGTCTCGCGTGATCGCCGACGTCTTGACCTCGATGTGCGGCGAAGTGGCTGCGAAGTCGCAACCGTCGGCGTAGTCGCGCAACAGCACGATCGACCAGCCGCCGAGCAGGAAGTGACCGCCGTCGGTCAGCAGCATGCGGCCGGCCTTGATTTCGCGTAAGGCATCCTCCGACCAGTTGAGGCCGACCACCTGGATATCCTCGCCGGGCGTGATGCCGGCGGCCGCGACAGCCTTGAGTGCGCCGAGCGCCATCGGATCGTTGCCGGCCCAGATCCCTGCGGGACGGATGCCCTTGCGCTGCGCCCAGCTCAGATAGTTTGCAGCGACCTGCTCCGCTTCCGACTGCGTCCAGTTCGCGAAGAGCAATCGGTCCACCACGACGTCGGGCGCAGCCGCGACCGCGAGCTGGAGGCCGGCATTGCGGGCGATCGATGCCGGCGTGGTCTCGTCGCCGCCGATCCCGAGCAGATGGATCTTGCCGTCAGGGCTTTGCCATTTTTCGTTGCGTGCCGCACCGATCAGGGCATTCGCCATCCGCGCGCCGGCGGTCGTCAGATCGGTCGTGATGTCGCCGAGCCAGTTCTTCAGCGTAGCTCGCGGCGGTCCGAGGCGCACCGCATCTTCGCCGATCAGCGTGTTCGACAGCAGCAGCGTCCTGATGCCCGCGGCCTCCGCCGCCTCCAGGATCGGAACGGCGGCGGACTCCTCGTTCGAGAGAATGAGGAAGTCGGGCTTGTCGGCGCGCGCGACCACGCCGAGACCGAGCTCCTGCATGGTGCGGTAGTTGCGCTCGCTGGTCAGCACCTCGACATGGGCGTTGAGCTTGCGGCCAGCGGCCTGCATGGTCTGCGCGACCATGTCCCAGTAGACCTCGCCGGTCTTGCCGGGGTTCACGAAGACGATGTTGAGCGGTTTTGCGTCAGCCGCAACGGCGTGGCTGGCTGGCGCGAGAGCGCCAATGGCCATGCCGACAGCGAGCAATATGCGTAAGAGGATCGTCATTCGTTTCGCCACCCCGTCCTGGTTCCGAAGCTGGACCTGCGTCCGCTAACATTTGGCAAAGTCCGGCGCGCCAGGGCGGCGTAGAGCTAACAAAGGGTGTATCGGCCGCGCGAAATCGGGCTAATGGGAGCGCTCACGGACGCCCGCGCAGCTCACCATTTCGTGCTATCAGCGCATTTGAAACCTCCGACTCACCATACCCATGGCCAAGAACACGCTTTCCTTCGTCTGCCAGAACTGCGGCGCGGCCTATAACCGCTGGCAGGGCAAGTGCGAGTCCTGTGGCGAATGGAATACGTTGGCCGAGGAAGACACCAGCGGCAGCGTGCCGGTCTCGATCCGCTCCAAGCGCAAGGGCCGGACGTTTGCGCTGGAGAGCCTCGCGGGCAAAAGCCCGGATGCACCGCGCATGTCGTCAGGCATGACCGAGCTCGACCGCGTCACCGGCGGCGGCTTCGTCCGCGGCTCGGTGCTGCTGGTCGGTGGCGATCCCGGCATCGGCAAGTCGACGCTGCTGACGCAGGCCACCAGCATGATGGCGCGCGCCGGCCACCGCATCGTCTACATCTCCGGCGAAGAAGCCATCGCCCAGGTGCGCTTGCGCGCCGAGCGACTCGGGCTGTCGGATGCGCCGGTCCAGCTCGCGGCCGAGACTTCAGTCGAGGACATTATCTCGACGCTCTCGGAAGGCGCTGTCCCCCGGCTCATCGTGATCGACTCGATCCAGACCATGTGGACCGACACGGTGGAATCGGCGCCCGGCACGGTGACGCAGGTGCGCGCCTCGGCGCAGGCGCTCATCCGCTTCGCCAAGAAATCAGGTGCGGCCATCATCCTGGTCGGTCACGTCACCAAGGACGGCCAGATCGCGGGCCCCCGCGTCGTCGAGCACATGGTCGATGCCGTGATGTCGTTCGAGGGCGAAGGTTCGCAACAATTCCGCATCCTGCGCGCCGTCAAAAACCGGTTCGGCCCGACCGACGAGATCGGCGTGTTCGAGATGACCGGCCTCGGCCTGCGCGAGGTCACGAACCCGTCCGAATTGTTCCTGTCCGAGCGCGATCTCGGTACGCCCGGCACCGCCGTCTTCGCGGGCATCGAGGGCACAAGGCCGGTTCTAGTCGAATTGCAGGCGCTGGTGGCGCCGACCTCGCTCGGCACTCCGCGGCGGGCCGTGGTCGGCTGGGACCAGAGCCGGCTCTCGATGGTGCTGGCGGTGCTGGAGGCCCATTGCGGGGTCAAGCTGTCCGGCCACGACGTCTATCTGAACGTCGCGGGCGGCCTGCGCATCCACGAGCCGGCGGCCGACATGGCCGCCGCGGCCGCGCTGGTGTCTTCGCTGGTTAATGCGCAGTTACCCACCGATGCCGTTTATTTCGGCGAGATTTCGCTCTCCGGCGTCATCCGTCCGGTGGCGCAGACCCCGGCCCGACTCAAGGAAGCTGCAAAACTCGGCTTCAAGCGCGCCGTCCTGCCCGAATCGGCCCGCGGCGGCGATGCCGGCGGTGACGCCGGATTGACCCTGAACGCGGTCAACAGCCTCACGACCCTGGTCGCTGAAATCGCCGCCAAGGGCTCCCGTCGCGGCGATCAGACCCCGCCGGCGGAGAAAAATGCCACACCGGCAAGATTCCGCCGTGGAGAGGGGTAGCTGGAGGTGACGCCAAGCGTCCCCACCGCTATACAGCCGTCACAAAAGCAGCATGGGATTGCGTGGTTGCGGCCTTGCCGGGAACGTCGTCTGGCCTTCAGTTAGGGCGGCGGCAAAACACCGATTCGCTGAGCACCCTTTGAGCGTACGAGCGGACCAGACCAGCCGATGCCAGTAACACTCCTCGACCTGATCCTGCTCGGTGTGATGCTGATCTCGGGCCTGCTTGCCATGGTCCGCGGCTTCATGCGCGAAATCCTCTCGATCGCGGCCTGGGGCACCGCGGCGATCGTGACGCTGTACTCGTTCTCCAAGCTGCTGCCGACCGCAAAGACCTATTTCAACAACGACACGGTCGCGAGCGTGGTCGTGGTCGCCGGCGTCTTCATCGGCACCCTGGTCGTGGTCTCCGTGATCACGGTCCGGATCTCCGACATGATCCTGGACTCGCGCATCGGCGCGCTGGACCGCACCCTGGGGTTCCTGTTTGGCCTCGCTCGCGGGCTTTTGATCGTGGTGGTCGCCTTCCTGTTCTTCACCTGGCTGGTGCCAGACAAGCAGCGCCCGGACTGGGTCAGCGGGGCCAAGTCCCGCGTGGTGCTCCAGGGAACCGGGGATTGGCTGATGTCCCTCTTGCCTGATGACCCCGAGAACACCATCTTGAAGAGATTCAAGAAAAACAAACCAGATGATGATCAAGCTGACACCGACCAGCAGCCTTCGGGCAGTGGCGACGGCTACAGCAAACCGGCTCGTGACAGCCTGAAGAAGCTGATCGAGAAACCTGCGGCGCGTTGATTGAGCCCTAAAGAGAGGCGCGGACGAGATGCGACACCCTGACCAGGACGCCCACACTGAACTCGATCCCGGCTCCGCCGCGCTAGAGCTTCAGGACGACCTGGAGGGAGATACGGTCCGCGAGGAATGCGGCGTATTCGGCATTTACGGACATCCTGATGCAGCCGCTATCACGGCGCTCGGCCTGCACGCACTCCAACACCGCGGCCAGGAAGCCGCCGGCATCGTCTCCTACGACGGCAGCCGCTTTCACTCCGAACGCCGCCTCGGTCTCGTCGGCGACACCTTTTCCCGCCGCGAGGTGATCGATCGCCTGCCCGGCACCATGGCGGTCGGCCATGTCCGCTACGCCACGACCGGCGCCACCATCCTGCGCAACGTGCAGCCGCTGTTCGCAGAGCTCAATGCCGGCGGCCTCGCGGTCGCTCACAACGGCAACCTCTCCAACGGCCTGACGCTGCGCCGCGAGCTCGTCAAGAACGGCGCGATGATGCAGTCGACCTCCGACACCGAGGTGATCCTGCACCTTGTGGCGCGCTCCAGGCGCGCCCGTTTCATCGAGCGCTATATCGACGCGCTGCGCGAGATCGAAGGCGCCTATGCGCTGGTCTCGCTGACCAACAAGAAGCTGGTCGGCGCGCGCGATCCGCGCGGGATCCGCCCCTTGGTGCTCGGCGAGCTCGACGGCTGCCCGATCCTGACGTCGGAGACCTGCGCGCTCGACATCATCGGCGCGCGTTTCGTGCGCGACATCGAGCCCGGCGAAGTCATCGTGTTCGACGAGCACGGACAGGACATCCACAAGCCGTTCCCGCCGATGGCGCCACGCCCCTGCATCTTCGAGTACATCTATTTCTCGCGTCCGGATTCCATCGTCCACGGCCGCTCGGTCTACGAGGTGCGCAAGGCCTTTGGCGCGCAGCTGGCGCGCGAGAGCCATGTGCCCGTCGACGTCGTGGTGCCGGTGCCGGATTCCGGCGTGCCCGCCGCGGTCGGCTACAGCCAGCATTCAGGCGTGCCGTTCGAGCTCGGCATCATCCGCAACCACTATGTCGGCCGCACCTTCATCCAGCCGACGCAGGCGATCCGCGAATCCGGCGTGCGCATGAAGCACTCGGCCAACCGCGCCGCGATCGAAGGCAAGCGCATTATCCTGATCGACGACTCGCTGGTGCGCGGGACCACGTCGAAGAAGATCGTGCGCATGATGCGCGATGCCGGCGCCAAGGAAGTGCACTTCCGCCTCGCTTCGCCCCCGATCCTCTACCCTGACTATTACGGCATCGACCTGCCCGACCGCGGCGGCCTGCTGGCCGCAACGCATTCGCTGGAGGAGATGCGCGAGCTCATCGGCGCCGACTCGCTCGCCTTCCTGTCGATCGACGGCATGTACCGTGCGATGGGCGAACCGGGCCGCGACCCCGCCAATCCGAAGTTTGCGGATCACTGCTTCACCGGCGCCTATCCGACCCACCTCACCGACCAGACCCAGACGGAGCCGCAGCCGCGGCAGTTGTCGCTGCTGGCGGAGGCAAGCTGACGGCGCGGGCGTCATTCCGGGGCGGTCCGCAGGACCGAACCCGGGATATCGACGTTGTCTTTCAATCTCCGGATTCCGGGCTCGATGCTTCGCATCGCCCCGGAATGACGGGCACGCGGGGGCTTGTCCCGGCCATCCACGCCTGTAAAACCCCGCCATGACAAAGCCCCTCGCGGACCGCATCGCTCTCGTCACCGGCGCCTCGCGCGGCATCGGTTTTGCCACGGCACTCGCGCTCGCCAGGGCCGGCGCGCATATCGTTGCCACCGCGCGCACGCAGGGCGGGCTGGAGGAGCTCGACGACGAGATCCGGAAAGAGGGCGGCAGCGGCGCCACTCTGGTACCGCTCAACCTCACCGATACCGACGGCATCGCGCGGCTTGGCGCGGGCCTGCACGAGCGTTACGGCAAGCTCGACATTCTCGTCGGCAATGCCGGCGTGCTCGGCCCCTCCTCGCCGGTCGGCCATATCGAGCTGAAGACGTTCAACGATGTCTTGGCAGTCAACGTCTCGGCGAACTTCCAGCTGATCCGTTGCATGGAGCCGCTGCTCAAGCAGTCCGACGCCGGCCGCGCCGTGTTCATCACCTCGGGCGCCGCCAACAAGGCGACCGCCTATGTCAGCCCCTATGCCGCCTCCAAGGCCGCACTGGAGACGCTGGCGCGCGCCTGGGCGCACGAGACCGCGAACACGGCCATCCGCGTCAATCTGTTCAACCCGGGCCCGATCCGCACCCGCATGCGCGCAACCCTGATGCCGGGCGAGGATCCCGCCACGCTCGACACGCCCGAGCAGGTCGCCGAATTCATCGTCCCGATGTGCGCACCCGACTGGACCGAGACCGGAAAGTTCTACGACTACAGGACCCGCAGCCTGATGAGCTTCCGCGCACCGGCGTGATGACCTCGCCTGAACGGCGAATCCAGAGGTTCAAGCAGACCTCGGGCACGCTGAAATAGCGCCTCAACGCATCTTCCCCAGAAGTTAACCAACGGATGACGCTACGACGCAGCATCATCCGGCTTTAAGTGCATTGCCGCCGTCTCTGGGACAGGCTACGGAATTCGCCGGACGAGGCTCCGCAAGAGAGCCGTCCGCATATTTTGACAATGGAGGAAACCTTTTATGACGACGACGTTCGCGCGCCGCTCCGCGGCACTTCTGGCCTGCGCCGCTTTCGGTTTTGCCACATCAGCCTACGCCCAGGACAAGACCGTCACGATCGGCGTGCTCAACGACATGTCCAGCCTCTACGCCGATATCGGCGGTCCCAACTCCGTGGTGGCGGTCAAGATGGCGGTTGAGGATTCCGGCCTGCTTGCCAAGGGCTGGAAGATCGAGGTCGTCAGCGGCGATCACCAGAACAAGCCTGACATCGGGGTCAACATCGCGCGGCAGTGGATCGACACCCAGAAGGTCGACATGATCACCGACACGCCGAACTCCGGCGTGGCGCTGGCGGTCAGCAACGTCGCCAAGGAGAAGAACGTCGTCCTGCTCAACAATGGCGGTGCCAGCGCCGACCTCACCGGCAAGGCCTGCAACGCCAACACCATCTCCTACACCTACGACACCTACATGCTGGCCAACGGCACCGGCAAGGCGCTGACCAAGGCGGGCGGCGACAGCTGGTTCTTCCTGACCGCCGACTACGCCTTCGGCGCCGCGCTCGAGCGCGACACCAGTGCCGTCGTCACCGCCAACGGCGGCAAGGTGCTGGGTGGCGTCAAGCATCCGCTCAACACGTCGGACTTCTCGTCCTTCCTGCTCCAGGCGCAGAACTCCAAGGCGAAGATCGTCGGCCTTGCCAACGCCGGCGGCGACACCACCAACGCGATCAAGCAGGCGGCCGAGTTCGGCATCGTCGAAGGCGGCCAGAAGCTCGCAGCGTTGCTGCTCTTCATCAACGACGTCCACTCGCTCGGCCTCAAGACCGCGCATGGCCTGACCTTCACCGAATCCTTCTACTGGGATCTGAACGACAACACCCGCGCCTGGTCCAAGCGCTTCCAGGAGAAGGTGAGCAACCACGCGATGCCGTCGATGACCCAGGCCGGCAACTATGCGGGCGTGATCCATTACCTCAAGGCGCTCGAGGCGCTCGGCGGCAATCCGCATGACGGCGCCAAGGTCGTCGCCAAGATGAAGGAAATCCCGACCGACGATCCGCTGTTCGGCAAGGGCCCGCTCCGCGTGGACGGCCGCCGCATCATCCCGGCCTATCTGTTCGAGGTGAAGAAGCCGGAGGAATCGAAGGGACCGTGGGACTATTACAAGCTGGTCGCGACCATCCCGGCGGAAGATGCCGCAAGGCCGCTCAAGGACAGCGAGTGTCCGCTGGTGAAGAAGTGACCGCGTAGCGGTCGCGCTGCTCTGCGACGACGTCATGCCCGGGCTTGTCCCGGGCATCGACGTTTCGGGTTCAGGAAACGCTGCTGCAGGTGGACGAAGCCAAGCGTGCCACCAGTTTCCTGATGTCGCTCAGGACGGCCGCTTGCGCTTGTGCGCGAAGGGATTGGCTTTCTCGCGCAGGGTGATGCGCACCGGCGTGCCCGGCAGGTCGAAGGCTTCACGCATCGAGTTGATGAGGTAGCGCAAATAGGATTGCGGCACGGCGTCCGCACGCGAGCAGAACAGCACGAAGCTCGGCGGGCGCGCCTTGGTCTGGGTGATGTAGTTGAGCTTCAGACGGCGGCCCGAGACGGCCGGCGGCGGATTGGCCTGGACCGCCTGCTCGAACCAGCGATTGAGCGCTGCGGTCGGCACGCGCCTGTTCCAGAGCGCATAGGCGTCCTGGATCGCCTGCATCAGGCGGTCGATGCCCTCGCCCATCAGGCCGGAGACGGCGACGATCGGCACGCCCTTGAGCTGCGGCAGCCAATGGTCGGCGTCGCGGCGCAGCCCCGAGATCGCGCCGCCGCCCTTGGTCTCCATCAGATCCCATTTGTTGACGGCGAGCACGACCGCGCGGCCCTCGCGCTCGATCAGGTCGGCAATGCGCAGATCCTGTTCCTCGAAGCGATTCTGCGAATCCATCATCATCACGACGACTTCGGCAAAGCGCACGGCGCGCAGTGCATCCGCCACCGAGAGCTTCTCCAGCTTCTCCTCGATGCGCGAGCGCCGGCGGAGACCGGCGGTGTCGAACACGCGAAAATCGCGGCCCTTCCAGTTGATCTCGACCGCAATGGAATCGCGCGTGGTGCCCGCCTCCGGGCTCGTCAGCAGGCGCTCCTCGCCGAGCAGATGGTTGATCAGCGTCGACTTGCCGGCATTGGGACGGCCGACGATGGCCACCCGGATCGGGCGCGTCGCGGCCTCTTCCTCGGAGATCGGCTCGTCGTCCTCGGCCTCATCCTCCTCGACCGGCTCCGGCATCAGCTTGGCGAGCGCGTCGTAGAGCTCACCCATGCCCTCGCCGTGCTCGGCGGAGATCTGGATGGGATCGCCGAGACCAAGCGCAAAGGATTCCATCGCGCCGGCATCGCCGTGCTTGCCCTCGCTCTTGTTGGCGACCAGCAGCACCGGCTTGTTGGCCTTGCGGGCGAAATCGGCGAAGGCGCGGTCGGTCGGCGTGAGGCCGACGCGGGCGTCGATCACGAAGAAGAGCGCATCGGCCTGCGCGATCGCGGTCTCGGTCTGCTCCTGCATGCGTGCCGTCAGCGAGCCCTTGGCGCCCTCGTCGAGACCGGCGGTATCGATGATGGTGAATTCGAGATCGCCGAGCCTGGCCTCACCTTCGCGGCGGTCGCGGGTGACGCCGGGCAGATCGTCGACGAGCGCGAGCTTCTGCCCGACCAGACGGTTGAACAGCGTCGACTTGCCGACATTGGGTCGGCCGATGATGGCGATCGTAAAGGACATCGGTCATTCGTGCGCTGCGGAGGCCGCGCCTGTCAATTCAGTGAAAAATATCAGCGCGAGAAGGTGCCGCTGGGCAGCGGCGCCGGGAAGGCTCCCGGCGTCTGCTGTTGCTGGGTGGTCTGCGCCGGTTGGGCCGGCTGTGCGGATTGCTGGTCCGGCGGAGGCGCGGTGGTGCGCTTGCGGACGATCTTGTGCTTCGGCGGCGGGGCGGCCGGTGCCGGTGCCGCCTCGGGCTGGGCCTCGCCGTCGACCTCGCCGGCCGGCGCTTCAGCGGTGGGAGCCGGCTGCCTGGCCTTCTTGCCCTTGGCGGATTTCGACGATTTCGCGGGCTCGGCGGGTGGCGGCTCGGCCGGCAGCGTGGCCACGTCGGGCGCGTCCTGCTGTTGCTGCGCGCCTTTGTACATCTCCTTTGGCACGCCCTGCTCGAGGCCCGGCACGCCTTCGGGAAACACCGGCTTGCGCTCGCCCGGCAGCTTCTTCTTGGTGTCGAGGAAGTCGAGCAGATCGCTCGGATCGAATCCGCCGCTGGAGCAGCCGCCCAGGAGGCCCGTAAAGGCGATCAGGACAGCGGCTGCGATCAAACGTGACGTACGGCGCATATCGGTATCTCGTCTGGGCACTCGGGACCGTCAGCTCGCTCGGCTGCTCTCGGTTCAGCTCTTGGCGACGGGCGGCAGCAGGGCCTGGAGCGCCTCGGCGCGCGAGCGCAGGCCCGGCGGCGTTTCGCCGTCCTCGGCGATCGCGTCGATCCATTTGCGGGCGGCGGTGATGTCGTTGTTGCGCCAGGCCGACAGCGCCAGCAACTCCCGCGCGCTGTGACGGAAGGTCGATTTGGCCTCGGCGGATGTCTCCAGCCGCTGCTGGATGTCGGCGTAGCTCGCGCTGTCCACCAGCAGGCTGGCCGCGCGGATCTTCGCCAGATCCTGCCATTCGCTGCCGACACTGCGGTCGGCGGCAATGTCGTCATACATCTTGGCCGCGGCCTTGGGATCGCCGGCCGACGCCTCCGCCGCGGCGCGGAGCCGCGACAGGATGCGGTAGCCAGACGGGGCCTTCGCAGCGAGATCGGCAAAGGCGGTCTCGGCCTCGGCGTGCTTGCCCTGCTCCGACAGCCCGACGGCCTTCTCGAAGGTCGCGCCGGCCTCGGCGGCCTTCTTGGCCTCCAGGTACTGGTAGCCGCGCCAGCCACCGACGGCCGCCACGATCAGCACCATCAGGGCGATGAAGTAGAGCGAATATTTGTCCCACAGCTTCTTGAGCTGCTCGCGACGTACTTCCTCGTCGACTTCGTCAAATAATTCAGACACTTATGACAATCCCATGCCCGGCCGGGAGCGCGCGCCAGATCGTGCGCGTCTAAAGCCCGTCCCCACGTGGCGGCGGCGATACCCTATCGATATGGCGGTGGCAAGGCAAAGCAAGGCCGATCAAGGCGTTAACGTATGATCCGGGATATCCCGGTACCCGCCCCGGCCCGTTCAGGCCCCGACCAGCAGCTCCCGCAGCTGTCGCTTCACCACCTTGCCATTGGCGTTGCGCGGCAGCGGCTCGGCGGTAACAGTCATGGTCTCCGGCACCTTGTAGTCGGAGAGGCGTTCTGCGCACCAGGCACGCAGATCGTCGCTGCCGACCTGCACGCGCGTGACCACGACCGCATGGACGCGCTCGCCCAGCACCGGGCACGGCTTGGCGATGATCGCGCTCTCGACCACGGCGGGATGACCGGCCAGCACCGATTCGACCTCGGCCGAATAGATCTTGAGGCCGCCCCGGTTGATCATGTCCTTCTGCCGGTCGAACACGCGGACGAATCCTTCGACGTCGACCGAGCCGAGATCGCCGGAATGCCAGAAGCCGGCGGTAAAACTCTCCGCCGTGGCCTTCGGGTTGTTCCAATAGCCCTTGATGACGGAGGCGCTGCCGATCCAGAGCTCGCCGATCTCGCCGGGGGGCAGCTCACGCCCATCCGCCCCCATCGCGATGATCCGCGCCCCCGGACATGGCAGGCCGACACTGTCGATATGACTCTCCGTCAACTCGCCCGGCATGATGGTAGACGGCGACGTCGTCTCCGTCGCGCCATAGCAGTTCGCGAGCTTCAGGCCCGGAATCGTCGCCTTCAGCTTCTCGATGGTCGCGACCGGCATCGGCGCGCCGCCAAAGCCGCCGATGCGCCAGCTCGAGAGATCGTAGCTCTCGAAGTCGGGCTGGAGCAGGCAGAGATTGTACATCGCCGGCACCATCACCGTGTAGGTGACGCGCTCGCGCGCGGCGAGCTTGAGATAGTCGGCCGCCTTGAACTCCGGCATGATGATCAGCGCACCACCGCAGCAGATCATCGTCGTGATGTTGGCGACGACGCCCGTGACGTGCCCGAGCGGGACGGCGGCAATCGAACGATCGGCGGCGGTCAACTGCAGGCAGGACACGAACACCATCGAGGAATGCACGATGTTGCAATGGGCGAGCATCGCGCCTTTCGGCTTGCCTGTCGTGCCCGAGGTGTAGAGGATCATCGCGGTGTCCTCCTCGCCCACCTCGACCGGCGTTGGCGCCGGGGCGTTGTCGGCGAGCACCGCGAAGCGCGACAGAGCCTGATCATTGTCGATGGCGATGCGATGGGTCACATCGGGGACATCCTGCGCATCGGGCAGCCGTTCGGCGAGCGCAGCCTCGTGGATCAATATCCTGGCGCCGCAATCGGCGAGCACATAGGCGATCTCCGGCTTCTGCTGGCGCGTGCTGAGCAGCACCGTGACCAGCCCCTCATGCGCGGCGGCAAACAGCAGCAGCGGAAATTCAATGCGGTTGCGGAGCAGGATGGCGACACGGTCGCCGCGTTGCAGGCCGAGCTTGCGAAAGCCCGAGGCAATCCGCGCGGCCTGCTCGACCGCCTGCCGCCAGCTCAGCCTGGCACTACCGCAGACGAGCGCTTCGCTGTCACCGCTCCGCGCGGCCGCCTCGGCAATCATCGCCCAGACGCTGGCCGGCCGTTCTGCGAAGGCCGGCACCACCCGATCACCAAAACGCGCCTCGCACCGCATCGGCGGAATCTGAGATTGCGACCAGTTCATCGGGTGGCCCTCGTGTTGTTGCTCTTGTCGCCTTCCGCGCATGGGCGCAGAGGTGATGCCTCTCGCCGATCCGGCTAGCCGCCCATCACGGGAACACCGATCACGACAGGATGGAACGCAAACGCCAGCGCCAGATAGGCAACGATGCCGACCGCGACCGCGATCAGATCGTTCGTGACGCCGCCCACCGGAATCGGCGGACCGCCGGCATCCTTGCGATGCTTCAGCGAAATGCGGTCATAGACGCCCCAGCCCAGGAAGGAGCCGAACAGGATGATGGAGCCGAGATCGCCGTTGGCGAGCAGATGCGCAACCGCCCACAGCTTGATGCCGGCGAGCATCGGATGTTTCAGCGTCGCATAGATGCGGCCGCGCAGATAGGACGCGACAACCAGGATGACGGCAGGCAGCATCAGGGCGACCGTGATGTGCTTCATGGCCTTCGGCGGATACCAGACGTCGATCCAGCCGGTCGCACGATAGTGCGCAAAGCCCCAGACGATCAGCGCCAGACCCGCGAGCGAAACCAGCGAATAGAGGATCTTGTAGGTCCCCTCGCCCAGCCGAGCGATCGCCTGCGCACGGGCGTCACGTTTCGTTGTGAAAACATGGGCGGCGAAAAACAGCACCAGCCCCAGGATCATGACCAGCAGACCCACGACATACTCCCCTTAACGAGCGCCCCGCCACTGAGGTATCATCGATCGGCCGCCGCTCGCAACTGACGGGCTACTTTCCGGGCTCCCGATTGTCGACATAGCGGATCGCAATTGGCCGTCCGGCCAAGGCGCCACCAAGACCGCTGGTGAATTTCAGCGGGAGACAGGCGTTCAAAGATGAATTGATTGCGTTGAGGTAGGTGGTGCGCGTTTCGGCGGGGACGCCCGCAGTCGCAAAGGTCAGCCGCGGCGGGCCGATCAGGCGGCCGGCTTTATTGAAACTGAAGCGAACGGCCACCTGCATGCCCGCGTGCGCATTGTCCGATGGCGGTGACCAACAAGCGCGCAGCTCGGCAAAGAGATCACCGATCGTATCGAGATCGTGATCCGGCTTTTGATACTTGGCCCGATCAGCCTCCGCCGGCACGCTCTCGATCGTGAGCTGGAGGTTCTGGCCATAGGGATAGTCCATCTCGGGAATGCAGGGACCGGGCTCGAGCGGACTGCAATAGGACGGCGTGCAGGGCCTGTTGTCGAGCACGCTACACGGCTCGTGCGCAAACGGGATCGGATTGATCTGGCGACGCTGCGCGTCGGCGGCAACGGTCGATATCGCCAACAGTGTGAGAAGGAGAATGCCGCGCCGCATGCTTTGAGCTCGCGATATCACCTCGATGAAACGTGGCATCGTTCGTGACAGCGTCAAGCCCGCGCGCGTTCACATGCCCGCGCTCAAGCGACCGGACTCCGCCCTACCCCTTCTTCTTGACATCCTTGACGTTGGTGAACTCGATGCCTTCGGCGCGCTCTTTGGTGTAGCCGAGATAGAATTCATTCCGGGCCAGATACACGGGATCGCCATCGACGTCGTCGGCGATGCTCGACGTGTTGGCGGCGATGAAGGTGTCGAGCTTCTTCCGATCATCCGATGAAACCCAGCGCGCGAGCTGGAACTCGCTCACCTCGAATTCGACCGGCAGCGAATATTCCGCTTCGAGCCGTGCCTTCAGCACATCGAGCTGGAGCGCGCCGACCACGCCGACCAATGCCGGCGCGCCGTCGCGCGGACGGAACACCTGGACGACGCCCTCTTCCGACATCTGCTGAAGCGCTTCCTTCAGCTTCTTGGCCTTCATCGCGTCGGTAAGACGGACACGGCGAACGATTTCAGGGGCGAAACTCGGCACGCCGACGAAGTTGAAATCCTCGCCCTCGGTCAGCGTGTCGCCGATGCGCAGCGTGCCGTGATTGGGAATGCCGACGACGTCGCCGGCAAAGGCTTCGTCCGCGACCGAGCGGTCCTGGGCGAAGAAGAATTGCGGGCTCGACAGCGGCATGCTCTTGCCGGTGCGCACCAGCTTCGCCTTCATGCCGCGGCTGAGCCTGCCGGAGCAGAGGCGCGCGAAGGCGATGCGGTCGCGGTGATTCGGATCCATGTTGGCCTGGATCTTGAATACGAAGGCGCTCATGCGCGGATCGGTCGCCTCGACCTTGCGCTGGTCGCTGTCCTGCGCGCGCGGTTCGGGCGCAAACTTGCCGAGGCCCTCGAGCAGGTCGCCGACGCCGAAATTGCGCAGCGCGCTGCCGAAATAAACCGGCGTCAGATGCCCCTCACGGAACGCTTCGAGCTCGAACGGTTTTGAGGCCTCGGTGACGAGCTCGAGTTCGTCCTTCACCGCGGACACGTCAAGGTTCGCACTGAGCTTGGCCAGTTCTTCGATCTCGATCTGCTGCGCAGCCCCCGTCTTGGCGCCACCGCCTTCGAGCAGGCGCACGCCGCCATTGACGACGTCGTAGGTACCGAGGAAGTCGCGGCCCCGGCCGACCGGCCAGGTCATCGGCGTCGTGTCGAGCGCCAGCGTCTTCTCGATCTCGTCGAGCAGTTCGAACACGTCGCGGCTCTCGCGGTCCATCTTGTTGATGAACGTGATGATCGGGATGTCGCGCAGGCGGCAAACCTCGAACAGCTTTCGCGTCCGCGCCTCGATGCCCTTGGCGGCGTCGATCACCATGACGGCGGAATCCACCGCCGTCAGGGTGCGATAGGTGTCTTCCGAAAAGTCCTCGTGGCCCGGCGTGTCCAGCAGGTTGAAGACAAGGCCTTCGAACTCGAACGTCATCACCGAGGTCACGACCGAGATGCCGCGCTCGCGCTCGATCTTCATCCAGTCCGAACGGGTGTTGCGCCGCTCACCCTTGGCCTTGACCTGGCCGGCGAGATTGATGGCGCCGCCGAACAACAGGAGCTTTTCGGTCAGCGTGGTCTTGCCGGCGTCCGGGTGCGAGATGATCGCAAAGGTACGCCGGCGCGACACTTCTGCGGCAAGCGGGGAACGGGCCGGCGATTCGGCTGTGGTGGCGGCAATGTCGGACATGGCGGGAGCGTTTGGCAGGGAAAATGGGCTGGATCAAGCCTCATTTGGTGATTGCGGAGCCTCTCGGCCAGCCCCATATCGGCCTTGGCCATGCTGGCCTTGGGGGAGGACGACCTCCCTGCTCATCAGCCTATTGCCTAGCGGGGACGGCCCTGCCTTGAAGGGAGGGTCGTCATGGCCTGGAGCATCCTGTTCGTCGCCGGTCTTCTCGAGATCACCTGGGCGATCGGCCTGAAATATACCGAGGGATTTACCAGGCTTGTTCCATCCGCGATCACGCTCGCGGCCATGGCGGGCAGCGTGGTCCTGCTCGGACTCGCGCTCAAGTCCCTGCCCGTCGGAACCGCCTATGCGGTCTGGACCGGGATCGGGGCAGTCGGCACCGCAACGCTCGGCATCTACCTGTTCGGCGAGCCCGCCACCGCGTTGCGCCTCGCCAGCATCGGGCTGATCGTGGCCGGCATCGCCGGATTGAAGCTGGTTACTTGAAGATCTGCACCGCCCACCAGCTCAGCGCGGCGACGATGGCCGAAGCCGGGATCGTGATCACCCAGGCATAGACGATCGAGCTCGCCACGTTCCAGCGCACCGCCGAGACACGGCGGGCAGCGCCGACACCGACGATTGCGCCGGTGATGGTGTGGGTGGTCGAGACGGGGACGCCGAGGAAGGTCGCCATGAACAAGGTTGCCGCGCCGCCGGTCTCGGCGCAAAAACCCTGCATCGGCGTCAATTTGGTGATGCGCAGGCCCATAGTGCGGACGATGCGCCAGCCGCCCATCAGCGTACCCAGCGCCATCGCCGTCTGGCAGGACAGGACCACCCAGAACGGCACCGTGAATTCGCTGCCGAGCTGGCCCTGCGAATAGAGCAGCACGGCGATGATTCCCATCGTCTTCTGCGCGTCATTGCCGCCATGGCCGAGCGAATAGAGCGAGGCCGAGGCGAATTGCAGGATGCGGAAGGCGCGGTCGACCGCGAACGGCGTCGAACGCACCGAGAGCCAGGACACGATCGCGACCAGCATCATCGCGAGCAGGAAACCGACCAGCGGCGACAGCACGATCGCCAACACCGCCTTGGTAAGGCCGCTCCAGACCGCTGCCGAAATTCCGGCCTTGGCCATGCCGCCACCGACAAGGCCGCCGATCAGCGCATGCGAGGAGGAGGACGGAATGCCCAGCCCCCAGGTCACGAGATTCCAGACGATGGCGCCGACCAGTGCGGCGAAGATCACCTGGGCGTCGACGATCGCGGGGTCGATGATACCGGTGCCGATGGTCTGGGCGACGTGAAGCCCGAACACCATGAAGGCGACGAAATTGAAGAATGCGGCCCAGAACACCGCAAATTGCGGCCGCAGCACCCGTGTCGAGACGATGGTCGCAATCGAATTGGCGGCGTCGTGCAGGCCGTTCAGGAAGTCGAACAGCAGCGCGACGGCGATCAGTCCGACCAGGACGGGAAAACCCAACGCAGCATCCACGGCGCGGCCCCTGCCCTACACTTGCTCGATGACGATGCTGTTGATCTCGTTCGCAACGTCGTCGAAGCGATCCGCCACCTTTTCGAGGTGGTCGTAGATCTCGACGCCGACGATGAAATCCATCGCGTTGCCGTCGCGGTGCTTGAGGAACAACTCCTTCAGGCCGATGTCGTGGAGATCGTCGACGCGGCCCTCGAGTTTGGTCAGTTCCTCCGTGATCGCGGTGAGCATCGCGACGTTCTTGCCGATCTGCTGCATCAAGGGCAGTGCGCGTCCGACCAGGTTGGCGCACTCGATCAGGAGCGCGCCGATTTCACGCATCGGCGGCTCGAAGGTGCGCACCTCGAACAGCATCACGGCCTTGGCCGTCTGCTGCATCTGGTCGATGGCATCATCCAGCGACGTGATGAGGTTCTTGATGTCGCCCCTGTCGAACGGCGTAATGAAAGTGCGGCGCACCGCCGTCAGCACCTCGCGGGTGACGTTGTCGGCGTCGTTCTCGAACTGGCTGACGCGCTGGCAATAGACCGGCGTCTCCTCGCCGCCGTTCAGCACGCCCTGGAGCGCGATCGCGCCCTGGATCACGGTCTGGGCGTGGCGGTCGAACAGGTCGAAGAACCGTTCTTCCTTGGGCAGGAAAGCGCGAAACCAACGCATCATGGAAATGGTCTACCGGTTGGAAATCCCCCGGTCCGTACGGACCGTCACAAAACCGTCATAGACCATTTTCGCTCTGCGTGCGTGTCATCTCACGCCCGCGGAGCGGGATCATCCACCGGATTCGCACATCAATTAAATTGATGTGATATCAATGATTTAGAGCGATCGCCGGAAGTAATGGGCGATTTCGCCGATGACGCCGCGGCGGAAGGTGAGCACGCAGATCACGAAGATCGAGCCCTGGATCACCGTCACCCATTGGCCGAAGCCCGCCAGATATTGCTGCATGGCGATGATGACGAAGGCGCCGATCACGGGACCGAAAATGGTCCCGAGACCGCCGACCAGCGTCATCAGTACGACCTCACCCGACATCGACCAATGCACGTCGGTGAGCGAGGCGTTCTGCGCCACGAACACTTTCAGCGCGCCGGCAAAGCCCGCCAACGTCCCCGACAGGACAAACGCCAGGAACTTGTACTGGTCAGTCCGGTAGCCGAGCGAGATGGCGCGCGGCTCGTTCTCGCGGATCGACTTCAGCACTTCACCGAACGGCGAATTGATGATGCGGTAGATCAGCAGGAAGCCCGCGAGGAATCCGGCCAGCACGACGTAATAGAGCACGGTCGCATTGGACAGGTCGAGCACGCCGAACATGTGCCCCTGCGGAATGCCCTGGATGCCGTCCTCGCCATGCGTGAACGGTGCCTGGAGGTAGATGAAGTACAGCAGCTGTGACAGCGCCAGCGTAATCATCGAGAAGTAGATGCCCTGGCGGCGGATCGAGATGTAGCCGGTGATGAGGGACAGCACGAACGCCGCCGCGATGCCGACGAGGACGCCGAGTTCGGGCGGGAGCGCCCAGACCTTCAGTGCATGCGCGCTGCAATAACCGGCAGTGCCCATGAACATGGCGTGACCGAACGACAACAGGCCACCATAGCCGATCAGGAGATTGAAGGCGCACGCAAGCAGCGCAAAGCACAGCGCCTGCATCACGAAGAACGGATAGACTCCCGTGAAAGGCACCGACGCCAGCAGCAGCGCCATCACCACAAACGCGATCATCTCGTCGCGCATCGCGCGCGGGGTTACCGGCAGCGTGTCGTCCGTCAAGGCTGTCATGTCAGGCCGCCCTTCCCGTCAATCCCGTTGGCTTCACCAAGAGCACCAGCACCATCAGCACGAACACGACGGTGTTGGAGGCCTCGGGGTAGAAATATTTGGTCAGGCCTTCGATCACACCGAGCGCGAAGCCGGTGATGATGGAGCCCATGATCGATCCCATGCCGCCGATCACCACCACCGCGAACACGACGATGATGAGGTCGGCGCCCATCAGCGGCCGGACCTGATTGATCGGCGCCGAGAGCACGCCGGCCAGCGCGGCAAGACCGACACCGAGACCATAGGTCAGCGTGATCATGCGGGGCACGTTGATGCCGAAGGCGCGCACCAGCGTCGGGTTTTCAGTGGCGGCGCGCAGGTAGGCGCCCAGCCGCGTCTTCTCAATCAGGTACCAGGTCGCCAGACACACGACCAGCGAGAAGATCACGACCCAGCCGCGATAGATCGGCAGGAACATGAAGCCGAGATTCATGCCGCCCCTGAGCTGATCCGGAATGGCGTAAGGCAGGCCGGAGGAGCCGAAATAGTTCTGGAACACGCCCTGCACGATCAGTGCGATGCCGAAGGTGAGCAGCAGGCCGTAGAGATGATCGAGGCCGGTCAGCCACTGCAGCATGGTCCGTTCCAGGATCATGCCGAAGATGCCGACGATGATCGGCGCCAGCAGCAGCGCCCACCAGTAGTTGATGCCGCCGAGGTTCAGCAGGAAATACGCCATGAAGGCGCCCATCATGTAGAGCGCGCCATGGGCGAAATTGATGATGTTGAGCATGCCGAAGATGACGGCGAGCCCGAGACTGAGCAGCGCGTAAAACGAGCCGTTGATCAGTCCCACAAGTAGCTGTGCGTAGAGAGCCTGCATCGATCCAGCACCCAGTCCCTTCGGCGTTCCCAAAGTTTGCCCGCCGGCTCGAGGCCGGCAGGCTGTTGGTCCTACTTCTTAAGCAGCGCGCACTTGCTCTCGGAGAGCGGCGTGAACGCCTGATCGCCGGGCACCGTGCCGACGAGCTTGTAGAAGTCCCACGGTCCCTTGGACTCGGAGGGCTTCTTCACCTCGAACAGATAGGCGTTGTGGATGGTGCGGCCGTTCGGCTGGATCTCGCCCTTGCCGAACAGATCGTCTTCCGTGGGCATCGATTTCATCTTGTCGACGACCTTGACGCCGTCATGCGGATTGCCGCCGAGCGCTTCCAGCGCCTTGAGATAGTGGCGCACACCTGCGTAGACGCCCGCCTGCACCATGGTCGGCGGGGCGCTGTTCTTCATCTTTTCCGAGAAGCGCTTGGAGAACGCACGGGTCTTGTCGTTCATGTCCCAGTAGAACGTCTCGGTGAAGTTCAGGCCCTGCGCGGTCTCGAGCCCGATCGCCTTGACGTCGGTGAGGAACAGCAGCAGCGCGGCGAGCTTCTGGCCGCCCTTGACGATGCCGAACTCGGCCGCCTGCTTGATCGTATTGGTGGTGTCGCCGCCGGCATTGGCGAGGCCGATGATCTTGGCCTTGGAAGCCTGCGCCTGAAGCAGGAACGACGAGAAATCCGGCGTGTTGAGCGGATGCTTGACGCCGCCGACGACCTTGCCGCCATTGGCGTTGATGACGGCCGTGGTGTCGCGCTCGAGCGCCGCACCGAAGGCATAGTCGGCAGTGAGGAAGAACCACGTGTCGCCGCCGGCCTTCACCAGCGCCTGGCCCGTGGTGTGGGCCAGCATGTAGGTATCGTAGGTCCAGTGCACGGTGTTTGGCGAGCACTGCGCGTTGGTGAGGTCGGAGGTCGCCGCACCCGAGTTGATGTAGACGCCGTTCTTTTCCTTGACGACGTTGTTGACGGCGAGCGCCACGCCGGAGTTCGGCACGTCGACGATGGCGTCGACCTTGTCGACGTCGAACCATTGCCGCGCGATCGCGGTGCCGATGTCGGGCTTGTTCTGGTGGTCGCCAGAGATGATGTCGATCTTCCACCCTTTTGCGGCGAGGCCGGAGTCCTCGACGGCCATCTGGGCTGCGAGCGTCGAACCGGGTCCACCGAGGTCCGCATAGAGGCCGGACTGATCGGACAGCGCACCGATCTTGACCGTCTTGTCCTGTGCGAAGGCGACGCCGGCGGCGGTCGCGGCCAACGCCGTGCCGAGCAACAACGATGCAATCGACTTGTTCATACTACTTCCTCGTCAAATCTCTCTTCGTCTTTTCTGCAAGCCGTCCCGCTCCGGGCCAGGCTAGACGCCGAGATAGGTGTGGAGCTTGTCCATGTTGGCGGCAAGCTCCGCATTGGAAAATCCGTCAATGATCTTGCCGTGCTCGACGACATAATAACGGTCGGCGACGGTGGATGCGAAGCGGAAGTTCTGCTCGACCAGCAGAATCGTGAACCCTTCCTTCTTGAGCCGCGCAATGGTGTGGCCGATCTGCTGGATGATGACGGGCGCAAGACCTTCGGTCGGCTCGTCCAGCATCAGGAAGCTCGCGCCCGTGCGCAGGATGCGCGCGATCGCGAGCATCTGCTGCTCGCCGCCGGAGAGCTTGGTGCCCTGGCTGCTCAGCCGCTCTTTCAGGTTCGGAAACAGATCGAAAATCTGCTCGAGCGGCAATCCGCCTGCACGAACCACCGGCGGCAGCAGCAAATTCTCCTTCACGTCGAGGCTCGAGAAAATTCCCCGTTCCTCAGGGCAGAACGCGATGCCCATGCGGGCGATCTTGTCGGAGGTCGCGCGGATGATCTCCTGATCGTTGAATTTGATCGAGCCGGCGCGCTTGCCGATGATGCCCATGATCGACTTCAGCGTGGTCGTCTTGCCGGCGCCGTTACGCCCGAGCAGCGTGACGACCTCGCCCGCATTCACGTCGAAATTGATCCCGTGCAGGATGTGGGACTCGCCGTACCAGGCCTCGAGGTTGCGGACCTGGAGGATGTTGCCGCCGGTTGCGGCCTTCACCGGCGCCTCGGCCATTGCAGTCTCAGGCATGACCGGCTCCCAGATAGGCTTCCTTCACGCGCTCGTCCTTGGTGAGTTCGCTGTAATGGCCCTGCGCGAGCACCTGCCCGCGCGTCAGCACGGTGATGATATCGGAGAGATTGGCGACGACGCTCAAATTATGCTCGACCATCAGGATGGTGTATTTCGCGGAGATCCGCTTGATCAGCGCCGCGATCTTGTCGATATCCTCGTGGCCCATGCCGGCCATCGGCTCGTCCAGAAGCATCATTTCCGGATCGAGTGCGAGCGTGGTCGCGATCTCGAGCGCACGCTTGCGCCCATAGGCCATCTCGACCGCCGGCGTATTCGCAAACTCGCTGAGGCCGACGTCGTTCAACAGTTCGCGCGCACGGTCGTTGAAGCGGTTGAGCACGGACTTGGAGCGCCAGAAATCGAACGAGCTGCCGTGCTGGCGCTGGAGGGCGACACGAACGTTCTCCAGCGCAGTGAGATGCGGAAACACCGCCGAGATCTGGAATGAACGCACCAGTCCCAGGCGCGCGACATCGGCGGGCGCCATCGCGGTGATGTCCTGTCCCTTGTACAGGATTTTTCCGGCAGACGGTTTGAGGAACTTGGTCAGAAGATTGAAGCACGTCGTCTTGCCGGCGCCGTTCGGGCCGATCAACGCGTGAATACTCCCACGGCGAACCTTGAGCGCAACGTCGCGGACGGCGAAGAAGCCCGCGAACTCCTTGGTCAAGCCTTCCGTTTCGAGAATGAACTCATCGGCCAAACAGATTTCCCCCTGCCCGCATCCTGCGCGTGGCTGTCCTTGTTAATTCGGCTTTCCGGAGGCCCTGGAGCCCGTCCCGGACGCAGCCTCCGGGCGCGGAATATGCCGGAGGTGACGGGGGTTAGGCAAGGCGGAAAGCTGAGCAGGTCAGGCCTCCGGCCGGGAGTCTTATGCTCCCTTAGTTGGAGGTTTTGCTGATGTCGCCTGCCGGCTTCCCGGTTCGCAAGACGCCGGTCATCAAGTCGTCGTTAACGGTCTTTGGTCCCGCGCACCAGCCTTCATCAAAAATTTTCCCGCCGCGACCATCATGCGCGGGTTCATTTGCCGGGAATAATGTTTTGGATTTCGCAAGCGCCGCTCCTTCTGTCGTCAAGTCGATCAGGCAGCGTGACCTCCTGAACACGTGGCTGCGACTTTATGCGCGCCAGCAGCTTGCACCGGCGATCTGGGAGTACCAGCCCGCCCGACTCGAGGAAGAATTGTCCGATCTCATCTACTACACGGTGGACAATTCGGGGCCGACGCCGAGCCTGACCATTCAGAGCGAGGGCACCCGCATCTCGCGCGCCTACGGCCATACGGGCAAGGGAATCCTGCTGGAGGATTATGTCGGGCCCCGGCTCGCGCCCTTCGTGATGCCGATCTATCATGAATGCGTGGCGCGCGGGCTTCCGGTCTACAGCGTTGCGGACGTCGACGACATCTATGGCCGCGTCGTCGCCTATGAACGGCTGCTGCTGCCTTTCCTGACCGACGACAGGGTCAGCCACGTCATCGCCTCGCTCAAGACCTTCTGCGAGGATGGTGGCTTCGAGATCAAGAATCTGCTGCGCGGAAATGACGCGCTGCCGCGGCCGAAACTGCGCACGGTGATCGATCGCGACCTGTTTCACAGCACACCCGGCCGCATCGTAGCCGCCGGAATCGTCGAATCCGCCGATCAGGCCGGTGGGCCTGACGTGACCGCCGAGATCATCGAGCTGAACTAGCTCTTGCGCGCTTTCGCACCGACTTCCTTGTCGTAGATATCGGGCTTGAAGCCGACCAGGAGCTTGCCGCCGATTTCGAGCACCGGCCGCTTGATCATCGATGGTTGCGCTAGCATCAGCGCCAGCGCCTTCTTTTCGGTCAGGCCTTCCTTGTCGGCATCGGGCAGCTTCTTGAAGGTGGTGCCGGCGCGATTGAGCAGCATGTCCCAGCCGAGCTTGTCGCTCCATTGCTTGAGCTTGTCCTTCTCCACGCCAGCGGCCTTGTAGTCGTGGAACTCGTAGGCCACGCCATGGGTATCGAGCCAGGCTCGCGCCTTCTTCATGGTGTCGCAGTTCTTGATGCCGTAGATGATGTTGGGCAAGACGGTCCTCGCGCATGCGTCGTGACGTGCCGTGGCGTTGTACGAAACTCCCGATCACGCGACAATATTGCGAACGACGCTTTCGACTTCTTCCGGACGGACACACCATGCACGTCACCCACGATCCTACCGCTGCCGCCTCACCGACCATCGACTTCAACGCGTTCCTTGCGGTCGATATCCGCGTCGGCACCATCGTCGATGCCAAGCCGTTTCCCGAGGCGCGCAAGCCGGCGTGGCGGCTGTGGATCGACTTCGGCCCGGCCATCGGCGTGCGCAAGAGTTCGGCGCAGATCACCGAGAACCATCCGCTCGAGACGCTGGTCGGACAGCAGGTCGCCGCGGTCGTCAATTTCCCGCCGCGCCAGATCGGGCCTGTCGTCTCCGAGGTGCTGACGCTCGGCTTCCCCGATGCCGACGGCAAGGTCGTGCTGATGCAGCCCAGCAAGCCGGTGCCGAACGGCGGGCGGCTGTTCTAGACTAGCGTCCTCGCGAGCGGATCTCCCATCACCCGATCCCCTTTGTCCGTCGAGCCAGGGCACTCGGGACTTGACCCGCATCCGTTCTGCCAATAAAAATGACTGACTGATCGTTTTTATATAATCACGGCTTTGATCGTGCCGTTTCCGGCTTTCCCTCTAAAACGATCGATCTGTCAGCTATTTATAGACGGGACGGATGCCCAAAATCAGCGACAAGAAGCGTGAAGACCGGCGTCAGCAGATCCTCGAAGCCGCGCTCGCCTGCTTTTCCGGCGACGGATTTCACCAGACCGGCATGGCCGACATCGTCAAGCGGTCGGGCCTGAGCCACGGCGCGGTCTATCTCTATTTTCAGAGCAAGGACGATCTGATCGAGGCCCTCGCCGATGACCGGCATCGCCGCGAGTCCGTGCTCAACTCGGTGGCGCAGGGATCCGGCGATCCCATCGGGGGACTGCACGCGCTGGTCCGCGTCTACACGCAATGGCTCACCGATCCCGCCGGCGAAGCGCGGCGCCGGGTCGGCATCCATGGCTGGTCCGAGGCGCTGCGCAACCGCCGCGTCCGCACCAGCGTCGTCGAGGGCATCGACATGCCGCGCGCGCTGATCGTCGCGCTGGTCGAGCGCGGCCAGCACGACGGCCTGATCAAGCGCGACATCGGCGCCGATGCGATCGCGCGCGTGCTGATCGCGATCTTCCAGGGCTTCGTGCTGCAAAAATGCTGGGGCGAGGATTTTGACGTCGCTGCCTGCATGGCGACTGTCACCACTGTGATCGACGGCTTTCGTACGGCCAAACCCGACGTCAAACGACGGACGAGGACATAAGCGATGTCGGGGATCCACGACCTCCTCGCCGGCGCCGGCGTCGGTCTCGTCGGCGGACTGACCTCGGGCTTCATGGGGACGAGCCCCGGCGGCGGCCTCGTCATCTTCAGCGTGCTGCTGCTCGGCGCCGAGCAACATGTCGCACAGGGCACCTCGCTGATCACGCAGATCCCGCCGACCGGCCTCGCCGGCGTGCGCCGCTACTGGGAGCATGGCAACCGCAGCCCACTGCTCTGGATCCTCTGGATCGGCCTCGGATTTCTGATCGGTGGCGCCGGCGGCGGCTATGCCGCGGCCGCGGTGACCGACGCGGTGCTGCAATGGACCTACGTCGTCTATCTCGTCGCGCTGATCGCCCTGCTGGTCCTGCGTCGCGACCGCAAGGACAGCGGCAGCGGCGGCGGCGATCAGGACCGCCGGCCCTGGTTCCCCCTGCTCCTCATCGGCGTACTCGCCGGCTTCTCCTCGGGCTTCATGGGCATTGGCGGCGGGCTCGCAATCACGGTCGGCCTCGCTGCCGGCTTGCGCGTGCCACAGCATCAGGCGCAGCTCGTCAGCCTCGTTTTCTTGGTCATTCCCACCAACATCCCGGCGGCCTGGATCTATTGGAGCAAGGGATTGATGGTCGGCTGGCCGGCCATCCTCGGCATCGTCGCCGGCCTCTGGGTCGGCACCGATCTCGGCGCCCGCGCGGCCAACGGCGTCAGCAAAGCCGTACTGCGCCGAACCATGATTGGGCTGGTCGCCTTGATGGCGATCTACATGAGCTACAAAGCGCTGGGCTAGCTTCAAGGACGCTTCGGAATGTTGAGCCCACGCTGCACGGCCGGACGCGCAAGCCCGCGTTCGAGCCAGGCGCCGACCGACTTGAACTGGCTGAATGCGACGAGATCGCCGGCTCCATAAAAGCCGATGAGATTGCGCACCCAGCCGAGCATCGAGATGTCGGCGATGGTGTAGTCGTCATCCATGAACCATTGGCGGCCCGCAAGATGCGCCTCCATCACGCCGAGCAGACGCTTGGATTCGCCGACGTAACGCTCGAGCGGACGCTTGTCCTCGAAATCCTTGCCGGCGAATTTGTGGAAGAAGCCGACCTGGCCGAACATCGGCCCGATTCCGCCCATCTGGAAATGCACCCACTGGATGGTCTGGTAGCGCCGCGCGGCATCCTGGGGCAGCAGCTTGCCGGTCTTCTCCGCGAGATATTGCAGGATCGCACCGGATTCGAACAGCGGCAGCGGCTTGCCGCCGGGACCGTTGGGATCGAGGATCGCCGGGATCTTGCCGTTGGGATTGAGCGAGAGGAACTCCGCCGTCTTCTGATCGTCCTTGCCGAAATCGACGAGATGGACCTCATAGGGCAACCCGATCTCCTCCAGCATGATCGAGACCTTCACGCCGTTCGGCGTCGGCAGCGAATAGAGCTGAAGCAATTCGGGATGTTTGGCGGGCCAACGCTTGGTGATCGCAAAGGCGGACAAATCAGACATCAGGACTCCGGCTTCGTTCGTGAGATGCCGCATAATCTAGGCGAGCCATCGCACGGCGCAAGGCCGGACCATTTCGACTACAATGGACGCAGCAGATGGTTCAGCGCGTAGAGCGCTTCGCTCTGGGCGCGCTGCTCGATGAAGAGTTGCCCCGTGACGAGCAATGCTCCGGTGAAAACGAGCGCGAGCATCGCTGTCGCGAACTGGCTGGCATCATTCATCGCACGAACTCTCTCAATTCGGTTCGCACGGGGAACGCGCGCCGGCCATTGTCAGTTCCTGCATGGCTCAAATAATTTGCCTGTTTTTCCTGGACGCGAGACCCGCCGCCCTCAATAGTTGATTTCCATCCGCAGTCCGCGCGGATCGATTTCGTCTCCACCGACACGCTGCGTGCTGTCCCGCGCCGCCACCGCACAGGCGCAGGCATCAATGAGATCGTCGCGGTCGATGCCGGTGCCGTGGCGCCGCGTCAGCCATTTCGGCAGGTGCGTGAAGCCACGTTGTGTCAGTAGTGCAATGCGCTGCTCCCGGCCTTCCGCCGACGTCTTCCTGGCAAGCCGGACTTGTCCCGCGAGATTCCAGAAGATCAATTCCGGATGCGCCTCGCCGATTGTTGCCTGCTGTTCCGGCGTCATGATCTGGTCGACGTCTTTGATCTTGTCCCTGATGTTCCAGAGCTGCGCCGACACGCCCCTGCCCTTGCCTTCCTGCTCCCAGTAGTGGCTGTTGGCCGCGGTCATGTCGGGAAACGTCCAGAGGTCGCGGCGGGCGCCGAGGAATACCGCGGGGCCCACCATCTCGCGCGCACGCAAGTCGCAGATCCGATAGCCGCTCGGCTTCAACCCGATCGGCATGTCGATCATCGCGCGCGCATGCGGCATCGCGAGCAGGCGCGTCAGACCCGGCGAATAGTCGAATCCATGCTGGCCGCGATCATCGATCCACGCGGCGACCCAGCCGAAACGAAATCCGTCGAGACCGAGATAATTCTTCACACGTCCCGCCGTGCCTCCAATGAACGCTCGCTCATCTCTCACCCCCATGCCGCGGGGAATCGACTTCAGATCGTCTGAGCTTGATAACAGCTCGTGACTCACCTCGTCAGATACTCGCGCAACAAGGCGCGGGCGCGATGCAGGCGCGCTTTCACGGTCTGCCGCGTGGCCCCAAGCGCGTCGGCAATTTCGTCGATCGTCATCTCCTCGACGTCGCGCATCAGCGCGACATCGCGGTAATGCGGCGGCAGCGCCTCGAAGGCTGCGGCGACGTCTAGCCGCAAATCGGCCTCGGGACGCGACAGCAGCGCAGCCTCCGCTTCAGTTTCGTCGATCGACGGCGCAAGGCCCGCCTTGCGGGCGAGCCGGAGGCATTCGCGACGGACCACGCTGAACAGCCAAGCGGACATTGCAAGCAGCGAGCGGATCGTGCCGACATGACGGAACAGGATCCACAGCGCTTCCTGCGCGGCATCCTCGGCATCCGCCGAACTCCGGCAGGTGGCTCGTGCGTAGCGGCGGATGTCCGGCTGCGCCGTTTCGAGCAGGCCGGCGATCGCCTCGATATCGCCGAGCCGCGCTGCCTCGAACTGGTCCAGCGAGATCGCAGCCGCGTTCACGACACGCCTCCCCTGCCGATGCCGGCCATCGCGCACATCGGACAATAGCCGACGAGACCGGTCAGCGCGAAGCCGGCGCCGCCAAGCGCGACCAACCATGCCGCCGGACCAGCGAGATAGACCAATGCCACGACCGCCACCGCGATCCCTGCTGCAACCCGCACCGCCTGGTGCATGCCGCCGATATTCTTCCTGTAAAACGCCATCGCATCCTCCGAGATGAGCCGAGGCTGATAGCCTCGACCACAGAGAGAGCGCGATGGCCAAAAAGGATTCGCCAGGCTGGGCATTTTTTTCGCGGTCAGCCTCCGACGGCCTGGTAGGCAATGCGCGTGAACTCGAAGAAGAACGGGTTCCAGAAGCCCATATGGCGCTGGGCCATCAGGACGCCTGCAGTATTTGCCTGCGGGCAGATCCACCAATGGGTGCCGGCAAGGCCCCCCCACTGGAATTCGCCGGTGGAGTGCGGGGGATCGAACGGCGTCGGCGCGAAGGTCACGGCGCCGCCGAGGCCAAAGCCCTTACCGGGTATCGGGCCGAGATTGGCGAAACGGATGGTCTGGCCTGCCGGTAGCTGGTTGGTCATCATCTGCCGCAAGGTCTCAGGCTTCAGCAGCGAATCCGGCCCAGGCACCAGCGCCTTCACCAAGGCCAGCATATCCGGCAAGGTCGAGACCAGACCGCCGCCCCCCGACAGCCGCGGGAACGGCCGCCGATAGGCCTGCGGATACGGCAGATTGTCAGCGCGCGTCAGGCCCGGCTTCATCGGATCGAGCACATCCGTCCCGGTGTAATGCGCGACCAGCCTGTCCTGCTGCGCCTCAGGCACGGAGAAGCCGGTATCGGTCATGCCGAGCGGATCGAAGATGCCCACCTTGAGGAAGACATCGAGCGGCTTGCCCGAGACAACCTCCACGACACGGCCGAGCACGTCGGTCGCCACCGAATATTCCCAGGACATGCCGGGATGATAGGACAGCGGCAGATCTGCGAGCTGGTCGATCATGTCGGGCAGCGGCGTCAGCGGATTGAGCACGCGCGCGTCGTTGTAGCCCTTGAACAGCACCGATCCGGGATCGAAGATGCCGTAGCTGAGACCGGACGTATGGGTCAGCAGGTGCCGGATCGTGATCGGGCTTTTCGCCGGCTCGACATCGGCGAGGCTCGACGCACCCTGCTTCAGCACCTTCCGATTGCCGAGTTGCGGCAGGAATTTCTCGACCGGATCATCGAGCCCGATGCGGCCCTCCTCGACCAGCAGCATGATCGCCGAGGTCACGAAGATCTTGGTGTTGGAGAACGCGCGAAAAATATGGTCGGGCCGCAGCGCCGTCTTCGCCTCGCGATCGGCAAAGCCGACGCATTGCTGATCGACCACCTCGCGCCCGCGCAGCACCGCCCAGGACACGCCGGGAATGATCTCCTGGTCCACGTAGCGCTGCATCGCCGTCCGTGCAGCGGAAAAATCTTGCGTTCTGGCATCCATGGACTGGTCTCTCCCCGACATGATTGCGATGGATATAGCAACGAATCGGCTGCGGGGAAGCCTGTTCGCGTCAGGCGTGGACCGCACCGGCCAGACCCGGATTTTTGTTTCACCGCGTGTTCGTCCCGGCGCGAGCAACACAACGAAAACACCGGCAATCCCTGCGGCAAGACCTCGTTAAGCGCGCGACCTTTAGCCTCACACCCATGTTCAGCGTATCCACGACTTCACCAGGGGTGACCGGCAATGACCTCGATTTCTGCAACGACCAGCAATTCCTACTCTCCACTCGACCGCCTCAAGAGCGAACTCACCAAGGAAGTCTCGGCGGGCACCATCTCGTCGAGTGATGAATCCGCGCTGTCGTCCGCGCTTGACGACATCGATTCGGCGATGAAGAGCGGCGCATCGAGCTCGAGCTCCTCGTCGCCGCCCTCCTCCGACGAGATGCAATCCAAGATCGACGATCTCATCCAGAGCGAAGTGTCGAGCGGCAAGCTGACCAGCGACCAGGCGAGCGAGTTGAAGAACGTGTTCGCCAACACCTTCTCCGGCAGTGCCGATGGCCCAGGTGGACCGCCGCCCCCACCACCGACGGATGGGACCAGCGACTCATCGAGCACGAGCAGTACCGACTCAACCTCCTCGTCCGATTCCTCCTCTAGCTCGTCCTCGACCACCACCGCGGAGCTGATGAAGGAACTGATCTCGCTGCTTCAGAACGCAACCAGCCAGTCGACTTCCTACGGCTCCAGCGGCAATTCCAACTCGTCTTCGGCGAGTTCGCTGCTCGTCGACTACAAGACCTGATCGCAATGGCCCGGCGGACGCCGCCGGGCCATCATTCCTTCATGAAGGCCGTGACGTGCAGGCGGCGGCGGATGCGCATGCCCTGCCGCTCGTACAGCGCGATCGCAGACGTGTTGCTCGAAAACACGTGCAGGAACGGAATTTCACCACGCGCCTCGATCCGGCGCGCGACGGCCGCGAGCAGCGCCTGCGCATAGCCGCGCCCGCGGTAGTCAGGGTGGACGCAGACCGCCGTCATCTCGACGAACTTGCCGGGCTTCATCCGCTCGCCTGTCATCGCGACCAATTCGCCTCCGGCGCGAATGCCGAGGAACGTACCCAGTTCGTGCGTCCGCGCGGCGAACGGCCCCGGCTTGGTCAGCGTCGTCAGCGCCGTCATCGCAGGAACGTCGGCCTTGCCGAGCGTGACGACCTCGGCGTCGCGCAGCGGGCAATCGGCGGGTGAGCCGATCATCTGCTCGCCACTCTCCGCGATCACGACCCTGAATCCAGCGGGAACGTCGACCGGCTCCGGCGTGAACAGCGCGACAACCTGCGACGGCAACATGAGTTCGCCGAGCGCGGCGAAACTCGCCGCGGACAGGTCGACCATGTCGGCGAACGGCGTCATGTCCACGGGATAACGCAGCGCGCGCGGCCCGCCCTCCGCCAGATGCTTCTGGCTGGTCGTCAGTGCACTCCAGATCGGACGATCCAGCAGCGCCTCATCGCTGTCGGACACCGGCTCAGTCCCTGTCGAAGCTGACGATCACGGCCGCATTGGCGATCAGGATGGGGTCGTTGGCTACCTCCGTGGCCGACGGAATCTCCAGCCCGCCCTTGACCGCGGTGACAGTCACGGAGCCGTAAGGCAGCTCCTTCGCGACGGCCTCCTTGTCAACCGCCTCCGGGTTCGGCACCCCGATGGTAACATCGACGAACATGTCGTTCGCGGTCTTGCCGATCATCCGGAAGAAGCCGAGGCTCGAATGCCTGATGGCATCAGAAACGGCGCGCTTCGCCGCCTTGGTCGCGTCCCGGCCGTGAACGTCGACGCCCATGCCCATCTCGGTAACACAACGAACGCGAGTCATGTTCATTCCTGTCGGTGCTGGAGTTCAGAGGGGCAGACCTTCCGCGATCCGCGCCTCCGGCACAAGCGCCTTTTCGCGCAGGAAATAGGCGTTGCGGTCCTCCTCCTGCGCGTTCACGACCGCGCGAATTCGCAGCAAATCCTTGCGAGCGACGAGGCCAACGACGCGATGGCTGGCACGATCGACCACCGGCAGCCGCCCGAGATCGGAGGCGACCATGAGATCGGCAACCCGCCCCAGCACGTCGTCGGGATGCGCGACCACGCTGGAGCTGTCCGAGACGACGTCATCAAGCGTCGCCGCCTGATGATTACCCTCGGTGCGCCAGCGCAGCACGTCGGCGCGGGTGACCATGCCGCTCAATCGTCCATCGGCAGCCACGACAGGATAGGATTTGTGACGGCGCTGGTCCGACGTGAAGAAAGCCACGGCCGCGTCGACCGACATGTCGACCGGCAGTGTGTCGACTCTCGTGACCATGACATCGGCCGTGCGCATCAGCTCGAACGGGTCGATCGCGTATTCGCGGGTGATGTGCTGGCCGCGGCGCGCGATCTTCTCGGTCAGGATCGAGCGCTTGAGCAACAGTACCGTGACGGCGTGCGCAGCGCCGGTCGCCGCCAGCAGCGGCAGCAGCATGTCGATATTGCCGGTCAGCTCGATCGCGAACATCACGCCGGTCAGCGGCGAACGCATCGTGCCGCCCATCATCGCCGCCATGCCGACCAGCGCCCAGAACGATGCGCCACCGGGAAGCAACAGCCCCTCCATCCAGCCAGCCGTGCCGCCGAGAATGAGCAGCGGCGCCAGCACGCCGCCCGACGTGCCCGAGCTGAGCGCGACCACCCAGATCACGGACTTCACCAACAAGAGCCGGATCGCCTCGTCGCGCACCATGTGACCGGACAACAGATCCGCAATGACGTCGTAGCCGACGCCGAGCGCGCGTGGATCGATGAGCCCGCCGAGCCCGACGACAAGGCCGCCGAGCATCGGCCACCACATCCAGTGCATCGGCAGATGATCGAACAAATCCTCGATCGCGTAGAGCAGCCGCGTCATCAGGCCGGATTGCAGGCCTGCGACGATGCCGACGCCGATTGCGGCGGCAAGCCCCCACCAGGGCAGATCCGGCCGCTCCGCGAACGGAAACAGCGGTCCGGTCCCGAACAGCAGCGGGCGCCACGCCGCCGAGACCACCGCTCCCGTCACCACGGGGAGGAAGCTGCGCGGCTTCCATTCGAACAGCAGCAGCTCGACCGCGAGCAGCACCGCCGCAATCGGCGTGCCGAAGATCGCCGTCATGCCGGCGGCCGCCCCCGCGACCAGCAGTGTCTTGCGTTCGGCCGCGGTGAGATGGAAGCACTGGGCGAAGATCGAACCGATCGCGCCGCCCGTCATGATGATCGGTCCCTCGGCGCCGAACGGACCGCCGCTTCCGATCGACACCGCCGAGGACAGCGGCTTCAGGATCGCGACCTTCGGCTGCATCCGGCTGCCGCCGATCAGGATCGCCTCGATCGCCTCGGGGATGCCGTGGCCCCGGATCTTCTCCGAGCCGAACCGCGCCATCAATCCGATCACGAGACCGCCGAGCGCCGGTGCCAGCACCATCCATATCCCGGGATGGGCATTGGCCAGCGAGACGTTCCCGGTGCTGACATGGCCGAACCAGACCAGATTGGTCACCAGCGCAATCAGCTTCAGCAGCACCCAGGAGGCCCCAGCACTGATGCTGCCGACCAGCAGCGCCATGCCGATCAGGACCAGCACGCGGCGGTCGGCGGTAAAGTCTCCGGGCTTGCCGCGATGACGCGGGAGGCCACCTGTCATGTCGGGAGGCTGGCGCATGAATTGCTCTTGTCGGGAGGATTCTTCGCGCCTGCAATATATCGTAGCACGATATATATCAAGGAATGTCTGGTATGATCCTCCCGGCAATTTCTGAGAGTTTTCCCTTATTTCTGCCGCGCCCGCAGCTCGTCGACCAGCACTCGTACGTTCTCCGAATAGTCGATCGGGATCGAAACCAGGTGCACGCCGCCTTCCTTGAATGCCGCGTCGAGGGTCGGACCAAAGCTGTCGATGCTTTCGATACGGTGACCCTTGGCGCCATAGGCCTTGGCATAGAGCGCAAAGTCGGGGTTGCCGAACGTCATGCCATAATCGGCAAAGTGGTCGACGGCCTGCTTCCAGCGGATCATGCCGTAAGAGTTGTCCTCCAGCACCAGCACCACCAGATTCAGCTGGAGGCGGACGGCGGTCTCCATCTCCTGGCTGTTCATCATGAAGCCGCCGTCGCCGGCGACCGCGAGCACGCGGCGGTTGGGATAAAGCATTGCGGCCATCATCGCCGACGGCAGGCCGGCACCCATCGTCGCAAGCGCGTTGTCGAGCAAGAGCGTGTTGGCGACACGGGTGCGATAGTTGCGCGCGAACCAGATCTTGTACATCCCGTTGTCGAGCGCAACGATGCCGTTCTCGGGGATGATCTGGCGGATGTCGTGCACGATCCGCTGCGGCGTCGGCGGCCAGCGCGTCTCGGTGGCGCGGTCGGCGATGTGGTTGAGGATCTCTTCGCGGAGCGGCAACAGCGCGGCCGCCTGCGGCAGCTTGCCTTCGAGGCGATCGGCCAGAAGCTCCAGGCTCGGGCCGACATCGCCGACCACCTCGGCATCGGGGAAGTAGACCAGCTCGACGCTGGCGGAAGTGTAGCTGACGTGGATGACCTTCGGCCCCGACGGCCCCATGATGAAGGGCGGCTTCTCGATCGGATCATGGCCGATCGCCACGATCAGGTCGGCGGCGTCGATGGCGTCGTGAACGTAGTCGCGCTCGGACAGCGCCGCGGTGCCCATGTAGAGATTGGTGCCGCCGGGAACGGTGCCCTTGCCCATTTGCGTCGTGAAGAACGGGATGCCGGTCCGCCGCACGAAGCTGGCGATACCGTGTGTCGAGCGAGGCCGGCTGGTCGCGGCGCCCATCATCGCCAGCGGACGCTTTGCGGCCAAGATCATCTCGGCGGCGCGATCGAGCGCGGCACGGTGGGCGACGGGGATCTCGATCGGATGGATCGGGATCACAGGAACGGCTTCGACTTCGTCGCCGGCGATGTCCTCGGGCAGTTCGAGATGCACCGGTCCCGGTCGCTCCTCCATTGCCACGCGAAAGGCGTCGCGCACCACCGTCGGAATTGATGAGGCGCTGACGATCTGCCGCGACAGCTTCGTCAGCGGCTTCATCGTCGCGACCACGTCCACGATCTGGAAACGCGCCTGCCGGCTGCTCATGATCGGCTTCTGGCCGGTGATGAGGATCATCGGCATCGCGCCGAGATGCGCGTAGGCCGCGCCGGTCGACAGGTTGAGCGCGCCGGGGCCGAGGGTCGATAGACACACGCCGGGCTTACCGGTCAGCCTTCCGTGGGTCGCCGCCATGAAGGCGGCGGCCTGCTCGTGGCGCGTCAGGACCAGCTCGATCTTGGACGTGCGCAGCGATTCGACGAGGTCGAGGTTCTCCTCGCCGGGCACACCGAAAATGCGGTCGACGCCCTCGTTCTCCAGCGCAGCGACGAACAGGTCCGATCCTTTGACTTTGCGTTCCTGCCCGCTCATGTCGCCTCCGCGGTCGTTAGCTCCCGCTTCCGCCGGGAACCTCGCTCGCATCGTAACCGCGCGGCGCTCGGGCACAACTCACAATGCAGGTGGCTTTTCAGGGTGCACGAATTTTCCGCTGCCGCTCGCCTTGCAGGCGCGCGATCACGGCGTTGACGCGCGGATCTTGAATCGGGCTGTGCGGCCGATCAGTCATTTCCACGCATTCGTATCGTCACTTGCCCATGATTTCCGCTGCCGCGCGCTCCAGGACGCCGGCGATGCGACGTGCTTCGGCGGAGTCGCTGCCGTGCTTGGTCCGCAGCGCGCGCTTGAGGTTGTGGCGGGCGCGATGAAGCTCGTCGGAGGCATCGGCATCGAGATCGCTGACGCCTGCAAAGGCCTCGCGCACCTCGTCCATGCGGCGTCCGATCCGCGACAGCGCTTGGAGGATCGCATCCGCGGTGCCGCGCTGCTCGGCCAAATAAGCCTCGCCCTGCGGCGTGATGCTGTAGAGCTTGCGGCCGCCATCCTGCGCGACGTTCGCGTTGCCGACCTCTTCGAGATAGGTCAGCGCCGGATAGATCACGCCGGGGCTCGGCGTGTAGAATCCCTCCGAGCGCTCCTCGATGATCTTGATCAGTTCGTAGCCATGCGCCGGCTTGTCGGCGAGCAACGCCAGGATCACGAGCTGGAGATCCTGCGAGGATAGCCGCCTTGCGCCCGGAAAGTCGTCGCCGCCCCGCCCAAAAAAGCCATGCCCGCCGCGGCCGAAACGATGCCGTCCGCCGTGCCGACCCATGGCGAAATGGGCGAAGTGCCCGAAGTGGAAGTCTTTGTGGTCTCGGTGCTTACCAAACATATCTTACGTCTCCTTCTCAAAACATATCTTACGATATAGCTTGCGTTAGTCTCCGCGCAAATCACGGGTCCGTGATCCTTCGCCGGCCGAAGCAGCGACCGCCGGCCGCTATTCGGCGGCTTCGCTGTGGGGGACGCCCTGCTCGACCTCCAGCTGGAGAATGTCGTTGAAGCGGTTGAAGGCGCCGCACAGCGCGATGCGCCAGGTCAGCTCGACGATCTGGGCTTCCGAGAAATGCGCGCGCAGGCGAGCAAAGATCTCGTCGCGCGTCCTGTTCCAGACGTTGGTGACGGCGATCGAATACTCGACGACGAGCTTGTCGAGCTCGTCGAGCTCAGGATGATCCTTGTAATCGACGAGGCGCGCGGCGCCTTCCTCCGATACGCCCTGCACCGCAAGTTTCGGCGCGTGGTGCGAGACGCAGTAGTCGCATTTGTTGAGCAGCGACACCGTGACCAGGGCAAGCTCGAGATGGCGCTTCGAGATCATGCCTTCGCTGGCGAGATCGACCAGCAGCGACCACATGTGCTTGAAGATCGGCGCGCGATGCGCCATCACACCGGCCTGGTTCTCGAACGCGCCATAGGTCGTCATCTTGTCCCACAGCGGTCTCAGCGTCTCCGGCAGATCGTCCCTTGTCTTGATCGAAACGCGCGACATGGCATGTCCCCCCCGTTGGACGATGCATGCTGCCACACGGGCGGGCCCGCGCGCTACCTTTCGATCGCAAACGCATGACACCCAAGACAAGGGCGGCGACGGCGGATGGACAATCTTCATCCTCTTATCGGGAAAATGCCGCGCGGCAATTGACGTCAAACGTAATATCTGACTAAAGTCAGACAATGTTCGATCCAGTCTCCCGCGTCCGCCGCTTCAACCGCGCCGTAACCTCCGCCGTCGGCGCGCTCGACACGTCCTTCCTCGGGCGCGGGCGGCCGCTCGGGGCGGCGCGAGTGCTCAACGCGATCGGCCATGGCCGCTCCGACGTCGGCGAAATCCGCGACTATCTCGGCCTCGATTCCGGGCTGATGAGCCGGCTGTTGCGCAGCCTGGAGGATGAAGGCCTGGTCGAGACGCAAGCGCATGAGGACGATGCGCGGCGCCGCGTGGCGCGCCTGACGCGCGCGGGCAAGCGCGAATTCGCAGCCTATGAGGCGATGTCGAACGAGCAAGCCGAAGGCTTCCTCGCGCGAAACTCGCAAGCCGAGGCGCTGCTGGCGGCGATGGATCTGATCGCCTCGGCGCTGACGCGGGATCGTATCGCGCTCACCGACATGGATCCGCGCAGCGACGAGGCGCGCCATTGCCTCGGCGAGTACTACGCCGAGCTCGGCCGCCGCTTCAAACAGGGCTTTGACGTTTCGCTGTCGCGCGATCCTGACGCCAAGGACATGCGCCGGCCGCGCGGAAGCTTCATCGTCGCGATGTCGGACACGTTGCCGATCGGCTGCGTCGGCCTGAAGGGCACCGATCACGGCTATGCCGAGATCAAGCGTCTCTGGGTCGCGCCGTCCGCGCGGGGATTGGGGCTCGGCAAGCGCCTGATGGACGTGGCCGAGGATGCCGCGCGCTCGCTCGGCATCGCCGTCTTGCGGCTCGACACCAACAGCGCGCTGCCGGAGGCCGGCCGGCTGTACCGCACCACCGGATGGCGCGAGATCCCGCGCTTCAACGACGATCCGTACCCGGATCTGTTCTTCGAAAAACAGATCCGGGCCTAGGTTCCGTCAGACCGCAACCGGGGCTGGCGCCGGCTGGCTTTGCGGCTTCGGGAACGGGCGGAACGTCATCGCCATCAGGAACGCGCCGAGGCCCATCGCCCAGGAGCCGATATAGAGCCAGGCGTAGCTGGAGAACGCGTCGTAGATCATGCCGCCGGCGAGCGGGCCGGTCGCCATGCCGAGGCTGCCGGCCATCGCCGTGCCGCCGATCACGGTGCCCATCATGCGCAGCGGAAAGTTCTCGCGGATGATCACCGCGTAGAGCGGCATGGTGCCGGCATAGATGAAGCCGAACACCATCGCGACCGCGTAGAAGGTGGTGAGCTGATGGGCGAAGACGTAGGCGAGCGCGCCGAAGGCTTGCGCGAGCAGGCCCGAGACCAGCACGCGCTTGGCCCCCAACCGATCGCCCATCAGGCCGAAGGCGATGCGGCCGCCGAGACCGGCGAGGCCCTCGACGCTGTAGATCGTCACCGCGGAGATCAGCGGGATGCCGCAGCTCACGGCATAGCTGACGGTGTGGATGATCGGGCCGGAATGGGTGGCGCAGCAGAAGAAATTGGTGGCGAGCAGGATCAGGAATTGCGGCGAGCGCAGCGCTTCGCTCCTGGACATCTCGGCTTGCGCGCCGCCCTCGCCCATCGCCGCCACCGGCGGATTCGCAAGCGCCGGCGGCCGGCGCACCAAGAGCGCGACCGGGATCATGATGGCGCCGACCACCAGCGCCACGATCTGCATCGACGTACGCCAGTCATGATGAGAGACGAGCCAGGCCGCGAACGGCGACATCGTCATCGGCGCCACGCCCATGCCGGCCGACACCAGTGACACCGCGAGACCGCGATGGGTGTCGAACCAGCCGGTGACGGTCGCCATCATCGGCGCGAAGATCGCGGCGCAGGAGGCGCCGGTCATGAGCCCGAACACGAACTGGAAGGCGATCAGCGAGGTCGCATGGCTCGCGGCGAACAGGCTCAGCGCCAGCACCGTCGATCCCGTCAGCACCACCGGCAGCGGCCCGAACTTGTCCGTCAGCGTACCCCAGATCATGCTGCTGCAGGCCATCGCAAGAAAGCCGATCGTCATCGCGCTGGAGATGCCGGTCACCGACCAGCCGGTGTCCTTGGCGATCGGCTGCAGGAACACCGGCAGCGAAAACATGCCGCCGATCGCGACGCAGCCGAGCAGGCCGCCGGCGGCGACGATCACCCAGCGATATCTGGAAGCAGGCATTGAATGTCTCCCGTCAGGTCTGTCTCACATGGAAGACGAATGGGAATGCTGGAGACCGACACGCTCGCGTCATTTTTCGTAGCAGGCTTTTGCGGCCCGCCAGGAAAAATATCGAAAACAACCCCATGCACAGTAGCCGGCCCCGCGCGATCAATGACTTACGGGGCGGCCAAATCACATGACTGGGAACTCGCGAGACCACAGCAAATTTGACACGTCGGGCAAAACACTGGCATCCTGTCATGATCCCGAAAGCCTCGTCGCACAAGGACGGCACGCCCTATCCGGACAAGTATCGCGAGCGATTGACGCCTTCGAAACAGCCAAGTGACCATTGCTCTGGATCGGGTAGCATTGCGGCGCGCGGATCACGATTCTTCCTGCGCTTCTTCGACGACCCGCTTCAGAACCGGAAGGGTCATCCGCCAATAGAATTCGACATGCTTAGCTCCGGAGTCCTCGCCGATCTCCCAATCCGGTCCCCTGCGCACCGGTGACGACGGCACCACTTGCTCCACCGTCAAAATCGTCTCCGCGCCGCTGGCCTCCAGCGTCATGGTGATGGTCGAATGGAATTCGGGATGATCGGGCAGACCTGACACGCTGGACCAATAGGTGTATTGCAGCAATTGGTGCCGCTGAACCTCAACAACCTGCCCTTTGTCGCGGTAGCGCCTCGCTCCGATGTTCGCCTCGATCTCAATGAGGTCACCGGCCTGCCAGCCCGTCCTGAAGTGGGCGTTGCGCCAGAGCTCCCCGGCATCGGGACTGATCAGAGCCTCCCACACATCACGCGGTTCGGCTGCAATGCCGATCGACTGAAATACCCTATGAAACGACACGGATTGACCTGCTCATCACCTAGATCCGCGCACAAAGCGCTGTGAGAATCTGGCGTCCGTCCGGCCAGTCACCGAGATTGCTCGCACCGTTGATGTGCCCCTTCGCGCCGATATTGACCAGCTCGCTGCCCCACTGCCCTGCCCTTGCCTGCACATAGGGCAGCGACGCGTAGGGATCATTGGTGCTGGCCACGATCATCGAGGGAAAGCGAAAGTGCTCTTCCGGCACGGACGTAAACGCCGCAGCCTCGACCGGGAACGCCGGAGACTGCGGATCGGGCACAGCAACCAGAAGCGCGCCCTGCACCGGCGCAGTCGCTTGCTTCTGCCAATGCGCGACAAGCAGACAGGCCAAACTGTGGGCCACGAGCACCGGCGGCGTTGTTGCCGCGCCGACAGCCCGATCCAACGCCGCGATCCAGTCGGCCAGGTCAGGTCGATCCCAGCTCGCCGGACTGAACCTGCGGATGGTGGGATCCGCGAGCTCCCAGTGGCTTTGCCAATGCGCTTCGCCGGAGTTGCCGATCCCGGGCAAATGGATGAATTGCGTCACACCTGACCTCTCGTCTGTCGCCATGCAGGCGCGGAGCATGGCGATTTACATCGACAAACGGAATTGGCATTCATCGGAAAGCGCAGCGCAATTCCGATAGATTAGAGGTCATGACGCGAAGCCAGGATTTCCAGCCCATGCTCGACCCGACCGATGTTGCGATCATCGAGACGCTTCAGGACGATGGCCGCATCAGCGTCTCGGAGTTAGGACGCAAGGTCGGCCTGTCCCAGCCCGCCACCTCGGAGCGGCTGAAGCGGCTGGAGGAGCGCGGGATCATCAGGGCCTATCGCGCGGTCATCGAGCCGGCCTCGGTCGGCCTCAACATGATGGCGGTCATCCGCCTGCGGACGACGCACGAGCACATCAAGGCGTGCCTGAAGCAGTTTGCCGAGATGCCCGAGATCATCGAAGTCCTGAGGCTGACGGGCGAGGATTGCTTTCATCTCAAGGTGATCGTGCCCTCACCCGCGGATCTCGAGAGCATCGTCGATGCGATTGCCCGATACGGCTCCGTCACGACCGCCATCGTCTTGCGGAGCGAGCCGCCGAAGCGGATCGGGCGCGAACTGATCCAGAGGGGCTAGCGCGCCATTCATGACCATTCGTCCCATCGTCCGCTATCCCGACCGCCGGCTCGCGATGCCGGCTCGCCCCGTCACCGCCTTCGACGACGGCTTGCGGGAGCTTGCGGCGGACCTGCTGGAGACCATGCGCGCCGCGCCCGGCATCGGCATCACGGCGCCGCATATCGGCGTGCCGTTGCGGCTCGTCGTGCTCGAGCTCGATGCCGTCGCGGGTCCGCAGACCTACGTCAACCCGCAGATCGAGTGGGCTTCGCCCGAGATGATCATGCACAAGGAGGGCAGCGTCTCGATGCCCGGCGTCAACGACGAGGTGCAGCGCCACGCCCGCGTGCGGGTCAGCTATCAGGACCTGGAAGGTGTTGCGCAAAGCGAGGAGTCCCAGGCTCTGCGCGCCGTCTGCCATCAGCACGAGATCGACCAGCTCGACGGGATGTTCTGGATCCAGCGGCTGTCGCGGCTGAAGCGGGAGCGGCTGGTGAAGAAGTTCGAGAAGATGGGGCGACCGTAGAGGGAGCTCAACGGATTTCAATGCAACTGCTTGCCGCGCCGCCAGGTCGGCTCCAGGCGGAGAAGACGGCCCTGGCTGCCCCGCTTTTCCGGCGGAAGCCAACGCTTGAAATATTGATCGCGGAAACGGAACGGAATGATCGCTTCGGTACGGTCGATGAAGTCCCGCACGCGCTCCGCATCCCAGGGCCCCGGATAGACGAAGAGCGGTTGAAGGAAGAGGCGTTGCTGACCGAGTATGAGGCCTAGCCTCGACATAATTGGTCGCGTCTCCGTTTGTGCCGGCAATGCATCGTCAAACTCGGGCCAGCAAAACTGATATCCGAAAGTGAACCAACAGGGACCCATCTCCTGCTTCGGGAATTTGTCGTCATCGAGTGCGAAATCAATTGCGGCGGAAACCTGCGCTTCGCTCAAGGACCAGCTCGGGTGCGTGCGGTAGGGACCGTTCTGCTGGGCCTCCGCACCGAAGATGCCTCGCGCCTCCTCGACCCTCGACGTCGCACCAGCAAGGTTCAGCAGCCCGGGCTCATGACATGTGAGCTGAATGTAGTGGCCGAAGGTCGATCGGGTCAGCTCGGCCAGGAACCGTTGCACCGATGGCCAGGCGCACCGTGGATCCCGAAGCCGGGATTGATGGCCGAAGGACACGGATTTGGGGGCGCGATAGACCACCCACTCGCTGTGACCGGCACTCATCCGCCCGCCACCAGCGCCTTTGCCAGCGCCATGTAGGCCGGCAGCGTCACGGGATCGTTGGCGGCGTTGCCTGCGACGGGGTGCGAAGCGTAGCGCGCGATCACCATCTCGGCCTTGGGATCGACGTAGATGCCCTGGCCGTGCACGCCGCGCGCCATGTAGGCGCCGTGAGCGTTGTGCGTGACCCACCATTGATTGTGGTAGGACGCGCCTGGGAGCGTGGTGTAGCCGGCCGGCTTGAACTTTTCGGGATTGCCGCCGCGCGCGATGTCCTCGACGACCTGTGACGGCACGATCTGGCGGCCATTGAAGCGGCCGTGGTTGCGGATGGTCTCGCCGAAACGGGCGAGATCGCGGAGCGTCGTGGAAAGACCGCCACCGCCGCTCTCGGTGCCGACGCGATCGACATGATAATGCGCGTCCTCCTCCGCGCCCATCGGCTGCCAGATCCGTTCGGAGAGAAGGTCGGACAGCGTCATCCCGCTGGCGCGCCTGATGATCCAGGCCAGAACGTCGGTGTTGACGGTCTTGTAGGAGAAAGCCTTGCCGTGCTCGCCCTGCTTTGTCTGCGACACCAGGAAATCGAAGATCGTGGTCGGGCCGTCATAGTCGGGCGGGATCGGCGCCATGCCGTTGGCGCGCCGCAGGCCCCAGACGTGCGAGTTCTTGTCGGTGTAGACCTCGGTGTATTCGAGCCCCGTGGTCATATCCATGGCCTCGTGCACGCGCGCATCGCCGAACGCACTCGCCTTCAGCTCCGGCACGTAATCCGTCACAGGCGCCTGCGGATCGATCTTGCCCTCGCTGACCAGGAGACCTGCGAGCACTCCGGTGAACGACTTCGTCACCGACATCGCGATATGCGGCTTGTGCGGCTTCAGCGCGCCAAAATAGCGCTCATAGATCAGCCTGCCCCGATGCAGCACCGCGATGCCGTCGGTGTACGTCTCATCCAGCATCTTCGCGAACGTCATGGGCCGCCCGTCCATCGTGATCGATGCGACCGCGCCGATGTCCTGCTCCGCGCGCGGCAGCACCGACGCGGGCCCTGCTCCGCGCCAGACGTTCACGGTGGGCACAAGCTGGCGGATGTTGCTCCAGGCCCAGCGGAGTTCGGGGAAGCTGCGGAAGGAGCCGTCCTGGAAGGTGATGATGCGATCGGGCGATGGCGGGAAGCCGCGCATATAGCCGAGGGCTTCGGGGTCGGATTCGGCAGAGGTTGCAGGCGGGACGGACATCAGCGCTGGCTCCAGAGAGGCGACGCTGAGGTCGTAGCATGGGCAGGCACGGTGCACATCCAACGCAAGCGCTGGGCACCTGCGCGGCGATCAGGACGGCGGCAACTCACTAAAGGGATCGAGCACTGGCACACCCAGCGGCTCGAAGTGCCTGACATTGCGCGACAGGATCGTCAGCGCGTGCTGACGCGCCGTGGCGGCAATGATGATATCGGCAAATCCGGGCGCATGCCCCTGCCCGCGAGCCCGGTCCGATAGCTCTCCCGCGAGCCGCGCGACCGCCGTATCGAACGCCAGAATTCGGTCGCCATAGAGATGCAATACGACGTCTAGCCATTGGGCCAAGTCCTTGCTCCTGCGCGTGGCCTTCTCGCGCCGCAGCTTGGCGATTCCGTCCTCGACCTCCGCAATCGTCACCGCAGACAAGAACAACGAAGCGGAGTGCGCATCCATCCATTCGACCAGCGCCGCGGGCGCCAGCCGGTTCGGCGAGACCGCGGATATGACGTTGGTATCGACGAGGTACACGTCTCAGAAATCGGTCTTGCGTAGCTTGGACCGATTGCGCGCCGGCAGATCCCCCGCCCTCGCGGGAGCAGCCATCAAAAGACGTCCGAAGCTCGGGACCTGCGAAAGCCGGCGCCACTCCTCGTAGCTCAGGACCACCGCCTGCTTCTTGCCATGGCGCGTGATCACCGCCGGCTTGCCGTCAATGGCTTCATCGACGACTGCAGAGAGATTGGCCTTGGCATCACGAAGCTGGATTTCTCGCATAGAGCACCTATGTGACTATTGTAGTCATATAGGAGAATGGCGGACAATTCAAGCGAGCACTGGTAGGCAGCTGAGCGAGGCGTAACCCGCCATTGTGCGCTCGACCATATGAGGGGCCTCCGTGGATTACGCCTTCGGCTAGTCACCCTACGCGCCACCTCCTCGCGACTTGTCGAATTCATCATTTCTGGCTATATTACTGGAAATCAAGGAGACCCTATGGGAAGCTCACAGAAACGCGCCATCCAGAATTATCGCTCGCGCCTGGGAAAGCGCGGCCTGGCTCGTTTTGAGGTGCTCGGCCGGGATGCCGATCGCGATCTCATCCGCTCGTTCGCCAGACGCCTGTCAGAAGATACGCCCGAGGCCTTGGAGCTTCGCGCTGCCGTGAGCAAGTCGATCGCGGGAGAACCGCCAAAGCCCGGCGGTATCCTTGCCGCATTGCGTCGCTCACCACTCGTCGGCGCAGATCTCGATCTTTCGCGCCCCCGCGAGAAGGGGCGCAAGGTCGACCTGTGACACGCTATCTCCTCGACACCAACATCATCAGCAACGTCGTCAAACCGCAGCCATCGAAATCGCTGCTGTCATGGATGTCGATGCAGCGCGACGAGGATTTGTTCATCGCGTCACTAACCGTCGGAGAAATCCGCCGCGGCATTCTGGAAAAACCGCGCGGTAAAAAGCGCGACCTCCTCGATCTCTGGTTCTCAGGGCCTGAAGGACCGCAGGCTCTCTTTGCCGGCCGCATCCTGTCTTTCGACGATAAGGCGGGGCTCGTCTGGGCACGGCTGATGGCCGAAGGCAAAACGGCGGGCAAACCGCGAAGCGCGCTCGACATGATCATTGCCGCGATCGCCGCTGCGAACGACTGCATCGTCGTGACGGACAACGAAAAGGATTTTGCCGGAATCAAGGTCTTCAATCCAGTGCGCGGGTGAGCCGGATGTTAGAGCCAAAAGACGTGGATGACTCCCTCAAAGGTCATAGAGTACGCCAATTTTTTGAAATCGAAGCGCAGACGCTACTTGCCCGTTACCGAGTTATCGAAACTCTACTCCCTCACGCACGGACTCGCGGCGCGGCGCATCGCGGGGAAGAAGGCCGACATATCGAGTCTCTCCTTCGGTCGTTTCTGAACAAACACTTGCCGGGCAATCTTCGCGCTGTTTCAGGCTTTATCCTATGTCCGTCAACGAAAACAGGCGTGCAGGACATCAAGCGCGTGGCCGAACACCCCGACCGTCACAGCAGCCAGCTCGATGTCATTATCTACGACTTCGACGCGTTTCCCGTTTTTGAACGGTTCGAGGAATTCTGTATAGTTCCTCCTGAAGGTGTGGTGGGCATCCTTTCCGTGAAAAAGACCCTATACAACAGGGAAATCGAGAAAGAATTCGTCGCTCTCAAAGGAGCCGCGGACCTCTGTCATCAGGAAAATCGCCGCGGCCCTTATACAGGCCTCTTTGCCTTCTCCGCGGAAGAAAAAGACGACGCCGCTCTCGGCAGCCGCATCTTTAAGGCAATCAAAAACACGCATGAGAGCCAACTGTTTGACCCAATGGTCAATGAGGCTTCGGTGATGGCAAGGGTATGTATTTTCAAGAATAGGCCAAAGCACACGCCGCAGAACGCGCGATATGTCCGCGTTGACTGTCGGTCGGAGCCGCATATTCCCTTGCAGCGTCTTCTACAAAGCCTGCTGTCGGTCTATTACGACGAGACCCGGGGCTCTGGAAAGCAGCGACCCGGGTTCGTATCATTCAAGAAAAGAACATTCGCAAACTCACCCGAACTCGGCTTAATACCGTACTTAGAATCGGAGTGATTGAACTGCACTCCCCCTTACTCCCACTCAATCGTCCCAGGCGGCTTGCTCGTCACATCATAAACCACCCTATTCACGCCCTTCACCTCGTTGATGATGCGCGTGGCGGTCTCGCCCAGGAACTTCATGTCGAACTGGTAGAAGTCGGCGGTCATGCCGTCGGTGGAGGTGACGGCGCGCAGGCCCACGACGTAGTCGTAGGTGCGGCCGTCGCCCATGACGCCGACGGTCTTGACGGGGAGCAGCACGGCGAAGGCCTGCCAGATGTCGTCGTAGAGGCCGTGTTTGCGGATCTGGTCGATGTACACGGCATCGGCCTTGCGCAGGATGTCGAGCTTGTCCTTCGTGATGTCGCCGGGGCAGCGGATGGCGAGGCCGGGGCCGGGGAACGGGTGGCGGCCGACGAAGATCTCGGGCAGGCCGAGCTCGTAGCCGAGCTTGCGCACCTCGTCCTTGAACAGCTCGCGCAGGGGCTCGACGAGCTTCATGTTCATGCGTTCAGGCAGACCGCCGACATTGTGGTGCGACTTAATGGTGACCGAAGGTCCGCCGGTGAAGGAGACGCTTTCGATCACGTCAGGATAGAGCGTGCCCTGCGCGAGGAAGTCGGCGCCGCCGATCTTCCTGGCCTCCTGCTCGAACACCTCGATGAAGAGGCGGCCGATGGTCTTGCGCTTCACTTCCGGATCGGTGACGCCTTCGAGTTCGCCGAGAAATTGCTTCGAAGCGTCCACGTGCACGAGCGGGATGTTGTAGTGGTGGCGGAACAGGTCGACGACGGTCTTGGCTTCGTCGAGGCGCAGCATGCCGTGATCGACGAACACGCAGGTGAGCTGATCGCCGATGGCTTCGTGGATCAGCACGGCCGCGACGGCGGAATCGACGCCGCCGGAGAGGCCGCAGATCACCTTGCCCTTGCCGACCTGCGCGCGGATCTTGGCGATCTCTTCCTCGCGGAAGGCGCGCATGGTCCAGTCGCCGGTGAGGCCGGCGATCTTGCGGACGAAATTGCGGATCAGCTTGGCGCCGTCGGGCGTGTGCACCACTTCGGGGTGGAACATCAGGCCGTAATATTTGCGCGTCTCGTCCTGGATGATCGCGAAGGGCGCGTTCGGCGAGGTGCCGGCGACGGAGAAGCCCGGCGGCATCTTGGTGATGCGATCACCATGGCTCATCCAGACCTGGTTCTTGCTGCCTGACGACCAGACGTCCTCGAACAGCTTGCTGTCGGCCTTGACCTCGACATCGGCGCGGCCGAATTCGCGGTGATGACCGCCCTCGACCTCGCCCCCTAACTGGGCCGCCATGGTCATCTGGCCGTAGCAGATGCCCATCACGGGCACGCCGGAGGCGAAGATCAGCTGCGGGGCGCGGGGCGAGCCGGCCTCGTGCACCGACTCGGGGCCGCCGGAGAGAATCACCGCCTTCGGCTTCATCTCCAAAAAGGCCTGTTCGGCCTTGTTGAACGGGACGATCTCGCAATAGACGCCGTCCTCGCGCACGCGACGCGCAATCAGCTGCGTCACCTGGCTGCCGAAGTCGACGATGAGAATCTTGTCGTGCGCCGAGGCCACTGAAGGCGTCGACGCGGAGCGGTCGTTCTGTGCTGCTGTCATGGCAAGCAGATACGCGATGAGCCCCCTGCCCGCAACCGCGCGCTCGCGCGCGCCCACATGCTTCTTTGGGCATGGACATCTGAATATAGGTAAGTATTATTGACCTAATATGCCCGCCAACAATCGGGGGCCGATCAGGGAGAACGCCATGTCGAAATTCCATCAGCCATCAACGCTTGCCGAGCTCGGACGGACCTGGGTCGAGGCCTGGAACGCACGCGATCTCGAGCGCGTGCTGACGCTTTACGACAATGCCACGGTGATGACGTCCGACCGCATCCCGGCGATGGGGTTCGATGCCAGCGGGACCGTGCGCGGCAAGGACGAGTTGCGCGCCTATTGGGGCAAGGCGCTCGGGCTCTTGCCGGAGTTGCACTTCACGTTGATCGATGTGTTCGTCAGTCCTGACAGCCTGGTGGTTTTTTACGAGAACGAGCGCGGGAAGAAGATTTGCGAGTATCTGCGCGTGAATGATGCGGGGTTGATCGTGCAGGGCTCGGCGAACCATTTGGGGCATTGAGGGCGTCGTCCACCGCTGTCATTCCCAGCCTTGTGCGCAATTGCGCACTGGAGCGGGGAATCCAGTACGCCGCGGCTCCTCGATGAATCACCGCTGCCTCGGAGTACTGGATCGCCCGATCAAGTCGGGCGATGACAGCGAGAGTGTGTGATACGCGTGCCCCGAGGGCGCAATGACGGAGACTGGTAAGACAGCGTGCGCTAACAACTCTCCGCCGGCCGACACAGGACCTCTCCCATGAAACTCCCCACCTCGCCCTTCACCGTCACCGACTGGAGCAAGGTCGAAGCCACCACGCATCCAGGAGAGACCGGGCACGCGCTGTGGCGGACGCTCAACATCGGCGATCTCCGGGTGCGGATGGTGGAGTATTCGCCGGGCTATCTCGCCGATCATTGGTGCGATCGCGGGCACGTGCTCTACGTGCTCGCGGGCGAGCTCGACAGCGAGCTGCGCGACGGGCGCAGGTTCAAGCTGACGCCGGGCATGAGCTATCAGGTATCGGATTTCGGCGACGCTGCGCATCGCTCCTCGACGGCGGTGGGTGCGACGCTCTTCATCGTGGATTGACGGAACCATCCTTCGGACAAGGTTTGCAGCGCAAAATAGAAAACTGCTGCCAGCTCGCTGTCAGCGCGTGCCGCCTTGAAGTTGCCCCAAAAAATCGCTAGATTGTGAACATCGATCCTTGGCCGAACGACTGGGCCGCTGCGCCTCATTTTCAATGGGCGAGCACGTTTCAGGTATTTCTCCAAAATCGACCAATCGGGACGTGGGCGCCGACAAGGCGCATTTGTCCCCCTGAGTGCATCGTCAATTGAAAGGAAATGACTATGGCAATGGGCACCGTGAAGTGGTTCAACAACCAAAAGGGCTTCGGCTTCATCCAGCCGGATGACGGCGACAAGGACGTGTTCGTCCACATCAGCGCCGTCGAGCGCGCGGGTCTGTCGACCCTCAACGAGGGCCAGAAGGTCTCGTTCGACATCGTTGCGGACCGCCGCAGCGGCAAGTCCGCGGCCGACAACCTCCGCGCCGGCTAGCCAGCCACGCCATTCACGATCCGACCGCGGACGTACCGGCGGATCGTCGAGTTCAGAAACCCCGCGACCGGGATCCGGTTCGCGGGGTTTTTGTTTGAGCCATGCTTCATTCCGCGGTTCGCGCCGCGAAAGCCCGGAACGACGGCGGAACGAGATCAGCCGCCCTTCTTCAGAACCGAGACGAAGAACCCGTCCGTCCCCGTGCGGCGCGGGGTCATCAGCCAGCCCTCAGGCGATTGCAGCGCAGCCTTGGCAAAGTCCTCGGCCTTGTCCCAGAGCACGCTTGCGGTCTGCTCCGGCGGCAGCGTCGAAAACTCCGGATGTTTTGCGACGAACGCCCTCACCTGCTCGTTGTTCTCTTCGGACAGCACCGAGCAGGTGATGTAGGCGATGCGGCCGCCGGTCTTGACCAGCGGAACCGCGCGCTCCAGCACCTCGGCCTGGTCCTTCAGGCGAACCTCCAGCGCGCCCGGCCGCATGCGCCATTTGGCGTCGGGGTTGCGGCGCCAGGTACCGGTTCCCGTGCACGGCGCGTCGATCACGACGAGGTCGGCGGTGGCGCTGATGTCGGCGAGCGGATCCGCTTCGCCCTTGGGCGTGCGGACGTCGGCATTGTGGACGCCGGCGCGCGACAGGCGCTCGTGGATCGGGGCAAGCTGGCGCTTGTCGCGGTCGGTCGCGATCAGCCGCCCCTTGCCCTGCATCAGCGCGGCGAGCGCCAGCGTCTTGCCGCCGGCGCCGGCACAGAGATCGATCACCTGCTCGCCGGGTTTTGCGGCGGTGAACATGGCCGCAAGCTGCGATCCCTCATCCTGCACTTCAATGCCGCCCTTGATGAAATCCTCCTCGGCCTGGATGCCCGGGTTGCGCGCATCGGCCGAAAGCTCGATGCGCAGGCCGTTTGGCGACCAGGGCGTCGGTTTCGCATGAAGATGAGCAAGCGCCTTCAGCACCTTGTCGCGATTGGATTTTAGCGTGTTGACGCGCAGATCGAGCGGCGCCCGGCTCGCCATCGCCGCGGCCTCCGCCGCGCGGTCCTCGCCGAACACTTTGGCCAGATGGGAATCGAGCCATTCCGGATAGTCGCCGGCGATCGCGGCGGGCGCGTCCTTCAGCGAGCGATGGCCGAGCGCTGCCTCCTCTGCTGCAGTCAGCGGCTCCGGCGCAAACCGGCTGCCGTCGAACATCGCGGCCATAGTCGCGATGTCCATGTTCCGCTCGAGGCGGAGCATGCCGATCAGCCGCGCCCGTGCGCTGTCATCGTCCATGAGGTAGGCGCTCGAGGCATAGCGGCGCAGCACGTCCCAGACGAGGCCGGCAATGGCGGCGCGGTCGCCGGAGCCGGCGAAGCGGTGCGCGGTGCCCCACTCCTTCAGCGCCTTGGCCGCGGGCACGCGGTCGCGTTCGATGATGTCGATCAGTTCGATGGCTGCGGACAGCCGGGCAGCGGGAGTCATTTGAATCTTTCAGATCAAATCGGACCAGCAAGGATCAGATCAGCAACAGGATTTTCAATGCGAAGTAGATCCACATCACCAGCAGCACGAGCACGCCGGCGAGCCAGACCGACGAGCGGTAGCCGAGATCGTTCGAGGTGACGAACACGCCGGCATGGGCAAAGCGGCTCACCACGAACACCCAGGACATCAGCACGATGAAGAGATCGGCATGGCGGAGCGGCAGCGCCAGTGCGATCAGGGCGTAGAACAGTACCGGCAGCTCGAACTGGTTGCGGTAGCAATTGGCGATTTGCGTGGGACCCTTCGGCCAGTTCGGCTCGCCCAGCGCAATGTCGCGAATCCTGGTCTCGCCCGAGACCAGCGCATTCCGCCGCCCGAACACCATGCCGATCAGCAGCGCGAAGGTGAGGCCGATCTGCACGAAGACCGGCAGCAGGACCATTTGAACGGACATCGGATCTTTCCCGTAAGGCGGATTGCCGCAGACCGTCATTAGCCGCGACTTCTGGCGCTGACAATCAACGAGTTGAACCGGCGTTCCCGCATCTGCGACCAACTGCCGATCGTCAAAGCGATTTCGGTCCCTGGAGCCCGGCGGGATAGCGCCAGGAGAACACCATGAACACCCTGTCCAGCCTTTGGACCGAATCCGCCGACGGCCAGCTCGGCATCTGGATGTCGGCGCCGTCAGGGATCGCGGCAGCCCTCGCCGTCGCTCTGGCGCTGACGGTGTATTTCCGCCTGGGCTACCGAACCTCGCGCGACATGTTTCGGCACGGTCTGGCCGTGCTGGCTGCCGTCGCCCTGCTCGCCTTCGCCGGCTACGACATGCGCCACGCTGCGCTCGCCTATCTCGGCCTCAACCCCTCCAGGCCCGCGATCGAGTTCGAGATCCGGATGCCGCGCGAAACGCTCAACGCCGTGTCGGCCGACACCCAGATCGAGCTGCACACCGACCGCAACCAGACCCTCGCCCTGGTCGACGGCGTGACCGACCTTGCCGACGGACGCGCGCTGCTGCGCGGCGCGGTGGCGCTGAACCACCGCACCGCCGACCGGGTGCTGGTGCTGAGCCTGCCCGGCAAGGGCACGTTCGAGTTCCGCCTGCGCCTGCCCGCCGAGCCGCATCGCACCGAGCAGTTCGGCCCCTGGCACCTCGCCGACCGCATCGCCTCGCCGATCGCAAGCGGCGTCGCGCAGCAGGACGCCTACACGATCCGCTATCGCGTGCTTTAAACTTTGTTTCATCGCACGTTTTGCGCGCGCGTCATCGTTCCGACGTTTGCGCGCGCGATAGTTTGCGCATGTCCGAATTTCGCCTCACCCAGATTTCCGACACGCATCTCGGCCGGCGCTTTCCCGGCCTGATCGCGAACTTCCATCGCGTCAGCGAGCATATCGACGCCGACAGGCCCGATCTCGTCGTCAACACCGGCGATGTGTCCTTCGACGGGCCAACGAGCCGCGACGATGTCGCGTTTGCGAAAAGCCTGCACGCAGCCCTCCCCGTCGCCTGCCGCTACATTCCCGGAAATCACGACATCGGCGACAACCCGACCGCGCTCGGGCCGGCGCCCAAGCCGCCGATCGCGGAAGCGCACCGCCGGCAGTTTTGCGACATCATCGGCGAGGACCATTGGTCGTTCGAAGCCGCCGGCTGGCGCTTCATCGGCATCAACTCGCTGGTGATGAATTCAGGGCTCGCGTTCGAGGCCGAGCAGTTCGACTGGCTAACTTCCGAGATCTCACGCGTAAACGGCAGGCCGGTCGCGCTGTTCATCCACAAGCCGCTGTTTCTCAACCTGCCCGACGATGCTGAAACACCGGAGACCTCGATCCGCTACGTGCCGCAGCCGGCGCGCGCGCGGTTGATCGAGATGTTTGGCAGGGTGGATCTTCGCCTCATCGCCAGCGGTCACGTGCACCAGCGCCGCGACTTCACGTTCCGCCACGTCAGGCACGTCTGGGCGCCGTCGGCAGGCTTCAGCATCAACGATGCCCGCCAGGACCGGATCGCGATCAAGGAGACCGGCCTCGTCGAATACCGCTTCGCCCCAGACAATTTCGAAGTCCGCCACGTCCGCGCGGCGGGCCAGGTCGATATCGACATCGAAGAGCTGTTCGCCCAGATGGGCGGCGAGCACTAAGCGGCCGCGTCGCCTCTCAGGCGACGCTCTCGAGATCCTGCTGGATTGCAGCCAGCAGCGACTGCAGCGCTTCGCTGGTCACCGGCTGAGCGACCGGAGCATTGGCCGGCACAATGTTGGCGGGCTGGGTCGCATGCACCGGACGCTTGGGAAAGCGTGGCGGCGGCGCCGGCATCGGAGGCTGCACGAACGCCTCTTCATCCTCGCTATGCACGAACTTGCCATGGATGACGTCATCATGGCGGCCCATGACAAACATCGCCGCCCAATAGCCGGCAGCCAGAAGGATTATGCAGAAAATACCGATCTCAAACATCGCAGCACCTGAAATATGCGCGATGATTCAATGCCTTCGCCCAGACGTCAATGAACCGCCGGTCACACCTTGCGCCTTTTACGGGCAGGTGTGGCCGATCGGTAACTCTTTGTTAACCAATGACGCCCGGGATGTGGCGCCGGGGCAACTTCGCGGCGCCCCAGGCCACCAGCAGACGCGCCAGGCCTTGAAAGTTAAGCCTTATCCGGCCCGACCCGGACGAGCTGCTTGCCGAAATTGGCGCCCTTCAGGAGCCCGATGAAGGCACCGGGAGCGCTCTCCAGGCCCTCGGTGACGAACTCCTTGTACTTCACCTTGCCGTCGCGGACCCATCCCGACATGTCGCGCAGGAAGTCGCCATGGCGGCTGGCGAAGTCGGAGACGATGAAGCCGCGGAAGGTCAGCCGCTTGGTCAGCGTCGCGCGCATCATGGATGCGGCCCATTTCGGCGGCTTGGCCTCGGTGTCGTTGTAATGGGCGATCAGGCCGCAGACCGGCACGCGCGCGAACGGATTGAGAAGCGGGAACACCGCCTCGAACACCGCGCCGCCGACGTTCTCGAAATAGACGTCGATGCCTTTCGGGCAGGCGTCCTTCAGCTTCGCAGGCAAATCAGGATCGCGGTGATCGATGCAGGCATCGAAGCCGAGCTCCTTCACCACGTAGTCGCACTTGTCCTTGCCGCCGGCGATGCCGACCGCGCGTGCGCCCTTGATCTTCGCGATCTGGCCGACGGCAGAACCGACCGCGCCGGAAGCGCCGGCGACGACGACGGTCTCGCCCTCTTGCGGCTTGCCGATGTCGAGCAGGCCCGTATAGGCGGTCATGCCGGGCATGCCGAGCACGCCGATCGAGGTCGAGATCGGCCCGAGCCTGGGATCGACCTTGATCAGGCCCTTGCCGTTCGAGATCGCATGCGTCTGCCAGCCTGTGCGTGCACGAACGATGTCGCCCACCGCGAAATCAGGATTGCTGGAGGCCGCAACCTCGCTCACCGCCTCGCCTTCCATCACGCCGCCGACCGGCACCGGCGCGGCGTAGGACGGACCGTCGCTCATGCGCCCGCGCATGTAGGGATCGAGCGACAGCCAGATCGTGCGCAGCAGAACTTCGCCGGCGCCGGGCGTCGGCGCCGCGAATTCCTCCAGGCGAAAATCAGACGATTTGGGTTCGCCGACGGGACGCGCGGCGAGAACGATGCGTTTTGCTTGGGACATGATGGCTTCCTCCTGACTGCTTGTTGCAGTCATTTAGGAGGTGCGCGGGAATGAAGCAAATCCACACGCTCGGTGTCATCGCCCGCGAAGGCGGGCGATCCAGTATTCCAGAGACAGCAGTGATTGAACCGAAGGACCGCGGCGTACTGGATGCCCCGCCTTCGCGGGGCATGACACCGTCATTTTGGCGGGCGCGTCGCAATCCGACGCGCAGCCGAAAACAGAGCGGAGCGACTAGCCCCCGCCCGGATAGTTCGGGCTCTCGCGCGTGATGGTCACGTCGTGGACGTGGCTTTCGCGCAGGCCCGCGCCGGTGATGCGGACGAACTGTGCCTTGGCGTGCAGCTCGTTCATGTCCTTGGCGCCGACATAGCCCATCGCGGCGCGGAGGCCACCGGCGAGTTGGTGCATGACGTTGCCGACCGGGCCCTTGTACGGCACCTGGCCCTCGATGCCTTCAGGCACGAGCTTGAGCGAATCCTTGATGTCCTGCTGGAAGTAGCGGTCGGCAGATCCCCGCGCCATCGCGCCGACCGAGCCCATGCCGCGATAGGCCTTGTAGGAACGGCCCTGCCACAGGAAGACTTCGCCCGGCGTCTCGTCGGTGCCGGCGAGCAGCGAGCCGACCATCGCGATGTCGGCACCGGCGGCGAGCGCCTTGGCGAGGTCGCCGGAGAACTTGATGCCGCCGTCGGCGATGACGGGGATGTCGGACTTCTTCGCGGCCTCGACCGCATCCATGATCGCGGTGAGTTGCGGCACGCCGACGCCGGCGACGATGCGGGTGGTGCAGATCGAACCCGGACCGATGCCGACCTTGATGCAATCAGCGCCCGCATCGATCAGCGCCTGCGCGCCTTCCGACGTCGCGACGTTGCCGGCGACGACCTGCACGGAGTTGGAGAGACGCTTGATGCGGTTGACCGCGTGCAACACGTGACGGGAATGGCCGTGCGCGGTGTCGACGACGACGAGATCGACGCCGGCATCGATCAGCCGCTCGGTACGCTCGAAGCCGGTGTCACCGACGGTGGTGGCGGCGGCGACGCGGAGGCGGCCCTGCGCGTCCTTGCAGGCGAGCGGATGGGCGACCGCCTTCTCCATGTCCTTCACGGTGATGAGGCCGACGCAGCGATACTGGTCGTCGACGACGAGCAGCTTCTCGATGCGATGCTGGTGCAGCATCCGCCGTGCTTCGTCCTGGCTGACATTCTCCCGCACCGTGACGAGCTTTTCATGCGTCATCAGCTCGGAGACTTTTTGCCGGCGGTCGGTGGCAAAGCGCACGTCGCGGTTGGTGAGGATGCCGACCAGCTTGCCTGGCGTGTTCTTGCCGGCGCCGGTGACGACGGGAATGCCGGAGATGCCGTGGTCGCTCATCAGCTTGAGCGCATCGTCGAGCGTGGCCTCGGGGCTGATGGTGAGCGGGTTCACCACCATGCCCGACTCGTAGCGCTTGACCTGCCGGACTTGGGCGGCCTGCCCTTCGGGATCGAAATTGCGGTGGATGACGCCGAGGCCGCCGGCCTGGGCCATGGCGATCGCCATGCGGGCCTCGGTGACGGTGTCCATGGCGGAGGCCATGATCGGGATGTTGAGCGGAATGGCGCGGGTGACGCGGGAGCGGATGTCGACCTCGCCCGGCATGACGTCGGACAGGCCCGGCTTCAACAGCACGTCGTCGAACGTAAAGGCTTCGCGGATGCCTTGAAGTTGCACCGTGGCCATATGCCAACTCCTTCCTGCGGCCCTGCCGCAAATGAGTATGGATGAGCGCCGCCCTCGGCGTACCTTGCGGCATCGCCGGAGAATCGGAGCCCATCGGTGGGGTTGACGCGGGTCGATAGCACGGCCGCGTGACGAATCAAAGCAAATCGGACCGCTGGCCAGCCATGCACAGGCTTTTTTACGTGAATTTCGGCGGGGAAAGCCCATTCCCACCGTCATTCCGGGGCGCGCCGACAGGCGCAAGCCCGGAATGACGAGGGAGTGTCGCGCAGCATTTAGGTGCTATGCGCCGATCCACAATGGTCGGCCGCCGGTGGCGGTGATAAGCCGCAATTCTCGCCCTTCCCACTGATTTCCATTACCAATCCGTCATGGTCGACAAGCAACGCATCATTCCGCTGATCGTGGCCACCGCGCTCTTCATGGAGAACATGGACTCCACGGTGATCGCCACTTCGCTGCCGGCGATCGCGGCCGACATCGGCACCAGCCCGCTGACGCTGAAGCTTGCGATCACCTCGTACCTGCTGTCGCTCGCGGTGTTCATCCCGGCGAGCGGCTGGACCGCCGACCGGTTCGGCGCGCGCATGGTGTTCGCGATCGCGGTCGGCGTGTTCATGATCGGCTCGGTCGGCTGCGCGATCTCGGGGTCGGTGACCGACTTCGTGTTCGCGCGCATCCTGCAGGGCATGGGCGGCGCGATGATGACGCCGGTCGGGCGTCTCGTGCTGCTGCGCTCGGTCGACAAGAGCGCGCTCGTCAACGCGATGGCCTGGGTGACGGTGCCTGCCCTGATAGGTCCCGTGATCGGCCCCCCGCTCGGCGGCTTCATCACGACGTATGCGTCGTGGCACTGGATCTTCCTGATCAACATTCCGATCGGGCTGCTCGGCATCTTCATGGCGTTGAAGTTCATCGATCCCATCAAGAGCGAGACGCAGGAGAAGTTCGATCTCTACGGCATGGTGCTCGCCGGCATCGGCCTTGCGGGCATCGCGTTCGGCCTGTCGGTTGCCGGCCTCAATCTGTTGCCCTGGAGCACGGTGGCAGGCCTGGTTGCCGGCGGCGCGATCTCGATGACGCTCTACGTCATTCACGCCCGCCGGACCGGATCGCCGGTGCTGGACTTCTCGCTGCTGCGGCTGCCGACGTTGCGGGCGGCCATCGTCGGCGGCTTCATGTTCCGGCTCGGCATCGGTGCCCTGCCCTTCCTGCTGCCGCTGTTGATGCAGATCGGCTTCGGGCTGTCGCCGTTTCATTCGGGCCTCGTCACCTTCTCCTCCTCGCTCGGCGCGATGGGCATGAAGACGCTGGCGGCGCGTCTCATCCGCGCCTTCGGCTTCCGCAATCTGATGACGGTGAACGCGATCGTCAGCGCGTTCTTCCTCGGCGTCTGTGCGCTGTTCACGGTGACGACCCCGCTCCTGATCATCATGGTCATCCTGGTGGTCGGCGGCTTCTTCCGTTCGCTGGAGTTCACCGCTATCAACACGGTGGCCTATGCCGACGTCGAAAGCCCGCAGATGAGCCGCGCGACCACACTCGTCAGCGTCAACCAGCAGCTCGCCGTCTCAGCCGGCGTCGCGGTCGGTGCCGCCTCCGTGGAGACGACGATGTGGCTGAACCACGTCAACGAGCTCAACGCCACCGTGTTCATGCCGGCTTTCATCGTCGTGGCGCTGACCTCGGCGGCGTCGAGCTGGTTCTTCTGGCAGATGCCCGCCGACGCCGGCCATGAGATCTCGGGCCGCAAGGCGATCGAGGTCGCGAGCCGCAAGGGCGCGGCCAAGAGCGCCGCAACCGCCGCCGTCAAGACGGCCACGGAAGACACGCAGGACATGCGGGATCAGCGGTTGGGGTAGCCCACGATGCCAATCCCTCAAATTCAGGAGCGCGGAAGCCATTGCGCAATCCGCGCCAGGCTCTGAAAAGGGATTACTCGCCTTTGACCGAGCGACCTCCACGGTGCTCGAACCGAATGGTCATGTCTTGCTTGCCGCAATCTGCAGGATAGGTTGCTTGCCGCATCTGCCTCGCGAGGCTGCCAAACTGCTTGGCGCTTTCCGACATGCGGCGCATCTGAAGTTGAAGATGTGCCAGACCATCCTCAAGCAGAGCGAATTGTTCGAGAAAGCGTTCCTCGATACGTTCTTGTTCAGTGAGACACCTTTGGTTCGTGTCGCGAACGTCAGCACAACATCTCATAGAGTCACTCCTGCGTAGACCATGGATCTGCATGGTCCGAAACGTGACGGTTGCGTAGAGGCCGCTGCCCGTCTGCAGCGAGGCCTCTACCGGTTCGATCCAACGATCACTCAACCGCCGGGACCTTCGTCAGGCCCACGGATCGGAAGATGTGGTGGCCCCGTCGTTCACCCAGCACTCACGCAATCGTAATGACCACCTCGAGATAAGTGCTGGGAACGACGAGGTCGCCGCGATCGCCCCAATTCGATTTCTCCAGCAGATCGAGAATGTCGGCCTCCAGCGCCGCTGCCATGTCCGCGTCCAGCGCGGCGAACGCGCGATTGGTGGGACCGTAGTATGAACGAAACACATCAAGCCAATGGGCCGGAGACCGGTACCGGAAAGTGAACGTCTGCTCCAAGGCATCGATCTGGTGACGCGGAAACAGCTCGCCGAGCCGCGCGACGGTGCCCCATAGGGTCGGCGACCTAACCCCGGATGGCGGCGGCGCATATTTTCCGACGAGCTTGAGGAGCTGACCGATGAATCCGTCCGGCGTCCAGTTGGCGAGCCCTATCTTTCCACCGCGGCGTACCACACGCACGAGCTCGGCCGCCGCCTTGTCCTGATCCGGGGTGAACATGACGCCGAATGTAGACAACGCAGTATCGAAGCTGACGTCGGGAAACGGCAGCGCCTCGGCATCGGCCTCCTGGAAATCGACGGCGACGCGTTCCGCGGCGGCGCGCTCCCGACCCCGCTCGAGAAGCGCGCCGACATAGTCGGTGGACGTGACGTGCGCGAAGCGGCGCGCGGCGGCGAGCGTCGCGTTTCCATTGCCGGCGGCGACGTCGAGCACACGGCTTCCGGCCCGAAGATCGAGAGTCTCGCACAGCCGCTCGCCCACGATCTGAAGCGTGGTCCCAATCATTGCATAGTCGCCTGCCGACCAGACTGCGCGCTGTCGTTGCTTGATGGAGGTATAGTCGAGGGGGAGCGTCGTCACTGACATCAGTCATCTCCTGTTGCCCGGCAGCCCGCCGGAAGCGGCATCGCATCTCGCGATTGGACGACAGCGAGCCATGACTGCACGAAGGCATCCAGTTCCGTATCTGAACCCCGGCGGTACAGATTCTGTACTGGCCAATCCATCGACTTCCTCCTAGCCTCACGAGCTCGGAGATGACTGGCCGAAAGGAAGCGATCGAATGTCGGATGGCGGCTACAATCAGTTCTGCCCAGTTTCAATGGCAGCCGAGGTCATTTGCTCTCGCTGGACGCTGCTTGTCCTGCGCGAGCTGGTGATGGGATCGACTCGGTTCAACGAGCTGCGGCGAGGCGTGCCCAGCATGTCGCCTGCCCTTCTGTCCAAGCGGCTCAAAGAGCTCGAAGCCGCGGGCATCGTCACTCGCGTCGCCGCCGAGCGCGAGTCCGGCGTCCACGAATATCATCTCACCGAAGCGGGGACCGAGCTGCGTCCAATCATCGAAGCCATCGGCGCCTGGGGCCACAGATGGGTGACGACAGAAGCAACCTTGAAGAACCTCGATGCCAACCTCTTGATGTGGGACGTCAGGCGAACTCTCAATACCGATCCGATGCCGCCACGCCGCAACACCATCCAGTTCATTTTCAAGGACAGACCCAATTCGGAGCGCAACTATTGGCTGATCGTGGAGCCGAACAGGGACGTCGACCTCTGCCTCGTCGATCCAGGCTTCGATGTCGATCTCTACGTGTCAACGGATCTTCAATCGATGACCGAGATTTGGCTTGGATACGCAACTGCCGACCAGATGTCGGATGATGGTCGGCTTGTCCTGACCGGGAGCAGCAAGCTGGCCACAAACCTCCGCGCTTGGTTGAAGCTCAGCGTGTACGCCAATTTCGAGAAGAAAGTGGCCTAAGGCTGGGGCTTCCGGACGAGTTGCAGCGCCGATGATCGTTGCGCGTCCTAACCGCGCCCCCGAAATCCCGTCGCCAGCACGTAACGCTCGGACGAATCCTGCCGGCTCGCTGCCGGCTTCACATGGCGTACCGTCGCAAAATCGCGCTTGAGCTGCGCGAGCAGATCGGCATCGGCGCCGCTCTGGAACGTCTTGGCGAGGAACGTGCCGCCGGGCTTGAGCACATCGCAGGCAAACGCAGCCGCGGTCTCGACCAGGCCGACGATGCGGAGTTGGTCGGTCTTTCGGTGGCCGGTGGTATTGGCGGCCATGTCGGACATCACGATATCGGCGCCGCCGCCCAGCATGGCTGTAAGCTTTTCCGGCGCGTCGTTGTCCATGAAGTCGAGCTGCGCAAAGTCGACGCCGGGAATCTCGGGCATCTCCAACAGGTCGATCGCGACGACCTTGCCCTTGCCATCGACCGAGCCGACGCGCTTGGCGGCGATCTGGCTCCAGCCGCCGGGGGCTGCGCCGAGATCGACCACGGCCATGCCGGGCTTGAGCAGGCGGAACTTGTCGTCGATCTCGAGCAGCTTGAACGCTGCGCGCGAGCGATAGCCCGCGGCCTTGGCCTTGGCCACATAGGGATCGTTGAGCTGCCGCTCCAGCCAGAGCTTGGACGACAATTTGCGCTTGCCGCCGGTCTTGACCTGGACGTGCAAGCGGCCGGTGGTGTCTTTCGCCATCTCACCAGCTCCTGAGCGCGCCGTCCTCGCGCATCATCTCGACCAGCATGCCCTCGCGCAGGCCGCGATCGGCGACGCGCAGGCGCGGCAGCGGGAACGCGCGCCTGATCGCATCGAGGATGGCGCAGCCGGCCAGAACGAGATCGGCGCGCTCGACGCTGATGCAGCTGTTGTTGGCGCGGTCCTCGTAGCTCATGCCGAGCAGCTTGTTGATGGTCGCGGTGATGTCGGTATCGTTCATCCAGATGCTGTCGATGCGGCGGCGGTCGTAGCGCAGGAGATTGAGATGGATACCGGCGAGCGTCGTCACGGTGCCTGACGTGCCGAGCAGATGCATGTCGGTGAGATCGCGGCCGTGTTGCTCAGCGAAGGGCGCGACGTGGCTTGCGACTGCGCGCTCCATCGCAGTGTAGATTTCGGGCGTCACGTCGCGGCCGCCGAACTGTTCGGCGAGGGTGACCACACCGTAGGGGATCGACATCCATGCCTTGATGCGCGGCTCCGGATTTTGCGGGTCGCGCTCGATCCGCACCAGCTCGGTCGAGCCGCCGCCGATGTCGAACAGGATCGCGCCGCGGCCCTTCGGATCGACCAGCGGCGAGCAGCCGAGCATGGCGAGCGAGGCTTCGGTCTCGCGGTCGATCACCTCGAGCTCGATGCCGGTCTCGGCCGCGACGCGGCTGCGGAAGCCTTCCGCGTTCGAGGCGGCGCGGCAGGCTTCCGTCGCGATCAGCCGCAGCCGCTTGGCCTTGCGCAGGTTGATCTTGTCCCGGCAAATGCTGAGCGCGGCGATCGCGCGATCGATTGCAGCCTCGCTGATGCACCCCGTCGCCGAGACGCCCTCGCCGAGCCGGATGATCCGCGAGAAGGAATCGACCACGCGAAAGCCATCGTGGGTCGGACAGGCGATCAGGAGCCTGCAATTGTTGGTGCCGAGGTCCAGCGCCGCATAGACGCCGGTTCCCGCTTGCGCGGGGACGGCCGGTTCAGTGGCCAATGCCACCGCCGCCATCGACCCCTCCAGCTCACCGTGCGGCCCATGGCCGTCGCGGAGCCGCGTGTGGTCATTCATACAAACTGTCTTTCCACGACCCTAAGGGTCGATCCGGAATTGCTTTTTCGCCTGAAACATTAGCAGCGCGGCTGACATGCGCAACAACGCATCACAATGGGACCATGTCCATTCGTGCGTTGTCGTGAACGCGGTGGCGGGTTATCTGAGAGATCCCGGTCTCGAAGGCGCCCATAAAACGCGCAATTGCCGGCTTTTCAGGTCATTTCCATGCAAGAACACACCAAATCCTCGACGCTCGAAAATGCTATTGCACTGCAAAAATACGGCGTCGGGCAGCCGGTCCGCCGCAAGGAAGACGACACGCTGGTGCGCGGCAAGGGCCGCTACACCGACGATTTCAACCTGCCCGGCCAGGCCTATGCCGTGATCGTCCGCTCGACCCACGCTCACGGAATCATCCGCGGCATCGGCACCGACGCCGCCAAGGCAATGCCGGGCGTGCTGGGCGTGTGGACCGGCAAGGACATCGATGCCGCCGGCTATGGCCCCTTCACCTGCGGCCTGCCGCTGAAGAACCGTGACGGCTCACCCCTGCTCCAGACCAACCGCCACCCGCTGGCAACCGACAAGGTCCGCTTCGTCGGCGACCCCGTCGCCTTCGTCGTGGCGGAGACGCTGGCGCAGGCCCGCGATGCGGCCGAAGCCGTCGAGCTCGACATCGAGCCGCTGCCGGCGGTGACCGATCCCGAGGAAGCCGCCAAGCCCGGCGCGCCGCAGCTCTACGACCACATCCCGAACAATGTCGCGCTCGACTATCACTATGGCGACATGGAGAAGGTGAACGCCGCCTTCGCCAGCGCCGCCCACGTCACCAGGATCGACATCGAGAACACCCGCGTCGCCGTGGTCTCGATGGAGCCGCGGGTCGGTCTTGCCTCCTACGACAAGGCCACCGAGCGCTACACTATCCAGATGCCGACGCAGGGCGTCGCGGGCAACCGCGCCAACCTCGCCAAGAACCTGAAGGTGCCGAACGAGAAGGTGCGGATCCTCACCGCCAACGTCGGCGGCTCCTTCGGCATGAAGAACGTCAACTACCCCGAATACATGTGCATCCTGTATGCGGCGAAGGCGCTGGGACGCCCGGTGAAATGGCTCGACGAGCGCTCCACCAGCTTTCTTTCCGACAGCCACGGCCGCGCGCAGAAAATCCATGCCGAGCTCGCGCTCGATGCCGAGGGGCATTTCCTCGCGGCGAAACTCTCCGGCTACGGCAATCTCGGCGCCTACATAACCGGCGTTGCGCCGGGGCCGCTGTCGCTCAACACCGGCAAGAACTTTTCCAGCGTCTACCGCACGCCGCTGATGGGCGTCGACATCAAGACGGTGCTGACCAACACCACGCTGATGGGCGCCTATCGCGGCGCCGGCCGGCCCGAGGCCAACTACTACATGGAGCGGCTGATCGACCGCGCCGCCGACGAGATGGGCATCAACCGGCTGACGATGCGCAAGCGCAACTTCATCAAGCCGAACCAGATGCCGTTTCCGGCGTCATCAGGCGTCACCTATGACAGCGGTGACTTCCAGGCCGTGTTCAACAAGGCGCTGGAAATCTCCGACCACGAGAACTTTGCCAAGCGCAAGAAGGAGAGCAAGAAGGCCGGCAAGCTGCGCGGCATCGCGGTCGGCTCCTATCTCGAGGTCACCGCGCCGCCGAGCCCCGAACTCGGCAAGATCGTGTTCGACCCCGACGGCAGCGTGCAGCTGATCACCGGCACGCTGGATTACGGCCAGGGCCACGCGACGCCGTTCGCGCAGGTGCTGTGCGCACAGCTTGGCGTTCCCTTCGAGAGCGTGAAGCTGGTGCAGGGCGACAGCGACATCGTGCACACCGGCAACGGCACCGGCGGCTCGCGCTCGATCACCGCGACCGGGCAAGCCATCGTGGAATCCTCGAAGCTCGTCATCGAGAAGGGCAAGCGCGCCGCCGCGCACATGCTGGAGGCATCCGAAGCCGACATCGAGTTTGCCGACGGCAGCTTCACCATCGCCGGCACCGACCGAAGCATCGACATCATGGAGCTCGCCAAGAAGCTGCATGACGGCAAGGTGCCGGACGGCGTGCCTGACTCGCTCGACGTCGATCACACCAGCGAGCCGATTCCGTCGGCCTTCCCGAACGGCTGCCACGTCGCCGAGGTCGAGGTCGATCCCGAGACCGGCGTGGTGCAGATCGTGCGTTACAGCGCGGTCAACGACTTCGGCACCGTCATCAACCCGATGCTGGTCGCTGGCCAGCTTCACGGCGGCGTCGTCCAGGGCATCGGCCAGGCGCTGATGGAGCATGTCCGCTACGACGAGAGCGGCCAGCCGATCACGGGCTCCCTGATGGACTATGCGCTGCCCCGCGCCGAGGACGTCCCGTTCATGGAGGTCGGTGACCATCCGGTGCCGGCCAAGAGCAATCCCCTGGGCACCAAGGGCTGCGGCGAAGCCGGCTGCGCCGGCAGCCTGTCCACGGTGGTGAACGCGGTGGTGGATGCACTCTCGGACTACGGCATCAAGCACATCGACATGCCGCTGACCCCGGAGCGCGTCTGGCGCGCGATCCAGGATGCGAAGGGCGCGGCGTAAGCGACTGCTGTCTCCAACGCCACACTGTCATCGCCCGCGAAGGCGGGCGATCCAGTACTCCGAGACAATCATGATCGACCGAGAAGCCGCGGCGTACTGGATTCCCCGCCTTCGCGGGGAATGACACCGAGTGTGCGTGCGGGGTGTGCCCCTTCCGGCGCCCTACGCCGCAGCCTGCTCGCGCGGCTGGTAGATCGCGGTGTGCTGGCAATGCGCAATCGGCGTCGTTCCATTGGCCACGACCAGCGCGTCGAACTCGACGAAGCGGTGCCCCTTCTTCTCGTAATTCGCAGCGACCTTCGCTCGCGCGGTGATCTCATCGCCGGTGCGCGCGGCGGACAAGAGCTGCATGCGGCTGCCGACGTGAATCCAAGGGCCCAGAATGGTGTTGTCGACCAGCACGCGGTTCATCACGCGCTGGATCAGTCCGGGATGGCCGAGCCCTTCGCGCGCGAAGACCGGATCGGTCTCCCTGACATCGGCAAGATAGTCGGTGGCCGCCTGCCCGGCCCAGCGGCGCGGCGTGGTGCCCAGCCATTTGCCTGTCTCGAACGTCGTGGGGCTGACCGGTTTGCGCTCGGCGACGGCGGGGACCTCGACATAGTCGCGCAAAGATACCGCCGGCGCAGCCGCCGGCAGCGACGCAGTCCCGGTCGCGCACAGCTCGGTGCGACTGAAAACCTCGATCGTGAGCAGGCCGTTGTGCTCGGTGGCGTCGACATCGGCGGTCTCGCCATCATAGACCGGCTTGATGAAGCGGGCTTCGATCAGCCCGCGCGACAGGAAATCGCGGCCCCAGCGGGCCACCGGCACGTGCATCATGTAGGCGAAGACATCGACGCCCGGGACCAGCCCGCCGGAGAAGCCGAAGCGGCGCGCCACCGTGTCGTCGTGCATCTTGTTTTCGGACTGTTTGGCGGTGTTGTAGGCCTCGACGCGCCAGGTTTCGAGCCGGTTCGGCATGGCTTGGCTTCCCCTCAGTTCTTGTTGTTTCAGAGCTGATCGTAGGCCCCGGGGAACACCGGTCAATCCCCTCGCCTTTGCGGCCCGAATGGGGTACCACGCGGCGAATGACTGACACCCCCACCCGCATCTATGTCGATGCCGACGCCTGCCCAGTGAAGGACGAGATTTATCGCGTCGCGCTCCGGCACGGCGTGCCCGTCAGCGTGGTCGCCGGCAATTTTATCCGCGTGCCGCAGGACCCGCTGATCGAGCGCATCGCCGCGGGCGCTGGGATGGACGCGGCCGACGACTGGATCGCCGAACGGGCGAGGCCCGGCGACGTCGTCGTCACGTCGGACATTCCGCTGGCGAGCCGCTGCGTGAAAGCCGGAGCCGACGTGATCGCGCCGAACGGCAAGCCGTTCACGGAAGAGTCGATCGGCATGACGCTGGCCGTGCGCAACCTGATGACGGATTTGCGCTCGGCCGGCGAAGTCACCGGCGGCCCGCGCTCGTTCTCGCCCCGGGACCGCTCCGCCTTCCTCTCGGCGCTCGATCAGACGCTGCGCCGGATCCAGCGCCGCCGTGCCGCCCAGGCGGCCACGAGTCAGGGCTAGTCATGGCACCCCCGCTGATCCAACTGAAAGACATCAAGCTGACCTTTGGCGGCACGCCGCTGCTGTCGGGCGTCGAGCTCAATGTCGCGCCGTCCGAACGCGTCTGCCTGATCGGCCGCAACGGCTCCGGTAAATCGACGCTGCTCAGAATTGCAGCCGGCCTGGTCGAGCCCGATGACGGTACGCGCTTCGTGCAGCCCGGCGCGACGGTCCGCTATCTGCCGCAGGAGCCCGACTTCGGCGAGTACAAGACCACGCTGGCCTACGTCGAATCCGGGCTCGCCCCCGGCGACGATCAGCACCAGGCGCGCTATCTGCTCGAGCAGCTCGGCCTGACCGGCGAGGAGAACCCGCATAATCTCTCCGGCGGCGAGGCGCGCCGCGCAGCGTTGGCCTATGTGCTCGCGCCCTCGCCCGACATCCTGCTGCTGGACGAGCCGACCAACCATCTCGATCTCTCCACCATCGAATGGCTGGAAAAGGAGCTCGACTCCCGGCGCAGCGCGCTTGTCATCATCAGCCACGATCGCCGCTTCCTCACCAATCTCTCGCGCTCCACCGCCTGGCTCGACCGCGGCAAGATCAAGCAGATCGATCGCGGCTTTGCCTCGTTCGAGACCTGGCGCGACGAGGTGCTGGCGGAGGAGGAACGCGATCAGCACAAGCTCGACCGCAAGATCGTCGACGAGGAGCACTGGCTGCGCCACGGCGTCTCCGGCCGCCGCAAGCGCAACGTCAAGCGGCTCGCCAATCTGCATGTGCTACGCGACCAGCGCCGCAATTATCGCGGCACCGCCGGCACCGCCAGTCTCGCCGCCGCTGAAGCCGAGCAATCCGGCAAGCTGGTGATCGAGGCCAAGGGCATCAGCAAGGCCTATGGCGATCGCGTGATCGTCGACAATTTCTCCACCCGCATCCAGCGCGGCGACCGGCTCGGCATCATCGGCCCGAACGGCGCCGGCAAGACCACGCTGGTCAATCTCTTGACCGGTGCTGCGCAACCAGATTCCGGCACGGTACGGTTAGGAGCCAATCTCGAGACCGCCACGCTCGACCAACATCGTGAAAGCCTCGATCCCAAGTCGACGCTGGCCGAGGCGCTGACCGGCGGTCGTGGCGATCAAATCATGGTCGGCGGCAAGCCGAAGCACGTCGTCGGCTACATGAAGGACTTCCTGTTCGGCCAGGAGCAGCGTGGCACGCCGGTGGAGGTGCTCTCTGGCGGTGAGCGCGGCCGGCTGATGCTGGCGCGCGCGCTGGCGAAGCCCTCGAACCTCCTGGTGCTGGACGAGCCGACCAACGATCTCGATCTCGAGACGCTCGACGTGCTCGAGGAGATGCTCGGCGACTACGAGGGCACGGTCATCCTGATCAGCCACGACCGCGACTTCCTCGATCGCGTCGTCACCTCCGTGATCGCGCCGGAGGGCAACGGCAAGTGGATCGAATATGCCGGCGGCTACAGCGACATGCTGGCGCAACGCGGCACGGACCTCAAGCGCGAGACCACGAAAGCGCAGCCGACCGCAGAGAAAAAGGAGGAGCGCGTTGCTGCGCCCGCCTCCGCGCCGAAGCGCAAGCTGAGCTTCAACGAGAAGCACGCGCTGGAAACGCTGCCGCAGAAGATGGAATCGTTGCAGGCCGACATCGCCAAGCTGCAGCGCGTGCTTGACGATCCCAATCTCTATGCAAAAGATCGCAAGAAATTCGACGATACCTCGGCCGCCATCGCCAGGGCACATGAAGACCTGTCCGCAGCCGAAGAGCGCTGGCTCGAACTCGAAATGCTCCGCGAAGAGATAGAACAGGCTTGACCCATGACCACTCCCCTCGCCGCAAAAATCGCCCGCGAATACGGCACGCCCTGCGCCGTCATCGACATGGACAGGGTCGAGCGCAACATTGCGCGCATCCAGAAGGCCTGCGACGACGCCGGCATCGCCAACCGGCCGCATATCAAGACGCACAAGAACCCGACGATCGCGAAGATGCAGGTCGCGGCCGGCGCCAAGGGCATCACCTGCCAGAAGATCGGCGAGGCCGAGATCATGGCCAATGCCGGCATCGACGACATCCTGATCAGCTACAATCTGCTCGGCGAGGAAAAGATGGCGCGGCTCGGCGCGCTCAATGCCAAGACCAGGATGACGGTCGCCGCCGACAATTCGACCGTCGTTGCCGGACTGCCCAAGGCCGCCGCGGCCTCGGGCCGTCCGCTCTCGGTGGTGGTCGAATGCGATACGGGGCGCAAGCGCGCGGGCGTCGAGACGCCCGCGGAAGCGATCGCGCTGGCGCGCGAGATCGCCGCGTCGAAGGGGCTCGAATTTGCCGGCTTCATGCTCTACCCGACCGAGACTGGCTGGGGCGATGCGCAGAAATTCTTCGACGAGGCACTGGCCGGCGTGCGCGCGCACGGGCTGGACGCCAAGATCGTCTCGACCGGCGGCACACCGAATCTGGTCAACATCGGCAAGCTCAGGGGCGGCACCGAGCATCGCTTCGGCACCTATATTTACAACGACCGCATGCAGGTCGCAGCCGGCTCTGCCACCTGGGACGATTGCGCGCTGCACGTCTATTCGACGGTGGTGAGCCGCGCCGCCCCCGAGCGCGGCATTCTCGATGCCGGCTCGAAGACATTGACGACCGACACCGGCGGCCTCGACGGCCACGGCCTGATCCTCGAGCACCCCGAGGCCAAGATCGCCAAATTCGCAGAGGAGCACGGCTTCCTCGACCTCTCCCGCAGCAACACACGCCCGAATGTCGGCGATGTCGTCCGCATCGTGCCGAACCACGTCTGCGTCGTCGTCAACATGATGGACGAGGTGGTGATGGTCCGCGGCGATGAGATCATCGGCACGCTTCCGGTGGCGGCGCGCGGGAAGTTGCGATAGCGCACCGGTCTCTCTCCGTCATTGCGAGGCGCCCTTGTGACGAAGCAATCCAGTCTGGATTGCGTCGCTGCGCGGTTAGCGGCTGAGCCACTCCAGCACGCCCCTGCCTGCAGCCGCCCCCGTCGCGAACGATGCTTGGAGCAGATAGCCGCCGGTCGGGGCTTCCCAATCCAGCATCTCGCCGGCGGCGAACACGCCGGGCAATTTGCGCAGCATGAAGCGGTCGTCGAGCTCGTCGAAGGCGATCCCGCCCGCCGTCGAGATCGCGCGATCGATCGGCGCGATGCCGGTGAGCTGAACCGGAATCGCATTCGCCAGGTGCGCAAGCTCCGTCGGTGAGAACGCCGCCAGCGATCGGCCTGAGGCAATGGTCGCCTCCTGCATCAGGCCAATGCCGACCGGCGACAATTGCGCGGCCTTGCGCAGGAAATTTGCGAGCGATTGCTTGCCGCGTGTCCCTGATAGCCGCGTGGTCAGCGCGTCGGCGGTGAGATCCGGCCGCAACGCGATCGTCAAGGTCGCCTGCCCGATCGCCAGCACCGCCTCGCGCAGCTCCGCCGACAACGCGTAGATCGCACCGCCTTCGATGCCGCTGCGGGTGATCATCGCTTCGCCGCGCACCGTGTGCGCGCCGACCGTCAGCGCCACGCCCTTGAGCGGCTGGCCTTCGAAGCGGTCGCGAAATACGTCGGACCATGCGACCGTGAAGGCGGAATTTGCGGGCCTCAGCTTGGAGATGGCAACACCCTTCGCGGCGAGGCAATCGACCCACGCACCGTCCGAGCCCAATCGCGGCCAGCTCGCACCACCAAGCGCGAGCACGGTTGCCTTGGCATCGATCGCAAGCAGGCCCTCGGGCGTTTGGAATTGCAGCCGCCCCTCCCCATCCCAGCCGGTCCAGCGGTGCCGAAACGCGAACCGCACACCAGATGCATCGAGCCGCCGCAGCCAGGCGCGCAGCAGGGGCGAGGCCTTGAACGTCCTTGGAAACACCCGTCCGCTGCTGCCGACGAAGGTCAGCTGCCCAAGGCCTGCGCTCCAGTCGCGCAGCGCGTCGGGTGGAAACGCTTCGGCCGCGGCGCGCAGATGCGGCATCGCTTCGCGGTAGCGCTCGAGGAAACCCGCTAGCGGCTCGCTGTGGGTAAGATTGAGGCCACCACGTCCGGCCATCAGGAATTTACGGCCGGCTGACGGCATCGCATCGTAGACGGTGACGCGAGCCCCGCCCGCCGCGAGCACCTCCGCCGCCATCAGCCCGGCGGGACCGGCCCCGATGACGGCGATGTCAGTCAGAGCTTGATCCCCGCCCGTGCCGCGGCCTGCGCCACGTATTTCTGCGTCTGCTCGAAGGCACCCGCCAGCGCCTTGGCCTTCGACATGTCGCTGATCTCGGCGAAATGCGCGGCGACCGCATCGGGCGTCCATTCGGACTCCGGCAGGTTGATGCCCTCGCTCTCCAGGATCTTGATCACCGCGAAGGAGCCGGCGCCGGCGCCCATGATGGTGCGGGTCGGCGCGTCCTCGCTCAGCATATACTCGACCGCGGGCGTGATCGCGTTCGGCTTCATCAATTGCAGCGCCTGCGGCGGCAGCAGCTCTTCGGTCATGCGGGTCGCCGCCGTCGGCGAGATGATGTTGACGCGGATGTCGTTCTTGCGGCCCTCTTCCGCGAGCACGTTCATCAGGCCGACCATGCCTGATTTCGCCGCGCCGTAATTGGCCTGACCGAAATTGCCGTAGAGGCCGGAGGACGAGGTCGTCAGCACGATGCGGCCGTAATTGCGGTCGCGCATGCCGGCCCAGACCGCCTTGCAGCAGTAGAAGGTGCCGACGAGATGCACGTCGAGCACCTTCTGGAAATCGGCCGCTTCCATCTTGCCGAACGACTTGTCGCGCAAAATGCCGGCATTGGCGCACATGATGTCGACGCTGCCCCACTCCTTGGTCGCGCGCTCGACCATGGCGGTGACCTGCTCGAAATTCGAGACGTCGGCGCCGTCGGCCATCGCGGTGCCGCCGGCCTTGCGGATCTCCTCGACCACGGCTTCGGCCGGCGAGAGCGAGGCGCCGGTACCGTCGCGCGCGCCGCCGAAATCGTTGACCACGACTTTCGCGCCGCGGCTCGCAAGGCCCAGCGCATGCGCCTTGCCGAGACCATTGCCCGCGCCGGTGACGATGGCGACGCGTCCGTCGAACCTGATTGCCATGAAAGCTTCCTTTTCTTCCTTCTCCGCTTGTGGGAGAGGGTGAAATCCGCGAAAATTCGTCAGCTTTTGAGCAGCGATGGATCGCCGGGTCAAGCCCGGCCACGGCGGACGGACTTACGCGAAGTAAGTCAGGCCGAGCCACTCCGCGACCAGCGCGGGCTTGTCCTCGCCTTCGATCTCCACCGTCACGTTGGTACGGGTCTGCAATTCGTTGGGCTTGCGCAGCTTGGCTTCCGCCAGCACGAAGCGGCCACGGACGCGCTTGCCCGAGCGCACCGGCGAGATGAAGCGCAGCTTGTCGAACCCGTAGTTCACGCCCATCGTGGCGCCTGCAACCGCCGGCATCACCTCATAGGACATGATCGACAGCAGCGACATCGTCAGGAATCCGTGCGCGATGGTGGTGCCGAACGCGGTCTCCTTCTTCGCCCTTTCAGGATCGACGTGGATGAATTGGTGATCCTCGATCACGTCGGCATAGGTGTCGATGCGGGGCTGGTCGATCAGGTGCCAGGACGATACGCCGATCTCCTTGCCGACCATGGCCTGATAGGCCTCGAGTGTGATCGGCGGCTTCTTCCAGATTTCGTTCATGTCGCTTCAGGTCTCGCTTCTCGTTTTAGGCAGCTCCGGAAAATCCTCCTCGCGGAATTCCCGGCCGCGCAGCGGATCGTCGCGATCGTTGTCGCGTTCGAGCCGTCGTAGCTGCACGCGCCGGATTTTGCCAGAGATCGTCTTCGGCAATTCGGTGACGATTTCGATCCGCCGGATACGCTTGAAGGGCGCAAGGCGCGTATGCAGGTGCTTGAAGATGGAGAGCGCCGTCTCCGGCGAGCGCTCCGCGCCCGAGGTCAGCAGCACGAAGGCCTTGGGGATCGCGAGCCGGATGGGATCGGGACTCGGCACCACCGCGGCTTCCGCGACAAGTTCGTGCTCCAGCAGCACGCTCTCCAGCTCGAACGGGCTGATGCGATAGTCGGAGGATTTGAACACGTCATCGGAGCGGCCGACGAAGGTGAGATAGCCATCTTCGTCCGCGAAGACCACGTCGCCGCTGCGATAGAGCTCGCCTTCGGCGCCGGACAGCTTGCCGTCGTCACCCTGATAGCCCTGCATCAAGCCGGCGGGACGGTCGGCACCCAGCAGCAGCGCCACCTCGCCCTCCTTGGCCGGGTGGCCGTCGGCGTCGCTGACCTGCACGCGATAGCCCGGCAGCGGCCGGCCCATCGAGCCGACCTTGATCTTCTGGCCCGGCGAGTTGCCGGCAAGCGCGGTGGTCTCGGTCTGGCCGTAGCCGTCGCGGATGGTGAGTCCCCAGGCGGCCTGCACCTGGTCGATCACTTCAGGGTTGAGCGGCTCGCCTGCGCCGCAGACCTCACGCAAGCTCATTTTGAACGAGGCCAGGTTCTCCTGAATGAACAGCCGCCACACGGTCGGCGGCGCGCACAACGTGGTGACGCCACAACGGCCGATGGTGGCGAGCAGGCCCTTGGCATCGAAGCGCGGCTGGTTGACCACGAACACGGTCGCGCCGGCATTCCACGGCGCGAAGAAGCAGCTCCAGGCATGCTTGGCCCAGCCGGGCGATGAGATGTTCAGATGGACGTCGCCGGGCTTCAGCCCGATCCAGTACATGGTGGAGAGGTGGCCTACGGGATAGCTGCGTTGGCTGTGCCGCACCAGCTTCGGTTTGGCCGTCGTGCCCGAAGTGAAATAGAGCAGCATCGGGTCGTCGGCGTTGGTCGGACCATCAGGCGTAAAACTCTCCGAAGCTTTGGCCGCCTCGTCATAGGCAAGCCAGCCATCGGACGCCTCGCCCACGACGATCCGCGCGATACCGTCGACGCCAAGACTTGCGAACTTCGCGACCTGGTCCTGCGCGGCCACCACGGCCTTCGCTCTGCCGCGATCAAGCCGGTCGCGCAGTTCCTCGGCCGTCAGGAGCGTGGTCGCGGGGATCACGACGACGCCGAGTTTTATTGCCGCCAGCATGGTCTCCCACAGCGGAACCACATTGCCGAGCAGCAGCAGGAGATGGTCGCCGCGCTTGAGGCCCTGCGCGCGGAGAAAATTGGCAACCTGGTTGGAGCGCAGCGAGAGCGCGGCGAAGGACAGCTTTATCTGCTTGTCCTGCGCAGCATCGACAATCCAGAGCGCGGGCCGATCCTTGCTCTCCGCATTCGTCGCCAGCTCGGCGTCGAACCAGTCGAGCGCCCAGTTGAAGGGGTCGGGATCGGGCCAGCGGAAATCCCTAACCGCTGTCTCGTAATCCGTGCGGTGTGCGAGAAGAAACGCGCGCGCGTCCTGAAATGTCGTCATCAAGCTTTCCCGGCTAACGCCCTAACGTGCTTGATAATTCCGGAAAAATCCACCCCGCCCTGGCCTGCTGCGTCGAAAGACTGATAGATCTCCTGCGCACGCTTGCCGAGCGGCGTCGCCGCCCCCGCAGCCTTCGCGGCGTCCTGCGCCAGCGTCAGGTCCTTCACCATCAGCGCCGAGGCAAAACCCGGCTTGTAGTCGTTGTTGGCCGGTGAAGTCGGCACCGGACCGGGAACCGGGCAATAGGTGGTCAGCGACCAGCACTGGCCCGACGAGGTCGAGGCGACGTCGAACAGCGCCTGATGCGAGAGGCCGAGCTTTTCGCCGAGCGCGAAGGCTTCGCTTACCGCGATCATGGAAATACCGAGGATCATGTTGTTGCAGATTTTTGCGGCCTGGCCGGCGCCGGCGCCGCCGCAATGCACGATCTTCTTGCCCATTTTCTCCAGCACGGGCTTGGCCGCCGCAAACGCGCCGTCCTCGCCGCCGCACATGAAGGTGAGCGTTGCGCCCTTGGCACCACCGGTGCCGCCGGAGACCGGCGCGTCGACCGAGAGCACGCCGTTCTTCGCCGCCAGCGCATGAGCCTGACGCGCGCTTTCCACGTCGATAGTGGAGCTATCGATAATCAACGTGCCCTTGGCCATGGCGGGAACGACCTCGTTCCAGACGCCGAGCACATGCTTGCCTGCGGGCAGCATGGTGACGACGACATCGGCGCCCTTCACAGCACCCGCGGCGCTGTCCGCGATGCCGGCGCCGTCGGCCTTGGCCTGATTGCGGGAGGCTTCGACGAGATCGAACGCCACCACCTTGTGGCCGGCCTTGACCAGATTGGCCGCCATCGGGCCGCCCATGTTGCCGAGACCGATGAATGCGATCGTGGCCATTGTCGTTTCCTCCGCTCGTTTCGTTGATTAGTTGAACTTCAGCTCATCCGCGCCGATCTCGGCGAGATACGGCGCCAGCATTTGCGGCGTCACATCCTCGATCCGCGGCGGCGACCAGGTCGGGTTGCGATCCTTGTCGATCACGGCGGCGCGCACACCCTCGCGGAAATCGTCGCTGCGGAACACTTCGCACGCCGCGCGATATTCGCGCACCAGGCACTCTTCCAGGCTCGGCGCAGTACGCGCGAGCCGCAGCAGTTTCAGCGTCACCACCATACCGCGCGGCGATTTCTCGTTCAGCGTCTTCAGCGTCGCCAGCGCGAACTCGGAGCCGTCGCGCTTGAGCGCGGCGAAAATGTCTTCCATCCGGTCGAAGCCGAACAGCGCATCGATGACGGGTTCTTTCGCTGCCACCGGACCCGCGGTCTCACCGGTGGCAAAACCGTCGATGAGCTTGCTGACATCGGCCGCGGTCACACCCGGGCGAACCTTGGTCAGCGCCTCGCGTAACGCAGGCAACTTCACCGCCTGAACCACCCAATCGGCGAACTTCGCATGAATCGCGTCCGGTCCGTTCATGGTCTGGCCGGTCAGGCCGAAGAACGTGCCGATCTCGCCCGGCGAGCGCGACAACAACCAAGTGCCGCCGACATCGGGGAAGAAGCCGAGCCCGACCTCGGGCATCGCAAGTTTCGTCCGATCCGTAACCACGCGGTGGCTCGCATGCGCGGACAGGCCGACACCACCGCCCATCACGATGCCGTCCATGAAGGCGACATAGGGCTTTGGAAACTTCTTGATCCGGGCGTTGAGGATGTATTCCTCGCGCCACAGGATCCTGCCGAGATCACCGTTGACCTTCGAACTCTCCCAGAGCGCGCGGATGTCGCCGCCGGCGCACAAGCCGCGCTCGCCGGCGCCTTCCAGCAGGATCACGGCGACGGCGGAATCGGCCTCGAAGCGGTCGAGCGCCTTCTCGATGTCGCGAAACATCTCCAGCGTCACGGCATTGATCGCCTTGGGGCGATTGAGCCTGACAATGCCGGCCGCGCCCTCGACACGGGCGACGAGATCGCCCTCTTCCACCGAACTCATCGCGCGCCCTCGATCAATTTGCGCGCCACGATGAGCCGCATGATTTCGTTGGTGCCTTCGAGAATCTGGTGCACGCGCAGATCGCGCACGATCTTCTCGATTCCGTATTCGCTGAGATAGCCGTAGCCGCCGTGCAGTTGCAGCGCATGGTTGGCGACCTCGAAGCCGACATCGGTACCGAAGCGTTTTGCCATCGCACAGAGCATGGTGGCGTCGGGGTCCTTGCGGTCGAGCGCAGCCGCCGCGCGCCAGAGGAAGGTGCGTGCGGCCTCCAGCTCGATCGCCATGTCGGCAAGCTTGAATTGAAGCGCCTGGAACTCGTCGAGGCGCTTTCCGAAAGCCTTGCGGTCCTTCATGTAGGCGCGCGCCTTGTCGAGCGCAGTCTGCGCGCCGCCGAGCGAACATGCCGTGATGTTGAGTCGGCCGCCGTCGAGGCCGGCCATGGCGATCTTGAAACCGACGCCCTCCTCGCTCAGCCGGTTGGCGACGGGCACGCGGGCATTTTCGAACATCACCGCGCGGGTCGGCTGCGCGTTCCAGCCCATCTTGCGCTCATTGGCGCCGAAGGAGACACCCGGCGTCTTGCCGTCGATGACGAGGGTCGAGATGCCGCCGGGGCCGTCGCCGCCGGTGCGCACCATCGCGACCAGCAGGTCGGTGCCGCCGGCGCCGGAGATGAACTGCTTCTGACCGTCGAGGACGTAGTGATCGCCGTCGCGCACCGCGCGCGTGCGAAGGGCCGCCGCATCGGAGCCGGCGCCCGGCTCGGTCAGGCAATAGCTCGCGATCAGCTCCATCGTGCAGAGCTTTGGCAGCCATTGATGGCGCTGGGTGTCGCTGCCGAAGGCATCGATCATCCAGCTCGCCATGTTGTGAATGGAGATGAACGCCGAAGTGGTCGGGCAGCCCGTCGCCAGCGCCTCGAAGATCAGCGCCGCGTCGAACCGCGTCATGGCGGAGCCACCGACATCCTCGCGGATGTAGATGCCGCCCATGCCGAGCGTTGCGGCCTCGCGCATCACGTCGACGGGGAAATGCTTCTCCTCGTCCCAGCGCAACGCGTGCGGCGCGATCCGCGAAGCCGCAAACGCCAACGCCATGTCGCGAACCGCGACCTGATCCTCGTTCAGAGCGAACTGCATCGTGCCCTCGCTCCTGGGAGGCTTACTTCATCAGCGGGATCGAGAACTCCGCACCTTCCTTGACGCCGGACGGCCAGCGCGAGGTCACCGTCTTGGTCTTGGTGTAGAAGCGGACCGAGTCCGGGCCGTGCTGGTTGAGATCGCCGAATCCGGACTTCTTCCAGCCGCCGAAGGTGTAATAGGCGATCGGCACCGGGATCGGCACGTTGATGCCGACCATGCCGACATTGACCTTGGCCGCGAAGTCGCGGGCAGCGTCGCCGTCACGAGTAAAGATGGCAACGCCGTTGCCGTAATCATGCTCGGACGGCAGCGCCAGCGCTTCCTTGTAGTCGTGCGCGCGCACGACCGAGAGCACCGGGCCGAAAATCTCTTCCTTGTAGATCCGCATGTCCCTGGTGACGTTGTCGAACAGCGAACCGCCGAGATAGAAGCCCTTCTCGTAGCCCTGCATCTTGAAGCCGCGGCCGTCGACGGCAAGCGTCGCACCTTCCTTGATGCCGATGTCGATGTAGCTCTTGACCTTCTCGACTGCCTCGCGTGTCACCAGCGGACCATAATCGGCCGACGGATCGATCGAGGTGCCGATCTTGAGGCTCTCGACGCGCGGGATCAGCTTGTCCATCAGACGGTCGGCGGTGGTCTTGCCGACTGGAACAGCGACCGAGACGGCCATGCAGCGCTCGCCGGCCGAGCCGTAGCCCGCCCCGATCAGCGCGTCGACAGCCTGGTCCATGTCGGCATCCGGCATGATGATGGCGTGATTCTTGGCGCCACCGAAGCACTGGCAGCGCTTGCCGGTCTGGGCAGCGCGCTCATAGATGTATTGCGCGATCGGCGTCGAGCCGACGAAGCCGACGGCCTTGATATCGGGGTCGTCGAGGATGGCATCGACCGCTTCCTTGTCGCCGTTGACGACGTTGAGGATGCCGGCCGGCAGGCCCGCCTCGATCATCAGTTCGGCAAGCTTCATCGGCACGCCGGGATCGCGCTCGGACGGCTTCAGGATGAAGGCGTTGCCGCAGGCGATCGCAGGCGCGAACTTCCACATCGGGATCATTGCCGGAAAGTTGAACGGCGTGATTCCGGCAACGACGCCGAGCGGCTGGCGCATGGAATAGATGTCGATGCCGGGGCCGGCACCTTCGGTGTATTCGCCCTTCATCAGATGAGGAATGCCGCAGGCGAACTCGGCGACTTCGAGGCCGCGCTGGATGTCGCCCTTGGCGTCGGGCACGGTCTTGCCGTGCTCGCGCGCGAGCAGCTCGGCGAGCTTGTCATAGTCGCGCTGCACCAGTTCGACGAATTTCGTCATGACGCGGGCGCGGCGCTGCGGATTCGTCGCGGCCCATTCGGGCTGCGCGGCGCGAGCGTTCTCGACGGCGGCACGGACTTCGGCCTTGGAGGCCAGCGCGACCTTGGCCTGGACGTCACCGGTCATCGGCTCGAAGACGTCGGCGGTACGGCCCGACTTACCCTTGACTTCCTTGCCACCGATGAAGTGCCCGACGTCGCGCATGAATACCTCCCACAGGACGGGTTAGATCGCTTTGACAAATCCTATCGACCTGCATTTTATAGGATTCAAGTCTGAGATATTGCACCATAGATGTGCGAAAATGCTGGATCAAGGCGCTATCGATTGGGACGACTTTCGTTTCGTGCTGGCCATCGTGCGGGGCGGCTCGGTGTCGGCTGCGGCAAAACAGCTCGGCGTCGACCATGCCACGGTGATCCGCCGCGTCGACCGGCTGGAAAAGCACCTCTCGGCAAAGCTGTTTGACCGGCGCAAGACCGGCTACCTCCTCACCGACGCCGGCCAGCGCGTCGCCGACAGCGCCGAAGCAATGGAATCCACCATCGTCGCCAACCAGGAGCAGGTCGGCGGCTCCGTGGCGCGATTGACCGGTACGGTGCGGATCGGGGCGCCCGACGGGTTCGGCACCGCCTTCCTGGCGCCGCGCCTGGCTCCCTTCGCCGATCGCTATCCCGACCTCGATCTGCAACTTGTAGCGACCGCACGGCTGTTCAGCCTCTCCAAACGCGAGGCAGACATCGCGATCAGCCTGACCATGCCGAAAGAGGGCCGCATCGTCGGCCGCAAGCTGCTCGATTATCGGCTCGGCTTGTACGCCGCCGCGGTCTATCTCGACCGCTTCCCGAAAATCGCCTCGCGGCAGGACCTGCCGCAGCATCGCTTCGTCGGCTACATCGAAGAGCTGCTTTTCACGCCGGAGCTCGATTATCTGCCCCAAGTGTCACCGCGGATCTCGGCACGCTTCCGCAGCGCCAATCTGATCGCGCAGCTCAATGCCACGCTCTCGGGGTTCGGCATCGCGGTGCTGCCGCACTTCATGGCGAGCGACTACCCGCAACTCATGGCGGTGCTGCCCGAGGAAGTGTCGATTGTCAGGACGTTCTGGATGCTGATGCACGCCGACAGCAAGGATCTCGCGCGGATCAGGGCGGTGGCGGATTACATCTCGGAAATTGTCGAGCGTGAGCGGGCGTTGTTCGCGGGGCGATAGCGCTGCTCTGGTACGGCACCTCGGCTTAATTCTGCTTCGCCTTCTTCGCCGCCGCCGCCTTTGGCTCCCGCTTTGCCCCCTCCAGCGCGCTGTCCTTGCCGGCCTTCAGCACCTCGTCCGACAGTTCGCTCGAGCCGGCGATGCGTGCCAGCAGCATGGTGCCGGCCATCGTCGCCAGCGTCGCGATCGCCTGCTTGCGCGCGGCCTTGCGCGGAACGTTCGGAATGAAATTGGTCATCATCTCGACCATCTCGTCGAGCTTGCCGGCAAACGCCTTGCGTGTCTTCGGGCTCTCGCGGGCGATCTCGGCGCCAAGCGCGGGGATCGAGCAGCCATGGCCGGGATTGTCGCGATGGAGCGCCGAGAGGTAAGTCTCGACGATCTGGGCAAGCTGCTTCTCGGGCGCGACCTGATCGGACTGCTTGCGCCAGTGCTCCATCGAACGGTTCATGGCGTAATCGAAGGCCTCGATCACCAGGGCCTCGCGCGAGTCGAAATGCGCATAGAAGCCACCATGGGTGAGGCCCGCCTCCTTCATCAGGTCGGCGACGCCGATGCCATGGGCCCCCTTTTCGCGTAGCCGCACGGACGCCTTCTTGACGATGCGGTCGTGGGTTTCCTGCTTGTGTTCCCGAGAATAGCGCATGCGGCTCTCATTGGATGTCGGAAGTCATCTCATAGCACGGATACCCGCCAAGCGGCGCATTAATTCCCGGTAAAATTGTTGCCGACCATGGAAAAGGTTGCAGTTGCATGGACCGCGAGTGCCCCCTTACCGTCGCGGACGAAGCCTTCGGTGTAGCTGGTCTGGCGCCCGAGCTTGATGACCTTGCCTTCCGCCGAGATCAGGCCTGACCTGACGGAGAGCGGCCGCAGGAAAGTCATCTTCAGGTCGAGCGTCACCGACGACTGCCCGGCCTCCAGCCGCGTCGAAATTGCGCAGCCCATGGCGGTATCGAGGAGCGCGGCGGCGGTCGCCCCGTGCAGGAGCCCGATGGTGTTTTCGAGATCCTCGCGCGGTTCGAGTTCCATCACGATACGGCCGGGCTCGACCACTCCAACAGTGAAGCCAATCAGCTTCGCGAAGGGCGGCGGCGGCAACCGGCCGTCGCGGATGCCCAGCATGGCGTCCATGCCGGACAAGCCCATCGCCACCTTCGCAACCGGGGCCGGCACCTGCCAGTCCACCACGCGCTCGCGCCGCTGCGCCGGTGAGAACAGGTCGAGTTGAGCAGGTTCGATCATGGGCACCTCTTTATATGATATATGTCATACTATACGACGGACTTCGCGCTGGCAACGCCACATCCACCGCTTGACAAGCCGGGCATTTCGTCCCGGAAGTGATCCCGTCCGGCGCGCCTCGCGCAGGTCCACGAAACCTTCGAGATCACACGATGGAAATGCTCAACAACTACTGCGGCGTGACGCGCGATGAGCGCGGCGTCGTTCATGTCGCGATCTGCAACGCCGGCTCGCTCAACATCCTCGGCTCGCCCGTGACCGACGCGGTCCGGGAGGGGCTGCAGCAGCTCTCGTCCGACCGCAGCATCCGCGTCGTGGTGCTGCGCGGCCAGAGCGAGAAGAGCATGATCGGCGGCGCCGATATCAAGGAGATGGCCAAGCTCGACCAGAAGTCGGCCGAGGCCTTCATCAGCCGCCTGCGCGATCTCTGCGAAGCCGTGCGCCAATTTCCAGCGCCCATGATCGCGCGCATGCCCGGCTGGTGCCTCGGTGGCGGGCTCGAGGTGGCGGCTGCCTGCGACTTCCGGATCGCCGCGCATGATGCGCATTTCGGCATGCCGGAGGTGCGCGTCGGCATTCCCTCGGTGATCCACGCCGCGCTGCTGCCGCGCCTGATCGGCTGGGCTCGCGCGCGCTGGCTGGTGATGACGGCCGAGAACATCGACGCCCCGACCGCCCTGGCCTGGGGCCTAGTCGACAAGATCGCGCCGGCAGGCGGACTGGATGCGGCCGTCGAGCACCTCGTGACCGCGCTGCTCGAATGCGGCCCCGAGGCGCTGCGCTCGCAGAAGGCGCTGCTGCGGCAGTGGGAGGAACTGCCGCTGACGGAGTCGGTGAATCTCAGCGTCAAGGTGTTCGGCGAGTCGTTCCTGACGGACGAGCCCACACGGCTGATGGGCGCATTCGTGAACAGGAAACGGTAAGCGCGCCGCCTCCCCTCCGCGGACCGGTTCTCATCCGATCCACGACAATTTCTCATGCCGGGCGCGGTTGCATTTTTTGCGCTGCATCATATGATGGATATAATCTTATCTATCATCGCAGGGAGTTCTGTCATGGCCGAAGCCGCCGATCCCGTCGTCATCGTCTCCGCCGCCCGCACCCCGCTCGGCCGCTTCATGGGCGAGTTGTCACCGCTCGCCGCTCACAAGCTCGGATCGCATGTCATCAATGCGGCGCTGGAACGCGCCAGGCTTGCGCCCGAGAAGGTCGACGAGGTCTTCATGGGCTGCGTGCTGCCGGCCGGCCAGGGCCAGGCACCGGCACGCCAGGCGGCGCGTAGCGCCGGCCTGCCCGATGCGACTGGTGCCACCACGATCAACAAGGTCTGCGGTTCCGGCATGAAGGCGACCATGCTGGCGCACGACATCATTCGCGCCGGCTCGGCCGAGATCGTCGTATCCGGCGGCATGGAGAGCATGAGCAACGCACCCTATCTCCTGCAGAAGGCACGTGGCGGCTATCGCGCCGGCCATGACCGCATCATCGACCACATGATGATGGATGGCCTCGAGGACGCCTACGAGACCGGCCGCTCCATGGGCGATTTCGGCGAGGCCACCGCCGAAGCCTATCAGTTCACCCGCAAGGACCAGGACGCCTATGCGATGGAGACGCTGAGCCGCGCACGCAAGGCGGTCGAGGGCGGCGCGTTCAAGGCCGAGATCGCGCCGATCACGCTGGTCGAGAAGGCTGGCCCGCGCATCATCGCCAATGACGAGCATCCGCTGAAGGTCGATCCCGCAAAGATCCCCGGCCTGAAGCCGGCGTTCCGCGCCAACGGCACCATCACGCCGGCGGCTTCCTCCGCCAATGCCGACGGTGCCGCGGCGCTCGTGCTGACCAAGCGCTCGCTCGCCGATCACAACGGCCTTCCCGCCATCGCCGAGATCAAGGGCCACACGACCCACAGCCAGGAGCCGCAATGGTTCACCACGGCGCCGATCCCGGCGATCAGAAAGCTGCTCGACAAGGTCGGCTGGAGCGCTGATGACGTCGATCTGTTCGAGATCAACGAGGCCTTCGCCGTGGTGGCGATGGCGGCGCAGCGCGATCTCGGCATTCCTCGCGAGAAGCTGAACATCAACGGCGGTGCCTGCGCGCTCGGCCATCCCATCGGTGCCACCGGCGCGCGTCTGATCGTGACGCTGCTGCATGCGCTCGAGGCCAACAACCTCAGGCGTGGTGTTGCGGCACTCTGCATCGGCGGTGGTGAAGCCACTGCGATCGCAGTGGAGCGCCTCGCGCACTGACGTTCAAGTCAGAAAATGAGGGAAGTCTGTCATTTCAGACTTCCCTCGTCCATGCCAGACTACAACGATGACGCGGGTCTCCCGGAGCCCGCCAACCTGGATTGAGTCGCGATGATTTCGAACTGGCTTTCGGCTGCGCTCGGCCGCCGTAACATCCATTACGGCTGGGTGATGGTCGGCGTCACCTTTTTTGCAGCGCTGATCAGCGCCGGCACGGTCGGCGCGCCCGGCGTGTTCATCGTTCCGCTACAAAAGGAGTTCGGCTGGAGCACGGCGGAGATCTCGTCTGCGCTGTCGATACGCTTCATCCTGTTTGGGCTGATGGCACCGTTCGCTGCCGCCCTCCTCAACCGCTACGGCTTACGCAACGTCACGCTGACCGCGCAGCTCATCGTCGTCTCCGCGCTCGTCCTCTCACTCGGCATGACGCAGGTCTGGCAGCTCGTGGCGCTGTGGGGCGTGGTGATCGGCATCGGCACCGGCATGACCGCGCTGGTGCTCGGCGCCACCATCGCGACGCGCTGGTTCGCCGCAAGACGCGGCCTCGTCATCGGCATCATGACCGCGAGCGTGGCAACCGGTCAACTCGTGTTCCTGCCGCTGCTGGCAAGCCTGACCGAACGCTTCGGCTGGCGCCCCGCGCTCGGCTTCGTCTGCATCATGCTCGGCGTCTCCGCCGCAGCGGTCCTGCTCGTCATGCGCGACCGCCCCAGCGATCTAGGTCTGCGTCCCTTCGGCGACGAAGGTACCGAGCCCCTGCCCGCGCCGCCCCTGAGCCACGGCTCGATCACGGCCGTCGCGCTCGGCACGCTGCGCGACGCCTCGAAGTCGAGCGCGTTCTGGATCCTGTTTGCGACCTTCTTCGTCTGCGGCGCCTCGACCAACGGCCTCGTGCAGGTACATCTGATTCCGATGTGCCTCGATTTCGGCATTCCGCAGGTGCAGGCCGCGAGCCTGTTGGCGGCGATGGGCATCTTCGACTTCTTCGGCACCATCATGTCAGGCTGGCTGTCGGACCGTTACGACAACCGCTTCCTGCTGTTCTGGTACTACGGTCTGCGCGGGCTCTCGCTGATCTTCCTGCCCTTCAGCGACTTCTCGTTCTACGGCTTGTCGATCTTCGCAATGTTCTATGGTCTGGACTGGATCGCGACCGTGCCGCCGACGGTGCGCCTCACCGCGCAAAAATTCGGACCGGAACGTGCGAACCTGGTGTTCGGCTGGATCTTCGCCGGCCATCAGCTCGGCGCCGGCACCGCCGCGTTCGGCGCAGGCCTGTCGCGGACGCTGCTGCAGAGCTACCTGCCCGCCTTCTTCGTCGCCGGCGCGCTCTGCGTGTTCGCCTCGCTGATCGTGCTGGCACTGTCGCGGCAGCCGAAGCCGCAACCAAAGCCCGCGATGGCCTAGCACGGATCGCGCGGCGGCTCTAGCGAGAAGCCGTTCGCGACGTATCCTCGCCGAGTTGCAGGCCCTGTGCGAACCTCTGCTTGATCATACCCATGACGGCGCTCACTCGAAGGCCCCGGAGTGGGACTCGTCGAGATGTTGCGGAACATGGTCCGGGTGTTGCCGATAGACTTCACGGGCCAAACGTGGACAATGGGTCCCAAGCGCTTCGCGCGCGCAGTGCACACCAAGATGCGCCAGAGGGAAACAACATGCCGACTGCCTTCCCGTCGCCCGTCCCCACCATTCCAACCGCTCCCGTCACTGCCGAGCTACGCGATGCGTTGCGCGCGATCGTGGGCGAGAAGGGTCTCATCGAGGACGCGCACGGCATGCAGCCGTTCGTGACGGACTGGCGCGGACTGCTGCTTGGCGGCGCCGGCGCCGTCGTTCGCCCTGGAAGCACCGGGGAAGTCTCTGATGTGGTCCGGCTTTGCCATCAGCACGGCGTCGCGATCGTGCCGCAGGGCGGCAACACCGGATTGATGGGCGGCGCAACTCCCTGGCCGGCACACACCGGCATCGTGCTGTCGCTCGGCCGGATGAACCGTGTGCTCGACGTCGATCCCGTCGGTTATGCGATGACGGTCGAGGCCGGCTGCGTGCTGCAAACGCTTCAGGAGACCGCGGCCGCGAACGACAGGTTCCTGCCGCTCAGCCTCGGCGCCCAGGGCTCCTGCATGATCGGCGGCAACCTCTCGACCAACGCCGGCGGCGTGCAGGTGCTGCGCTATGGCAATGCCCGCAATCTCGTGCTCGGGCTCGAGGTCGTGCTGCCCAATGGCGACGTCTGGGACGGATTGCGTGCGCTGAAGAAGGACAACACAGGCTACGACCTCAAGCATCTTTTCATGGGCGCCGAGGGAACGCTCGGGATCATCACCAAGGCCGTGCTCAAGCTGTGGCCCGCGCCGAAGGACGTCAGCACGGCGTGGCTGGCGGTTCGCGATCCACGCGCGGCGCTGGAAATCCTGTCGGAAGCGCATGCGGCCTCCGAGGACAATGTCGGATCCTGCGAGCTGCTGAGCCGCGCGGCTGTCGACCTCGTGATGCGTCACATTCCCGGCGTCCAGGATCCGCTCAAGGCGGATACGCCGTGGTACCTGCTGCTTGAATGGTCGTCCTCGCGCCCACGGCAGGACGGGGCCGACGGCATGTCGGAGAAGCTGGAGGCGTTTCTCGCCGACCAGCTCGAAGCCGGTCGCGTGCTCGACGCGGTCATCGCGCAGACCGTCGGTCAATCGCGCAACATGTGGCGCATCCGGGAAGCGATGGCCGAGGCTTCTCGCGCCGAGGGTCCGGGGATCAGCTACGACATCTCGGTGGCGATCTCCAAGATCCCCGGGTTCATCGACAAGGGGCTCAAGGCCGCGCTCGACATTCTCCCGGGCATTCGTCCCTATCCACTCGGGCATATCGGCGACGGCAATCTGCATTTCTCGTTCATGGGGCCCCTCGGCATGGATCAGCAGACGCTGAACCAATACACCGCCGCGATCACGCGCGCCGTGAACGATCTCGTCACCTCCATGGGCGGCTCGATCTCGGCCGAGCACGGCATCGGCATCGAAAAGCTCGACGAGCTCAGCCACTACCGCTCCAAGACCGAGCTCGACATCATGCGCACCATCAAGCGCGCGCTCGACCCGCAGAACATCATGAATCCAGGTAAAGTGCTGAGGGTATGACGGGGCGCGAGCCTGTCCCTGATCGAGCTTCTCAGGCGAGATCGTTGAACTTCCGGATTCGTTTCCCACGTTCTCAATGCGCTCGCGACAGTCTGCTTTTCATGTCATGCGAGCACATTCGCCATTGCAGCCGAAAGGTACTCGGCGAATGAACGCGAACAATTCACCCTTGGTCGGATGGCTCGCCAGCAAATGTTAAGGCGTGGCCCGTAAGCACCGCACACTCCGCAACACGTGCGTTGCGGAGTGTCGCACTGGCGCTTGTCGTTCAACCCATCGCGCCGCGCGGGTTGACGATCGTGTAACCCCGCAGCGAACGCGCGTGCATGCGCGTGGCGTGACCGCCCGAATTGGCGTCATAGGCCATCCACATGTCGCCACCGAGCGGCTGCTCCAGAACGAAGACATGTCCGCGCCGCGCGGCGACCATTCCCGGCGCCGGCGCCGCGCGCGGAAAGCGCAGCCAGTTTGAAGCGAGATTCAACTCCGGCACGACATGACCGAACACGCGCAGTGCCGCGCCGCAGCCGCAGAACGACGACGGGCATCCGGCCGGACGGCCGCCGATGACGCGATCGCCGGAGACGCTGATCGTCGTGGTGGCGTAACCCGCGTTGCTCACGGTCATCTGTGTCGTGCGGTAGGCCCGCAACGACGCCCTGGGATCACGCTCGCGGCGCGTCGGCGCATACGAGAAGTCGCAGGGCATGGTGACATTGCATTCGGGTGCTTGAAAATTGCGAAAAGGCCGCGCGTCGGCGACGGCCGAACTGGCGACAATAGCGAGACACGCAGAAACAACTTGCTTGATCATTTGCAGGACTCCGAGTTGGAGGGTCCTGCCCCGGCCGCGAGAGACCAATATTGGTTTGGCTGAAATGAGCCTGAAGCGCGGCGGAAAATGGTTGCCTATTCACCGTATTGACGTGGGCAAATGTCGCGCGAGCGGAACTGGTCGCGAGGACTCGAGCCAGGTCCGCCATTGCGGCGAGCCCGCGATGAAATTGCGAAGCATTCTTGCGCTGAAGAGCCGAAGCAATCCAGGCTGTCTCCCCGGTGGGTTTCTGGATTGCTTCGCTACGCTTGAAATGACGGCGATGGTCGCCGCGACGGCTCGGCCTACGGACGGATCGTCATGTTCTCCGGCGGTCCCGCTTTACGCAGCGGTTCGGCGAGGCGCGCGAACTCGCACAAGAGCGAGCGGGTCTTGCGGGGATCGATGATCTCCTCGACCCAGAACTTTTCGGCCGAGCGGAACGGCGAACGGAGCTTGTTCAGGCGTTCCTCGATCTCCTTCAGCTTCGCCGCCTTGTCCTCGGCCGCGTCGATGTCGGCGCGGTAGGCGGCTTCGATGCCGCCTTCGAGCGGCAGCGAGCCCCAATAGGCCGAGGGCCAGGCGTAGCGCATCGAGAACCGATCGGCCGGCTGGTGCACGACGCCGGCCACGCCGAAGGCGTTGCGCAGGATCACGGTGCACCAGGGCACCGTGGTCTGGTTGACCGCGGCCATGGCGCGGACGCCGTGACGGATGGTCGCCGCCTTCTCGGCATCGAGGCCAATCATGAAGCCCGGACAGTCCATGAGATAGACGATCGGCAGATGGAAGGTTTCCGCGAAGTCGACCCAGCGCACCACCTTCTGGCAGGCATCCGCCGTCCACGAGCCGCCATAGTGAAAACTGTCGCTGGCAAGCAGCATCACCGCCCGGCCCTCGAGCCGCGCGAGGCCGACGATGATGGGCTTGCCGAAATTGGATGCGACCTCGAAGAACGAACCCTTGTCGACGACGGACTCGATGATGGGCCTGACCTTGTAGACCTGCTTGCGGTTGCGCGGCACCGCTTTCATCAGCGCTTCTTCCGTGCGCTCCGGATTGTCTATGCAGGGCAAGGTCGGCGGCAGTTCGTAGACCGACGACGGCAAATACGAGAGGAAGCGACGCGCGCAGGCAAAGGCTTCCTCCTCGGTGTCGACGGCATGATCAACCGCGCCGGCCCGGGTCTGGATATCGGCGCCGCCGAGCTCTTCCTTCGAGAGATTCTGGCCCAGCGCCTTCACGACAGGCGGGCCCGCAACGAACATCGCGGATTTGCGCGTCATGATGGAATAGTGGCTGGCGGCAAGGCGCGCGGCGCCGAGGCCCGCGACCGAGCCGAGGCCGAGCGCGACGACAGGCACGCGCGACAGATTCTCCGTCGTGAAGCGGTACCAGCGCGTGCCGCCGATCCCGCCCGGCAGGTTGGCCGCGCCCTTGGTTTCGATGGTCTTGACCGAACCGCCGCCGCCGGAGCCTTCGATGATGCGAACGATGGGCAGACGGAAGTCGTGCGCCATCTCCTCCGCCATCAAGGGCTTCGCCGAGATCGACGCATCCGCCGAGCCGCCGCGCACGGTGAAATCGTCGCCGACGACGACCACCGTACGGCCATCGACGCGCGCGCGGCCGAACACGCAGTTCGCCGGCGTCACGGCCTTCAGCTCGCCCGTTCGATCGTACTCGCCGATGCCGGAGACGGCACCGATCTCGTGAAAGCTATTCTTGTCGATCAGCCTGTCGATGCGCTCCCGAACAGTCAGCCGGCCCTGGTCATGCTGTCGCTTGACCTTGTCAACGCCGCCCATCTCCCGCGCGAAGGCTTCGCGCCGGGCGAGCTCGTCGAGTTCCAGCTTCCAGTTCATTCACTCCCTCCGAACTCATCGGCTTGTTATTGTTGTGCACGGCCATTGCGACCGGTTTGCGCGAGATGCGGTTGTTGAAGGCGTCGCCTTCGGCGCCCTCCATCAAGCTGCCGAGCGAACGGCCGAGCGCCAACATCAGCGGCGCGGCTTCCGCCTGCAGACGCTCCTCGTCATACATCGCCGAGAGCAGACCGATCGTGACCACGACGAAGGTCTGGTACTGCGGCGACCAGATCGGCACCGCGAGGCCATTGATGTGCGGGCTCCACAGGCCGCAAGCCGTGACATAGCCGCGCTCGCGCAGCGACTGCCTGTTGGCCTCGATGCGCGGCCGCAGGATCTTTACAGCCTCGGGCGCTTCGCGCTCCATGTCGTTGATGAAGGCATCACCGACCTCCGGCGCCAGCGCCGCGGTGTAGGCCGCGCCTGCGGCAGTCGAGGCCATCGAGATGCGGCTGCCGGTGCCCTCGTGCAAACCGAGCGCAGAGGGCGAGCGCGCGAACTGGAGATAGACCAGATGAAAGCGATCGGGCACGACGAAGCCGACGGTGCCCGGAAGCTGCTCGGCGACTTCCTGAAGCCGCTGCCGGATCATGCTGCGCAGCTGCGCGCCCTTCATCATCGAGGCGCTCATCGCCACCGCGCTCGGACCGATGCGATACTTCTGGTCACGCGGCAGATAGACCAACTGTCCCATGCGGGTCAGGGTGTGTGTGAGACGCGATACCGTCGAGCGCGGCAGGCCGCAGCGATTTGAAATCTCGAGATTGCCGAGCCGTGCCTCGTGGCCCTCGAAGCATCGCAACACGTCGAACGCGCGCGACACCACCTGGATGACATCACCCTCACCGGCATCGCCAGCGAGCGCACCTTGCCTGCTTAACCGCTCCGAACGTCGTCCCATGATCCCTACCGGTTTGTTCCGCTGTGCGGAATTAAATTCCACTTGCAGACGACGCTACCTCAGGCGTTTTGCGACGACAACAAAAAGGCGATGGCATGCCAGAAATTAAGATCGTCACCGAGGTCGCCGGTCGCATCTGCGCAACTCCCGTGCAAGTTGGAGGAACCGTCGCCGATGGCGGCGTGTGGTCGTCGAAGCCATGAAGATGGAGATACCGGTGCCCTCGCCTGCGTCGGGCACGCTCACATCGTTGCTCGTGAAGATCGATCATCTCGCTGCCGAAGGCCAGACGATCGCGATCGTCGCGAGGTGGTCGCATAATCGATCGATTCCGCGACAATCTGCCTTCTTGCTGCATGCACGGTCCGACGTTGTCATTCCCGACCGTGGTGACGTGATCTGTTTTAAACAAAGAAAGAAACTCTTCGCGGCCGAAGCGAGGACATCGGGAGGAAAATATGCGTCGTGGGCTGATCATGCTCGCGCCTGCCATGGTTGCGGGCTCATTTGCGTCTACTAGCTATGCATTCGCCGACGAGGCCAAGTTGCCGGCGACATTGACGTTCACCGCCTATGACACCGGCACCGCGGGCTTCAACATCGCGGTCGGCGTCGGCAAGATGATGAAGGACAAGTTCGGCACCGACGTGCGCGTGCTTCCCGCCGGCAACGACGTCGCCCGGCTTGCGCCGCTCCGTGCCAAGCGCGCGGCGTCGTCTGCGATGGGATCGGGCACCTATTTCGCGCAGGAAGGCGTGTTCGAGTTCGGCGCGAGGGAATGGGGCCCGCAAGCGCTTCAGATCATGCTCTCCAGCGTCGATTGCAATTGCGGTTCGCTTGGCGTCGCAGCCGACACCGGCGTGAAAGATCTGAAAGACCTGAAAGGCAAGCGCGTCGGCTTCGTCGTCGGCTCGCCCGCGCTGAACCAGAACTCGCTCGCGGTGCTCGCTTTCGCGGGGCTGACGCAGAAGGACGTCAAGGTCGTCGAGTTCGCCAGCTACGGCGCGATGTGGAAGGGCCTCGTCAACAACGACACCGATGCCGCATTCGGCACCACCATCACCGGCCCCGCCAAGGAAGCCGAGACCTCGCCGCGCGGCCTGATCTGGCCGCCGCTGCCGGCCGGCGACAAGGACGGCTGGGCACGGATGCACAAGGTCGGCTCGTTCTTCTTCCCGCAGCTTGCGACCTGCGGCGCCGGCATCTCCCCCGAGAAACCAATCGAGCTCGGCAACTACCCCTACCCGATCTTCGTCGCCTATGCTTCGCAACCGGCTGACCAGGTCTATGCGATGACCAAGGCGATGATCGTGAACTATGACGCCTACAAGGATTCCGCACCCGGCGCCGGTGGCCTTGCCGCCGATCGCCAGACCAGGAACTGGGTGGTGCCGGTGCATTCCGGCGCCGTGAAGGCCTTGAAAGAAGCCGGGCAATGGTCCGATGCGCAGGAGGCGTACAACAACAAGCTGTTCAAGCGCCAGGAGGTGCTCGGTGCGGCATGGGCGGAGTACGGCAAATCAAACCCGCCTGCGGATGACAAGGCGTTCCTCGAAGGCTGGATGAAAGCCCGCGCGGTCGCGCTTGCGAAAGCCGACATGCCGAACGGATTCGAGGACTAGGGCGCGATGGGCTCGTTCGTTGCCACGCACGAGGTGCGCCTCCTCTCCCGCAAGCGGGAGAGGTTGAAGAGCCCGCGGCTCGACCGCTTCAACCGACAACCATTCGCCTAGTCAGTCGTTGCCAGCCCACGCGCGCGGGGTCGATCATGTCTGCTTCAACCTCCACCGGCCCCGAGAGCGAGGCCAAGCGAATTGTGTTCGACGATCCGCACGGCGCCGCCGGCAACATGCAGGAGGCGGAGGTGACGCGTGTCCGCTCGCTTCGCGGCGCCTGGCGCTGGACGCTGGTGGCGGCGACTGCCGCCACGATCCTTCTCTGCATCAACCAGCAATTCTCGCTGCGTTTCTTCATCGGCTACACCCAGCTGAACACTGAATATTTCTATCTTCTGATCGCCTTGATGCTGCCTTTCACCTTCCTGATCTTCCCTGGGAGCGAGCGCGCCCCGCTCAACCGCATTCCCTGGTACGACCTCGTCTTCTTCGTTGCGACCATCGCTGCCGCGCTACTCTTGATGTCGAACGTGCGCAAGGCGGCCGAGGCCGGCTGGGAATTCGGCGGCGCGCCGACCGGCGTGATCGTCGCGGGCCTCGTGATGTGGGTGATGCTGATGGAGGCGCTGCGCCGCACCGGCGGCTGGAGCCTGCTGCTCAGCGTGCTTCCCTTCACCGTCTATCCGCTGTTCGCGGAATCCGCCTGGCTCGGCCCGTTCCGCGGCACGCAGTCGACCCTCGAACAGGCGACCGCCTATCACGTCCTGTCAGGCGAAAGCCTGCTCGGCATTCCCATCCAGGCCTTCGCCGACACCGTGATCGGCTTCCTCGTATTCGGCACCGCGCTGATGATGACCGGTGCCGGAAAATTCTTCATCAACCTCGCCTTCGCGCTGTGCGGCACGTTCCGCGGCGGCGCCGCGAAGGTCTGCATCTTCGCCAGCGGCCTGTCCGGCTCGATCATCTCCAACGTGCTGACCGCGGGCACCATGACCATTCCCGTGATGAAGAAGAGCGGCTTCCGCGCCTCCTATGCCGGCGCGATCGAGGCCTGCGCTTCGACCGGCGCGGTTCTGGCGCCGCCGGTGATGGGCGCAACCGCCTTCGTGATCGCGCAATTCCTCAATGTCGGCTACGCCGAGGTCGCGGTCGCCGCGATCATACCGGCCGCGCTCTACTACGTCGGTCTGTTCATGCAGGTCGACGCCTATGCGGCGCGTCACGGCTTGAAGGGGATTCCGCGCGCCGAGCTGCCGCGGGTCATGGATACGATCAAGGACGGCTGGTACTACGTCTTCGTGATCGCGCTGTTGATCGTGATGCTGCTCTACTTCAAGCGCGAGAGCCACGCACCTTTCTATGCGACCGCGCTGCTGCTGGTGCTCAACCAGTTCTTCTCCAGGGACACGCGCTGGACGCTGGCGACGATCGGCAAATTCCTGGAGGTCAACGGACGCACCTTCGTCGAGCTGGTCGGGATTCTTGCCGGCTGCGGCCTGCTGATCGGGGCGTTCTCGATGACCGGCGTGGTCTCCAGCCTCGCCAACGATCTGCTACATATTGCAGGCGACAATGCGTTCCTTCTGCTGGCGATGTGCGCCCTCACCAGCCTGATCCTCGGCCTCGGGCTGACGACGACGGCCTGCTACATCTTCCTCGCCATCCTGGTTGCACCAGCACTTGAAAAGCTCGGGCTCAACAAGATGGCCGTGCATATGTTCATCTTCTACTGGGGCATGCTGTCGTCGATCACGCCGCCGGTCGCGATCGCCTCTTTCGCGGCCGCCGGCATCGCGGGCTCGCCGGCGATGAAGACCGGCTGGGAATCGATGTGGGTCGGCAGCATCATCTATTTCATCCCGTTCTTCTTCGTGCTCAACCCGGCGCTGGTGCTGCAGGGACCGAGCCCCTATCTCGCCGGTCTCGGCCTGATGGGCATGGCCGCCTTCGGCACGCTCTTCATCTGCGGCGGCATCCAGGGCTACCAGCCGTTCGTCGGCGATCTCCGCCGCGCAGGCGTATTGGAATGGCCGATCCGCGTTCTGCTGGTGACCGGCGGCTTCGTCGTGGCCACCCCCGGCGGCGGGATCATGCCGCTGTCGCAGATGCAGGTGACGCTGCTCGGGCTTGCCGTGCTGGTGCCCACTTTCCTCGTTGCCCTGCTGCTGGTTCGCAGACAGACCGTGGTGCCGGACGGGTTGCGCATGCCTTGATTGCGTTGCACAAGGGAGGCGATGACAGCGCAACCGCCCGCCTCGGCCTGGACCCGCTCGAAGCCGCCCTTGCTGCGGTTTCTCGACACATGCCTCAATGAATTCTCCGCGGAGACCTCCGGCCATGTCGCGGATTACATTCCCGAACTGAGCAAGGCCGACCCTGCCTATTTTGGCATCAGCCTCGCAACGCTCGACGGCCATGTCTACGAAGTCGGCGACTCCAGGGTGCCCTTCACCATCCAGTCGATGTCGAAGCCTTTCGTGTTCGCGCTGGCGCTCGACCTGCTCGGCGCAGGCCATGTCGAGAGCGCGATCGGCGTCGAGCCCTCGGGCGATCCCTTCAACTCGATCCGGCTCAACTCGGAAAACCATCCGTTCAATCCGATGGTCAATGCCGGCGCGATCGCCTGCACCGGGCTGATCCATGCGAGCAGGGGTGCCGAGGCATTCGAGCAGATCCGGCTCGCGCTGAGCCGTTTTGCCGGGCGCGACCTCGCCGTCGACGAGGCCGTCTACACCTCGGAGAGCCAAACCGGCGATCGCAACCGCGCCATCGCCTATCTGCTAAAGACCAATGCCGTGATCTCGGACAATGTTGCCGGCGTGCTCGACGTCTATTTCCGGCAATGCGCGGTGTTGGTGACCGCGCGCGACATCGCGATCATGGCGGCGACGCTCGCCAATCGCGGCGTCAATCCCGTGACGGGCGAGCAGGTGCTGAGCGCATACGCGATCTCGCGAACGCTGTCGGTGATGACGTCGTCGGGCATGTACGACTATGCCGGCGAGTGGATCTATCGCATCGGCATCCCAGCTAAGAGCGGCGTCGGCGGCGGAATTCTGGCGGCGCTCCCTGCCCGCCTCGGGCTCGGCAGCTATTCGCCGAAGCTCGACAAGCACGGCAACAGCGTGCGCGGCATCAAGGTCTGCGAGGCGCTATCCTCGCACTACGACCTGCACATGCTCAACCGCAGCGACGACGCCCGCAACGCGGTCATCGCCGACTACGACATCGGCAAGAGCCCGTCACGCCGCGTCCGCCGCCAGCAGGAACGCGACATCCTCGCCGCCCATGAGCAGGCGGTGCGCGTGATCGAGCTGGTCGGCGTGCTGTCGCTGTCGGCGGTCGACTATGTGACGCGCCGGCTCGCGGGACAGGCCCGACCGCAAATCGTCGTGTTCGACCTGCACCGCGTCACCTCCACCACGCGCGCCGGCGCGCGGCTGATCGCGGAGGCTTTTGAGGAGCTCGCAGCGCTGAACGTCACCGTGGTCCTGTCGGGCGTCAGGCGCGCCTCCAGGGAATGGGACAGCTTGAGAGAGTGGACCGCGGAGCTGAAGAACGTCCGCGACTTCTATCTGCTCGATACCGCGATCGAATGGGCCGAAGACCAGATCGTCTACCGTTACGGCGGCTCGATCGACTTTCACGAGACCACGGATCTATCCGAACAACCGCTGCTCGACGGCCTCGGCGCCGAAGAGCTGACCGATCTCGCCTCGATCTGCACCGTCAGAACCTATCAGTCCGGCGCCAAGATCCTCACCACGGGCGATCCTGCCGATGCGCTGTTCTTCCTGCGCAGCGGCGCGGTGCATGTCACCCTGCCCGACGGCATCCGCCTGGCGACGCTGACCGCCGGCATGGCCTTCGGCGAGATGGCGCTGATCGAGACCACCCGCTCCGCCGACGTGTTCGCGGACATGGCGGCGACCGCTTTCGAGGTGCCGCTGAAGGATTTCGAGCGCTTTCGCAAACAGCACCCGCGCGCCTCCGAGCGCATCATGCGCAATCTGGCGCAGCTGCTGGCCGACCGGCTGATCGTCGCCAACACCAAGGTGGATATCCTGACATCGACGTGAGCGAATGAGGTTCTTCATCTCTCCCCGACGGGGAGAGATGATCCCGTTCCCAAGGCGTACCCTGCTTTACCGACTTGCCGCCTCGCTGATCCGACGCTTGATCTTGGCGGCGCTGGCCTTCAGCAATTCGGATGGCTGCTGGCCGGTTGCGGCGCACAGGCAGGCCCAGTAGTAGATGACGTCGCCGAGCTCTTCGACGAGACCGGCCTTGTCGAGCCAGTCGTCACGCAAGAGCTTCTTGATGTGTTCGGCGACTTCGCCCGCTTCACCGGCAAGGCCAAGCCCGAGATAGGACAGTCGCTCGTTCGAGGGATGCTCATCGACTTTCGCAATGGTCGCGGCCCAGGCCGCATATTCATCGATCGTCATGACCCTCCCTCATAGCTCGCGCGTGATCAGCCCACCACGTCGGTGACGGGCTGGAGATCGATCTCAAACGTCTCCAGGAACTTCGACGTCATGATGTAGAAGCCCACCGACAACTGGAGCTCGACGAGCGCGGCCGGCGTCAGCTTCGACGCGATCGCCTTGAAGGTCGCGTCCGTCGGCTTCTTCAGCTTGACGGTCTCGTCGGTGAAGGCGAGCGCCGCGCGCTGGGTCTCGTCGAAGCAGTCAGCTGCCTGCCAGCTTTCCAGCGCCTCGTTCTGCGCCTCGGTGACGCCGACATTCCTGCCGATGCGCTTGTGCGCGACGATCTCGTATGGCGCTTCGCACAAAATGCCGGTGCGCGTGATCGCGAGCTCGCGCACGACGGGATCCAGTTCGCCCTTGTGCCTGATGGCGCCGCCGAGCCGGCAGTACTGTTCAAAATAGCTCGGCGAGTGCGCCATCATCCGGAAGATGTTGGCGTTGCGATTCTTGTCGAGGATTTCGCGGGTGCGGTCGGACGCCCTGGAGGGATCGCTGTAGTCGATGCGGGCCATGATTTACCTTGAGTTTTTCCTGAGATTTTTCTTGCGATTTTGATGCTTGTTGTCGTTACCGGAATAAGTTCCCAAAAACTGTATTCTTGCGGAGACGCAGGAGCAACATCATCGAGTCAAATTGCCGCCGCATTGCTGATCGACCTTGGTACAGTCGATATTCGCCGCGTGGGGACACATGGTGGCGAATGCTCGATGTGGGGTGTTCCGAGTAGAAACAATTGGCCGTCGGGTGCGCAGAGCGCGCAACGATGAGTCACGCCCAAGTCTAGGGAGAAAACGGCATGAAGGAAGCCTCCAAGGGGGCGGCCTCGGAAGCGCTCGCGCACATGCTGGCGGTGATGGCAATGCTCGTCATCGCCAGCATCCTGTTCTACGCGCGTTAGTTGAGTTCTTGAGTTTTCGTCATTCCGGGGTGGCCCTCGCACAGGCCAGGCCCAGAATACCCGTTCCAGGCTCGGTCCCTCCGGACCGCCCCCGAATGGCGAAATCCCCTCAGGCTTCCTTCGTGAAGAACGGCACGAGCTTACCCGCAAAGGGTTTGAAGCTCACCTTGACCGCATCGCCAATGGCGAGATCATTGTCGCCATGGGCCATCATGCGAAAACCCTCGGCGCAATCGATCAGCAGGATGTTGTAGGGCACGTGGGCGCGCGTCTCAGGCGTGGCGGCTCGGCAGACCAGCGAGGTCGCATAGACCTTGCCCTTGCCACTGGCGCGCGCCTCGCGCGGAGCCGCGGCCCCGCACGCAGCGCAGAAGGCGCGGTGGAAATACTGCACGTGGCCGCATGCGGCGCAGGTCTGGTAGGTGATGGCCGGTTCGCCCTTGGTCCAGTCCGCGATTCGTTCGCTCATCGCACCTGCTCCAGAAACATGCTGACATGGGACGACAGCACGCCGCCGTCGCCATGCAACAGCGCAATCGAGGCGTCCCGCACCTGACGATTCGCCGCCCGCCCCGTCATCTGCAAATGCGCCTCGACCAGATGCGCCATGGCGCCACCGACGCCGCAATGGCCGTAGCTGAGCAGGCCACCATGGGTGTTGAGCGGCATCGCGCCGTCGCGGCTGAAATGGCCTGCACGCACACGAGCGGCCGCCTCGCCGCGGCCGGCCAGGCCGAGGTCTTCCAGCAGCATGGCAAGCGTGATGGTAAAGCTGTCGTAGATCGCGGCATAGCGCACGTCGGAGATCGCAAGGCCGGTGGCTTCCTTGGCGCGGGCGATCGAGATTTCCGCGCCGAGCTCGCTCAGTGCCGGCGCGGCCGTGACGTGCTGATGGGTGTGGGCCTGGGCGCAGCCGCGAATGCGAACACCGGCCTCGCCGGTCAGCTCGCGGCTGATGACGAAGGCCGCGCCGCCATCGGACACCGGACAGCAGTCGAGCAGTTTCAACGGCATCGCCACCGGCTTCGAGGCCATGACGTCGGCAACCGTGATGGGATCGCGGAATTGCGCACCGGGATGGGTGCAGGCGTGCGCGCGCATCAGCACCGCGAATTCGGCAAGGTCCTCTTCGGTCACGCCGTATTGGTGCATGTAGCGCGTGGCGACCAGGCCGTAATAGGCGGGAATGGTCGGCCCGAGCGGCACCTCGTAGTCGGGATGGCCGACCTGTGCCAGCGCCTGGATCGAGGCGTCGCGGCTCTGCCCGGTGAGACGGTTCTCACCGGCGACGACGAGCACGTTGCGGCAGACACCCGATGCGACGAGGTGATGCGCCAGCATGGTCATTGCAAGGCCGGTAGCACCGCCGACCTGTACGGCATGGGCGTAGGACGGGCGGATACCAAAATGCTCGGCGAACACCGTCGCCAGCATGATGTGCGGCGAGACGGTGGAATAGCCGCAAAGGATCCCGTCGATTTCCGCCCGCTTCAGCCCGGCATCGTCGAGCGCGTCTTGCGCGGCCTCGCTCATCAGGTCGAGCGAGGATGAGCCGTCGTGCTTGCCATAAGATGTGAGGCCGACGCCGGTGATGAAGCTCATCTCGCTACCTCTCCGCTGTCATGAGAGATTCGTTCTCATTACTGCTTGCCCTACTCCTGCGCCGAGCGCGTGACGCCGTCGCGCACCATGGCGGCAATCTCATCAGGAGAATATCCGATCTCACGCAGGATCTCTGCGCCGTGCTCGTTGAGCCGTGGCGCCAGGCGCACCGGTTCGGCCCCGGTTTCCGACCAGGTCGCCGTGACTTTCATGCTGCGGATCGGGCCTTCGGTCGGATGGTTGACGACCGGAAAGAAGCCGGTCGCCTCGAGGTGCTCGTCGTGCAGGATCGACGCAAGATCGTGCATCGGCATCACGGGCACGTCGGCCTTGGTCAGCAGCGTGATCCACTCCGTCGTGGTGCGCGTCTCGAAGATGCGCGCGAGCTCGGCATAGACGACGTCGATATTGGCCGCGCGGCCGGCAAAGGTCGCGAATTTGGGATCGGCGCGCAGGTCGTCGCGGCCTGTGGCCTTGAAGAAGTTCTCCCACTGCTTGTCGTTGTAGACGATCACGCTGAGATAGCCGTCCGAGGTCTTGTAGGGTCGACGGTCGCGCGAGAGGTGGCGGGCATAGCCGCCCTTGTCGAGCGGCGGCTCATAGGTGAGCCCGCCCATGTGGTCGCCCATGACGAATCCGGCCATGGTCTCGAACATCGGGATGTCGACGCGCTGGCCGCGGCCGGTGCGGTCACGATGCACGAGGCTGGCGCAGATCGCACCGACGGCGGTGAGGCCGACGATGCGATCGACCAGCGCGTTCGGCACGTAGCGCGGCACGCCGTCGCCGGTCTGCGCCATCAGCGCGGGCAGCGCGGTGGCGCCCTGGATCAGATCGTCGTAAGCGGGCTTTGCGGCATAGGGCCCGTCCTGGCCGAAGCCGAACACCCCGGCATAGACGAGGCGCGGGTTGATTGCGGAGACGACGTCGTAACCGAGCTGAAGCCGCGCCATCGCCTGCGGACGGACGTTGTAGACGAGCACGTCGGCGTCCTGCAGCAGCCGCAACACGGCGTCGCGGCCGGCGGGCTTCTTCAGATCGAGGCAGATCGAGCGCTTGCTGCGGTTGGTGTTGAGGAACACCGGGCCCATGCCGGTGTGCCGCATCGGGCCGATCAGGCGGGTGACGTCGCCGTCGAGCGATTCCACCTTGATCACGTCGGCACCGTAGTCGCCGAGCATCTGGGTCGCGTAAGGCCCCATCAGCACGGTGGTCATGTCGACGACCTTGATGCCCTTCAGCGGCCCCATCCGTTCGCTCCCGATTGCGCGGGCTCAACTCGGCACCGCGATTTCGGTCCAGCTAAGGGTAGTCACGCCGGGCGCGCAAGGGCGGCCGGGGTATGGCCGCATGCGCAGGCCGACGCGACCGCTATTTCTTCTGGCGGGATTCGCGGATCTTCATGAGACGGTCGAGCTCGTCGTTCTGCTGGTTGATGCGATCGGCGATACGCGACTCGTTCTGCTCGCCGGAGGCGGCGGCGGCCTGCTCGATCAGCTGGCGGATGTTGTCCTCGAGGATCGCGATGCGATCGTTGAGGGCGTCCAGCGACAGTGAGTCTTCGTAGTCAGTGCTCATGATGCATTCCCTGCAAATCAATCAGGAGCATTAAGGCGAACCGGAACCGGCCCACCATGATCTAGCGCAAGAAAAAGGTGGGCACGGCGCATGGCGCCCCTGCCCACCCGACGCAAGCTTACTTAAGCGGCTCCAGCACGGAGACGTAGTTGGCAACGGCAGCGCCGCCCATGTTGAAGATGCCGCCGAGCTTGGCGTTCTTGAGCTGCATGCCTTCGGGCGCCTGGCCGGCGAGTTGCATCGCGGTCATCACATGCATGGAGACGCCGGTGGCGCCGATCGGGTGGCCCTTGGCCTTCAGCCCGCCGGACGGATTGACCGGCAGCTTACCGTCCTTGAGGGTCCAGCCTTCCTTGATGGCGCGGGCGCCCTGCCCCTTCGGCGTCAGGCCCATCGCTTCGTACTCGATCAACTCGGCAACGGTGAAGCAGTCATGGGTCTCGACGAAGGAGAGATCGCTCAGCGTCACGCCCGCCTTCTCCAGCGCGCGCTGCCAGGCGACCGTGCAGCCTTCGAACTGGAGGATGTCGCGCTTGGACATCGGCAGGAAATCCTGGGCATGCGCGGTGGCGCGGAAGCCGATCGACTTGCTCATGCCCCTGGCGGTCTCGGCATCGGCCAGCACCAACGCAGCCGCGCCGTCGGAGACCAGCGAGCAATCGGTGCGCTTCAGGGGACCTGCCACATAAGGGTTCTTCTCGCTCTCGGCGCGGCAGAAGTCGAAGCCGAAATCCTTGCGCATCTGGGCGAAAGGATTGGCGACGCCGTTCTTGTGGTTCTTGGCCGCGATCAGCGCCAGCGCATCGGACTGGTCGCCGTATTTCTGGAAATAGGAGCTGGCGATCTTGCCGAACACGCCGGCGAAGCCGCCGACCGTGTCGCCGTCCTCGGGCAGATAGGACGCCTTGAGCAGGTTCTTGCCGATCTCGGGGCCCGGCGTGCGGGTCATCTGCTCGACGCCGACGACCAGCACGATCTTGGCCGCGCCTGCGGCGATCGCGCGCAGGCCCTGGTGCACCGCGGCCGAGCCGGTGGCGCAGGCGTTCTCGACGCGGGTCGCCGGCTTGAAGCGCAGCTTCGGGTCGGCCTGGAGCACCAGCGAGGCGGTAAAATCCTGCGCCGAGAAGCCGGCGTTGAAATGGCCGAGCACGATCTCGTCGACGTCGGAGGCCGAAATGCCGGCATCGGCCATCGCCTCGTTGGCGACGCGGGTGACGAGGCTTTCGACGGTTTCGGTGTCGAACTTGCCGAACGGCGTATGCGCCCATCCGACGATGCTGGCAGTCATGGTCTTGTCTCCCTGGCGGTCTCTTGCTGACCTAAGTCTTAGCTCAGGGATGGCAAGACTTCACGCGGCTTTCAACGCCTGGAGGGTGCGCTGGCAGATGGCAGTTATGCCGGCCCAGTTCCCGGCCCTGATCTCCGCCGTCGGGCATAACCAGGAACCGCCCACTGCAACGACGTTGGGCTCGGCGAGCCAGGTCGCCGCATTGGCCTCGCCCACCCCGCCGGTCGGGCAGAACCGCACGTTCGGGAACGGGCCGCCCAGCGCGCGCAGGCCCTTGATGCCGCCGGCCTGCTCGGCCGGGAAGAACTTTGCGACGTCGAAGCCGTAGGACAGCGCCATCATCAGTTCGGACGCCGTGGCGATACCCGGGGCGAACGGCAAGGAGCTGTGCGTGGCGGCCTTGAGCAGATCCGGGGTCAGGCCCGGGCTGATGCCGAACGCGACACCGAGCTTCTCGACGCGGGTGAAGTCGGCCGGATTGAGAATGGTACCGATGCCGACCACGGCGTCGGGGACCTCGGACATGATCGCCCTCGCCGCCTCGATCGCGACAGGGGTGCGCAGGGTGACCTCAAGCGTGCGGACCCCGCCGGCCACCAGGGCTTGCGCCAGCGGTACGGCATCCTGGATCCTCTCGATGGTGAGCACGGGAATGACAGTCGCGGCCTTGAACAGGGCGACGAGGTGGTTCTGTTGGGCAGCAGTGGGCATCTTGGGATCTTTTCGTTCATTTGGTCGCTTGACGCGTGGGCGCCAGCCGGTGCCGCTTCTTCGGCGGCATGGCATAGCCCGGAATGATGGCGCCGGAATAGCAGATCACGAGGCTGGCGAGGCGATGCCCTGACTGGGCCGCCTCGACCGGGTCGGCTCCCCCGAGCCGCGCCGCGATATAGGCCGCCGCAAAGCTGTCGCCGGCCGCAGTGGTGTCGACCACGGGCCTTGTCATGGGTTCGGCGCGGACCTCACTGGTGCCGGCCGGGAAGCGTAAGAGGCTGACGGGCTCGGCAAGACGGAACACCAGCTCGGGCGTCGGAATGCGCGCCATCAATTGATCGGGGCTCTCGCCGGGATAGAGCGCGAGGAGGTCCTCGGCCGAGGTCAGCACAATGTCGGCAGCCGCAAAGGCCGCCGCGAACACGTCGCGCGCGACATCGCGATCGGGCCAGCCGCGTGCGCGGAAATTGGTGTCGAACACGAAGCGCGTGCCGAGCAGGCGCGCGCGCTTGATTGCCGCAAACAAACGCTCCCGTCCGGCCGCGTCGTAGATCGAGAGCGTGATCGCGGAGAGATAGACGATGTCGTAGCTCGTCAGCGAGTTGAGCAGTTCGTCGGTCTCCGGCAGGCTCATCAGCTGCCGCGCCGCTGCGCTGTCGCGCCAGTGGAAGAACTGGCGCTCGCCATTGGCATCGAGCTGGATCATGTAGAGACCGGGCAGCTTGCCCGGCAGCCGCACGACGCGTCGCGTGCCGACGCCCTCGGCATTCCAGGCCGCGATCATCTCCTCGCTCATGCCGTCGTCGCCGAGCGCGGTGAGATAGTCGACCTTGACCTCGAGCCGCGCCAGATACACCGCCGTGTTGAGGGTGTCGCCGCCGAAGCCGCGCGAGAACAGGCCGTGCCCGGCGGAATGGCTACTCTGAGCCTGCCGGAGCTCGACCATGCATTCACCGATGCAAGCGACGCTCGCCATCGTCATATCCACGCTGTTCATCTCACACGATCAGGCGACGAAATTGCCGCCGAGCTCGTCCTCGATGTGAATGCGGATGATATCGTCGAAGGTCTTTTCAGCCGTCGTGAAACCGAGCTCGAGCGACCGCTTGGCGTTGAAGTTGCGCGGCCAGCCGCCGACGATGCCGACGATGAAGGGATCGGGCTCGTGCTTGATGCGGGCAGCAACCTTTTCGCCCGCAACGCGCCTCAAGGCTGCGATTTGCTCGCCGACAGTTGCCGACAGGCCCGGCATCGTGAGATTGCGGCGCGGACCGACCGCGGCAAGGTCCATGGTGCCGGCATGCAGCAGGAAGCCGACAGCCGAGCGCGGCGTGGCGTGCCAGTGGCGGACATCCTCGGAGACCGGGAGCACCGCTTCCTTGCCGGCCAGCGGCTCGCGCAGGATGTTTGAGAAGAACCCCGACGCCGCCTTGTTGGGCAGGCCCGGCCGGATGCAGATGGTCGGCAGACGGATGCCGATGCCGTCGAGGAAGCCGCGGCGCGAATAGTCGGCCAGCAGGAGTTCTCCGATCGCCTTCTGGGTGCCGTAGCTGAGCAGCGGGGTATGGAAGAACTCGTCGCCGATGGCGTCGGGGAACGGCGCGCCGAACACCGCGATCGAGGAGGTGAACACCACACGCGGCTTGTAGCCGCCGCCGACGAGCCTGATCGCATCGAGCAGCATCCGCGTGCCGTCGAGATTGATGCGGTACCCCTTGTCGAAATCGAGCTCGGCCTCGCCCGAGACGATGGCGGCGAGATGAAAGATCACGTCGGGACGGCCGGCGATCAGCTTTTCGGCCGCGCCGGGCACGGCGAAATCGCCCGAGACCGTTTCGACGGGGAAACCGGCCTTCTCCGGCTTCTTGGGCTCGACCACGTCGTGCATGGTCAATTTCGTGATGTCGTTCTTGCCGAGCCGGCCGTCGCGCAACAGACGTTCGCACAATTTGCGGCCGACCATGCCTGCGGCACCCAGAACCAGAATGTGCAAGAGCCTACTCCTTCTTACGTATTGGCCGGAACGCGCCGCTCTTGAAATGTTGGCGCGTTCTCAGGCAGGCCCCGCGATCATTCCTTTACGGCGCCGGTCATCGCCGACACATAGTACTCTACGAAGAAGGAATAAAGGATAACTACGGGGACCGAGCCGGTCAGGGCCGCCGCCATCAGGGCGCCCCAATGATAGACGTCGCCGTTGACGAGCTCGGTAATGGCGCCGACGGGGATCGTCTTGTTCTCCGAAGAGGAGATGAAGGTGAGCGCGTAGATGAACTCGTTCCAGGACAAGGTGAAGGCGAAGATGCCGGCCGAAATCACCCCCGGCAGCGACAGCGGCAGCGTGATCTTGACCAGAATCTGGAGCCGCGTCGCCCCGTCGATCAGGGCGCATTCCTCCAGCTCATAGGGAATGGTGCGGAAATAGCCCATCAGGAGCCAGGTGCAGAACGGGATCAGGAAGGTCGGATAGGTCAGGATCAGCGCCAGATTGCCGTCGAACAGACCGAGCTGGAACACGATCGCCGCCAGCGGAATGAACAGGATCGAGGGCGGCACGAGGTAGCCGAGGAAGATCGCAAGGCCGACATAGCGCGAGCCGGTATAGCGCAGGCGTTCAATCGCATAGGCCGCGCAGACACTCGCGAACAGCGAAATGAAGGTCGAGGACACCGACACGATCACCGTGTTCCACATCCACAGCGGATAGTCGGTGTCGAAGAACAGCTTCTTGATGTGCTCCAGCGTCGGATGCGCGATCAGGAACGGATTGTACTTCTCGTAGTCGTACATCTCCGCGTCGGGTTTGAACGTCGTCACCGCCATCCAGTAGAACGGAAACAGCAGGAAGAAGATGATCAGGCCGAGCGGGAGGTAAACCCGGAGAAACTTCTTCGGGAAGCTCTCCAGATAGTCCATTCCGACGCTTTGGTCTTCCACGGTCGTCATGGTCAGTCCCTCCCGCCCTGCTGCCAGCGTGAGCGCTGAAGCCCGAAGAAGCTAAGCAGGATCGCGGCAACCAGGAACGGGATCATCGCATTCGAGATCGCCGCGCCCTCGCCGAGATTGCCGCCGGTGATGGCACGCTGGAACGACAGCGTCGCCATCAGATGCGTGGCGTTGATCGGCCCGCCGCGCGTGATGGTGTAGATCAGCTGGAAGTCGGTGAACGTCATCAGCACCGAGAACGTCATCACGACGGCGATGATCGGCGACAGCATCGGCAGCGTGATGTGGCGGAAGCGCTGCAAGTTGGTGGCGCCGTCGAGATTGGCGGCCTCGTAGAGCGAGGGCGAGATCGTCTGCAACCCCGCCAGCAGCGTGATCGCCACGAACGGCACGCCGCGCCAGATGTTGGCGAGCACGACCGACCAGCGCGCATTCCAGGGCTCGCCGAGGAATTCGATGTAGCTCGTGATCAGGCCGGCCTTGATCAGCACCCAGGAGATGATCGAGAACTGGCTGTCATAGATCCACCAGAACGCGATCGCCGACAGCACGGTCGGCACCACGAAGGGCAACAGCACGATGGCGCGGACCATCGACTTGAACGGCAGCCGCTCGTTGAGCAGCAGGGCCAGATAGAGTCCGATCGCGAATTTCACGATGCTCGCGAACACCGTGTAGAAGATGGTGTTGAACACCGAGAGCCAGAACACGCTGTCCTTGGACAGCGAGACGAAGTTCTGGAAACCGATGAAGCGGCCGACGCCGCCGATCTTGGTGTCGGTCATGCCGAGCCAGAAGCCGAGCGCCAGCGGGTACGCCAGAAACAGGATCAGGATGGCGATCGCCGGCACCATGAACATGGCGCCGAGAAAATTCCGGCTTTCGAACGCCCTGCTCCACAGGCTGCCGCGCTTGAGCTGCGCCGCGACGGGCTCGGCAATGACTGCCATGTCGGATTCCCCTAGAAGAACGACGACGGCGGCGCCCAGCAAAGTGGACGCCGCCGTGCGTGCGGATCAGACTTGGTAGTAGCGCTTGGCACGCTCGGCAGCGCGCTTGGCTGCTTCCTGCGGCGTGGCCGAGCCGGAGGCGGCTTCGGCGAACATGTCGACCACGACGAAGTCGCCCATCACGGCGGCCGAGGCGTAGCCGAGATCGCCGGCATAACCGTTGTCGCGGCAGCGCTTCAGGCAGTCGCGATACGGCGTGATCTTGGGATCGGAGGTCCACACCGGGTTGTTGTTGTAGGCCGGGAGCGGCGGCGAGACGTAGCCGTTGGAGGCGACCTCCCACGCGTCGTAGTTCTCCTTGTCCATCATGAACTTGATGTATTCCTTGACCGCCTTCGGATACTTCGAGTGCTTGTAGCCGTAGTAGACGAGGACGTTCTGCTGCTCGGTCGCCACGCCCACGGGGCCGATCGGCATCGGCGCGTGGTCCATGTCCTTGGCGATCTCCTGCTGCTTCGGATCAGGCGAGGTCTTGCCCACGGTCCAGATCGAGATGCCGTTCAAGGTGAGGCTGAGCTCGCCGTTGAGGAACGCCTTGTTGTTGTTCGAGTCGTTCCACGACAACACGCCCGGAATGAAGGTCGCATAGAGCTGCTTGACGTATTCGATCGCGGCGATCGTCTCGGGCGAGTCGATAACGACCTCGTTCTTCTCGTTGACGACCTTGCCGCCGAACGCCCACAGAGCCCACTGGCACCAGCCGTTGGCATCGCCCGTGGCATGACCGAGCGCGAAGCCGGCCGGCGTATTGTTCTTCTTCAGCGCCTGGCAGAGCTTGAGGAAGCCGTCGGTATCCTTGGGAAACTGCTCGAAGCCTGCCGCCTTCATGTGGCTGATGCGGTAGTTGAGGCAGCCGCCGGTCGCGCCTTGCGGAATGGCGATCCAGCTGTCGCCCTTCCTGCCGTAGCGCTCCGCCACCGGGTACCAGCCGCCATACTGCGCGCCGAGATAGGTGGCGACGTCGGTCACGTCAATCAGCTTCTCGGGGAATTTGAAGGGATCGTCGAGCGTACCGATGATGAGGTCGGGACCGGCACCGACATTGGCGGCGACCGCCGCCTTCGGCCGGATATCCTCCCAGCTCTCGGCCTCGAGCTTCACCTTGATGCCGGTCTTCTCGGAGAACTTCTTGGTCTGCTCCGCGAACTTGTCGAACTCGGCCTGGATGAACTGCTTCCAGCGCAGCACGCGGATGGAGGCATTCGGCTCCGGCGTGTTGGTCCACTCCGCCGCACGGACGGGGACGATACCTGGGCCAGCCAGCAACGCTGCACCGCCCAGGCCGGCTTTAAGCACACTTCGCCTGTCGAAATCGCTCATCATTCTCTCCCTGATTTTTTGATTGTATTTGGTCGTTCTGAAGTCGCTACAGACGTTTGCCTGTCGCCTCGTCAAACAGGTGAACCACGGTCGGATCCGGCTTCAACTTGACCTTGTCGCCCGGATTGAACTGGTGGCGCTCGCGGAAGACCGCGACGACCTGCTCGCCACCGACCTTCGCAAACACCTGCGTCTCCGAGCCGGTCGGCTCGACCACGACGATCTCGGCGTCGGCGCCGTCGTCGGCAATCGTGAAATGCTCGGGACGGACGCCGTAAACCACGGGCTTGCCGTCCGAGGCAGCCGGCGCGCTCTTGAGCGGCAGCTTGACGCCGTTCGGTCCCTCGAAGGTCGCAACGCCGTTGACGCGGATGTGCCCCTTCAGGAAATTCATGGCCGGCGAGCCAATGAAGCCGGCGACGAACTGGTTTTCTGGCCTGTCATAGAGTTCGAGCGGCGTGCCCATCTGCTCGACGATTCCGTCATGCATCACGACGATCTTGTCGGCCATGGTCATGGCCTCGATCTGGTCGTGGGTGACGTAGACGGTCGTGGTCTTGAGCCGCTGGTGCAGCTCCTTGATCTCCGTGCGCATGGCTACGCGCAGCTTGGCGTCGAGATTCGACAAGGGCTCGTCGAACAGGAACACCTGCGGATCGCGCACGATGGCACGGCCCATGGCGACGCGCTGGCGCTGACCGCCCGAAAGCTGCCGCGGATAACGATCGAGCAGCGGCGACAGCGCGAGGATTTCGGCGGCGCGCTTGACGCGCTTGCCGATCTCATCCGAGCCGGCATTCCGCAGCTTCAGCGAGAAGCCCATGTTCTCGGCGACGGTCATGTGCGGATAGAGCGCGTAGTTCTGGAACACCATCGCAATGTCCCGCTCCTTCGGCTGGACATTGTTGACGACGCGGTCGCCGATCGAAATCGTGCCCGACGTGATGTTCTCGAGACCGGCGAGCATGCGCAGAAGGGTCGACTTGCCGCAGCCGGAAGGGCCAACCAAGACGACGAACTGGCCGTCCTCGATCGGGATCGACACGCCGTGCAGGACTTCAAAATTGCCGAACGATTTCCGCACGTCGCGGATTTGCACAGACGACATCTAGCTCCCTCCTCAGACCCGACGACGCAAACCTGGCGCCGCCACCGTCTTGTTTTTTCTGAACTTCGCCGACCCGAAGCCCCTCTTTAACAGGCGACATTGTCAGCAGTTTGCGCGGCTTTGGCAATTTCTCTTTGGTTAGTCGTTGCTGGTAGCGCTGTCAACGTTCCTTTGTTTGCGGGAGTGACTGTGTTAAGAGCAACAAATGGGTCGAAAGCGCACCAAGTCTGGCAAGATTCGGTTGGCGGAAGTGGCCGAGCTGGCCGGCGTCAGCCCGATTACCGCATCCCGCTTCTTCCGGAATCCCGAGGCGCTGTCGGTCGCCAAGCGGACGCGGGTCGAAAGCGCGGCGCGGGAGCTCGGCTATGTGCCCAACCTTGCGGCACGCGCGCTGGCCTCGCAGCGCACCGAGGTGATCGGTGTCTTGATTCCGTCACTGACCAACAACGTGTTTTCGGACGTGCTGCGCGGCATCTATGACGCCTCCGAAGGCAGCCGCTACTCGATCCAGCTCTCCAACACACGCTACAGCATTCTCCAGGAGGAGAAATTGCTGCGGCTGTTTCTGGCGCAGAAGCCGGCGGGACTCATCGTCACAGGCATCGACCAGACCGCGGAATCGCGCGCGATGCTGGAGGCGGCCGACTGCCCGATCGTGCAGATCATGGAAATCGGTCCCAACCCGGTCGACATGATGATCGGCTTTTCCCATTATGATGCAGCACGCGCGGCAATTGCCCATTTGTTCGCGCAGGGTCATCGCAGGATCGGCTTCGTCGGCGCCCGCATGGACCCCCGGGTCCAGCGCCGGCTCGACGGCTATGCCGCCGCCGTGAAAGACGCCGGCCTGTTCGACCAGAGGCTGATCGTGACGACGGCAACGCCGACTTCGGTGACGCTCGGCGGTGCGCTGTTCGTCGATCTGCTCGCGCGCGAGCCCGATATCGACGCGGTCTTCTGCGCCAATGACGACCTCGCGCTCGGCGTTCTCTTCGAATGCCGTCGCCGGGAGATCGCTGTCCCCGATCAGATCGCGATAGTCGGCTTCAACGACCTCGAATTCATGGCCTCTTCGGTGCCGACGCTCACGAGCGTAAGGACCAATCGTTACGAGATGGGCAGCACTGCTGCCGCGATGCTGATCGAGGCGATCGAAGGCAAGCGCCCCGAGGAGCCCGTGCTGGATCTCGGCTTTACCGTGATCGAGCGGCAGAGCTCGCAGACACAGCGGTCGGCAGCCAGCCCTCGCGCACCGGAATGGGTGCCAGCCGTACAAAATGATAGCGTTACCAACGACCCATGAGTAGTATCGCAATCGTGAGGAAACGTTCGCCAGCAGGCGGGCCGTCAAGACATGCTCGCGCTGCCGGGCATCGCACCGACCGACATCCGGGACGTCGATCCGTGCGTTTGCATTGAAGGAGAATCCAGTGACAAAAAAGCCAACCAATGGGCACGCGCCTGCCGGCAACGGCGCCCGCCGCCACCTTCGCTCACAGGACTGGTTCAACAACCCGCATAATCCGGGCATGACCGCGCTCTATATGGAGCGCTATCTGAACTTCGGCCTCACCCGCGCCGAGCTCCAGTCCGGCAAGCCGATCATCGGCATCGCGCAGACCGGCAACGACCTCTCTCCCTGCAATCGTCACCATATCGAGCTGGCCCATCGCGTCCGCGAAGGCATCCGCGAGGCCGGCGGCATTGCAATGGAATTCCCGACCCACCCGATCCAGGAGACCGGCAAGCGCCCGACCGCGGCGCTCGACCGCAACCTCGCCTATCTCGGCCTGGTCGAGGTCCTCTACGGCTATCCGCTCGACGGCGTGGTCCTCACCACCGGCTGCGACAAGACCACACCCGCCTTGATGATGGCGGCGGCGACCGTCAACCTGCCGGCGATCGTGCTGTCGGGTGGCCCGATGCTCAATGGTTGGCACAATGGCGAGCGCACCGGCTCCGGCACCATCGTCTGGAAGTCGCGCGAGCGGCTTGCTGCCGGCGAGATCGACTATGAAGAGTTCATGGAGATCGTGGCGTCCTCGGCGCCTTCGGTCGGCCATTGCAACACCATGGGCACGGCCTCGACCATGAATGGCCTCGCCGAAGCGCTCGGCTTCTCGCTGCCGGGCTGCGCGGCGATCCCCGCCCCCTACCGTGAGCGCGGCCAGATCGCCTACGAGACCGGAAAACGCGCCGTCGAGATGGTCTGGGAAGATCTCAAGCCTTCGGACATCCTGACCCGCAAGGCGTTCGAGAACTGCATCGTCATCAATTCGGCGATCGGCGGCTCGACAAACGCGCCGATCCACATCAACGCGCTCGCCCGCCATATCGGCGTGGAACTGTCGATCGACGACTGGCAGAAGTTCGGCCACGACGTGCCGCTCTTGGTCAACATGCAGCCGGCCGGCTTCTATCTCGGCGAGGAATTCCACCGCGCCGGCGGCGTACCGGCCGTGGTGCGCGAACTGATGAAGCACAAGCGCATCCACGAGGATGCCGTCACCGTCAACGGCCGCGGCATCGGCGAGAACTGCAAGAACGCGGCCCAGCCCGACAACGACGTGATCTGGACTTACGACAAGCCGCTGGTGAAGGACGCGGGCTTCCTGGTGCTGAGGGGCAACCTGTTCGATTCCGCGATCATGAAGACGAGCGTGATCTCCAAGGAATTCCGCGATCGCTATCTCAACAACCCGAAGGATCTGAACGCCTTCGAGGGCCGCGCCATCGTGTTCGAAGGCCCGGAGGACTATCACGAGCGGATCGACGATGCCTCGCTCGACATCGACGAGCACTGCGTGCTGTTCATCCGCGGCACCGGCCCGATCGGCTACCCCGGTGGCGCCGAGGTCGTGAACATGCAGCCGCCGGCGGCGCTGATCAAACGCGGCATCCTGTCCCTGCCCTGCATCGGCGACGGCCGCCAGTCCGGCACCTCGGGCTCGCCGTCGATCCTCAACGCCTCGCCGGAAGCCGCCGCCAATGGCGGGCTCGCGATCCTGAAGACCGGCGACAAGGTGCGCATCGACCTCAACAAGGGCAGCGCCAACATCCTGATCTCGGACGAGGAGCTGAAGAAGCGCCATGCCGGGCTCAAGGCCGCCGGCGGCTTCAAGCATCCGCCGAACCAGACGCCTTGGCAGGAGATCTATCGCAACACCGTCGGCCAGCAATCGACCGGCGCCTGCATGGAGCTCGCCACGCGCTACCAGAACGTCGCCTCAGCGTTTGGCGTGCCGCGGGATAATCACTAGTAACAACTGTCATTCCGGGGCGCGACGACGTCGCGAGCCCGGAATCCATAACCACCACCGTGATTATGGATTCCGGGCTCGCGCCAAGAGGCGCGCCCCGGGATGACGAACTCAAAGGAGAACAAGAACATGGCAGACCGCCTCAAGGGAAAGCGCGCCGTCATCACGGCTGCTGCGGCAGGCATCGGGCGCGCATGCGCGCTCGCGTTCGCGCGTGAGGGCGCAACCGTCATCGCCACCGACATCAACGAGGCCGGCATCGCCAGCCTGACCAAGGAAGGCATCGCCGAGGTCGCCAAGCTCGACGTCCGCAACACCGCCGACGTCAACGCCTTCGCCAAGCGTGTCGGCAAGATCGACATCCTGCTCAACGCGGCCGGTTTCGTCCACCACGGCACCATCCTGGAGTGCTCGGAAGAGGATTTTGACTTTTCGTTCGACCTCAACGTCAAGTCGATGCACCGGACCATCAAGGCGTTCCTGCCCGACATGCTCGCGGGCGGCGGCGGCAGCATCGTCAACATCTCGTCCTGCGCGGCGCTGCGGCCGCCAGCGAACCGCTACGTCTACAGCTCGTCGAAAGCCGCGGTGTCGCTGCTGACGCGTGCGGTCGCGCTCGACTTCATCACCAAGGGCATCCGCTGCAATTCGATCTGCCCGGGCACCGTCGAGACCCCCTCGATGCTCGATCGCGCTGCCGCGCAAGGCCCCCAGGGCAAGGAGATGTTCATCTCCCGCCAGAAAATGGGCCGGCTCGGCACCGCCGACGAAATCGCCAACATGGCGATCTATCTCGGCAGCGACGAGAGCGCCTTCACCACCGGTGTCGACCTCGTCGTCGACGGCGGCTACATGCTCTGACGCCCCAAGGGTTCGGACAGGATCACATCTCATGAACAAGATTGATCTCAACGGCCGCGTCGCCGTCGTCACCGGCGGCGCGCAGGGCTTCGGCCGCGCCATCGCCGAGCGCTTCGTCGCCTCCGGCGCCAAGGTCGCGATCTGGGACTTTGACTCGACGCTGGCCGAGAAGACGGCGAAAGAGATCGGCGACAACGTCCGGGTCTTCAAGGTCGACGTCACCGACACGGCGGGCGTCGAGCAGGCCCGCGATGCGGCGCTCAAAGCCTTCGGCAAGATCGACATCCTCGTCAACAACGCCGGCATCGCCGGCGTCAACAAGCCGGTCTGGGAGACCGATCTCGAGGAATGGCGCAAGGTGCTGCGCATCAACCTCGACGGTCCCTTCATCGTCTGCAAGGCCATCGTGCCCGTGATGCTCGAGCAGAAATACGGACGCATCGTGAACATCGCCTCGATCGCCGGCAAGGAAGGCAATCCGAACGCCTCGCACTATTCAACGTCCAAGGCCGGCCTGATCGCGCTGACAAAGTCGCTCGGCAAGGAGCTCGCCGCGCATGACATTCTCGTGAATGCGGTGACGCCGGCGGCGGCCAAGACCGCGATCTTCGACCAGATGACGCAGCAGCATATCGATTTCATGTTGTCGAAAATCCCCAAGGCCCGCTTCGTGCTGGTGGAGGAGCTCGCTGCGATGGTGAGCTGGCTTGCATCCGAAGACTGCGCGTTCTCGACCGGCGCCGTTTTCGACATCTCCGGCGGACGCGCAACCTATTGAGACTGCCATGATCCGGGAAGGTGGATGTCTGTGCGGCGCGGTGCGGTTCAAGGCGGAGGGCGAGCCGCTGAACGTGCGCATCTGCCATTGCCGCATGTGCCAGAAGGCGATGGGCTCACCTTATTTCGCCCGCGCCCAGTTCGACCAGAAAGCCTTGAGTGTCGAGGGTGACACCGGTCGCTACGCATCGTCCGAAAACATCGATCGCGTGTTCTGCAAGACATGCGGCACGCGGCTGTTCTCCTGGCGACGCAACGGCACGCTGGCGGGCGTCGCGCTCGCGACCTTCGACGACCGCAACGCGTTCGCGCCGACAGAGCACATATGGGTCTCGGAAAAGCTCGCCTGGGTGAAGCTCGACGACGGCCTGAAGCAATATCAGGGGACGATTCCGGCCTGACGCCGATCATTTGCAGCGTGGCAATTCGGAACCGGCCACCCTATGCTGGCCTGAAGCGTTGCTGCACCGCCGGTTTGGCTAGGTCGTCTGCAAGGCAACAGGCAGAACCGGGACAGCCGACGTGAACCTTTCCTTCTATGACCTCTCGGTGTGGGTGCTGCCGCTGGTGCTCGCCATCACCCTCCACGAGGCCGCGCACGGCTTCGTCGCGCACCGGCTCGGCGACAACACCGCCTGGCAGCTCGGCCGCGTCAGCTTCAACCCCATCAGGCACATCGATCCGTTCGGCACCCTGATCCTGCCCGCGATGCTGCTGTTTGCGCATTCGCCGTTCCTGTTCGGCTATGCCAAGCCGGTGCCGGTGAATTTTCGCAACCTCAACAATCCCAGGCTGGACATGGTCTGGGTTGCCCTGGCCGGTCCCATCACCAACATCCTGCTGGCGTTGTTGGCCGGTCTCGCGCTCCACGCCTTACCTTTGGCGCCGGCGGGCTCGGCGCAATGGATCTTCGACAACCTCAAGAATGCGTTGCTGATCAACGCCGTGCTGGCGGTCTTCAACATGATGCCGATCCCACCGCTCGACGGCGGGCGGGTCGCGGTCGGGCTGCTGCCCCGGCCCCTTGCTCTGCCTCTGGCGCGGCTCGAGCCGTTCGGCATGATGATCCTGATCGCGCTGTTGATCCTGCTGCCGCTGGCCGGTTCCCGGTTCGGTCTAAATCTTGATGTTATTTCAGCAATACTGCGAACGTTGACCGGTTATGTGATTCAAGCTGTTCTCTTAGCTACAGGCAATGCGTAGTTGAATCCGTACCCCGCCACAGACACTTGAAGACAAAGCCGAAGGGCCAGAGGCCAACTTGGTCAAAGCTGCCGATATGCTGATCGCGCGACGCGCCGACACCCGTGCCCGCGCCGATTTCGCCACCTGGAAGATGATGGCGAAGCTCAACGGGCTGTCGGCGCTGCCTCCGGACGCACAGGGCTTCCTCGACGGCTACAAGAAGCTGCTGGAGCGGATGAGCGAGGACGAGGCCTCCGAGGCCACCATCGCCGAGGTCTACAAATCCTACTATCTGGAGATGGGCGGCGGTGGGAACCCGCCCGACGTCCGCACCCGGCCGACCGAACCGGGGACGGACAATGTTACCGCCTTCCGGCGCCCCGCGCCCAAGGCGAAGAAGGCCGCGATGTTCGGGGCGACCATGTTCGGCGGAACCGAGAAGCGGCCCCTCCCGGTGGCCCTGATCTTCGCCTGCCTGGTCGTGGTCTACGTCTCGATCAAGTTCTACTGGCGCTGACGGCCGGCTATTTCGCCGGCTTCTTGAAATTCACCGGCAGGCTGAAGGCGAACTGATCTTCCGTGAGTTCTGCCGGCGGCGCCGGCACGGGATCCGAGCGGCGCACCATCGAGATGGCTTCATTGTCGAAGGCGGGGTCGCCCGAGGATTGCGACACATCGACGGACACGACATTGCCGCGACGGTTCAGGACCAGGCTGAGCTTGACCGTCGTCGTCTTGCTCTTGTCCTTGGGATAGCGCTTGTGCAACTCGAAATAGGCGCTGATGCGCTTGCCCCATTCGGCCGTCAGCTTGCGGATATCCTTGCCGATGCCCTGATGCGGGGCAGCCGCCTTCTCGTCCTCGCGCGCGTTCTCGTTCAGCGCCTGCCGCGCCGATTCCTGGGCGTTCGGCATCTCCTCGACGGCCTGGGTTTCGACCTTGGCCACCTTCGTGGTCTCCTCGACCGGCTTCTTAGAGTCGTTCTCGGTGACGAGGCGATCCGGGTCCTCGGCCTCTTGAGGGATTTCCTTCGGCAGGTCGGTTTCTTTCACCTCGGCCTGCTGCTGCATCTGCTGCGGCTGGTACTGCGAGGCCTCGCTGTCCGGCCCCGGCGGCAGATCCGTCTCGGGGAGCTTTGGCGAGGTCATTTCGACGGCGTATTCCGCGCCGTTGGCACCGAGGCCATCGTCACCGTCATCGGGGCGGAGGTTGGCGAGCGCCAGTGCGGCCCCGCCAAGATGCAGGCCAACCGCCACCACGGCGGCCAGGATCCACAACGGCCGCGAGGATTTTGCCTCGAACACAGGGTCGGTCATCGCGCCGCCATCAGGGTTGGACTGCCCCTTGCGCCGGCCCCGCCGCCGCAGGAGGTGCCTCGAGCGCCACCAGCTTGATCCGAGAATAGCCGCCGGCGCGGAGGATTTCCATGACGCCCATCAACTCGCCGTAAGGCACGACCTTGTCGGCGCGCAGGAACACGTATTTGTCCTTGCTCATGTCGGCGAGGGCGTCGAGCGAGCTGACGAGATCGGTGCGCTTGACCGCATTTTCGCCGATCGCCAGCGTCAGATCGGGCTTGATGCTGACATAGGTCGGCTTGTCCGGCTTTTTCTGCGGCGTCGCGCTCGAGGTCGGCAAATCGATCGGCAGATCGACCGTCGACAACGGTGCCGCGACCATGAAGATGATCAGCAGCACCAGAATGACGTCGATGAACGGCGTGACGTTGATGTCATGCGTTTCCGAGAAATCGTCGTCGTCATCGCTGTCGGTGAGCGAAACAGCCATGGCCTACTCCGCCGCGCGCGAATGCGCGCTGCCGTGGCTGCGATCGAGATCGCGCGACAACAGCCGAGCTGCCGCCCCCGAGGCGCGGCTGACGAGTTCGAGATAGCCCTTCGTGACGCGCGAGAAGTGATTGTAGATGATGACGGCAGGGATTGCCGCGACGAGGCCGATGGCGGTGGCGAGCAGCGCCTCTGCGATGCCGGGGGCGACGACAGCAAGATTGGTCGTCTGCGACTTCGAAATGCCGATGAAACTGTTCATGATGCCCCACACGGTGCCGAATAGGCCGACGAAGGGCGACGTCGAGCCGATGGTCGCGAGGAAGCCCATGCCGATGCGGATGCGGCGCTGTTCGGCTCGCATGATCTCGACGAAGCTCGACGCCGCACGCTCCTTGATGCCGATGTCGCTGGAGAGCCCGGCCGACATCCGTGCCTCACGCAGTGCCGCTGCGAGGAAGGACGGAAGGATGCCCTGCTTGGTGCCGAGCGCCATCTGCGCTTCCGCGAGCGAGCGCACCTCGGCAATCTTCTTGAGCGCCGAGCGCAGCTTGGCCGACGCGACCGACAGCTCGATCGACTTCGCGATGAAGACGGTCCAGGTCACGAGCGAAGCGAAAGCAAGCCCGATCATCACCGCCTTCACGATGACGTCCGCCGACATGAACATCACCCAGGGCGACAATTCCTTCATGGCCGGCGCAATGCCGGCCTTCGGCGCCGCCTCGGATGCCGGGGCCACGGCAACGTTAGTCGCAGGCGCACCGGGCGTCGCGGGGACAGGCGCAGCAGCGGGAGCCGTCGTCGATGGTGCAGGCGCGGCAACCGCGCTTGGTTGCACCGTGGCTGCGGGAGCGGCCGGCGCCGGCTGGGCCGCGACAGGCGCCGATGCGGCCGCAGGTCGGGCCGGCGCGACCGGCTGGGTTTGTGTTTGGGCAGAAACGGGGACTGCGAGCCAGGTGGCCGTCAGCAGCACGGTTGCAGCGAGGCTAGCTCGGAAAGATGTGATCTTCATACTTCGGCCCAGGTGCGAATGAGATTGTGATAGATACCCGTCAATTTGACCGTTTCGGGATCGTCACGCCCGAGCCGTGTCACCAGCGCCTGAATGGCGGTGTCGAGGTCGAAGATCATGCTGCGGGCTTGATCGTCCCGTATCATGCTCTGGAGCCAGAAGAAAGACGCAACCCGTGCCCCCCTGGTCACCGGAGTGACCAGATGCAGGCTGGTCGAGGGATAGAGCACGCAGTCCCCGGCTGGCAACTTGACTTCGTGCGAGCCGTAGGTGTCCTCGATCACAAGTTCGCCACCGTCGTAATCCTCGGGCTCGCTGAGGAACAGCGTGACCGACAGATCGGTGCGGATGCGGAGGCCGGTCAGGCGGTCGCCGCGGATCGCGTTGTCGACATGCAGGCCGAAATGGTGGCCGCTGCTGGCCGCATAGCGGTTGAACAGCGGCGGAAAGATCTGGAGCGGGATGGCCGCTGCCAGAAATCGCGGGTTCGCGGTCAACGCCGAGATGATGCGATTGCCGAGCTTGCGCGCGACCTCGCTGTCCGGCGGCAATTGTTCGTTGCGCTTGACCATCGCCGACTGCGCGCCCGCCGTGGAGCGGCCGTCTTCCCATTCGGCGGCGTCCATGACGCGGCGGAACTCCGTCACGTCATCCTTGCTCAGGACGCCTTCTATGCATGTCAGCATGGCACCTCGTCGTTACTCCATCAGTAGCGTGCAGAGATCGTCAGATAGGCGGCACGTCCCGGTGCTTCCAGCACGAAGGGCGCAGCGCTCTGGTACAATGCGTCGTAATAGCGCTTGTCGAAGATGTTGTTCACATACACCTTCAGCCGCCAGTTCTTGTTGATCTTCGCTTCCGCGAATGCATCGAAGCGCCAATAGCTCGGAATCGACGTGCCCTGGTTGGCCGCAAGCAAGGTGCCGCCGTAGATCTTCGAGCGGTACACCGCCTGCCCGCCAAGCTCCCAGGTGTCGTTGAACTGGTACTTCGTGAGCATGCTGAAGGACTGATGTGCGATGTTGGCGAGCGGCAGCCCGACATTCGACGCAAAGAGCGTCGAATTGGCGGGCGGTGCCAGCGATTTCGTGACCTCCGATTGCATCAGCACGAGGCCGCCGAACACGCTCCACTTGTCCGTGATCTTTCCGCCCACGCCGAGATCGATGCCGCGGACACGATAGGCCGCGCCAGCGGTGACGCAGGAGACGGTGGTTGCCGGAGCGACGGGCGCATAGGTGCAGCCCAGCGCCGCAGCGGCGGCCGCGCTGCCGACATTCTGCGCCTCGCGCGCGTTCTCCTTGGTCGTCTGGAACAGCGCAGCTGTCAGAAGGAGGTGACGGTCGAACAGCTCCCACTTGGTGCCGAGTTCGATCGCCTTGTTCTTCTCGGGCCCGAAGATCTGGTTGTTGCCTCCGGCGAGGTTCGGATTGATGCCGCCATAGGCCGTGCTGGTGCCGTCGAACTCGGAGCCCACCGGGTTGGCTGAAGTCGCATAGGCCACATAGACGCTGCCATTCGGCAGCGGCTTCAGCGTGAGGCCGAGGTTGAAATCCGGGACCAGGAACTCCGCCGACTGCTGACCGAAGGCGCCGGCCGCCGTGTAGGCCGACGTCTTGATGCTGTAATCGTCATAGCGGAAGCCGCCATTGAGGATCAGGACGTCGCGATAATTCGCGCTGTCCACTACGTAGCCGCTGACGGTATCAATCTTGATCTTGGTCGGTCTGCCCGTCAGGCCTGACGGGATCCCGAACGGAATGTCTGTATACTGCGGCCAGAAGACACTGACACCGGGCAGCGAACCAGTACCGGTGAAACTTGTCGTTCCGGTCGTGATCTCGGAGCCAAGCCCCGTGTAGCTGTCGATCGACGATCGCTCGTTGTTGTATTCAATGCCTGCAAGCAGCGTGTGCTTGAAGCCGGTGTAGTCGTCGAACTTGTACGTCGCCTCGGTCTGATTGGCGAACACATCCGTGGCCTGGTATCGGCTCTGGGGGTTGGCAGAAAGCGTCCACAATGCCGGACTGTTGCTGGTGATGACCGGCGATTCCGGCAGGGTACCTATGTAGTTCTGCGTCGAGTGCGATTCCCGAATCTTGTTTGTCAGCGACAGATCTGGCGTGATCTGGATCTCGGCATTGATGGTACCGATGTCCTGGCCGGTCCTGTAGAAGTCGCGATTGACGAAGCCGTAGAAATTGTTGCGGTTGACGCCGAAGTCGGGGAACGGCCCGCCGGCAGTGCTCGCCGTGCTTGGCCGATAATAGGGCACGCCGAAATCCGGAATACCGGTCAGTTCGGTGTGGACGTAGTTTGTCGTGATCTTGATGGCGTCGGTCGGCTTCCAGGTGGTCGCGACAAACGCGCCGTCGCGGTTGTCCTTGATGCGGTCCCTTCCCGCAACGTCCGCATCCTGGAACAGGCCGCCGGCACGAACGGCCAGCGTCGGCGAGATCACCTGGTTGACGTCGAGGGTCACACGCTTGGTCTGGTCCGTGCCAAACGTGGTGTCCATGTCGTAGAAACTCTTTTCCGTCGTGGCCTGCTTGGTCACGATGTTGATCGCGCCACCTGCGGTACCGCGACCGGAGAAGGACGAGGCCGGGCCACGCAGGATCTCGACCTGCTCGGTGAAGAAATTCTCGCGGACGCTGACACCGGCGTCGCGCACACCGTCGATGAAGATGTCGTTGCGCGCGTCGAAACCGCGGATGAAGAAGCGGTCGCCAAAGGCGTTGCCGCCCTCGCCCGAGCCGAGCGTGACGCCGGCCGTGCTCAGAATCGCCTGCTTCAACGACGTGGCGCCCTTGTCTTCCAGAACCTCTTTCGACAGCACCGTCACCGACCTCGGCGTGTCGACCAGCTTCTCCGGAAACTTGCCGCTGGCCTGCACGTGATCGACCTTGTAGGGCGCGGCGGGATCCGCATAGGGATTGCGATCGGCAGCCGGTGCATTCGCATCGACGATGGGGGCACTCGCGGCCTGTTGACGTTGCTGGGCGGCACGGCGCAGCGCGTTTCGGGCGCGGACCTGGTCGGACGTCGGTTTCGCCGTGGTGGACCGCGGCCGCTCCTTCGGCGCGTCGACGTTCACGGGTGGTAGAGATGTTTGCTGGGCCTGGGCTCCACTCGAGACAGATGCGACCGCAATCAGGCTGGCAACCGTCGAAACAGTCTTGCCGGTCGCGGCCTCGAAATTGCCGCCCGATGCTCGCCGTGCCGCGCTCGAACGCAACGACCGCGGAGTCCTCGCCGTACCCATCCTACGCCCCATTCCGTTTCTGCAATGTGTCGCATTGCGACAATGCGACACATTGGTCGTATCGAGCGCAGCAATGAGGGTCAACGAAGTCACGGCTACAGCAACTTTGAATCGATCCAGATCAAAACGATTCTAAACTCGAGTTTGAAATGGTTCTAAACTCGATCTTGTAAGCGTTCTAAACTGGAGCCGATGTTTGTCCTTGCGATGCAGATTGTCCGCGCATCGCGATCGGTCCTTCGGAAGCTGCGGGACGCCTGCCGTGGCGGGCATCCCCGATTTGAAGCGGCGCAATCAGAACTTCATCAGAACTTGGCCGTCGTGATGATGTAGAACGCGCGCCCCGGCGCGACCGCGACGAACGGCACGGCGCTGCGATAGAGCGTGTCGTAATAGAGCTTGTTGGTGAGGTTCTGCGCGTAGAACTTCATCGTCCAGTTCTTGTCGATCTTCTTCTCGACGAACGCATCGAAGCGCCAATAGCTCGGCAGAAGGTTGCCGGTGTTCGCCGCGAAGGTGCCGCCATAGACCTTCGAGCGGTACACCGCCTGGCCACCGACTTCCCAATCGCCGTCGAACTTGTATTTGGTCAGCATGCTGAACGACTGGTGCGCGACGTTGGCGAGCTGAAGGCCGATGTTGGACGCAATGTTGCTCTGTGTGACCTTGGACTGCATCAGCACCAGGCCGCCGAACACGCTCCAGCGATCGGTGATCCTGCCCTCGGCCTCGATGTCGATGCCCTGGATGCGGTAGGCCGCGTTCGAGGTGAGCACGCCCGAAGCGTTCGTCTCGCGTGCATTGTCCTTGGTGGTCTGGAACAGCGCCGCTGTGACCAGCAGATGACGATCGGCGAGCTCCCATTTGGTGCCGAGTTCGGCCGCCTTGTTGCGCTCGGGCCCGAGCAGGACGGCGGTGTTGGCGGGAACGCCGCCGTAATCGGTACCGGTCGCGTCGAGCTCCGAGCCGAACGGATTGGCCGAGGTCGCATAGGCCGCATAGATGCTGCCGATCGACGTCGCCTTGTAGACCAGGCCGACATTGTAGTTGACCAGATCGGAGTTCATTTTCAGATAGGCCGAATTGGTCGACGAGCTCATGTTGTAGCCGTCGTAGCGGACGCCACCGTTCAGGATGATGGTGTCCTGCCAGTTCGCGGTGTCCATCACGTAGACGCTGCTGGTGTTGACGCCATAGCGCGTTGGATTGCCCGTCAGCGACGGCGTCCCGAAGGGAGCGTAGGTGTATTGCGGCGAGTAGAGATTGACCCCCGAAACGGCGCCGTTGCTGGTAAACCCCGCGCCCGCCAATTCCGACGAGAGACCCGCATAGCGGTCGATCGAGACGTTCTCGTTGGTGTATTCGACACCGAACACCGCGGTGTGCTTGACCCCGCCGGTATCGAGCTTGAACGTGGCCTCGTTCTGGTTCGCCCACACGTCCACGGTCTGGTAGCGGCTCTGCGCGCTCGCCGTCGTGGTCCATAGCAGCGGGTTGGAATTGGTCGTGACCGGGTTCTGCGGCAGCGTGCCGATGTAGTTGAGCAGCGAATGCTCGCCGCGTACCCTGCTGGTCAGAGTGATGGCTTCGTTGACCTTGTACTCCGCCGTCCCGGTGCCGAAATCCTGCCGCGCGGTCTGGAAATCGCGGTTGAGGAAGCCGTACCAGGTCTCGCGCGGAATGCCGGCCGACGTCACCGGCACGTTGCCTTGCTTGTAATAGGGCACGCCGAAATCGGGATAGCCGCTGAGATCGGTGTGGACGTAGTTCGTCGTGATCTTGATGTCGTTGGTCGGGGTGTACTTGGTCGACAGGAAGGTGCCCCAGCGATCGTCGGTCACGTAGTTGCGGCCGGCGACATTGGCATCCTGGAACAGACCTCCGGTGCGCACCGAGAAGGTCGAGTCGACGACCTGGTTGACGTCAAGCGTGATGCGCTTGGTCATGTCGGTGCCGAACTCGGTGTCCATTCGCTTGAAGTTGACGTCGCCGGCCTGCTTGGTGACGATGTTGATGGCGCCGCCGGCGGTGCCGCGACCGGCATAGGACGACGCCGGGCCGCGCAGGATCTCGATCTGCTCGGTGAAGAAATTCTCGCGGATCGACACGGCGGGATCGCGGATGCCGTCGATGAAGACGTCGTTGCGCGCGTCGAAGCCGCGGATGAAGAAACGGTCGCCGAAGGCGTTGCCGCCTTCGCCCGACCCCAGCGTCACGCCCGCGGTCGAGCGCCCGATCTCCTTCAGCGTCGTCGCGTTCTTGTCCTCGAGCACTTCCTTGCTGAGCACCGTGATCGTCTTAGGCGTGTTGAGCATCGGCTCGGGAAACTTGCCGGAAGCCTGGACGTGATCGACCTTGTAGGGCGCGGCCGGATCGGCATAGGGATTGCGATCGACGGCACCGGCCGGGGCCGGCGCGACAGCAGCGGCCTGCTGCGCCTGCTGGCGCTGTGCGGCACGCCGAAGCGCGTCGCGCGCACGCACCTGCTCCGGTGTCGGCTTCGAGGCTGACGGGCGCGGACGCTCGACAGGGGCATCGACGTTCACCGGCGGCAGGCTCGACTGCTGCGCCTGCGCACCGCTCGACACCGAGGCCACCGCGATCAGACCAGCGACGACTGAGGTCGCCTTGCCGGAATTGCCGTCGAGCTTCTCTTCAACCGAATTTCTTGCCGCGATCGCACGCAGCGATCGCGGAGCCACCACGAGCCCCATTCCAACACACCCCATTCCAAATTCGTCGATACGCAACATGCGCGACGAACGATGAGGCGGTGCTATCGACCGCAAAAAATCAGGTCAATGCAACGAGGGCCGCAAGAGCGCTTGAATACGTCTAGATCAAATCGATTCTAAACTTCGATTTTGGAATCGCTGAAATGTAGCGCGACACGTTGATGCAGACAGACATCGAAGCGCTTGCCTTCCCGCAACATCTCGCGCAGCCGTCAGTCGCCGCTCGGCGGCTTCATCAGCGAGAACAATTCGTCGACGGTGCGCTGCGCCGTCGCGCGGACGCGATCGGTATCGTCCATGCCGGCGATGTTGACGCCGTTGACGACGGCCTTGATCTCGTCGCGGAAGTCGGTGAGGAAACGCAAGGGATCGCGCTGCTCGTTGGCGACGCGCGCGATCAGCCCCGTGATCAAGATCTGGCACGCGATCAGCTTGCCGTTCAATTCGTCCATTCCGCACTCCTGATGTGGTGGCGCTGATATGGACGAGGCTGATTTTGCTGACAACCGAAACGCCGCCTGGCCGGTTTAGAACCGTTCTCGCGAGCCTGGTTCGCTCACCTCGCGGCCAGGCGCCGCTTCCACCTCTCGTTGCCTCGCCCACGCTGCCCGCGAGCACTGCCTATCTTTTGCACGCTCTTTGCTCGTCAGGGAAAAATGCAGCACTGCACACCGCTGCGTCACCCGCTTGCCTACGGGGTGCAAAGCTTTCCAATTGTTTAGGTTTCTCAACGGATAGTGCTGTTTACACTGGAACTTGGCGTGTATTATACAAGCTGTGCTGGAACCCTTTGATAGCCCTGCAATTCGTTGTTTCGGGCATACAAGCCGATACGCTCGCATATGAAAAAGTCGCGGCCGATCCTGTGGATTGTCATCATCGCAGCCGTGGCCGGGGGCGGCTATTACGGCTGGAAGCGATTCTCGGCCTCCGAAGCCGGGAAAACCCAGACCGCCCAGAAGGGTGCGCCGCGAGCCCCCGCGGTGCCCGTCAGCATCGCTCCGGTTCAGAAGGTCGACTTCCCGGTCTACCTCACCGGTCTCGGCACCGTTCAGGGCTTCAACACCGTCCAGGTCCGCACGCGTGTCGACGGCCAGATCGACAAGGTCGCCTTTACCGAAGGCCAGATGGTCAAGCAAGGCGATCTCCTGGTCGAGATCGACCCGCGCCCGTTCCAGGCCGCCCTCGATCAGGCCAAGGCCAAGAAGGCGCAGGACGAAGCCAGTCTCGCCAACGCCAACCTCGATCTCCAGCGCTACACCAAGCTCGGTGAATTCGCGACGCGGCAGCAGACCGATACGCAGCGTTCCACCGTTGCCCAGCTCACCGCCCAGATCGCCGCCGACGAAGCCGCGATCGCCAACGCCCAGACCCAGCTCGACTACACCCAGGTCAAGTCGCCGATCACCGGCGTCGCCGGCCTGCGCCAGGTCGACATCGGCAACATCGTCAACGCCTCGAGCCAGACCGGCGTCGTCAGCATCGCGCAGGTCGAGCCGATCACGGTGATCTTCACCGCACCGGAAGATCAGCTGCCCTATATCAGCGAGGGCCAGAAGTCCGGTGAGCTCAAGGTGATCGCGTTCACCACCGACGGCAAGAAGACGCTTGCGCAGGGCAAGCTTGCCGTCATCAACAACCAGGTCGATACGACCAGCGGGACGATCAGGCTCAAGGCAGTGTTCGACAACAAGGAACACACGCTGTGGCCGGGACAATCGGTATCGACCCGCCTCTTGGTGCGGACGCTGAAAGACGCAACCATCGTTCCCGATGATGCGGTTCAGCATTCGACCAACGGCCTCTACGCCTATACCGTCGGCCAGGACAACAAGGCCGAGGTGCACAAGATCAAGGTCAGCTACTCCATCGACGGACGTTCGGTCGTCGATGAGGGATTGAGCCCCGGCCAGCAAGTGATCACCGGCGGTCAGTACAAGGTGCAGCCCGGCAGTCTCGTCTCGACGACTGTCGCGAGTTCGGATCCGGTCCAGAAAAACAAGGTTCAGCAGGAATGACCGAAGGCGGGATTTCGGCACCTTTCATCCGTTATCCCATCGGCACGTCGCTGCTGATGGCCGGCATTCTTTTTGTCGGCCTCGTTGCCTATCCCCTGCTGCCGGTCGCGCCGCTGCCGCAGGTGGACTTCCCGACCATCCAGATCACGGCCAATCTGCCGGGCGGCAGCCCGGAGACGATGGCCTCGTCGGTCGCGCAGCCGCTGGAGCGCCAGTTCGCCCAGATTCCCGGTATCGCGCAGATGACCTCGACGAGCTATCTGGGCACCGCCTCGATCACCATCCAGTTCGACCTCAACCGCAGCATCGACGGCGCCGCCAACGACGTGCAGGGCGCCATCAATGCCGCCAGCGGCCAGCTGCCGAAGAGCCTGCCGTCGCCGCCGACCTACCGCAAGGTCAATCCGGCCGACGCCCCTATCCTGCTCTTGTCGGCGACATCGGAGACGCTGCCGCTGACCAGCGTCAGCGACGCGGTCGATGCCCAGCTTGCGCAGCAGATCAGCCAGCTCTCGGGGGTGGCGCAGGTCTTCATCGGCGGCCAGCAGAAGCCCTCGGTGCGCGTGCAGATCGATCCGGGCAAGCTCGTCGCCAAGGGCCTGTCGCTGGAGGACGTCCGCAGCGCGATCGGCATCACCACCGTCGACAGCCCCAAGGGCAACATCGACGGCGACAAGCGCGCTTACACGATCTATGCGAACGACCAGCTGACCCAGTCCAAGGACTGGAACGACGTCATCATCGCGTACCGCAACGGCGGTCCCTTGCGGATCAAGGACATCGGTCAGGCGGTCACCGGACCCGAGGACGCCAAGCAGGCCGCCTGGGCCAACGGCAAGCGCGGCGTCTTCCTGGTCGTGTTCAAGCAGCCGGGTGCCAACGTCATCGAGACCGTCGACCGGATCAAGGCGACCCTGCCCCGGCTAGTGGCGGCGATCCCGCCGGCGATCAAGATCGAGGTCATCAGCGACCGCACGACGACCATCCGCGCCGCGGTCGAGGACGTGCAGTACACGCTGCTCCTGACCATCGCCCTCGTGGTCATGGTCATCTTCGTCTTCCTGCGCAGCTTTTGGGCGACCGTCATTCCCACCGTCACGGTTCCGCTGGCGCTGCTGGGCGCCTGCGCGCTGATGTGGGTGTTCGGCTATTCGCTGGACAATCTCTCGCTGATGGCGCTGACGATCGCCGTCGGCTTCGTGGTCGACGACGCCATCGTGATGCTCGAGAACATCACGCGCTACATCGAGGAAGGCGAAAAGCCGCTCGCCGCAGCCTTCAGAGGCTCGAAGGAAATCGGCTTCACCATCGTCTCGATCTCGATCTCGCTGGTCGCGGTGCTGATCCCGCTGCTCCTGATGGGCGGCATCATCGGGCGCCTGTTCCGCGAATTCGCGGTCGTGCTGGCGATGACGATCTTCGTATCGATGTTCGTGTCGCTGACCCTGACGCCGATGATGGCATCTCGCTTCCTTCGCGCCCATGGCGAGGTCACCCACGGCAAGTTCTACCGGTGGAGCGAGAGCGCCTTCGACGCGATGCTGCGCGGCTACGAATATGTGCTCGACCACGCGCTGAGCTGGAAGCGAACGACGCTCTTCATCTTCTTTGCGACACTCGCACTGTCGATCTACCTCTTCGTCCTGATTCCGAAGGGCTTCTTCCCGCAACAGGACGTGGGCCTGATCACCGCCACGTCGGAAGCCTCGCAGGACATCTCCTTCAAGGAGATGGTCAAGCGCCAGGAGCAACTCGGCAAGATCATCCTGGCCGATCCGGACGTCGCCAGCGTCGCCATGTCGATCGGCGGCAGCGGCCGAGCCGGCAACAACGGCAACCTCTTCATCACGCTGAAGCCTCGCGACCAGCGCAAGGCTTCGGCCCAGCAGATCATCGGGCGGCTGCGCCCGCAGTTCGACAAGGTCGAGGGCGCCCGCCTCTACATGCAGGCAGCGCAGGACGTTCGCCTCGGCGGCCGTCCGACCCGCACCCAGTTTGAATTCACCTTGCAGGACGCCGATCTCGGCGAGCTCAACGAATGGGCGCCGAAGATTCTCGCCAAGATGCAGACGCTGCCGGAGCTGCGCGACGTCGCGACCGACCAGCAGACCCAGGGCACCACGGTCCAGCTCAAGATCAACCGCGACACCGCCTCGCGCTACGGCATCCAGCCGCAGCTGATCGACGACACGCTCTATGACGCGTTCGGCCAGCGCCAGGTCGCCCAGTACTTCACGCAGCTCAACAGCTATCACGTGATCCTGGAGATCCTGCCGGAGATGCAGGGCAACCTCGATTCACTGAACAAACTTTACTTGAAGTCGCCGCTCACCGGCGATCAGGTGCCGCTGTCGACCTTTGCGACCTGGACCACTGACCCGGTCCGCCCGCTTTCGATCAGCCACCAGGGCCAGTTCCCAGCGATCACGATCAGCTTCAACCTCGCGCAGGGCGTGGCACTGGGCCAGGCCACCCAGTCCGTACAAAAGGCGATGGCCGATCTCGGCGCACCGGCGACGCTGAACTCGAGCTTCCAGGGCACCGCGCAGGCGTTCCAGCAATCACTCGGCACCGTGCCGCTGTTGATCCTCGCGGCGCTGGTCGTGGTCTATCTGATCCTCGGCATCCTCTACGAGAGCTACATCCACCCCATCACGATTTTGTCGACCCTGCCCTCGGCCGGCGTCGGCGCACTGCTCATCCTGATGGCGGCCGGATTCGACTTCAGCCTCATCGCACTGATCGGCATCATTCTGCTGATCGGCATCGTCAAGAAGAACGGCATCATGATGGTCGACTTCGCCATCGCGGCCGAACGCGATCAGAACAAGACGCCGGAGGAATCGATCCGCCAGGCCGCGCTGCTGCGCTTCCGTCCGATCATGATGACGACGATGGCAGCATTGCTCGGCGGCGTACCACTGATGCTCGGCCACGGCACCGGCGCCGAGATCCGCCAGCCGCTCGGCTACGCTATGGTCGGCGGCCTGATCGTCAGCCAGGCGCTGACGCTGTTCACCACGCCGGTGGTTTATCTCTATCTCGACAAGTTCTCGAACCTGTTCAAGGGCAGCTCCGGCGAGGACGAGCACGAGACGTCCGGGCACGGCACCGTCAAGGAAGCCGCCGAGTAAGCTTGCGCCGCGGCAGCCGCGACGCTACAGCGGGGCCCTCGGTTCACGCCAACGCGGTCTTGCCATGTCCATGCAATCCAGACTTGTCGCTCTTGCCGCTGCTGCCCTGCTATCGACGGGCATCGCGCATGCCCAGCAGGGCGCCAAGAAGAACGCAGCTCCTCCCGCCCCGGCCGCGCAGCCCGCGCCGGCGCCGACCCAGCCGCAGGCCGAGGGCGCGCCGCCGCAACAACCCGGCTGGATCGCGCGCTGCACCAGCGCAAGTCGCGAGGCGCCCCTCGAATGCGCGATCGAGCAGAACGCGGTCCTGACAAAGACCGGCCAGACCATCGTCCTCGTCAATGTCCGCATCGCCCCCGACACCCGCACGCCGATCGCGCTGCTCCAGCTGCCGCTCGGCCTCAACCTGCCGCTGGGCGCCAAACTCCAGGTCGACGAGGGCAAGACCGTCGATCTCCAGATCCAGACCTGCGAGAATCGCGGCTGCTACGCCTCGACGCCCATTGCGCCCGACCTGCTCGCCTCCTTGCGCACGGGCAAGCAGTTGAAGGTCTCCTTCCAGAACATGGCGAAGGAAACGATCGCGATCCCTATGCCGCTGAACGACTTCGCGGCGGCGTACGACAAGATCAAATAGCGCAGCTCCCGCTTCGCTACTGTCGCGCCATCTGTGCGTTGCCGACGGCCTCGCCGTCGAGCCTTTGGTCGTTGTGCATCGTGACCGTCACACGCAGCAGCCGCCCCTCGAACTCGAAGGGCGACTCGTAGTGCGACACCGGGCTGCCGCGATCGCGGCCGATGTCGAGGCCCGACCACGAGATCAACGTGTGGAAGCCGAGCTGGGTCTGGAGCGAGCCGGCCGGCTCGCCGTCGATCAGCAGCGTGTAATCGGTGACGCCGGTGCGCGAGCCCTTGGCCGGCGGCTCCTTGCGCACGAGACGCTCGACGTGAACGCCGAGCCGCCGGGCGCCAGGCGGCACTTTGCGGTCGGAGCGCACGATCTGATGGCTGCCGCCGATGTTGAGGTCGTGCACGAGGTAACCGTCCTTGACGTAGAGGCTGTAGCCAGACGTTGCGTCGCCATGCGAGATCAGCACGCCGTCGGCACTCGCCTCCTCGATCTCGACATGCGCCTCGATCGTGTAGCTGCGGCTGCGCACGTCCGGCGCAACGTCGGTCGGCACATGGCCCATGCCATGGTGAAAGACGAAATGGTGGCGCGCACCGTGGAAGCGCGCCGCATTCTCGGCGAAGCGCGGCCCGAAACGATCGTCGAGCGGCAGCACGTTGTGCTTCTCGGCCTCGCCCCACCACGCCGCGATCATCTGGGCGAGCCGCTCCGGCTCCTTCGCTGCAAGATCGTCGGTCTCGGAGAAATCGCGATCGAGATGAAACAGCTCCCATTTGTCGTTCTCGAACGGCATGCCCGGCGGATGGTAGGCGACGGCCTTCCAGCCGCCCTGCCAGAGGCCGCGATGGCCGAACATCTCGAAATACTGTGCTGAAGTCTTCGACGGCGCCGAGGCATCGGCGATCGAGCCCGCAAAGCTTTCGCCTTCGAGCGGCATCTGCGGGCAACCGGCGATCGTCGACGGTGCATCGATCCCGATCAACTCCAGCAGCGTCGGTGTCAGGTCGCAGGCGTGCACGAACTGATGGCGCAGCTCGCCTTTGGCTGCAATGCGCTTCGGCCAGTTGATGACGAAGGGATCGCGGATGCCGCCGCCATGGGTGTTCTGCTTGTAGCGGCGCAGAGGCGTGTTGGACGCCATGGCCCAGCCGTGCGGGAAATTGCTGTGGGTGTCGGGCCCGCCGATATCGTCGATGCGGGCGAGCTTCTCCGCGATCGGTTCCGGCTTGAAGTTGAACGGCCCCATCGCGTTGACGAAGCCGAGTGGGCCGCCCTCCTGGCTCGCACCATTGTCGGACATCACGATGATCACGGTGTTGTCGCGAATGCTGGCCGTCTCCAGGAATGCGACCAGACGCGCAAGATGCCGATCGGAATGGTCGAGCATGCCGGCAAAGGCCGCCTGCAGCCGCGTGAAGACCCGGCGCTCGTCGATGGAATGATCCTCCCACGCCTTCACGCCGTCATTGCGCGCCGGCATCCGCGTCTCCGGCGGCACCAGCCCCATCGCCTTCTGACGTCCCAGCCGCCGCTCGCGCTCGACGTCCCAGCCGTGCACGAATTCGGCGTCGTAGCTTCGGATGATATCCGCCGGTGCCTGATGCGGCGCGTGGCAGGCGCCCAGCGCGACCCAGGTCAGCCACGGGACGTCAGGGCGATCGGCCTGGTGATCGCCGATGAAGCGGATCGCCTGGTCGATCAGATCCTCGGTCAGATGATAGCCGTCGGCATAGGTGCCGGGAGGATCGATGTGCGTGTTGTCGGAGACGAGCTCGGGCGCGTATTGGTCGGTCTCGGCATCGAGGAAGCCGTAGAAGCGGTCGAAGCCGCGTCCCAGCGGCCAGCCGTCGAACGGTCCCGTGGCGCCACTCTCGGTCAGCGGCGTGACGTGCCATTTGCCGACCATGTAATTGCGATAGCCGTGCACGCGCAGCATCTCGGCGAGCGTCCCCGCCTCGCGCGCGATCTTGCCGCGATACCCAGGATAGCCGGAATCGAAATTGGCGAGGCACCCGACGCCGACCGAATGATGGTTGCGCCCGGTCAGCAATGCGGCGCGCGTCGTCGAGCACATCGCGGTGGTATGGAAGCCGGAATAGCGCAGGCCTTCCGCGGCAAGCTTGTCGATGGTCGGCGTCCTGATCGCCGAGCCGTAGCAGCCGAAGTCGGAAAAGCCGACATCGTCGAACAGCACGACGAGAATGTTTGGCGCGCCCGCGGGCGGCCTCACGGCCTCCGGCCACCAGGGTTTTGACTCCGCAACCGTCTTGCCGACGGTGCCGCGGAACGGCATGCCGCTGCCTGCGCTCATCTGTTTCTCCCTGCACGTTCCATCGCGGTTGACCCGCGTCGCGTTCGATCTTGAATTATAATCCGAATTATGATTATAATTTAAACCGAATGCAAGCACGACCACGTCTATCATCCGACGAGCCCGGCTCTCTCGATCTGCCGGGCGTCGCCCCGTCACGCCAGAAGCGCAGCCGCGAAATGACGCTGGCGCTTCTGCGCACCGGCGCCGACATGCTGCGAACGCGAAGCCTTGCCGAGCTCTCGATCGAGACGCTCTGCACCGAGGTCGGTGTCACCGTCGGCGCCTTCTACAGCCGCTTCGCGAGCAAGGAGGCCTATTTCAACGCACTGATGGCGCTGGCCGCACGCGACGGCGAGCAACGCCTCGGCGAGATCAGGCGGCCCTCACCCGCGACCAATCTCGACAAGCTCTGCCCCATCATCGTCAGCGGCATCGTCGCCTGGATGCGCCGCCACGAGGGCGTGCTGCGCGCCGCGCTCCAGCATGACGACACCCGCCCGGACAAATGGACGCCCTTCAAGGCGCTGGCCAAGGCGACCACGGAACGCGCCACTCCTCTCCTGCTGCCCGCCATGGGCAAGGGACACGCGGCAGCAAGGACCCGCGCCATCGCGTTCGGCTTGCAGGTCGTGCTGGGCACGCTGGTGAACGCGATCCTCAACGATCCCGGACCGTTGTCGCTCCGCTCGAAAGAGATGGAAACGCGGCTTGCAGACTGCCTGCTGCTGCTGCTTCAGGCCGAAGCCGCCTAGTCCCGATCACTCGCCCGCAGCAGCGTCGCGAAGCCGCCATAGATCATGCGCTTGCCGTCGAAAGGCATGTCGGAGCCCTTGAGCCTGGGATCGGCCATCACCTTTGCGTTGACGGCATCGCGACTCTCCCTGTTACGGTAGACGACCCAGGAAAACACCACGACCTCGTCCTCGCTCGCCATCACCGCGCGCGGAAACGAGGTGAGCGTGCCATAGGGGACGTCATCGCCGATACATTCAACGTAGTCGAGCGCACCATGCTCCATCCAAACCGCGCAGGCCGTCCGCGCCAGCGCCTTGTAGGCCTCGATCTTGTCCTTCGGCACGGCCAGCACGAATCCATCGACATAAGACATCACGGATCTCCTCGGGGTTGTGTGCCCCGAAGGACGATCCAGCGCGTCGCAAGCCGACCGGCGGTGATGATGTTCTGGTGAGGCAAACCGCCGCGAGCCGTCGCGCGGCGGTTGGCCGGACATGAGGCAATTCAGGCCTTAGGAAGCGCCTGGAATTGGCTGGGGAACCTGGATTCGAACCAAGACAAACAGAGTCAGAGTCTGTTGTGCTACCGTTACACCATTCCCCAACGGAATAGTCGAACAAATTCAATATCTTACTGATCTGTCCGACTGTGGCCGGAAGCGCTGACAGCGCAAATCACGGCTCAGGCGTGCAGCCTTCTACCTGCTCGTCCCCGGGCTGGCAAGCGCTGCGGTGGATCGATCGCCCCCTAGTCCATTTTGATATTCGCCGCCTCGATCACCTTCTTCCACCGCTCCGTTTCGGAGGCGATGTAGGCGGCGAACGGCTCGGAATCGACGGCGACGGCGGTAGCACCGAGTTCGGCCATCTTCTGCACCGTCTCGGGCTGCTGCATGTAGGCGCGGATCTCGGCCGAGAGCCTTTCGACGATCGGCTTCGGCGTCGCAGCAGGAACGAAGAAGCCGTGCCAGGCGACAGCCTCGAAGCCCGGCAGGAATTCGGCTACCGCCGGCACGTCCGGGTCGAAGGCGGCGCGCTTCGGTGTCGCGGTTGCCAGCATCGCGAGCTGGCCGGTCTTCACCTGCGGCAGCAGCAACGGCACGTTGTCGAAGGCGAGATCGATCTGGCCGCTGAGGAGATCCGTCAGCATCTGGCTCGAGCCCTTGTAGGGCACGTGCACCATCTTGGTGCCGGTCATCTGCTGAAACAGTTCGCCGGCAAGATGCTGCGAGGTGCCGACACCCGCCGAGCCGAACGAGACCTTGTCCGGATTCGCCTTGAGGTAGGCGATCAGCTCCGGCACGGTCCGCGCCTTGATCTTGTTTGGATTGACGACGAGCACGTTGGGCACGACGCTGATCTGAGCGACCGGCGCGAGATCCCTACCCGGCTGATAGCTGAGCTTCGCACCGTAAAGCGACGGGTTGATCGCCAGCGCCGAGGTGCTGGCAAGGCCGAGCGTGATGCCATCAGGGGCAGACTTTGCCAGCCGCGTCACGCCGAGGATCGAGCCGGCACCGCCGACATTCTCGACCACGAACGGCTTGCCGAGCTTCATCTGCAGATGGTTGGAGACCATGCGCGCAAAGATGTCAGCGGTGCCGCCGGCGGCAAATGGCACGATCACCGTCACCTGCTTGGACGGATAGCCGTCCTGCGCATGCGCGGGAGACATCGCCAGCAGAATTGCGGACGCAAGACCAAGCCACATCGATCTCATCGAAGTTTCCTCTACCTTTGGTATTGTTGATTGGTTGCCGCAAGCGCGCGGCGGAGGTTAAAACGCGAGCTCGTACATGCCGAGGATCGTACCCCGGCTCAGGTCCCGCGGATTGTTGTCGAGCAGGCGGCGGATGGCGTGCGCCTCGTCGGCCATCACGCCGAGATCGTTCCTGGGCACGCCGAGCGCCGACAGCCGCATCTCGACGCCGAGGTTCTTGCAGAACGCGTAGGTCGCATCGAATGCAGATTTCGGATCGTTCTGCTCGGGAAGACCAAGCGCTCCGAGCACCGCGACCGTCTTTTCCTCGACCGCGGGCATGTTGAACGCCAGCGTGTGCGGAAAGATCATCGCGCAGGCCAAGCCATGGGCGATGTGATGACGCGTGCCGAGCGGATAAGCCACCGCGTGGCCAGCGGTGGTGTTCACCGGCCCCAGGCAATAGCCGCCATAGAGCGAGGCCAGCGAAAGACCGGCGCGAGCCTCGCGATCGCCGCCATCGGTCACCGCGCGCTCGAGATAGCGCCCGACCAGTCGCGCGCCTTCGAGCGCGTAGAGGTCGATCGTCGGATGCGCCTTGCGGCTGGTGAAGGCCTCGACGCAGTGCGCCAGCGCATCGACGCCGGTAGCAGCGGTGATCTCCTTCGGCACGGTCATCGTCAGATCGGGGTCGACGATGGCGATATCGGCCAGCATGAAGCGGCTCTGCACCGCCTGCTTGTTCTGGCTGACGGGATCGGTGACGAGCGCGCGGGTGCCGGCCTCGCTGCCGGTGCCCGACGTGGTCGGGATCTGCATCAGCGCGACGCTGCGGCCGACGACCTTCTCCGGTCCGACGATGTCGGCAAAGGCGACGTCCCCGGTGCACATCACCGCGACCAGCTTGGCGAGATCCATGGCGCTGCCGCCGCCGAAGCCGACGACGAGATCCGGCTTGGCCTCTTTCGCCATCGCCACCGCCTTCCCGAGATTGGGCAGATCCGGCTCCGGCTTGACCTCGCCGAACACCTTGACTGCGCCCGGCAGCGCCAGCGCATCGACGCGGCGTGCATTGAAGGGGTCGGAAATGACAAGCGGCCGCTTGGCACCGATCCGCTCAGCGAAGCGCGCGGCAGCCGTGATCGTGCCGTTGCCGAACTCGAGGATGGTCGGACGGAGGATTTCGATGGGCGTGAAGGCGTTGGTCATCGTGGGCTCGGTCTCGTTACTTGGAAGCGCCGGCGGCCAGGCGCTCGGCATAGTCGATGGCCTCGATCAGGCTGTGCTCGTTGGCGATGCCCTTGCCGGCGATGTCGAAGGCGGTGCCGTGGTCGACGGAGGTCCGGATGATCGGCAGGCCCAACGTGATGTTGACGCCGGAGAGCTCCTGCCAACGGCCTGTGGCGGGATCGACCTGGAAGCCGAGCAGTTTTACGGGAATGTGCCCCTGATCGTGATACATCGCGACGGCCGCATCGTACTGGCCGGCGCGCAGCTTGACGAAGATGGTGTCGCCGGGCACGGGACCGACGACGTCGAGACCGTCGGCGACCGCCCTGGCAATCGTGGGCGCCGAGACGTCGATATCCTGCCGGCCGAACAAACCGCCTTCACCCGCATGCGGATTGAGCGCGGCGATCGCGATCTTGGGTTTTGCAATGCCGAGACGGCGCAGCGCATCGTTGGTGAGATCGATCACCATGCGCAGCCGCTCCGGCGTCAGACGCTTCGGCACGTCCTCCAGCGCCACATGGGTCGAGACGTGGCTGACGCGCATGTTGCCGTGGGCGAGCAGCATCACCGAGCCGCGCACGCCGGTGAGGTGCGCCAGCATCTCGGTATGACCGGGGAAATGATAGCCGGCCTTGTTGAGCGCTTCCTTGTTGAGCGGGGCTGTGACGATCGCCGCGGTGCGACCGGCCTGCGTCAGGCGCACGCCCTGCTCGATCGCCTTGTACGCAAAGCGGCCGCCATCGGCGCTCAGCACGCCGGGCTTGATCGGATCGCCCTCGGCGTCGGCCTGCAGGTAGCAGAGATTGGGCCAGTTGCGATCGTCGGCGGTGACTTGCGGGATCGCGACATTGGCGCCGAGCGCCGCCCTGGCGCCGTCCAGCGCAGTACCGCTGCCGATGATCAGCAATCGCAGATCGCCGGAGGCGATCCGGTCCTTCAATCCGACGCAAGCCTTGACGATGATCTCCGGCCCGATCCCGGCGGGATCGCCCATGGTGATGGCAAGATGACGAGAGGTCATGTCGGACTCTCCATATTGAGCAGATGATTGTCCCGGAGCAGATCGCGCCAGAGGTCGCGCGCGCCGAATGCTCCGGATTTCGAGATGACATCGACGCCGGCCCAACGGCCACCTTGCAACGTCGAGCGCGGCAGGCCCGGCACGATGCGCCCCGTCACCTCAAGCGCATGGGCGCCGAGGGCAAGGCATACGGCCTTGAGCGTCTCGCCGCCAGCAACGATCAGGGTTCCGGGTGGATCGAGCGCCGCGGTCAGCGTCGTCAACTCGCGCGCGATCCGCTGCGCTGCTTCGGAACGCGACAGGCCATCGGAAAGTCTAAAATTGACGAGGGCCACATCATCGTCGGCCAGCTTGCGCTGAACGGTCGCGCCGCCCTCGCCCTCAGCCAGCGCGAGCGTTGCCTCGCCGCAGGCCGCGAGCTGGGATGCCGTGGCGGGCTGGTCGGAGCCGAACAGCCCGAGCACCGGCCGTTTCAGGTCAGGCGACGTATCGGCCCGATGATTGCGGGCGAGCGCGCCGGCGAGGCCGCCGCTGCCGCACCAGAGCACTGGTCCCGGCATGCGTCGTCCCATCTCGACGACGCGATCGAGACAGACGTCGCTCTCGGCGTCGAACACCTGGACGCCGCCCTGCGTCAACGTATCGGCATCGGCCAGTCGCGCCACGATGCCGTCCAGCTTCAATTGATCGAGTAGATTGTCGCCGACCCGATGCCAATCGCCCTGCTGCGTCCGCGCGAAATGTTGACCACCGACAGTGCGACGGCCCTGATAGTCGAAAGCAGGCGCAACGACACATGACGCCCAGTGGCCGGTGGCCAGGCAGGCGCCGAGCTCGGCGGCCCATGCGCCGCGGAGCAGGCTGTCCACTTTTTTGTAGGCGATTTCTCCCTCGGGCAGCAGCGGCGCCAGCCGGGCAACGATCTCGACACTCTCGGCTTTCGAACGCTCGCGGGTGCCACTGTCGATCGCCAGGCTCCCAGAGCCTGACGCCACAGGCCCATCCGCCCAGATCACGTCGAACGGTCCAGACAGCCCGACGAACTCCGCTGCGGTGTCGAGCGCACCGGTGAGATCATCGGCAAGCATGCGGACGCACGTCATCGTCATGCCGCTCCCACGCCAAAGATCTTGCCGGGGTTCATCAGACCGTGCGGATCGAGCAACTGCTTGATGCCGCGCATCAACTCGATGTCGAGGGGATCGGCGACGCGGGCGAGCCGGCCGCGATTGGTGATGCCGACGCCGTGCTCGGCGCTGATCGCCCCGCCCTGCGCCGCGGTCTCGTCGTCGACGATCTCGTTGATTTGCGCTACCAGCGCGGCCGCCGCTTTCGGATCCTGGCAGCGCGCACGATCGATCAGGGCGATCACGTGGATATTGCCGTCACCGATATGGCCGTGCATCACGACGTTCGCATGCGGCACGGCCGACTTGATCCGGGCTTCGACATTGGTGACGAAAGCCGCCTGTCGCTCCAGCGGCACCACGCTGTCATGCGAGACGACATAGCCGCTGCGCTTGTTGCCCTCGGATACGCTGTGCCTGACGGCCCAGATCGCCTTCGCCTGCGCGAGATTGGAGGCGAGGATGGCGTCTTCAGCGAGCCCAGCCTCCATGGCGTCCGCAAGCACCGCAGCAAGCGGTTCATTGAGGTCGACGCCCGCCAGCGTGTCGGTCAGTTCGACGATCAGATACCACGGCGTCGTCAGCGCAAAGGGAATCGTGACATCAGGCACGGTCGCGGCGATCACCTCGATCTGCGACCGCGACATGATCTCGAGGCTGCCGAGCCGGTCACCGACCGCACCGCGCAGGCGCGCCATGATCTCGAGCGCCCGCCCGGCGCTCCGCAATTTGAGCAGCGCCAGCGCCGAGCTGCGGGGCTGCGCGAACAGTTTCAGCACCGCCGCAGTAATGATGCCGAGCGTGCCTTCCGCGCCGATGAAGAGCTGCTTGAGTGCATAACCCGTATTGTCCTTGCGCAGCGCGCGCAGGCCATTGAAGACGCGGCCATCAGGGAGCACGACCTCGAGGCCAAGCACGAGATCGCGCGTCGGCCCATAGCGAAGCACGGCCGTGCCGCCGGCATTGGTCGAGATGTTGCCGCCGATCTGGCAGGAGCCCTCGGCACCCAGGCTCAAGGGAAAATAGCGATCGACGTCGCGGGCCGCGGCCTGCACGTCCGCGAGGATGCAGCCGGCCTCAACCGTGATCGTGTTGGCGAGCGGGCTGACGTCGCGCAACGCTCGCATACGATCCAGCCGGATCACGACATTGCAGGCAGCATCGTCGGGCGTTGCCGCTCCGCACATGCCGGTGTTGCCACCCTGCGGCACGATCGCGAGCCGCTTTTCCGCGCAATATCTGACCACGGATGCGACCTCGGCCGTCGAGCCGGGCTTCACCACCGCAACTGCGCGGCCGTGATAGCGCCCGCGCCAATCCGTCACATAGGGGTCCTGCTCCGGCCCGGACGCGATGACATGCTTGTCGCCGACGATCGCGGCGAGCCCGGCCAACGCATCCTGAAAAGAGTCGGACATCGGATCGCCTCGTCGTCCGCCGCGGCCTTAAGCGGCCGCCGCAAATGCCGCGGCACTCGCCAGCAGCTCTGTCCGTTGAGCCGCCGGCAGGATCTCCAGCGGCGGCCGCAGGCGCTCCCAACCCGCGTGGCCGGTGCGCGCGGCGACCAGCGCCTTCAGGGACGGCATCTGCGCGAAACGCGAAACGAGTTCGCGCGCCGTCACGATGCGCGCCTGCGCGGCCTTCAACGCCGCGTCCTCGTCGCTGTCGCGGAAATGCTTGAAGACATAGGCAAGATCGCGCGCGACGAGATTCGAGGTCGCGGTGATGCAGCCCGCGCCGCCCTTGCGGAGCAGCGGAAGCAGCAGCGGGTCGGCGCCGGTCAGCACCGAAAAGCCCTCGAAGCGCTCGACCATCGCGGTCATGTTGGCGAAATCGCCCGAGGAGTCCTTGATGCCGACGATGGTCGACGGATAGGCCTTGCGCAGCCGTTCGATCAGTGCGTGCGAGATCGGCTGCATCGACATCTGGGGAATGTGATAGAGCACGATCTTGAGGCGCGCATCGCCGATGCGCTGGATGATCTCGCTGTAAGCCGCATAAACGCCGTCGTCGCTGACGTTCTTGTAGTAGAACGGCGGCAGCATCACCACGGTCTCGACGCCGACCGACAAGGCATGGCGCGTCAGCGCAATGGTCTCGGTGAACGCGGCAACGCCGGTGCCCGGCAGCAGTTGCTTCGGCTTGATGCCGCCCGCGATTACGGCCTCGAGCAACGCCGTGCGTTCGGCGACCGAGAAGGAGTTCGCCTCCCCCGTGGTGCCGAGCATCGCGATGGCGTCGCAGCCTTCGTCCAGGAGGTAGCGGCAATGCGCGATGAAGCGCGCATGATCGGGTGCGAGTTCAGCGTCGAGCGGCGTCAGCGCGGCGGAGAACACGCCATGTGGGTGCAAGGACTGGGGGTGCAGCGAGGATGTCGACAAAGCTTCCTCCGATCGTCAGATCGATATTGTTCGGAATGCGAACATTTGTTATATTCTGATCCGTTGGTAAGAGCAGGCTGCCGCCGCGTCAAGGGCTGCGGCTGTCATCGCAGGACATACAGGCATGGCCAAGGTCGAAAAGAAGGCTGCAAAGCGCGCACCGGAATCTACCCCGAAAAACGCGGGAGACAAGAATCCCAAGAATTTCGTCGCCTCCGTCGGCAAGGCCTTCGCCGTGCTCAGGAGTTTCACCAGCGAGACCTTTGAACTGACGCTGAGTGAAGTTGCCGCACGCGCCGATCTCGACCGCGGCACGGCGTTCCGGCTGATCCAGACCTTGATCGAACTCGGCTATCTCCAGGCGGTGCCGCAGAGCCGCCGGTTCCGTCTCGGCGTCGCCTGCCTCGACCTCGGTTACACCGTGTTGTCGCGCGGATCGCTGCGCAGCATCGTCGAACCCCTGTTGCGCGACCTCGTGCCCGAGGTCGGCGATGCGGCCTCGCTCGGCATTCTCGATGGCGGCGACGTGATCTATCTCGCGCGCGTCGGCGCCGGCCTCGACCGTCACAAGATGGACCGTCGGCCGGGCACGCGCATCCCCGCCTACAGCGCCGCGCTCGGACATGCCATGTTGGCGCATCTTCAAAGGGACGATCAGATCCAGCGGCTGGAGTCGCGGCCCCGCGTCAAATTGTCGGAGCGAACGCTCACCGATCTCGATGCCCTGCTCGCCCGGCTCGACCAGGTTAAGAGGAAGGGCCATGCCGTTTCCGACGGCGAGAATGCCTATGGCCTGCGCACGCTTGCGACACCGATCCTCGATGCCCGGGGCTTCGTGATCGCGGGATTGAGCGTCACGGTGGACGCGATGCGCATGGACATGCCGACCTTTCGCGACCAGGCACTGCCAAGGCTGATGCAGCTGACAGGCACGGTGCAGGAGCTCGCGATCAAATCGGGCCTGTCGAGCTGAGCGTTTCCAGCCGCAGCGCGCCCCTTACGGCTTCTAGGAACGAGCATCGTAAGCAACGCGCCGCCTAAACAACGATACGATCGAAGTCGGCGGCGATCCGGACGTTCGGAAAGATCGTTGCCGCCTCGGCCAGAATCTCGTCGTCCTCATAGCGGCCCGACAGGTGCGTCAGCACGAGCTGCCGGACGTTGGTCTCGGCCGCGAACCTGGCCGCTTCCGCTGCGGTGAGATGGCCGTAATCCCGCGCGGTCGGCGCGTCGCGAGCCAGGAATGTCGCCTCGATCACCAGCAGGTCGGCGTCCGCGACGTGGCTGGCCAGTCCCTCGGTCGTCTCGGTGTCGCCGATCACGACCAACTTCTTGCCGCCGCTTGGCGGCCCCAGAACATCCTCCGGATCGATCGTCCGGCCGCCTTCGATCGTGATGGACCGCCCCGCGGCCAGCTCGCCGCGCACGGGACCATCAGGCACACCAAACGCAGCCAGGCGATCGGACAACAGGTGGCGGCGCGCACGTTTCTGGAAAGAGAATCCAAAACTGTCGGTGTCGCGGTGGCGAACCGGAAAGCAGTCGATGGTGAAATCGCCGGCGTCGATGACCTGTCCTTCCGAGAGCGGGGCGAACTGCACCGAAATCGGCGCCCGCCCCTCACCCCACAGACCTGCCAGCATGCGGATGACGAGGTCGAGCGTGCCAGGCCCGCCATGGATGGTCATCATTTCGGACGTCTGTCGCAGTCCCAATGTCGAGAACAGGCCGGGGATGCCGAGCACATGATCGAGATGACCATGCGTCAGCAGGATGCGATCAAGCCGCCGAAAGCCCGCGCCACTCCGCAGCAGCTGGCGCTGCGTGCCCTCGCCGCAATCGATCAGCATACGCCCAACCGCGGCCTCCAGGAGGAGCGCCGGATGGTTGCGCTCTGCGGATGGAACGCTGGCCGAGGTGCCGAGAAATGTCAGGGCGAACATTGCCTACTCTGGTGCGAGGTCGCAGGGTTGATCCGCCCTTATAGCTGCTATTGGCTACCCGGCCCGTATCTGAAAGACCGGACAACGATCGCATTGGCCGGGCTGATCGAACGCGAGTTCGGCGGCTTCGTGCCGCCGCCGTCACTGCCGGCACGCTAACGGAGGCCCGTGGCGCTACTGCGTCCTATCAGCCGACTGCGCCTCGACCGCCTGCACCGCGACGCTTGCGACCTGCCGCAGCGCTTCGCGGTCGGAGCCAGAAGATGCCATCACGCCCATGCCGACCGACACCGCCGAGACATAGCGCGCGAGTGCTGCGGGATCCGACGTCGGCTTGAGATCGCCTTCCGCCTTGGCGCGAACAAAACGATCGCGGAGCTGGTCTTCGTTCTGGGCGCGGCGCGATGCGAGCTCGAAGGGGACGTTCTCGGAGCCGGTGCCGCAGGCGATGCCACCCTGTACGAGCAGGCAGCCGGGCGGATTGGCGGGATCGGTCTGCTTTTCGGCGATGCCCATCAGCATTCGTTCGGCGACCTCGCGGGCGGTGGGTGCGGCCAGCACCTCATCCATCCAGGCACCGCGCAATTTGGTGTAACGGTCGAGCGCGGCCTTCAGCAGGCCTTCCTTGTTGCCGAAGCAGGCGTAAAGGCTCGGCGGGTTGATGCCCATGGCCTCCGTGAGCTGGGCAATCGTGGCGCCCTCGTAGCCGTGGCGCCAAAATACTTCCATCGCCTGATCAAGCGCGATTTCAGTATCGAATTCGCGGGGGCGTCCCATGCCCATCTGCCTGTCTCCTTGGACCAGCGTCATCCCTCAGCCAACGCCTAATCCTATCTATTTGTTCTGTCTTTCTTTTCTCTTCCGCCTTCCCATTCTTGCGGTAAGCGGCTACAATTTTCTTAGCGAACAGTACATAAGTATCTTGCGCTGCGGTATCCAGCTCCACATCTGTAGTGAACACTACATATCTGGAGCGCGCAAATGCCCCCCTCCCAAAAGACCTCTCGGCCCCGCCGTATCCGCCGTCTTCTCGGCGGCGTTGCGATCGTTGGCGCCCTCGCCGTGGCCGGTTCGATCGCGACCGGCCACTACTTCCGTTCAGCCCAGGCGACTGCGGCCGCGGCCGAGCAGGCCGTCTCCGTGACGGTTGCGACGATCGAGCCAAAGCAGACCGTGTTGTGGGACGACTTCTCTGGCCGGCTTGAAGCCATCCAACGCGTCGAGCTTCGTCCGCGTGTGGCCGGTGCAATCCTGTCGACCAACTTTACCGAGGGGGCTCTGGTGAAGGCGGGTGACGTCCTGTTCAAGATCGACCCCGCGCCTTACGAGGCCGAGGTCGACAAGGCGAACGCGCAGCTTGAAGCCGCGAAAGCGCGCGAGGTCTTTACCCAGAGCGAACTCGAGCGCGGCGCGCAGTTGGTCGGCAACGCCGTGGTCACGCGGCGCGACTACGATCAGCGCGACAACGCCAATCGCGAAGCCATCGCCAATGTGAAGGCGGCCGAAGCTACGCTGCAGACCGCCAGGCTCAATCTAGACTACACCGAAGTGCGCGCGCCCGTCGACGGCCGCGTCGGCAGGATCGAAGTCACCGTCGGCAATCTCGTCGCCGCCGGCACCGCCTCCCCGGTGCTGACCTCGCTGGTGTCGGTCAATCCGATCTACGCCTCGTTCGATGCGGATGAAGAGGTAGTGCTGCGCGCGCTGAACTCGATTGCGGATGCTTCCGGCAAGCGCGGCAATCTCGACCAGATCCCGGTGGAGATGGCGACATCAGGCGGTCTCTCGGCCAAGGGTCACATCCAGCTCATCGACAACCAGGTCAACGGCTCGAGCGGCACCATCCGTGTCCGCGCGGTATTTCCCAACGACGACGGGCGTCTCATCCCCGGCCAGTTCGCCCGCGTACGGATGGGCCAGCCGAAGCAGCAGACGCTGGTGATGATCGACGAGCGCGCGATCGGCACCGACCAGGACAAGAAGTTCGTGATGGCCGTCGGCGACGACAGCCGTGCGGTCTACCGGCCGATCACGCTCGGTGGCTCCGTCGACGGCCTGCGCATCGTGACCGCGGGCCTGAAGTCCGGCGACCGGATCGTCGTCAACGGCCTCCAGCGTGTGCGCCCGGGCGCCCTCCTCAAGACCGAGGTGGCAACGATGGGCGCACGCGGACAGCAGGCCTCAAACCACAGCAACCAGGACGTGGTGCAGCGCTAGAGACTTCGTTCCGGGCTACGCAGAGTGCGCCCGGAACAACGACGACCTAAACGACCAAGACATCGCATCCCAATTCCGGGCGCGCAGCAGGGTCTGCGTCCCGGCTCGCGGGAGAGCTGTCTCTCTTGCAGGGGCAAAGCCATGAATCTCTCGAAGTTCTTCATTGATCGTCCGATTTTCGCCGGCGTGCTGTCGGTGCTGATTTTCCTCGCGGGGCTGATCTCGCTGTTCGCGATGCCGATCTCGGAATATCCCGATGTCGTGCCGCCCTCCGTCGTGGTGCGCGCGACCTATCCCGGCGCCAATCCCAAGGTGATCGCGGAGACGGTGGCGACGCCGATCGAGGAGCAGATCAACGGCGTCGAGAACATGCTCTACATGTCGAGCCAGGCGACAACCGACGGCGCGATGACGCTGACGGTGACGTTCCGCCTTGGCACCGATCCCGACAAGGCGACGCAGCTGGTGCAGAACCGCGTGCAGCAGGCCGAGCCGCGCCTGCCGGCGGTGGTGCGCCAGCTCGGCATCATCACCAAGAAATCGTCGCCCGACCTCACCATGGTCGTCCACTTGCTGTCACCGAACAACCGCTACGACATGACGTACTTGCGCAACTACGCGGTGCTCAACGTCAGGGATCGCCTGGCGCGGATCGACGGCGTCGGCGATGTCCAGCTCTATGGCGCGGGCGACTATTCGATGCGGGTCTGGGTCGATCCGCAGAAGGCAGCCGAGCACGGCCTGACCGCCAGCGATATCGTCAAGGCCATTCAGGCGCAGAACGTCGAGGCCGCCGCCGGCGTGGTCGGCTCCTCGCCGAACGTCAAGGGCATCGACCTGCAGCTCTCGGTCAATGCCGAGGGGCGCCTCGCCAACGAAGAGCAGTTCGGCGACATCGTGGTCAAGACAGGCACGCGAGGCGAAGTTGTGCGGCTGCGCGACGTCGCGCGCATAGAGCTCGGCGCGTCCGAATACGGCCTGCGCTCGCTGCTCGACAACAAGCAGGCGGTGGCGATCCCGATTTTCCAGGCGCCGGGCTCCAACGCGCTCGAGATTTCCGACCACGTGCGCGCCACCATGGCCGAGATCAAGAAGAACATGCCGGAGGGCGTGTCCTATCAGATCGTCTACGATCCGACCCAGTTCGTGCGCTCCTCCATCGAGGCCGTGATCCACACGCTGCTGGAGGCCGTCGCGCTGGTGGTACTGGTGGTGATCCTGTTCCTGCAAACCTGGCGCGCGTCGATCATCCCGCTGCTCGCCGTGCCGGTGTCGATCGTCGGCACCTTCGCCGTGATGCACGTGTTCGGCTTCTCCATCAACGCGCTCAGCCTGTTCGGCCTCGTGCTCGCCATCGGCATCGTCGTCGACGACGCCATCGTCGTGGTCGAGAACGTCGAGCGCAACATCGAGGGCGGGCTGTCGCCGCGCGATGCCACCTATCAGGCGATGCGCGAGGTCTCGGGGCCGATCATCGCGATCGCGATGGTACTGATCGCGGTGTTCGTGCCGCTCGCCTTCATCTCCGGCCTCACCGGGCAATTCTACAAGCAATTCGCGCTGACGATTGCAATCTCCACCGTAATCTCCGCCGTCAACTCGCTGACGCTGTCGCCGGCTTTGTCGGCCCTGCTGCTGAAGGGCCATCATGAACCGAAGGACCGGCTGACGATCATCCTCGAAAAGACCTTCGGCTGGTTCTTCCGCCGCTTCAATCACGCCTTCACCTATTCCTCGGAGAACTACAGCGGCACCGTTACCAAGGTGATTTCGGGCAAGGCCGCCGTAATGGGTCTTTATGTGGTGCTGGTCGGCATCACCGCCTTCCTGTTCCATCAGGTGCCTGGTGGATTCGTGCCGGGCCAAGACAAGCAATATCTCGTTGGATTCGCCCGCTTGCCCGATGGCGCGACGCTCGACCGCACCGAGGAGGTGATCCGCAAGATGAGCGACATCGCACTGACCCAGCCCGGTGTCGAGAGTTCGGTCGCCTTCCCGGGCCTGTCGATCTCCGGCTTCACCAACTCGTCCAACGCCGGCATCGTGTTCTCGACGCTGAAGCCGTTCGACGAGCGCAAGGGCATGGCGCTGAGCGGGAACGCGATCGCGGCGGACCTCAACAAGAAATACGCCGGCATCCAGGAAGCCTTCATCGCCATGTTCCCGCCCCCGCCGGTCAACGGCCTCGGCACCATCGGCGGTTTCAAGCTGCAGATCGAGGACCGCGCTGGTCTCGGTTATGAGGCGTTGAACGAGGCCACCAAGGCGTTCATGGCAGCGATGCAGAAGGCGCCGGAGATCGCTGGCGTGTTCTCGAGCTTCCAGGTCAACGTGCCCCAGCTGTTCGCCGATATCGATCGCACCAAGGCGCTCCAGCTCGGTGTGCCCGTGACCGAGGTCTTCAACACGCTCCAGATTTATCTCGGCTCCTACTACGTCAACGACTTCAACAAGTTTGGCCGTACCTACTCCGTCTATGTCCAGGCCGACGCGCCGTTCCGCGCCCGCGCCGACGACATCAGGCAGTTGAAGGTGCGTTCGTCCTCCGGCGACATGGTGCCGCTGTCGGCGCTGCTCACGATCCGCCAGAGCGCGGGACCGGAGCGCGCGATCCGCTACAACGGCTTCTTGTCCTCCGACATCAACGCGGCGGCGGCGCCGGGCTACTCGTCCGGCCAGGCGCAGGAGGCAGCTACGCGCATTGCCGCGGAGGTGCTGCCGCCGGGCTTTGCCTTCGAATGGACCGACCTGACCTATCAGGAGTTCATCGCCGGCAATTCCGGCCTGTGGGTCTTCCCGCTGGCGATTCTGCTCGTGTTCCTGGTGCTGGCCGCGCTCTATGAGAGCCTGACCCTGCCGCTGTCGATCATCATGATCGTGCCGATGGGCCTGCTGGCTGCGATGTTCGGCGTCTGGCTCTCGAAGGGCGACAACAACGTCTTCACCCAGATCGGCTTGATCGTGCTCGTGGGCCTCTCGGCCAAGAACGCGATCCTGATCGTCGAATTCGCGCGCGAGCTCGAATTCGCCGGCCGCACGCCGATCCGGGCCGCGATTGAGGCGAGCCGCTTGCGGCTTCGGCCGATCCTGATGACGTCGATGGCGTTCATCATGGGCGTGCTGCCGCTGGTGCTCTCGACCGGTGCCGGCTCGGAGATGCGGCGCGCGATGGGCGTTGCGGTGTTCTCCGGCATGATCGGCGTCACCGTGTTCGGCCTGTTCCTGACGCCGGTGTTCTATGTGCTGCTGCGAACCGTAACCGGCATGAAGCCGCTGGTGCATCATGGCAGCGACATCAGTGCGGCACCGGTTCAGGGCACCGGGCACTAGGTCAAAGAAGACCCCGTCGCGCTGCGCGCGCGGTCAAACGATCGTATCGCGCGGCGACCTATTTCCGGTTCTCCTCACGGAACTTCAGCGCGGCGAGCGCCTTACCCGCGCCGCGGCACGATCGCGATCGGGGTGAAGGTGTAAACCTCCTCGCCGTTCTGGTTGAACATGGTCCATTTCACCAGCGCGATGCCTTGCGGCTTCGACTTCGACGGCGTCAGGCTCATGACCTCGCCGACCAGATGCAGGCGGTCGTTCGGCCGCACCGGGATCGTCCAGCGCAGCCCATCGACGCCGGCGCCGATCAGCGGGTGAGGTCCGAACGGACGGGTCTGGATCGCAAGGTTCATGGCAATCGCCGCGGTGTGCCATCCCGATGCAGCCAGGCCGTTGAACAGGGTCGCCTTGGCCGCCTCGTGGTCGAGATGCATCGGCTGCGGGTCGAACTCGGCGGCAAACCGTTTGATATCGGCCTCGGTGACCACGACCTCAGGGGATTTGAAACCCATGCCGACGGTGAGATCGTCGAACCAGGCGACCTGTGCCATGATCTTGCCTCGAAATGTGACGCGCCGTGCGTCCATTGCGCACGGCCAAAACGACGGATCGGTCATCGGATGTAGCGGCTCGGCCGCTCGCAGGCCAGGTCCCGGTTCCCCGCGAAACCCCTTTCCCAAATCGACGAAACACCCCTGAAACAGAGGACCGGTTAACTGACCGTCAAAATCATACAGGGACGTGCGTCATGCAATTCATTCTCGACCTGATCAGCGAATATGCCCGTTGCCAGCATCTCGTCGCCCAACCGCTTGGGGAGGACGAACAATGATCGAGTTGATCTCAGCCCTCCTCGTCCTTTGCAGCATCGGCGTCTTCGCAGCGCATGCGCTGGACGCCTATCGGACCACGCACTCCTGACCAGCGCCGGCGCCGCTAGAACGGTCGCCGGTAAAAGTGCTCCGAATGCGTTGCCGGTGGAAACCGGTTGGCGAGTGCGAGCGCGCCTTTCTCGTCCGTCTCGAGCGCGATCTTCTGCGCCAGCATCACGTCGCCCGGCACCAGGAAACCCGAGGGGACGAAGCACCACCCCATCGTCGCATTTCCGGCATCGTCGATCTCGTGGACATTGGCGGCGGTGCCGTAGTGAATGCGATAGCGCTTGCCGCTATCGCACCCGATGACATCAAAATGCCGGTGCTGCGCGAATTGGGCGCGCTGCTCTTCGGACAGCCATTCAGACAACAGCCGTCGGCCGCGCGCCTCGGGCGTATTCTCGCCGAAGAAGCGGCGGTAGAGCTCGCGGAGCGCGTGCAGACGCGCTCGCGCGGGCGCGCGAAGCCTGAAGACCGCGATCATCGGCCGTTCAGTCAGCCGCCGACCAGGCGGGGATAGAACAGCGTTTCGTGCGCGGTCGGGTCGAACGATTTGATACGCGTGACTTCGCCGGGCCCGGTCCGGTACGCCGCGGTAAAGCCCGCGCCGGTCAACTCCCGAAAGCGCTGTTCGGCCCGCGCCAACGCTTCGGCATTTTCGGGATCAAACTCGTGGCGTGTATCGCCAGTCTGATCCATCACGATCTGGGTAGCCATGTTGAGTTCTCCTCATGCCCAGCCCTGAACTTGATCTAAGCAAACCTCGTGCCGTCGGTTCCTGAAAGCAACAACTTTCTCTGACAAACAAGTCACGCCTTGCGGAGCGCCTCAGCGTACCGCGGCCGCCCCACCCCCGTCGATCTGCCGGCCCATCAGCGCAATGGCCTTCTGATAGACGCCGGCCGCATTCCAGGCCTGAATGGCGGCGAAATTCGGCTCGCCCGGCTGGTAACCGGCTCCCGCCCGCCAGCCATTGGCCTTCAGGAAATTCGCGGTCGAGCTCAGCGCGTTGGCGGCAACGTCGAGATTGCCGGTGCCATAGGCCAGGATGTTCTTGGGCATGAACTGGGTCTGGCCGACCTCACCATGCATGGAGCCGCGGGTTGCCCCCGACAGCACGCCGCGGTCGACCAGCTTCAGCGCCGCATAGAGCTGCTCGGTGAAGAATTCAGGACGCCGGCAGTCATAGGCCAGCGTCGCGATCGACGAGAGCATGTTCTGGTTACCGCGCTGGCTGCCGAAACCGGTCTCCATGCCCCAGATCGCGATCAACGGCCCCGGCGGCACGCCATAGCGCTGCTCGATCGAGGCGAACATCGCCGCCTGCGATTGCTTCAGCGACCGGCCGCGCGCGACGATCGTGGTGGCGCCGCGCTTGGCCAGGAACTGGTCGAGGGACAGCGAGAAACTGTGCTGGCTGCGATCAGCATTGATGGTGGCGCTGGCGTAACTGGTCTGCATCAAGGCCGAGATCGCGGTCTGGCCGATGCCCTTGCCCTGCGCCTCGGCGCTGAACTCGCGCTTCCAGGCCTCGAATCCGCCGGGCCCATTGCCGCATTGCGCTGCATCGGCGGCGGGCATCAGGGACAACAGTAGCGCGGCCGCGCCGATCATCGCCGTCGCAACGGTCCTGCCCTCAGTCATTCCTGCCTATCCTTCTCTCAAATTGCGCGATCGGCTCGCGCGCTGCATGATCCTACGTCAGGCGCGCCCGCTCAAGCCCCGACCGATGCAATCAATGCAAGCAATGCGCTTGACATGAATTAAAGGCTTATCGTCCCCTCTCGGTTCCGAGCAGGAAATCCACCATGATGCCCTGGTGCTGCCGATACATGTCGGTCCCGGTCGCGGTGACGCAGCCGAGCTTGCGGGCTTCGGCGATGAACGGCGAGATCTCGGGCTTGGTGATAACACAGCCGCAATAGGCCGATGGCGCCAGCCTGATAACATCGACCGGCAGCGGATCACCATCCTTCATTCCGGCCGGCGTGGCATTGGCGACGAAATCGAAGCCTGTCGGGTCGGATGTGCCCGCCCGCACGGACGCTTTGCCGAGCCCGTTGAGCCGGCCGATCAGCGCGTCGCGGCGCTCGAGTGCGCTGTCGTGAATGGCAAGTGCGCTCACACCGGCCTCGACCAGGGCCAGCGCGATGGCCGAGCCTGCCCCACCCGCCGCGACGAGCAGCGCCCGCATCCCCTTGGGATCGATCCCTTTCGCCCGCGCCGCTCCGATGAAACCGAGACCGTCCACCATGTCGCCGTGCCACGAACCGTCGGCCTGCCGGCGCATCAAATTAACGGTGCGCAGGAAGTGCGCTCGATCGGTCGCGCCGGCGCAGGCCAGATAGCAGGCGAATTTGTGCGGGATGGTCACGACGATGCCGTCGAGGTTCTTCAACCGGCTCGCGACCGAGAGAAAATCGGCCAGATCGGCGGTCGCGACCTGAACCGGAACGAGAATGGCATCATGACCACGCGCCGCGAACTCCGCGGAAACACCCGCAGGCGAGCGCACCTGCGCGATGGGATCACCGACGATGACGTAGAGCCGCGTCGCGCCCGTAGGAGCCGGCATCATGTCGTTCATGCCGAAACCGAAGCGCCGTCGCTCATCGCATCCGCACCATAAGTCAGCTCCAATCCGTCCAGATTACCCTCACTCCGCCATTTGCCGAGCAGGCGCAGGAACGCCATTGGCCCGCGCCAATATTGGCTGTTACGCGCCGCGATCGGATCGAACACGCCTTCATTGTTGTAGTAGCCGGGCGTGCATTCGGCCAGATAAGCCTGGCGGCCGACCGCTGCCTTCACGACCTCGTCGACCCACGCGTTCTCGGCGGCGAGCGTCGGCTCCAAGGTCCTCGCGCCACGCTTCCGAGCCTCGGCGATCACATAGGCGATGTGCTGCGATTGCTCGTCGATGATGTGTGGAAAATTTGCGCTCTGGCCGGCCTGCACCGTCACGATCAGGAAGCAGTTCGGGAAGCCACGGGTGTAGAAGCCGTGCATCGTCTTGACGCCATCGCGCCATCGCTCGGACAGGCTCATGCCGTCGCGGCCATAGAGCTCAAACCCCATACGGCGCGCATAGTCGGTACCGACCTCGAAACCACTGGCGTAGATCAGGCAGTCGAGCTCGTAGGCTTTGCCGTCGACGACGACCGCATTCTCGGTAATGCGATCGACGCCTCTGCCCCTGGTGTCGACGAGATGCACGTTGGGACGATTGAAGGTGTCGAGATATTCGTCGTGAAAACACGGCCGCTTGCAGAACGCCTTGTACCAGGGTTTGAGCGCGGCCGCGGCCGCCTCGTCCTTCACGACCGCATCGACGCGGGCCCGGATCTCCTCCATCTTGCGATAGTCGGCCTGCTCGTCACCTTCAGCGCCTCTTCCATCGAGTTCACCGGCTGCGGCTGGCGGCGCGGCGCCAGCAGGATCTCGCCGAGCAGGCCCGTCCAGCCGTCCTGCACGAGATCCTGCTCGAACGGCTCGCCCGAGATCACCGCGGTAAAATTGTCCATCCGCTCGCGCTGCCAGCCGGACTTGAGGCTGTCCGCCCAGGCATGGTCCGTCGGACGGTCGTCGCGTACGCCGATCGCGGAGGGCGTGCGCTGGAAAACATAGAGCTCCTTCGCCGAACGGCCGAGATGCGGCACGCATTGCACGGCGGTGGCGCCGGTGCCGATGATGCCGACGCGCTTGCCGGCAAGTCCGGTCAGACCACCTTCGGCGGTGCCGCCGGTGTACGCATAGTCCCAGCGGCTAGTGTGGAAGCTGTGACCTTTGAAGCTCTCGATGCCGGGAATGCCCGGCAGCTTCGGCCGGCTGAGTGGACCGCCTGCGAGGATCACGAAGCGCGCCTGGATGCGATCGCCCCGATCGGTCTCGACCAGCCAGCGTCCCTCCTGCTCATGCCATTCCATGCGTGAGATGACGGTCTGAAACAGCGCGCGATCATAAAGACCGAAGTGACGGCCGATGCGGCGCGAGTGTTCGTAGATCTCGGGAGCGCGCGCATATTTGCGCACCGGCATGTAGCCGGTTTCTTCCAGCAGCGGCAGATAGATGTAGCTCTCGGTATCGCAGGCCGCACCAGGATAGCGATTCCAGTACCAGGTGCCGCCGAAATCGGCAGCCTTTTCCACGATGCGGAAATCGGTAATTCCGGCCGCGCGCAGGCGCGCGCCACACAGCAAGCCGCCGAAACCGCCACCGACGATCAGCACTTCAGTTTCTTCGGCAATCGGCGCGCGAGCAAAACCGGGAGCGGCCCAGGGATCGTCGAGGTAGCGCGCAAAGCCGCCCGTCGCCTCGACATATTGCGCCTTGCCTTCGGAGCGCAGACGCAGGTCGCGCTCGTCGCGATAGCGCGCACGCAAGGCCTCGACGTCGATACTAGGCGCGCCGGCTGTACCGGTCTTGTGTCTTTCCGCTGACATCGATCTCCTCCACGGCGGCGCTGCTTCGGTCTGCGATTTGCGTCAGTTAGCCCTGAAAAAGTGACGCACGCAATCACGTCCGCCGCTTTTTGCGTGGACGTCGCGCGACGTTCGGCTACCTTGCACGCAAGCGCGAACGCGTCATGCAACGACATGATCTTAAGGCGCACGGCCTTTTCGGAGGGGACAATGCAGGGATTGATGATGGACATGCCGCTGCTGATCAGCGGCCTGATCCAATACGCAGCCGACTATCATGGCGAGGCGGAGATCGTCGCGCGCGAGATCGAGGGCGACATCCATCGCTACACCTATGCCGACGCGCATCCGCGCATTAAACGCATGGCGCTGGCGCTCGATCGGCTCGGCATGAAACAAGGCGACCGCGTCGGCACGCTGGCCTGGAATACGCATCGTCACTTCGAAATGTTCTATGCGGCGCCAGGGATGGGCTATGTGCTGCACACCGTCAATCCGCGGCTGTTTCCCGAACAGCTCGTCTACATCATCAACCACGCCGAAGACCGAATCCTCTTCGTCGATCGCGCCACGCTGCCGATCGTCGAGGCGATCGCGCCGCAGCTGAAGACCGTCGAAGCCTATGTGATGATGTCATCGCGCGAACGCATGCCCGAGACGAAGCTTGCGAACGTACACTGCTACGAGGAGTTGCTGGAGAAGGAGAGCGACGCAGGCTTCGCCTGGCCGGAGTTCGACGAGAAATCAGCTTCCACCATCTGCTACACCTCGGGCACGACGGGGAACCCCAAGGGCGTGATCTATTCGCACCGCGCCGCCATCCTGCAGACCATGACCTGCTGCAACTTCGATTTCATTCCCGGGCATCTCGAAGGGGTGCGTGAGGTCATGATGCCGATGGCGCCGCTGTTCCACGGCAACGGCTGGAATATGCCGTTTACTGCGCCCTATACCGGCTCGAAACTGGTGTTGCCCGGCCGCAACTACGAGCCCGACAAGCTCTATGAACTGCTGGAGGGCGAGAAGGTGACGCTCTCGGCGGGTGTGCCTAGCTTCTGGCTCATCCTGCTCGACTGGCTCGGCCGAACCGGCAAAAAGTTCTCGACGCTGCGTGCAACGCTGTCCTCGGGCTCGGCGCCGCCGCGCGCGATGGTCGAGAAGCTCAAGCGCGACTTTTCCGTCGACTATATCCAGGCCTGGGGCATGACGGAGGCGCTGGGCTGCTCGATGCCGGGCTTGCGGCCGGGCTCGGAGCATCTCAGCGAAACCGAGATCTTCGACCGGCGGCAGGTCTCGGGCCGCGCCTGCTTCGGCACGACCTTGCGCATCGTCGACGACGGCGGCAATGAGCTGCCGCGCGACGGCAAGACCGTCGGCCATCTGCGCGCCCGCGGCCCCTGGGTCGCCTCCGGCTACATGAAGCTCGACGAAGGCCTCGACAGCGACGGCTGGCTGATCACCGGCGACATGGCCGTGATCGACCAGCACGGCCATGTGACGCTCACCGACCGCTCCAAGGACGTGATCAAGTCGGGCGGCGAGTGGATCTCCTCGATTCAGCTCGAGGACATCGCGCTTTCCCACCCCGACGTGCTGCAGGCGGCCGTGGTCGCCATCGCGCACGAGAAGTGGCAGGAACGCCCTCTCCTTCTCGTCGTCCGCAAGAAGGGCGCGACCGTGGACGGCAAGACGTTGCTCGACCATATGCGACCCAGGATCGCGAGCTGGTGGATGCCTGATGCAGTCGAATTCCTCGACGAATTCCCGATGACCGGGACCGGCAAGGTGCTCAAATCGGCGTTGCGCGAGAAGTTCAGGGCATATCGCATCGGCTGAGCCGGCACACAACCTCCAAACCTTCGCGCCGTCCACCGATCAAGGAGACGACAAATGCTCTATCCGATGTCGCCAAAAGTCGTCGAGCTCAAGCGCAAGCTGGAAAGCTTCATGGATCGGCTCATCTATCCGAACGAGGAACGGTTTTATCGCGAAGCAGAAGAGCTCGGGCCGTGGAAGGTCTATCCCGTCGTCGAGGAGCTGAAGCCGCTCGCGCGCGCGGAAGGCCTGTGGAACCTGTTCCTGCCGGAGTCCAGCCGCGGCGCAGGCCTCACCAATCTCGAATATGCTCCGCTCTGCGAAGTGATGGGCCGCGCGCATCTGGCGCCCGAGGTGTTCAACTGCTCGGCGCCCGACACCGGAAACATGGAGGTGCTGGAGCGCTATGGCTCGGAGAAAGACAAGGAACGCTGGCTGAAGCCGCTGCTCGCGGGCGAAATCCGCTCCTGCTTCGCCATGACCGAGCCTGCAGTCGCATCATCCGATGCAACCAACATCGAGAGCTCGATCGTGCGCGACGGCGACCACTACGTGGTCAACGGCCGCAAATGGTACACGACCAACGCGACCGATCCGCGCTGCAAGATCTGCATCTTCATGGGCAAGACCGATCCAGACAATGCGGATCGTCACAAGCAGCAATCCATGATCCTGGTGCCGATGGACACCGCTGGCATCGAGGTGAAGCGGCCCCTGCCCGTATTCGGCTTCTACGGCGTGCCCGACCGTGCCTCGGAGGTCATCTTCACCAACGTCCGCGTGCCGAAGGAAAACATGCTGCTCGGCGAGGGCCGCGGATTCGAGATCGCGCAAGGACGTCTTGGCCCCGGCCGCATCCACCATTGCATGCGCCTGATTGGGCTTGCGGAACGTACGCTGGAAAAGATGTGCCGACGCGTCCGCAGCCGTGTCGCCTTCGGCAAGCCGGTGTCCGAACAGACGGTGACGCAGGAGCGCATCGCCGAGGCCCGCATCATGATCGAGCAGGCCCGGCTGCTGACACTGAACGCCGCTTACGCGATGGACACCGTCGGCAACAAGGTGGCGAAAGCCGAGATCGCGATGATCAAGGTCGCGGTGCCCAACATGGCCTGCCAGATCATCGACTGGGCGATTCAGGCTCATGGTGGCGGCGGCACCTCGAACGATTTCGGCCTGACTCAGGCCTACGCCACCGCACGCCTGCTGCGTCTCGCCGACGGGCCCGACGAGGTGCACAGGAACCAGATCGCGCGGTTCGAGCTGAAGAAATATTCGAACGCATAGAGACGGCTAGTTCAATACCTCGACCGTCGCCGAGCGTCCTGCGACCAGCGATACGTTGTCCGGCACCGGGTCCAGCGCGATGCGTACCGGCACGCGCTGGGCGAGCCGCACCCAGCTGAAGGTCGGATTGACGTTGGCAAGCAGGCTCGCACCCTCGGCACGGTCGCGATCCTCGATGCCGGCGGCGATGCTCTCGACATGGCCGGTGAGCCTGTTCTTCTCGCCCATCAAACGGACCTTGACCTTGTCGCCCACACGGATGCGCGGGAGTTTCGTCTCCTCGAAATAGCCCTCGACATGCAGCGTGTCGCTGTCGACCAGCGCCATCACGCCCTTGCCGGCGGAGACGTACGTGCCGGGCCGCAGATCCATGTTGGTGATCACGCCGTTCACGGAGGCACGCACCTCGCTCCGGTCGAGATTGAGCTGGGCGACCGCACGGTCGGCGACGGCCTGATCGAAGGCCGCCTTGGCCTGGAGCTGGGTGGCGAGCACCTGCTCCTGCTTCTGTTGGGAAACCGCGTCCGTCGTCAATGTGCTGTAGCGTTTCAGATCGGCGTTGGCCTGATCGAGCGTGGCTTGGTGACCAGCCACCGACGCATCGGCCTGCCGCAGCGCCAGCGCGAAGCGCTGCCGGTCGATCCGAAACAGCACGTCGCCGTGATGGACCTTCTGATTGTCCTTCACCAGCACGTCGGTGACGAAGCCGGACACATCGGGCGCGACCTGCACCACGTCGGCGCGCACGCGACCATCACGCGTCCAGGGCGACTCCATGTAATAGACCCACAGCTCGCGGCCGACGCCGAGCGCCGCGACGACGACAAGGACCGTCAGCGCAAGCCGGCCGAGCCAGGCAAAATTCCCTTTCATGAGAGATACTCCGAGAGATAGACGACGCCGCCGAGCAGGCAGATGAAAATGGCGAAATCGAACAGCGCGCGGTGCCAGACCAGCCGGTAGAGGTCGAAGCGCTGCATAAGCCGGCGCAGCAGCGCACTCAGCACATAGGCGACGACGATCCAGAGCAGCAGCGCCGGCACGAACACGCCGTAGATGTCGATCACATATCTCATGCCGCTACACTGGCCTCTGCGCGGGGCCGGTAGGCCGGTGCATCCGGGAACAGGCCGCGGCGGATGCCGACGAGGCCGATCAGGGCGTCTTCGCGCGCGTTGTCATTGGGATCCTTCACCGCCTGGGCCAGCGCCCGATCGACGCTGGTCAGAAGCTCGCGCGGCATGCCACCGCCCGCGTGATTGCGACAGGCAATGGCGAGCTGGTCGAGCATGTCGTCGATGACCGAGATGGTCGAAACGGCAAGCCCGTAGCGCGCGCGGCGCAGATCGATGATGTTGATGCCGATGCGAAGCTGCACGAGGCTGTCGGCATCGCGCCGGTCGCTCTCCGACAGGAAAGCGATGCGTTGCACGAGGAGCCCGAGACGGTGCAGCATGAGGCCCGCGAACTCCGCGCGGTCGCGTTTCCCCCGCCGTTCGGCGGCAACCGCAATCGTGATCCAGCTCGACAGCACCAGCCGATTGGCGATCCACTCGGCGCCCACCCCGCGCGCAATCCGCGTGACCAGCTCGGCGATGAGGACCCCGACGAAGAAGGCCACGGCGGAATTGGCGTAGGAGGCGAAATCGGCGATGTAGGTCGATTGCAGCGCCAGCAGCGTCGCGGTATTGGCCGCGAGCGCCATGCCTGTGCCCGCCGTTGCCGGTCGTGCGATCAGGAAACCATAGAGCAGGAAGGTCGGCGCCAGCGCGAGGACCAGAACCTCGATATGAGAGATCGCAGGCACCAGCGCGAACAGGTAGATCGCGACGACGACGATGGCGACCAGCGACCACAGGCCAAAACTGCGGATGAAGCGCGCGGGCTCGTCCTGGGTCGCGAAGAAAGAACAGGCCACCGCCGCCATCATCGGCGCGGAGGCGCCGTCCGGCCAGCCCGTCCCGATCCAGAACGCGCAGCAGATCAGAATGGCCGCGGCCGCGCCCGCCGCCGACCAGAGCGCCATGCCGCGATCGCGGTGGCGCACCGGGGCAGCGCCGGCCTCGGAGTGGAACGCCAGGTCGAGGGTCGAGACGTTGCGGTTCTCGGCGACCGCCTCGGTCAACTCCCGGCAATCGCGCGAGAGATCGACGAGTTCGCGCAGGCGCGACAGCAGGCTGGTGATGATGATCCGTTCCCAGGAAGCATCGTCGTCCAGCACCGACTGCCGCTCCGTGATCATGGCGCGGATCCGCTCGGCCGGCTGCCGCGCACTGACGTCGCTGAGGATCCATTGCGCGAGATCTTCCAACAATCGCTTCAGCTCCGGCTGCCGCCGCAGGGCCTCCTCCCCCAATGCCGCCAGCCGATCCTCCAGCGAGGCGATCACCGGCAGCAGCATCAGCATGCGCAGCCGGATCTCGCCGAGACCGGTCACCGCATTGCGATCGGTCAACCGGTCGTAGGCAAGATGAGTGGAGAGCGTGTCGATTTCGACGATGTCGGTCGCGAGCTTGAGGCGCTTGCCGCGCCGCGTTTCGTTGGTGCCCTCACGCAACAGGACGACCTGGCTGAGGCGGCGCGCGTCCAAAAGCCAGCTGTCGATGCGACCGGCGACGGCCGGCGCAACGCTGCGGGGAAACATGATGGTCGAGACCAGGCTGGCGCAGATGATGCCCAGCGAGATTTCCTCCAGGCGTGCAACTGCGGTGTCGAAGATCGCACCGGGATCGGACACCGAGGGAAAGCCGATCAGGGCGACCGTGTATCCGGCCAGCATGAAGACGTAGCTGCGCGGCGTGCCGTCCAGCAGCGACAGATAGAGGCAGAGCCCGACCCAGAGCGCGATGGCGAGGCACAGAAGCTCGGGCGCGTTGATCAGGTTCGGCACCAGGGCGACCGTCATGGTCGCGCCGGCCAGCGTGCCCATGACGCGGAAGAAGGCCTTCGAGCTGGTCGCGCCCGCGAGCGGCTGCGAAGTGATATAGACGGTCGCCATCGCCCAATAGGGCCGCGGTAGGTCCATGGCGAGCGCAATGACGAGCGCGAGCATCGACGCGGCAAACGTCTTCAGGGCAAAAATCAGGTCCGCATGTCGGACCAGGAACGGCTCATCTGCGCGCATAGCTACTTCGCCTCTGGACCGGCCTTGGCGTCCTGTAACCGGCTGGCCCGTTGTTCGATGCGCTGAAGCGTGTCGAAAGTTATCGCAAGTTCGTCTGCGCCGATATCCTTCAGCAGACTCGCCCGCACGCGCCGCAAGATCCGGTTGGTCTCCTCGACCTTGGCCTCGCCGGCTTTGGTGAGGTGGAGCGTTTTGGCACGCCGGTCCGTCGGGTCCTCGCGGCGCTCCACCAGCCCCTCCGCCTGGAGCAGGTCGATCAGCCGCACCAGCGACGGCCCTTCTATGCCGAGCTCGTCGGCCAGCACGCCCTGGCGCACGTTTTCACCCTGGCGCGACAATACCAAGAGTGGAATCGCGGTCGCATAGGATAGGCCGTGATCGGACAGCGCCTGATCCGACTCGCGCCGCCAGATGCGGGCGAGGCGCGTGATCAGCCTGCCGATTTCGCCGTGGATGTAGCCTTGCGAGGGTGCCATGCACATTAGATAGGACACGAACTATTAGCCTGCAACTATATAATCCGGCGTGTTCAGACCGATCACGCAAAAGCGAACGAGGGCAATGCGCCATGGGCCCGGGTTCCACGGCAGAGACTCAATCAGTCGCTGATGTCGGGCGCAATTATCAGCGCACCGCGCCTGAGCGGCGCGCCGATCGGTCACCGCTTGTCAGTGCCGTGGGCGCTTGCGATGGCCGCGATCGCGTCAATCGGCGCGGCGCTGCCAGGCCATTTGCTCGACACGCCGCGGGCGCGCTAAAATCAAACTGAGCCTGTTACGTTGCCGTCACCCAACCCCGCGGACTGCTGTAAGCCCACTAGATGACCACCCAGACCGCCTTCGACCTGATCTTCCGCAACACCCTGTTACGATCGTCCCCGATACCCGTCGATATCGGCGTGAAGGCGGGACGTATCGTTGCGATCGAACCAAAACTCGCCTGCGAGGCTATCGAGGTCGACATCGCCGGGCGGCTGGCCCTGCCCGGCTTCGTCGACACCCACATTCATCTCGACAAGGCCTGCCTGCTCGAGCGTTGCGGGCATATCCACGGCACACTCGGCGATGCGATCCGCGCAGTCTCGGCGATGAAGCGGGATTTCAGCACCGACGACGTCCATGCACGCGGCGCCAAGGTGCTCGAGCGCGCCATCGTGCACGGCACGACGCGGATGCGCACCCATGTGGAAATCGACCCTCGCATCGGCCTGCGCAGCTTCGAGGCGATCAAGGCGCTCAAGCGCGATTATGCCTGGGCGATCGATCTGTCGCTTTGCGTTTTCCCGCAGGAAGGCCTGACCAACGATCCCGGCGCCGACGAGCTACTGGTCCAGGCCCTGCGTGACGGTGCCGATGCGATCGGCGGCTGCCCCTATACCGACACCGATCCGAACGCGCATCTCGCCCGCATCTTCGACCTCGCCCAGGAGTTCGACTTCGACGTCGACCTCCATCTCGATTTCGATCTCGATCCCTCCTGGTCGCATCTGGACGAGGTCTGCCGGCAGACCGAGCGGCGCAACTACGGAGGCCGCGTCGCGATCGGCCATGCCACAAAGCTCTCGGCTATGCCGCCGGAACCGCTGAAGGCGGCGATTGCGCAATTGGCGGGGGCCGGTGTCGCCGTCACCGTGCTGCCGGCGACCGACCTCTATTTGATGGGCCGCGATGCCACCCACAACGCGCCGCGCGGGTTGACGCTCGCGCACAAGCTCGCCGCGGACGGCATCGTCTGCTCGGTCGCGACCAATAACGTGCTCAATCCCTTCACCCCCTTCGGCGATGCCTCGCTGCTGCGGATGGCGAACTTCTACGCCAATGTCGCCCATGCCGCCGTCGGCGATTTCGACACCTGCCTCGATCTCGTCACCGAACTGCCGGCGCGGCTGATGAATCTCGACGACTACGGGATGGCGGTCGGCAGGCCCGCCGATTTGGTCGTGCTCGACATCAAGGACAGTCGTTTTGCCGTTGCCGAACTGCCTGACATCCTGATGGGGTTCAAAAATGGAAGGCAGACTTTTGAGCGAAAGCCGGCCAAGCTGCTGGTGCCGCGAAACTGAGCAGCTCGCGCAACAACATCAGACCAACGGAGCAACCGGATGGCCTTCGACAAGATCTTCCTGAACGCGCGCTTTGACGGCGGAGCGAAGCATCATATCGCGGTCAAGAACGGACGCATCGCCGCGCTTCTGCCGGCTGACGCGCCCACAGGCGGCACCGAAACTGTCGACCTCGGCAATGCCCTCGTCGTTCCCGGTTTCGTCGAGGGCCACATCCATCTCGACACCAGCTTCTATGGCGACGCCTGGCGTCCGCATAAACCCTGCACAGCCGGTTTCAACGTGCACGAACGCGTCGCCTTCCAGGCCCAGAACATGGCGGAAGCCGCGCCGATGGACGTGCGGGCACGCAACCAGCTCGATCTCTGCATCGGACACGGCGCCACGCAGATGCGCAGTCATGTCATGGTCGACGGCTCGGTCGGCTTGAAATCGCTGGAGACGATCTTGCGTGTGCGGGAGGAATACCGCGACCTGATCGACATCCAGCTCGTCGCCTTCCCCCAGAGCGGCATCTTGACGAGCCCGGGCACACCACAATTGCTGAACGACGCCATCGGACTCGGCGCGAACCTCATCGGCGGGCTCGACCCTGCGAGTTTCGACCGCGATGTCGAGAAGCACCTCGACGTCGTGTTCGGCGTCGCCGAGAAGCACGCCGTCGACGTCGACATTCATCTGCACGACATGGGCACGCTCGGCGCCTTCGAGATCGAGCAGATCGCGGCGCGCACGCGCGCGCTCGGCATGGAAGGCCATGTCGCGATCAGCCACGCTTACGGACTTGGCGATATCACGGCGGATCAGCTCAAGAGCGTCGCCGACATCCTCGCCCGCTCCGGCGTCGCGATCATGACCAATGCGCCGGGCGCCCGGAACTTCCCGCCGATCCTGCCCCTGCGCAACGCCGGCGTCACCGTGTTCAGCGGCAACGACAACATCCGCGATTCCTGGTGGCCCTATGGCGACGGCGACATGCTGCGCCGGGCAACGACACTCGGCTATCGCTCGGGCTTCAACATCGACGAGGAATTGCGCATCGCATTCGATGTCGTCACCGCATCTGGGGCCAAGGCGTTGCGCCTCGAAGGCTACGGCCTGCGTGTCGGCGCCAAGGCCGATTTCGTGACGCTGGACGCTGAGCACGTTCCTGAGGCCGTGGTCGCGGTGCCACAGGGCCGCGCTGTGTACAAGGCAGGTATGCTCGTTGCGCTCGACGGTAAGATGGTCGGGAAGTATCGCTGATTGCGGGCCTTTCGAGCCCGATTTGCCGCCAATTCCCGCAGAAATCCCGGACCGGTAAAATCCCGGACCGTAGCTCCCCGCGTTGCGAGGCCGGCTGCGCTCATCCTATTTGGACACGCGCACTGACCATCTGCGTTCTCTGGGGAAGTCATGGATATGTTCAGCGCATTCAGCAGCATTGACTACCAGTCGATCCGGGCCAACACGCCCGCGGAGACCGCCGTCAAGCGTTTGAATGGCATCGGCGAAGTGCTCTCCGGCCTCGATATTTCGGCGATCCATTCGCACGACGACTTGGCGCGCGCGCTTTGGACGCTCGACACCGCCGACAAGTGCATTCGCATGATCCTGACCGAGTTCAGGACCGAGTGCACCAGGGACGTTGTCCGCAAGGCCAAGAGCCTGATCGATTTGATCGAAGCCGCCCGCGATGAAGTCTCGGGCTATCGCGATGGCAAAGTGCCCCTGAGCTGAGTGATCGCGCCCGGCGCTAACGTTTGATCCTCGCCAGAATCCGATCCGCCTCGGTGCGCCAATCGGCGCTGCGGGCAAACTCTTTCGTACCCTTCGTGCCGAACAGGCCTTCGTCGGCGAGATCGGCGACCCAGGCTTGGCGTTCGGCGGTGCCCTCCGCCGACCACGGCGTCAGCCCGGCTTCGCGCACGGTTTCGGCAACCTCACGCACCTCTTCGGCGCGACGACGACCATGCTCGATCACGCGCTGGAAGAAATAGGCGCCCTGCTTCTCCCAGTCGATGGCGGGAAAGGTCTCCGCGAGCGACGCCAGAACTGCATCCTCGACGCCATAGGCGCGTGCGGTCGTAAAACTCTCGATGACCATGGCCTCCAGGCCCTTGATCATGATGCTGCGGCACATTTTTACAGCGGAGGACACGCCGAGCTTGTCGCTCGCGACCTTGGCCGCAAAGCCGATCGTATTCAGCAGCGGCTCCAGCTCTCTTGCGCCGGGCCCACCGAGCAGCAGCGGCACCTTGATGCGATAAGGCGGCACCGAGGTCATCACCGCGCCCTCGACATAGCGGCCCGCGGCGCCGTCGATCAGAGCCGCCGCACGCTGCTTGGCACCTGGAGAAGCCGAATTGAAATCGAGGAACCAGGTGCCCTGGTTGATCGCAGCCGCGCAGGCTTTTGCCACTGGCACGGCCTGGCTCGCGGTGACCGCCGAGATAATGAAATCGGATTTCATCGTCAGCTCGGCATGAGAGGCTGCGAGCATCACGCCTAACTTGGCCGCATGGTCCTTCAGCGCAGCGGCCTGCTCGCCGCCAAGCTTGACGTCGTAGGCGGCGACCTTGATGTCCTGCCGGCGCAGATCCTCGGCCAGGATCCGGCCGACCTCGCCATAGCCAACCAGCCCGATCTGCCAGCGCTTGGGATCCGCCATCAGTTCAGCCCTCGTGTCGTCGCGTCGAACAGCTCCTCGACCGCATAGCGGCGCGGGATCAATCCCTGCTGGAATGCGTAATCGACGATCAGGTCCAGCGGCTTTCTGTTCGCCTCGATCCCGAAGGGCACGAGGTCGGGAATCGCCGCTGGTCCCGCCTGATCCTTGTTCCGCTTGAGTAGATCATAAACGCCAGCGACCACATCGGGACGCGATTTCGCAAGGCGCTCAGTCACGACCACCAGATGATTGACCGGCACGACGCCGCGCCGCGCGTACCATTTCGCGGCCTCCGCGGCAGGATCGGGAAACAGCGACTTCAGCTTGGGATGGTCAGAAGTCTCGCCGAGGACGGCGTCCAGCTCGCCGTCGATCAGCATCTGCAAGACCTTCTTGTCCTTCGGCGCGCGCTCGGTGGTGTCGACATATTCGGCGACGTGCGGATCCTCGAAGGTAACCCAGCGGATCTTGTCGAGATTGACGCCATAGTCGTTGGCGAGGATACCGCGGATCCAGGCGCCCGTCGTCGTCGTGAACGAGCGGATGCCGACACGCTTGCCTTCGAGATCGGACGGCCCGAGCGCCCCGTGCGCCGGGTTGTAGAGCGCGTAGGCATGCTGGAAGCGGCCGAGCATGGTTGCCGGCAGCAGCACCAGCGGCTTGCCGTGCGCCTTCGCCATCAGGTAGGTGACGATCGCCATCTCGCAGACGTCGAAAGCCTGTTCGCGCACCATCGGCTTGAACGCCGTGTTGGTCGGCGTGTACTCGATGAAGTCGAGCTCGAACAGGTCGGAGCGAAGCGCGCCGCTCTTCACCGCCTTGACGTGAGGATGACTGCCGAGCACGGCCTTCAGCTTGAGACGATCCATCCGCCCGCTCCGCTTGCTGTTCAGACGTCCTCGGGATTGTCGACATAGACGAGCCCGGCCTTCGCCAGAGCCTCGCGCATGCTGTACATGTCGAGGCCCAGTTCGCCCGAGGCGAGGCGCGTGCGCTTGCCGCCCTCGTCGGCGTTACGCTTCTTGGCCTTCTCGGCGACCTCGGCCGCGTAGCGTTTCGGCACCACCACGACACCGTCGTCATCGGCGACGATGATGTCGCCGGGATCGACGTTGACGCCGGCACAGACCACGGGGATGTTGACCGAGCCGAGCGTCGCCTTCACAGTGCCCTTGGCCGAGACCGCGCGCGACCACACCGGAAAATTCATCCCGTGCAGCGCTTTGACGTCGCGGCAGCCGGCATCGATGATCAGCCCCTGCACGCCGCGCGCCTTGAGCGAGGTCGCCAGCAGCTCGCCGAACATGCCGTCGGTATTGTCGGTCGTGCAACCTACCACGAGTATGTCGCCCTTCCTGCACTGCTCGACCGCGACATGGATCATCCAGTTGTCACCCGGCTGAGCCAGCACTGTGACGGCGGGACCGGCAATCGACGCACCGGCCCAGACCGGGCGCAAATACGTCTTCATTAGGCCGAGGCGGCCGTAGGCCTCGTGCACGGTCGAGACGCCGTACTCGGCCATTCCGGCGGGATCGGCGCGCTTGATATTGCGAACGACGACGGGCTTCATGCCAATTCCTCCGCAACGGTCGGGAACAGGCGCTGATAGGCCTCGCCATAGGTCATGGGCACGCCGGTGTTGCGGCTGCCCTGAATGCCGCGGTTGAGCGCGACGCGCTCGTAATAGCCCCAGAGATGCTTTTGCGCGGCCAGGATCTGGAACGCCTCGTACTTCTCCTTCCAGACCTCGTCGATCTTGAGCAGCAGGTCCGGCTTGTAATTGCACTGCTCGGGCTGGTGCGGCTCGAACAGGAACACCGGCGGCGCCGAATATTTGTACTGCGCGCCGGGCTTGTGACCCATGGCCTGCGCGACCACGCGGGTCTCCTGGGCGAAATGCGCCGCGTTCGGGTGGTCGAAATTATAGGGATCTTCCAGCGCGTGCGTCAGCACGAAGCTCGGATTGAGCTCGCGGTAGATGTCGACCATGCGGTCGAAATGCGCCTCTGTCAGCTTCAGCGGATAGTCGCCGCAGTCGAAGAACTCGATCTCGGCCCCTAACAGCTTTGCGGCTCGCTCCGCCTCGTCCTTGCGGCCGGCCTTGACGGACTCCAGCGTCGCACCCTTCTCCTTCCAGGCGAACTGGCTCTCGCCGCGCTCGCCGAAGGACATGCACACGATCTTCATGCGATAGCCCTTCTTGGCATGCAGCGCGATGGCGCCACCGGCGCGCCAGACGAAATCGCCGGGATGGGCGGTGATCACGAGACCTGTTTTCATGGGACAAACTCCCTTCTTTCGTTCGTAAGCATTCTAGACCGCCTGCCTCGTGCGGGCAGCCAATTCATCAAGCAGCAGTAGCCGCGGGTTCCTCACCATCGAGCACGCGCTTCAGGCGCTCGCTATCGAGCGCGCCTTCCCATTTGGCAATGGCGATGGTCGCGACCGCGTTCCCGATCAGATTGGTCGGCGTCAACCCCTGCGACATCAGGCGATGGATGCCGAGCACCAGCGCGACACTCGTCACCGGAATCGTCCCTGTGGCCGACAGCGTCGCCGCCAGAACGACAAAGGCCGCGCCCGCGATGCCCGCCGCGCCCTTGGAGGTCACGAGCAGGATCAGCAGCAGCTCGATCTGCTCGGCGAGGCCAAACGGCGTGTTGGTCGCCTGAGCCAGGAACACCGAGGCGGCAGCGAGATACAGACAGGTGCCGTCGAGATTGAAGGAATAGCCGGTCGGGATCACCAGCCCGACCACGCTCCTCTCGCAGCCGGCCTTCTCCAGCTTGGTCAGCATCCGCGGCAACACCGTCTCGGACGACGTCGTGGCGATGCAGATCAAAAGCTCTTCCCAGATGTAGCGGATCAGCTTGAGCAGCGAGAAGCCGCAGAGCCGTGCGACCGGACCGAGCGCCACGATGATGAAGATCGCGCAGGTCAGATAGAAGCCGCCGAGCAGCTTGCCGAGCGAGGCAAGTGATCCCACTCCGAACTTCCCGACGGTAAAGGCAATGGCGCCAAACGCGCCGATCGGCGCGGCCCACATCACGAAGCCGACCACGGCGAACACCATCTTGGCGGCAATATCGATCAGGCCGACCAGCGGCGCGGCGCGCTCGCCGAGTTGCACCAGTGCAAAGCCACAAAGCACGGAAATGAACAGCACCTGGAGGATGTTGCCCTCGGCAAAGGCGCCGATGAAGGTCCCCGGCACGATGTTCATCAGGAACGGAACGAAGCCTATGACCGCGGTCTGCTTGACATAGGGCTCGACCGCGCTGGCATTGATGCTGGCCGGATCGATGTTCATGCCGGCGCCGGGCTTGAGCACGTTCACCGCGATGAGACCGATGATCAGCGCGATCGTGGTCATGATTTCGAAATAGATGATCGCTTTGACCGCGACGCGCCCAACCCTCGCCATGTCCGCCATATGGGCGATGCCATGCACGACGGTGCAGAAGATGATCGGCGCGATCAGCATCCGGATCGCCTTGATGAAGGCGTCGCCGAGCGGCTGCATCTTCGCACCCGCCTCGGGGCTGACGGTCCCGAGCGCGACGCCGGCCGCCATTGCGATGAGCACCTGAATCCAGAGCTCCTTCCACCAGGCGCGCCTGCGCGGCTTGTCGATCGCCATCGCGGTCATCGGTCGAACTCGAACAGGCGCGCGGGATTGTCGACCAGGATCTTCTGCTGGTACTCCGTTTCAGGCGCGAACAGCGGGATCAGATCGACGAGGTCGCCGTCATTCGGCATCACCTTGACATTGGGATGCGGCCAGTCGGTGCCCCAGATGACACGGTCCGGCGCGGTTTCGACGATTTTTCGTGCGAACGGCACCGCGTCCGTGAACGGCGGACCGGCCGAGGAGACCCGCTCCGAGCCGCAGATCTTGACCCAGCATTTCTCGTCGCGCTGCATCAGCTCGATCAGGATCCTGAACGGAAGCTGGTCGAGCCCCTCCGAGGCCTTCACCCGTCCCATATGGTCGATCGTGTAGCTCAGCGGCAGTTTTGCGAGCATGTCGGCATATTCAGGCAGATCGATCGCATCGAAATGCAGGTCGATATGCCAGCCGAGCGGTGCGACCATTGCGATGACGCGATCGAACACGCTCTTGTCGGGGACGCCGCCCAGATGGCGGACGAAATTGAAACGGCAGCCGCGAAAACCGCCCTCGTGCAGCACCCGAAGCCCGTGCTCGGTGATGGTGTCGTCGATATTGGCGACGGCGCGATAGGCGCCGTTGCTCTGCGCGATCGCATCGAGCGCCACCGTGTTGTCGGTGCCGTGCACGCTGGCATTGACGATGACCGCGCGCTCCACGCCGAGCCTGGCGTGCAGCCCTCTGAAATCTTCGAGCGGCGCGTCGGGCGGCGTGTAGGAACGGTCCGGCGCGTAAGGGTATTTCGCACCAGGGCCGAAGATGTGGCAATGCGCGTCGCAGGACAGCTTCGGCAGTTTGAATTTCGGCGTGCGCGTATTCGGATCGGGCGGTGGAATGGTGGGCGTGTACATCATCGTCGTCAGCCGAACTTGAAGAGACGCGCGGGGTTGTCGACCAGCAGCTTCTGCTGGATCGCCTTGTCGGGCGCGTAGAGGGGGATCAGATCAACGATCTCGCCGTCATTCGGCATGATCTTGACGTTGGGATGCGGCCAGTCGGTGCCCCAGATGACGCGATCGGGCGCGTTGTCGATCAGCGCCTTCGCGAACGGCACGGCGTCGTGGAACGGCTTGCCGGCGGCGGACGCGCGTTCGAGGCCGGTAATCTTGACCCAGCACTTCTCATCCTTCTTCTGGAGGTCGAGCAGCGCCGTGAAGCCGGGATCATCGAGACCTTTCGCGGCCTGAACCGTGCCCATGTGGTCGATCACATAAGGCGTCGGCAGCGCGGTGAGAACAGGCGCGAATTCGGGAACAGTGCCCGGCTCGAAATAGACGTCGATGTGCCAGCCGAGTTCGGCGACCCGGTGCACGATGCGCTGGAACTTGTTCATGTCGCCGACGCCGCCGAGGCGCTTCAAGAAGGCAAAACGGCAGCCGCAGATTCCGCTCTTGTCGAGCGCAGCCAGCTCCTTCTCGGTCATCTCGTCGCTGACATTTGCGATGCCCTTGTAGGCGCCCTCGCTCTGAGCGATCGCATCGGTAACGACGCGATTGTCGGTGCCGTGCACGGTGGCGTTCACGATCACGCAGCGCTCGACGCCGATTTTCTCGTGCACGCTGCGAAATGTCTCCAGCGGAGCGTCAGCCGTGTTGTAGGGACGCTTCTCCGAGAAGGGATAGCGCGACGCCGGCCCGAAAATGTGGGTGTGGCTGTCGCAGGATTTCGGTGGCAGCTTGAACGACGGCGTCTTGGGGTTTGGGTCCGGCGGTGCGATCGTCGGGATCGACCTCGGTTCAGCCGCCTGCCCGCGCGCTTCGCCCGCGAGCGCGGCGCCGGCCAGTCCGGTCAAGAGATGCAAACACTCCCGCCTGTTCATTTCCTCATCACTCCATCACATGTCCGCTTGCGAGCGGAAGCGCTGTTGCGCGCCTCCGCTCGGGCGGTTTCTTTCAAGTCTTGCTGCTTGCAGGAGTTCGCCGCCGTGCCGGAACGACCTGATCCAGAGCGGGCGCCTGGAACGCTGCAACGGTGGCCTGCACCAGCTGCTCGATCGCCGTTGCGGCGTCGCTGCCGTCGGCCTCGCCGCGCGACAGGCGCGAGACGCGGTCCGGCGTCACGAGCGAATAATAGAGTGCGCCGAGCAGGAAATGGCTGCGCCAGACGATGTCGGTGCGCGGAATGTGCGGCAGGCTCTCGTGAATTGCATCGATGAAGGCGTGGCTGGTGTCGTCGAAGGTCTGCGCGATGATCTTTCGCGCGACCTCGTTGCCTTCGGCGGACATCACGGCGCGGAGCCGCGTGAAGCGCGCCCCGCCCCCTGCAAGATCGCTGCCCGAGGTGAAGGCCGGCACCACATAGGCCCGCACGATCGCTTCCAGCCGGTCCTGGAGATCGCGCACGCGCCTGGCGGCGGCGAGCAACTCCGAGCGGCGAAGGTTCATCGGCCCGCAATGGCGCCGGTAGATCTCCAGCAGCAGGCCGTCCTTGGTCTTGAAATGATAGGTCACGCTGCCGGGATTGGCGCCGGCGGCCTGCGCAATGTCGCGCACCGAGACGGCGTTGAAACCGTTGGTGGCGAACAGTTCCTCGGCCGCGGCGAGGATTGCCTCGCGCATGTTCGGCTTGCGGGCCGTTTCCTTGCTGGTGGGCTTGCGTACCATGTGATTTGTACTATCGTACAAAAGATCAGGTCTCGTCAACAAAAACCACGGGCAAGGTCCGGAAGCGGCTCGAAGACCACCGCACGGACCTAACTGCCTTCAGGGAGTGCTGAAATATGCTGGGTTTGAACACGAAGGCTGCCGCTTGGATGCTCGGCGCCGGTCTGATGCTCGCGGGCAGCGTCGCGCAGGCCGCCGACACTTTTCCGAGCAAGCCGGTCCACATCCTCGTGCCTTATGCGGCCGGCGGCGCGGTCGACGTGCTCGCGCGCACGCTCGGCCAGGCTCTCGCAAAAACTTGGGGCCAGCAGCCGGTGATCGACAACCGGCCTGGCGCCGGCGGCATCGTCGCCTCGCAGGCGCTGACGCAGGCCGCCCCCGACGGCTACACGCTGATCCTGGTCGCGAGCGGTCACCCGCTCAACCAGTTCATCTATCCGAGCATGCCTTACGACACCTTCAAGGATTTTACGGCGATCTCGGAAGTCGCCTCCTCGCCGCTTGCGATCGTGGTGGCCAAGGACAGTCCCTACAAGACGCTGGGCGATCTCCTCGCCGCCGCAAAGAAGGAGCCGGACAAGCTCTCCTACGGCATGTCCGGCAACGGCACCTCGGCGCATCTCGCCGGCGAGCTCCTGAAATACATGTCCGGCACCAAGATGGTCGCGATCCCCTACAAGGGTGGCGCACCGGCCCTGACCGCGGTGATCGCAGGCGAAATCCCGCTCAGCATCAACCCCCTCGCGGAAGCCATCGGCCAGCTCGAAGGCGGCCCGGTGCGCGCACTCGCGGTGACTTCGGTCGGGCGCTCCAAGGCGCTGCCTGATGTGCCAACCGTCGCGGAGTCCGGCGTATCAGGCTACGACGTCTCGGTCTGGTGGGGCGTGCTTGGGCCGGCAAAAATGCCGCCGGAGATCGTCGCGAAGCTCGAAGCCGACCTGAAGGCGGCGCTGCAGGATCCGGGCGTGCAGTCGACGCTCGGCAAGATCGGCGCAGCCCCGGTCGGCTCCTCCTCCAAGGAGTTTGACGCCTACATGCACGCCGAGGCGACCAAATGGGAGCCGGTGCTGAAGGCCGCCGACATCCGCGCGCAGTGAGGTCTCCAAGCGATGGGCAATAGGGGCCTCGCGCGCCGGTCAATTGTGCGCAGGCGCCCTCATCTTCTCCGACGACGCAGCACGTCGCGAGAATTCATCATCGTCGCCTCCGCCCTGCGGGATCAGGATCGCGCGTTCGCGTGGCAGGGCTTCCGGCATCTCGTCGCGGATGAAGGCAATCAGCTTCTCGCGCATCTCGCAGCGCAGGTCCCAGGATTGCGGCGCATTCCGTGCGCTGACCAGTGCGCGCAGCTCGATGGTGCGTGAATCCGCGCCGATCACCTGCAGATTGACCACCGCGCCGTCCCAGAGCCTTGACTCTTTCACCGCTCCCTCCAGCCAACGACGAATACGCGGCACGTCGGCGCGGTAATCGACATGCAGCGCGATGACGCCGATCAGGGACGCGGTGTCGCGGGTCCAGTTCTGGAACGGCTTTTCGATGAAATAGGACAGCGGCACCACCATGCGGCGCCAGTCCCATAGGCGGATCACCACATAGGTCGCGGCGATGTCCTCGACCCAGCCCCATTCGTTCTCGATGATGACGGCATCCTCGATGCGGATCGGCTGGGTGATGGCGATCTGCAGGCCCGCAATCAGATTGCTGAGCAGCGGCCGCGCGGCGAGACCGACGATGATGCCGGCGGCACCGGCGGAGGCGAACAGGCTGACGCCGTATTGCCTGACCGAGTCGAACGTCATCAGCGCGGTCGACACCGTGATGATGACGATGATGATGTCGGCGATGCGCTTGAACACGCGGACTTGCGTGACGTGCTTGCGCGCGACGAAATTCTCGGTGACATCGCGAAAATTCTGCAGGTAGCGCGCCGCACTCATATCGACGATACGGATCGAGATCCAGCCGATCAGCGCGATGAAGGCGACGACGAACAGGCTCGTCAGCGGAGAACGGAATGCATCGTTCAGCGGTGCAAGCGGCAGGACCAGCGCGACGGCGGCAAGACACAGCGCCAGCTGCGCCGGTCCGGACGTGCGCGCGATGAACACGCCCATCAGCGGAAGCCGGGTTCCGAACGCCCGGTTGAGCAGCCAGACCGCGAATCGGTAGAAGGTCAGCGCGAGCAGGATCGCTCCGGCAACGAGGCCGAGGCCGATGATCCATGACGGGATCCACCCGAACATCTTGTCGAGGTCGGCCATGAGGGCCTGCCTGGTCATTCACGTCCCCGGACTTGCATTCGCATCTCGCGCTCAACGCATTGCGCCGGGCTTCGCTCCCCCGCTCCGTGCAACGCAGCATTCCGCTGGTGCAACCGTCGGCGGATTGCGCTAGCTTGAGGAACTCATGACCAGACGAACCGGCAGCGCCGATCTTCCTCTCCACACCGGGCGGGTTCCGCCATGGCTGGCGAGCCGCATGGCCTCGCTGGGCGCGATCGTCACGCAGGCGATCGTGCTTCATTACGGCCGCGATGCCTTCATGCAGCGGCTATCGCATCCATTCTGGTTCCAATCGTTCGGCGCCGTGATGGGAATGGACTGGCATTCCTCCGGCATCACGACATCAGTGATCGGCGCGCTGAAGCGCGGGCTCGGGCCACTCCAGGACGAGCTCGGCATCTATGTCTGCGGCGGCCGCGGCCAGCATTCGCGCAAAACACCGGACGAGCTGATGCAACTCGGCGACCGCGTCGGATTCGACGGCGCAAAGCTTACGCGTGCGAGCCGGCTGGTGGCGAAGGTCGACAGTGCCGCCGTGCAGGACGGCTTTGATCTCTATCTGCACGGCTTCTTCGTCACCACCGAGGGCAAGTGGACCGTGGTGCAGCAAGGCATGAACGGCGACAAGCGGCAGGCCCGCCGCTATCACTGGCATTCCGAAGCGCTGAAGAGCTTTGTCGATACGCCTCACAGCGCGATCGACGGCCCGCAGCAGGGCGAGATCGTCAATCTCACCGACCATCGCGCCGACGTCTCGCGTAGCGCGCAGCTCGAACTGCTCTCCGATCTCGGCCCCGACCGCATCCTCTCCGAATTCGAGCGGCTCACGGGCGCTGCGCCCGAACCGGCGCAAGCGATGCTGCCGCACCTGATCATGCCCGCGCATCACGACGTGCGGCCGAAGGACGTGTTCGCCCGGCGACTGCACGGCACCCTCGCCGCGGCCGCTGAGCGCGGCCCCGTCGACTTCCCCGAGCTGTTGCTGACGCCGGGCGTCGGCGCCCGCACCGTGCGCTCGCTCGCAATGGTCGCCGAGGTCGTGCACGGTGCGCCCTATCGCTTCAAGGACCCGGCGCGCTTCTCGCTCGCCCATGGCGGCAAGGACCGGCATCCCTACCCCGTTCCGATCAAGGTCTATGACGAGACCATCCGCGTGCTGAAGGGCGCGATCCAGAACGCCAAGCTCGGGCGTGAGGAAGAGATGCAGGCGATCAAGCGCCTCGACGACCAGGCGCGTCGCCTGGAGCGCACGGCGAGCGGACCTTCGGTCGAGGCCTATATCGCGGGCGAACGTGCGGCCTCGCCCGATCTCGACGGCCGCTCGGTGTTCGGCTGGGAGCGCGACCTTGCATCATCAGGTAAGTCGACGGCCTGAAGCGTCGCAGCGACGACGGGGAGCTTCGCGATCATTCTGATGCCCGGTCGCCGACGCCAGCGTATCTCGGACGGAGCGACCGCGAGGCTGAGTTTCGGCCATCGCGTGAAAAGGGCCTGAAGCGCGCAGGCCGCTTCGATGCGCGCGAGCTGGTGGCCCAGGCAGAAATGGATTCCCGTTCCGAACGAGAGGTGGCGGTTCGGCTTGCGCTCAGGATCGAGCCGCTCGGGCTGGGCATGCACTGCCGGGTCCACGTTCGCCGCGGCCAGCATCACCATGACACGATCGCCCTTCGTCAGGCGCACGCCTTCGACCTCGACGTCCCGCCGCACGTAGCGCGGCTTGGAGAATTGAACCGGCGACACGAAGCGCAAGAACTCCTCCACCGCAAGCCCAGCGCGGCTCCAGTCCTGCTCCAGCCAGTCGCGCAAGGCCGGATTCCTGAGCAGTTCGTAGACGGAACCGCTGATGAGATGCGTGGTCGTCTCCGATCCCGCCGCGAGCAGCAGAAACACCATAGACACCATCTCCTCCGGCGTAATTTCACCGCACTCGCGTTCAACCTGGACCAGTTCGGCAATCAAGCCCTCGCCGCTCTGCACACGCGCGATCTGCAACTGCTGCTCGAGGTAGGCTCGCATCTTGCGGAACGCGAACATCAGGCTGAAGAAGCTGACGAAATTCGTCACCGAGGACATGGCGTTGCCCCAGGCGATGAATTTGGGACGATCCGCCAAGGGCAGACCAAGAAGCTCTGAGATCACCGACAGCGGCAGGATGCGCGCGTAACGCTGGACGAGGTCGGCCGTGCCACCGTTCGCGAACAGGTCCTCGGCTAGGCCGTCGGCGATGGCGCGAATGCGCGGCTCCATCGCAACGATCGCGCGGCGCCGGAACGCCTCGTCAACGATGCTGCGCAGCCTTGTATGATCCGGCTCGTCCATGGTCAGCATGTTGTTGGCGATGGTGCTGACGAACGCGGGCATCCACCAGCGCAGGCCCGCGATGTCACCATCCTCCTTGCGCAGCGTGAAGGTGGTGCTGTCCTTCAGAACTTGTGCCGTGGCGTCATGGGTCGTGGTGATCCAGACATTGCCGACGAGAGGAAACCGCGTCGCGACCACAGGGCCGGACAGACGCAACGTCGCAATGGTCTTGGGGGGATCGCGAAAGAAGTCCTCGCTGGTGAAATCGAGGCGCGATGTCATGGGATTCCCGGAGCGGTTGGTGGCGTCTCGCTCACATGGTACATGGTGGCCCCGACGCAAGGGGCGGAACGTGCGCCTCTCTGACGCGGAGAGACGAGCCTACCCCCGCCCCGGCGAGCGCGGTCCGGTCTTGCGCTGCTGCTGGTTGGTATAGGCGTCCCAATGGCTCCAGCTGCCGTTGCTGAGGCTTTGCAGATCGGTGCCGAGCGGGCGGCGCGTGCGCTTGTCGTGGTCGGCAACGGCGCGCTCGGACAGCGCGATCTTGCGCTTGAGGTCCGCGATCGCCTTCTGGGTCTGGCCGTTGCGCTTCGAGGACGCGATCTCGCCCATCGTGAAGCGCGCAGTCTCCAGCGCCTTCAACTCGGCGCGGTTTTTCTTCAACTGAACCCGGTGCCAGGCGATGTTGCTGTCGCTGTCCGCAACCATGTGGGAACTCCGCTGATTCGCTCCCACAGTGTATCAAGCGCCGAATCGGCGCCGCAACGCCCGCCCGAGGGCGAAAATGCGACCTTAATGCGCAGAAATTCCGCGTTTAGCGCTCGGCAAACGCCTTCTCGACCACGAACTGGGCCGGCTCACCGTGGTTGCCTTCGACAAAACCACGCTCGCCGAGGAGGACTCGGGTGTCGGCGACCAGCGCCGGGCTGCCGCAGATCATGACGCGGTCATGGGCCGCCTCGATCGCCGGCAGGCCGATGTCGTCGAACAGCTTGCCCGAGGTGATGAGGTCGGTGATGCGGCCGCGGTTGCGGAAGGGATCGCGCGTCACGGTCGGGTAGTAGATCAGCTGGTTCTGGATGTATTCGCCGAGCATCTCGTCCTTGGGCAGGTGCTCGGTGATCATCTCGCCATAGGCGAGCTCCTTGACGTGCCGGCAGCCGTGCAGCAGCACGACCTTCTCGAACCGCTCGTAGGTCTCGGGATCCTTGATCACGCTCAGAAACGGCGCGAGGCCCGTGCCGGTGCCGATGAGGTAGAGGTTGCGGCCCGCTTCCAGGTTGTCGATGACAAGCGTGCCGGTGGCCTTGCGGCTGACGATGACCTCATCACCCTCCTTCAGGTGCTGGAGCCGCGAGGTCAGCGGACCATCGGGCACCTTGATCGAGAAGAACTCGAGGGTGTCCTCGTAATTGGCGCTGGCGACGCTGTAGGCCCGCAGCAGCGGCTTCTCGCCGACCTTGAGCCCGATCATGGTGAACTCGCCGTTGCGGAAGCGGAAGGTCGGGCTGCGGGTGGTCTTGAAGGAGAACAGCGTATCGGTCCAGTGGTGGACGCTCAAAACGCTTTCCTGATTGAAATTGCTCATCTCACCCTTCCGTTTCGCTTCCAGCGGTTTCCGAGGCGGCCAGCTATGCGTCGTTTGTACACGATCATTCGTATACTAATGAATAATCCTGCTTGATCCCGCGGTCAAGGCTGCCCAAGATCGAAAGCGTTGCAGTTAGGAATAAGGAGCCCCTTCCATGGCGCATGACGCACCCCAGGCCGCCGGACCCTCGAAGCTGGTGATCCGCAATATCGGCCTGATCCTGTCCGGCGCGCTGGAAAAGCCGATCCTGGACGGCGACACCATCGTCGCAGAGAACGGCAAGATCACCGCGATCGGCCGCTTCAAGGACCTCGATACGGAAGGCGCCACCACCATCGTCGATGCCAACGGCACGACGGTGACCCCGGGCCTCATCGACAGCCACGTCCACCCCGTCGCCGGCGACTGGACGCCACGCCAGAACCAGATCAACTGGATCGACAGCTCCCTCCATGGCGGCATCACCACCATGATCTCGGCGGGCGAAGTGCACATGCCCGGCCGCCCCCGCGACGTCGTCGGGCTCAAGGCCATGGCGATCTTCGCCCAGCGTGCGTTCTGGACGCTTCGTCCGGGCGGCGTGAAGGTTCACGCCGGCGCGCCCGTGATCGAATGCGAGATGGTCGAGGAAGACTTCAAGGAGATGGCCGCCGCCGGCGTCAAGCTGCTCGGCGAAGTCGGCCTTGGCGGCGTCAAGGATGGCCCGACCGCGCGCAAGATGGTCGGCTGGGCGCGCAAATACGGCATCCAGAGCACCATCCACACCGGCGGCCCCTCGATCCCCGGCTCCGGCCTGATCGACAAGGACGTGGTGCTGGAAGCCGACACCGACGTGGTCGGCCACATCAACGGCGGCCACACCGCGCTGCCCGACGACCAGATCCGCTGCATCTGCGAGGGCTGCAAGCGCGGGCTCGAGATCGTTCACAACGGCAATGAGCGCTCGGCGCTCTACACGCTGCGCATCGCACGCGAGATGGGCGATCTGCACCGCGTCATCCTTGGCACCGACGGGCCGGCGGGCTCCGGCGTGCAGCCGCTCGGCATCCTGCGCATGGTCTCGATGCTGTCCTCGATCGGCGAGCTGCCGGCGGAGATCGCGTTCTGCCTGGCCACCGGCAACACCGCGCGAATGCGGCAGCTCGATTGCGGCCTGATCGAGGTCGGCCGCGCCGCCGATTTCGTCATCATGGACAAGGCTCAGCACTCGCCCGGCAAGAACATCCTGGAGAGCGTCCAGCTCGGCGATCTCCCCGGCATCGGCATGACCATCATCGACGGCATCGTGCGGACGCAGCGCAGCCGCAACACGCCGCCGGCGGGAAGAGTGCCGGAGGTGGTGGGGAAGTAGGCGCCGCAAACACAGTCGTCATTCCGGGCTCGCGACTTCGTTGCGCCCCGGAATGACGGCTTCAATTCACCGCAGCTTGTTCAACAGCGCCATCAGCAGCTCGCGCTCCTTGGCGTCGAGCGGCGCCAGCGTCTCGCGCGTGATCGCGATCGCATTCGGCGCGAGCTTTTCGGCAAGCTGCTGACCGGCGCGCGTCAGGCTCACCAGGAGGCGCCGTCCATCCTCTGGATCCTGGCTCGTCTCGGTCAGGCCGCGTGCCGTGAGGCGATCGATCACGCCCTTGATGGTCGCGACGTCCATCGCGGTCAGACGTCCGAGCTGGTTCTGCGAGCACGGCCCGGTCTCGGCGAGCTTCGACAGCGCGGCCCACTGCGTCGGCGTCAGGTTGGTGCCGATGTCGCGGGAGAAGATCGCGCTGTGGCGCTGCCAGACCTGGCGCAGGATGAAGCCGACCTGCTCGTCGAGCACGTAAGGAGGCTTGCCTTGCTTGACGCTTTTCTTCGCCGTGACGCTTCTTGCCATTCCTGCGCTGCCCTTCCCTTTGCCCTCACAACGACAGATGCGCGTCGCGGATATCCGGACGCGCGTCGAGCTCAGCCATGGTACCGCCGAAACAGATGCGGCCGCGCTCGATGATATAGGCGCGATCGGAAATCAACCGCGCAAAGTGCAAATTCTGCTCGGAGACGACGATGCTGACGCCCTCCTTCTTCATGGTCAGGATGGCATCGACCATCTGCTCCACGATCTTTGGCGACAGGCCCTCCGAGGGCTCGTCGAGCAGCACCAGCGACGGATTGCCCATCAACGTGCGCGCGATGGTCAGCATCTGCTGCTCGCCGCCGCTCATGCGGCCGCCAGGGCGGCCCTTCATCTCGCCGAGATTGGGAAACAGCGTGAACAGTTTTTCGCGCGTCCAGTATGGCGCGTTCGGCCGCTTCGGCTGGCGGCCGACCTCTAGATTCTCTTCGACCGTCAGGTCCGTGAAGATGCGCCGCTCCTCCGGCACATAGCCGAGCCCCTCGCGCACGATCTCGTGCGTCGGTTTCGTCGAGACGTCCTTGCCCTCGAACGTGATGCGGCCGGTCCGCTGCGCCACGAGACCCACGATCGAGCGGAACGTCGTCGACTTGCCAGCGCCGTTGCGCCCGAGCAGCGCCACCACTTCGCCCTCGCCGACCTCGAAACCGATGTCGAACAGAATATGCGCGGGGCCGTAATGGCTGTTGAGGTCCTGCACCGTGAGCTTCATGCCGGGGCCCCCTCGCGATGCCCGCCTTCGTAAAGCAGCCCCTCGCCGAGATAGATCGCCTGCACTTGCGGATTGCCTCGCACCTCGGCCGGCGAGCCCTCGGCGATCAACGTGCCGCGATTGAGCACGATGATGCGGTCGGCATGTTCGAACACCACGTCCATGTCGTGCTCGGTGAAGAGCACGCCGATCGCCTTTTCCTTCGCGATCTGAGCCGTGAGCCGCATCAGCTCGACGCGCTCGCGCGGCGCCATGCCGGCGGTCGGCTCGTCCATCAAGAGCAGCTTTGGATCATTGGCGAGCGCGACCGCGAGCTCGAGGCGCTTGAGGTCGCCATAGGCGAGCTCGCCGCAGGGACGGTCCGCATAGCCGCCCATGCCGACCAGCTCGAGCAGCCGTCCGGCCTCGTTGCGGTCGACATCAGGCGCCGAGCCCCAGAGATTGAACAGTTGCCTGCCGTGCGAAATCAGCGCGACCTGCACGTTTTCACGCACCGTCATGGTGGCGAAGGTCGCCGTGATCTGGAAGGTGCGTCCCACGCCCATGCGCCAGATATCGCGCGGCTTCTTGCCTGTGGTCTCTTCGCCGAGCAGGCGGACGTGTCCGCTATCCGGCTTGTTCTGGCCGTTGAGCATGTCGAAGCAGGTGCTCTTGCCCGCGCCGTTCGGACCGATCAGCGCCAGGATCTCGCCTGATCGCAGCGAGAACGAGACGCCTCGCACGGCATGAATGCCACCGTAGGATTTGGTCAAGCCTTCGACCGCGAGAAGTGGGGGCGTAACGCTCATTCGGCGGACTCGATCGGCTTGGCGAGCAAAGATGATCCCGGCGGCGATGATTTTCTGCGCCGCTGCGTGAGAATCTCCAGCATGCCGACGATGCCCTTGGGGAAGACGACGACGATCAGCACGATGAAGCCGCCGAGCACCAGCTTTGACAGATCGGTCTGGCTCACCAGCCAGATGTTGAGGGCCTTGTAGACAATGGCGCCAATCACCCCGCCCGACACCGTCTCGACGCCGCCGAGCAGCACCATGACCAGCGCATCGACCGAGAGCGAGATGCCGAGATTGTCGGGGAAGACGCTGCCTTTGAGATAAGCGAACAGCGCGCCGCCGATGCCGGCGGTCGTGCCCGCGATCACGAAGGCGGTCCACTGGATGCGCTTGGCATTGATACCGACGGCTTCGCTGCGGAGCAGCGAGTCGCGCGTGGCGCGAAGCGCGTAACCGAACGGCGAGAACACCGCGATCCGCAGCGCAGTGGTGACGAGCGCTGCGACGCCGAGCGCCAGCCAGTAGAAATGCGACGGGCTCGCCGCCCAGCTCGCAGGCCAGACGCCCAGAATGCCGTTGTCGCCGCCCGTGACGCTCACCCACTGGAACGCGATCGACCAGACGATCTGCGCGAAGGCGAGCGTCAGCATGGCAAAATAGACGCCGGAGAGCTGCACCGCGAAGAAGCCGAACACGGCGGCGCCCATGCAGCCGAGCAGCGGACCGAGCAAGAGACAGACGATCATCGGCAGCCCCGCCATCTTGGCGAGGAACGCCACGCCATAGGCGCCGAGGCCGAAATAGGCGGCGTGGCCGAACGACGCGAGCCCGCCGACCGACATCAGGAAATGGAGGCTGACGGCAAAGATCACGAAGATCGCGATCTCCGAGCCGACGGTCAGCGCGTAGTTGCCGGCAAACAGCGGCAGCATCGCCGCGATGACGAGCGCCGCGAGGGACGCCAGCCGCTCGTTCGACGTCAGCGGCCGCCAGGGATTGACCGACAGCCCCGGCGTCTTGCGCGCGGCCGCTTCCGGCTTGCCGAACAGGCCCCAGGGCCGGACGATCAACACCACCGCCATCACCAGGAAGACCAGGATGATGGAGATTTTTGGGAAGATCAGGATGCCAAACGCATTCAGCTCGGACACAAGCACGGCCGCCACGAAGGCGCCAACGATGCTGCCGAGACCGCCGATCACGACGACGACGAAGACCTCGACGATGATGCGCAGATCCATGGCGTGGTGCACGGCATCACGCGGGATCTGGAGCGCGCCGCCAAGCGCGGCGAGGAAGACGCCGACCGCGAACACTGATGTGAACAGCCACTTCTGGTTCACGCCGAGCGCTGCGACCATGTCGCGGTCCTGCGTCGCGGCGCGCACCAAGATGCCCCAGCGCGTGCGCTGGAACAGCAGCCAGAGAATACCGAGCACCACAGGGCCCATCGCTATCAGGAACAGATCGTAGCTCGGGATGTTCTGGCCGAAGAAATCGACCGCGCCCCTGAAGCCCGGCGCGCGGCGGCCGACGAGATCGTCGGGCCCCCAGATCAATACCACGAGATCCTCGACCATCAGGGTCAGGCCGAAGGTACCGAGCAGCTGGAACAGTTCGGGCGCATGGTAGATACGCCGGAGCAGCACCATCTCGACGAGGACGCCGATCAGCGCCACCGCCAGCGCCGCCATCACCACGCCGCCCCAGAAGCCGAATGCACCGGAGAAACGCTCGGTGAGCGTGAAGGCGATGTAGGCGCCGATCATGTAGAAGGCGCCATGCGCGAAATTCACGATCCGCGTCACGCCGAAGATGATCGACAGACCCGAGGCCACCAGAAACAGCGACGCTGCGCTGGCGAGACCGGTCAGAAACTGTACGACGTAAAAGGCCATCGGCGGTCCGGGTTAGGTCTGATTTTCACCTCTCCCCGCGTAGAGCGGGGAGAGGGAGAGCTAAAGAAGCCTTAATCCTTCGGCCGCAGCTTCTCGACTTCGGCATCGCTCGGCAGATAGTCCGAGCCCTTCCTGTAGACGGCGTCCACCATCACGCCCTTGCCGTCCTTCTGCGCTGTCTTGCCGACGAAGGCGCCGAGGGTCGACTGGTGGTCGATCTTGCGGAAGGTGATCTCCCCGAACGGCGACGGCATCGAAATGCCCTCGGCCGCCGCAATCATCTTGTCGGTGTCGGTCGAGCCGGCCTTGGCGATGATCGCCGCTGCCGCCTTGATGGTCTGGTAGCCGACGATCGAGCCGAGGCGCGGATAGTCGTTGTACTTGGCCTGGTAAGCCTTCAGGAACGCATCATGCTCGGGCGTCTTGATCGAGTACCAGGGATAGCCGGTGACGATCCAGCCTTCGGGCGTCTCGTCCTTGAGCGGATCGAGATATTCGGGCTCGCCGGTCAGGAAGGACACGACCTCGCGTCCCTTGAAGAGGCCACGGGTGTTGCCTTCGCGCACGAGCTTGACGAGATCAGGACCGAAGGTGACGTTGAGGATCGCTTCGGGATTGGCCTGCGCCACCGCCTGCACCACCGGACCCGCATCGATCTTGCCCTGCGGCGGCCACTGTTCGTCGACCCACTGGATGTCAGGACGCTTCGCCGACATCAGTTTCTTGAACACCGCCACCGCCGACTGGCCGTATTCATAGTTCGGCGCGATCGTCGCCCAGCGTTTTGCCGGCAACTTGCTGGCGGCTTCCACCAGCATCGCAGCCTGCATGTAGTTGGAGGGGCGCAGGCGGAAGGTGTACTTGTTGCCCTTCGACCAGGTCACGGCGTCCGTCAGCGGCTCCGCCGCGAGGAAGAACACCTTCTTCTGGTTGGCGAAGTCACTGACGGCAAGACCGATGTTCGACAGGAACGTGCCCGTCAGCATCGCCACGCCCTCGCTGGAGACGAGCTCATTGGCCGCGGTCTGTGCGTCCGCGGGCTTGCCGCCGTCGTCCTTGGAGACGACGACGAGCTTCTTGCCGTTGATGCCACCGGCGGCGTTGATCTCTTCCACCGCAAGCTGCCAGCCCTTGCGATAGGGTTCGGTGAAGGACGGCAGCAGCGAGTAGCTGTTGATCTCGCCGATCTTGATGTCCTCCGCCACGGCCGAATGGCCCATGCCGGCAGCCAGAAGCGCAAAGGCCGCGCCGACGACGTAATTTTTTGCTCGCATCCCAACCTCCAGTTTTGAACTCTCTAACGTCTCTATCTCAAACCGTCTTCGCCCTTGACCTCGGCAACCGTCAGCCCGCCGACGCGCGGCAGCGGACGACCGCTGTCGGTGACGGCGACCGCGACCATGATCTCGTTGGCGCGCGGCGCGTCGTTGATCTGAACTTCCATGCCGTCGAAGTGACTGCGCACGAAGGCAGCGTCCTTGTGACCAAGCGGAATGTCCAGCGTCGTGCCGGGACCGCTGCGCTTCTTGGACGAGGGAATCAGCGCCGCGCCCTTGCCCAGAACTTTCCGCACCGGTGCGCCCATCTTGGGGTGAAGGATCGCGGCGGCATGCTCCAGTTCGCCATTCTCGCCGACGGCCGCGGCCTTGCCGTAGCTCTGCGCTTTCGAACCATCGATACCGAGCGCCGCGACCGCGCGCTTCGACAGCAGCTCGCCAAGCTCCTCACCGATGGCGATCAGCGGCGAGAGGTCCTCGACATATTTTCCGGCAAAGGGATTCTCGATGACGGCGATCGCAGCGGCGCGCCGGGTCGGCGGCGAGACCTGGCGGCCCATCTCCATCTGCGTTTCTTCGACGACGGTGACGATCTTGCGGATGATCGCGCTCATGTTTCACGTCCCTGTTCAGGCATCGACCGCGTTCTCCAGCGCGAGCGGGCGCGATCGTTGCTCTTCCATATCCTTGGTTCCGATCACAAGCATATCACCACAAAGCCGCAGCACAGCACCCTCGATCAATCCGTGGTCGAATAATTGCCGTGCACATTCCGCGCCAGATTCGAGCGCAGCCGCGATCTCCTCTTGCGATAATTCACCGACGTCACGGGTGATCAGACGTGCGCCAAGATCGCTGTCGGGCTGAAGCTCGTTGGCGGGTTGCCTGGTGATGGCGGGATGTCCGGGCAAATCGACGGCGTTCGCAATCACGGTCGCGGCCGCATCAGCCTGCGACGCCGTCGCCGCCAGAACCGTCACCGCGTCGGCAATGCCGAGCGAAAAGCTGCGGCCATGGCGGCCGCTGGTCGCAATGCCGCGCACGGGATCATCCGCATCAACCCTCATGACCCTCATCACGCCGTCACGATCCGGCCGATCCATCAAGCCGACGGAAAAATGCTCGCCGCGCCCGAGATGCAGCGCGATGTCGCCGCCATTGTTGACATAGACCCGATCGAGCGGCGCTGCGTTCAGCATCGCCGCCAGGATTTCTTCAGCCACACTGCCGGCCACCGCGGCCATTGGGGTGATGAAGCAATCCGCGGCATAAGGCGCGACTGCGGCGTGCATCCGACGCGCGACCACGCCCTTCAGCGACGTCCGCGCCTTGGCGGCCGCCCGCAATTCCGGCAGCTCCGCACAGAGTTCGTCGAGCAGGCCCGTGAAACGGCGCGCCGCAGCCTCGTAAGCCGCGCGCAGCTCGTGCTCGCGCCCTCTCGCCTGCACGATCAGATCAATCGGTCCATCCTGCAAATGCAGCCGCCGGCCATCAGACAGCAATGCGATTTGCGGGAGCCGCGTCATGCCCGCCGTCCCGGGATCGGATTCTGCCAGGGCAACTGACGGACATCATCGCCGCCCCTGACCTCGGCGAGCGGCTTGACGTAGTCCATGTGTCCGCCGAGCGCGGCATAGTCGGTGAGTTTCATCGTGAACTCGATCGGCGCGACCAGCGCCGGCGTCGGCACATAACCGAATGCACCCGCCGGCATCTGCGTCACGTCCACCATGTAGGTGATACCGCCGCCGGGCCAGACATAGACCGCCGCGCCGCCGCTGGTGACGCGCGTCAGGGCGTCCTTCACCGACCGCGTCAGCCGCACCGGATTGTCGGTCACCCCGGCACGCAAGGAACCGCCGGCACCGGCCATGAACAACACCGTGCACAGCGCAGGCTCGCAATTTTCCTGGATGCGCTCGACCGAGAATTGCAGGTCGGCGGGCATTTCGGTCTCGATCGGCTTCAGGGCGTCGTCGAGCACGTAGTAGGACGAATGCTCGCCCGTGGTGGACACCATCAGCATCGACAGCCCGGGCCTGGCCTCCTTGGCGTCGAACGGCCCGAGGATGGCCAGCGGATCGGAGATGTTGGTGCCGCCCCACCCGGTGCCGGGATCGGCGACCTGGAAATAACGGCCGGGCGTCGAACGCCGACCCTTCATCTTGATACCCGTGTCGGCGATGTCGAGCAGCTTGCCGGCCTGGTGCTCCGAGAGCACGCCGGTGATGTGATCGTCGACCACGACGACCTCGTCGACCTTGCCATGCCATTGCTTGGCGAACATGCCGATGGTCGCCGAGCCGCAGCCGACGCGCATGCGCTCTTCCTTGACGCCGTTGACGATCGGCGGCTGGCCGGCCTGCACCACCACGCTGGCGCCGCCGTCGATGGTCAGCTCTACCGCCTTGCAATTGGCGAGGTCCATCAGCGTGTCGCAGGTGACGCGACCTTCCTTCTTCGAACCGCCGGTGAGATGATGCACGCCGCCGAGCGACAGCATCTGCGAGCCGTACTCGCTGGTCGTGACGTGGCCGACCGCCTCGCCCTGCGCGCGCACGGTCGCGGTCTCCGGACCGAGATAGCGGTCGGTGTCGATCTTCACCTTGATGCCGCAATAGGAGAAGATGCCCTCGGTGACGACGGTCACCATGTCGACACCGTCGACCTCGGAGGAGACGATGAACGGCGCCGGTTTGTAGTCGGGATAGGTCGTGCCCGCGCCGATCGCGGTGACGAAGGTCGAGGGCTCGTGGACGATCTTGCCGTCCCAGTCTTCGGTGCGGCTGAACGGCACGAGCTTGCCGCCCTGCGACACCGTGCGTTCGAGAATGATGTGGGGATCGACGCGGACGAGCTTGCCATCCTGGTTGGCATAGCGGTCGCAGGCGCCCGCCGCGCCCGGCTTGATGTAGCACATCACCGGACAAGCGTCGCAGCGGATCTTGTCGATGGCAGCGCTCGTTGTTTCCGTCACCATGTCAAAGCCAGCGGACATTGCGGTTATCATTCGTATACGAACGATGTTGCGCGCGGTCCTGATGGCTGTCAAGCGGCGCCGCGCGCGAAAAGTCGCGCCTGCCGAATAAAACCTCATTTGCCTCCCGCCTTGTCCACAAAGCGGGCAGTTGCGCTGCACTGCGGCATGGCCGCTTGCACGTTTGTGTACAAACGGTATCGTCGCAACGTACATTTCTGCGACCGCAGGACTTGGAAACGAGTAAGGCTTGGAAACGGGTAAGGCTTGGGAACGAGGATGACGCAAACACCGATCCGCCTCACCGTGAACGGCAGGATCCACGACGTCACGGCAGAACGCCAGACGCCGTTGCTTTATGTGCTGCGCAACGATCTCGGACTCAATGGCCCGAAATACGGTTGCGGCCTGGGTGAATGCGGCACCTGTACTGTCCTGATTGATGGCATGGCTGCGCGATCCTGCGTGATTCCGATCGGCGGCTGCGCCGGGCGCGACATCGTGACGCTCGAAGGCCTCGGCACGCGCGACAAGCCTGATGTGGTGCAGCAGGCCTTCATCGACGAGCAGGCCGCGCAATGCGGCTACTGCCTCAACGGCATGATCATGACCACCAAGGCGCTGCTCGCGGTCAACCCGCAACCGTCAGAGCAGGAGGCGCTCGCGGCGCTGCGCTACAATCTCTGCCGATGCGGCACGCATGTCGAGATCCTGCGCGCCGTGATGCGTGCTTCGGGCCAGCTTGCCGAGGCCGGTGATTGATGGCCTCCCCTGTTTCGAACGGATCCGAGCGGGGGTCGCTCGTCGTCTCCCGTAGCGTGGACGAAGTCACGTCCGAAACATTCGTGCGGATCACCGCGGATGGCTCCGTCACCGCCTATAACGGCCATGTCGATCTCGGCACCGGAATTCGCACCGCACTTGGCCAGATCGTCGCCGAAGAGCTGGACGTCTCCTTTGCGCGTGTCGTCGTCGTGCTCGGCGACACTGCGGTGGTGCCGAACCAGGGCGCGACGATTGCCAGCGAAACGATCCAGATCACTGCCGTGCCCCTGCGCAAGGCCGCAGCCCAGGCGCGTCACTTCCTGATCGCGCGCGCGGCCGAGCGGCTGGAGCTGCCGGCAGAGGAACTGAAGATAGAGGACGGCCTTGTCCGAGGTCACAATCGCAGCGTCAGCTATGGCGAGTTGATCGGCAGCGAGACCATCCGCCTCGAGCTTGCCGACGACGTCGCCGTCAAGGCCGTCGGTGACTACGCCATCGTCGGCCAGTCGATGCCGCGGGTCGATCTCCCGGCCAAGGCCACGGGCGAGTTGACCTTCGTGCACGATATCCGCCTGCCCGGCATGCTGCACGGCCGCGTGGTGCGCCCGCCCTATTCCGGCGTCGATGCAGGTCCCTTCGTCGGCACCAGCCTGATCGCGGTGGATGAAGCTTCCGTACGCGACATTCCCGGTCTCATGGCCGTCGTGCGCATCGGCGATTTCGTCGGCGTGGTGGCCGAGCGCGAGGAGAATGCGATTCGCGCCGCGGAGCAGCTCGCGGTGAGCTGGAAGCCGACGCCCGCGCTGACCGACCTTGCCGATGTCGAGACCGCACTGCGCGCCAATCCGTCGACGCCGCGCACGCTGATCGACAAGGGCGATGTCGATGCGGCGATCGCGGGCTCAGCGAGGCCGATGCAACGCACTTATGTCTGGCCGTACCAGATGCACGCCTCGATCGGCCCGTCCTGCGCTGTCGCGGATTTCCGGGACGGCAACATTCGCGTCTGGTCCGGCACGCAGAATCCGCACGTGCTGCGCGCCGACCTTGCGCTGCTGGTCGAGCGTCCCGAGAGCGAGGTCGAGGTCATCAGGCTCGAGGCCGCCGGCTGCTACGGCCGCAATTGCGCCGACGACGTCACAGCGGATGCGCTGCTGCTGTCGCGCGCGGTCGGCCGGCCGGTACGCGTCCAGTTGACGCGGGAGCAGGAGCACGCCTGGGAGCCGAAGGGCACCGCGCAGCTCGTCGACGTCAATGGCGGCCTGGACGCGGACGGTGGCATCGCCGGCTACGATCTCGCCACGCGCTATCCCTCGAACGCCGCGCCGACGCTGGCGCTGCTGCTCACGGGGCGCATCTCGCCCGAGCCCTCGGTGCTCCAGATGGGCGATCGCACCGCGATCCCGCCTTACGACTACGATCACATGCGCGTCGTCGCCCACGACATGGCACCGATCGTGCGCGCGTCCTGGTTTCGCGGCGTCTCGGCGCTGCCGAACACCTTTGCGCATGAATCCTACATCGACGAGGCGGCATTCGAGGCCGGCGTCGATCCCATCGAATATCGGCTGCGCTACCTGAAAGACCAGCGGGCCGTCGACCTCGTCAATGCCGTGGCCGAACGCGCAGGCTGGACTCCGCGGCCGGTCCGCGAGGAGAAGGACGGCGACATCGTGCACGGGCGCGGCTTTGCCTATGCGCTCTATGTCCACAGCAAGTTTCCCGGCTATGGCGCAGCTTGGTCGGCGTGGGTCGCCGACGTTGCCGTGAACAAGACGACGGGCGATGTCAGCGTCACCCGCGTCGTCGCGGGCCAGGACTCCGGCCTGATGATCAATCCGGACGGCGTCCGCCACCAGATCCACGGCAACGTCATCCAGTCCACCAGCCGCGCGCTGATGGAGGAAGTGTCGTTCGAGCGCGGCACAGTAGCGGCGCGCGAATGGGGCGCCTATCCGATCATCCCCTTCCCCGACGTGCCCAAGATCGACGTGCTGATGCTGCCGCGCCAGGACCAGCCGCCGCTCGGCGTCGGCGAATCCGCATCGGTGCCGAGCGCAGCCGCGATCGCCAATGCGATCTTCGATGCCACCGGCGTGCGCTTTCGCGAGCCGCCGTTCACGCCGGAACGGATCCTGAGGGGATTGCACGGCGAGACATCGCCCGTGCCCCAGGCCCTGCCCGCGCCCGCTGCAGCGAAGCCCTCTCGCTTCTGGGAAAATCCCTTCGCAAAGCGTGCCGGCATCTTCGCGACGATTGCCGCCGTGTGCACTGCTGCGATTGGCGTCGGCGCAGCACTTCTGCCGGGCCGAGCGATCGCGCCGATCGCGCGGCCCGATGCGTCGGTCTATTCCGCTGCGACCATCGCGCGCGGCGAGCAGCTCGCGGCGCTCGGCAATTGCGCGGAGTGCCACACCAGTTTGAGCGGCGTGCTCAACGCCGGCGGCCGCGCGCTGGAGACGCCGTTCGGCACGATCCATTCGACCAACATCACGCCCGACATCGAGACCGGCATCGGCGCCTGGTCCTATCCCGCCTTCGAGCGCGCCATGCGCGACGGGCTGCATCGCAACGGCCGGCAGCTCTATCCCGCCTTCCCCTACACGCACTTCTCGAAGACCAGCGATGCCGACATGCAGGCGCTGTACGCCTATCTGATGGCACAGCCCGCGGTGCGCGCGACGGCGCCTGCGAATGCGCTGGCCTTCCCCTTCAATCTTCGCCCGCTGCTTGCCGGGTGGAATGCGCTGTTCCACCAGGCCAGGGAGTTCAAGCCCGATCCCGCCAAATCCGAGGCGTGGAATCGCGGCGCCTATCTGGTCGAGAGCCTCGGCCATTGCAGCGCCTGCCATTCGCCGCGCAATGCCCTCGGCGCCGAGCAGCGGCAGGCCTATCTCGCCGGCGGCTTTGCGGAAGGTTGGGAAGCGCCGCCGCTGACCTCGCTCTCTCACGCGCCGATCCCGTGGAGCGAAGACGAGCTGTTCGCCTATTTGCGCACCGGCCATTCGAGCTATCACGGCGTTGCCGCCGGCCCGATGGCGCCTGTTGTCCGTGATCTAAAAGCTCTGCCCGATCATGACATCCGCGCGATGGCGGTCTATCTCGGCTCGTTCAACGACGGCGCCGCCGACGCGCCCGCGCTCGCGACGAAGCTCGAGAGTGCAACGCAAGTCACCGTCGCCTCGTCCACCGGTGCGCGGCTCTATCAGGGCGCCTGCGCCGTCTGCCACGAGGTCGGCGGCCTGCCGCTTTTCGGCAGCCGTCCCTCGCTCGCGCTCAACAGCAATCTGCACAGCGCGACCTCGGACAATCTCGTGCAGGTGATCCTGCACGGCATCACCGAGCCCGCATCGAGCGATCTCGGCTACATGCCCGCGTTCGGCAACAGCATGAGCGATGCGCAGGTCGAGGAGCTCGTCAGCTTCCTGCGCAGCCAGTTCGCGCCGGACAAGCCGGCATGGACCAAGCTGCGCGAGACGATCGCGCGCGTTCGGGGATCAACGCATTAGAGAGCACGCCGTCAAGCGTGCTTCTTCATCTCCACCGGCGGCGTGCCGTGGGTGTGGAAGGATTCGATCGTCTTCAAGCCCCACGCCTGGCCCTTCTTGCGCTCTTCTTCCGTCCACACGATCGGCTTCCAGTCCGGCGCCAGGATGAGGCGGGCGCCGGCATTGGCGACTTCGACGCGGTTGCCGCCGGGCTCGTAGACATAGAGGAAGAAGGTCTGCTGGATCGCGTGCTTGTGCGGCCCGGTCTCGATGTGCACCCCGTTCTCCAGGAAGATGTCTGCGGCGCGCAGAATCTCCTCGCGGCTGTCGAGCGCGTAGGTGACGTGGTGGAAGCGGCCGGGCGTGCCGGAATGATCGAGCGAATAGGCAAAGTCGTAGCTCTTGTTCGACATGGTCAGCCACATCGCCGCTTCCCGCCCGTCATTGAGCACGATCTGCTCGGTGAGGCGGCAGCCGAGATAGTTTTCGAAGAACTCGCGGTTGGCCTTGATGTCGACGGCGAGGCAGTTGAGATGGTCGAGGCGGCGGACATTGACGCCGCGCGCGGGAAAACGCTGCGCCTGGTTCTTCAGCGCCGGCTTCAGCTCCGGCGGCGCCTGATACCATTCGGTCTCGTAATAGAGCTCGACGATGTGCCCATCGGGGTCGCGGCAGCGGAACGTCGGCCCCTGCCCCATGTCGCCGTCGATCCAGCCGATGTCGAAGCCCGAGCCCTTCAGCGCGGCGACGCGGCGCTCCAGCGCCTGCTGGCTGCGCGCGCGCAGCGCCATGTGCTCCATGCCCGAGGTCTTCGACGCCGTGAGCTTGAGCGAATAGCGCTCGTAATCGTCCCAGCCGCGCAAGTAAACCGACTCGCCCTTCCGCCCGCTGACCGTCATGCCCATGACGTCGACGAAGAATTTCAGGCTCTCGTCGGGCTTCGGCGTCAGCAGTTCCATGTGGCCGAGATGGGCGAGATCGAGGATCGGTTCGGGCTGCATGGTGTCCTCCAAAGCGTTTCTTGCGATCCGTCTCACGGAATCGCGCAATCGGGCGCGGAGCGCAATGTTCATGGATGCGCCCGGGGCGGCATCCGGGGCCGCGGGCTCATTTGTACTAATGTACAAATGATTAGGTCCCGTCAACAAATGAACGCCAACCGGCCGACGGCGGAGCCGGCCTCCCAAACGCGACCATCCGTCCACAAAAGGTTGGCGGAGTGCCCGGATGGTAAAATCTTCCTTAATGCGATTTGGGCTCGAAGGCCTCGAAAAGCAGCATTTCCGGGCCGAATCTGCCCAAGAGTATGCATTCCGAACAAATCTCCTGGCCGAATTGTCGCAGATTTAACAAAGCCGCCGCGGCTCCCGTTTAACCGTTTGTCCAGCGACGGCGCCGCATAGTCCGAGAAACAGTTTGTCTTCTCGGGTTCATCCATCGTGACATCCTTTGGACGTGTGATTTCGGTGCGCGGATCGCTCGCCCGGGTCGGGCTTCTGGCGCAAGGCCAGATGTCGATCTCGGAAGTTCGGGCCACCGTCGGCCGTTTCGTCAGCATCCGCAGCGGAAGCTCGGTCATCGTCGCCATGATCACCGAGGTGTCCTGCGAGAATTTGTCGAGCAGCGACAACTACATCGCGATCGCCTCGGTCGACCTGCTCGGCGAAATCCTCAATGCCGCCGACAAGGCCAAATTCCAGCGCGGCGTCACCAATTACCCGACCATCGGCGACGCCGTGGACCTGATCACCAGCCAGGAGCTGCGCACCATCTACGCGCCGACCGGGTCGGACCAGATCAACGTCGGCTTCCTCCAGCAGGACCGCTCGGTCATCGCCTATGTCGATGTCGAGGAAATGCTGTCGAAGCACTTTGCGGTGCTGGGGTCGACCGGCGTCGGCAAGTCCACCGGCGTGTCGCTGCTGCTCAACGAGATCCTGAAGGCGCGTCCGAACCTGCGCATCTTCCTGCTCGACGTGCACAACGAATATGGCCGCTGCTTCGGCGACCGCGCGCTGGTGCTCAACCCGCGAAACCTGAAGCTGCCGTTCTGGCTGTTCAATTTCGAGGAAATCGTCGACGTGCTGTTCGGCGGCCGTGCCGGCGTGCCCGAAGAACTCGACATCCTCGCGGAAGTGATCCCGCTCGCCAAGGGCGTCTATACCCAGTACCAGAACGCCGACCGCATCGGTCTCAAACGCATCGACCCCAAGCAGGTCGGCTACACCGTCGACACGCCGGTGCCGTACCGCCTGGTCGACCTGATGTCGCTGATCGACGAGCGCATGGGCAAGCTGGAAAACCGCTCCTCGCGCATCATCTATCACAAGCTGATCTCGCGCATCGAAGCCGTGCGCAACGACCCGCGCTACGCCTTCATGTTCGACAACGCCAATGTCGGCGGCGACACCATGGCCGAGGTGATCAGCCATCTGTTCCGCCTGCCCGCCAACGGCAAGCCGATGACGGTGATGCAACTCGCCGGCTTTCCGGCCGAGGTCATCGATTCCGTCGTCTCGGTTCTATGCCGCATGGCCTTCGATTTCGGCCTTTGGAGCGACGGCGTCTCGCCGCTGCTGTTCGTCTGCGAGGAGGCGCACCGCTACGCCTCCGCCGACCGCAACATCGGATTCGGCCCGACTCGCAAGGCGGTCTCGCGCATCGCCAAGGAAGGCCGCAAATACGGCGTCTATCTCGGCCTGATCACGCAGCGACCGGCCGAGCTCGACGCCACCATCATCTCCCAGTGCAACACGCTGTTCACGATGCGTCTTGCCAACGACCGCGACCAGGCGCTGCTGCGCGCCGCGGTGTCCGATGCGGCCGCGAACCTGTTGTCCTTCGTGCCGTCGCTCGGCACCCGCGAGGTGCTGGCGTTCGGCGAAGGCGTCGCGCTGCCGACGCGGCTGCGCTTCAAGGAAGTGCCGCCGCATCAATTGCCGCGCGGCGAAGCCACCATCTCCAGCGTACCCTCGGTTACCGCCGGTCACGACATGCACTTCGTCAGCGCCGTGCTGGAACGCTGGCGCGGTGCCACCTCGCAGCGCGACGTGCCGAACGATCCGGTGTTCTCCGCGCCTCCCGCCAAGACGCTCGCGCCCGCCGAGGCGCCGATGCTGCAACCCTCGTTGGGCCTCGATCCGGATCGCTTCTCGTTGCTGAAGAAGCCGCTGCGGTAAAGCCAGGCTCGCGCCTCAGGTACGCCGCGGCCTCTCGATTCGATCACTTCCGTCTCTGAAATACTGGATCGCCCGATTGAATCGGACGATGACAACGAGTTCGTGGCGCGTGCGCCCCGCCGGATATCGGGAGCACATTGAGGCTATCGCCCGCATGGACTATGTTTCCCGGCCCCAAGCCGGAATCCATGCCCATGACAAAGCTCGCGCAACGCTTCCCCGCACCCGCCATCGACAGCCTGCCCGACGACATCCGCACGCGCCTGCTCGCGGTGCAGGAGAAGAGCGGCTTCGTGCCCAACGTCTTCCTGACGCTGGCCTACCGGCCCGACGAGTTCCGCGCCTTCTTCGCCTATCACGACGCGCTGATGGAGAAGGACGGCGGCCTCACCAAGGCCGAGCGCGAGATGATCGTGGTGGCGACCTCGGCGGCCAACCAGTGCCAGTATTGCGTGATCGCCCATGGCGCGATCCTGCGCATCCGCGCCAAGAACCCGCTGATAGCCGACCAGATCGCGACCAACTATCGCAAGGCCGACATCACGCCGCGCGAGAGAGCGATGCTCGATTTCGCGATGAAGATCTCGGCCGACGCACAGCGCAGTTCGGAAGAGGATTTCGAGGCCCTTGCCCCGCACGGCTTCAGCGACGACGACATCTGGGACATCGCCGCGATCTCGGCGTTCTTCGGATTGTCGAACCGGCTGGCGAATTTCACCGCCATGCGGCCGAATGACGAATTCTACCTGATGGGGCGCCTGCCGAAAAAATGACGGAGCTCGACTGGTCCGACATCCTGCTGCGCCTCGGCGTCTAGCGGCCTTTGCTCAAATCTTCCACTCGCTTATTGATCTGAAGCGCCGATAATTGCCGCGACGGGTCTTCGCGGCTGTCGGCCAGCGGAACCCGTTCGAACCCGAGAGACACGATGGACAGCAGTGCTCACGATCCCGGCGACGTCACGTTCGATTTCCGCGAACTGTCACCGCGCGACAAATACAAGCTGCTGATCGGCACCGTCGTGCCGCGGCCGATCGCGCTGGTGACGACGGTCGATCCGCAAGGGCGGATCAACGCCGCGCCGTTCAGCTTCTTCAATTGCCTGTCGGCCGATCCGCCGATCCTCGCGCTCGGCGTCGAGAACCATCCGGACATGCGCTTCAAGGACACCGGTCTCAACATCCGCCTGACCGAGGTCTTCACCGTCAACATCGTCTCACACGCCATAGCCGAGGCAATGCACGTCTGCGCCGTGCCCTTCTCGCCCGAGCATGACGAATTGAAGGCCGCGGGCCTGACCGCCATGCCCGGCAAGACCGTGGCTTCGCCCTGGATCAAGGAGGCGCCGGCCGCCTTCGAATGCCGTCGCCATATCACGCTCGAGCTCGGGAAGTCGCGCCAGATCATCATGGGTGAGATCTTGTTCGCGCATTACCATTCAGACGTCGTCGACACCGAGCGCCTGCGCATCGATCCGGCGAAGCTCGATGCCATCGCAAGGCTCGGCGGCAGCACCTGCTCGACCATTCGCGACCGTTTCGACATGGAGACGCCGACGCTCGACGACTATTGGAGCCAAAGGGAGTCGTAGACGGGCGTCGACTTCAGTCCCGGTCGGCGCTCACGACGTATGTCCGTCGAAGTCACCCTCGACAGGGGTCTTCTTGGCGCGCTGGGGAGTCATTCTGGCGGGATCCGGCTGTCCGGGAACACCGCGCGGACCAAGCTGCGCCCGCTGAAGATCGTCCTCGGAGAACGACGGCTCGACCCCATTGGGTTCCGTCCGACGGGTGGCGTGGATGTCGTCTTTTCTGCTCATGCCGTGCTCCTGTCGCAGCTGGAGACGCCGGAGTTCCGCGTCGAGCGAGCTAGTTCCGGCGAGGCGATTTCGGAATCAGGCGTCGATCGTGCACTTCGTGCGTGGCGTCATCGCCGTCCTCGCGAACGAGCTCACTCGCCCGCCGCGTCCAATCCTCGGCCTGTTGAAGCCAGTGTTGGCGCCGGGCCGGTTCATGCTCGGCCTGTTCCAGGCAAATCCGCGCTTTGTCCAGATATGTCTTGCGCTGCTCGTCCAATTTGGTGTCCCGCATCGCTTGCCGATGCGTGTCAAATCGGCACCCGGTGCGAGCGTTCCACCCCGGAGCAATTGTTGAAGTGTGGGAACGGCCTGCAAGTTTGCATTTCAAGGGAACAATTGCGCGTTTCGCGCGACGAGGCTAGCCGTCCGTTGGTTGTTCGACCTCGAGCTTGATCGACACTTTCAGGCACGGCGCGTGCTCGTCCTCGCGAACGTCGACGACGACATGATCGGCGCTGCCGGCCACGAATGCATCGCGCGCAATCGACGTCCCGGTCAGCACGGCCTCCTTGCGTGCAACGTCGACATTCGCGAAGTCCTGACCGTCTTCGTCGCGGAACAGGTGGCCGTCCTCGTGAACGTCGAAATGAAATCGCGGCATTGGGTGCCTCAAAGCGCTGGCGATTGATGGAGATAACGGCCGTCGAAATCAGCAAGTTCCAGAAATCTCCGCTCGTCGAGAACCGTGACGCGGCCGCGGTTGAGCTCGACGATTCCCTCCTCGCGCAGTTGCCTGATCACGCGATTTGCATGCACCGCGGTGATGCCCAGGGCCTCGCCGATCTGTTCCTGGGTCAGCGGCATCTCGAAGCTCGCCCCGTCGACGCGCCCGACGATCCGCAGGCGTTCGCGCAGCTCGATCATGACGTGGACAAGCCGCGCCGGCGCAGGACGCTGGCCGACATTGACGATCCATTCGCGGAACATGGCGGCGTCGATCAGCGTGTCCCGCCAGAACATCTCGGCGACGACAGGCCTGCGGCGATGCAGCTTTTGCAGCGTCTCGTGGCTGATGAAGCCGAGCGTCGCCGGCGTCAGAGTGGACAGATCATGGTCCATCACGTGGAGGAACAGGCTCATCAGGTCAGGGATTTCGCCAGGAATATGCAGCGAGAGAATCTGACGCTTGCCGCTCGCGATCGTCTTGGAGCGTGCGCAGAAGCCGTCGGCAATCAGGACGCAGTCGGTCGCACGCTCGCCGTCACGCACCACCGCCCTCTCGGCCGGATACTGGCGCACCGAAATGGGGAGGGCTTCGATCTCCTTGATGTCCTCGTCCGCGATCGCGGACGATATGCGCAGGCGCCTGATGAGAGCCGCGCGGATCGCGTCGCTGGTCACTTCGCTTAACTCCGGTCGTGAACAAGGAGCCGAGGTTGGGCTGCGATGGCGTCATGCGCCATCGCGGGGAAAAACCCGCAATCGGCTTCACTGGTTCCAACAAAAGTTAAGGACGCGGTTTTCCCGCACATGATCTGCTCGACTCTCGAAAGGGCAAATCATGACCAAGAAACGCAACCGTACGCGACCGGCCTTGTCCCTCCAGGAGCGCCTCAACAAGTTCACGGAGGCAGCCAGAGCCGCAGCCAGGAAGCTCCCGGCCGGCGCCGAACGTCACGCCTTGCTGCAGAAGGTGCGTGACGGTGAAACCGCGGCCGACATGGAGCGGTTGCTGTCCTCGCCCGACCAGTCAAATCCGAAATGATCGCGCGCGATAGCGCTATGGCGCTAGTGATTGACCATCAGCGGAAGCGCGGGCGCGAAGCGCTCGGCAAATGTCAGAATCCTCGCCTGGTGGACTGCAGCAAACGAGGCCGAAATTCCTGCTGAAGCGACCGCCAGCAAGGCAATTGCGAAAACCAGACGGCGCATGTGAGCCTCCTGTGTGAGCTCGACTACAACGATTAAGTGGGTCGCCGTGTTTCAGGACGGTTTCGTCGGCGCGGAAAATGATTGCGTTCAAGCGGCTGTGATCGGATTCAGCTTACCGGGCCGCAGGTCGTAACCAACTCATGAGTATCGCCGTCGTCTTGCGGCCAACGCGAGCGGGGAATTTCACTCCCGCGATCATGATCATGAATCGCAAGACGGCCGCGAGGAGCAGCAATTTGCTCGAGTGCGGAGTCTTCGAGGAATGTTCAGATGAAAATCGTGATCCAGAGGCTCAATGGTCTATGGCACCTCATCGTCGGGTCGTGTCGGATCCGTACGCCGTTCCTGGAAACCCAGGATCGCGCACTGGTCGTCACTTACGCCCGCCGTGCTTATCCCGGCGCCAAGATCTTCCAGCGCGACTGATGCGAGCGTCAGCGCCTCAATCGTCCGATGCCGGCCCGCACCAGCCGGGCAGATAGACCGCGTCCCTGCTCCTGGCCGCGGCCAGGGCCTTCTCGAGCGCCTTGTCGAAATTGGCATCCACCGCCTTGCGCGTCAGTTTTCGGCGCAGGAAGTCGGCCCACAGGAATTCGGAAAACGGCGTCGTATCCTTGGCAAAGCCCCCCATGCGGCGCAGCTCGCCGGCGAGGCTGCGGAAAGGATCGTCCTTGAGATCGGCGACCGATTTCGGCAGATCGCGAAACGGGCGGCGCTCGCCCTTGGAGTCGTAAGGATAGACCCAGCGCTTGTTGTCCATCACGCCCCAGAACGCTTCGCGCTCGACCATGCGGAGATCGCCGACCACCGTGACCAGCACCTGCTTGATGCCCTCGTCGTGCAGCGCGCGGCCGAGATGGTGATGGTCGATGACGTAGTAGCGCCCGTCGGGTCCGGCGACGACGGGGATCATGTGGGTGCCGAGCAGGTCGGACTGCTTCTTCTTGTCGTGCTCGCGCCAGCGCTTGCGCTTCTCCTTGACCTCGCGCATGCCGACCGTCATCTGCGTCGGCCGCAGCGACAGGATCGACACCGGGTGCACTCTCGGCTCGCGCGCATTGGTTGTCATGATCGAACGGCCTCTCGTCTGGTGGCGCCTGTGGTCCGGGTTCCCGATTATGCCATGGGCCTTGCCGCGGCAATATGGGCTCGGGGCTGGGCAGCACGGTTGTACCGGCTGTTGTTGCAGCGCAATCCGTGCGCCCCTGACCCCGCGATGACAACCTGCTCCGAACGGCGTTCGCCCCTCGCCGACAGCGCCCAAAAGCAGCGTCCGAGACGGGCCAGGAAAGATGACGCGAACGTGGAATGCACGTGCGCGTCGAGAAGATTTTCTGCAACGACTGTGTTGCCTATGCTATCTAAAAATCGCTGCTTCGGAGTAATCCCCGCCCCATGAAATCCCAGCGGCCCATAACCTCGGACGACGAGCACCGGGTGCTCCAGTTCAGGCCGCGCACGACGCCCTCTCCGGTGGTCCACCGGGGCAGCGGTATCGTACAGCCACTGCATGCAGCGACGCCCGAACCGCTCGACCTGTCTCGCTACGAGCAGCCGCGCGAGGAGCCGGACGATTTCCGCCATCGCATGCTCGCCAATATCGCCGCTCTCGCCTTCACCATCGCGCTGACCGCAATCGGGATCTGGCTCGCCGTCAGCATCGCCGATCTGCGCCGGACCCAGGATTGCGTGCTGATGGGCCGTCGGGACTGCGTCAAGATCACGACGCCGCACATCTAGGCCTCACCCCGGCCCCAAGGCCGTGCCCCCCGGTGGACACCGCTCCGGACCGGCGTCCCCAGGCCTGTCCACGGCCCTGTCCGGCTCCATTGAACTCAGGGCGGCGCTCCGATATACGGGCTCTCGACCCATCCAGAGGGGGGTTAGAGGGCGTCATTTGGGGCGCGATGCCCACCCACCGTGCCACTCTGGGATATCTGAAAAATACCTGCAATATATCAAAGGCTTAGTGATGTCCTCTACATTCGATCAGGTCGCTACGATCATCGCTGAAACCTGCGACATCCCGCGCGACACGATCACGCCGGATAGCCACGCCATCGATGACCTCGGCATCGACAGCCTCGATTTCCTGGACATCGCGTTCGCGATCGACAAGCAGTTCGGCATCAAGCTGCCGCTGGAAAAGTGGACGCAGGAAGTCAACGACGGCAAGGCCACCACCGAGCAGTATTTCGTGCTGAAGAACCTGTGCGCGCGCATCGACGAGCTGGTTGCCGCCAAGGGCGCGAGCGCCTAATCGGGCGATCATGCAACTCGAATACTTCCACATGATCGATCGCATCGTCGACCTCAAGGTCGACGAGAAGACGATCGTCGTCGAGGCCCAGGTCCCCCAGGAGAGCACCATCTTCGAGGGGCACTTTCCGGGCTATCCCCTGATGCCTGGCGTGCTGCTGATCGAATCGATGGCGCAGGCCTCGGGCTTTCTCCTGCTTGGCGTCTTGAAGTTCGAGCGCATGCCGATTCTGGCCGCCGTGAAGGAAGCCAAGGTGCGCGGCTCGGTGTTTCCGGGTGACCTGATGACCCTCGAGGCGAGCGTGGCCCATGAGGGCTCGGGCTATGCCATGACCGAGGCCAAGATCCGGGTCGGCGGCAAGCTGCGCGCGAATTCGACACTCACCTTCACGCTGATCCCCTTCCCCAATGCTGATATGCGCGGATACATGGACGCGGTCGCGCAACGCGTCGGCTTTCCGCAACAGGCCGTCTCGCCATGACTGACACCGCTTCGAAGCCGGGCCAGACGGAAGTCTGGATCACCGGTATTGGTCTTGCCACCTCGCTCGGCGAAGGTCTGGACGCCAACTGGGCCGCGCTCCAGGAGAAGCGCACCAATGTCGACGAGAAGGGCTTTGCGCCCTTCATCGTGCATCCGCTGATGCCCGTGTCCTTCGACAGCCAGATCCCGAAGAAAGGCGACCAGCGCCAGATGGAAGCCTGGCAGCGCATCGGCGTCTATGCCGCGGGTCTCGCGCTCGACTCGGCCGGTATCAAGGGCAACAAGGACATCCTGTCCAAGATCGACATGGTGGTGGCCGCCGGCGGCGGCGAGCGCGACCTCAATGTCGACACCGGCGTGCTCAACGCCGAAGCCAAGGGCGCCAATGCACCCGGCTTCCTCAACGAGCGGCTGATGAGCGATCTCAGGCCGACGTTGTTTCTGGCGCAGCTCTCCAATCTGCTCGCCGGCAACATTGCCATCGTCAACGGTCTCGGCGGCACCTCGCGCACCTTCATGGGCGAAGAGGTTGCGGGCGCCGATGCGCTGCGCATCGCGCTGTCGCGCATCGCCTCGGGCGAGAGCGACATTGCGCTGGTCGGCGGCTCGCACAATGGCGAGCGCAAGGACCTCCTGGTCCTCTACGAATTCGGCGACTTCAACCTGAAGGACAAGTTCGCCCCCGTGTGGGCGCGCAAGGACCACGCCGGCTTCGCGCTCGGCTCAGCCGGCGCGTTTCTGGTGCTGGAATCCAAGGCGCATGCAGAAGCGCGCGGTGCCAAGCCTTACGCCAAGCTGTCGAGCGTGGTGACGGATCTCGCCCGCCGCAAGCAGTCCGGGGACATGAAAGCGACGCTGGACAAGCTCTGGGACAAGCTGCCCAAGCGCGACGGCAAGGGCGCAATCATCTCGGGCGCGACAGGCGCGGAGCCGGCAACGTCCGAGGAGCGCGACTTCCTGAAGAAGCACGCCGACTTCCCGGTACGCGCCACCGGTACGATGTTCGGGCACACCATGGAAACGCAATTCCCGCTCGGGATTGCGCTCGCGGCGCTCTCGATCTCGCGCGGTGCGCTGTTCCCGCCGAACGATTCGACCGGCACCGAGATTGAAATGCAGGGGGCGCCCACCCAGATTGTCGTGGTGGGAGCCGGACACTGGCGCGGCGAAGGCATGGCGCTGGTCGAGGCGATAAGCTAGAGCGCGCAGCGCTTTAGCCGGTTGTTGTTTTGAGCATGATCTGGTCGGAAAACCGCGTCACACTTTTCCGGATCATGCTCTAGCTCTATCTGGGGACGATCGACATGACTGCACCACGCGACAAACTCGGGCGTCCCGTTGTCGTCGTTACCGGCATGGGCATCACGACCTCGCTCGGCGCCGGCAAGGCCGACAATTGGTCGAAGCTCGTCGCGGGCGAATCCGGCATCCGCACCATCACGCGCTTTCCGGTCGACGGCCTGAAGACCACGATGGCCGGCACGGTCGATTTCGTCAGCGTCGATCCGTTCTCCTCCACCGGCCTGTCCGAACGCATGGCGGAGCTGGTCACCCAGGAAGCCCTCGAGCAGGCCGGCATCGGCGCCAAGGGCGATTTTCCGGGCCCCCTCTTCCTCGCGGTCGCACCGGTCGAGGTCGAGTGGCCGCAGCGCCGCGAGCTCGGCCGCGCCGTCGGCTCGCCCGACTTCACCTACGACGATCTGTTGCGCATCTCCGGCGGCGGCAAGTACACCGCCTATCACCACCGCTTCATGTTCGGCTCGGTCGCAGCCCACCTCGCCGAGACCTTCGGCACCAAGGGCTCGCCGATCTCGCTGTCGACGGCCTGCGCCTCCGGAGCCACCTCGATCCAGCTCGGCGTCGAGGCGATCCGCCGCGGCGAGACGGATGCGGCACTTTGCGTCGCCACCGACGGCACCGTGAATCCGGAAGCCTTGGTGCGCTTCTCGCTGCTCTCGGCGCTGTCGACCCAGAACGATCCGCCGCAGGCGGCCTCCCGCCCCTTCTCCAAGAACCGCGACGGCTTCGTCATGGCAGAGGGCGCAGGCGCCCTCGTGCTCGAAAGCTATGAGGCGGCCACCGCGCGCGGCGCGAAGATTCTCGGCGTGATCGCCGGCTGCGGCGAACTCACCGATTCCTTCCATCGCACCCGCTCCTCGCCCGACGGCAAGCCGATCATCGGCTGCATGAACAAGACGCTGGCCGATGCCGGCATGACCCCGGACCAGATCGACCACATCAACGCGCACGGCACCGCGACGCCCGAGAACGACAAGATGGAGTTCAACACGACCTCGGCCGTGTTCGGCGATCTCGCGCAGAAGATTCCGGTCACGTCGAACAAGTCGATGGTCGGCCATACCATCTCGGCCGCAGGCGCGGTCGAGGCGATCTTCTCGCTGCTGACGCTCGAGCATCAGCGCATTCCGCCGACCATCAACTACGAGACGCCGGATCCCACGATCCTGTTCAACGTGGTCGGCAACAAGGCGCGCGACGCCCGCGTCACCGCCGTGATGTCGAACTCGTTCGGCTTCGGCGGCCAGAACGCCTCGCTGATCCTGACCCGCGAACCGGCCTGACCGGACGCAAGCCATGGCGCTGATTCCCATCAGCACGAAGATTCGTGCGCGGAATGCAGCCAAATCGATCGGCGGAGGCCTGATCGGCGCTGCCACCGTCGGCATGCTGCGCACGACTCGCTATTTCGACCCGGTCAAGACTTCGGACTTTTTCGCGCGCGTCACCAAGACGATCGGTCCGCGCCTGCGCGAGCATCGCATCGGTCGCGCCAACCTGACCGCAGCCTTTCCCGAGAAGTCGCCGGACGAGATCGAGCAGATCCTGATGGGCGTCTGGGACAATCTCGGTCGCGTCGGCGCCGAGTTTGCCCATATCGATCATATCTGGGACTACGACCGCGCCCATCCGGAGCGCAGCCGGATCGAGCTTCCGCCGCGCACCGTCGAACTGCACGATCAACTCAGGGACGACGGCAAGCCGGCGCTGATCTTCGCGTCGCATCTGGCCAATTGGGAATTGCCGGCGCTCGCCGCCGTCGCGCACGGGCTCGACACCGCGATCCTCTACCGCCGTCCGAACATTGCGTCCGCCGACCGCATCATCGAGGAAATGCGTCAGGTCAACATGGGCACGCTGATCCCGGCGGGCCGTGACGCCCCCTTACGGCTCGCGCAGGCGCTCAAGGACGGCAAGCACGTCGCCATGCTGATCGACCAGTATCTGACCGGCGGCGTCGAGGTCACCTTCTTCGGCCGCAAGACCCGCGCCAACCCGATGCTGGCGCGCCTGCTCCGCCAGGTCGAATGCCCCATCCACGGCGTCCGCATCATCCGTCTTCCCGGTTACCGCTTCCGCGCGGAGCTCACCGAAGAGATCCCGCCGGTGCGCGATGCCGAGGGCAAGATCGACATCCAGGGCACGACGCAGGCGATCACCGATGTGGTGGAAGGCTGGGTGCGCGAATATCCCGAGCAGTGGTTGTGGCTGCACCGGCGATGGCGGTAAGGCACAAGGCTCTGCCGACAGCGAAGCGACGGTGACTTTGCGCGCGGGCGCCGATTCGACCAGTTCGCGTCACGACTTAGCCGCCGCCAGCGCCGCCAACCCTCCGGTCACGGTTCTACTGTGCATGGGGTTGTTTTGCGGATTTGAGTGGCCGGGCCGGTGCTGCGACCGGCCGCGCCCCTACCTTCCCGTCTTCACCCTGGTCCAGAGCCGGTTGATGATGCGCTGGGTGGCGGGATCGCGGGCGGTGATGACGAACAGTTTTGCGAGCGTGGCGTCATCCGGATAGATGTTCTTGTCGTTCAGAATTTTCGGATCGACCAGCTTCTGGCTGGCGAGGTTGCCGTTGGCGTAGGACAGGAAGTCCGAGTTCTTGGCGGCCACATCCGGGCGGTAGAGGTAGTTGATCAGCTCGTAGGCCTCTTTGACGTTCTTGGCATCCGCAGGGATCGCGAGATTGTCGAAGAACATCTGCGCGCCCTCCTTCGGAATGGCGTAGCCGATCTCGATGCCGTTCTTCGCCTCGGCCGCGCGAGCGCGCGCCTGCATGATGTCGCCGGACCAGCCGACCACGAAGCAGATCTCGCCGGTCGCGAGCGCGCTCAAATATTCGGACGAGTGGAACTTGCGCACGAAGGGGCGGATCTTGGCGACCACGTCGGCGGCCTTCTCGAGGTCGGTCTGCTTGGTCGAGTTCGGATCGAGCCCGAGATAGTTCAGCGCCGCCGGAAAGATGTCGTCGGCGGAGTCGAGCATGTGCACGCCGCAGTCCTTGAACTTGGCGAGGTTCTCCGGCTTGAAGACGATGTCCCAGCTGTCGATCTTCGCATCCGCGCCCAGGATCTCCTTCACCTTGGCGACGTTGTAGCCGATGCCTGTCGTGCCCCACATGTAGTTTGCGGCAAACGCGTTGCCGGGATCGTAGGTCGCGAGATTCTTCGTCACCATCGGCCAGGCGTTGGCGAGGTTCGGCAGCTTCGACTTGTCTAGCTTCTGGAAGATGTTCGCCTTGATCTGGCGCTGCAGGAAGTAGGCGGTGGGCACCACCACGTCGTAGCCGGACTTGCCGGCCATCAGGCGCGTCTCCAGCGTCTCGTTGGCGTCGAAGGTGTCGTAGACCACCTTGATGCCGGTCTCCTTGGTGAAGTCATCAAGGACATCGGGCGCCATGTAGTTCGACCAATTGTAGAAGTTGACGACGCGCTCCTCGGCCCCGGCGGGGGGCGAGAGCAACGTCAGCGCGGCGGCGATTGCAAAACCAAGGCAAAGCCCCAAGCGGCCGACGTTCGTCATCTCGGTCTACCTCTTGCGTCCGCGTATCGCGTCCGACAGCCGCTCCAGCGCGGTGTCGAGCGTCTGATCCTTCTTGGCAAAGCAGAAACGGACCACCGAGGTCACGGGGTCCTGCTCGTAGAACGCCGAGACCGGGATCGCGGCGACCTTGTAGTCCTTCACGATCCGCCAGCAGAACTCGGCGTCACTCTCGTTGAGCCCGAGCGGCGACAGGTCGACGGTCAGGAAGTAGGTGCCCTGCGACTTCAGCACGGGGAAGCCCAGGCTTTCGAGCCCCTTGGTCAGGCGGTCCCTGCTCCGCGTCAGGTCCTTGCGCATCGACAGGAAGTACTCGTCGGGCTTGCCGAGGCCATAGGCGACGGCGGCCTGGAGGTTCGGCGCGGTCGTGAAGGTGAGGAACTGATGCACCTTGGCGGCGACGCGCAGCAGCGGCGGCGCTGCGCAGACGAAGCCGATCTTCCAGCCCGTGAGCGAGAAGATCTTGCCGGCCGAGCCGACCTTGATGGTGCGCTCGCGCATGCCGGGGATGGTGATCAGCGGAATGTGCTTGTGCTCGTCGAAGGTGACGTGCTCCCAGACCTCGTCGCAGATCGCGATGACGTCGAACTCCTGGCAGTAGCGTGCCAGCAGCTCGAGGTCCTCGCGCGGATAGACCACCGCCGACGGATTCAGTGGATTGTTGAACAGCACCGCCTTGGTCTTTGAATTGAAGACGCTTTTCAGCATGTCCTCATTCAGCCGCCAGCCCGGCGGCTCGAGCCGCACCAGGCGCGGAATGCCGCCGGCCTGGCGGATGATCGGCAGGTAGGAATCATAGACGGGTTGGAAGCAGACGACCTCATCGCCGGGCTGCACCACCGAGAGGATCGCCGAGGTCAGCGCCTCGGTGCCGCCTGATGTCACCATCACCTCGCTCATCGGATCGAGCTCGAGGCCGTGCCAGTGGCCGTAATGGGTCGCGATCGCCTGGCGCAGCTCCGGGATGCCCATCATCGACGGATACTGGTTGTAGCCGTTGAGCGAGGCGTCGGCCGCGGCGCGGCGGATGTCCTCGGGGCCGGGATCGTCGGGAAACCCCTGGCCGAGATTGATGGCGTTGTTGTCGCGTGCGGCCTGCGACATCGCCTCGAAGATGGTGACGGGAAGGTCGGCGAAGACCTTGTTCAGCGAGGAGCTCTTGGTCGTCATCTCGGAGTTAGCCGCCGACCTTGCTGGGAAGCCCCGCCGCCTTCCAGCCCAGCATGCCACCGGCCAGATGCTTGTCGTAGGGCAGGCCCGCGGCCTGGGCGGCGAGCGAGGCGGTCACCGATCGCTTGCCCGAGCGGCAGGCGAACACGACCTCTTTGCCTTGGGGATCGGGGATGGCCTTGGGATCGAAGGTCGAGAGCGGGACGACCACGCCGTAAGGGTAAGCCTCGGCCTGGACCTCGTTCGGTTCACGGACGTCGACGAGCAGATAGCGGCCCTCCGCGGCACCCTTGGAAACCTCCTCGGGGGTCAGATCCTGAACTTGATTTGCCACATCATCCTCCAACGTCGCGGGTCGCTCGCCGGGCGATCCCGGCCGGCGGGCAACCTCGCCTCTCGGCATGCGAAAATCAAGCGCTACAAAGGCTTGAGCTGCCTTGCGCAAGTTAAAGCTAAATCGCAGCGACTTGAAGCGCGGCTTTGGCTTGCCTGCCTAGATCGTCACCTGCGTACCGACCTCGACGACGCGCCCTGAGGGGATCTGGAAATAGTCGGTGGCATCGTTCGCCGAGCGGCTGAGCGAGATGAACAGCCGGTCCTGCCAGCGTGGCATGCCCGAATGGGCAGCGGGCTTGAGCGCCCTCCGCGACAGGAAGAACGAGGTCGACATGATGTCGAACTGCCAGCCGAGCTTGCGGGCGATGGCGAGGGCCTTGGGCACGTTCGGCGATTCCATGAAGCCGAACTTCAGCGTCACCTTGGAGAAGGTGGGGCTGATCGCATCCAGCTTCACGCGCTCGGCCGGATCGATGCGCGGGGTCTGCGCGGTCTCGATGGTGAGAATGACATTCTTCTCGTGAAGCACCTTGTAGTGTTTCAGGCTATGCATCAGCGCGGTCGGGGCGCTCAGGGGATCGCTGGTCAGGAACACCGCGGTTCCGGGCACCCGCTGCGGCGGCCGCTTCTCGAGCATCGCCACGAGGTCGGCGAGCGGGAACTCCAGCTTGCGCGACTTCTCGAACAGCAGCCGGCTGCCGCGCCGCCATGTGTACATCATGATGATCATGAGCGAGCCGAGCGCGAGCGGCACCCAGCCGCCCTCGAACACCTTCAGCAAATTGGCGGCGAGGAAGGTCAGGTCGAGGAACAGGAACGGCGCGATCAGGGCGGCGGCGGCGAACGGCGACCACCGCCATACCTTCCAGATCACGACAAAGCCCATCATGGCCGTGACCACCATGGTCCCGGTCACGGAGATGCCGTAGGCCGAGGCCAGCGCGCTGGACGAGCGGAACAACAGCACCAGGAGCACCACCGCGACCAGCAGCAACTGGTTGATGCGCGGTATGAAGATCTGGCCGGAATGGGCTTCCGACGTATGGCGAATTTCGAATCGGGGCAGCAGGCCGAGCTGGATCGCCTGCCGCGTCAGCGAATAGGCGCCGGTGATGACGGCCTGGCTTGCGATAACGGTGGCGGCAGTCGCGAGCACGACCATGCCGCCGCGCATCCAGCCTTGCGAAAACAGCTGGAAGAACGGGCTCTCGATGGCGGCGGGATCGGCGAGCACGAGCGCGCCCTGCCCGAGATAGTTCAACGCCAGCGACGGCAGCACGATGAACAGCCAAGCGGTCTGGATCGGCCGCTTGCCGAAATGGCCGAGGTCGGCATAGAGCGCCTCGGCACCAGTGACCGCCAAGAACACCGCGCCCAGCGTCACGAAGCCGATGATGCCATGATGCAGCATGAAGGACACGGCGTAGAGGGGGTTCAGGGCAAACAGCACCTGCGGCTGCGCGATGATCGGGTGGATTGCCGCCACAGCGATCACCGCAAACCAGACGCACATGACGGGTCCGAAGAATGCCGCAACGCGGGCGGTGCCGCGGGATTGCACGGCGAACAGGACCACCAGGATCACCACTGTCAACGGAACGATGTAAGGCTCGAACGTGAGGGTGACGTCCTTCATGCCTTCGATCGCCGACAGCACCGAAAGTGCCGGCGTGATCACCGCGTCGCCGTAGAACAGGGCGCCGGAGATGATGCCAAGCATGACAATGGTCGCCCCGCGGGTGCCGACTGCTCGCTGGGCCAGCGCCATCAGAGCGAGCGTACCCCCCTCGCCGTTATTGTCGGCGCGGAGCAGGATCACGACGTATTTGAGCGTCACCACGACGATCAGCGCCCAGAGGATCAGGGAGACCACGCCGAGAATGGCCACTGTGGTCGGAGCGCCTTCGGCGCCGGACGCCGCGATCACCGCCTCGCGGAACGCGTAGAGCGGGCTGGTGCCGATATCGCCATAGACGACGCCGATGCTGCCGAGCGTCAGCGCGCCGAAACCGGCGGTGGTGTGGGCATCGCCATGCCCATTGGCCGCCGCCGTTTCCGGGGCGGGAACTGCTACGTCACTTGTCATGGAGAGCCTGGTGGCCTCTAAAAATGCTTCACTGCACAACGGCTGAAGAGAGCGCGCGGCTTATAGTCCTGCGCTGCCGGCATAGCCTAGCCCGATTCTGGGCCCTTGGCATGCAAAATTCACATAGGTCCGCAAATTGCGCTCCCATGGAAGCCCTCAAATGGTGACCTGGGTTCCAACTTCAACCACCCGCCCGGTCGGAATCTGGAAGTAGTCGGTGGCGTCGTTGGCGGAGCGGCTGAGGGCGATGAACAGATGGTCCTGCCAGAGAGGCATGCCCGACTGGGCCGAGGCTTTCAACGAGCGCCGCGACACGAAGAACGACGTCGACATGATGTCGAACTGCCAACCCTGCTTGCGCGCGATCGCGAGGGCCTTGGGCACGTTTGGCTGCTCCATGAAGCCGAAGCGCAGGCGGACTTTCGAGAACTTCTCGCTGATCTTCTCCATGCGGAAACGCTCCGACAGATCGACCCGCGGCGTGTGCGCGGTCTCGATGGTCAGGATGACGTTGTGCTCGTGCAGCACCTTGTTGTGCTTGAGATTGTGCAGAAGCGCGGTCGGCACGAAGGCGGGATCGCTGGTGAGAAACACCGCCGTGCCTTTGACGATGTGCGGCGGCCGCTTCTCCAGGCTGCGGATCAGGTCGTCCAGCGGCACCTCGATCCGGCGTGTCTTCTGAATCAGGATCCCGGAGCCGCGCCGCCAGGTCCAGATCGTCCCCGCCATCGCCACGCCGAACAGCAGCGGCACCCAGGCGCCTTCGAGCAGCTTCAGCAGATTGGCACTGAAGAAGGTCATGTCGACCATGACAAAGGGCAGGATCACGGCCGCAGCGGTCGCGGCCTTCCAGTTCCACAATTTCCAGATCACCACAAACCCCATGATGCCGTCGGCGACCATGGTTGTAGAGACGGCGATGCCATAGGCCGAAGCGAGGTTGCTGGGCGTGTGGAACAACAGCACCAGCAGCATCACGCCGATCAACAGCAGCCGGTTGACGCGCGGCAGATAGATCTGGCCGGCATGGGTTTCGGAGGTGTAGCGCACCTCGAAACGCGGCAGGAGCCCAAGCTGCACCGCCTGATAGACCAGCGAATAGGCGCCGGTGATGACCGCCTGGCTGGCGATGACGGTGGCCGCGGTTGCAAGCCCGACCAATGGCAGCACCAGATGCTCGGGCACCATGCGGTAGAACGAATGCTCGATCGCACCTGGGTTGGACAGCACCAGCGCGCCCTGCCCGAAATAGTTGATCAGCAGCGACGGCAGCACGAAGAACATCCAGGCCGACTGGATCGGCTTGCGGCCGAAATGACCGAGATCGGCATAGAGCGCTTCGCCTCCGGTCACGGCGAGGAAGACGGCGCCGAGCGTCACCAGGCCGATCGTGCCGTGCGACAGCAGGAATTGCAGGGCGTAATAGGGATTGATCGCAGCCAGCACTGTGGGATCGTCGGCGATGTGGATGACGCCAAGCACCGCCAGGACGGCAAACCAGATCACCATCACCGGCCCGAAGGCCGAGGCCACCAGCGCGGTCCCCTTGCTCTGCACCGCGAACAGCAGCACCAGGATCAGCACCGTCAACGGAACGACATAATGCTCGAACGCGGGCGTTGCGAGCTTGAGGCCGTCGACCGCCGACAGCACCGAGATCGCCGGCGTGATCATGGAATCACCGATGAACATGGAGGCGCCGACGACGCCGAGCGCGAGCAGGAACCAGCTCCGCCGCCCCAGCGCACGCTGGCCGAGCGCCATCAGCGAGAGGGTGCCGCCCTCCCCGTTATTGTCGGCGCGCAGCAGCAGCAGAACGTATTTGGCGGTGACGACGATCAGCAGCGCCCACAGGATCAGCGACAGCACGCCGAGCACCATGATCCGTGTCACCGGCTCGCCGTGGGCCGCGCCTCGAACCGCCTCGTGAAACGCGTAAAGTGGCGAGGTGCCGATGTCGCCGAACACGACACCGATGCTCCCGAGCGTAAGGGCCCAAAAGCCCGAGGTGACCGGGCCTTCCTGGGTCTCAGCCGATGTGATGCTCGCCGTCATGAGGGTGGAAAACGCTTCGTCCCTGGAATTGATCCGGCGCCTTTTGACGCTTCCAGCGCACCTGTCAATCGGCCAGCCACCATAGCAGGCGCCACGGCGGATGTAGTGACGAGGCGGCCACGTTCTTCGCCTGCGCGACTGATTGCCTCAGGTAAGATGGTAGCGCAAGAAAATTTAGGGCTTCAAGTTCGGAGGCAGCGGCGGATCTTCACGCATCAAGGTGATGGTCACGCGGCGGTTCGCGGCGAGCGACGGATCGTCCGGGAACAGCGGCTGGGTGTCCGCCTTGCCGGAGACGGCGAAGATGTGCGACGGCGGCAGGCCCTCGCGCTCGAGAATCTGGCGCACCGCATTGGCGCGGTCGGCCGACAAGTCGAAGGCGCCGTAATCGCTGCGGGTCGGCACGAAGCCGGCCGCGGTGTGGCCTGCGATCGAAACGCGTAAGGGGGTCGCCTTGAGCGGAACCGCGAGCTTCTCGATCAGGCGGCGGGTGCGGTCGTAGGGCACCTTGGAACCATCTGCGAACATCGAGCGGCCGTCCTGGTCGACGATCTCGAGGTTGAGACCCTGCTTGGTCTCCTCGAACATGATGTGCTTGGACATCTCGGTCAGTTCCGGCATGTCCTGCAACGCCTGGCGCAACGAGGCCGCAGCGAGCGCGAAATTGCGGTCGATCTTCATCTTCGCACCCTGCGTGCGGTCGCGATCCTCCTGATCCGGCGTCGGCGTGTTGGAGGCGTCCTCGGGCTCGATGTGATCGACATTCTTCAGGCGTGGGCGGGTCGGCAGGCCATCGGACTCGATGATGCCGGCGTAGCGCGCTTCGCTCTGGACGCCGAAGGCGTCGCGCATGGAGCCGGCGACGACCTTGAGCTTGTTGGCGTCCTGGGTCGAGAACGCCACGAGCATCACGAAGAAGCTCATCAACAGGCCCATCAGGTCGGCGAAGGTCACGAACCAGCCGTGACCGCCACCGTGAGCATCGCCGCGCTTCTTCTTGGCCATCTCTCAATATCCGGACCGGGCGGCGTTAGGCCGGCACCGGCTCGCCCTCGGCATGGCGGTGCTTCTCCGGCAGATAGGCCAGCAGCATTTCGCGCACGAGCGTCGGGCTCTTGGAGTCGCGGATCATGAGGATGCCGTCGATGATGAGCGTGCGGTTGGTTTCCTCGTCGAGCAGCTTGCCGTGCAGCTTGTCCGCGATCGGCAGACAGAACAGGTTCGCCACGAGCGCGCCGTACAGCGTCGCGAGCAGTGCAGTCGCCATGAACGGGCCGAGCTTGGACGGGTCGGTCATGTTCGCGAACATCTGCACCATGCCGATCAGGGTGCCGATCATGCCGAATGCCGGGGCGCAATCGCCGATGGCGCGGTAGATCTTGCTGCCCTCGTCGAGGTGCATCAGGAAGTTGTCGCGGTCGCGCTCGAGATTGTCGCGGATGAAGTCGAGGTCGTAGCCGTCGGCAACATAGCGGATGCCCTTGGCGAGGAACGGCTCGTCGGTCTCGACCTTTTCGAGGCCGACCGGTCCCTGCTTGCGGGCGATCTCGGCGATACGGGCGAGTTCGTCGACCAGGTCGTGGGCCGACAGCCGGCTCATGGTGAAGGCGAATTTGGCGCCGAGCGGCAGACCGTGCATAAGCGCAGACAGCGGGAAGCGGATCATCGTTGCCGCCGTCGATCCGCCGAAGATGATGATCATCGCATGTTCGGAGATGAACATGTGAAGATCGCCGCCCAAGAGCATCATGGTGGCGATGACGCCAAAGCCCACCACAAGGCCAACGCCCGTCATGATATCCATGGGAGACTCCAACGCGAACGCAACAACGGCCGTCCTGGCCGTTGGCACGGCCCAACCCCGAGCCGCGTCGGAAACCCTAGAGCGCCGCCCTTAAAGCCGCGTAAAGGTTAAGTTCATTCGACGCGACCGAGCGGCGCAACGCAACGGAAGGACGGCGGCTTTGCCGTTACGCGACATGAATCTCAACACTTTGCTAACCATAATTGCGGCGCGTCAGGACGATAATCCCGTCAGCTCCAGGCTGAGCACGCGCAGGCGCCTGCGCGCGTCGGCATCATAGGCCTGCGGATTGGCGCGGGCTTCGTTCATGCCGTTGAAGAACACGCCGCTCTTGCCGGCGACGTCGTCGCCTTCGACCAGATGCAGGATCGCGGCGCCGCCCTGCTCCACCGTCGAGATCGGCGTGATGCCACCGGCACGGACCATGGTCGTGTTCATGTAGGTCGCCGGATGCAGCGCGTTCACGGTGATGCCGGTGCCCTTCAATTCCTCTGCGAGATCGATCGTGAACATGATCTGCGACAGCTTGCTCTGCGCGTAGGCACGCGACCCGCTATAGCCCTTGGCGATCATGACATCGTCGAAATCGACCGGATGCTGGCCGAGCGAAGCGACATTGACGATGCGCGAAGGCGCGGCGGCCTTCAGCAACGGCAGCAACAGACGCGCGAGCAGGAAGCCCGAAAGATAGTTCACGGCAAAGCGCAGCTCGTAACCGTCGCAGCTCTCCTGGCGTTGCGGCCCGTCGCTCTGCGAGCCAATGCCGGCATTGCTGACGAAGATATCGAGACGCTTGTGATCGCGTATCACGGCCGCGGCGAGCTCGCGCGTGCCGGCCATCGACGATAGATCGGCCTGATAGAAGGTCGGCGCAGCATGGCCGGCCCTCACGATCTCGTCGATCAGCGCCTTTGCGCGCTCGGCACTCCGGCCATGGATCAGGACATCAGCGCCCTCGGCGGCAAGGCGGCCCGCGACATAGCGCCCGACACCATCGGTCGAACCCGTGATCAGCACCGTCTTGCCGCGCATGTCCATGGCGTCACTCCGCGCTCAGTGAATCTCCGCGGAGCGCTTCAGCGCGGCCTTGAGCTTCTCCAGCGAGAAGTCGGGGCTGCGCGCGATCTCCAGGATCGGCGTCTCGCGGCGGCCACAGAGCTCGGCGGCCTCGGGGAGTTTCGCGGCGACGTCGAGCGGGATCACGATCGCGCCATGCTGGTCAGCATGGATCAGATCGTCCGATTTCACGGTCATGCCGGCAACGCGCACCTCGCCGCCAAAGCTCTCGGCATGCACCCATGCATGCGACGGGCCGATCGAGCCGGCCAGCGCCTGGAAGCCAGGGGCCCATTGCGGGATGTCGCGGATCGAGCCGTCGGTGATGACGCCGAGGCAGCCGAGTGCCTTGTGCACGTTGCTCTGCACTTCGCCCCAGAACGCGCCGTAGCCGACATCAGGGCCATCGATGTCCTGGATCACCGAGATGCGCGGCCCAAAGCCGGTGCCGACATATTCGTAGTATTCGATGCGGCGTTTCGACTGCTCTTCGGCCGGCAACGAGGACTTCAGCACCGAACGGATCGCGACGGTGCGGGCGTAGCCGACGATGGGCGGCAGATCCGGGAACGGGCAGACCAGCTGCTTGGTGGTGTAGCCGATCAGCCGGCGCTCAGGCGCCACGATCTCCATGGCGTTGCAGATCGTCGGCGTATCATAGCGGCCCAGTGCTTCGAGGACGGAAGCAGGCAGCGGCCCGGTCGCGGAATTGGTCACGGCGTTCTCTCCCAGATTGGCGGCCGCTGTTGGCGCGGTGCCGCCGGCACTGGGCGATATAGCCGAGATCGGGCCTCAACCCAACTCAGGCGCTCTCATGGCAGATATCCGCGTGCGATCGCTCAGTGTAACCGTCCGGGCCGGTCATCGTCGTGAGGCGGCTCGGACAGGCTTGCCATCGTCGGTGCCGACGGCGGCGACGAGACCTCGCCGGCCGCAGGGGCCGCGGCTTCCGTCGCGCGCGCCTGGTCGCGGTAGGATTTGTAGCCGAGCGGCAGGCAGAGGAGATAGAGCACCGTGCCGGCCGAGAGCACATGCCAGGGATAGGCGATCAAGAGCGCGATGAAGACGATGACAGCGACGAACGCCGGCAGCACCAGCTCGGGTGGCACGCGCATACGCTTGGTCTTGCCGGAGAACACCGGCAACCGCGAGACCATCAGGAAGGCGATCAGCAACGTATAGGCGGCGGTCAAAGCCGCGGGCGCGCGACCGAGCTCGAGGAACGCGACGTAGATCGGCAGCAGCACGGTGATGGCACCGGCCGGCGCCGGCACGCCGGTGAAGAAATTGGCGGCGAAGGCGGGCTTGTTCGGATCGTCCATGGTCGCGTTGAAGCGCGCGAGCCGCAGGCCACCGGAGATCGCAAACACCATCGCGGCGATCCAGCCGGCATTGCCGAGCTCGTGCAGCTGCCAGAAGTACAGCATCAGGCCGGGCGCGACGCCGAAATTGACGAAGTCGGCGAGGCTGTCGAGTTCGGCGCCGAACTTCGACTGGCCCTTGATCATGCGCGCGACGCGGCCGTCGATGCCGTCGAGCGCGGCGGCGAACACGATGGCGTAGACGGCGAGCGACATTCGCCCTTCGATCGACAGCCGGATCGAGGTCAGGCCGGCGCAGATCGCCAGCAGCGTGATGACGTTGGGCACCAGCATCCGCACCGGGATCGGGCGGAACCGTCGGCGGCGAAGGTCGGGATCTCTGTAGTCGTAGGGCGTCATAGGCTCGTCCTCACCTGTAGACGAGATATAGCAAGTCGCCTTCCCCTCCGCCATCGCGTCGGAAGGCCCCCGACACCGGCTTCCTGGTTAATTGGCGCGGTAGGTGCGACTGGGGTCATCTCCGGTGAGGTCGGCCAGGATGGTCTCGCCCGCGATTGCGGTCTGCCCTTCCGAGACCAGTGCCTTGGTGCCGACGGGCAGATAAACGTCGAGCCTCGAGCCGAAGCGGATCAGGCCGAACCGCTCGCCGGCGCCGACCGCCTGCCCCTCCTTGACGAAGCAGACGATACGCTTGGCGACGAGGCCCGCGATCTGGATCACGCCGATGCGGCCCTGCGGCGTCGAGATGACGAGCGAGTTGCGCTCATTGTCCTCGCTCGCCTTGTCGAGCTCGGCATTGATGAACAGGCCGGGCCGATAGGCAATGCGATCCACCCTGCCCGCGACGGGAGCGCGGTTCACATGGCAGTTGAACACGCTCATGAACACCGAGATGCGCGGCAGCGGCCGGTCGCCGAGCCCAAGCTCGGCCGGCGGCAGCGCCATGGTGATCATCGAGACGCGACCGTCTGCGGGCGACACCACAAGGCCGTCGCGCTGCGGCGTCACGCGCACCGGATCGCGGAAAAACAGTGTACACCAGACGGTGAGGATCGTGCCGATCCAGCCCAGCGGCGACCACAGCCAGAACAGGACGAGGCTTGCCAGCGCAAAGCCGCCGATGAAGGGATAGCCCTCCTTGTGGATCGGCGGAATCTGACGCTGGATCGAATCGAGAATGGACATCGCTATCTGCCGCTCAGGGGTTGATGGCGCGGGTCGTCTCGCGCACCGGGGTTGTTTAGGCCAGAGTTGGGACCGGAGACAAGCTCACTCCGCGGCCGCCTGCGCCGTGAGGACGTCCGCGACCGGCGGCGGCTCCCGGTTGGGCGCCTCGCTGCTGTCGGCCATCCGGGCCAGCTTCTCCCGCGCCGCCTCGGCCTCGCGCTGCCTGTTCCACATGCTGGCATAAAGACCACCCTGCGCCAGCAGGCTGGCATGGGTGCCGCGTTCGGCGATGCGGCCCTGGTCGAGCACGATGATCTCGTCGGCGCCGACGATGGTCGAGAGCCGGTGCGCGATGACGAGGGAGGTGCGGTTCTTCGCCACGCGGTCGAGCGCGCCCTGGATCTCGTGCTCGGTGTGGGTATCGAGCGCCGAGGTCGCCTCATCGAGCACCAGGATCGGTGGAGCCTTCAAGACGGTGCGTGCGATCGCGACGCGCTGCTTCTCGCCGCCCGACAGTTTCAGGCCGCGCTCGCCGACCTGGGTCTCGTAGCCCATCGGCGCCATGCGGATGAAATGGTCGATCTGCGCGAGACTCGCGGCCTCCTCGACTTCCGCGTCGGTCGCGTCCCAGCGGCCGTAGCGGATGTTGTAGCGGATGGTGTCGTTGAACAGCACCGTGTCCTGCGGCACCATGCCGATGGAGGCGCGCAAGGAGCCTTGCGTGACCTCGCGGATGTCCTGGCCGTCGATCAGGATCTTGCCACCCGAGACGTCGTAGAGGCGGAACAGAAGGCGCGAGATGGTCGACTTGCCGGCGCCCGACGGGCCGACGATCGCCACCGTCTTGCCGGCCGGCACCTCGAAGCTGATACCTTTCAGAATTGGCCGCGTCGGCTCATACGCAAAGCGCACGTCCTCGAAACGCACTGTGCCGGCAGAGACGGCCAGCGGCTGAGCATTCGGGACATCCTTGATCTCGGCCTCGCGGCCGATCACGTTGAACATCTTCTCGATGTCGATGATGGCCTGCTTGATCTCGCGATAGACCATGCCCATGAAATTCAGGGGCTGGTAGAGCTGGATCATCATGGCATTGACCAGCACGAAATCGCCGACCGTGTTGGTACCATTGCGCACGCCGATCGCGCACATCAGCATGGTCGCGGTCAGGCCCAGCGTGAAGATCACGGCCTGCCCGGTGTTGAGCACCGCGAGCGAGGTGTAGGTATTGATGCTCGCTTCCTCGTAGCGCGCGACCGATTTGTCGTAGCGCTGCGCCTCGCGGGCCTCGGCGCTGAAATATTTGACGGTCTCGTAATTGAGCAGCGAGTCGATCGCCTTGGTGTTCGCCTCGGTGTCGGAATCGTTCATCTTGCGGCGGATGCCGATCCGCCACTCGGTCGCGATATAAGTGTAGTACATATAGACCGTGACCGTGATCAGGGTCGCGACCACGTAGCGCCAGTCGAACTGCCAGAGCAGCACGGCCATCAGCAGCGAGACCTCGACGATCGTCGGGATCAACTGGAGGATCACCATGCGCACGATGACCTCGATGCCTTCGCGGCCGCGCTCGAGCACGCGCGTCAGGCCGCCGGTCTTGCGCTCCAGGTGAAAGCGCAGAGACAGCTCGTGCATGTGGACGAAGGTGATGGTGGCGAGCTTGCGCACGGCATGCATGGCGACGCGGGCGAAAATGCCGTCGCGCCATTGTGTCAGCACCGCCATGACGATGCGCATGACGCCGTAGCTGGCGGTCAGGAGCAGCGGCGACGCGACCACCCAGAGGTGCCAGTTGCCGGCCTGCACCGGCGCGGTGTTGGCGCCGGTCAGCGCATCCGTTGCCCATTTGAAGCTGAACGGTACCGTCAGCGTGATCAGCTTGGCGGCGAGCAGCAGCACCATCGACCACACCACCCGCATCTTCAGGTCGAAGCGGTCGCCCGGCCAGATATAGGGCCACAGATGCGCCAGCGTGCCCATCAGGGTGGCCCGTTCCAGCGGTCCGCCGGCAGCCTCGGGCACTTCGGGAACGTCTGGCGAACGAGGTGGGCTCATCAAGAAACCTGAAAGGCCCGCCGGATGCGGGCGCGGTGCGATTTGCGAATTTCGCTCGTCATATAGAAGCTTCCGGGCCGAAGCGCACCCCGCCAGATGGCGAATCTTCGATTGTTTGTCGCCATTTACCGGTAGATTTCCGGGTAGTCCGAATCACCTGAGGGGCTTGACGCCCCTTCGCTGCAATGCATCATGGCACCAATGAGCACGATCAAAACCGTCTGTGTCTATTGCGGCTCCGGCCCCGGAACCAATCCCCAATTCACCGAAGGCGCCAAGGCGTTCGGCAAGGCGCTCGCCGAGAACAACATCCGCCTGGTCTATGGCGGCGGCTCGCTGGGCCTGATGGGCTCGGTCGCCACCTCCGTGCTGGATCACGGCGGCACCGTCACCGGCATCATTCCCGAATTCCTGCGCAAGCGCGAGAACGCGCTGACCCGGGTGCAGGAGATGATCGTCACCCCCGACATGCACGAGCGCAAGCGGCTGATGTTCGAGCGCTCCGACGCCTTCGTGGCATTGCCGGGCGGCGTCGGCACGCTGGAGGAGCTGGTCGAGCAACTGACCTGGAAGCAGCTCGGCCGTCACGCCAAGCCGGTGCTGCTCGCCAATTTCGACAATTTCTGGGAGCCGCTGTTCTCGCTGCTGTCGCACATGCGCCAGACCGAGTTCATCCGCGCCGGCCTGTCGGTCGATATCCTCAAGGCCGATCGCGTCGAGGATATCCTGCCGAAGCTGAAATCCGCCGTGGCCCAGATCGCCGACGAAGAAAAGCAGCTCTCCCCGGACGTCGCGCGCAAGCTGTAAGAGTTTCTTGTTTGCGCATGATCCTTTCGGAAAACCGCCGCACACTTTTCCGGATCATGCGCTACTCCTGCGGAAACGTTACCGCCTCGATCCGGTTGCCGTCAGGATCGGTCACGAAGGCCGCGTAGTAGCGCACGCGGTCATGCGGGCGGATCCCCGGCGCACCGTCGGATGCGCCGCCGGTCGCAAGCGCAGCGGCATGAAACGCATCGACTTCGCCTGTCGTCTTCGCCCGCAGGCAGATGTGCACGCCGCTCTCCGGTGCTACGCGCGGCATCGCCTCCCGCAGGTTGATCCAGAATTCCGGATAGGTCTTGCCGAAGCCGACCGTGCGCGGCCGCGTCACGAGGCGCGCGAGGCCGAGCGCGGCGAGCGTGGCCTCGTAGAATTTCGCGGCGCGTTCGAGATCGCTGACGCCGACGGAGATGTGGTCGATCATCGCCCTGCCCTCTCCTCACTCTCCACTGTCATCGCCCGGCTCGACCGGGCGATCCAGTATTCCGAGACGCCCAAGAGCAACCGTGAAGCCGCAGCGTACTGGATACCCCGCTTTCGCGGGGTATGACAGTCGTCGTGGCTGCCTACGCTGGCGCGCCCGATTTCACGAGCTTGTAGATCACCGAATCCATCAGCGCCTGGAACGAGGCGTCGATGATGTTCGGGGACACGCCGACCGTGGTCCAGCGATCGCCGTTCTCGTCTTCGCTCTCGATCAGCACGCGCGTGACCGCGCCGGTGCCGCCGTTGAGGATGCGGACGCGGTAGTCGATCAGCGTCAGGCCCTCGATGTACTTCTGGTACTTGCCGAGGTCCTTGCGGAGCGCGACGTCGAGCGCGTTGACGGGTCCATTGCCTTCGGCCGCCGAGATCAGGTGCTCGCCGGCGACGTCGACCTTGACGACGGCCAGCGCCACGGTGACGCGCTCGCCGAGCGCGTTGTAGCGCTGCTCGACATTGACGTCGAACTGCTCGACCTCGAAATAATGCGGGACCTTGCCGAGCGTGCGGCGCGCCAGCAGGTCGAACGAGGCGTTGGCGGATTCGTAGGCGTAGCCCTGCGCCTCGCGCTCCTTCAATTCCTCGACGAGCCGCGTCAGCTTGGGATCGCTCTTCTCGTAGGCAATACCGGCGCGATCGAGCTCGGCGATGACGTTGGAGCGTCCGGCTTGGTCCGATACCAGCACCTTGCGGTGATTGCCGACCGTCTCCGGCAGCACGTGCTCGTAGGTCTGGGGGTCCTTCATCACGGCGGAGGCGTGAATGCCAGTCTTGGTGACGAAGGCGCTCTCGCCGACATAGGCCGCATGCCGGTTCGGCACCCGGTTGAGCATGTCGTCGAGCGTGCGCGAGACCTTGACGAGGGTCGCCATCTTCTCCGCCGTAACTGATATCTCGAAGGCGTCCGAGAACTCCTTCTTCAATTTCAAGGTCGGGATCAGCGAACAGAGATTGGCGTTGCCGCAACGCTCGCCGAGACCGTTCAAGGTGCCCTGGATCTGCCGGGCGCCGGCGCGCACCGCCGCGAGCGAGTTCGCTACCGCCTGCTCGGTGTCGTTATGGGCGTGGATGCCGACATGGTCGCCGGGGATGTGCTTGGTTACCTCGGTGACGATGGCCTCGACTTCGTTCGGCATGGTGCCGCCATTGGTGTCACACAAGACCACCCAGCGCGCGCCGGCCTCATAGGCCGCCTTGGCGCAGGCGAGCGCAAAACTGGCATCTTCCTTGTAACCGTCGAAGAAATGTTCGCAGTCGAGCATGACCTCACGGCCGGCGGCCTTCGCCGCCGCGACGCTGTCACGGATCGAGGCGAGGTTTTCTTCCTTCGTCGTCTCCAGCGCGACGCGCACCTGATAGGCCGAGGACTTCGCGACGAAGCAGATTGCGTCCGCCTTCGCCTCCAGCAAGCCGGCGACGCCGGGATCGTTGGAGACCGAGCGCCCTGCCCGCCGCGTCATGCCGAAAGCCGTAAAGCGCGCATGATTGAGCTTCGGCTTGCTGCCGAAGAACTCCGTGTCGAGCGGATTGGCGCCGGGATAGCCGCCCTCGACGTAGTCGATGCCGAGATCGTCGAGCATGCCTGCGATGACCTGCTTGTCGGTCAGCGTGAAGTCGACACCGTTGGTCTGCGCGCCGTCGCGCAGCGTGGTGTCGAACAGATAGAGGCGCTCCTTGCTCATTGCGCTGCTCCGAGCGTCTTCTTCATGGTGGTGTTGGCGAGCCATTCGTCATTCATGGTGACGCTGTTGCGCTGCTGGGCCGTGTAGCCGCGCTTGGCGAAGAAATTCTGCGCGGTGTCGCTGGCGTCGACTGTGAGCGCCGCAGCGCCACGACCGCCCGCGAGCTTCTCCAGCGCGTCGACCAGCATGGTCGCGATGCCCTGCCGGCCGACGGCCGGATGCACATAGAGCATCCGGATGTGATCGGCGCCGCGCAGCGAAGCGAAGCCGACGGGCGAACCTTCGAGCGTCGCGATCAAGGTCAGGTCGGCGGCCAGCCGCTTGCCGAACTCCGCGGTCTCGGCCGCCTCCATCCAGGCTTCCTGCTGCGCCTCGCTGTAATCGTCGCCGGTCAGCTCCTGGATGCTGGCGGCGAAGATCGCGGCCAGCATCGGAACGTCATCAGGCAGGAACGGCCGCAGGCCGGGCTTGGGATGCGCTTGTGCCATCGTCTTCACCACAAACCATAGAGTTTCAGCACGATCGCCACCGCGGCGCCGAGCAACAGGATCTTCAGCGCGATGTAATAGAGCCAGTGCCGCGGAAACGGCGTATCAGGTCGTGTCATCGCGCGACCTCCCAGGTCGTGCCGTCCTTGGAGTCCTTGATCGCGACGCCCATCGCGGCGAGTTGATCGCGAATGCGGTCGGATTCCTTGAAATCCTTGCGCGCCCGCGCGGCCGTCCGCTCCGCGATCAGGCTCTCGACCTTCTTGCCGTCGATGCCGCTCGCCTGCTGCTTGCGCCCTTCCCATTGCGCCGCGCTCTCGGACAGGAAGCCGAGCAGCCGCAACGAGCCCGCAAGGGCCGGTACGTCGCCGCCACGCAGGCTGTGCAGCGCCGCGATCGCCTGCGGCGTGTTGAGGTCGTCGAGCAGCGCTTCGACCACGGACGCAGCCGGCTTGCCGGCTTCGACGTCGGCGGCGACCCGATACCATTCGTCGAGAGTCCTGGCGCTCTCCTCCAGCGACTTCATGGTCCAGTCGATCGGCGAGGTGTAATGCGTCTTCAGCATGTTGAGGCGCAGGGCCTCACCCGGCCAGTCCGCGAGCAGCTCGTGGATGGTGATGAAGTTGCCGAGCGACTTCGACATCTTCTCGCTCTCGACCTGCAGGAAGCCGTTGTGCATCCAGTAGTTCGCCATGCGCTGCCGGTGGAAGGCGCAGCAGGTCTGCGCCACCTCGTTCTCGTGATGCGGAAACACGAGATCGATGCCGCCGCCATGGATGTCGAACTGTTCGCCGAGATGCTTCCAGGCCATGGCCGAGCACTCGATGTGCCAGCCCGGACGCCCCTCGGCCTCGATGCCTGATGGCGACGGCCAGGACGGCTCGCCGGGCTTGGACGGTTTCCACAGCACGAAGTCGGTATTGCCCTTCTTGTAGGGCGCGACATCGACGCGAGCACCGGCGACCATCTCGTCTAGAGAACGGTTCGATAGCGCGCCGTAGCGCGGGAGTCCGTCGTTGGCCTCGTTCATCGCCTGCGGCGAGAACAGCACGTGGTCCTCGGCGACATAGGCAAAGCCACCTTTGACGAGCCTTTCGATGATCTCACGCATCTCGCCGATATGCTCGGTCGCACGCGGCTCGACGCTCGGCCGCAGCGCACCGAGCGCATCGACGTCGGCGTGAAACTGCCTGCCGGTCTGCTCGGTGACCTTGCGGATCGCCTCGTTCAGCGGCAGGCCCGGAAAATCCCGCGCTGCGCGGTCGTTGATCTTGTCGTCGACGTCGGTGATGTTGCGGACATATTTGACGTGGGCCGCGCCATAGAGGTGGCGGAGCAGCCGAAACAGCACGTCGAACACGATCACCGGCCGCGCATTGCCGATATGGGCGAAGTCATAGACGGTCGGTCCGCAGACATACATGCGGACGTTGTTCGCATCGAGCGGCACAAAGGTGCGCTTGTCCCGGCTCAACGTATCGTAAAGGCGCAATTCCATAAGGACACCTGTCGGCTGTTGGCCGGGCGTCCAGTGCTCTCAATGTGTTTTGAGAAAAGACGGCTCCAGCCAGCGAATCGCTAGCTCGTAATCTCGCGGCAAATAATGCAGATGGCGAGGAGACCGTTCATGCGGCGACATATGGGCCACGAAGGGCCTTGGCGTCAAGAGAGCCGCGAAAATGCCGCTTTATGTCCGCAAACGGCCGCCGTCCGCCTTGATGGTTCATCATCCTTAACCATTTGAGCGCATTCTGGAACTGGCGGTTCCTGCTTTTTGCCCCCAAGGTGTTTTCATGCGATCCTTGCTCGCGCTCGTGTCTTGCGCCTCCATCCTTGCGGCCTCCAGCGCCTTGGCCGAGACCCGCGTCTTCATCGTCGCCAACCAGGCCGGCGGCTATGGCGTCGACCAGTGCCTGGCCAAGGGCGAGAAATGCGGCGCGCAGGTCGCCCGGACCTATTGCCAGTCACGAGACTTTGCACAGGCATCGGCCTACCGCCGGGTCGATCCCGACGAAATTACCGGCTCTGTCCCCAAATCCGGCGCAAACTGCTCCCATGGCCATTGCGACGAATATGTCGCAATCACCTGCCAGCGCTGAATTCTCTCGGAACTGGCGGACCTTAGGACCCGTTTACGGCCCCTGAAACGACGTGACGCTGCCGCAGGAAGCGGCTATTGGAGGGCGCGCTTCGGCCCCCCAGATCCTATTGAAAAGTCACTCGGGGCCGTGACCTCGCTAGAATGGCGGATATGCCTGAATTTTTGTCTCTGTCCCGTCCCCGCGCCCTCCTCGCTTGCACCGTGCTTCTCAGCGTCGTGCTCGCCACTGACGCTTTTGCGCAGGCCGGCCCGCCCGGTGCACCGCCTCCGCCCGCCCAGGGCGGGCTCGGATCGAACCCGATGTGCGTGCGGCTGGAAGGCCAGCTCGCCGCGCTCGACCGCGGCGGCAGCAGCGACCCCGCGCGCGACGAGCAGATCCGTCGCTACCAGGATTCCCAGAGCCGCCAGCAGGCCGAGCTCGATCGTGTCTCCATGCAGGCCAAGCGCATGGGCTGCGAATCCACTGGCTTCTTCTCGCTGTTCAACGGCCAGTCGGCGCAATGCAGTCCGGTCAACACCCAGATCCAGCAAATGCGCGCCAATCTGGATCAGATCACCGGCAATCTCGAACGCCTGCGCAGCGGACCCGGTGCCGGCAGCCCTGAACGGGACAGCCAGCGTCGCTCCGTGCTGGTTGCGCTCGCACAGAACAATTGCGGTCCGCAATACGCCAACGCCGCGCAGTCTCAAGGCGGCGGCAACTTCCTGAGCAATCTGTTCGGCGGCGGCAACAACCCGAACAATCCGCAGCCCGTCCCGCCGTCCGATCTCGGCCCGCAATCCGGCACCTATCGCACCGTGTGCGTGCGCACCTGCGACGGCGCCTATTTCCCGATCTCGTTTGCGACCGTGCCGGCGCGTTTCGCCGACGACGAAAAGACCTGCAAGGCCCTCTGCCCGGCGGCCGAAGCGGTGCTCTACGCCCACCGCAATCCCGGCGAGGACATGAACTCCGCGGTTTCCATCAGCGGCCAGCCCTACACGTCGCTGCCGACCGCCTTCAAATTCCGCAGCGAGTTCAACCCGTCCTGCTCCTGCAAGGCGGCAGGCCAGAGCTGGGCCGACGCGCTGAAATCGGCCGACGACAAGGCGGCTGCCGAGCAGCAGGGTGACATCATCGTCACCGAGGAAAGCGCCAAGAAGATGCAGCAGCGGCAGCTCACCAAGGGCGCGCCGACCAAGAAGGGCGCAGCTCCCGTGCCGGCGACCGCGGCCGCACCCGCCGCCACGCCGCCTGCAGATGCGAGCACCATGACCACGTCGGACAACAAGCCGATCCGCTCGGTCGGCCCGATCTTCCTGCCGCAGCAGAAGTAAGGCTCACCCCTCGAACGCGTCGATCGACGCCTTGCTGCCGCGCGACACCAGCGTCTCGTCGGGTGCGGGCAGCTTCTCGCCCCGATCGCGAAAGCGATTGGTGATGGGATAGCGGCGGTCGCGGCCGAAATTCTTGCGCGTCACCTTCACGCCGGGCGCGGCCTGGCGGCGCTTGTATTCGGCGACATTAAGCAGATGGTCGATGCGGGTCACCGTCTCGCGATCGAAGCCTGCTTCGATGATCTGGTCGAGCGGCTCCTCGCGTTCGACCAGACGTTCCAGGATCGCATCGAGCACGTCGTAGGGCGGCAGTGAATCCTGATCGCTCTGATTTTCGCGCAGCTCCGCCGTCGGCGGACGCGTGATGATGTCGGGCGGGATCACTTCGCCCGCGGGTCCCAATGCACCGTCGGGCTTCCACGAATTGCGCAAGCTTGCGAGCCGGAACACCTGCGTCTTGTAGATGTCCTTGATCGGATTGAAGCCGCCGTTCATGTCGCCATAGAGCGTGGCATAGCCCACCGACATTTCCGACTTGTTGCCTGTGGTCACCACCATCAGCCCGATCTTGTTGGAGATCGCCATCAGCAGCGTGCCGCGGGTGCGGGCCTGAAGGTTCTCCTCGGTGATGTCGGGCGGCAGGTTCTTGAAGAGGCCGGACAGGATGGTCTCGAAGCCGCTCACGGCTTCAGCGATCGGCAGTACTTCGTAGCGGATGCCGAGATGGCCGGCGAGCTCGCCGGCATCCGCAATCGAGTGTGCTGCCGTGTAGCGATAAGGCAGCATGACGCCGTGCACCTGGTCGGCACCAAGCGCGTCGACCGCGATCGCCGCGCACAGCGCAGAGTCGATGCCGCCTGAGATGCCGAGCAGCACACCGGGAAAGCCGTTTTTGGCGACGTAGTCGCGCAGACCCAGCACGCAGGCGGCATAGTCGGCCTTGTCGCCCTCCGGCTGCTCGGCAATCGGACCGGTGCAGCGCCAATCCCCGCCGTTCCTCGTGAAGCGCAGCGTGGTGATGCTCTCTTCGAACGCCGGCAGTTGCGCGGCGAGCGAGAGATCGCCGTTGAGCGCGAACGAGGCGCCGTCGAAGACGAGCTCGTCCTGGCCGCAAACCTGGTTGAGATAGACCAGCGGCAGGCCGCTCTCGGTGACCCGCGCGACAGCCACCGACAGGCGCGCATCGTTCTTGTCGCGGGCATAGGGCGAGCCGTTCGGCACCAGGATGATCTCGGCGCCGGTCTCGGCCAGCGTCTCCACCACGTTCTCGTAGTCCTCGGACTCTTCCAGCCAGATATCCTCGCAGATCGGCACGCCGATCCGCACGCCGCGCACGGTGATGGGACCTGCGGCGGGGCCGCGCGCGAACAGTCGCTTCTCGTCGAATACGCCATAATTCGGCAGGTTGCATTTGAAGCGCAGAGCGGCGATGCGCCCGCCGTCGAGCAGCGCGCAGGCATTGTAGAGCTTGCCGTCTTCGACCCAGGGCGTGCCGACCAGCAACGCCGGACCGCCGTCGGCAGTCTCGCGCGCCAGCGCTTCGATTGCCGCGCGGCAGGCGGTCTGGAAGGCCGGCTTCTGCACCAGATCCTCCGGCGGATAGCCGGCGATGAACAATTCCGGAAACAGCACGAGATCGGCGCCATCGGCGATGGCGCGCGCGCGGGCGAGCCGAACCTTCGCGGCATTGCCCGCGATGTCGCCCATGGTCGGATTGAGCTGGGCGAGCGTGACCGCGAATGCGTTGAGACGTTCGGTCATGGCCGCCTCGTCCAGCTAGAGGAATCCCAATCGCTCGATGACGGCGATGATCCAGAACGCGCCGGCCATCAGCAGCGCAACGCCGACCGCGGCCGAGCCCATGTCCTTGACCCGGCCGATCTGCTTGTCGTGATCCATCGTCAGGCGGTCGGCGAGCTTCTCGATCGCGGTGTTGAGCAACTCGACCACCAGCACGAAGGCGACCGCACAAACCAGCTCGACCGCGCGCGTCGCGGTGGCCGCGACGAACCACGCCACCGGCAGCGACAGGATCAGCGCAAAGATCTCCTCGCGGACGGCCTGCTCCGAGCGGAACGCAAAGGCCAGACCGTTACGGGAATTGATCGTGGCCTTCCAGATGCGCAGCAAGGTCCTAGAGCCCCGCTGCGAACGGCATCGGCTTGGTTTTGCCGACGCGTTCCTGCTTGAGCAGCTCCGCGATCAGGAACGCCATGTCGATGGATTGCTCGGCGTTGAGGCGGGGATCGCAGACCGTGTGGTAGCGGTCGTTGAGATCCTCGTCCGTGATGGCGCGGGCGCCGCCGATGCACTCGGTGACGTCCTGGCCGGTCATTTCCAGATGCACGCCGCCGGCATGAGTGCCTTCGGCGGCATGGATCGTGAAGAACGACTTCACCTCCGAAAGCACGCGGTCGAACGGCCGCGTCTTGTAGCCGGTGGTCGAGGTAATGGTGTTGCCGTGCATCGGATCGCACGACCAGACCACCACCCTGCCCTCGCGCTTCACCGCGCGGATCAGGCCGGGCAGATGATCGGCGACCTTGTCGGAGCCGAAGCGGTTGATCAGCGTCAGCCGGCCCGGCTCGTTCTCGGGGTTGAGAATGTCGATCAGCTTCAACAGCCCGTCGGGCTTGAGCGACGGGCCGCATTTGAGCCCGATCGGATTCTTGATGCCGCGGAAATATTCGACATGGCCGTGATCGAGCTGGCGGGTGCGGTCGCCGATCCAGATCATGTGGCCCGAAGTCGCGTACCAGTCGCCGGTGGTGGAATCGACGCGGGTCATGGCCTGCTCGTAGCCGAGCAGCAGCGCTTCATGGCTGGTGTAGAAATCGGTGGCGCGCAGCTCCGGATGGCTCTCCAGATCGAGGCCGCAGGCGCGCATGAAGTTGAGCGCGTCGGAGATGCGGTCAGCCAGTTCCTTGTAGCGGCGGGACTGCGGGCTATCCTTCAGGAAGCCGAGCATCCATTGATGCACGCTGCCGAGATTGGCGAAGCCGCCGGTCGCAAAGGCGCGGAGCAGATTCAGCGTCGCGGCCGACTGGCGATAGGCCATCAGCTGCCGCTGCGGGTCCGGCACGCGCGCTTCCTTGGTGAAGGCGATGTCGTTGACGATGTCGCCGCGATAGCTCGGCAGCTCGACGCCATTGACCTTCTCGGTCGGCGACGACCGCGGCTTGGCAAACTGGCCGGCGATGCGGCCGACCTTCACCACCGGCACCGCGCCGGCATAGGTCAGCACCACCGCCATCTGCAGCAGCACGCGGAAAAAGTCGCGGATGTTGTTGGCGCCGTGCTCGGCAAAGCTCTCGGCGCAATCGCCGCCCTGGAGCAGGAAGGCGTCACCGGCCGCAACGCGGGCCAGCGCCTTCTTCAGATTGCGCGCCTCGCCGGCGAACACCAGCGGCGGAAAGGTTGCAAGCTGCGCCTCGACGTCGGCCAAAGCCTTGGCGTCGGGATATTCGGGCACCTGTAGCACCGGCTTGCTGCGCCAGGACTCGGGCGTCCACCGCTCGGACATCGCAATCTCTCCGTGAAGCAAAAAAGTGCAACCTGATCTGTGGGTTGCGAGGGCCGCCTTATACACAGGCTGGCGCGACATCGCCAGTTGTAAATCCGTTTCGCAATGCAAACCCTTGCGGGCAAAGCCGAATTCGCATTTGCTAGGGGTGGTAGAGGAAACCGGCAAGACAGCTTCCACCCATGGACGCGCCACTGGACGACGTTTTCATCGACGAGATCAGCTTCCCGGCGACCGACGGGTATGCGCTGACCGGCACCCTGTTCCTGCCGCGCGGCGCCAAGCGGCATGCCATCCTGATCAACTCGGCGACTGCCGTCCCGCGCAAGATCTACAAGGGCTTTGCCTCCTACCTCGCCCATCGCGGCTGCGCGGTGATGACCTACGATTATCGCGGCATCGGGGACTCCCGGCGGCCGGCGATGGTCGGCTACAACCAGCCGAAGTCGCTGGTCGGCTTCAAGGCCTCGATGTCGGACTGGGCTGCGCGGGACGTCACCGCCGCGGTGCGCTGGATGCGCGAGCGCTACAACACCCTGCCGCTCGCCTATGTCGGCCACTCCTACGGCGGCCAGGCGCTCGGGCTGATCGAGAACAACAGCGAGATTTCGCGCGCCGCGTTCGTGGCATCGCAGGCCGCGACCTGGCGGCTGATGACGTCGCCGGAAAAATACCGCGTCTTCGCCTTCATGAATTTTGTCGGCGTGCCGCTCACCCACGCACTCGGCTACGCGCCGGGCTGGGCCGGGATCGGCGAGGACCTGCCCAAGGGCGTCTTCCTGCAATGGGCCGAGTGGGTCTCCAGCCCGCGCTATCTGTTCGATTCCAAACTGCCGGCGCTGGAGAATTTCGCGAAATTCAAGGGCGCGCTGCGCGCGCTCTGCTTCTCCGACGATCCCTGGGCAACACGGCCCGCAGTCGAGTTGCTGACATCGGGCTTCACTGCGATCAAGCCGGAGGTGCTGACCGTGAAGCCGTCCGAGGTCGGCGCCAAGGCGATCGGCCATTTCGGCTTCTTCCGCCCCGAGCATCGCGACACGCTGTGGCGCGGCATGGCGGAATGGATCCAGGGGGAATGACAGTCAGGCGGTGGCCGCTGGCAGCTTGACCAGAACACGCAGTCCGGTCCGCCCGCCCTCGGTCATGTTCGCAACCTCGACCGAGCCACCGAGCCGATCGACGATCCGCTTGACGATCGACAGGCCAAGTCCGACGCCATCGCCTTCCTGATGCTGGCCGCGGAAGAACGGCTCAAAGATCCGACCGATCTCCTCGGGCGCAACCCCGGGCCCGCTGTCCTCGATCTGCAGGATCGCCGCGTCGCCATCGCGATAAACCCATGCATCGATCCGCCCGCCCTGCGACGTGAAGCGAAGTGCGTTGTCGAGGAGGTTGCGCAATAGGGCGGCAGGCATCACAGCTTCGCTGCGGACAACCGCCGGCTCGACAAGCACAAAACCGAGGTCGATGCCCCGACTGGCCGCCTCGGGCAACAGTCCAGCAACGACCTCCTTGGCAACGTCGTCCAGCCTCACGACAGGCATCGCCACGGCATCGGCCTGTCCCGCATCCTGTCTCGCGAGCGCAAGCAGCTGTTCGAGCAGATGCCTGGTTCGGCCAATCCCCTGCCGAAGCGACCCCACGCGATCGCGGGCGCTGGAAGGCAGATCAACGGCCGCGAGATTTTCCGCCTGCAGGCTCAGCGCCGTGATTGGCGTGCGCAGCTCATGTGCGGCCTCAGCCACGAAGCGGCGTTGCTGGTCCATCAAGAGGCGCATCCGCTGCAACAATCCGTTGATCGACGCGATGAAAGGATGCAACTCGCTCGGCATCTGCGCGGTCGGCAGCAGCGTCATGTCGTCGGCGCGCCGTCCGTCAAGATCGCCAGCAAGATGCACCATCGGCCGCAGGGAGCGCGCAATGACGATGGCCGTGACCAGCAACAGGCAGGGAATGAGCGCCGCAATCGGCAGCACGGTGCGGAACGCCATGTCGCTGGCGATCTCGTCGCGCACGGAGGTACGCTGTGCCACCGCGAACCGCGCGCCGTCGGCGCGGGTCCGCAGCAGCACGCGGATCGGCTGTCCGTTTCGCACCGCCAGGGCAAGACCATCCTTGAGGCTCCAGAGCCTCGCGTCGTCCTCGGACGCCTGCGGGGCAGTGGCCTGATCAATCAACCAGACCTCTGCATCCAGATCCACCCCATGCAGCGCCCGGCCGCCGGTGAGGCTGCCACCTTGCACCAATCCTGCGATCTGGATGAGGACGGAGTCCTGCATCTCGATGGCCTCGCTGAAAGCCCAGTGATAGCCGAGCAGTCCGCCGATCATTCCTGTCAGGAGAATGATCGTGGTGACGCCGGCAAAGAGACGGCCCCGCAAGGACCTTATCATGGGCGGTCCACCATCCAGCCGACGCCGCGCACGTTTCGGATCGCATCCACACCCAGTTTCTTTCGTACCGCGTGGATCAGAAACTCGATCGCGTTGCTCGCGACCTCCTCGTTCCACCCGTAGAGCTGTCGCTCCAGCTCGCCGCGCGACAGAATTGCGCCGGGTCGCGCCAGCAGCGCCTGAAGCAGCGCGAATTCGCGCGCCGTCAGCACCGCCGATTTCGTCAGGTAAGATGCCTCGCGGCTTGCGGGGTCCAACCGCAGCGTCCCATTGCCGAGCAGCGCCGGCGCGCCGCCGGCTTCGCGGCGTGTGACGGCACGCATCCGCGCCAGCAATTCGCGGATCTCGAAGGGCTTGACGAGGTAGTCGTCGGCACCGAGATCGAGCCCCTCGATCCTGTCGTCGATTGCGTCGCGCGCAGTCACAACGATGATGGGAAGCTTGCGGCCGTCCGCGCGCAACCGCCGCAGAATGTCACGGCCATCCGCATTCGGCAGGCCAAGGTCGAGCAGCAGCACCTCGTAGTTTTCGTTTTCCGCCGCGAGCAGCGCTGTCGCGGCATCCCTGACCCAGTCGACGGCGTAAGCAGCATCCCTCAGCGCCTGCTCGACGGCTGCGCCCACCATCTTGTCGTCCTCGATCAACAGAACCCGCAAAAATCGGTCCTCAAGCTCCGCCGGACGTTCCGGCCGTCTCATCCTGTCCATCACGACTTAGCACTGACTTAGCCGACGCCAGCCGGCCCAAATTGCGGCGAAGGCTGCGCTATCAGGAAATTTCTTGTCCCTAAGTCGGACCTAAGTCCAGGGCGCGACGGTCCGACATCGCTTCGGCTTCGGGAGGGATAGGCGTGTCGCAAGATTCAGGCTTCGGTACAAAACAGATGCTGAACAAGGTTCCGGAGGTCAGCGCGATCTTCTGGGCCATCAAGATCCTCTCCACGACCGTGGGAGAGACCGGCGCCGACTATCTTGCGGTGCATGTTGGGCTGGGCGCCAGCAGGACTGCAATGTGCATGACTGGCTTGCTGGTTGCCGTCCTCCTCATGCAATTGAGCCGTCGCGCCTACGTGCCCTGGATATATTGGCTCACCGTCGTCCTCGTCAGCATCGTGGGCACGCAGCTCACGGACCTCCTTACCGACAAGCTCGAGATCAGCCTCTACATCAGCACCGCCGCGTTCGCCTGCGCACTCGCCGCAACCTTCGCGATCTGGTTCGGCGTCGAGCGCACGCTGTCGATCCACAGCATCGTCACGACGCGGCGCGAGTTGTTCTACTGGACCGCGATCCTGTTCACCTTCGCGCTGGGCACGGCTGCCGGCGATCTCGCCACGGAAGCGCTCGGCCTCGGCTTCCAACTCGGCGTGGTCGCCTTCGGTGCGCTGATCGCAGCGATTGCGATCTCCTACCATGTCGGAGGCAACCCGGTCCTCACCTTCTGGCTCGCCTACATCCTCACCCGCCCGCTCGGTGCCGAGCTCGGCGATCTGCTCTCGCAGTCGCGCGAGTATGGCGGCATCGGTCTCGGCACGGTCCTGACCAGCATCGTCTTCCTGACCGTCATCGTCGGCCTCGTCGCTCGGGTGACGTTCGAACATCGCGGCACGTACCGCACGGATCCGGCCCAATAACTCCAATCCCAACCTCAGCGCATCCTGCACGAGCGCAGGAGCGACACCAGGAGAGACCAAATGAAACTCATCCGCGCCATTGCCGTTTGCCTCGTGATAGCTTTCGTCGGCGAGCCGAGCATGCATGCGAGCCAGCATTTCACCTTCGTGCCGCTCGCGGAGGCGGCGACCGCGCAGCTCGGCGACCTCGCTCCGTTCCGCAGCATCGTAGTCGACGTCGCAGGGCTGATCGACAAGGGCGACCTTGCCGGCGCGAAGGCAAGGATCAAGGACCTCGAAACCAGATGGGACGAAGCCGAGGCGGGGTTGAAGCCGCGAGCGGCCGCCGACTGGCACATCATCGACAAGGCGATCGACCGCGCGCTCGAAGCGTTGCGTGCCGGCACCCCGGATGCCGCGAAATGCAAGCAGGCCATCACTGACATGCTCTCGATCATGGACAGCGTTACCAAGACCTGAGATCTCCGCGCAGCGCGCAACATAGAGGACACCATGGAAGACACTACGAAGAGCAGCCTCCTCAGCGAGAGCAAGGTCCCCGAAGTCACCCTCGGCTTCTGGATCATCAAGATCGCCGCCACGACGCTGGGCGAGACCGGCGGCGACACCGTCACGATGACACTGAACTGGGGTTACCTCGCGGGCACATGCCTGTTCCTGGCGGCGATGATCGTCCTCGTTACCGCGCAAATCCGCGCGCAAAGATTTCATCCCGCGCTGTATTGGGCGACCATCGTGGCCTCGACCACCTTCGGGACCACGATGGCCGACTTGGCCGACCGCTCGCTCGGCATCGGCTACACCGGCGGCTCGACGCTGCTGCTCACCTGCCTCGTGCTGGTGCTCGGCCTCTGGTATCGCGCCGAAGGCACGATCTCGGTCAACAGCGTCAGCACGCCGCGGGTCGAAGCCTTCTATTGGGGAGCGATCACCTTCTCGCAGACGCTGGGCACCGCGCTCGGCGACTGGATCGCCGACACCGGCGACATGGGTTATCGCGGCGGCGCGCTGATCTTTGCGGCCGCGCTTGCCGTCATCGCGGCGCTGTATTTCTGGACCCGAATCTCACGCGTCACGCTGTTCTGGGCGGCGTTCATCCTGACACGTCCGCTGGGCGCGACCGTTGGCGACTTCCTCGACAAGCCGCACGATCACGGCGGGCTGGCACTCAGCCGGCCGCTGGCCTCGATCGTGATCGCGGCGTTCATGGTGGCCTGCCTTCTGCTCGTCCCGCAACGCGCAGGACAGCATCCCGGCGGCCATGCAGCCGAGCGCGCTTAGCGGATGATCGTCGTCAGCGACGAGTAGCGCTTGTTCGGTTTTGCTTCAGCCGCGGAGAACTGCGCGAAGGCGTCGCTGACGCGGGTCGCCGGCGGTGTGTCGCTGGCGAAACGGAATTCCTGCTGCTTCGGCGCGTAGAAGCTGGCGCTGTAGTAGGACTCGTCGAAGCGCGCCTCGCCGACCCCGAACAATGCGTCGCAGGCGAACAGGAGCGCGTAGACTCCCGCGACCGCCACGACGACCTCCTTGAGAACCGACATGTTGATGCCCCACTCTTTTGCGTGAGGATGCACGTCGGTTCCAAAGCCGAGGTTTAAGGCGGCCGCCTTCTTGTCCGCAGGGTTTGCCGCCACTGAGCGGATTGCAGACAATTCTATCGATCTGGAAAAAGAGAGCCTGCCTGACCGGTGGGTCAGGCAGGCTCCAGGGTTGGCCGCTCGGGAGGTGTCAGACGGCCAAGTTCATCCAGACGGCCTTGGGCTCGGTGAAATTGTCGAGCGCGGCGGTGCCGTGCTCGCGGCCGAGGCCGGAGTCGCGCTCGCCGCCCCAGGGCAGCCGCACGTCGGTATAGCCATAGGTGTTCATCCAGACGGTGCCGGCGCGCGCCCGCTTGGCGAAGCGCTGGAGCTTGCCGATGTCGCGGCTCCAGACGCCGGCGGCGAGGCTGTAGGCCGTGCCGTTGGCGATCCGTAGAGCATCGGCCTCGTCCTTGAACTTGATGACGCTGACGACGGGGCCGAAGATCTCCTCCTGCGAGATCCGCATCTCGTGCGCGACATCGGCGAACACCGTCGGGCTGATGAAGTAGCCGCGCTCGCCGACCCGCGCGCCGCCGGTGACGAGCCTCGCGCCTTCCTTCTGGCCGATCTCGACATAGTCGAGGATCGACCTCATCTGCTTCTCGGAGATCACGGGGCCGAGCGCGGTCTTGCGGTCGAGCGGATCGCCGATCTTGATCGACCTTGCGCGCGCAGCGAGCCGCTCGACGACCTCGTCATAGGCGCTCTCCTGCACCAGCACGCGCGAGCCCGCCGAGCAGACCTGGCCCGCATTGAAGAAGATGCCGGAGGCGGCTGCCTTGCTGGCTGCTTCGAGGTCGGCGTCGTGAAAAATCACGTTGGCCGATTTGCCGCCGAGCTCGAGCGAGACGCGCTTGAAGTTGCTGGCCGCGCCCTTCATGATTCCGCGGCCGACGCCGGGCGAGCCGGTGAAGGTGACCTTGTCCACGTCAGGGTGATTAACCAGCGCGTCGCCGACGACACGGCCGGGTCCTGTCACGACGTTGAAGACTCCTTTCGGCAAACCTGCTTCAAGGGCGAGCTCGGCGATGCGCAGCGCCGACAGTGAGGTCAATTCGGCCGGCTTCATCACGATGGTGCAGCCGCAGGCGAGCGCCGGCGCAAGCTTCCACATGCCGATCATCAGCGGGAAATTCCACGGCACGATCGCCGCGACCACGCCGACCGGCTCGCGCATGGTGTAGGTCAGGGCATCGTCACGCACCGGCACGACGTCACCGCTGATCTTGTCGGCCCAGCCGGCGTAATAGGTCAGCGTGTCCAAAGCAGCCGGAAAGTCCTGGCGCATCGTCGCGGTCACAGGCTTGCCGGCGTCGATCGACTCGAGCTCTATGATCTCGTCGGCGTGCACTCTCAACAGATCCGCCCAGCGCAGCAGGATCCGGCCGCGCTCCGACGCGCGCATCGTGCGCCACGGACCTTCGAAGGCGCGGCGCGCGGCGGCTACGGCAAGCTCGACATCGGCCTCGCCGCCTTCGGCGATGGTGGCGATGGCTTGGCCGGTGGCAGGATTGAGCGATTTGAAGGTGCGGCCCGAGCTCGCAGGGACGCGGCGGCCGTCGATCAGCAGATGCTGCGGCCGAGCCATGAATTCGGTCGCCGGCGAATGCGCAAAGTCATATGCAGCGGACATCATATCTTCTCCCAATCTGGTATGCCAGAATAGGCGCCTATTCGTGGGAGTAAATATGATATGGCTTGCAATTAAGCGCCTTATATATGAAGTTAAGTTCATAAGGATATCGGATGCTCCAGATCGAGATCGAGGCCGTCTGGCGGTTTCGCCACGAAGGCAGCCCGCGCACCGCGGTCGTCATGCTGGGCGTGCTCAACGAGATTCGAAAGACGGGAAAGATCACCAGCGCGGCCAGCGACGCGCACCTGTCCTACCGGCATGTCTGGAATCTGATCGAGCAATGGTCCGAGTTCTTCGGCACGCCTCTCGTCGAGACCCAGCGCGGCAAGGGCTCAAAACTCACGCCGTTCGGCGAGCGGCTGGTGTGGGCCGGCGAGCGCATGCAGGCCCGGCTCGGGCCGCAGCTCGAGAATCTGGCGCAGGAGCTCGCAAGCGAGATCAAGCCGTTTCTCGAACAGCGCCCTTCCGTGATCCGCGTCCATGCCAGCCACGGCTTTGCGGTGGCCAAGCTGCGCGAATTCCTCGACCGGGAGCCCGGCATCGGCGTCGACCTGCGCTATGTCAGCAATCAGCATTCGCTGGTCTCGCTGGCACAGGGCGCCTGCGATCTCTCAGGCCTGCATCTGCCGCACGGCACGCTGCGCGCCCAGGGCATCAAGGCCGCGCGCGAATGGCTCGATCCGCGCGAGGACCGCATCATCAGCTTTGTCACGCGCGAGATGGGCCTGATGGTTGCGCGCGGCAATCCGCTGCGCATCGCCTCGCTCAATGACCTCACCCGGCCCAACGTCCGCTTCGTCAACCGCGATCACGATTCCGGTACGCGGCTTCTGTTCGATCAACTCATCGACGCGCATGGCATCGACGAGAGCAAGATCAACGGCGCCCAGCAGATCGAATTCACCCATGCCGCGGTCGCCGCCTATGTCGCCAGCGGCATGGCCGATGCGTGCTTCGGCGTCGAGGCGGCGGCGCGCCAGTTCGGCCTCGATTTCATCCGCATCCTCACCGAGGACTATTTCTTCGTCTGCAAGCGCGCCTTTCTCGAAACGGAGCCGATGCGGCGCATCCTCGACATCATCCGCAGTCACGATTTTCGAGCGGCCATCGCCACCCTGCCCGGCTACACCGCATCCGACACCGGCGACGTCACCGGCGTGAAGGCGTTTCTGGAGATGCACGCCGTGCGGTGATGCGGCGGGCCGCATTCACCTTGTTCGCGATGGGCAAGAATGGCAATCTCGGTCGAGAGTCATTCAAGAGAGCCCATCATGCCGCGCGCGAGCGCCAAATCCCTGCCCCAGCTCAGCCTTCGCATCGACCTCGATGGCGAGGACCGGATCGGGCCCGGCAAGATCGAGCTTCTGGAGCAGATCCGCGAGCAGGGCTCCATCTCGGCGGCCGGCCGCGCCATGGACATGTCGTACAAGCGCGCCTGGGATCTCGTCGACGAGATCAACCGGATCTGCGGACATCCCGCGGTCGAGCCGCAGGCCGGCGGCAAGAACGGAGGCGGCGCGATGCTGACGCCGTTCGGCGAGAAGCTCGTTGAGCGCTACCGCAAGATCGAGCGTGACGCCGCACGCGCGGTGCACAAGGATCTGGCAGCGCTCAAGAGCGACATCGCCCGTTCCCGTAAATCCTCTTGACCGTCAGTTCGGCAGCACCGTCGTCTCGGGCATCGGCTGAGTCAGCGCTTCACCGAGCAGGCACTGTTCGGCCTCCGGGATCGAAAAGCGGACCTTGAAACCGTCTTCTGTTTCCAGCGTGATGATGCGCTGGGTCGTGTCGGTGGATTGTTCCAGCACCCAGGACGCCAGCGGATAGGCATAGCGCAGGCTCTGGTCGCCGTAGCGGGTCTTCAGCGCCGCCTCGAGCAGGCCGGGCAGCGTCATGATCAGGGCGCCGACCTGGTTGAGAGAGACGCTGACCGCGGCGGGATTGCCTGTCACATCCTCGAAGCCCAGCGAGATCGCGCCGCCGTCGGCCGCCACCTCGCAGGTCGTGAGCTGCCTCACCTTGATTTCCATTGAACGCTCCGAAGCGCATATCGCTATATCTCGAACGATATAGCGATAATGCCGAAAGAGGTCTAGCGGGCATTCCTTGGAATCCATCTACGCTCGGCAACGCCTTCTGGCACCTCGGCGACTTCTCGGTGGGCTACAGGCGAGCGTTCGGCGAAGCCCCCTCCGAGACGCTGCGCGAGGCCGTCATTTTACGGGCGCGCTCGCGCATCGGTGAAAAAGCCCGGTCAAATACGGGCATTTTTCTCCTTTCCGATATTCTCCTCCACGTTCTGTTAATGACGCGGCGAGTTCCCGCTGTGCACACGCGCGAGAGTTAGGCAGTCGGCAACGCCGGGCGGCGATCATCGCCGGACGCAAACAGGTCGAGCCCGATGCCGTCACGACGCCTTCACGCCAGGATTCAGCACCATCCGACCATGGTCGTGTGGGCGCTCGTCGTGCTCATGAGCGCCTGCGTGCTCGGCCTGGTTGCGTGGAAGGCCGCCCTTGGCCGCGAGATGGCGTTGACGCGCAACGAGGACGACGTTCGCAACCTCGTGCATTCGCTGACCCAGCACGCCGTCCATTCGTTCCAGGCTCCCGACGTCGCGATGGGCGGCCTCGTCGATCTGCTCAAATATCGCAAGCCCGAGAGCGCGGCGCGGTTCAATGCCTATCTGGCAAACACTGTGCGCTCGCTGCCCCAGCTCCGCGAGATCAAGGTGCTCGACGTCAACGGCGATGCGATCTATTCGAGTGGAGAGCTGCAAACGCACAACAATGCGGATCGCGCTTATTTCCACTTCCACCGGGATACTCCCGGCAACGAGCTGCGCATCAGCGGCCCGTTCAAGTCCCGAACCACGGGCCTTCCAACCATCGTGCTGTCGAAACGCATCAGCGATGCGGCGACCGGCGCATTTGCCGGAATCGTCATGGCGACGATTCCTTGCGACTATTTCGCCGGCTTCTATCAGTCGTTCCGGATCGGCGAGCATGGCGCCATCAGCCTGATCACCGGTGACGGCAAGGTCTTGGCACGCTGGCCGGAGGGCTCCAGCGGCCGCGACCTTTCAGGCACGCCGCTGTTTCAGACGCGCCTGAAGCAGGATCCCGTCGGCTATTACAGGATAACCTCGCCGTTCGACGGGATTGCGAAATATTTCGGCTACGAACAGGCCGACCGCTATCCCATCGTGGTGACCGTTGCGCGATCCGAGGCGCAGATCCTTGCCGGATGGCAACAAGCGCTGCGCCGGGACGCGCTCGTGGCCTTCGTCCTCCTGCTCGTCGTGGCCGGCATCGCCACACTGCTGGCGCGGCAGTTCCACTATCGTACCCGCCTCGAACAGTCGCTTTGCGAGCGTGAGGCACGCTATCGCCTGCTTGCCGAGAACATCGCCGACATCGTGCTGGTGCTCGATGCGAGAGGCGTGTGCCGCTATGTGTCGCAGTCGATTCACGCGGCCCTCGGCATGACCGAAGACATGGTGGTCGGACGTTCCTGCCTCGATTTCGTCCACCCCGACGACCACGAGATCGTGGCCAACAGCGGCAGCCTTCTTGACGAGAGCAGTCATTCGCGATCGATCACCTTCCGCGTCAGGCGACCGGACGGCTCCATCGTATGGCTCGAATCGAATTTTCGGCCGGCCCGTGGCCTCGGCCCCGAAGGGCGCTCGACCGTCGCCGTGCTGCGCGACGTGACGCAGCGCAAGCTGCTCGAAGACGAACTGTCGACCGCGACCCGGCGCCTTGCACAGCTCGCCACCACCGACGGTCTGACGCGGCTCGCCAATCGCCGGAGCTTCGACGGCTTCCTGCGCGAGGCTTATGAGCACAATTCGGTCCTCTCGGTGCTGATGATCGACATCGATCACTTCAAGGGATTCAACGACACGCTCGGCCATCAGGCCGGCGACGACTGCCTGCGCCAGATTGCCGGCGCGATCGACCAGATTGCGGCGCGTTCCGGCGGCCAGGCCGCAAGATATGGCGGCGAGGAATTCGCCGTCGTGCTGCCGGGCCTCACGGAAGAGCGCGCGATGGAGATCGCCGAACAGTTGCGGCAATCGGTCATAAATCTCGACATCCGCCATCCCGCGGCACCGCGCGGCCCCGTGACCATCAGCATCGGCGTCGCCGACAAGCAAGAAATCGGCAGCAACGACATTGCGCTGCTGCGACAGGCCGACATCGCGCTCTACCGCGCCAAGGACGCCGGCCGGAATCGTGCGGTCGCAAGCACGTCGCTGCACAGCGCGGAGGTGGCCTCGCCTCCGCTCGCCGACCTGGATCTCGCCGGGTAGCGCCCGCGCTCAGGCGTGACCGTTCTCCTTTCGGTGTCCATTCTCGCTGAGGCGGTCGACCCAGGCGATACCGATCGCCGAGACGATGAAGGTCAGGTGGATCAACACCTGCCACATCACGCCGCTCTCGGTGAAATTGCTGCGCGTGGTGCCGAGATTCCCGGCCTCGATGAACGTCCTGAGCAGCGAGATCGAGGAGATGCCGACGATCGCCATCGCAAGCTTGATCTTGAGCACGCTGGCGTTGACATGGCTCAGCCATTCGGGCTCGTCGGGATGGCCGCGCAGGTTCAGACGCGAGACGAAGGTCTCGTAGCCGCCGACGATCACCATCACGAGCAGGTTCGAGATCATGACGACGTCGATCAGGCCGAGCACGACCAGCATGATCTGCTGCTCGCTGGCGTCGAACGAGTGCGCGACCAGGTGCCAGAGCTCCTTCAGGAACAGCAGCACATAGACGGCCTGCGCGACGATGAGCCCGACATAGAGCGGCAATTGCAGCCAGCGCGAGCCGAAGATCAGGCGCGGAAACAGGCCGACCGGCGGCTTTGGCGCGAGGCGCGCCGAAGGTGCTTGGGGTTCGGACGACATCGATCACTCCGGAAGGGCGACGGCAGAATACGGCGGCGGGTTTAGAGACTTGCGATGACAGGCGCGAGCTCGAGCGAGCCGCGATAGATCATCTCGAAGGCGACGTAGACGACGATGGCGAGGCCGACATAGGCGATCCAGCGCTGCTTCTGCAGCACGCGGCCGAGCAGATCGGCGGCAACGCCCATCAGCGCAACCGACAGAAGCAGGCCGAAGGCCAGGATGTAGGGATGCTCGCGCGCCGCGCCCGCGACCGCGAGCACGTTGTCGAGCGACATCGAGACGTCCGCGGCCACGATCTGCATCGCCGCCTGCCCGAACGTCTTGCGCGGTGCGGCAGGGCTGGTCGCGGCACCGCCATGGCTGAACGCAAGCTGGTTCGCATGCGCGGTCTGCTCGCGCAGTTCGCGCCACATCTTCCAGCACACCCACAGCAACAGCACGCCGCCGGCGAGCAGCAGGCCGATCACTTGCAGAAGCTGGGTCGCGACGCCGGCAAACATGATGCGCAAGCCGGTCGCCGCGATGATGCCGACGACGATGGCGCGGCGGCGCTGCTCGGCCGGCAGGCCGGCGGCGGCCAGGCCGATGACGACGGCATTGTCGCCGGCGAGCACGAGGTCGATCAGGACGACCTGGAGCAGCGCGGTCAGCGCATCGGCGGTGATGAACTCAGTCATGATCGATCGTCTTTTGATGCGGCCGGGTCCAGCCAGTGCGGCTTGCGGCGCTCGATCCAGTCGAAGACCTTCGAGCGCGACGCACGCAGCGCCGGCACGTCCTCGGCGAGCAGCGCGAGGCCGAGCGGCAGCATCCAGACGCCGAGCACCGGCAGGAAGGACAGCACGCCACCGACGACGAGCAGCGCGCCCGAGGGAATCCGGACCCAGCGGCTGGACGGTTGCAGGAGATAGTCGACTGTGTTGGCAAGGCGCGGCGGCAGCCGATCGACCAGCGCATCGAGGCGCGGATCGCCACCGGCCGGTTGGCCGCTGTGGCCCTCGGATCTGGTCTTTTGCTCATCGGAAGCTGCGCTCATGCTCACGCCTTGGCGGCCGCGCCAACCGCGATGGGCCCGACCGGCTTCGCGCGCGGCAGCACCAGCGTCAGCAGCCGCAGCAGCTTGATCGCCTGCACTTCGTGCGGATCCACATTCTCGTCCGCCGCCGCGACACGTTCCGACAGCTCGATCAGATGGGACGACAGCGGCAGGTCCGCGACCGGGCGCAGCGTGTCGATCACGACGTTGGCGAAATCAGGCTCTTCGAGCCGTTCGGCGAGCTCGTCGAACATCGCAAACAGACGATCGTCGCCGATATGCGGCGCCAGTCCGCGCTCCCTGATGAAGCGGATCACCTCGTCGCGCTCGACCGGCGACACGCGGCGGTCGGCTACGGCGACCAGCGCGCCGGCGATTACCAGCGCCGCCGCAGCCTGCTCGTTGATGCCGCGCGGCTCGGTGATCTCGATCGGGGTGGAAGTTGTGGCGTCAGACATCGTCGCTCCTCATGCTTGCGAAATGGCCGCGCTGAGCTGCGATGGAGACGATTGGGGCGGAGGGAACTCGAGCAGGCCCGACAATCGGCCGATCCATCGCATTCGCGCGGGACAGGTCATCCGACATCGCGAGGTTTTGCCGACATGGTCAGCGTCCTCGCCAGAGGGGCCCGGATTCTTGTTCTTCCCACACATAAAGCTGCGTGAGCTGGAATCAAGGTGACCGACGTGCGACCAGCCGCCGCATCGGGTTCCGTCTTGGCAAACTCGGTTAAGGCAGTGGCGTGTCTACCCCATCCGCTCGACGAGATGCGCGCGCGACGGTGACGGTTCAAATCGGTCGCCGAAATATTGCGTTTCGTGCGCGACCAGGCCGTCACGGAATTCCATGATGCTGACGACGTAGGACGGCACTCCGTCATAGGTCAGGACGAACTCGCTCACCCAGAGATCGCCGCCGCCGATGATCCGCCGAACCTTGAAGCGCTTCTTGTTCGGCTGCGCGAATCGGCTCTGCTGAATGTTCCGGCGGCCGCGGATGCGCTCTCCGGACTGCGGATAGTCGAGCAAGGCGTCCTCGCGATAGATGTCATGCTCGGCCTCGAAATCGTTCGCGTCCGACGCGTCCCAATGGCGCTGGAGCGCCGCCAATTTGGCTTGGTCGTCCATCTCGGTCTCCCCTATTGAAGCCGGTGCCCCAGGGAATGAAGATATACAACGCAGCTCTCACGTCGTGCTGATCACGAGCGTGAGAGATTGCTCCATGCCGAGACGATCGATGACCCAGATGAAGACCAATCCCGCCCGCATGGGCGCGCGCCGGATCTACGAGGCGCTGCGCGGGCTCGTCGCGAACTTCCGCTATGGCGAGCTGTCGCCCTCCGACTTCCCGGCGCAACGCCGAGCGCCAGCAGGCGTTGATCACCGCGCTGCGCCGGCGCTTCGGCGATCGCGTCAGGATCGAAGGCGCAGCCGCCGGCCTGCATGTGGTGGCGTGGTTCGACGATCTGCCGTTGAAACATGAAGAGGCATTGATCAAGGCAGCCCGCGCCAAGGGCGTCGGCATCTATCCCGTCTCCGCGCTGGTCGCCGGCCGGCGCAATGCGCGGAAGACGGTCGGCCTCGTCATGGGCTATTCAGCGCTGGAGGTCGCGCAGATCGAACGGGGCTGCCGGCTGCTCGCGCAGGCGGTCGCCGAACTGGACTGACATTATTGTCCAAAACTGGCCGTTTATGGCAGGCCAGATTCCGGCTATGTCCGTCACCCGAACGGAGACACGTCATGTACATTCCCCCGGCCTTCAGGGACGACGACATCGAGAGCGTTCACGCGACCATCCGGGCTGCACGGCTCGCGAGCCTCGTCACGGCCACCAGCGAAGGCCCGATCGCAACGCCCTTGCCGCTCTTCCTCGACGAGAGCGAAGGCGAGCATGGCGTGCTGTATGGGCACGTGGCGAAGGCCAACCCGCAATGGCAGCTGCCGCCGATCGGCGATGCGCTGGCGATCTTCTCGGGTCCCGACGCCTATGTGACGCCGTCCTGGTACGCGACCAAGCAGGAGACCGAAAAGGTCGTGCCGACCTGGAACTACATTGCCGTACATGCCTACGGCCCGGTGGAATTCTTCCAGGATCCGGAGCGCCTGCTCGCGGTCGTGACGCGGCTGACCAACAGGCACGAAGGCGCGCGTGCAAAGCCGTGGGCGGTCAACGATGCGCCCGCGGATTTCATCGCCGCGCAGCTGCGCGGGATCGTCGGCGTGCGCATTCCCGTGACCAGGTTCGAAGGCAAGCGCAAGATGAGCCAGAACCGGCCCGAGGCCGATCGCATCGGCGTCGCAGCCGGCCTTGCGGCGAGCGAGAACGCCGGGGATCGCGAGGTCGCGCCCCTGATCCCGCTGCCGGGCTGACGCGCTGACGGCGCCGTTTCAGTGATCGCCGTGCTCGCGCTGCCGGTGAGCGTATTCGGCTCCCCATCCGAGGCCGAGCGTCACCGAGATGAGCGAGCCGAGCAGCACGCCGAATTTCGCGGCATCGAGCAGCTTCTCGTCGGTGAACGCGAGCATGGCGATGAAGATCGACATGGTGAAGCCGATGCCGGCCAGAAGCCCGACGAGGCAGACGCCGGCCCATGTCACGCCCGGCGCCAGTCGACATCCCCCTGCGCGCACCGCAAGCCAGGTCGCACCGATCACGCCGATGGGCTTTCCCGCGCAAAGCGCAAGTCCGATGCCCAGCGTCACGAATTGCGCGCCGCCAGTGAACTCGGCACTTCTGAAGTCGACACCGGCATTGGCCAACGCGAACAGCGGCATGACGGCGTAGGCGACCCAGGGATGCAGCGCCGTTTCAACACGAATGACGGGCGGCACGATCTCGGGACGGGCCGAGCGGACCGGCGTGATCAAGCCCAGCAGGACACCCGCGAGCGTCGGATGGACGCCAGCCATAAGGAACCCCGCCCAGACGATGAATGCAGGCAGCACGTAGGCGAACGCGGAGCCGAAGCCGAGCCGTTGAAACCCGAGCGCCAGGAGCACGCCGACTGCCGCGACGATGAAGCCGTTGAGATCGAGTCCGCTCGTATAAAACAATGCGATGATGAGCACTGCGATGATGTCGTCGATGATGGCCAGCGCCAGCAGAAACACCCTGACGTTCGCGGGGATCGATCGTCCCAGCAACGCGAGCACGCCGACCGCGAAAGCGATATCCGTCGCGGTTGGGATCGCCCAGCCCTGGCTACGTCCCGGGACCATGTTGAAGCCGAGATAGATCAGCGCGGGAACGAGAACGCCGCCGAGAGCCGCGAGCACCGGTAGCATGGCCTGATCGAACCAGCTGAGCGCGCCCTCGTGGATCTCGCGGCGGATTTCCATGCCGACGACCAGGAAGAAGATCGTCATCAACGCATCGTTGATCCAGAAATGCAGCGATCGGACGAAGACGAAGCCGCCGAGATGAAGCGAAATCGGCAGGTTCCAGACCTCATGATACGCATGGGCGAAGGGTGAGTTGGCCCAGAGCAAGGCGGCCGCCGCGGCCACCAGCAGCACCACGCCGCTGACGGCCTCGACGTGCAGGAATCGCTGGAGCGTCGCGAGTGCTCGCTCGACGAAAAACGGTGATTTGGGCAGGTGCCTGCCGGGCAGCTGATCGTTCATGGCGCACGCATCCTGCGTGGCGGCCCGACCATCGCTTAACCTGTCGCTGCCCGATGCAGCGATCACCCGCGGCTGTTCTACACGACGAGGGCGTCAAGGCAACCCCGCTCAGCTCGGATCCGAAGCAGGGAAAATTGTTCCGTTCGATCTTACAATTTCCAGTAGGTCCGAGGCGGAACCCACCCCTGTCAGGCGGATTATTGCCCGCAGGCAATACCGCCGCCGGGTGGCACGATGACATTTGCTTCGGACGTTTTGAAACTGCTGCGCCTCGATCCCTCCGACGACAAGCAGCATGTCGTCATTCGCTCGGCCGGCGGGCGCGGCAAGGCGGCCGAATATTCCTTCGGCATCGAGGAGGAATACTTCCTCGCCGATCGCCGTACGCTCGAGGTTGCGATCCAGACGCCCAACGAGCTGTTCGAATCCGCAAACTGGTCGACCGGCGGACAAGCCATGCGCGAGATGCTGCAATCCCAGCTCGAGGTGGCGACCAACGTCCACGTCGATGTCAATGACGCACGAGAGGAGCTGAGGTTCCTGCGCCGCGAGGTGGCCAACGTCGCCGCGCAATATGGCTTCGTCATCATGGCCTGCGGCACGCATCCGACCGCGGTCTGGCGCAGGTCGCAGCCGAGCCCGAAGCCGCGCTACGAGGAGATGATCGAGGATCTGCGCAGCATCGGCCACCGCAACATGATGTGCGGCATGCACGTGCATGTTCAACTGCCTGATCCCGAAAAGCGGATGGCGGTGATGCGGGCGATGCTCCCGCATCTGCCGCTGTTCATCGCGCTCGCGGCGTCCTCGCCGTTCTGGAACTCGCACAAGACGGGACTGAAGGGCTATCGTCTCGCCGCCTATTCCGAGCTGCCGCGCACGGGGCTGCCCGAACTATTCGAAAACAGGCAGGACTTCGACGAATATATCGGCGCTCTCCAGCGCTCCGGCGTGATCCCCGACGAAGGCCACATCTGGTGGGCGATGTGCCCATCCATGAAGCACCCGACGCTGGAGCTTCGTGCGCCCGATACCTGCACCCTGGTCGAGGACGCCGTCGCGATCGCCTCGCTCTATCGCTGCCTGACGCGCCACCTCTATCTGCGGCCGCATCTGTCGAAGGAGGTCACCGTCGTCGAACGCGCCATTGCGGTCGAGAACAAATGGCGCGCCCAGCGCTACGGCACCGATTGCATCTTTGCATCAAAGGACGGACCGGTCATGATCTCGGAGATGCTCACCCGGATCATCGACGGCATCGCCGAGGACGCGGACGCATTGGGCTGCGCCGCGGAGATCGAGCACTGCCGCACCGTTGTAGATCGCGGCAGCTCGGCCGAATTCCAGCTTCGCGCCTATCGCGACAACGGCGACGACATCGCAGCCGTGTCACGATGGATTGCTACTTCGACGATCTCGGGCACGAGCGCGCCGATCGGGCGCAGCGCTCCGGCACCGTCATAGCGCCCACGCAAGCTTCACCAGCGACAACTTCATTGCCCAATTTGCTACGCCGTCGAGGAATGAATGACCGACATCGCCTGGTGCGCCGGTTGCGGCCACAGCCTGATCCAGATCCTGTCCGAGAAGGGCCTGACAGCGCCGAGCTGCTTCTGGTGCGAGAGCGTCGATATGCGGACCATGGAGATGGCGAAGTGGGCGGACAGCCCGGCCGGCAAGCCGGATCGGGCCGCGCCTCACGTCTTTGATTGAGGCGCTCTCCGCCTCAAGCCCGCGCCACCAGGCGTGGACGGAACACGGACTCGACGGTCGCCGCCTGCGCAGCAGCGAGCTTTCGTGCCGACCGCCGCCGCGGGATGAAGAAGCTGTTGACCAGGATCGGCTCGAAATCGCCCAGCGCGGTTCGCTCCTTCACGAGCAGGCTCATGACCGAGCGCATCTTGATGACCTCCTGCGCCACGAAGCTGCAGTCCTCATCGCGGTTGATCTGCTCGTGCATGATCGCCTCGGCCTCGCGCATGCTGACGCGAAGCGCCCTGATGGTTCTGCGGATGTCGTTGATGCGGTTGTCCATGGCTGCCTCCATCTCGGTCGCAGCATAAGAACAAAAAGTGAACATAATGTCAACCGCTGCCTGCACGCGCGACGGCGGGGCCTGCTGACAAATTAGACAAAAAGCGGCGCCACCTCCGAAGCGCGAGCCTTGGCGCAGGGTCGCAAGATCAGTGCGAGCGGGCGGTCTAACCTCCGGTGCAGCCACCGATTTTTCCTCACCGCATCGACGCGCCGGGCGCCATTGCTGCTTCGCAAACCAACTGGCCCAAAATTCGCAACGACTTCGCAAGCTGGCAATGGCGCAGAGCGGAGAACGTCATGAACGTGCATGCTGCGGGCGATCTCAAGACCACCGGCCTCACCCACCCGAACGGCGCGCCGCTCCGCCTCAACACCAGGGATTTCGTTGCGATCGATCGCGACAGGTGCGCGAAATTCGAGGCGACGTATCGTCCGCAAGCGCTCTACAACCGTGCGAATGAAGGCTTTCACGCCAACAACGAAACCTTCCTGCTCCACGAAGTCGCCACGAACCTGCCGATCTACCGCCCCGACACCGGGCCGACCGATTTCCATCTGCATCTGCCGCCCGGCGGCTTTCAGCTCGTGCTGGTCACCTCGGGCGCCTTCACCTTCGACTATGACGGGCGCTTCTACAATGTCGGCCCTGGCGCGGTGATGCTGCAAAGCGCGATCGTGCATCGCCAGCTGTTCTACACGTGGTCGGGTTTGCCAACCGAACAGAATCTGAAGACGCCGCAGACGGTGGTGCCGGATCCCATCTCGATGGGCTACTCCGGCAAGTTCCTCGAAGCCTTCATCACCGATCCCACCACCTTTCCGAACCCGACCATCGTCGGCCCCGACCAGATCAACGAAGCCGAGACGCCGCGCGTGGCGTGGAGCCACCCCTTGCACGATCGCCCGGCCAATGCCGGCTTCTGGCTTCAGGATCCGCTGGCGCTGGATGCGCTGTTCAAGCCGCTCACTGGCGGCACGATCAAATCGGCGCTGCCGGTCTACGTGCGCGACATCGGCATCGAGGCGCCGAGCGGCCAGCTCGTCACCGGCCACATCATCGCAACCGATCCGCGCGGCCAATCGCTGCTGCCGAAGAGCTCGTCGGCTTCGGTGGATGCCGCCTCCTTCGCCAACGGCGAGGTCGCGATCTATCGCATCATTCGCGGCACCGCCGAATTCAAGAACAAGGCAGGCGGGACCTTTGAGCTCGCGGCCGGCGACGTCGTCACCGCGAGCAAGAGCGCGATCAGCCTCATTGCAGTCGGCGAGAACACCCAGGTCCTGCGGCTCGGTCTTCTCAAGGGCATCGACAACCTGCGCAGCTGGACGCCGACGCAGCGCGACGAGATCGACGGCCTCGCCGGCCAGATCATCACGCAGAAGGACATTCGTCCCCTGCGCACCGAGGGCAAACCGGTCGGATATTTGTACGGGTAGACGCTACTCCGCCGCCTGGCGCACGTGGCGCGCGGTCGGGGTGCGCATCGTCACCAGCTCTTCGGCCGCGGTCGGATGCAGCGCGATGGTCGCGTCGAAATCGGCTTTGTTCGCCTTCATCTTCACGGCAATCGCGACGACTTGCGTGACCTCGGCGGCACAGTCGCCGACGATGTGGCAGCCGAGCACGCGGTCGGTCGATCCGTCGACCACGAGCTTCATCAGCACGCGGGTGTCGCGGCCGGACATCGTCGCCTTGATCGGGCGGAACGTCGTCTTGTAGATGTCGACGTGGCTGAACTGCGCGCGTGCTTCAGTCTCGGTCAGGCCAACAGTGCCGACCTCCGGCTGCGAGAACACCGCGGTCGGGATATGCGAATGATCGACCTGCACCTCGCGCTTGCCGAACACGGTGTCGGCGAAAGCATGGCCCTCGCGGATCGCAACCGGCGTCAGATTGTGGCGGTGGGTGACGTCGCCGATCGCGTAGATGCTGTCGACCGAGCTCTTGGAGAAATGGTCGACCGCGATGCCGCCATTCCTCGGGTTGATGGCGACGCCCGCCTTCTCCAGTCCGAGATTTGCGACCGACGGATGGCGCCCGATCGCGAACATCACCTGGTCGGACGCGATGCTCGATCCGTTCGACAGATGGGTGGTGAATTCCTCGCCGTGGCGATCGACCTCGTTCACCGTGCAGCCGGTGAGGATGGTGATGCCCTGCTTCTCCATCTCGGTTCGGACATGCGTGCGGACGTCCTCGTCGAACCCGCGCAGGATGTTGTCGCCGCGATAGATCACGGTCACGTCGGAGCCGAAGCCGGCGAAGATGCCGGCGAATTCCAGCGCGATATAGCCGCCCCCCTGGATCACGATCCGCCGCGGCAGCTTCTTCAGGTGAAACGCCTCGTTGGAGGAGATCACATGCTCGATGCCGGGGATCGCCGCGCCATGGTTGGGCGCGCCGCCGGTGGCGATGAGAATGTACTTTGCGGTGATCTTCTTGTCGTCCGCGAGCAGGCGGACGGTGTGCTTGTCCTCGATCACCGCGCGGCTCTTGACAATCTGCGCGCCCGATTTCTCGACGTTCGCGGTGTAGGCCGCCTCCAGCCGCGCGATTTCCTTGTCCTTGTTGGCGATCAGGGTCGGCCAGTCGAAGGTCGCGGGTGGAACGGTCCAGCCGAAACCGGCGGCGTCCTCGATCTCGTGACGAACATGCGAGCCGATCACGAACAGCTTCTTGGGCACGCAGCCGCGGATCACGCAGGTGCCGCCCATGCGGTACTCTTCCGCGATCATCACGCGGGCGCCGTAACCGGCCGCGATGCGGGCGGCACGCACGCCGCCCGAACCGCCACCGATGACGAAGAGGTCGACGTCGAATTCAGCCATTGTCCACTCCGACCTCTCCTAGAACATGATCCGGATTCCGATCAGATAGGTACTGTCAGATTTCCTTGCCACGCTTCTTCATCTCGGCGCGGAACGCGCTTGCGACGACCTCGGAGAAGTTCCGTGCCCAATCGTTCATGACCTGCACGCTGAGGTTGATGGCCTTGGGCTCGTTGGCGATCAGCTTCTGGCCGAGCGGCGACTTGTAGAACGTGACGAGATCCTTCAACTCCTGCTCGGTGAACTCGCCGGCATAGACCCCCACCATCCCCTCGCCGATCTCCTGCTCGCGGCCGGCAAGCTGCTTGGCGATCACAGGGGCGAGCTCGTTGAGATCCTTCTGGTAGTTGAGGTTCTGCCCGATCAGCGTGGTCTTGACCTTGTCCACGATGGCCGGCACGGCGTTGGCGTACATCCCGGCTGCATTCTTCAGCTGCAGGATCTCCTTCGCCGCCGCGATCGCCCCCGGAGAGGGTGCCTGCGGGGCCGGCTGCTGCTGAGCGGTTGCAGGCACTGCCCCCAGTGCCAGCGCGAAGGCGAGGCACACGGCGGGCACGATCTTCGAAACGCTCTTCATTCCTAGTCTCCTTTCGGCTTACGCCGTTCAATCACGCGAATTCCCTCGCCACCCGCCAAAACGGCCGAGCTGGCCAAGCCGATGAACAACCCGTGCTCGACCACGCCGGGGATCGTACTCAATGCCCTGGCGAGGCTGGGCGGATCCGCAATGCACCCGAGCCGGGCATCGACGATCCAGTGGCCGCCATCGGTGACGAAAACGTGGCCATCCCCGCCCCCGCCCCTGGCCTTGCGGACCGCCATTTGCCCGGAAACGCCGCATTCCGCAAATGCCTTCTCGATGGCCCGGCGGGTCGCGCCGAGCCCGAACGGGATCACCTCGATTGGCAGCGGAAAGCTGCCGAGCGTCGGCACCCATTTGCTGTCGTCGGCAATGACGATCATGCGATCCGAGGCGGCTGCCACGATCTTCTCGCGCAGCAAGGCACCGCCGCCGCCCTTGATCAGATTGAGCTCCGGATCGATCTCGTCGGCACCGTCGACGGTGATGTCGAGATGGTCGATCTCATCGAGCGTCGTCAGGGGCACGCCGCAGCGCTCCGCGTCGGCGCGCGTCGCCTCGGAGGTCGGCACGCCGATCACCTTGAGGCCGGCGGCGACGCGCTCGCCGAGCAGCTCGACGAAATGCTTGGCGGTCGAGCCGGTCCCGAGGCCAAGCTGCATGCCGTCGCGCACCTCTTCCAGGGCGCGAGCCGCAGCCTGCCGCTTCAACTGGTCCATATCCACGTCTTTGCGCCCCGCCTCTAAGGAGTGCTGCCGATGATGTCGCTCGCGGCGGCCTATGTAGCCTCGTTTCTCCCCCGAGAACAGGTCTGGGAACAGGCCTATAAGGTGATCTTATGGGCCCTCCCCTTGCGCCGGCCCGGCCGGCCCGATAGCGCTTTTGGCATGACCTCCCCCTATACCCTCGTCTTCGATCTCGACGGCACGCTTGTGGATACGGCGCCCGACCTGATCACCGCGCTGAATCACGTGCTCGACCGTGAGGGCCTGCCGCCGGTTCCGATGGCTTCGGCCCGCAACATGATCGGCGCCGGTGCCCGCAAGCTGATCGAGCGGGGTCTGGAGGCCGAGGGCCGCACCGTCAGCGTGGCCGACATGGACCGGATGACGGCGGATTTCATCGCCTATTATGCCGACCACATCGCGGTCGAATCCCGCCCCTTCGAGGGGCTGCTGGATGCGCTCGATCTTTTTGCGGCCCAGGGCCATCGCCTCGCGGTCTGCACCAACAAGCTGGAATGGCTGTCCAAGCGGCTGCTGGATCAGCTCGACCTGACCAGGCGTTTCGCGGCGATCTGCGGCGCCGATACGTTCGGGGTGCAGAAGCCAGATCCGACCATTTTCCGCCAGACCGTGGCGCGGGCCGGCGGCGAGGTCAAAGCCAGCATCATGGTCGGCGATGCCGGAACCGATGTCGGGGTGGCCCGGCGCGCCGGGGTTCCCGTGATCGGCGTCAGTTTCGGCTACACGGACGTGCCGATCGCCGATCTGAAACCTGATAGGCTGATCCATCATATGCGTGACCTGCCGGATGCCGCCCACAGCCTGATGAGCGCCTAAGTGTCGGGCAAGGCCCTGAAATGGCTACTCTATCCCCGTGGAACCCCGCGTTAACCATCTATTAACTATGCGCTTTCCGCCGGTTGCTTGCCCCCGGCGACGCCCCTAAGGTCCCGACGGGGTTATGTGGCGGTTCGTCGCAGTTAGAGTGGATGGTCATGCGTCGTGTCATCGCGATTGCGTTAGCGGGGGCGAGCCTTGGTGGCTGCTCCTCGATGTCTTGGGACATGTTCAAATCGGCGCCGCCGACCGTCCAGGTCCGGCTCGAATCCAATCCCCCGGGGGCTGACGCCACGACCTCGCTGGGCGGCGGCTGCAAGACACCTTGCTCCGTCTCGGTTCCTGCCCCCGACGCGCCGTTCACGGTGTCGTACGCGCTTCTCAAGTACCAGCCGACCACGGTGCCGGTGAACGTGATCAAGAATCCCGGCAATTTCACCACGCCTGCGACGGTCACCACCGACCCGAATCCGGTGTTCGCGGAGCTTGCGCCGGTTGTGCCGCCCAAGCCCGTGAAGAAGAAGCCGCACCGGCCGAAGAAGCCGAAACCGGCCGCAGCCGCGCCCGCTGCAGCGCCAGCCGATGCCGCGGCGCCCGCAGGCTCGCCGTTCCCCGATCCCAACGCGGGCAAGCGCTGATCCGGGCGTCAATCTAGGTATACCACCCGATTGTCTCAGCCGCGTCCGATGCTTAGATTGCTTCCAAGCACCGCTGAAGCAAACGTGCGCCCGTCGCCGTAAGTGACAAGGCATTTGGTATGAACGGACCTATTGCGAGCCCCCTCGCCGCGTTGTCGAGCGCCATGACCGATCCCTTCGGGCGGACAATCTCTTACTTGCGCGTCTCCGTCACCGACCGCTGCGACCTGCGCTGCTTCTATTGCATGTCGGAAGACATGACGTTCCTGCCCAAGGCCGACCTGCTGACGCTCGAGGAACTCGATCGGCTCTGCTCGGCCTTCATCGCCAAGGGCGTGAAGAAGCTGCGACTGACCGGCGGCGAGCCGCTGGTCCGGCGCAACGTGATGTCGCTGGTGCGCTCGCTGTCGCGCCACCTCCAGAGCGGCGCGCTGAACGAGCTGACGCTGACCACCAACGGAACGCAGCTCGCAAAGCACGCGCAAGAGCTCGCCGATTGCGGCGTCCGTCGCATCAATGTCTCGCTCGACACGCTCGATCCCAGGAAGTTTCGCGAGATCACGCGCTGGGGCGAGATCGACAAGGTGCTGGAAGGCATCGAGGCCGCGCGCGCCGCGGGCCTTGCCGTGAAGATCAACGCGGTCGCACTGAAGAACCTCAACGAGGACGAGCTCCCCGATCTCCTGCGCTGGGCCCATGGCAAGAACATGGGCCTCACCCTGATCGAGGTGATGCCGATGGGCGAGATCGGCGCGGGCCGCATCGACCAATATCTGCCGCTGTCACTGGTGCGCGCGCGCCTCGCCCAGCAGTTCACGCTGACGGATCTCGCCGAGAGCACCGGCGGGCCGGCGCGCTATGTCAGCGTCGCCGAGACCGGCGGCAAGCTCGGCTTCATCACGCCGATGACGCATAATTTCTGCGAATCCTGCAACCGGGTGCGCATCACCTGCACGGGCACGCTGCACACCTGCCTCGGCCACGAGGACGCCTCCGATCTGCGCAAGCCGCTACGCGCATCGGACGACGATGAGCTGCTCGCGGCGGCGATCGACCGCGCCATCGGGCTGAAGCCCAAGGGCCACGATTTCATCATCGACCGACGTCACGACCGCCCCAGCGTGTCCAGGCACATGAGCGTCACCGGCGGTTGAGGAATGGACCGGCTGCGGCACTATTCCCCTTAGATATCAACAAACTTCCGATTGACTGCCGGCACGCCCGCTGGTTTGGTGCGCCAGCCTCATGCCTGCGCGGCGAGACAAGCCACGCGCCCCTTCGGCGCAGTCAAGACGGCTGGGGCACCATCGGGGGAGGACCTATCTTTGCAAGCGCTCCTTAAGCTGAGCAGTGGGATCGACGCGTTCACGCGCTGGACGGGAAAGCGTCTGGCCTGGATGATCGTCCTGGCCGTCGTTGTCTCGGCGCTCAATGCGATCGTGCGGAAGGTATTCGATACGTCCTCCAATTCATGGCTCGAGCTGCAGTGGGTGCTTTTCAGCATCGTATTCCTGCTCTGCTCGCCATGGACGTTGCTCGACAATGAGCACATCCGCATCGACATCGTGAACAACACGTTGCCCAAGAAAGTCCGCAGCATGATCGACGTGATCGGTCATCTGTTCTTTCTCATTCCGCTGTGCATCGTCATGATCGCTACCGGCGTACCGTTCTTCGAGCGATCGTTCCATATCAACGAGCAGTCGGGCAACGCAGGCGGCCTGCCGCAATGGCCCACCAAATCCCTGATCATGATCGGGTTCGCGTTCCTGCTCGTTCAGGGCGTCTCCGAGCTGATCAAGCGGATCGCGATCATGCGCGGGTTGATTCCCGATCCTCACGAGTCCCAGGTCTCGGCGATCGAGGCGGAAGTCGAGCATCTCGTCGAAGCGATCGAGAAGAAATAGCCGTTGGCGACGGCTCAGGGGGAATCATGACCGCATTCATCATCGCCAATCTGGCGCCCATCATGTTCGCGACGCTCGTCGTCGTGCTGTTGCTCGGCTATCCCGCGGCATTTTCGCTGGGCGCCGTCGGGCTTTTCTATGCCGTGGTCGGAATCGAGCTCGGCGAATTCCGTCCTGACTTCCTCAACGCGCTTCCTGAGCGCGTCTACGGTGTGATGAACAACGACACGCTGCTCGCCATTCCCTTCTTCACCTTCATGGGATTGGTACTGGAGCGGTCGGGCATGGCCGAGGATCTGCTCGACACCATCGGACAGCTGTTCGGAACCATCCGCGGCGGTCTCGCATACGCGGTTGTGTTCGTCGGCGCCCTTCTTGCGGCAACGACGGGCGTGGTCGCCGCTTCCGTGATCTCGATGGGGTTGATCTCGCTGCCAATCATGCTGCGCTACGGTTACGACCGGCGCATGGCGACCGGCATCATCGCTGCATCGGGTACGCTCGCGCAGATCATTCCGCCCTCGCTCGTGCTGATCGTGATGGCCGACCAGCTCGGCAAATCCGTCGGCGACATGTACGAGGGCGCCTTCATTCCGGGGCTGGTGCTCGCGGGTCTCTACGCGGGCTATGCTTTCCTCGTCAGCATGATCTTCCCGAAAGCCGCGCCGGGCCTGCCGAAGGAAGCCATCGGCTTCCGCGAAGACAATGGCAGCCGCGGCCTCGGCTCGCTCGGCGTGCTCTTCATCGCGAGCTGCGTGTTCGGCTGGCTCATGATGCGCAATTCGGAGACGCACGGTGCCGACTTCGTGGTGCTCAGCATGTTCAACGGCATCATCTTCGCGTTCGTCGTCGCGGTGCTGAACTGGGCCATCCACAAGTTCACCGGCTTCCGTTTCCTCTCGAAGATGGCCCAGCAGACCACCTTCGTCATGGTGCCGCCGCTGTTCCTGATCTTCCTGGTGCTCGGCACCATCTTCATCGGCCTTGCGACGCCGACGGAAGGTGGCGCGATGGGCGCTGCCGGCGCCCTGATCCTCGGCGCGGCGAAACGGCGGCTGAGCTGGGACCTGGTCCGGCAAGCGACGGAATCGACCGCCAAGCTGTCGGCGTTCGTGGTGTTCATCCTGGTCGGCGCCCGCGTGTTCTCGCTCACCTTCTACGGCGTCAACGGGCACGTCTGGGTCGAGCATCTGCTCACCTCCCTGCCCGGCGGCCAGGTCGGCTTCCTGATCTTCGTCAACGCGTTCGTGTTCGTGCTGGCCTTCTTCCTCGACTTCTTCGAGCTGGCCTTCATCGTGATCCCGCTGCTGGGGCCTGCTGCCGAGCACCTGGGCATCGACCTGATCTGGTTCGGCGTCATCCTCGGCGTCAATATGCAGACCTCGTTCATGCATCCGCCGTTTGGCTTCGCGCTGTTCTATCTCCGATCGGTCGCGCCCAAGGAGCGATACACCGATCGCGTCACCGGCAAGAGGATGGACCCGGTCACGACGGGGCAGATCTATTGGGGCGCAGTCCCGTTCGTCGTCATCCAAGTCATTATGGTCGCTCTGGTGATCGCGTTCCCGTCGATGGTCATGCATTACAAGGGCGCCCAGTCGAACATCGATCCGAACTCCGTCAAGATCGAGGTGCCGCAGATCGAGTTGCCGCCACTCGATTTCGGTCCGCCGCAGAAGTAGCCGTCACTTTTCCCTCCCTTGTGGGAGTAGATGGCATGGGCGGCCTTCGGCCGCCGTTCTCTCGAGAAAGCCGAAGCGAAGCTTCGGCTTTGGCGCCGGATGAAGGGTGCCCTCCGCGCATTCAACCCTCAGTCGGCTTGCCCTACTCCGCCAGCCTGAACCGAAGCGTGAACTCGGCGCCGCCGCCGGGGAGATTGTCCACCGTAACCGTCGCGGCGTGATCGTCGGCGACGGCGCGCACGATCGAAAGGCCGAGGCCCGCGCCATCGCTGCGCTGGCGATCCCTGCGCCAGAAGCGCTGGAAGATCAGCTCGCGTTCGACCTGGGTGACGCCGGGACCGCAATCGCGCACGCGCACCGAGCCGTCGTCGCCGACCTCGACGTCGACGGACGTCGCCGTCGCGGTGAACTTGATGGCGTTTTCGGCGAGGTTGAACACTGCGCGCTGGAGCATCTCGGAATTGCCGTGGATCATCACCGGCGCGTCGGCGCCCTTGAGCGCGATGTCCTTGTGCTGCGCGATCGCGAACGGCGCGATCGCGCCGACCACCTCGGCGCAGACGGCGCGCAAATCCGCGGTCTCGCCGGGATCGAGCACCAGCGTGTCGAGCTCGGCGATCTCCAGCAGCTGCGCGACGATCCGGCTCATGCCCTCGATATCGTCATGCAGCGCCTGCCTGGCCTCACCGTCGCCGAGTGTCTCGATCCGCGTGCGCAGGATCGCCAGCGGCGTGCGCAATTGGTGGGCGGCGTCGGCTGTGAACTGGCGCTGCACGCGAAAGCCGTCCTCGAGGCGATCGAGGGCCAGGTTGACGGCGGTGACGAGCGGCACGATCTCGCGCGGAATCCGCTCCGTCGGCAGGCGAATGTCGGTGCGTGACGGGCCGATGTTGCTCGCCTCCTCCGAGGCCTTCCACAGCGGCGCGACCGCGCGGCGGAAGATGATGATGTCGATGGCGAGCAGGACCAGGAGAACGGGAATGGTGATCCAGCCGACCCGGCGGAAGAAGTTGGACACGATGTCGTCGGTGATGACGTCGCGATGGGACAGGTCTTCCGCCACCTTGATGCGAAAGTTGGTGTCGCCGATCGTCTGGATCACGTCGGCGCCGGCACTCGAGTCCGAGTCGAAGCTGCCCGTCTTCTTGTGCGACGAGAACAGCAGGCGGCCCTCGGCATCCCTGATGTCGTACTGGTAGCGGCCGTAGGCTTCCGAGTAGAGACCGCGAAGGCTATCCGGCAGATTGAACGTCACCCTGCCGTCGGGTTGGACGACGATACGCTCGGCCAGCGTCTCGGCCTGGGCTCGCATCGCGGCCCGATGCAGCTGGTCGATCTCGGAACTCAACAGCCAGAACAGGACCAGCGGCAGGAAGATCGCAACCACCGCGACCGCGATGATGTGCAGGAACACGATACGCGAGATCAGCGATTTGAACGACGGCGCCCGTCCAAGGAACCCGGCACGGGATCGTTCTTGCGACCCCGTTGTGGACCCGCTCCGGGATCCGGCCCAGCTCACGCTATTTCTCCTCGGCCATCATGTAGCCGACGCCGCGAATGGTATGGATCACGACTTTGGCGCCATGCTCGATGAGCTGCTTGCGCAGGCGAGAGACATACACCTCGACCGCGTTGGAGGCGACCTCGCCCTCGAGCCCGAAGATGTGATCCTCGACGTTCTTCTTCGGCACCACCCGCCCCTGGCGGCGCAGCAGGATCTCCAGCACCGAGGTCTCGCGCGACGAAATGATCCGCGGCTCGTCGTCGACGAAGATCTGGCGGGTCTCGGTGTCGTAGACGAGATTGGCGAGCCGCAGCGAGCGACCGAGCAACTGGCCAGGACGGCGCAGAATCGCCTCCAGCCGCGCCACCAGCTCCTCCATCGCGAACGGTTTGGCGAGGTAGTCGTCGGCGCCGCTGCGCAGGCCGTTGACGCGGTCCTGCACGCCACCGCGCGCGGTCAGCACCAGCACCGGCAGCGGCTCCATCTGCCGCCGCAGTTCGCGCAGCACCGACAGGCCGTCGCCGTCGGGCAAGCCGAGGTCGAGGATCATCGCGGCATAGCTGACATTGTGCACCGCCTCGCGCGCCTCCTCGGCGCTGCCGACGACGTCGCTCTCGTAGCCCGCTCCCGCCAGCCCGCTGGCCACGAGCCGCGACAACTCGGCATTATCCTCGACGATCAGAAGGCGCATTGCATTTCCAGCCGGATGTTCCGGTGGCCCCTACTCCGGTGCCACCCTACGGCTCAGGCCGCATCTGCGCTCTCTTCCACCATTCCGGACGCCCCGGCCAGCGAAAAAGCGCTTTCAACGACGATCGGCCGCCGTCGTCAGGTTGATGTAAGTCAGTCGGATTTGGCCAATCAACTTGAAAGCATCAGGCCGGAAAAGGAAAGAGGCCGCCGACCGAGGCGACCTCCTGTTTCGCGAGCAAGTTTGGAGAATTGGATCAGAGGGGCGGATGCCCAGGCCCCGACCCCGGGCCGAAGGGGCCGCGCAGGTTGCCCGGGCCCTGCAAGCCGCCAAAGATCAGGCCGCCGACCCACTCGACGGCGCCCTTGATGGCGCCGCCGATGGCGCGGAAGGCGTCGCCGAGCCAGTTGCCGCCGACGATCGTTTCGAGCTCCGCATCGGTCAGTTCGATGATTTCCGATTTTCCATGGTCCAGGTTCAGCATCGTGGTCGCTCCGGTTCAGATTGTGTGTGTGTGTCAGAAAGGTCGAGGTGTGGTGCTCAGCCGTGGAAGATGCCGCCAGGCAGCCAGGGGTTCGGGCCGGCGGGCTGATGGGTGGTGATCCGTCCATTCACGATCCACGGACCGATGCAGCCGCCATCATTGATGAAGCCGCCGCACACGGTCTCGAGTTCACGGTCGTCCAGCTCTTTGTGGTTCCGATTGCTGCTGCGCTCAGTCATTTGTCTCTCCCGTTGTCGAAGGAGGGTGCCATCCCCTCTCATCTCGTAGTCACAGGAGTATCGCAGGCGGTTCTGTTAGACTGTGATACGCGTCACGCAGGCAAACGGGTAACTCTTGAGCCTGTCCCATCGAGCTCCCGGACGCGCTGTAGCTTCGCAACTCACCGGCCCGAGGTGGCGGCACAACGCTTCAAGTCCCCTCCTCGCGGCGGAGCAGATTTGGACCACTCACGACGAGTTCGTCGCATTGCGAACCACACTGCTTTGTTTCGGCAATCTGGACCAGACTAGCTCACGGCCCATTCCTTCGCGCTTGCGCCCGCCATGGAACGCACGCGTTCCTCGTCACTCGCGAGTTCGGAGGAGCTTCCGCTATAGATGATGGCGCCGTCATCCAGCACATAGGCGCGGTCGGCGACGGTGAGACTGACCCTTACGTTCTGCTCGACCAGCAGCACTGAAATGCCCTCTTGCCGCATGGTCTGGATGATCTGAAAGACCTCTTTCACGATCAGTGGGGCAAGACCCTGGCTTGGCTCGTCCAGCAGCAACAGTTTCGGATTGAGAAGAAGGGCACGCGCGACCGAGAGCATCTCCTGCTCGCCGCCAGACAATTGGCGGCCACGATTTTCCCGGCGCTCGGCAAGCCGCGGAAAAGTTTTGAAGACGCGATCAATGGTCCACGGACCCGGTCGCGTGACCGGGACCCGCAGATTGTCCTCGACGGTCAGGTTGGCGAAGATCTTGCGCCCTTCCGGAACATAGCCCACGCCGAGCGCCGCAACCTGATAGGGCGACATCCGCGTGGCGTCGATTCCGAACAGGCTCACATTGCCTTCGCGGGGCGGAGTTAGTCCCATGATGCTGCGAAGCGTTGTCGTCTTGCCTGCGCCATTCCGACCGAGCAGGACAACGATCTCGCCTTCATGAACCTCCAGGCCGACATTGTGCAGGATGTGGCTCTTGCCGTAAAAAGTCTGCAATCCCATCACTCTGAGCGGGATCATTGGGTCTCTCCCAGATAGGCCGCTTGCACCGCCTCAGAGGTGGCGATCTCGTCTGGCGTCCCTTCTGCTAGCAAGGCGCCCTGGTCAAGCACTGTGATGCGGTCGGCGAGATGAAAGACCACCCGCATGTCGTGCTCGATCAAGACGATGGTGTAGTTTCGCTCCCGGTGCAGGCGGCGAATCAGCGTGGTGATCTCATAGGTTTCCTGATCGCCCATCCCGGCGGTCGGCTCATCGAGCAGCAACAGGCGCGGCAATTGCGCCAGCGCCATTGCAATCTCCGTGGTCCTCTGGTCGCCGTGCGAGAGCTCCCCGACCAGCCGGTCCGCTTTGGCGCTCAATCCCACGACCGCAAGCATCTCCGTCGCCACGTCGTTGGCAATCTTCGCGTCGCTGCGGTTCGGCAGCATGCGCAGGGTCTGGCCTGCCGCCACCTCGGCTGCGGTGAGGACGTTCTCATGGACGGTCAATTCCGGAAACACCTCGGTAATCTGGAAGGTGCGCCCCATACCGAGCCCAACCCGCGCGTGCGCCGGCGTCGCGGTCACGTCTTTGCCGTTGAACAGGATCGATCCCCTGCTGGGCGGGAAATAGCCGCTGATCATGTTGAAAAAGGTCGTCTTGCCCGCTCCATTCGGACCGATGATGGCGCGCAGTTCGCCGCGCTCAACCATCATCGATACGTCCTTCACGGCAACCAGGTTGCCAAAGCGCTTGGTGACGTTGCGAACTTCGAGCATGCTCACCCCGACTTGCCCTGGCGCCGCATACCGAGCAGACCGCGCGGGAAGAAAAGTACGACCAGCACGAAAATGGCGCCCACAAAGGACATCCAATTGACCGTCATCGAAGAGATATAGTCCTGCAGCACCACGAAGACCGTTGCGCCAACCAATGGGCCCCAGAAGGTCCGCATTCCGCCCATGACGCACATCACGACAAAATAGCCCGAGAGCGAATAGTGCAACGCGAGTGGATCGGCGAAGTTGTTCAAGAGCGCATAGAGTGTGCCGGCAAGCGCCGTCACAAAGCACGAGATCGAGAAGGAAAGCCAGATCTGACGCTCGACAGGAATGGCCAGGAAGCGAGCACGACGCTCGTTCTCCCGGATCGCTCTCAAGGTGTGACCAAACGGCGAGCGAACCAACAGACCAAGGATCCCGACCGTGACCGCGAACACGGCAAGCAAGAAGAAGTAGAACTTGTTGCCACCCTCAGTGATGTCCAGACCGAGGGGACCCAATCCAATAGGCTCGCGGTGGAAATCGCGTAAGCCATCGAAGCCACCGGTGAAGTCATTCCAGCTATAGGCTAGATAGTAACAGAGCTGCCCGAACGCGATCGTACACATGGCAAAGTAGACGCCGCGGCGCCGCACGATCAGAAGTCCAAAAAGCGTGCCTGCGACCCCTCCAAGCAGCGTCCCCAAAAGCATGGCAAGTGGGGTACTATGCGCGAGATACCTCAATGTGAGACCCGCGCCATAGGCGCCCAGCCCGAAATAGGCTGCGTGCCCGAAACTCAGCACGCCCGTGAATCCCAACAGGAGATTCAGGCCCATCGCAGCCAGGCCGAACACCAGAACTTTTCCGGCAAGTGCGGTATAGCCGCCAACCAGAGGCAGCCAGTATGGGGCAGCGATCAGAACGGCCCAGACGATGACGAGCAGCATCCATCGGGGAACAGGTGGAGTCCGGTCTGCTGCGACGGCGGCTGTCGGCAAACCGGGACTGACGTCAGTACTCATGACATCATCCCTTCTTCGCCCATCAGGCCTCGCGGACGAACCAGCAGCACGACCATCATGATCGCATAAATGACAGCCTCGCTCGCCGCCGGAAAGACGACGGTGGTCAGGGCCGCTGCCAGTCCGATCAGCAAGCCGCCAAACAGCGTGCCGATCAAGCTGCCGACGCCGCCGACGATGATCGCAATGAAGCTCGGCATGAGCAGGTCATCCCCCATATTCGGATTGAGCCCGATCTGCCCCGCGGCAAGCACCCCACTGAGGCCCGCGAGCATGCAGCCGAGCGCAAAATTGAACGTCCGCAGAAGGCTGATGTTGACGCCAAGGGAAGCCACCGTCTCCAGATCGAGCGTGCCGGCCCGAATGCGGACGCCGACCCTTGTGTAGCGTAGGAACGCGAATAGCCCGAGCACCGCGATGATCACCACCGCGACCATGAAGACGCGGTACCAGGTGATGAAGAACAGGCTTGAGCTGATCGGCTGTGCCAGGAATTCGGGCAACCCGAGCGGCAGGCCATTGGGCCCCCAAACGTAGCGAGCCATATCCTGCATGACAAAGGCAAAGCCGAACGTGAGCAACAGGCTGTAAACCGGGTCCCTGTTGTAGACGCGGCGGATCATCAATCTCTCCACCGCGAGCCCGATGATTGCCGTGATCAGCGGAGAAACCAGCAATGCCCCCCAATAACCCAGCGCCGGCGCCAACGTGAAAGCGAGATAGCCGCCGAGCGCCAGGAAATTGCCGTGAGAGAAATTGATGACGTTGCTCAGATTGAGGATCAGCGACAAGCCAAGGGCCATCAACACGTAAAACGCGCCAATGATCAGTCCATTGGTGACGTTGAACAATATGACCTGGATCATCGCGTCCTCCGCCCTGACGTTTTCTCCGCTTATTGGATCAGGCCGGTTCGACCATCTTGCATCCAGTTTCCTCCACCGAGCCTGCGGCCTGCTCACCGTGCACCAGCGTCTCGGCATTGAAGACGTCGTCGGGAGAAGATTTTGCCGGATGAACTTCGCCAACGAAGATGTTCGGCATCAGCTCATGGTCTCCCGCCCTGTAGCGTACCTTGCCCGGCTGGAGAGCGACATCCGGCGGCAGCTCGAGATCCTCGAGAGCCTTCGCCATTTTGGGGCCATCCAACGACTTCGCCTTGTCTGACGCCAGGCGTACGGTATGCATCGCCACATAGCCGAACCAGTCGCGCGCCGAGGGCGTCTTCTTCGTGGCGGCGCGGAAGTCGCTCACAAACTTGACGACCTCCGGCACGTTCGGTTGATTCCACCACCATTCCATCGCCCACCATCCAGCCTGCGCATCGGGCGGGCAGCCCTTGATGCTCTCGAGCTCGAAGAGCGCGCCGCCAAGCGCCATTTCCTTCTGCATGCCAAATTGCGTGAATTGCTTCATGCAGTTGATTTGCGTAAGACCGCCCATGTTGTTGAGTAGAACGTTCGGTTTGAACGCCTTCGCCTTGATCAACGTGGCCGAGAAGTCCGTACTGTTGATCGGGAGCATGTCTCCCTCGTAAGTCCCACCGGCTTTTTTCAGCGCCTTGATGAAGGCGTCTTGAAGCGTGTGGCCATAGGCGTAGTCCGGCGTGATGAAGAACCATTTCTTGCCGAACTTCTTCACCAGCTCCGGCGTGACCGCGTTGGCGTCCATCGTCGTTGTGTTGCAGATCCGGAAGACATTCCATTTGCAGTTCGAGCCGGTGATCGGATCGGTGTGGCCGCCAGGGACGATATGGAAAATCTTCTTCTCGTTGGTGACTTGGGACATTGCATAGGCAATGCCGGAATTGACGTCACCGAGAATGACCGCCACATTGTCACGGTCAATCAGCTTGCGGGTCTTCTGCACACCGGTCCCGACATCGTTCGCGGAATCCTCGACAAGAAGCTGAACCTGGCGACCCAGGATGCCGCCCTTCTTGTTGATCTCGGCCTCAGCGTATTTGGCCCCGTCGACCTCGCTCTGAGCCAGCGCGGAGAGAACGCCCGTCAAGGGATTGACCATACCGATCTTCACCGGCTCGTCGGCGAGAGATTTGACGATGAAGGGAGCGCTGATCAATTGGCTTCCGGCAAGAACAACGCCGGACTTGATGAGCGAACGACGACTGATCGAAGGTTGAATTATAGCCATTCCAGACCTCCCTGTTCTCTCGTTTGACGATGTTAGTTCATAAGACGAATCATTCCGGTTGCCGCGAAGAGCAGGAGACGTCACTCGTCTCCGAGATCACGGGCGATTTGACATCGCTGTTTTGACTTGGGGGGCGCCTGCCGCGCAGCACCAGGCGGCAGCCCTCATCGCGTCCCGGTGGCAGACTGCACCGGTTTCCGAACGGCAAAAATCCACAATTGGTCTAACCGGTGAACACGCTTTCGTGCTCGGCGATTGTTCTTCGACAATCCTGTTGCTGCGCAACATCGAAGACGCGCCCGTGAGCAGCAGATCAACACGCTAGCAAACCCAAAGCCGATGCAGCCAAATCTCGAGCGCGCTCTCCATCTTGGAAGGGGCCGGCGTTCAAGCAATGATCTGCTTGAACGAAGTTTCCGTCTTGTCGCTCGACGTCCAAACATCGACGAAAGTCGAGGTGCCGCAGCCCCTTGTTTCGATCGCGACGGTCGTCAGATCCATGACGTCCGACGATCGCAGCGCCTGTACACGCGCGACCTGCCGGTCCAGCCCGACTATCATCCGGTGCAATTGTCGGTCAGGTGGGACGCGCGCCGAAATGGCGTTGCCGACCTGATCGCTGCCATTGACCTGATTTGGTGCCGCGCTCCTGAAAAGCTGCTCTGAGTTCACGCAGCTGCTGGCTCGTCGCGCCCAACTCCGCCTCCATCCGATTGGTCGGCAAGTCCGTGTAAGCGATCGGCCGATCGAACTGGCTCGCCGTGAAGTCATATCGCCGCCCATCGATCCTGTTGTAGAAATGATCGCCGGCCGGCAGCGGCGTCTTCAGCAACTCGCCTCCGAAGAGTTCGTGAATGAGCAGCGCCGTGACGTTGCATTGGCCTGCCGCGGGATTGCCGGCCGTCCATTGGCTGGCCGTCGACAGCGACCAAGCCTTGAACAGCGCAGCTTGAACTGCATGAGGATCGAAGCTCATCGTCACGTCTCATCTCGTGAGGGCGTCCTCAAGCAAAGGCCCCGGAGCTTTCGCCCCGGGGCCGGCATTCGCGAGACGGCGCGCTCAGCCCTGCGCGTGACGCGCCATGAAACTGTCGTAGGCGAGCTCGGCCACCTGGAACCACGAGTAATCGTTGTTCGAGAAGTTCGTCAGCGACTCGTAGACTTTCTTGAAGTTCTCGTTGGTGCCCGCAATCTCGCTATGCAGCGCCTTCGCCGCCTTGAAGGAAGCCTCCATGACCTCGGGCGGGAATGCGTGCAGCTTGGTACCGCCCGCGAGCAGGCGGCGTAGCGCCTGCGGATTGGCCTGATCGTATTTCGCCATCATCCAGTTGTTGGCATAATGGCCGGCCTGCTCCAGCACGTTCTGGTAATATTTCGGCAGCGCGTTCCACTTGTCGAGATTGACGAAACTGAGCAGTATCGGCCCGCCCTCCCACCATCCCGGATAGTAGTAATGCGGCGCGACCTTGTAGAAGCCGAGCTTCTCGTCGTCGTAGGGTCCGACCCACTCCGCGCCGTCGATCGTGCCTTTTTCCAGCGCGGGATAGATGTCGCCGCCCGCGATCTGCTGCGGCACGGCGCCGAGCTTGGCCAGCACCTTCCCGGCGAAGCCACCGATGCGGAATTTCAGTCCGTTGAGATCTGCGACGGTCTTGATCTCCTTGCGGAACCAGCCGCCCATCTGGCAGCCGGTATTGCCAGCCAGCAGCGAGGTGACGTTGTAGCTCTTGTAGAACTCGTTCAGAACTTCCTTGCCGCCACCCAGCATGTACCAGGCTTGGTTGATGCGCATGTTGGGGCCAAAAGGCACCGACGAACCGAAGGTAAAGGTCGGGTCCTTGCCGAAATAGTAGTACGAGGCGGTGTGGCCGATCTCGCAGGTGCCGTTCTGCACGGCATCGAGCACCTGCAGGCCCGGCACGATTTCGCCACCGGCGAAGGTTTGGATCTGGAATTTGTTGTCGGTCGCCTCGGCCACAGCCTTGGCCATCACCTCGGCACCGCCGTAGAGCGTGTCGAGCGATTTCGGCCAGCTCGTCGGCATGCGCCATTTGATTTCCGGCATCGACTGCGCGATTGCGGGAGCGGCAAGCGTCGCGGCGCCGGCCGCACCAAGTCCTGTGACCTTGATGAAGTCTCTTCGTTTCATGTTGTCCTGCCCTGATGGATTTACGATTGCGGGCCTTCTTGTCGAGGCCTGACCGACAGCATGGCGCAGCGCCGGCTCGAATGCCATCGTGATCGCACTGCGGCATGGAAAAAGTCCTGCCTCGCAAGTGGTAGCCGGGTCACCCTTAAGACTTAAGTACTAGCTCAGCGCTCGGGTGGCGCTTGCGCGAAGGTTTGACCGGGGCGGCGGCATCCCGCCGGCGAGCGAGCCAGATTTCGGATTAAGCGATGATCGCAATTTGCCACTGTTTTGCCCGACGGGTCAAGCCCGCCTCCATCCGGCCGTCATTGCGGGGAGCCCCCGCCTCTACTGTGCATGGGGTTGTTTTCTCGAATATTGAGTGCGCCCTCCACCGCGGCAAAGAAAAGCCCGGCCTCGCAAACGAGGCCGGGCCATTCAGTCCGACAGCCTGGTCGTCGATCAGCCGCGGGTGCGCGAACGGATCATGAAGCTGTCGTAGGTGTATTCGGCGACCTGCCACCACAGATATTCGTCGGAGCGGTAGGCCTGCATGGCGTCGATCGACTTCTTGAAGTCGGCGTTCTTGGCCGAGAGCTCGGCCCACAGTTCGTTGGTCGCCTTGAGGCAGGCTTCCAGCACTTCGTTGGTGAAGGGACGGAGCTGCGTGCCGCCGGCGACCAGACGCTTCAGCGCGGACGGGTTCTGCATATCGTAGCGCGCGGCCATCCAGCTGTTGGCGTTGGCCGTCGCGTTGGTGAGAATCGCCTGGTAGTTCTTCGGCAGCGAATTCCACTTGTCGAGGTTGGCGAAGGCATGGACCATCGGACCGCCTTCCCAGAAGCCCGGATAGTAATAGTACTTCGCAACCTTGGCGAAGCCGAGCTTCTCGTCATCGTACGGGCCGACCCACTCGGCCGCGTCGATGGTGCCCTTCTCCAGCGCCGGATAGATGTCGCCGCCGGCGAGTTGCTGCGGCACCACGCCGACCTTCTGCAGCACCTGCCCGGCAATGCCGCCGATGCGGAATTTCAGGCCCGACAGATCCGCAACGGTCTTGATCTCCTTGCGGAACCAGCCGCCCATCTGGGTGCCTGTGTTGCCGCAGGCAAAGCCGATCACGTTCGACTTCTTGAAGAACTCGTTGCCGAGCTGCTCGCCGCCGCCCTGGTACCACCAGGAGTTCTGCTGGCGCGCGTTGAGGCCGAACGGCACCGAGGCGTAGATCGCCCAGGTCGGGTCCTTGCCGACATAGTAGTACGACACGGTGTGGCACATCTCGACCGTGCCGTTCGAGGTCGCATCGAGCGCCTGCAGGCCGGGGACGATTTCGCCGCCCGCGAACACCTGGATCTGGAATTTGTTGTCGGTCATCTCGGCGACGTACTTCGCCACCTGCTCACCGCCGCCATAGATCGTGTCGAGCGACTTCGGGAAGCTCGACGTCATGCGCCACTTGATCTCGGGCGAAGACTGCGCAATCGCCGGCGAGGCTACCGCGGCGGTCGCCGCCGCGCCTGCTGCCGACACTTTCAGAAAATCACGACGCTTCATCTTCAGGTCTCTCCTTGCTGGGGCATTTCCCCGAACTTCTTCTTTGCTGCCGCTCGTTCCGGCGACGCGGCGTTCAAGCCTGCGTCAAGCCGAAGGGGCTTCGCCGCCGTGGGCATTTAACACGGAAGCTACTCTCGCGGAACGCGACAATGGCATGACAGGGGGCGACGAAAGTCGCATGTTCCCTGACGTCTGGCTTAAGCCGTTGCGATGGCGCTCTTGAGCTGGTCCCGGACCTGTCCCGCAATGGCGCGGTAGATCGCCGCATGGGGCCCATCGGGCTCGCTGTCCACGACGGGATTGCCGGCATCCGAAGTCGCGCGAATCGCCATGTGCAGCGGGATCTCGCCCAGGAACGGTACTCCGAGCTTCTCCGCCTCGTGGCGCGCGCCGCCATGGCCGAAGATGTCCGATTTCGTGCCGCAATGGGGGCACTGGAAATAGCTCATGTTCTCGACGATGCCGAGCACGGGCACGTTGACCTTCCTGAACATGGCAAGGCCACGCCGCGCGTCGATCAGGGACAGGTCCTGCGGGGTCGAGACGATCACGGCACCCTTCAGCGGCACGTTCTGCGCCAGCGTCAGCTGCGCATCGCCAGTGCCCGGCGGCATGTCGACCACGAGCACGTCGAGCGTGCCCCATGCGACATCGCGCAGCATCTGCGTCACCGCCGACATCACCATCGGGCCGCGCCAGATCATCGCGGTCTCTTCCTCGACCAGGAAGCCGATCGACATGATGGCGAGGCCGAAGCGCCGGAGCGGAATCATCTTGCGCTCGCCATCCAGCTCCGGCTTCTCGTACAGGCCGGTCAGCCGCGGCACCGAAGGGCCGTAGATGTCGGCATCGAGCAGCCCGACCTTGAGACCGAGGTCGCGCAGGCCCAATGCCAGATTGAGCGCGGTGGTCGACTTGCCGACACCGCCCTTGCCGGAGGCGACCGCGATCACAGCAGCGACGCCCGGAATCTCGGACTGCCGCGCCATCGGCGATTGGGCGCCGCCCTGCGGCGCCGGCTTGTGAGCGTGGACCGGCTGCACGCCGGGTGCGCCGCGACTCGGCTGCGGGGGCGGCGGCGGAGCAGCGCCCGCCTTGCGCTCGGCGGTCAGCGCCACCATCACGGTGGTGACGCCGGGAAGGCCGCGCACGGCGGCCTCGGCCTCGGCCCGGACGGATTCCCAGGCCCGCGCCTCGGCGGCATCCACGTTGATCGAGAAGAACACCTTGCCGCCGGACGCGCTGATCGCGCTCAGCACATTGGCGTTGGTGAGCGCGACCCCGCGGGGCGACTTGATCTTGGCGAGGCTGTCGAGGACCTGTTGCTGCGTCACGCTCAAAGCGCATCTCCTGGAAGTTCAAGATGCCCCATTAGAGCGGAAACGGCCAAAAGGCTACTGCCTGCCGATATCGTCAGCCATCTCGGCGGGCGCTGCCCCCTGCTCCTTCGCGGCCTCGTAATTGAGCTCGATCATGACCCCGTTGGGGTCGTGGACGAAGATCTGCCAGAGGTCGCCGCCGGGCACCTGTCGGGAGTCGAATTTCATGCCTTTGGACGTCAGGCGCTGCTTCATGCCGTCGAAGCCGCGGCTGACGAAGGCGACGTGGTGGACGACGCCGGAATCCGGCTTTTGCGGCTCGGAGGTCGGGGAAATGTCGACGAGGTGCACCACCGGCTTGCCCTCGCTGTACATCCACGCCCCCGGGAAGGCGAAATTCGGCCGGGCGCCTTTTTCGAGACCCAGCACGTCCTCGTAGAAGCTGACCGTCTCGGCCAGATTCCGGGTCCGGATGTTGAAATGATCGAGGACGCCGACGCTTATTCCGCCCATGCTTTCGCTCCCTTGTTTTGAAGTCCTTGAGGTCCGCCATCCTAGCACAGGAGGCCGCCAAACGAAGCCGTTGCCCTCTGCCCGCAAGGGTTTATGGTGCGCCCGGCCCGCCCTCGGGCGGAACCTCAAGGACCCCGGCTGGCGCCCCCTCGCCCGGCTGCAACCGTAAAACTCAAGCTACGGACACACACATGGCTAAAGTCGCTTTCCTCGGTCTCGGCGTGATGGGATTCCCCATGGCCGGACACCTCGTGAAAAAAGGGGGCCATGAGGTCACCGTCTACAACCGCACCGCCGCCAAGGCGAAGGAGTGGGCGGACAAGTTCGGCGGCAAGACCGCGGCGACCCCGAAGACCGCGGCCGAGGGCCAGGACTTCGTGATGTGCTGCGTCGGCAACGACAACGATCTGCGCGCGGTCACGATCGGCCCAGACGGCGCCTTCGCCGGCATGAAGAAGGGCGCGACCTTCGTCGACCACACCACCGCCTCCGCCGAAGTCGCGCGCGAGCTCGACGCGGCCGCGACCAAGGCCGGCTTCAAGTTCATCGACGCCCCCGTCTCCGGCGGCCAGGCCGGCGCCGAGAACGGCGTGCTGACGGTGATGTGCGGCGGTGCCCAGGACGTCTACGCCGGCGCAGAGCCGATCATCACGGGCGCCTATGCGCGGATGTGCAAACTGCTCGGGCCAGCCGGGAGCGGCCAGCTGACCAAGATGGTCAACCAGATCTGCATCGCCGGCCTAGTGCAGGGCCTCTCCGAGGGCATTCACTTCGCCCAGAAGAGCGGCCTCGACGTCGCCGCGGTGATCGAGACCATCTCCAAGGGCGCGGCGCAGTCCTGGCAGATGGAGAACCGCTACAAGACCATGAAAGAGGGCAAGTACGATTTCGGCTTCGCTGTCGAATGGATGCGCAAGGACCTCTCGATCGCGCTGGCGGAGGCTCGCCGCAACGGTGCCAATCTTCCGGTCACCGCGCTGGTCGACCAGTTCTATGCCGAGGTCGAGAAGATGGGCGGCAAACGCTGGGATACGTCGAGCCTGCTCGCGCGCCTGTCGCGCTGATACCTGACGAAGCGAATTCCGCCTTGCTGATCGCGATCACCGCACTCTTCGTTCTCGCCTATGCAGCGATCGCGCTCGAACATCCGATCGGGATCAACAAGAGTGCGTCCGCGCTGCTCGGCGCGGGCCTGCTCTGGATGATCTATGGGATCACGACGGGCGACCACGCTCTGGTCGGCCGTCAGCTCGACGATTCCGTCGCCTCGACCGCACAGATCGTGTTCTTCCTGATCGGCGCGATGACGATCGTCGAGGTGATCGACGCCCATGACGGTTTCGAGGTCATCACTTCCCGCATCGGCACGACCAGCCAGGTCAAGCTGATATGGCTGGTCGCCTTCGTGGCCTTTTTCCTCAGCTCTATCCTGGACAATTTGACGACGACCATCGTCATGATTTCGCTGATCCAGCGCCTGATCGCGCGGCGCGAGGACCGCCTGCTGTTCGCCTCCCTCATCGTCATAGCCGCCAATGCTGGCGGCGCATGGACCGTGATTGGCGACGTTACCACCACGATGCTGTGGATCGGCGGCCAGATCTCGCCGCTTAACATCATGAGCGCTGTGTTCCTGCCCTCCCTGATCAACCTGCTCGTGCCGCTGGCGGCGATCAGCTTTGCACTGAAGGGCAAGACCATCGCGCCTCCTCCGAAGGACGGCAATATGCTCGGCGTCGACCAGGTCGAGCGCAATCTGATGTTCTTTCTCGGGCTCGGCGTGCTGATCGCGGTGCCCGCCTTCAAGGCGGCCACGCATCTGCCACCGTTTATGGGCGTGCTGCTCGGACTCGGCCTCGTCTGGCTGGTCGGCGACCTCGTCCATCGCGGCAAGGATGAGCATGTTCGCCGTTCCCTGTCGCTCGCGCACGCGCTCACGCAGATCGACATGGGCTCGATCGTATTCTTCGTCGGCATCCTGCTCGCAGTCGCCTGCCTCGAACATGTGAGCCTGCTCTCGATGCTGGCGAAATGGCTGGACGTCACGATCGGCCGCCAGGACATCATCGTCGTCGTGCTCGGTCTGCTCAGCGCCATCATCGACAACGTGCCGCTGGTGGCCGCGACCATGGGCATGTACGACCTCGGCCACTACCCGCCAGACAGCTTCCTCTGGGAGTTCATCGCCTATTGCGCCGGCACCGGCGGCTCGATCCTGATCATCGGCTCGGCCGCAGGCGTCGCCGCCATGGGGCTCGAGCGGATCGAGTTCCTCTGGTACGCCCGCCGCATCGCGGTACCCGCGCTCGCGGGCTATCTGGCCGGCGCAGTGGTCTATGTCGCGCAGCACGCGTGGCTGCACTGAGCGGCAACTGCCGGGGCCCGAATTAACATCCGGTTAACGTAATTTTTTAGCTCCTTAAGTCACCTCTTAAGGATTTCTTGCCAGAGATAGACAATGCAGAAGGCCCGCGTCCGACGTGGGCAGGAATCGTTGTTGCTTGATGAGTAACCCCGCTGAAAAGCCTGAGGTAGTGCAGCTTCCGGCCGAGCCGGTCAGCGCTCCGTCGGTGAGCAGCCGAAGGGCTGCGGCGCAGCGGGTGCGCGAGGCGCGCGATAAGTTAACGTCGACCAGCGGAACCCGGCCGGCCTTCGACGCCGAGTTGCTCCGGCAATATGCACAGACACGGCTCTCCGCCTCCTACGTCGTGATGCTGCTGGTGGTCGCGACCGGCATGCTGTTCGGCCTGTGGATGCAGCCGATCCCGGCCGCGGCCTGGACCGCCGGCATGATCTGCATCCACGCCGCGATGATCCGCAGCTGCAAGCGCTTCCTGATCGAGCCAGCGTCGCCCACCGCGACGCGCACCTGGCGAACGCGCTTCGTCGTGCTCGACCTGCTCTACGGCCTTTGCTGGATGGCGATACTGATCCATCCCGTGCTCGACATGGTCACGGAAACGCTGATGATGTTCCTGATGCTGCTGGTGATCGCAGTATCGAGCATGCTTGCCGCCAATCTGCCGATCGCAGCGCTGGCCGCCACCGCGCCGGTTGCGGTCGCCATGGCGCTGAGCTTCGTGATGAGCGGCTCGCTGGACAATTATATTCTCGGTGCACTCGCACTCGCGGCCGAAGGCTATTTCGTGCTGCTGGCGCATCGCCTGCACTCCTCGACCTTCGCCACGCTCGAAGCGCGCGCCGAAAAGGACGCGCTGATCGGCGAGCTCGAACAGGCCAAGGCGATCTCGGATGAAGCCCGTCACCGCGCCGAATCCGCCAACGTCGCCAAATCGCGCTTCCTCGCGCAGATGAGCCATGAACTGCGGACGCCGCTCAACGCCATCCTCGGCTTCTCCGAGGTGATGAAGAGCGAGATCTTTGGCGCGCATGCGGTGCCGGTGTACAAGGAATACTCGGCGGACATCCATAATTCCGGCGTGCATCTGCTCAACCTCATCAACGAGATCCTCGATCTGTCGCGGATCGAAGCCGGCCGCTACGAACTGAACGAGGAAGCGGTGTCTCTGGTCGGCATCGTCGCCGACTGCCACCATCTGATGAAGCTGCGCGCCTCCAGCCGCGGAATCACCATTCACGAGGTGTTCGAGCAGGCGATGCCGCGGCTATGGGCCGACGAGCGCGCGATCCGCCAGGTCGTGCTCAACCTGCTTTCCAACTCGATCAAGTTCACTCCGCAAGGCGGCGAGATCTGGCTCAAGGCCGGCTGGACTGCGTCTGGCGGGCAGTATCTCTCGGTGAAGGATTCCGGCTCGGGCATCCCGGAGGACGAGATCCCCGTCGTGCTCGCCTCGTTCGGCCAGGGCTCCAACTCGATCAAATCGGCCGAACAGGGCGCAGGCCTAGGCCTCCCCATCGCCAAGAACCTGATCGACCTGCATGGCGGCACGTTCACGCTGAAGTCGAAGCTGCGCATCGGCACCGAGGTGATCGTCACCTTCCCGCCGGAGCGCGTGATGAGCGCGCTTGCGCCGCTCTCGGAGGACGCGCCGCCGCTCCAGCCCGAGAGTTCCATGGTGCCTGACGAGAAGCGCAGGCCGCGACACAAGCCGATCATGAGCGCGGGCACGGGTTCGTAAACACATGCTTGCAGAGATGCCCGCCAATCCCCCACTATGTCCGGATGAGCAAAGAAACGCCGTGCGTCGCCGTCTGCATGATCGATCCCAAGACCAAGCTGTGCTTCGGCTGTGGCCGGACTTTGCCGGAGATCGCGCGCTGGCACGCCATGGAAAGGGCGGAACGGCTCGCGTTGATGGCGCAGCTCCCGGCGCGACTAGCGGACGCCGGGTTGCAGCCGATCGGGGGCTCGGCCAAACGGGCCTGACGGGCCCGCGCGCCTTCGGAGGCGCGCAATGATCCGCTTCCTGCTCGTCCTCGTCATGCTCGCCGGCACGGCCGGCGCCGTGGTGGCCTATGGCGACCCCGGTCAGATCGCGCGCGCCAGCCACAAGGTCTCGCACATTTTTCGCACAAAGACGGCAACGCCCGCCCCCGCGGTGCAGATCCAGCGAGGCCAGGGCGGTGAATTCGCACTACGCGCCAAGATCAACGGCGTCGCCGCACCGATGGTGATCGATACCGGCGCCACGTCGGTCGTGCTGACCTGGGAGACCGCGAAGGCGATCGGGCTGCCACTCGAGGTACTCGAATATGACGTCGACCTCGAGACCGCGGGCGGTCACACCAAGGCGGCGCGGCTGACACTTGATCGTCTCGCCGTCGGCCATCTCGTCGAGAAATCGGTGCCGGCGCTCGTGGTGCAGCGTGGGCAGATGAAGACCAACCTGCTCGGCATGAGCTTCCTCGATCGCCTCGAGAGCTGGGGCGTGCGCTCCGACACGCTATTGCTCACCGGCTATCCGGAGCTCCAGAGCAGCCACCGCCGCGGACGCACGGCGGTCGATTAGGCGCGCGCCAAGGCGCCACTTTCCGGTCCCGGCCACACAGCCAATCCTTGAATCCACAACGAACGCGGCCGTGGCAATTCCGCTATTTACAAACCAACTAGTCGGTTTATAGATGGAGCCGTTCCCCGATCGGGGTTGGACGAGCCGTCGCGCCCAAGTGATTGAGGCGGCCAAGTTGGGAGATTGAAAGTGATGACTGCGAGAGCCGCCTTGAGCCGCGCGATACGCACCCTGCCCTTTGCCGTCGCGCTCGGAACGAGCAACGCCAGCGCAGCCGACCTGTCGCCGCGATACGCCGCCCCCGCCTACACCGCGCCGCAGCCGGTCTACTCCTGGACCGGCCTCTACGCCGGCCTCAACGCCGGCTACGCCGAGAGCGGCGACAATGCCTTCAACAATCTCGTCGGTGCGAGCGGCGGCAAGGTCAAGGGCGCCATCGGCGGCGTACAGATCGGCTACAACTATCAGCTCTCGCCGATGTTCGTGGTCGGCATCGAGAACGACTTCGAAGGTGGCGATGTCAAGAACCACGACGCGCTCAACAGCGCCGCGGTCAGCCTGCCCTGGTACATGACCGGCCGTGCCCGCGCCGGCATCGCGACGATGGATTCACGCCTGCTGTTCTTCGGGACCGCCGGTCTTGCCACCGGCGAATTGAAGGACGGTCCGATCAACAAGATGAAGATGGGCTGGACCGCCGGCGGTGGTGTCGAATGGGCGTTCGCGCCGAAATGGTCGGCCAAGGCCGAATATCTCTACACTGAATTCAAACACGACAATCTGCCGGACTGGAATGCTGCGAAACTCCACAGCTTCCGCGTCGGCGTGAACTACCATTTCGACCTGTTCCGCTGAGCCTCTTGAGGAAGAGCCAGATGCCGCGATCTGGCTTTTCTTGCGGCTACGCTGCCTCTGCCGGCGCGCGAGCACCGACACGCGCAATCGCGTCGCGCAGCACATCGATCCCGGCGCCAGGCTTAACGCCCTGCACGGCAAGATGACGGCGGAAAGCGCGTGCACCGGGCACGGCGTGGAAGGCGCCGACGAAATGCCGCGTGATGGCGTGCAGCCGCGTGCCGCGCGCCAGCTGCGCCGCGACATAGGGCATCATCGCCTCGAATGCGTCCTGCATGGTCGCGTGCGGCGCCGCCTCGCCGAAGATGTCGCTATCGACCGAGAGCAACCGCCACGGCTCCTGATAGGCGGCGCGGCCGAGCATCACGCCATCGACATGCGCAAGATGCGCTTTCGCCTCCTCGATGCTCAGGACGCCGCCATTGATGATCACAGGCACATCAGGCATCGCACGCTTGAGCCGATAAACGCGGTCGTAGTCGAGTGGCGGAATGTCGCGATTCTCCTTCGGGGACAGACCGTCGAGCCAGGCCTTGCGGGCATGCACGATCAGCGCGTCGCAGCCAGCAGCTGCAACAGCGCGCGCGAGCGTATCGAGCGCTACTTCGGGATCCTGGTCATCGATGCCGATGCGGCATTTTACCGTGACGGGGATGGAGACCGCCCCCTTCATCGCCTCGACGCACCTTGCCACCAGATCCGGCTCAGCCATCAGGCAAGCACCGAAGCGGCCGTCCTTCACGCGATCGGACGGGCAGCCTACATTAAGATTGATCTCGTCATAGCCGAACTCTTCGCCGATCCGCGCAGCTTTCGCGAGGTCGCCGGGATCCGAGCCGCCAAGCTGCAGCGCCACCGGGTGCTCGACTGCGTCGAAGCCGAGCAGCCGCTCCCGATCGCCATGAATAATGGCGCCCGTCGTCAGCATCTCCGTATAAAGCAGCGCCCGTTTCGTCAGGTGACGGTGGAACACCCGGCAGTGCCGGTCGGTCCAATCCATCATCGGCGCTGTGGAAAATCTCCAGCGTAAGTCATTCATCTTGCTAAGTTATTTTGGTGTCGATCAGTCGCATATGTTGTAGGAGCGACTGAGATATCGAGTTCGGCCACGTTTCCGCGGGGGTGGCTCTTCTAGGCTCATTTGGGCCTGGATTGGAAGCGAAAATCGCGAATTCGGATTCTCAGTGCACACGTCGCGCACACGAAAAGCCGCGTGCACACGCGGCTTGCAAGACCGGCGACGGAAATACAATGCTATCTAAAGCTGCTATAGACCGGCGTTATGCCCAGGTTTGCGGATTGAGTATAAATTGCGCGATGTTCCTTGAACTTCACGCGCATCCGAGCGACACACTGCCGCCAAAGTCAGCGCTGAAAGTCCGTCACACGCTCCAGCTTCTGCAGGCAACGCGAGGTGCGGACCACGGCCGGCATATCCTCGTCCGGAAAGTTCGTTTTCCAGTCGGTGACGCCGACCTCACCGACATACATGTCACCCCTGGAATCCAGCGCGATGCCATGCGGCGCCAAAAACTTTCCGCTCGCAAGGCCGGGACCGTCCTCGCCGCCGAGCCGCGCAATGCGCTTGCCGTTGGCATCCACAATAGACAGCCGCGGGCCGAGATTGGGCACTTTGCGGTTGACAGGCATGGCCGGCCCGAGTTCGCCAACCACGAAAGTCGGGTTCTTGGCCCCGCCGCAGCAGCACAGCGCACAGGGCCGGTGCAAATTATTCCATTGCGCCTCGTATTTTCCGTTGCCGTCGAACACCTGCACGCGATGGTTTTCGCGGTCGGCGACATAGACCCAACCGTCGGCATCGGTGACGATGTTGTGGACGATGTTGAACTGACCGGGATCGGTGCCCGGCGCGCCCCAGCTCGTGATCAGCCTGCCGTCCGGCGTGAACTTGTGAATGCGGGCGTTGCCGTAGCCATCCGAGACGTAGATCTCGCCCTTCGGCGACAAGGCCGTGTGGGTGCAGCGATGGAAGGGATCGCCGCTCATGAACGCCGCGGGCTTCCCGGGCACGCCGATCGTCAGTAGCACCTTGCCGTCGGTCGTGCATTTGCGGACGGTGTGGTCGCCGTCGTCGGTGCAGTAGAGATTGTCGTCGGCATCAATGTGCAGGCCATGGGCGCGTGAGAACAGCCCCTCACCCCAGCTCCGCAGGAAGTTGCCGTCGCGATCGAGCACCACCATCGGATGGGCGCCGCGATTGAAGACGTAGATGCGATCCTTGCTGTCGACCGCGACGGAGGCAACGTCGGTGAGCTGCCAGCCATCCGGCAGCTTCGCCCAATTATCGACGACGCGGTAGCGATGTTCGCCCGAGCCGAGGATCGCTGCCACTGGTTTTCCCGCTATTGCTCGCTTGCGGCACGCACCATCGCTCAAGCGAAGGTGCAACCCTTGGATTCCAGCACCTTGCCGATGCCGGACAGTTCGAGGATGTTCCCGCCAGCCTTGAGCGCCTTCATCACACCGGCTTCCTTCTCCTCGCGCGCCGCCGACTTGACGCAGACATCGGCGATATTCTCCTTCGGCACGATCACGACGCCGTCGTCGTCGGCACTGACGATATCGCCGGGACGAACGGCGATGCCGCCAATGACGATCGGCTGGTTGATGGTGCCGAGCGTCTCCTTGACGGTGCCCTTCATGCAGAGGCCATAGGAGAAGACGTTGAAGCCAGTGCCGCGCACCGCAAGGCCGTCGCGAACGCCGGCATCCGTAACCAGCCCGACGATGCCCTTGGCGACGCACGCCGTCGCCAGCACCTCGCCGAAGCCGCCTTGTTCAGGATGGTCGCCCGCGCTCACCACGAGCACATCGCCCGGCTTCGCCAGCGAAATCGCCGTGATCAGCATCATGTTGTCGCCAGGATGGCAGCTCACCGTGAGGGCTGGGCCGCAGGCGCGCATCCCTGAATAGATCGGCTTGATCCGGGAGGTCAGCGCGCCCGATCGTCCCTGCGCCTCATGCAGCGTGGAGGGAGGAAACTGCTTGATGCGTTCGACGAGGTCTGCGGCAGGTCGGTCGAAAGTTTTGATCACGTGAACCATGGTCCCTCCCTGGGGGTCCGCAGCAAGACTGCGCTACACCTCCAAATAGTCCACGGCCCAATCTTCGAGAATTTCAGATTTTAGCATTGCCGCATCGCATTTCGTTATGGCTCTTCGTCCGACCCATCCCGCACCGCCGTAGAGACCGCTGCAACAACGGCATTAGGACTCGTCGCGCAATCGTACGGTCCCCAGTCCTTCGCAATGATTTCCAGCAAGATCTTGTAGACCGCGAATGCGGCGTCGGACAGCGCGATGTTGTCCGAGATACACAACGACATCTGCTGCGACGCCGACGGCGCGTTGATCCTGCGAACACAGAGTTCGTCGAGGTTCGGCAACTCCTTTGCGATCGACATGGGCAGCACCGCAGCACCGATTCCGGCCGCGATCGCCGAAGACAAGGTCGATTGCGAATGGATCTCTGCGACGATGCGCGGACGGAGCCCCGCCTCGGCACAGACCCGCTCGACCGCCTGACGCAGGAAGGATTCCCGATACGGCAGCAGCAGGTCGAATTGCGCGACCTCCGCCGCCGAAACCTCGTCGGGAGGAGCGTGATTCCCATAGGTGCTGCGGGGCGCGACGAGATAGAAAGGCTCGCGCATCAACGGCTTGTAATCGAGACCGGTCACCGGACGATCGCCATACAGGACAGCCATATCCATGCTGCCCTTCAGCATCATTTCGCTGAGCATGATTCCGGAACTATCATAGATGTGCAGCACGATGCCGGGATAGCGCTCACGGACCCGCAACAGCAGCGGGGTTGCGAGCAGCGCGGCCGAGCTGAGCGGGGCGAGGCCAATCGTGACATTGCCCGTCAACTCCGGCTTGTTGTCCAGAATGGTGCGCCTTGCCTCTTCGATCTGGCGCTGGATCGACCTGGCATAGCGGTAGAGGATTTGTCCGGCCTCGGTCGGCTTGACGCCGCGGGCGCTGCGATGGAGCAGCTTGCTCTTGAAATCCGCCTCCAGGCTCGCAATGTGCTGGCTCAACGCCGGCTGCGCGACATTCAGCACCTTCGCCGCGCTCGTCATGCTGCCGAGATCGACGACCTTGATGAAGGCCTCCAAACGTTTCGTATCCAATACGGAGTCTCCGGATATCCAGCTAGGGAGCCATGCAGCAGCAATAGGCTGAAGCTATGGGATCAGAAGGAATTGTTCTTACCACTGGGAACCCTGCGGGCCTATAGGTTGGTACTGCACTCGTCCGCAGCTCGCCTTGCAGCCGATGCCGCTCGCGCGGGTTGGACGGTAGCAGAGGAGCCCTTGGGATGGGATTTTCGGATTATCGTACGGCCTTGGTGACGGGCGCTTCCTCGGGAATCGGGGCTGCGACGGTTCGCCGCCTGAGTGCGGAGGGACTTCAGGTTCACGCCGTGGCACGTGACGCCGCGCGCCTGACCGCCCTGGCGGCGGAAACCGGTTGCCGTCCCTGCGCCGTTGATATCAGCGACCTCGACGCGCTCGCAGCCCTGGCAAAGTCGGCCGAGTTCGACGTCCTGGTCAACAATGCCGGCCAGTCCCGGCGCGGCAATATCCTGGACACCACGCCGGAAGATATCGACGCGCTCATCGACGTTAATCTGCGCGCGGTCCTGCATCTGACGAGCCTCGTCGTGCCGGGCATGGCACGTCGCGACCGCGGTCATGTCGTCAATATCTCCTCGATCGCCGGCCACTACGCGTTCGGCGGCGGAAATACCGTCTATCATGCCACGAAAGCCGGCATTCACTCGCTGTCGCAGCAATTGCGCGTCGACCTCTACGGAACCAGGGTCCGCGTCACCGAGATATCGCCGGCCCGGGTCGAGACTGAGGTTTTCGGGCGGCTGCTGGGCGATCTGGCCGAAGCCAAGCGCCGCTTCTTCGACGACTATGATGCCCTCCAGCCCGAGGACATCGCCAATTCGATCGCATTCGTGGTGGGCTCCCCAGCGCGTATGAATGTGGCGTTCATGGAAGTCCTGCCGACCCAGCAGGTCGTCGGCGGCCTTAATTTCGCGCAGAAGAGCCGGCCGCCGGCCGAGTAACGCATGAACGCCCCGAACGCGAGAGGTCGTCAACGCGGAGCGTGACAGTGGACTTGCCCAAGATCGAACAACTCGTGGATCTGGTTACCCGCTCCTCCATCGCGGAGCTGGAGCTGACGCAGGACGGAACCCGCATCCGCATCCTCAAACATCCATCTGGGGAAGCGCAGCCGGTCGCCGTGCGCCCTGCAAGCGCAAGCGGCCCGCACGTCCCTGCCGCCGATCATCAGAACAGTCGCCCGTTCGATGCAACCGCTGACCTCATCGTGCCCGCGCCGATGCATGGCGTCTTCTACAGATCTGCGACACCGGACGAGCCCCCGCTGGTCGAGGTCGGCGCGAGGATCGAGGCCGGGCAGAAGATTTGCATCATCGAGGCGATGAAGACCTTCATCGACATCGCCGCCGAAGCGCCCGGCGTGGTACTTGCGATCCTCGCCGAAAACGGTGACGAGATCGCGGCCGGCCAGGCGCTGTTCCGGATCGGTCCTGCGGGTTCGTCCTGATGTTCGACAAGGTCTTGATCGCCAATCGCGGCGAAATCGCGCTCCGTATCCAGCGCGCCTGTCGGGCGATGGGCCTCAAGACGGTCGTCATTCACTCGGAGGCGGACAGCGACGCGCGCTATGTTGCGCTTGCGGACCAGGCACTCTGCATCGGGCCGGCGCCCGCGAGCAGCACATATCTCAACATTGCGGCGATCCTGCTCGCGGCCGAGGCCAGCGGCGCCCGGGCGATCCACCCCGGCTACGGCTTCCTGTCGGAGAGCGCGGAGTTCGCAGAGCGGATTGCACGCGCCGGCCTCACCTTCATCGGTCCTCCCGCGGAGTGTATCCGCACCATGGGCGACAAGGTTGCCGCCAAGCGCGCGATGCGGGCCGCAGGCGTACCTTGTGTACCCGGGCCGGACAGCGCCCTGCCGGACGATCCGGCGGAGGTCCGCGCCATCGCGCAAGACATCGGCTATCCCGTCATCATCAAGGCCGCCGGCGGTGGTGGCGGACGCGGCATGCGGATCGTGCGCAACGAAGGCGCGCTGGACGAGGCGCTCGCGCTGACGCGCGCGGAAGCCAGCAAGGCCTTCGGGAACGCCGCGGTTTATGTCGAGAAATTCCTCGAAAAGCCGCGCCACATCGAGATCCAGGTGCTGTGCGATCAACACGACAACCATCTCTGGCTCGGCGACCGCGACTGCTCGCTTCAACGCAGGAACCAGAAGGTCGTCGAGGAAGCTCCGGCGCCAGGCATCGATCGCGCGCTGATCGAGCGGGTTGGCGCAAGCTGCGTCGAAGCCTGCCGGCGGATCGGCTATCGCGGCGCGGGCACCTTCGAATTCCTGTACGAGGACAGACAGTTCTTCTTCATCGAGATGAATACGCGCGTCCAGGTGGAGCATCCCGTCACCGAGATGACGACGGGAATCGACATCGTCAAGGAACAGATTCGCATCGCGCGTGGCGAACGGCTTGAGATCGCCCAAGAGGACATCGCGCGTGTCGGCCATGCCGTCGAATTTCGCATCAATGCCGAAGACCCTGCCACCTTTGCGCCCTCGCCCGGCACCGTGACGCGCTGGGATGTGCCCGGCGGCATCGGCATCCGCGTCGATTCCCATATCGTGGCCGGCGCCACCGTTCCGCGCCACTACGACTCGCTGATCGGCAAGCTGATCGCCCACGGCAGCACCCGCGACGAGGCCCTGGCCCGCGCGCGCGTCGCCCTGTCAGAGCTCCGCGCCGAAGGCATCCGGACCAATGTTCCGTTGCATCAGGCGATCCTCGCCGATCCCTCGTTCTGCCGTGGCGGTTACGACATCCACCATCTCGAGCACTGGATGAATGCGAAGGTGGCCGCGCAATGACGGCACCCGACCGGCCGCGGATCAGCCTGCTTGGCACATCGGCCCTCCTTTTCGAGGCCCCCGGCGCGTTCGATCTACCGCATCAGCGACGCATCTGGGCGCTGGCCGCGACAGCATCGAAATGGCCTGACATTCGCGAGGCTATTCCCGGCATCACTAATTTGATGCTGACCTTCGAAACGCCGCCATGTCAGCTCGACGCCCTGATTGCCGCCCTCAATGAGAGCTGGGACGCGGCGGAGGGCCTTGCGATCAGCGGCCGCGAGATCAGGCTGCCGGTCACCTATGGCGGCGAGGTCGGCTCGCAGCTCCGGTCCGTCGCGGATCATTGCGGCCTGTCAATTGACGATGTCGTGGCGATCCATGCCGCGCCGCTTTACACGGTATTCGCGCTCGGCAGCCATCCCGGCTATTGCTATCTGGGCGGCATGGATCCGCGTATCACCATGCCGCGGCGACAGACACCGCTGCAACGTTCCGCAGGCGGCTCGGTCTCGATCGGCGGATCGCAGACCGGCATCTCCGCCTCGCCCGGCCCCAGCGGCTGGCATGCCATCGGACACACCAGCTGGACGTTCTTCGACCCCTCTTGGCCGACGCCCGCCGCGCTCGCGCCGGGAGATACGATCCGCTTCGAGATCGAACGGGTGATCCGGTGATCGAGATCCTGTCAGTCACGGGTCCCGCCAGCATCCAAGATCTCGGACGCTTCGATCAATATCGCTTCGGGGTCGGCACCTCGGGGGCAATGGACGATGTCGCGCTGCGCGCCGGCAACATCCTGCTCGGCAATGATGAGAACGCCGCCAACATCGAAATCCCGATGATGCCGTTCAAACTGCGCTTCGGCCGGGATATGGCCTTCGCGCTCACAGGGGCTGGTGTCGAGGCTGAGATCGCAGCACGCGCCATCCCGTCCTGGTGGCGCTCGCATGCACGCACTGGTGACGTTCTGACCATCAAGGCGATGTCTCACGGCGCTCGTCTCTATCTCGCCGTCAGCGGCGGCATCGACGTGCCTGTCGTGCTGGGCTCGCGCAGCACGCAATTTCGAGGCGAATTCGGCGGCCTGCATGGGCGGCCGCTTCAGGTGGGTGATATCCTGCCCTGCGCGGCGTCCGCCACTGCCATCGGCGAACTCGGGATCGAGCCGGCCGAGATCACGCTGGCACGACCGAACGCTGCGGCGGACGAGACCATCGTCCGGGTTGTCGTCGCCGGCGAATATGACGCGTTCGACGACGCTACGCAGGCGCTGTTCTGGTCCAGCGGCTGGAAGATCACTCCGCAGAGCAATCGCTACGGCTACCGCCTGCAAGGCCCCGCCGTGAAGCCGCAGGCACCCGTCGAGAAACGCTCGCACGGCATTGTCCCCGGTGTCATCCAGATTCCGCCCAACGGACAGCCCATTATCCAGATGCGCGATGCACAGACCTCGGGCGGCTATCCGAAGATCGCAACCGTGATCCGGGCCGATCTGTGGCGCGTCGGGCAGGCGCGGCTCGGCACCAAGCTGCGGTTCGAGCAAACTGGCTACACCGACGCGCTTGCAGCCGAATCCGAGATGTCGGCTTATCTCGACCGGCTGAGGGCCAATGTGCGTCTCGTCGAGGAGATCAGAACATGCCGATAGAGATCACCGACATCGCGCGTCTAGCGCAGATCCTTGCAAAGTCTGGCGTCGACACGATCGAGATCGAAGAGCCGGGGCTGACACTGAAGCTCGTCGTCGACACCGGTATCAGAATCGCGACGTCTGCAACGCCTGCAGCTACGGACGCCCCGATCAATGATCATTCCATCATCGCAAAAGCTGATGTCGCTGGACATTTCCTTGCGGCGCATCCCTGGCAGGACAAGCCTTTCGTCGTGCCCGGCCAGCGCATCGAGGCCGGCGCGATCGTCGGCCTCGTCAAGGTCGGCCTGTTGTACGCGCCCGTCGTAGCGCCCGCCGCCGGCACCGTCGATGCCGTAATTGCGGAAACGGGTGCCATGGTCGGCTACGGCACCCCGATCGTGCGGATCCGCCCGCTCAATTGAGCAGCACGGTTGCGGGCGTGACCTCGCCGCCGCCCTCTTCGATCACGCGGCGTACCGTGCCGGCAAGATTGACCGATCCGGGCGTGTCGCTGTGGATCAGGATCGAGCGCGCCTCGACCTTGATCGACTTGCCGTCGATGGTCTTCACCGTCCCGCTGTCAAGGAAGCGCTTGACCCGCTCGGCGACGGCTTCGGTCGAACTGATCACTGAATTGGGAAGCTTGCGCGACACCAGATGGCCGTGCTCGTCATAGGCGCGATCGGCCAGGAACAGAGTCAGGATGCGCAAGTCCACCTTGCGCGCCGCGCGCACAATCTCGGCGTCGGGCTGCGAGAACACGATGAAATCGCGGTTGATGGTCGCAATCGCTCGGGCCACGACGTCGGCCATGTCGGGGTCCGCATTGACCATGTTGCCCATCGCGGCGTGGAAGCTGACATGGGTGACGCGGTGGCCGGCATTGGCCGCGATCGCCTGCAAGGCGCCGATCTGATAGACCATGTGCTTCTCGAGCTCGGCGGCGTCCATCTGGATCACGCGGCGGCCAAATCCAAGCAGATCGGGCAGGCCCGGATGGGCGCCGACCTCGACTCCCTTCTGCTTTGCCAGACGAACCATGCGATCCATTATGATGGGATCGCCGGCATGAAACCCGCATGCCACATTGGCGGACGAGACGATCCCCATCAGTGCCTCGTCGTCGCAGATCCGGTAATTGCCGAAGCCTTCGCCCATGTCCGAATTGATGCCGATTTTCATGTTCGTACCCTGCTCTTGTTATTGTTGACGTCCACTCAAAGCGCTCGATAGAGATCCGCGGTCGCACGCAACCTCGCGAGGTAATCGTTGACGGGAGCCATGGCCGCGACCGCGTCCCGGTAGCTCACCTCGCTGAAGGTGATGAACGATCCCGGCGTCGCCTGGCCAAGGCGCCAGAGATCGGCGTGGATCACCGCCGCCATCTTGGGATAGCCGCCCGCCGTATTGGCATCGCTCATCTGGATGATCGGCTCGCCGCCGGGCGGCACCTGCACGACCCCCGGCACGACACCATGCGAACGCATCTCGACCGGTGCATCCAGCGTCAACTTGTCTCCGGCAAGACGATATCCACCGCGGTCGCTGCGGGCGCTGATCTTCCACGTGGTCGACCAGAATCTCGCCTGCACCGCTTCTGGAAACAAATCATATTCGCCAGCCCGCATGAGGCGTATTCGCAGCACACGATCCACGGCCGAACCAGCGCCTGCAATCGCTACATCCGGCGGCGCGGCACCGAAGTCGAAGCGGCGGCCAGCCTCACACAACCGTCTCCCAACCGGAATGACATCGCCCGCCTGCAAGGTCCGCCCCTCAAGCCCGCCAAAGCCGGCGCGCAGATGCGTGCTGCGCGAGCCCAGCACGCTGGGAACATCGAGGCCGCCGCCGAACGTTGCGTAGACGCGCGCACCTCGGCGCGGCGTTTCGATCGCGAGAATGTCGCCTGCCCGCGCCCGCCTGCACCACCAGGAACCAACGGGTGATCCGGCCAGTGTCGAGATGTGATCGGCGCCCGTCAGCGCAAATGCAGCATCGGCCTGGAAGCGCAGCCGGAACGGAAATGTCTGGATCTCGATGCCGGCTGCATTGTCGTCATTGCCAAGCAGCGCATTTCCGCCAGCAAGCGCGATCGGATCCATCGCGCCTGAGGTGCTCACCCCAAAACGCCGCGCGCCACGACGCCCGAGATCCTGGATCGTGTTGAAGGCAGCGCTGGTCAGGATCTCGATCACAGCTCGATCCGATCGATCCTGAATTTGACACGGTCCCCTGGAAGCATCAGGGACGGCTGCTCGCGCCACGGATCGAACATGGCGACCGAGGCCCAGCCGATCGCGTTCCATCCATTCGGGCTCGTCAGCGCCGCAACGCCAGTCTGCATTCCGCCGATCGTCACCGAGCCTGCACGTATATTGAGTGACGGCACCGATTTGCGCGGCATATGAATGCGGGGATCAAGTCCGTGGAGATATCCGAAGCCCGGCGAGCTGGCGACGGCGCAGACGGTGTAATCGCCTTCGCTGTGAATCCGGATGATGTCGCGCGCGGACAGTCCCGTATGCTCCACCACCGCCGGCAAATCGAAGCCGAGCTCGCCGCCGTAGACCACGGGAATCTCGATCACCTTGCCATCGGCCCTTCGGCCAGGCACGCGGTGCCACAGCTCGACGATGGAGGCACCGAGCATGCCTATATCCGAAGGCGGCTGGTCGAATATCAGCATCACATTGGTGACACCAATGACGGCCTCCTGCACGTTGGGCCAAGACGACAGGGCATCTGCAAGCGCCCAGATGCGTCCCTGTTGAATCAAGTCAAATTCGCCCGGTGCCTCGACCAACATCGCAAGCGTGCCGATCAGGCTGATCTTCGGGCTTTTCTCGATCGCGCCGACAAGAGGAGCGCTGGGCTGATTAATCGACAAAAGGGCCTCGTTAGTCTAACGCCCGTGGCGCTGCCGCCTCCCGTTCTAGCCAAACAGTCCAGACCAATCCAAGACGATGTTCATCTGCGGGCATAAGGGATGTCGATTGCCCGCATCCGTCGCATTCATCCTTGATCTCAATGCCTTGCAATGATGTGATTGCTCGGAGCTTCCCAGCGCGCGACAACCTCTTCGCCCACAGCGTATCGAAGTCCGGCCTGTTGCGACTGGTTCTGCTCGAACACGATGATCTGCCCACCGCTCGGCGTCTTGAGATAGTAGTGGCTGACGAAGCCGCGATAGATCGCCTGGTCGATCCGCGCCGTCACGCTGTTCACGCGTTGCGTCGCCGGGGTCTGGCCTGCCCTCTCGACGACGATTGCCTCGGGCCTGATCGAGACCATCACGTCGCTCGCGGACGCTGGAAGCTGTTCAACCTGAAGGCTCAACTCCGGTGAGACGCGGATGACGGCCCCGCTGCCGTTGCGTTGCTCGATGGGCCCCTCGAACAGATTCGAGGCACCGATGAACTGCGCGACGAATTTCGAGGTTGGACGCTGGTAGATCTCTGTCGCCGAACCGACCTGTTCGAGCCTGCCGTCCCGCATCACCACGATCTTGTCCGCCATCGTCAGGGCCTCATCCTGGTCGTGTGTCACCATGACGGTGGTCAGGCCAAGCCTGCGTTGCAATGCACGCAGCTCGACCTGCATGCTCTCGCGAAGCCCCTTGTCGAGTGCTCCGAGCGGCTCATCGAGCAGCAGCATCGCCGGTTCGATCACCAAGGCACGACCGAGAGCGACGCGCTGTTGCTGGCCACCGGAGAGCTGAGCGGGATAGCGCTTTCCGAAGTTGGATAGTTGAACGAGGCTGAGCGCCTCGCTCACCTTTCGCGCGGCATCGGCCTTCGCGATACCGCGCATCTCCAGGCCGAACGCGATGTTCTCCTCGACGGTCAGATGAGGAAACAGTGCGTAGTTCTGGAACAGCATCCCGACGTTGCGGCGATGCACCGGAACGCCTGTCATCTTCTTGTCGTTCACGAAGACGTCGCCCGACGTCGGACGGATCAGCCCCGCAATCATGCGGAGGCAGGTCGTCTTGCCGCATCCGCTCGGACCGAGCAGCGCCACCATGTGGCCCGGCTCGATCCTGAGCGACACGTCGTCGACCGCGACAACGCGGTTGTATTCCTTGCTAAGGCGATCAAGCCTGACTTCGGAAGATTTCATGACGATCCTACTCAGCTCGTAAATACCTCGTTATACTTCTCCAGCCACGGGCCTCGGCGCGGCACGATGAAATTCCAATCCGGCGTGAAGAGCCCAAGATCGGTTGCCTTCGTATCGGGATAAGCGAGGAATTTTGCCGTCTCAGGCTTGAAGTCGATTCCGCCGACCGAGGGCGCACTCAGCGTCTGCTCGGACAGCATTTTGGCAACCGCCGGATCCAGGATGCGGTTGATGAAAGCAGCTCCGAGTTCCGGCTCCGGTGCATTCTTGACGATCGTCATGCTGTTGATGCCGGTGAACGCGCCTTCCTTCGGAAAGGTCATATCGAGCGGCAATCCCTTCGCAGTGTGGGGATAGATCGCCTTCGAATATTCGATGCCCCCAATCGTCGCCTGTCCCTGGGCAACCTGCAGCACCTGCGCCTCGCTGTCATAGATCGTGAGGACATTCGGCTTCAGCGTCGCCAGCTTGTCCCAGCCCTGATCGACCAGATATTGCGCTTCCTTGAACGGCTTCCCGGTAACGAGCGAAGCCGCGACGATGAGCATCAGCACGCTCTGCGTATTCTTGGGTGTATTCAGCAAAATCTGCTTGCGATACTTTGCGTCGAAGATCTCTTCATAGCTCTTGAGCGGCTTAGTCACTTGCGGATTGATGAACATGGCCGCGCTGGAGATCGAGAAGCCGACGCCGTAGCCGTCCTCGAAGATGTATCGCGGGTAGACCTTCGCAAGATTGGGGATCTTGTCGGCGTCGAGCTTGCCGATCAGGCCTTCCTGCTTTGCCTGGGGAATGCCGACGTCGTCCATCATCATAACACTGAAACGCGGCGTATCGCGGGTTGCGCGAAGCGCCGCGATGTTGGAGAGCGTGGCGCCCTCAATCGTGAAGACGCGGCACTTGAACTCGGCCTCGAACTTCGGAATGACCTCCTTCTGGACCAGCTTGCCCAGCGCGGAATTGTAGACGCCGACGTGCAGCTGCTTGGCGTCCTGCGCCCACGACCGGCTGATGATGGTCGGGAAGGCAATCGCGGATGCACCGGCCTTAACGAGAGTCCTACGTGTCAGCTTCATGGTCCTATCTCCATCTACCAATGCACATCAGGCGGCCAACGCACGGCGAAGGCCGACCAGTTTCTCCAGCAGCAGCACGCCGACCATCGCCATCAGGATGATGATCGTCGACATCGCAGGCACAGAAGGGTCAAAAACGTTGACCAGTTGCCGCATCAAAACGAGCGGGACGGGCGAGTATTCGGAATTCGCCAACCACATCGTGACCGGGTAATTGTCGAAGGACACCATGAAGGCGAACAGCCCGCCGGCGGCGACGCCCGAGGCGATTTGCGGCAGCGTCACGCGCCAGAAGGTCGTCAGCCGGTTAGCACCGAGCGTACGCGCGGCGTCCTCCAGATTCTCGTCCACCAGTTGAAGACTGGTGACGACGGTGCGGATGACATAGGGCGACGTCACCACCACGTGTCCAATCAGCAGATTGATCCGTGCATCCTGGGAGCCGAGCTTGGTCAGCACCTGAAGCAGCGCGAGACCGGTGACCAGCGCCGGGAAAATCAGCGGCGACAGCAAGAATCCCTTGATCGCCGCCAGACCGTAGAACCTGCCCCGCACCAGCGCGAAGGCCGCCGGCACGCCGAGGAGGAGCGATCCCGCCGTCGTGCCGAGCGCCAGCAGGATGCTCAGCCTCATCGCCTCGAGGAAGTCGCGGTCCTGGAGAACCTTGGCGTACCATTTCAACGTGAAGCCTTGCGGAGGAAAGGTCACGAAATAGGAATCGGACACCGACACCGCCATGACGAGAAGAAGCGGCGCCAGGATGAACAGCATCATGCCGGCGGTGATGGAGTAGAGAATGAAGGCGCCGAAGCCGGAAAATCGCTCGTCCATCACTCGGGCCTCCGGAGACGTCGGCCTTCCAGAAGCCACATCGAGAGACCGTTCACCGCCATGACCAGCCCGACGAGAACGACGGCGATGGCCGCACCGAACGGCCAGTTGTAGACGACGAAGATCTGCTGCTCGATCAGATTGCCGAGCATGACCGCCGAAGCGCCGCCCAGGATCGCGGGAATGACGAAAGAGCCGGCGGTGAGCGAGAACACCAGCGTGAACCCGGCCACGAAGCCCGGCATGCTCAACGGCAACGTCACCCGCAGGAACACCTTCCACCAGGGCGCGCCGAGCATGCGGGCCGCATCTTCGAGGTTGGGATCTATCTTGCCGAGCGCCGAGGCCAGCGGCAGCACCATCATCGGGAAGAACACGTGCAGCGACCCGATGACGACGGCCGCTTCCGTGTAGAGCACCGATATCGGCGCATCCACAATATGCAGTGTCATCAGGATCCAGTTCAGCATGCCCTTGGGGCCGTTCTGGAGTACCAGCTGCCAGCCATACCCGCGAACAACCACGCTGACGATGAGCGGCGCAATGACGATCAGCGTGATGATCCGCGTGACTACCGGGCGGCTCTTCACCATTACCAGCGCGACCGGATAGGCGAGCACCGTCGCGAGGGCCGAAGTGATGATGCTGATCCGCAGCGTCGTCCAGAGCACGCGTGCGTAGAGTTCGACATTGATGAGGCGCGCGTAGTGCGAGAGCGTGAACGGACGGCCGATGATGCCGCGGCTGTCCTGCGTCTGGATGCTCGAGAGCAGCAGCACTAGGGCCGGATAGAAGAAGAAATAAGTCAGGAATGCCAGCATCGGGACGGCCAGAAGCCCGACAGGCAGGGCCAGGCGCCAAGGCGATCGCCGCTGGGCGACCGGAGGCGCTTCAACAGTCAAAACTGCCACCGCATCGTCGCTGGTGGTCATCGCTGGCTGTCCTCGACTGCGCGATACCAAGGCATTCCCCTCTTTGCACAAAGCTTATGCGTCGGCATCCTACAGGACCAAGAACATCTTCGTTTAGGGGCATCAGGAACGATTATGACAATTGGTTCGGCATTTTGCTCCGATCTTGATCGACAAATGCCGCTGGTCGCATCTTTCATTCTCCGTTAGGCCAGCCCTCCTGTCGTCTCGATGCCAGGTCAGCGCAGCCCTTCGCAGAAGCTCGCGATGCGCCGGCACCCCTCCTTGAGCGACTCGGTATCGGTTGCGTAGGAAATGCGGAAATATGGGCTCATCCCATAAGCGCCACCCGGCACGGCGGCGACATGCTGCTCTTCCAGGAGCGCTGAGATGAAGTCGGCGTCAGTTTCCAGCCGCCGTCCGCCCTTGGTGGTCTTGCCTATGCAGCCGGCGATGTTCGGAAACACATAGAAGGCGCCTTGCGGCTTGTGGCAGGTAACACCGGGAATCTGGTTGAGGAGCCCGACCACCAAGTCGCGGCGGTTGCGATAGATGTCCGCGCGTTCCTTCAGGAAATCCTGAGGACCGTCCAGTACCGCGACCGCCGCCGCTTGGCTTATCGTACAGATTCCGCCGGTCGCCTGACCGTGGACGTTGTTCATTGCAGCAATCAGGTCCTTGGGTCCGCCGCAATAGCCGACCCGCCAACCAGTCATCGCGTAGGCTTTGGATGCGCCGTTCACGGTCACCACGCGATCCTTCAACTTCGGTTCGACCTCCGCAATGGTGCAGAACTTGAAACCGTCGTAGGTCAGGTGCTCGTAGATGTCGTCGGTGAGTATCCAGACATCAGGGTATTTCAACATGACGTCGGCGATGGCCCGCATCTCCTCGTGCGTGCAGGCCGTGCCGGTCGGATTGTTGGGAAAGTTCAGGATCAACCATTTCGTCTTCGGCGTGATAGCAGCCTCGAGGTCCGCCGGGCGGAGCTTGAACTGGTTGTTTTCCGGACAGGGCACGGCGACCGGCGTCGCCTCCGCGAGCAGAACGATATCCGCATAGGTGATCCAGCCCGGCGCCGGAATCACGACTTCGTCGCCGGGATTGCAGGTCGCAAACAAGGCATTGAAGATGATCTGCTTGCCGCCATTTGCGATCAGGATCTCGTCGAGCGCGTAATCGAGATTGTTTTCCCGCTTGAACTTGCGCTGCACTGCGGTCCTCAGCGCGACGGTCCCCGGCTGCGCAGGATATTTGGTGTCACCAGCCAGTGCCGCCCGATGCGCAGCCTCGATCGCGTGCGGCGGCGTCGGAAAGTCCGGCTCCCCGGACGACAGGCCGACAATCTTGACGCCGGCATCGCGGAGTTCCCGCGCCTTGTCCGTCATCGCCGCCGAGGCCGACACCTTCACGGTCTTGAGGCGGTTTGCGAGTTCAGGCATTGTCAGCTCCACTTCTCATCTCTTTCAATCGCGCGGCCTCGGATCGGCTCGCGAATCGCAATTCGCCGACGACCTGAAACGTGGGAACGACCTCGATCATCGCGACGTTCATCCGCTCCGGCGCTCCCACCGCGAATGCAATGGCGTCCGCAATGTCGTCGGACTGAAGCGTCTCGAATGCGCCGACGAAGCGGGCATCGGGGTTGTCGGCAGCATTCTGGTTCTGGAAGATGCTGGTCGCCACGCGTCCGGGCGCGATTTCGGTGACACGAACGCGGGTGCCATAGAGATCGACACGCAGCTGCTGCGACAGCGAATGAATGCCCGCCTTGGTCGCGTGATAGGCCACCGAGGAGTTGAATGTCGTTGCATTCTCGCCAAAGGCGTAATGGCCAGCGATCGAGGAGACGTTGACGACGTGGCCGCGGTCGCGCTTTGCCATATCAGGCACGACGAGCCGCGTCAGGTGCAGGACCGCGCGCAGATTGACGTCAACCATTGCATCGACATCGTCAGGCGCCGTATCCCGGATATTGCTGCGCCGCGACTGACCGGCATTGTTGACGAGGACGTCGAACTCGGCCGAGCGGGCAAGCCGCGTCAGGGCTGTGAGATCGTTCACGTCGACTTCGCATACGCGACAACCGGTCTCGGCCGCCAGACGCGCCAATCGCTGATGATCGCGTGCCAGCGCGTGGACCTCGAGTCCCTCGGCGCGGAGGCGCCGAACCGTCGCCGCCCCGATCCCCGAGGATGCGCCCGTCACCAACGCCGTTCGATAGTCAGAAAATCCCATCCGCAGGGCTCTTTTTCAGGCAGCCAATCTTTTGCAGGCAGCGAAGGCGGCGGGAAAACTACGTGCATGCGTTGCTGCAAGCATACAGCGGATTTGTTCTGCCCTCATAAGGACATCCAATATCCCGAACGGGCGGTGTCGGCAGGCAGGCCATAAGCGCGTCCGATACCGGCAGAGTGAATTTCTCTTACTCGCCATCGGTCGCGTCCCCTTACATTTCGCAGATGCCCTGACTCACCCAAAGGAGACGGATCAGATGTTGGAGGTCGGCAATCGGATCGTCATGGTTTCGGGGGCGTCGCGCGGCATCGGACGCGCCGTCGTCGACCGGCTGTTGTCGTCGGGATTCAGGGTATCGGCCGGCATGCGCGATCCGAGCCGGCTCGTCGAGAGCGAGCGGCTTATGACGCATCGCTATGACGCCGAAGACGCCAAGAGCCCGCTGGCCTGGGTGGACGCAACGGTCGCGCGATGGGGCGGCGTCGATGCCATCGTCAACGCAGCCGGGATCAACCCCAGAGTTCGCGTCTCAGATGAGGGCGAGAGCGAGTTGGATGAAATGTGGCGCGTCAACGTCAAGGGTCCCTTGCGCATCGTCAGAGCCGTTCTGCCTCATCTGGCCATCTGCGGTCATGGTCGGGTCGTCAATCTAGGGTCTCTCGCTGGAAAGCGGGTCGGCAGCAATGTCGGCTACGCCATGACCAAGTTCGCCGTGGTCGCGCTCACCCACGGCATCCGCCGGGAAGGCCGCGCGGCCGGCATTCGGGCGACGGTGGTCTGCCCGGGCTATGTCGCCACCGACATGACACTCAACGACGACGAGATTCCCCGCCATGAAATGAGCCAGCCGGGCGACATCGCTCGGCTGGTGGAGACCGCGCTGATGCTGCCGAACAACGCCTCTGTTTCCGAGATGCTCGTGCATTGCCAGTTCGAGCCGATGCTATAGGACCGGCCGAAACTGATGCTTTGCGACAGAGATTCGTACGAACGGCAACCTAAGAACTGCAGCGCCGAGTTGTGTCGCGTCTTCGTTTGGCTTTCCACCATCTGAACGCAGCGGATCCGCCGAGCTGTCGTGTGCCCACAGAGGCGGGGGCCGGGTTCGCTCAGTTCCTCGGCAACCAACGCGCTTCGGCTGGGGACGGCGCGGATCTGAGCGGTGCTCCGACCGGCGAGGCCAACCGATGCACAACTCGAACTCGAGTTCGGGGATCGTGGGCGGGGCCATAATCGGCCTCGCCACAGCGGTGCTGATTTGCTGACTGAGCGGATTGCCGGATGAGCGGCGAAGCGCATCCTTGCGCCTCAGCTTCGGCGTGTTGACGTTGCCGGTGTGAGTGCTATTGAACGGACTATGAGCAAGCTAACCACGCGCGCGCTGGAACGGCAGGCCAAGGATGTCGCCGCCCTGATGCGCATGCTTGCCAACGAGCATCGGCTGCTCATTGTTTGCAAGCTGGTCGAATATGGCGAAGCCAGTGCCGGCACGCTTGCCGAGGACATCGGCCTGTCCGCCTCGGCCCTGTCGCAGCACCTCACCAAGCTGAAGGCGGAGGGCGTCGTGGCGTCCCGGCGGGACAGCCAGACGATGTGGTATCGGATCGCCGACCGACGGGTCGAAGAGCTGTTTTCAACGCTGCACAAGCTGTTCTGCGCCCCTCGTAAGCGCTGAGCTTTCGCCAACTGGCACGAAACGCGCAGCCTAACCGCGCTTCTGCCTGGATTCCGTGGATTCGACCCACCAGAAGAACAGCGCAGCGCCGACCGCAAGCACAGCGAACCAGGCGATATCAGGGATATTCGTCACATCCGGAAGTCGGACTTTGCCCAGCGCCCAGACGTTGAGGACGTGCGCCTTCAACCAATCGAAGCTCAGCGCGTAGAGGATGGCACCCGCCACCATGCCGAGCGCGCCGACCAGGGCATGAACGCTGCCGGTTGCGATGGCGCCGAGCGCCGTACCCGGGCAATATCCATAGACGACCATGCCGATGCCGAACAGCGCGGCACCGAGCGCGACCGCCAGCATGTTGGCATCCTTCACATAGTACTTCGTGTTGCCGGTATCGACGAGCAACAGCACGCCGATGCCCCCGACCACGATTGCCGTGCCCATCACTTTCAGCACGGTGAAGTCGCGCAAGCGAAATTGGTTTTCGATCACATTGCAATTCGTCACCTTGCCGCGTTGCAGCAGGAAGCCGAAAGCTGCGCCCATCAGCAGTGGGCCGAGAATTGTCATCATCGCGGTCATTGCACCCTCCTCAGCGCTTGCGGAACATGAGCGCGGAAATGCCGAGCCCGGTTGCAAACATCACCGCCAGGAACAGCCAACTCGACACCGCGAGCTGCAGGCCGCCGGAGATGCCGTGTCCGCTGGTGCAGCCGCCTGCGAGCCGAGCGCCGTACATGATAACGGCGCCACCGAGGAACGCGGCGACAAAACGCTTGGCGACTGACGGCCCGAAACGATCCTTCCAGACCTCGGGTACGAGCTCGAGCCGCCACGTTCCCGACATCACCGCTGATATGAGTGCACCTGCGGGGATGCCGACGAGGAACCAGACGCCGTAATCCCACTTCAGCGGCATGCTCTTCCAATAGGCGTTCTGTGCCACCGCGTCTGATCCGATCACCGGTATGGCGAACAACGAGGCAATACGCGAATAAGCGGTGGTGACCCCGAGCGGATCGCCGAACACTGCAAACGCGATCCAGCTCAAGAGCCCGATCCCGGCACCGACGAGATACGGCGACCAGTCGATCCGCGCGGTGCGCGGTGCCTCGCGAACGTAGCTTTCCGTCATGGTGGTCATGTGCGTTTCCCCGTTAGCGGCACGGCCGCATTCTCACGGCGCGATCGACCCGCATCGAAAATCATATTCAAACTTTCTAATTTAGCAAACTCTAAAATATTGGATCAGACGCCCGGAGTTGCCGAACTTGCTTGCTGCGGTTGCCGCATGCCGCCGCGATCGAAGAGCAGGTCGGTGAGCCCCGCCCCCAGCCACATGCCGCCGAGCACCAGCCATGCGGTGAGCGCGAATACCGAGGCACCGGTCACTCCGGCCCCTACCGCACAACCGCCCGCAAGCATCGCGCCGAACCCCATGAGCAACGCACCGAGCAGATAGCGCCGCATGCCGAGTCCGTCAGAAAAACCCTCGAGCTTCAGCTCGTTCGCGCTCGCCGCAGCAGCAAACGAGCCGAGGAATACGCCGGGGATGATACCGAGATCGAAGCCGAGCCGGAGCTGCGCACTGTTCAGGACCAACATCAACAATTCGGCCGAGGGCCCGCTGAAGGTCAGGCTCTTCAGCGTCACCGGCGCGAAGGACGCCTGCGCAAGCTGATAGGTGAAGAACCAGCCCGCGACGACGGCCACCCCGGTGGCCAGCGCTGCGAGGATCAGCCGGCGCGGCAACTGGCTGCGAAAGGCGAAAGCGAGCCCCACGATCAGCCATAGTCCGCCAAAGGCAAGCTTCTCGGGCGTACCACCGCCGAACACTGCCATGATGTCGCGCGAGGGGCCACCATCGACCAGCCACAGATCGGCCACCCACTCGCGCACGGGCGATAGCAGGCCGCGATAGGAGGCCTGCGCGGTCACCGCAAACACCAGGCCCGACAACAGGGCCCTGAGATTGCCATTGGCCGAGAGCACGAGCAGCCGGCTGGCGCAGCCGCGCGCGAGGATCATGCCACAGCCGAACATCACGCCGCCGACCAGCGCGCCGGAGATGCTCCCCTGCTGCGCAAGCTGGCGCGCCTCGGAAACATCGAGCCAGCCGATCGCAACCAGCGCCTGCGTGCCCACGAGCGCCGCGGCAAACGTCAGGAGCCAGACCGCAAGGCGCGGCCCACCCTCACCGCGGGAAAATTCGACGGCCGCCGCGCGCAGGCAGAAGCGGCTGCGCTGGGCGAAGAATCCAAAGAGGCCACCGACCAGGAGGCCGCCCAGCCATGACAGCCGGTCTTCCCCCAAGAGATCGATCAATGTCGTCAGCACAGCTACCTCGGAATTTCCTGGAGGTGCGCCAATCTATCGCTCGCTGCTGCCGCGTCATATGAGCCAAATCAAGGCTGGCGATAGCGCTTCATGGACGCAGATAGGCATATCCCTGCTGTTGCAGCTCGGCGAGCCGCACCACGCCGCCCTTCTCGGCCACCACGAAGCCGGGCGTGAGGTCGTCGAGCTTGACGCCCTGCGCCTTCATGGTGTTGGCACAGGCATCAAAACCGACACCGGCGTCAGTGAGCTTTTTCATCATCGCAACGGTGTGGTCGTCGGCAGCGAGTGCGTGAAAGGCCCGCAACGCGGGTCCATGCACAACCAGCCTGATATCGGCCTTGCCCGGTCCACCCACGCCATCGACGTGGTTCTGAATGTTACCCAGAACGAAGACGACACGATCGGCATCGGCCAGGTGATAGACGACGCGCTGCCGCGTGGGCGCTTCCGTCGCCGCGGCCGCCTCGCGCATCGCGACGACACCGAACAATCCGACAAGGCTGCCGCGGAGCATGGATCGACGCTGCATGGTCCCTCCTAGTGTGTCTGCTTGATGAAATCGACGATGCGGTCGGCCACGTCTTCCGCGAACAGGTCGCGGAAGAAATGATCAGCGTCCTCGATCTTGTCGAGCTGCACCCTGCCGCCACTCGAATCGGCAAGCGGCGCGAAGGACGCGATCACATCGGGCACGACGGTATCCTTGGTTGCGGCAAGCACCAGCACCGGCAGCTTCATGCGCGCCACGAGCGCCGCAGTGTCTTGGCCAGGGCCGACGGCATAGAAGGACGCGAAGGCGCGCGCCGTCACCACGGCATTGCGGCAATAGATGAATCCCGGCACATCCATCCACTCTCCGCCATGGCCGGTCGCGACGGCCTTCGTCGCCTGCTCCAGGAACGGTTCGAGCGACCTGCCATAGGTCTGGGCGTAGGCGGCGCGCAAATCGGCTTCTGCTTTTGCGGTCACCGGCGCCAGCAGCACTGCACCCACGATCGGCGACGTCTCGCTCGCCGCCAGATAGCGTGCAACCTGGTTCCCGCCGCGCGAGTGACCGAACGCGAAGACGAGGCGTGACATGCCCTTCGCACGAGTCACCCAGGCGCCAATCTCAGCGGCCGCATCGTCGGCCGTGTGGTCGTGCCGCACTGCACAGTCATACATGCCCTTGCGGCGATCGATCCCCAGTGACAGCGTGTGGGCGAGCGATGCGACGCCGCGCTGCTCGAGCGCCTTCGCGAGGTCGTGAATGACTTCCATGTCCTTGTGCGCCAGCGTGCCGTGGGTCATCACGACGAGCGGTGTGTCTGCCCCCATCGAAGCTGGCGTGCGCAGTGTCCCGAGCGTGGTGCGGCCCTCGACGGACAGTTCCAGCTCCTGCTCGGCCGCAGCGGCAGGCAGCGCGAGCGCGAGCGCGAGCAAGACGGCCAGTCCCATCAACCATCGCATCGGCGGCCTCTCCTCACGGCCGGACAATCGTCCAGCTCTTTTCGGCAAGATCCATCAGCACGGCAACGCCGACCTGGGTGATGCTGACGCCCTCAATCAGCGGCGGTCGTCTGCCCTCCTTCACGGCCAGCGTCTCCAGCGTGTTGCCGCACGCGATGAAGCTCACATTGGGCATCGATTTGAGGAAGTTCGTCAGGCGCTCCTTCACTGGAGAGCGGTCATCGAGCAGCATGTCGAGGCCGCCATTGAAGGCGACCACCACGATCTCGACGTCCTCACCCTGCCCGGAATAGTGCCGCGAGACGTTGGCCGCAACATCGAGGACCGCACGCATCTTGACCGGGTCGTCGTCGCTGATCTGCAGCGCGAGCCTGTGCGGCTCGGCCGCCCGGGACGGGGCGGCGAAGCCTATCGCGACGACGACGGCAGCGAGCAGACAGCGAAGCAATCCGCGGCGGCTCGTCCGGCCGCGGATCACTCCACGCCCCGCGGCTTTCCGTCCTTGCCGTCCTCAGGCGTCACATCGATGACGGCGGCGCGCCCGGTGATCTTCACCGGCGCGATGCAATCCTTCATGCAGGGATCCTTCTGCCAGAACGATTTCTCGCTGGTTGCGCGATCGTCCATCACAAAGCCTTGCTCGTTCGGCATCTTTATCGTGGCAAGGTTCTTGTTGCTCAGCTCGAAATTCTGGTCGGTGACGACGTCGTTCAGGTAGAGGACATAGGCGACCAGCGCATAATATTCGTCGACCGAGAACGACTCGGCATTGCCGTATGGCATGGCGTGACGGACATAGTCGAACACGGTCGAGGCGTAGGGCCAGTACGAGCCGACGGTCTTGACCGGATTGTCGCTCGTTAGCGAGCCCTTGCCGCCGGCCAGCACCGGCCAGCGGCCGTTGCCCTCGCCGAACTCGCCATGGCAGGTCGAGCAATTGTCCATGAACAGCTTTTCGCCCTGGGTGACCGTGCCCTTGCCTTCCGGCAGGCCCTGGCCGTCGGGCCGCACGTCGATGTCCCAACCGCGGATCTCATCCGCGGTCGGCGCGCGTCCGATGTGATAGCGTGGGCCGCCCCTCGCGTCCGCCTTCTGTTGCGCGAATGCCGGCGCGGTCAGCGCGCAGGCGATCAGCGCGGCTATCATGAACTTAGGCGACTTCGACATTCTCGACCTCACCGTTGGCCTGTACATGCCAGGTCTGGATGCCATTGTTGTGATAGATGGAGTTGACGCCACGGATCTTGCGCAGCTCGGCCTTGCTGGGCTGCACATAGCCGGTTTCGTCCTGCACGCGCGATTGCAGCAGCAGCGACTCACCGTTCCAGTCGAACTCGTAGTAGAAGCGCGTCAACGCCTTGTCGAGCACGGGACCATCGAGCCGCGCCGGCCACCAGTTGCGGCCGCCGTCGAGCGACACGTCCACGCGCTTGACCTTGCCGTTACCGCTCCAGGCGAGCCCCGAGATGATGGTGAAGCCCTTGCCATGCTTGATCGGCGCCTGCGGGCTCGGGCTCGTGATCACAGACTTGGCGTCCATCGACCAAGTGAACCGGCGCGCCTTGCCGCTCGGTAGGAGGTCCGTGTATTTCGACGTCTCCTCGCGGGTGTGCCAGGGCTGGTCGCCGACCTTGATGCGGCGCAACCACTTGACCCAGAGATTGCCCTGCCAGCCCGGCACCACGAGCCGCATCGGATAGCCCTGCTCGGGATAGAGCGCCTCACCGTTCATTTTGTAGGCGACGATGCAGTCGTCGAGCGCCTTCTCGATCGGCAGGCTGCGATCCATCGCGGCCGCATCGGCGCCCTCGACCAGCAGCCACTTACCGTTCGTCTTGACGCCAGCTTCCTCCAGCAGCGTGCGCAACGACACGCCCGTGTATTGCACGCAGTGGATCATGCCGTGGGTGAACTGGCAGCCATTGAGTTGCGCGCCGCGCCACTCCATGCCGGAATTCGCCGCACATTCCATGAAATGGATGCGGTTGACCCGTGGATAGCGCTTCAGTTCTTCCAGCGTGAGGATCAGCGGCCGCTCCACCAGCCCGTGGATCATGAGGCGATGATCAGCCGGATCGATCTCGGCGATGCCACCGTGGTGCCGCTCGAAGCAGAGGCCGTTCGGCGTGATGATGCCTTCGAGCTCATGCAGCGGCGTGAAGCTCACGGAGGACTCGCGCGAGGCGGTCAGCCATTCGACGTCGCGCCGGATGACGTCCTTCTCGAACTTCGACGGCTTGCCGTAGGGGCGCACGGCGACGCCTTCGCCGAGCGACTTGGTCCACTCGGGCACGTTGGGCGGCTGGTTCGCGGGATTGCCCGCACCGGCCGAGGCAGACTTCGCCAGCATCGACGCCGCGACACCTGCGCCAGCAGCCAGGAAATTGCGTCGGGATTGTCCGGGACGATCCATCTTCGACATCGCTTCTCAGGCTCCGGTGACTTTGACGGCTCGGTTCGGTTCGAGGCGAACCGTCTTCTGTCGGGTCAGGTAATTGGCCACGACCTCCCAGATCGGCGGCCCTTCGGTTCCTTCGTTGACACTGGCCCACCCGGCGACCTGATACTCCCTGGCGGGATCGATCGGCGCGCCGGTTTTGACCAGTTGCATGTCCGAGATGCGGCTGCCTTGCGGCTTTGCGACATCGATCGCGTAGGACAGCCCGCCGATCCGCACCATGTCGCCGCCCTGCTGATAATAGGGATCGACGTTGAAGAGATTGTCGGCGACGTCCTCGATGATCTCCTTCAACCGCGATCCCGTCATCCCCATGCGGTAGACCGCCGGATAGGTGATCGCGGTCGCGTTGGTTATGTCCTCGAAGGTGATGTCCTGTCCGGGCAGCACGCTGGTGCCCCAGCGGAAGCCCGGCGAGAGCGCGATCTCGGCGTCCCTCTCCTGCATCAGCGCCTGGCAGATCAGGTCGTCGAACGTGCCGTTGAAATTGCCGCGCCTGAAGAGCAGCGAATCCGTCTTGCCGAGCACCTTGGACAGCTCCGACGCGAAGGGCTTGCGCACCTCGGCGATCTTCGCGGCCATCTCGGCGTCCGCCGTGATCACGTCGGAGAACAGCGGAATGAGCTTGTACCTGAAAGCCTTGACCTCGCCGTCGCGAACGTCGAGGTCGAGCCGGGACACGAATTTGCCGGACGAGCCCGACGCGATCAGCAGGGTCTTTCCGACCTTGACCGCCTCTGGCAGCGCGTCATGGGTGTGTCCGGTGAGGATGACGTCGATACCCTTGACACGGCTCGCAAGCTTGCGATCGACGTCGAAGCCGTTGTGCGAGAGCAGCACGACGAGCTGCGCGCCGTCCTTGCGGGCCTTGTCGACCTGCGACTGCACGTCCTCCTCGCGAACGCCGAACGACCAATTCGGAATCATCCAGCGTGGATTTGCGACCGGCGTATAAGGGAAGGCCTGGCCAAGCACCGCGATCTTGACACCGCCGCGCTCGATCATGGTCGAGGCGTCGAACGCGGCCTCGTTCCATTCGGTGTCGCGGATGTTGAGGCCGAGGAACGGGAAGCCGAGGCCCTCGATTGCCTGCTTGACGCGCTCGGTGCCGTAGGTGAACTCCCAATGTCCAGTCATGGCGTCTGGCTTGAGCAGCGCCATGCAGTCGATCATATCCTGGCCGCGCGTCTTCAACGACGACCATGAGCCCTGCCAGGTGTCGCCGCCGTCGAGCAGCGCAACCTTGTCGCCGCGCTCGGCACGGATCGCCTTGATCACGGTAGCGGCACGATCGAGGCCGCCGATTCGGCCGTAGCTCCTGGCGAGGGCCTCGAAATCCTCCGACGTCAGGGCGTAGGCCGCCGACGAGCCCGGCGCGATGCCGAAGCGGGCGAGGAATTCCTTGCCGGTGACGTGCGGCGGGAGCCCCTTAGCATCGCCGACGCCGAGATTGGTGGACGGCTCGCGGAAATAGAGCGGCATGAGCTGACCGTGAATGTCGGTCACATGCACCAGCGTGACGTTGCCGAGCGGCTCGAACGCCAGCAGTTCCTTCTCGGTCAGGCGCTGCTGGGCAACCGCCCGGGTCAGGCCGGCGCCGACGCCGGTCGAGAGCGCCGCCGTTGCCGCAGCCACCTGAATGAATTCGCGGCGAGAGATCATGCGCAATGCTCCTGCAAGCTCATCGTTTCAGTTGCGCACCGACGGCGTCTCGACCGGCAATCCAATACCCCGCCAGGCGACGTAGAGCTCTAGCGCGAGGAAGTCGTCCGACAAGGGCTTGAACGGCTCGGCGCGCACGTCGAACATGCAGCCCTCGAATCGCTCGTGCAGCGGCACCAGACGCTGGTCGCGCAGCCGGTAGGTCGGAAAGCCGTTGGTCTGTCCCTGGCTCAGAAAATCCGCGCGCATGAATTTTCCGTTGTTGCGCTCGTGGCAGGAGGCGCAGGCGAGATCGAGTTGGCCGAACCGTGTGTAGTAGGTCTGCTTGCCGCGCTCGAACCACGGCGACATCGGACCATCGGTCTTCACCATCACCGGCATGCCATGCGACTGGTAGCGCACGAAGGTCGTCATGTCGGTCAGTTCCTGGGATTTGAATTTCCAGGGCTCGGCCTTCATGTGCTCAGTGCGGCAGATGTTGATGCGCTGCTCGAGATTGACCGGCTTCTTCAGTTTGTCGTCCCATTTCGGCATGGCGGCGCCGACGCCCTTCATGCTGGTCTCGGCCTCGCCGTGACAGCTCATGCAGGATTTGCCTTCGCTGCCTTCGACCTTCTTCCAGACGTCCGCTGCACGCTCTACGGCGAGGAAGCCCGGATTCTCGAGGTCGTCGTCCTGCAGCGCGCGGGTCTCCTTGCTGCGGAATTCGTAACCGGAGATGATGGTCTTGAACACGTGCCCGGGCGGTGCCAGGATGCCCTTGCGTTCGGCTTCCTGCGCGGAGGCGCAGGTCGCGACCGACGCGAGCACAATGGCTGCGGCCGCGAGCCCAACATATCGTTGCAGCATCCGTCCCTCCCTCGAAGCGCCGCGCACATCAGGCCTTGAGTGCGATCTTCTCTTCGGCTGCGATCACCGTGCCGTCGTCGTCGGTCCAGGAAAACTTGAACGTTCCGGCCTCGTCCACCCTCGCATCGAACTGGATGTAGGGATTGGCCGAGATCGCCGGCTCCAGCGCACAGGAGAACACCGGCTTGCCGTTGAACTCGCAGGCGAACCTGTTGATGATCTTGCGCGGAATGGTCTTGCCCTGCGCGTCCTTGCGCTGGCCGGATTCCATCACGTGCGCGACCAGGGTCTTGATCTGGATGACCTCACCCTTGGCCGCTTCCTTCGGAAGCTTGATGCGCGGTTTGTCTGCCATCTTCTCTCTCCTGAGCCCTTAGCCGCCGCAGCCGCCGATGGTGACCTTGACGGTCTTCTGTTCCGTGAACAGTGCCCCGTCGCTCATTTTCGCGATCGCGACGACGTTCTGGGTCGTTGCGAGCCTGATTCGGATCGAGGCCTCCGCCTTGCCCGACAACGGCGTGAACGACAGCGTCGCGACACCTGCATTGGGGTTCCCGTCGGCGATGATCATGACTTCCTTGACGTAGGACTCCGCGGTCATCGGGCTTTCGATGTTGATCGACAGCGGCACGGTGTTGCCGTTCTCCGCGATCTCCGGCAGATCGAGCGAAATCTTGCCCTTGGCAGGCTGCTTGCCGCCGGTGAACTTCTCGATCCACTTCGCCGCGTCGTTCGTCACCTCGGCGTCGGCCGCCATGGGCATCAGGGTCAGCATGACGAAGCCTCCCCCGAGCGAAAATGCCTGCCGTCGATTGATGGCCTTCATTCCTGGTCCTCCCCGCCGTCAGTTCAGCGTCTTGAGAAAAGCAACTACGTCCTCGACCTGCGCGGCCGTCAGAATGGATTTGCCGGCGAACTCCGGGCGCACCCTGCTCAAGCCGTCGTTCTTGAAGAACGCCGGCATGACCGTGTCGGTGAAGATGCGCTTGGGGTCGGCGACGATGAGGCGCAGCTGCGCCTCGGTGTAGCGGCCGGCCACGCCGTCGAGCGACGGACCAAACTCGCCGTGGAATTCCTCGGATTTCAGACTAGTGACCTGATGGCAAGCCAGGCAGTTGCCGAGCGTACGGGTCAGGAACACCTTTTTACCGGCATCGGCATTGCCGGACGCCCCGGTCAGGGACTTCGGCAGCGACTCGTCGATGACGTCGAGCTTGATCGGCTCTTGGGCGCAAACGGCCCCGACCGACAGACACAGTGCAAACGCAGCCGCAAGCGAGCGCCGCATGTTTCCTACCCTTGAATAGCGGGGTGACGCCCGCTCTTGATCACGATGGACCTACAGTCCATCAAATTCAGTTATTATGATATGTTCATATAAACGGCGACGTCAAGCGGAATTCGGAAGACGCCGACAGCTAGCCGTTTGCGGCAAGAAAATCGCGGAACGAGCCGCGTTCGTAGGCACGCTCGCGCACGAAGCGAAACATCGCCAGGAAATGCGGCGGCTTGAGATAGCCCGGCGCCCGCGCCACTTCCCGAGCCATCGCGTCCATCGCTTCGATGCGATCGGACGACGGTGGAAAGAACTGAAATGTCGGGGTAAACCTGATCCCGTATTTCTGAGCGAACTCTTTCTCGGACAATTCCTGGCGGTCGAAATCCGTGACCTTACGGGAGCCGATCAGATTGAGCTGCAGCACTTCGAAATTGTCGCGGATATAGGTCGTGATGCCGGCATCGGCAAAGTTCACCAGATGCGTCTCGCGGCAATAGGGACAGCCGCGCAGCTCCCACATGATGGCGAGCCGCTTGCCACCGGCGGCCGCGCTATCGAGGTCTTCGCGCAGATCGAGGAAGCTCTGCAGGAACCAGGGCTCGTGATAGATCCCGTCTTCGCCAAGCGCGGGCTCAGCAGCCGCCCCACCTCGGCCGGCGGCAAGAGCCGCGCTCGACGCTAGCGCAAGAAAGCCGCGCCGCGTCGGCACTCGAATCATCCTCATGGATTTGTGCATCGGAACATCTTGCGCGCCGGTCATTTTCATTATGATATTCAAATACACGAATGTGACAAGGATTTCCCATCTTGCGCTGCATCATCGTCCTGTTGGCATTGCTGGCTTCCAACGAACTCGTCCTCGGGGCGCAGACCGGGAAGAGCCCGGATTTCGCACCGGCGATGGCGCCGATCATGGCCAATCTGCGCACTGCGGCGAGCTATGTGCGCACTGGAAACATCGCGTTGGCCCAGATGGAAACCGACGAGGCGCTGGTCACGTGGAAGCGGCTTGAGCCAAGCACGACCGGTCCGCTGCCTGCTGACTCACCGGCTGCGATGTCGGGTCTTCTCGACCAGGGGCGCGAACGACTCATGGCGGCAACACGCGCGCTCGACAGCGGAGACACGATCGCCGCAGGACGCGAGTTGCTTGCGCTTCGCCAATCCCTTCATGAGCTCAGACGGCGTGCGGGCCTGTACGGTCTCGGCGACTGCGTCTTCGAGATCGCGCCGGCCATGGAGGCACTGCGCGCGGCGGCCACGCGCTATGGCGAGCAGCCATCGCCTGCGAACGCCGAAGGGACCGTTGCCGCGGCGGGCGCATTCCGCGATCAACTCCGGAGATGCAACGATTTGGCAAGTCCAGAAATCGCTGAAAAAGGCGAGTTTCGTCGCCTCGTCGACGGCGCGATCGCGAGCAGCGGCGAGATCGCGCATGCGGCGATGGCCGGCGACGGGCCGCTCGTGCATCGTTACCTGATCGAGCTGCAGTCCTATGCTCAGCTCCTCGATTTCCGCTACGGTTGAGCGTCAGCCGATGCTGGTCAGCCCGGGGAATAGCTCCAGCAGCCATTCGGACACCGCCGGCATCAGACCGGTCAGAAACATCAGACCAGTTACGACCAGAAAGACACCCATTGCCTTCTCGATCAGGCCGAGATGCCGGCGCGCGCGGCCAAGCAACGCCATGAAACGACCGGTAAAGACGGCTGCGATCAGAAACGGAATGCCGGTCCCGATCGAATAGACGAACAGCAGCAGCGCGCCGCGTCCGGTGGTCTCCTCCGAGCCTGCCATCAGCAGGACCGCAGCCAGAATGGGCCCTGCGCAAGGCGTCCAGCCGAACGCGAACGCCAGCCCCATGACGAAGGCCCCCCCGACGCCGGCCGGTCGGTTGTCGACCTGCACGGTCGCGCTGCGATAGAGCAGCGGGATCCGGAGCACGCCCAGGAAATGCAGGCCCATGGCGATGATCAGGCCGCCGGCAACCATGCCGAGCGTCGACAGATGCGCGGACACGAAGCGACCCGCGATCGACGCGGTCGAGCCGAGCGCGACGAAAACCAGCGAGAAGCCAGCGATGAAAGCCAGCGCGGAGACCAGGATGCGCGGCCGCAGATCCGGCCTGTCGCCGGACAGATCCGTGACGGAGACACCGGCCATGTAGCAAAGGAAAGGCGGCACCAAGGGCAGGATACAGGGCGACAGAAACGACAACAGACCCGCGACAAAGGCCGCACCCAGCGTGACGTCCAAGGTCATTGCGCCTCATCCCTAGCACATATACGAATTTAATGATATAAAGCGGCGAGGAAGTCCAGAGGCCGTTGCCCAGAATGAACCGAATCACCGCCTTCCTCGCCGTCACTATCGCGCTGGCGCTGCCGTCGGCGGCATCGCGCGCGGCCGAGCTCGTCATGTTCGAACGGCCAGGCTGCGTGTGGTGCGCGCGCTTCAATGCCGAGATTGCGCCGATCTACGGCAAGACCGAGGAAAGTCAGGCCGCGCCGCTGCGCCGGGTCGACCTGAATGGTCCCCTGCCTGCCGATCTCGCCGGAATCGATCCGGGCGCCTTCACGCCGACCTTCGTCGTGGTAAAAGAAGGCCGTGAGATCGGACGCATTCGCGGCTATCCGGGGGATACCTTCTTCTTCGGCCTCTTGGATCGGATCCTGTCGAGCGCAGGATATGAACCAGCCAGATCGTGACCGCTCTTTGGATTTTGCTCAGGGGACTTTGACGCGATGCCATTGCCAAAGCTGAAGGAGATCGAAGGCTCAGCCGAGCTCGAGCAGATGATCGAGAAGGCGCGCGAGGCGAGCGACATGCTCAAGGCGCTGTCGCACGAGTCTCGGTTGCTGTTGCTCTGCATCCTCGCCGAGGGCGAGAAATCCGTGACCGAGCTCGAGCAATTCCTAGGCGAGCGGCAATCGACCGTCTCACAGCAGCTTGCGCGGCTGAGGCTCGACCGGCTGGTGACCACCCGCCGCGACGGCAAGGCGATCTACTACAGTCTCGCCAATGAGGACGTCCGCAAGATTCTCACCGCCGTCTACGACGTGTTCTGCGAGCCGGTGCGCCGGCGCCGCCGGTAATTTTCCTCGCTGGATTTTCGTACACCTCAGGCGCAAACTGCCCAAAGAGGCAGAACAAACATCTTCCGGGAGGGAATGCTCAGTCCATCGACCATAGCGTTTGGATGCGGGCTTGCCGCGGGCGCCGTGCTCGGCGTTGCCGGCCGTGCAGGCCGTTTTTGCACGCTCGCGATGCTCGAGGATGCGTTTTTCGGATCGGACTATCGCCGCCTGAAAGCTTTCGCGCTGGCAGCGGCCGTTGCACTGCTTGCGACTCAGGCCCTCGCTGGGTTTGGCATCGTCGATCTATCGCGATCGATCTATCTCACGGCATCGATAGGTCTTGGCGGCGCGATCATTGGCGGTCTGATGTTTGGCGTTGGCATGGCGCTGGTCGGCACCTGTGGCTTCGGCACGCTGGTGCGGATCGGCGGCGGCGACCTGCGCGCGATCGTGGTCTTTCTCGTGCTCGGCCTGTCCGCCCTCGCGACCATGCGCGGCATCACGGGCATGCTGCGCCTGGCGCTGATCGAGCCATTGTCGCTGCGGCTGCCTGAGGGCAGCACTCAGACGCTGACCTCGTTGCTCGGCGCAGGTGGCACGATGCGCGCGATCCTTACCGTATCGATCGCCGCGGCGCTGGCCATCTGGACACTTGCGGACGGCAGGCTGATCCGCTCGCCGCGGCTGCTGGCCTCCGGCCTTGCTGTCGGCGCGGCGATCGCATTCGGATGGCTTGCGACCGGATGGCTTGCTGACGATGAGTTCGATCCCACGCGGGTCTCTTCCCTCACCTTCGTGGCGCCACTCGGCGACACCATTCTCTACATCGCCACTTTCTCCGGCGCACGTCTCAATTTCGGCATCGGCTCCGTCGCCGGAGTCGTGGCGGGCTCTTTTGCCGCAGCGATGCTCGCGCGCGGTTTCCGCTGGGAGGCCTGCGACGACGCGCGCGAATTGAAGCGTCACATGACCGGAGCGCTCCTGATGGGTATCGGAGGCGTCATGTCGATGGGATGCACGATCGGCCAGGGCTTGACCGCGTTCTCGACGCTCGCCGTCTCGGCGCCGATCACCATGCTGGCGATTGCCTGCGGAGCTCGACTCGGGCTCGAGTTCACGATGACAGGCGAGTGGTTGCCAGCAGTGCGCAAGCTATTCGGCGTCTCGACGTAGCGGAACATTTACCGCTTCTGCCACGCCGGCGCGACTCCGAATGACGACAAATCCTATCGCGCGGAGGTCCGATTTGCCTACCCGAGTATTACGACGCGCACGTAGCTGGTCATAGCGGTCTCGTGGGCGGGCGCAATCCCGGCCTCGTGATCGCCGGGCAAATGCGGCCGCCCCAGTCAACCGCCCAAATGAATCGGGCGATCGCGTCGAACCCCGACCAGTCGGCTATTGCCGTGAGACTTTGCTCTTGATCCCGCTCAGAAAGGACAGCATCTCCTCCGCAGTGAGCTTGCCATCCTTGTTGCTGTCCATCGCCTTGAATATCCGTTCGTGCGCGGACTGAAACTCCGGCAACGAGACGGTCCCGTCACTATCAGCATCCATCAGCGCGAAAATCATGCGGAACATGATTGACGACCCCATCCCAGCCGCGCCTACCATGCCCTGCTCCTTCATACCGCCTCCCATCATTCCCATCATGTCTCTACCGCGCATCATGCCTTGTTGCTCTGCGGATTGACCTGCGGGAGATTCCGTCTGCCTGGTCAGCGGAGCCTGATCCTGCCCCGTGTGATGGGCGCCGTGATCCGTCGTATCTTGAGCCGAGACGGGATAACTCATGGCGGCAAACAGCAGCGCTGCAGCAATGGTTCGGCATCGCATGGGATTTCTCCAGCGTTGGTGGTGTCGTTGCGACTGTGCCGAGACTCAGCGAAATTTACCTTGAGCCAAGTCAATCATGCGGTGTGCAGAATGACGCTCTATCCGCAGATCCCCCCGATGGACTCGGCAGCTTCAGATCAACAAGGTAGCGGGCACGCTCGGAGATCACGACATCAGGTGCCGACCGCCTGTTGACCAAGATCAATTTCAGCTCAGCCCGGTCGTACACACTGGTCGACGAAATCTCGGCAACGGCAGAACACCTGAGGCATTTCGATGGCACACAAACAAGTCCTGTTCCATTCGGCGGCTCGCGAGAAAGTCCTGCGTGGCGCCTCGCTTCTCGCGGACGCGGTGCGCGTTACGCTTGGCCCGAAGTCGAAATCCGTTCTGATCCAGAAAGGATGGGGAGCGCCGATTGTCTGCAATGACGGCGTCACCATCGCGAAGGAGTTCGATCTGAAGGACCCCGAGGAGAATCTCGGCGCCCAGGTGCTTCGGCAGGCAGCCGAAAAAACGGGCGACGTCGTCGGAGACGGCACCAGCACCTCGACGATCCTCGCGCACGCCATCCTGTCGGACGGCGTTCGCAACGTTGTCGCCGGCGCGAGCGCAATCGACCTGAAGCGTGGTCTGGATCGGGGGGCACAAGCCGCCATCGCGGCGCTCCGCGCCATGGCAAAGCCGGTGAAGACCCGCGCCGAGAAGGCTCAGGTCGCGACGATTTCCGCACACAACGATGCGTCCATCGGTGAACTGGTTGCTGACGCGATCGAGAAGGTCGGCGGTGATGGCGTGATCTCGGTCGAAGAGTCCAAGACGACCGAGACCCTTCTGGATGTCGTCGAGGGGATGAAGTTCGACCGCGGCTTTTTATCTCCGTACTTCGTCACCGACGCGGATCGCATGGAATCCGTTTTGGAGGACCCCTACGTGCTGCTCTGTGACCACAAGATCGGCGCGCTCCGCGATCTGGTCCCTCTGCTCGAGCAGGTCGCCAAGAGCGGCCGTTCGCTCCTGATCATCGCCGAAGACATCGAGGGCGAAGCGCTGGCAACGCTTATCGTCAACCAGCTACGCGGCGTGCTCAAGGCCTGCGCGGTCAAGGCGCCCGGGTTCGGCGATCGGCGCAGGGCCATGCTGGAAGACATAGCGATTCTGACCGGCGCCCAGGTGATCTCGGAAGAGATTGGCCTCAAGCTGGAAAGTTCCACCCTGCAACAACTCGGCCGCGCCGCACGCGTGGTTGCTGACAAGGAGAATACGACCCTGATCGGCAGCGGCGGCGACCGCTCGCGCATCGACGCACGGCTGGCGCAGATCCGGGTCGAAATCGAGAAGTCCACGAGCGACTACGATCGGGAGAAGCTCGAGGAGCGCCTCGCGAAATTATCCGGCGGCGTCGCCGTGATCAGGGTCGGGGCCCCGACCGAAGCCGAGATGAAGGCCAAGAAGGAAGCACTCGACGATGCCATCAGTTCGACCAAGGCAGCCGTTGCGGAAGGCATCGTACCCGGCGGCGGACTTGCCCTGCTTCGAACCGTGGCAGCCGTGGCCAAGGAAGAAGCGGCTTGCGAGGGTGACGAACGAACCGGTATGCAGATCCTGAGACGTGCCCTCGAGGCGCCGGCTCGTCAGATCGCCGAGAATTCGGCTACCGACGGCGGCGTCGTGGTCGCGCGGATGCTCGACAGCGAAGGTAACTTCGGCTTCGATGCCGCCCGCAAGATGTACGTCGATCTCGTGGAAGCCGGTATTGTAGACCCCGTGAAAGTGGTGCGGACCGCACTCGAAAACGCCGTCTCGGTGGCGAGCGTTCTGCTTCTGACGGAAGCGACGATGACGGAAATTCCGGAGACAAAGCGCGAGCGCATGCCCGAGCACGATATGGCGATGTAGCTGCGACACGTCTCGTCGCGGCCTCCGGCATCAAGCCGTGAGCGAGCGGTCGAAGACGGCGACGATCCGCCCCAGGACACGAACGATGCCCTACCGCTCGAACCAAGACCTTCCCGCTGGCGTGCGGCATCATTTGCCGCCCCACGCTTTGGACATTTACCGGGAGGCGTTCAATCACTCCTTTGCTTCGCATGTCGGCGATCTCCGGCAGGAAGAGATCGCTCATCGCACGGCCTGGTCGGCTGTCAAGCGCTCCTATGTGAAATGCGGAGATCAATGGGTACCAAGGAAAACGGACTCAACGATTTGAGCGGCAACTCGAAGCGAGGCAATTGAGAAAGGGGCGCTGATCCGCCCAATTTGTTCATCGGCGAAACAATGACGAGGCGATCGTCGCGATCTTGCCCACCCCTTTTGGTCTCGCACGCATTGCCGCGGAATTTGACGGACTTCCGCTCGTGATAAAAGCTTCTCGGACTACCGGCGCTTGTCGCGACCACGCAAATTCAGTGCCTCGCGTACCTCGTCGTCTTCTACGGCATCCCTGATCGCGCGATCCGCCAGCCCGGTTTCGACGACCGGCTTTCCCCGATCGGGAGCGGCCACCTCGGACCTTTGCTTCACCGCGCTCTGCTGCGCCGCTTGACCATCCTTGTCCATTGCGCACACTCCCGCCGCATTGACTCAGTGCGACATCAGCAGACAGACCGGTGCCTGTTGCAGAAGGGTCTGGGTCATGCCGCCAAAAATCCATTCTCCCAACCGGCTGTGTCCATAGCCGCCGGTGACGATGAGGTCGGCGCCGAGTTCGGATGCCAACCGAACAAGATAGCCTCCGTCCGGCTCCGCAGTGTGGACACGTATCTCGTGTTGGGACTGCACGCCATGTCGTTGAAGGTAGCCGGCCACGTCGCGAACCCGTTTGCGGGCCGCATCCTGCTCGCCCGACGTGCAGATTTCCGCGATTGTGACCTGGGAGGCCCTGGTCAGAAACGGCATGGCATCGCGAACGGCGATACGTGCTTCCCGTGTGTCCTTCCAGCCGACCACGATGCGTTCGCCGGACAACTCCGTCACCCGCTCCGGCACCGATAAGGTGGGGCGTCCCATCCGCAGCATGGCTCCGGCTGGATCGAGGAAGTGCGAGTGGCTGGCCGTGTGTGACCTACGCTTGACGACCACAATATCCGCCGCGCGAGCCTGCTCGACCAGAAAGTCGGTCGGATAGTCCAGTGCCCAGCGCCATTCGACCGTCTCGCCCGGCAGGCCGAGCACCCTCTTGAACCAAGCCTCCTTCGCCGAAAGCGTTGCCTTTATGCGCTTGATGTCTTCCTCGGTGGTCTGCTCGATGACGACACCCTCTGCCACGAAGGGAGCTTCCACCGCCACCGCGGAAATACCCAGGACGCTCGCTCCGAACGTTCTCGCAATCCCCCCGGCAACGGCAACTTGGCCTGCCGCCTGCTGTTCGGAATCGACATAGACCATGACGCTTGCGACAGACATGATGATGCTCCGGCAAAATGCGACGGCCTCTTATCGCCCCTGGATCGGCGAAACGCTTGACAGAAATCAAAGACGTTGCAGCGGCCCGTCGCCGGGACGGCTGCGATGCTTGATCCCGATCAAACCGGACCACCCACGATCAGGCAAGATGGTCCGAAATTGAAAGGCGATACGGAGGGTCTATCATGCAGGCACGAGATGTGATGATGTCGCCGGTGGTTACCGTCGGGCCGAATGCGACCGTCCGCCAGGTGGCGCAGATGCTGTTGGAGCACCGGATCAGTGCTGTGCCGGTCGTCGATGCCGACAATAAAGTTCTCGGAATCGTGAGTGAAGGCGATCTGCTGCATAGAACCGAGAGCAGCACCGAACGCTCCCCCTCCTGGTGGTTGCGCCTGTTGACCGGCGATGCCGACCTCGCGAGTGACTATGTCAAATCGCACTCGATCAAGGTGCAGGACATCATGACACGAGACGTTGCCAGCGCGGCGCCCGAGACGCCGTTGCACGACATTGCGATGCTGCTCGAAGAGCATCAGATCAAGCGCGTTCCCATCGTCAACAAGGAAGGCCAGCTCGTCGGAATCGTCAGCCGAGCGAACCTGCTCCAGGCGATCGCCAGCGCCAGGCCGAAGCTCGAGATTTCGTTGCCCGACTCAGCCATCCGGAAGAGGTTCTTCGAGGAGGTCAGAAAGCAACCCTGGGCTCATACATTCAATTTGAACGCGACCGTACAGGACGGTGTGATCGATATCTGGGGTTTCGCGCCATCGCTTGCAGAACGTACGGCCATTCGCGTTGCCGCAGAGACGATCCCCGGCGTCGTAGCGGTGAATGACCACCTCCTCGAAACTCCAGCCTTCGTCTATTGACCCGGAAGCCGGCTCGCGGGGCGGCTGTCCCGCTGCCTTCGGTCGAGGATGCACGGCATTTGCCCCGCTGGACGAGGTCTGGCAAGGCCCGATCTTCTCATAGCTGGAACTATTGCCGACGCAGCTCATCGAATATTGATGCGATCAATGCCGCGAGCGCCGAATTCCGGCGGCGCCGATGAAATTTGCATCGATGATGTACCGCAAAGCATAGTTGGTAACGTCCTCACCTCAGCCCCTTGATCGCCTTGCGGTCCATCCACTAGTGACCGCGGTCGCGACCTGCGTAATGACCAACGGCATCAAACTGAAGAAAATGACAACGGACCACATTTCGAAGGTAAGAGGTGAAAGCTGCAATAGCAGGGCAATCGGCGGCAGGTAGGGCGGCACGGCAATCAGTACCGCGCAAAGCACTAGCGCGCACCACAGCCAGCCGTTCCGAGTCACTTCGTTGACGAAGACAGGTGAGTGCTGATCACGCATGTTCAACGTGTGCCACAGCTGCGCAAAGGCGAGCGTGAGAAACGTAACGGTCACGGTCCCTTGGGCGTCGAGAACCAACCAGGACGACACAGCCAGAGCGCCGAATGTGCCGGCCGTCAATGCAGCACCATGCAGCACTATCGTAATCCATTGGCGGTGGCCCAGAATGGATTCCTGTGGATCGCGTGGAGGATGATTGAGGATACCCGCCTCGCCTTCGCCCATCGCCAGCGCGAAGGCCGGAAATACGTCAGTCACGAGATTGAGATACAGAACCTGTAGCGGCAGAAGCGGCAAGGGTAACGTCGACAGCACGGCCAGGCCGACTACCATCACTTCGCTAAGGTTGCAGGACAACAGGTAGGCGGCGAAACGCCGAATATTGGCGAAGATGATGCGACCTTCGCCGATCGCCTTGATGATGGTCGGAAATGCGTCGTCGAGAAGAATCATGGCCGCCGCCTCGCGTGCAACATCGGTTCCCCTTAGGCCCATGGCCACACCGATATCGGCCTGCCGTAGCGCCGGCGCGTCGTTGACCCCGTCCCCGGTCATGGCGACGATCTCGCCTGCCGCCTGGTATGCCTTGACGAGAGCAAGCTTCTCATCAGGGTTCACCCGCGCGAAAATTCCGATGTCGCGGAGCGAAGGTAATCCGGTCTCGATCACCTCCGCGATCTTCTTGCCTTCAACGGCATTCGCGATGTTCTCGCCAAGACCGACGGCGCGCCCGATACTTCGCGCTGTCACCAAATGGTCGCCGGTGACCATGATCACGCGAATTCCCGCTCGCCTGCAGTCCCGGATCGCCATTGGTACCTCAGCACGCGGAGGGTCCTCGAGACCAATCAGGCCAACAAGGATTAACCCCTCATAGGGCGGAACATCGGCCCGCGTCTCGGCTTTCATCGCACAGGCAAGTACGCGCAGGCCGTGATGGCCGAGCTGCTCAGCCCGGCTTAACCACTCCGCTCGCATGTCGTCATCGAGAACGACCTCGCCGTGTGCGACGGCCAGGCGCGTCGTGGCGGCGAGGACTGCTTCCGGCGCTCCCTTCACGGCTACCAGCACGCCACCGTCGTATTCGTGAACCGTCGCCATCATCTTGGTGGCAGGATCGAAGGCGTGCTTCCCAACGATCGGCTGCCCATCCAGCAGGGCAATCCGCGATATGCCCACGTTCAATCCGGCACGCAAGAGCGCGATCTCCATCGGGTCGCCGCTGCCGCTCTTGTCTGCCAAGTCGAGGTGGGCGTCGTTGCAAAGGACTGCAATTCGCAGCAATTGAACGGCCTGTGGGTCATGGCCAATCTGCGAACCCTCACTTTGCTGCGCTTTTGCCTCGAGTTCGATCTCGCCAGAGGCGGTGTAGAGCCGCCGCACCGTCATCCGATTCTCGGTCAAAGTGCCCGTTTTGTCGGTGAGGATGACGGTCGTAGCCCCAAGCGTCTCGACTGCGGACAAGCGCTCGATCAGCGCGTTCCGTCGCGCCATGCGCCACATGCCGCGGGCGAGCGCGAGCGTAGCAACGATCGGAAGGCCCTCGGGGATCGCCGCCACGGCGAGCGCTATCGCCGCCTCGACTATCACGAGAGGTTTCTCACCGCCGCGGAGACCGAGGGTGCCGATAACGGCGGCGGCCATGATGGTCGCCCAAACGAGCTGCAACGACAGGCGTTCGAGCTTGCGTTCAAGAGGCGAGCTACCCGGATCAGATTCGAGGACAAGACGGGCCACTCGGCCAAGTTCGGTGGCGAAGCCGGTCGCGACGACGACGCCGGCCCCGGTCCCGCGCGTAACGGCGGTGCCCTTGAACGCCATCGACGCGCGGTCGCCGAGACGGGTGTCTGCGCCGACCGGGTCGATCTGTTTCTCGACGGCGACCGATTCTCCGGTCAACGACGACTCGTCAGCGGAAAAGCGAGATGTCTCGATCAGACGCAGGTCAGCCGTAACCGCGTCACCGGCCTCCAAAACAACGACATCTCCCGGAACGAGTTCCTCGGCCGGAACCCCACGCACCAGCCCCTGCCTACGGACACGGACGGTATGCGTGCCAAGCGCACGCAAAGCCTCGATCGATCTGACCGCCTTCAACTCGGTCACGAAACCGATCAGCGTGTTGATGGCAAGCACCGCAACGATGGCGCTTCCTTCTTCCAGTTCACCAAAATATAGCGCCAGGCCGGCTGCGCCACTCAGGAGATAGACGACCGGGCTCCTGAACTGGTGCAGCAGCAGGCGCATCGCGCCGGCTGGACGTCGGGAGGCGATGGTGTTCGCACCGAAATGCTTGCGCCGTGCGCTGACCTCGGTCTCGGAGAGCCCTTCGGCTCCGGATACGCGCAACTGACTGAGCAGTTCCGTGACAGGCAGAGCGTGCGGGTACTCCGGAAGTATCGGCGGGTTGGCAAGTTCCTGCTTCGAGATGGCGAACCTCCTTTGCACCGGAACAGAGGAATTGTGCCGCTAGGCCGGGGCCTGAGCCGACACGGCTTCGTAGATATCCTCCTCTTGGGCCGTGTGCATGCGCACCAGCGTCTCGATCGCCTCGATCACGCGTTGCGCGTCCCGCACGAGATAGCGGTCGATTTTCTCCGAGGGCATGTCCTCGACGATCCGGCTGAGCAGCCGGGCAAGATGCAGTATCTCCCGATGGGCGCGGCTCATGGCGGAGAGACCATGGCGCTCGCGCAGGACCTCTGCGAGCTTCGGATAGACGCTGTCTTCGTCATCGCGCTCGTGTTTCACGACGCTGCCCTGAACCACCCGCTGGGCTTCGCCAATCAATGTTCCGGCCGTTTCGGGGGGCACGTCGTCCAATGCATCGACGATCTTGCGCAGGCGGTCGAGGTCCCTGAACAGGGTCTGATGATCGTGATGCAAAGTCAGCCCCTGCTCCGGCGTGATGCGACGGCCGCCAGCGCCGAAGGCTGGAGTGAGCGCGCGCAGCGCGTTCAGGATGACGGCAACATCGATCACCTCCTGCACGATCGCCGCCGGCACCGGCGCTAGCCAGCCGAGAGTGGCGGCGATCATCGCCACCAGCGACAACCCCATGCCGACGACAATGCTTTGCAGGGCAATCCGCCGCGCCCGCTGCGCAATGATGATCGCTTCGCCCACACGGTCAAGGCGGTCGGCCAGGATCACCACATCAGCCGCCTCGGACGAGGCGCTGGCTCCCCGCGCCCCGAGCGCGACCCCGATGTCTGCCACGGCCAGCGCCGGGGCGTCGTTGATACCATCGCCGACCATGATGGTCGGATGCAGCCGTTGCTCGGCGCGCACCGCCTCGACCTTGTCGGAAGGAACGCGGTCCGCCAGCACGGCATCGAGGTCGAGCGCAGCACCGATGGCTTGCGCCGCCGCGGCACGATCACCCGTGACCATAACCATGCGCGCGATGCCCGCGTCGCGGAGCAACCGAATCGCTCTCGGCGTGTCGGCACGAAGTTCATCAGCCAGCAGCAACGCACCGATTGTACGTCCGTCCACGGCGACAAAGACTATCAGCGCCGAGCGCCACGAGGCGCGCCGGATTGCCCGCAGCTCCCACGGCAAGAGCTCAGCATTCGAGGAAAGCATCTGCCGCGATCCGGCCGTGACCTGATGTCCGTCGATCCGGCCGCTCAAGCCCGAGCCCATCGCCTCCTTGACCTGTTCGGGTGCTTTCAGCTCGAGGCGGCGATCGAGAGCCGCCGCCACCACAGTCTTTGCAAGCACGTGATGTGAAGCCTGCTCAAGCGATGCCCCGAGCCTGAGCACCTCGTCAGGGTCCCCTCCTGGCGCGACTTCGATCGACAGCAACCGCGCCCCTCCGACCGTCAAGGTGCCTGTTTTGTCAAACAACACGGTGTGCGCACGAGCCAGCGCTTCCAGCGCCCCACTGCCCTTGGCCAGAATGCCGCGGCGCGCCGCTTGCGCCACGCCGGCAATGAAAGCAACCGGTGCCGCGAGAATCAGCGGACATGGTGTTGCCGCGACGAGCACAGCGAGGCTGCGCGTCAGATCGCCGGAGATCCGCCACGCCACGAAGGCGATGACAAGCGTGACCGGCAGAAGGATCAGCGCGTAGCGATCGGCCAGTCGCACGAAGGGAGCTTTTGCAGTTTGCGCCGCCGTCACCATGCGCACGATGCCGGCATAGGTGCTCTCGCCAGCCGGCGCGGTCACGGTCAATTCGAACGTCTCACCCGCATTCAACGAGCCTGACAGAACGGCACTGCCACGCGCTTTTTCGACCGGGATCGGTTCGCCGGTCACGGCGGACTCGTCAATGGTAGCCGAAGCCGAGCCAACGATACCGTCGACCGGCACGATCTCGCCGGCCCGCACCAGAAGTTCTTCGCCGACCGAGATTGCATCGACTGCAACCTCTTCGATCCGCTCGCCGCTCTTGCGATGGGCCTGCCGCGGCGCACGATCGACCAGCGACCGCAGGTCGCGCTCCGCGCGTGCGACCGCGATGTCTTCCAGCACGTTGCCGCCGGAATACATCAACGCGACCACCGCCCCGGCAAGCGGTTGGCCAAGCGCCAACGCCGCGCTCATGGACAGCAGCGCAACGGCGTCCACCCCGAGGCGGCCGCTCAGAAAATCCCTGACGATGGAGACCGCAAGCCCTCCAATCACGGGCGCCGTGCCGAGTTCCCATGCAAGATCGGCGAGATCAGGCCGGCCGACGGCTCGCGCGAGAATACCTGCGACCAATCCCGCGATCGCAATCGCGACCAAGGCCCATCGCAGGACCCGCTCAAACGACATGATCTTATTCCCACGGTTGGCGACAAATCACACTCTTCCAAATCCGGCTTCGCCCATTGAGCAAGATCAACGCGTTCGTTGCGAGACCCTCTTGCCCGGCGCCACACGGTCACTGGGATAGACAATCACCTTTTCTCCCGGAGCCAGGCCGGAAGCGACTGCCGCTAGACGACCCGAGCGGCGCAAAAGCTCGAGTTGACGCAATTCGGCGCGCCCGTCCTTCGCGACGTAGACGTTCCAGCGCTCTCCTCGGCGAAAGAGTGCGCCAGATGGGACGATCGTCGCGTCGTCCTTTGCGAAGACGGTGATCTCAACGTCGACCTGATAGCCGTCGCCAAGCCGCGCCCACTGTCCCGGTGGCGACAGAAGATCGACGAGAACATTGACCCTTTGCTCCTCGACGCCAAGCGTAGAGACCTTGGTGAATGCCGCCGGCTCAACCCGGCGGACGCGGCCCCTCAATTTCCCCTCGCCGCCCCAATGGTCGATCGTGACATCAGCCCCCGCACGGATCTCGACTGCGTCGGTGCTGAGGACATCGGCCACGATTTCGAGATCTCTGGCGTCGCCGATGTCCAGAAGCGGCGTACCCGGCTGCACGGTCGTCTCGCTTGGCGTCGTCACCCCCAAAACAACGCCGGCGACCGGCGAAGCGACGCTCCAGCTTTCCGGTTGACCGTCGCCGTCGCTGCCGTAACGCGCCAGCAATGCGCGCATCTGACTGATCTCATGCCCGGCGGCGTGATCCTGAAATTCCGCCGCACGAAGATCCCGGTCAGCCAGGCGTGCCGCAAGTTCGGCACGTTCAAGGGTCTGCACCGTAGCGGCCCCTTGCTGGGCCAGGGTCCGCGCCCGCGTCAGATCGGTATTGGCCTGGTTGACCTGATCCCGCACCCGCTCGACAACTGCCTTGGTCCGCTCGAGGTTGGCTTCGGCCATTCCCAGCCTTTCCTCGACTTCCCGCCGGGTTCGTGGGTCCATCAGCGGCGCCGGCGATGGCCAGATCGTGGCGACGGCGTCGTTGACCTGCACCTGGTCGCCGACCTTGAAGCGGATCCGGCCTAACCGTCCTGCGAGCGGTGCAGCGACAACGTATCGCTCGCGCACGCGTGTCTTGCCGTCTTCATCGACGGTGGCGACGAAGCGTCCTTTCGTCACCGCGCTCGTCTCGACCGCCACCGGCGCTGGCACCAGAAGCCAGATCGCGATCCCGGCCGCGGTCAGAATTCCCGCAGCCATTCCAATGTGCCGGCCCGCGATGCGCATATTCATTCCCTGGCCTTGAGGGCTGCAACCAGATCGAGCCGGTCGACACGCGCCTTGACGATGTACGCACTGGCAACGGCCGCGAGCATCACGACGCCGGCTGCAATCAAGTAAGTCGTCGGGGCGACCACCGCAGGTATTTGAAAGCTCTCGTTGGAATGGAATCTCGCGATCAGATCGATGACAACGCGCGAAAGCGGCAGGCCGGCCGCAATGCCCAAAGCGATCTCTATGCTGAATTCGCCGAAAAGGATGCCTGCGACCTCACCACGGGTGAAGCCCAACACCCTCAAGCTGGCCAACTCCCATGCTCGCTCCTGCAGGCTGATGCGGGCACTATTGTAGACCACGCCCACCGTGATGATCGTGGCGAAAGCTGCAAGGATGCCGGCTGTTACAAAGATAAGCCCTGCGATTTTCTCCATGAAAGACGTGAGCGTATACGCTTTCATCGTCACGGATTCGATAGTGGGGAGGTTCTTTAACTTCCGCCCCAATGTCGTTACCGCCGTCGGCTCGACATACAGGCTCGCGGCCGAGACCACGGCGCCTTCGTCCGTGAAACGGTTCAGCGTCTCGATCTCCATGTAGGACGCCATTCCGATCGGTTCATCGACGACAGCACTGACCGGGATATCTCGCTTGCGACGCCGCCCCTCCATCGCTTCGATCGAGATGATGCCGCCGGCCTGCACATCGAGCCGCTCGGCAAGACGCCGGGTGAGCGTGATGCCGTCGGGCCCGGCCGCGATTGGGCGCAGCATGGCGTCATGCGGCCGGCGCAGTTCGTCCCCGACAGCCAGGCCGATCACAGATGTCAGATAGCTGCGTTGCCCGGCGCGAAGCCGTACCGGCACCATGCGCTGGCCTTCAACCGCTAGTACGCCGGGCTCGCGAGCCAGGTCGCGAATGATCGAGCGATCCATCGGATGCGGAAACGTGACCGTCGTATTTCCGCGCTCCACCAGATTGAACTGCAGATCAATCATCTCGCCGATCGCGTCGTGCCAGAATATCCCAAGCACCATCATTGGCACGGCAAGGGCCACCCCCGCCACGGTCAGCAGGGAACGGAGTGGGCGTCCAGCGGTATTCCGCAGGACCATCATCCGGCGCGATCTCGCGACATTACGTGGCAGCAGGGCCTCGATCCAGGATCGGCGAAAGTCGAGCGGCGCGGCCGGCCGCATGGCGACCGCGGGCGCAAGGCGAACGACCTGCCGCAAGGCGGTCAAAACGCCGAGAGACGCCGCGGTTGCGCTGATCACAATGCCCAACACCGCTGACCAGGGAGCGAGCGCAAAAGTCAATTCGGGCAGATGAAAAAATCCTCGATAACTTGCGATCATTGCCCTTCCAAAGCCCCAACCGGCGGCAATCCCGAGTACCGACCCGATCAACACGATAACGAGAACCAGCTTCAGATAGTGCAGGCTCAACGCAGTCGTGGGAAAGCCCAGCGCCTTCAATGCGGCGATCTGCTCGCGCTGCACCGCAACCAGCCTGCCGAGCGCGCTGTTGAGCAGGAACGCGGCGACGCCGAAGAAAATGAAGGGAATAGTCGTCGACATCACCTTTTGCTGATTCAATTCGTCTTCGAGAAATCTGTTGGACGGCTGATCCCGCCGCTCGACCGCGCCAACCGATCCATACGGTTCGAGCAGCCGGTCCAGTTCATCGATCACCGGCTTGGGGTCTGTGCCCGGCGTCAGCGAAATGACCGCGTCGTTGAAGGCTGCCTTCATGTCGAAGCCGGCTTCCGCCGCGCTGCGGTCCACCCAGAGAATTGCATAGAGCCGGTCGTCCGGAATCGGCAGCCCCAGCTTGACGGCGTAGACATATTCGGCTGAGAGCGCCACGCCTATAACGTGAAACGCCTCCACCTTTCCGTTCAGCAGCACGCGGATCTCCTCGCCTGGCTTCACTCCATTGGCTTCCGCGAACGCCTCATTGACCGCGGCGTCCTGCGAGAAGCCGGGTTCGGGCGCCATGCCTCGTCGCAAATGCAGCCGGGCAAGGGTCTCGTCCCCGGCATGTACGAGCGACACCATGCGGGCCGAGACCGGCTGCGAGGCCGCCGGCCAGTCGACGATGACTTCACGAACAATGCGGGGATCGACGGCGGCGACTCCGGGAATCGCGTTGAGCTGCGTGACGATCGACAACGGTGCGCGCTTGAGTGTCACGAAGACCTGCGGAAACCGCGTCGTCGCGTAGAATCGCTCCACTGCTGTGTCGAGGGACTCGTATGTCGAGACCGATCCCACGAAGACGGCGATGCCGGCGGCAACCAGCAAGGCGATGGTGAGCACCTGCCCCCGCATGGCACCGATGTCGCGCCGCAGTTTTCGATCGAGCAAGCTCACCACCGCACCTCTTCCGCCGAGAGCCGGTGTGTATTGCGCTCCTCGCCGACAATCCGCCCGCCGCCAAGCCGCAGCACGCGGTCTGCCATGCCCGCGATCGCCGCATTGTGCGTGATGATGATGGTCGTCGTGCGGAGCCGCTCATTGGCGCGTGCGATGGCTGCAAGCACCACCTTGCCCGTCTCGCAATCCAGCGCACCGGTCGGTTCGTCGCACATCAGGACGTCGGGCGACTTGACGATGGCGCGGGCAACTGCGACGCGCTGCTGTTCGCCACCCGACAGTTGCGAGGGAAAGTGGTCGATCCGCTCTTCCAGCCCGACAAGGGTGATCGCCTCGAGCGGATCGAGAGGCTTCTCCGCTATCTCGTTCACCAGTGCAACGTTCTCCAGCACCGTAAGGCTTGGGATGAGGTTGTAGAACTGAAAGACAAAACCTACATGTTCGCGCCTGTAACGCGTCAACTCGGCGTCGGTCGCCCCGACCAGATTGTGGTCTCGCCAACGAGCCTCGCCGGACGTCGGACTGTCCAGGCCTCCCAGAATGTTCAGCAAGGTCGACTTGCCCGATCCGGACGGCCCAAGGAGCACGACGAACTCACCCTCAAAGATGTCGAGATCGACGTCGCGTAGCGCATGCACGTCGATCTCTCCCATTCGATAGGTCTTCGAAAGCCCCCTGGCGTGAAACACCGGGGATCCGCTGCTATCCGGCTTGGGCGGATGGACATCCATCAGCATAGTCCGCTTACGGCCGCCCTTCAGTAGCTTGGCCGATTACCGATCGGTTCAATGCGACAACAGCACGGGAATTGGCGGCCTCGTCAGTATGCTGCGGGTCGCGCCTCCCAATATGAACTCTCGTAAGCGGGAATGACCATACGCCCCCATGACGAGCAGATCCGCCCTGCGGGAAGCTATCTGAGCCGCGAGAACCTCGCCGATGGCTTGTCCCGCGGCATTGACTTCCTCGACGACCACGTCGATGCCATGACGCGAGAGATTCTTCGCAAGTTCGGACGACGAGCGTCGGCTCGATATCGCCTTCTCGTTGGTCACCGTGAGAATGAACACCTCTCGCGCTTTCTCCAGGATCGGGATCGAATCGGAGACGGCGCGTGCCGCCGCGCGGCTGAAGTCCCACGCAACGATCACCCTGTTGAGTTCGGCTTCCTTCGAGGCAGTCGCCTCCGGTAGCACCAGCGTCGGTCTTCCCGAACCGAATATGATCGCTTCAGCATACCATTGGTCATAGGATTCCGGCACCGGCACGATGGTGAGATCGCGCAGCCGCGCATAGTCCACCAGGAGGTCCGGGACTTCGGACGTCAGACAACGCTCGAGAATGGTCTCGTGCAGCAGCCCCGATTTCGTAGCCGCCGCTTCAAAAGTCGCCAGCAGTTCCTGCGCATTTTTCCTGCTCTTGTGAGCTTCACCGGCCACGATCGATCCGACATTGCCGACCCCAGACAGGAAGGTCCCGGGTATTTGCACATGGACTTCACACGAGATCGCCGCGACGTGGGCTCCAAATAGTGAGACGAGCGATACGGCGCGGTCGATTACCGAAACCGGCGTCGGCTCGGGATAGCTGGTCAAGGTGAGCAGAACGTCCCTTACGGCCATCGCGTGTCTCCGAACTTTCGATTATGGTATCAGCGCCGCATCCGGGTCGATTGATCTAAGTCAGAACGCCTTCGGTTCGGCCCCTGCCGCCAAACGTCCGATCACCGGCCCACGCCGCGACCTCGAGTCCGCTCATTTGACCCAAATCAAGCGGCCGTACGTCGGTCGGCTTGATAAAGCTCCGGTGACGAGGAGGACACGAGATGGCCTACTATTTCAGCAAGACACTGCCGGTTGGCTTCGACGCTGCGTCGCAGCGCGTAACGGAAGCGCTCAAGCAGGGCGGCTTTGGCATCATCACGGAAATCGACGTCAAGCGAACGTTCAAGGAGAAGCTTGGCACCGACTTTCGAAACTATCGTATCCTTGGCGCATGCAATCCGAAGCTCGCCTATGAGGCCCTGCAACTGGAGGACAAGGTCGGCACGATGCTGCCGTGCAATGTCGTAGTCCAGGAAATCGCTCAAGATCGCACAGAAATCGCGGCCATTGATCCCGTCGCATCGATGCAAGCAATCGACAATCCCGAGCTCAAGGCATCAGCCCAGCGTGTCCAGACGCTGCTGCGGAAGGTGATCGAGAGCTTGTAGGAAGCCCATCCAAGCCGTTGGAAGGCTTGATCTGCCTCAAGCGGGAAAAGCCGTCACCTGATCTGCTGCTTCCATGTCCTCGTATATCAGATCCTTCCTCGAACTCGGTTTGGGCGACGTCGGCCTGGTCGGCGGCAAGACGGCTTCGCTGGGCGAACTTTACTCAGCTCTCGCCTCGCAAGGGATTTCGGTCCCCGACGGCTTTGCGATCACGGCCGACGCCTATCGCGAGGCGCTGTCGCGGCACAACGTCGCAGATGCGCTTCACCAGCTTCTCGACGGAGTGGACAAAAGCAAGATCAAACAGCTCGCCAGCAAAGCTGCGAAGGCTCGAGAGATCATCTATCACGCGATGGACACGCCCCTTCTCCGCCACCAGGTCGTGGAAGCGTACCGGCAGCTCGAGCGCGAGTCCGGGACCGGAGTTGCCGTTGCCGTGCGAAGCTCTGCGACCGCCGAGGATCTTCCGAACGCGAGCTTCGCAGGCCAGCACGAAAGCTATCTCAACGTACGTGGGCCGGAGGATCTGTTCGAAGCCTGCCGGCGCTGCTTTGCGTCCATCTTCACCGACCGCGCGATCTCCTATCGCATCGACAAGGGCTTCGATCATTTCAAGGTCGCACTCTCCGTAGCCGTGATGAAAATGGTGCGCTCCGATCTGGCGGCCAGCGGCGTCGTCTTCACGCTCGACACCGAATCCGGCTTTCGCGACGTCGTCTTCGTCACAGGCGGCTACGGTCTCGGCGAGACCATCGTTCAGGGCCAGGTCGATCCGGACGAGTTCTACGTCCACAAGCCGACGCTGAGCCTGGGATATCGCTGCGTCCTGAGGCGACGGTTGGGCGCCAAGCAGATCCGCATGATCTACGGCAAGCGCGGCAGCGATCATGCAACGCTCACCCGCAATGTTCCGGAAGCCGAACGCCGGAAGTTCTGCATCTCCGATCCGGAAGTGCTGAGCCTTGCCGAAATCGCGCTCCGGATCGAGGCCCACTACTCCCAACATGCCGGCGTCGCGATGCCGATGGATATCGAATGGGCCAAGGACGGCACTGACGGGAAGCTCTACATCATTCAGGCGAGGCCCGAGACGGTAGCCTCGCGGCGCTCCGCAGACGTGTACGAGACCTATAATCTGAAAGCGCATGGCCCCGTCATCGTCAGCGGTCGCGCGGTGGGCGAGAAGATCGCGTCCGGACGGACGCGCCGCGTCGTGACCGCGCGCGACCTCGCTGCCTTCAAACCCGGCGAGATCCTGGTGGCCCCGGCGACCAGTCCGGACTGGGAGCCGGTCATGAAGATCGCGGCCGGCATCATCACCGACAAGGGCGGCCGCACCTGCCATGCCGCCATCATCGCGCGCGAGCTGGGCATCCCCGCCGTTGTGGGGACCACGCTCGCGACCGAAAAGATCAAGACCGGGACCGAAGTCACGATCTGCTGCGCCGAGGGCGACGTCGGCAGCGTCTATCAAGGAAAGGCCGGCTTCGACGTGACCAGGACGCCGGTGAGCGAGTTGCGGCAGCCGCGCACGGCCATCATGGTGAATGTCGGCACCCCGGAGATGGCGTTCCGGACCGCAATGCAGCCGCAGGCCGGGGTCGGCCTCGCCCGCATGGAGTTCATCATCAGCGAGCATATCGGGGTTCACCCGATGGCGTTGCTCAAGCCGGATCAGGTCAAGTCAGCCAGGGCGCGTGCCGCGATCGCGCGTCTCGTGAGGGGCTTCACGAGCCCCGCCGACTTCTTCGTTCAAAGACTGGCAGAAGGTGTCGGCACCATCGCTGCGGCATTCTATCCGAAGCCTGTGATCGTGCGGCTTTCCGACTTCAAGACCAACGAGTATGCCAGCCTGATCGGCGGCGAAGGCTTCGAGCCCCGGGAAGAGAACCCGATGCTGGGTTTCCGGGGCGCCTCTCGCTACAGCCATCCTGCCTATGCCGAAGGATTTGCGCTGGAGTGCGCCGCACTCCGCCGGGTGCGGAAGGAAATGGGTCTCTCCAACCTGCGTATCATGGTGCCGTTCTGCCGAACGGTCGAAGAGGGCCGGCGCGTGATCGCGACGATGGCGGCAAATGGATTGAAGCGCAGCGACGACGGTCTTGAGATATACGTGATGTGCGAGATTCCGAACAACGTGATCCAGATCGATGCTTTTGCGGAATTGTTCGACGGCTTTTCGATCGGCTCCAACGATCTCACCCAGCTCACGCTGGGAGTCGACCGGGATTCCGACATCGTGGCCTTCGATTTCGACGAGCGCGATCCTGGAATGCTGGAGATGTTCCGGCAGGCGGTGGTCGGCGCCAAGCGTAACGGTCGCCATATCGGCATCTGCGGCGAGGCGCCCGCGAACTACCCGGAGATCGCGCGTTATCTGACAGGGCTTGGCATCGACTCCATCAGCGTCAATCCGTCGAGCGTGTTCCGGACCATGGCTGCCGTGTCGGACGCCGAGGCCACTCTCCCACAGTCCGCGACGTAACGCTTTGGCCCATTATCGCAATCAGACTGCAGCCGGGACGGCCGCAGCGTGGATACGTTCCGCCGCGGCATTGACCTTGGTCATCATCTGCGTCAGTTCGTCATAAACTTGGTCGTCGATGGTCACCAGGCCGAAATTGGAATCCTCGCCGTCAAAGCGACCCTCGGCCGGCTGATCCGCATGCTCGAACCAGTGATAGCCGACCACATTCGGCTTGCTGAGGGCTGCCGCGACGTAGCCTTCGAAGGCCCGGGCACGTTCGGTCTGGGTTGGCACCCGCGGTCCGCCCCCTCTGGAATTCGCCAGGCCCGCATCGTCGCCGCGGAACGAGAATTCCGAGATCAGGCACGGCTTGCCGGTGGCAGCATAAGCGTCGATGACAGGACCTGGATCGAAGTCGTAGCAATTGAAGGAAACGACATCCAGGTGACGCCCGGCCGCGGCAATCACGCCGCTGAGCGGTTGATATCCGAACCGGGAGCCGAGCACGAGATGATTGGGATCGGCGGCCTTGATCGCCGAGACGCACAGTTCGAAATACTTGTCGGCCACCACGGCCACAAAGGCATCGCAATCGGCAGAGAAGGCCTCGCGGGCGCGATCCGTCAGATTCGCCTTGGTCTCGAGCGCATCGTTCAGAACGCCAGGCCGGAGTCTGACAAAGGGCGCCGCGATGTGTTCGATCCTGCCGAGTTCGTCCCAGGATCGTGCCTGTGTGCGCCATACCGAATTGAACTGAGAAAACTCTCGATAATGCTCGTGCAGACCCGCGATTGCGGCAATCCTGCCTGGACGATGAGATGGCAGGTTCAGAAACAGCGTCAAGAGTTCGTCGGTGCCGCGCCAGTCCGGCGACCAGTAGAGTTCGTTGTCGATGAAGGTCCCGAGCAAGCCGGGGTCGTTGCGCCGGTGCTTGCAGCGTTGCTCGGCGCTCACACGGATATGCGCCGAGAATTCGGGATCGTAGACGTCCGGAAAGATCTGATCGCGGCGATGCAGGCGGAAGGACGCACCGAGCTCCGTGGTTGGCGTGCTCGCCAGCAATCGCGATCCCGCACCGGCGACGAGCTCGTCCGACCAGCAGCCGACAGTGTTGAAATTCCAGCGCGCCAGCCGGTCGGCGGCCGCGGCGCGCCAGATGTGGGGGCTGCCGTATTTGGCCATGCAGGCCTTGGCGTAGGGCACGCGATCGGTCTGTCCGACATGGTCCTGATCGAAACGGATGGTATTGACACCTTTGGAGAGAAAGCGGCCACCGTCAGGATCGATTAGCCAGAAAACGCCGTTGTGCTCGGCGACACGGAAGAAGCCGCTTCCGCTGACGCCATCGACGACCCCTCCCCACTTCGTTCTCTGCAACTGCGGACCCCGGCAACGGACCAAGACTAACCATTCATCGCACGGTCCTGCCCAGGTCTTTTGACTTGTCTCAATACCATCCAGAACCTGCCTGGCTATCAATCTAACAGATGCTTGAAATCAACGACCACACCGGCGTGGCGCGGCACAGGTAGAGCAGGACCAAGCAGGTCGTCCATGTCGACAATTCGACTGCCGAACACCGCCAGTCTGCGTCCCGATTTTATCTGGGGCGTTTCCACCTCGAGCTTTCAGATCGAGGGAGCAACGCGGGAGGACGGCCGCGGCCCCAGCATCTGGGATATTTACTGCCAAAGCGGCACGATCAAGAATCACGATACCGGCGACGTCGCGTGTGACCACTATCATCGCCACCGCGAAGATGTGGCCCTGATGAAAGACCTTGGCGTGCAAGCGTATCGGTTCTCGATAGCTTGGCCACGCATCCTGCCGCAGGGCCGCGGAGCCGCGAACGAGGCCGGTCTTTCTTTCTACGATCGCCTGGTCGACGAGCTCCTGGCCGCCGGCATCGAACCGTGGATGTGCCTGTACCATTGGGACCTGCCGCAGGCTTTGGAGGAGCGGGGCGGCTGGCAGAACCGCGAAATGGCGACTTGGTTCGCCGACTATGCGGCTCTGGTCGCCACCCGCTTCGGCGACCGGGTCAAGCAATTTGCGACGCTCAACGAGCCATCGATCTTCAGCCTGTTCAGCCGATCACTCGGCAAGCGGGATCGCAGCAGCGAGGACAAGCTGCATCGCATGATCCACCACGTCAATCTTGCGCACGGCGCCGCGGTAGATGTTGTCCGGGCAAACGTTGCCGGCGCCTCAATCGGGTGCATCCACAATCGGCAGCCATGCCGGCCCTCCAGTGACGGCGAGGCCGATAGAGCCGCGGCTGCACGTCTGGACATCTATTGGAACAGCGCCTTCCCGGACCCCCAATGCCGTGGTGCGTATCCGACGCAGATGCGGGCAGCGATCGAGCCACATCTGGAGCCCGGCGACCTCTCGCGCATTTGTCGGCCGGTCGATTGGTTCGGACTGAACCACTACAGCCCGGTCTATGTGAAGGCAGATGCGGATTCGATGCTGGGCTACGACTTCGGCGACAAGCCCGCTGGAGTCCCCTTGACACCGATCGATTGGCCGATCGATCCCAAGGCTTTCAGCGACACGTTGCGGAGTGTCCACGAGCGCTATGGCCTGCCGATCTACGTCCTCGAGAACGGATACGGAAATTCCGACCAGCCTGACGTGACCGGCGCGGTGATCGACACTGGCCGAATGGAGTTCCTGAGGGACTATGTCGACGCGATGAATGCCGCCGCCTCTCGCGGCGTCGACGTTCGCGGCTATTTCGTCTGGTCGCTGCTCGACAACTTCGAATGGGATTCCGGATACAGCATCAGGTTCGGCCTGACTTATGTGGATTATGCATCGCTGCGGCGAACACCAAAATCCTCGTTCGCCTGGTATGCAGGGCTGATCAAGGCGGGGCGGCCATGATGAAGGCGCCCCTTCCAGCGCGAACGACCCTGCTCGCCGATATCGGTGGGACCAACGCCCGCTTCGCACTTCTGACCGACGGCAAGCTCAGCACGATCGCGCACACGGCCGTCAGCAATCACGGCACCTTTCCGGAGGCGCTCGCCGCCTATCTCGGCGACAGGGCGAAGGCCGGGGCAATTCAGCACGCAATCCTTGCTGCCTCCGGCCCGGTTCAGAATGGCCGTTGTGCGCTCACGAACAACTCCTGGGTGATCGATGCAGAGCAGTTGCGCGGAGCCCATGGCTTTTCGTCCGTACGCCTAATCAATGATTTCGAGGCGGTTGCGTTGGCACTGCCCCATCTTGCCCCAGGCAGTCTGCTGCAACTGGGTGGACGCGATCGGGTCGCGGGAGCGCCCCTTGCGGCGATCGGCCCCGGCACCGGCCTTGGCATGGCGGCCCTCATATCGCACGCAGACCGTCAGATCGTTCTTTCCGGCGAAGGCGGCCATTCCACGATGGCAGGTGGCTCATTGCGCGAGGACGCCGTGATCGCACACTTGCGCCAGCGATTCGGGCATGTCTCGTCCGAGCGCCTGCTGTCAGGCGCAGGATTGGAAAATCTCCATGACGCTCTTGCTTCTGTCGACGGGGTAACCGTTCCAAAACGCCACGCGGCCGACATCACGTGCGCCGCAATCGAGGCGACTTGTGCCACCAGCCGTGCCGCTGTCGACATGTTCTGCGCGATGCTGGGATCGGTCGCAGGCAATTTTGCGCTCGCGGTCGGTGCGAGAGGTGGCGTGTTCATCGGCGGAGGTATCTTGCGCCATATGCCCGACTACCTTGCTGCGTCCCAATTTCGAATGCGCTTCGAAGCAAAGGGGCGTCTCAGGACATTCCTGGAGCCAATACCAGCCTATCTCATCCTGGATGACGACGTCGCGTTCACCGGCCTTCGCGCGCTGATGGAGGTCGACGGCCTTGGCTGAGATGCCGCCAATCCAGATCGTGACGTTGACCATCAACCCGGCGGTCGACATCTCGACTTCGGTCAGGAAGATGGTCCCCTTCACCAAAATGCGTTGCGCGGAAGCTCAGCGCGATCCCGGCGGCGGCGGAATCAACGTCGCAAGGGTTCTGACGCGGCTCGGTATCGACACGATCGCGGTCTACCCGGCCGGCGGCGCCACCGGACAAATCCTCGCAGCACTGGTTGAACGCGAGTCCGTGCGCAGCATCGTGATCCCGACCTCGAACGATACCCGCGAGGACATCACCATCTTCGACGAGACAACCCGCGAGCAGTTTCGCCTGGTCTTTCCGGGCGCCTTGCTCAGCGAATTCGAATGGCAGCAGTGCCTCGACGCACTCGCACGCATCAGTTCCCAAGCCGGGTTTGTCGTCGCAAGTGGCAGCCTCCCCCCCGGAGTACCAGCCGACTTCTACGGCAAGGCGGTCCGGGCGTCGAAAGGGGCAGCCAGGGTCATCGTTGATACGACCGGCGCCGCGCTGAAGGCCGCCCTAGATGCCGGCGTTTATCTCATCAAGCCCAATCTTCACGAGTTTCAGGATCTCGCCGGGATTGGCACCGAGGATGAACCCTCGCTGCTCGAAGCAGGACGCAAACTGTTCGATCGTTACAGCATCGAGATCATCGCACTCTCGCTGGGGTCGCAGGGCGCTCTGCTCCTGACGCGCGACATCGCTTTGCGGGCAAATGGCCTCCCGATCGAGCCAGTGAGCGTTTCCGGCGCCGGCGACAGCTTCGTGGGTGCGATGGTGTCGAGCCTTGCACGAGACGACAATCTCGAAGCCGCTCTGCGCTATGGCGTCGCCGGCGGTTCGGCGGCACTGCTGAGCCCCGGCACGGGGCTATGCTTGAGAGAGGACATCCATCGTCTCGCGTCCAGCGTGAACGTAACAGCTATCGCCGGCCGTCATGCCTAGCAACAAGGCCCATCAACCGCCTGGCGAACGCAGCCGGTTGACAGACAACTATCCGCGGCTGTCAGAATGGGTCGCTTCAACCCGTTGGGTTGATTGCCACGAAACCGAAGGGGCAGCAGGTGGAGGACGAACTGCTTTCAAAACTTGAGAAGCGCCTGGGGCGAATTCACGCCCGGCAGCGACTCGGCATAGAAACCGATCATGAAGCGCAGATCTTCGGCCAGGGCCTCAACTTCTTCCACATCGAGAACTGGTACTCCGTTCATTCGTTGATACGACATGTTCTGAAGCTGTCCGGGCTCTACTGGCGCGGTTGCCGAAATGCCGAGAGCGTTGTCGTCAAGCATAACGCGATCGAATGTGCCACCTTACCGACTCTGTTCGACGGCTTCACAATTCTTCATATCAGCGATACCCACGTCGATATGAGCCAGCGTGCCATGCGGCGCGTCGTAGAGCTGGTCTCAGGCATGGACTATGATTTATGCGTCCTGACCGGCGACTATCGTGGCAAGACTTTCGGAGCGTACGACGCGGCGCTGGAAGGCATGGCACGGGTGACCGCTCACCTGAAGCAGCCCATTCTCGGCGTGCTCGGCAATCACGACACGATCAGGATGCTGCCCGGTCTGGAGGCAATGGGCATACGCATGCTCCAGAACGAATGCGCGACGATCGTGCGCGGCGATCAGGAGATATTCGTCGCAGGGATCGACGACGCGCACTATTTCAGAGTCGACAACATCGAGAAGGTCGCGTCGGATGTCCCCGACGGAGCCTTCTCGGTCCTGCTGTCCCACACGCCGGAAATCTACCGGCAAGCAGCGCATGCCGGCTTTGACGTGCTGCTGAGCGGACATACGCACGGAGGACAGATCTGCCTTCCGGGGTCGATTCCCATCACGCTCGATTCGGTGCTGCCGCGTCGGTTCGGATCCGGCGCCTGGCGCTATCGCGATATGGTCGGCTACACGTCCGTGGGTGCGGGATCGAGCGTCGTGGCAGTCCGCTTCAACTGCCCGCCGGAGATCACGCTGCATCGCTTGTGCCGGCCCGCCGATCGTTTCAATACGGCTGATCCCTGATACGCAACACGTACAGCAGGCGGGAGATCGCGAGCTCGCCGACAAAGAACATCAAGACAATCACTAAGATCCCGGCGTAACTCAGGCCGAGACTCTCCCGGCAAGCGAGGAGCGGGAACAGCGATTCCGGAACCTGGTCCAAACCCAACGCCTGGCTGCTAGGCGGCATGTTCATCCGCCGCTTCAAGAAGCTGGAAAGCAGGTCCCCCGCCATCGCGACGATGGCCATGAGGGCTCCCAATTCGTAACCCAGTCCAAGCATGACCCCACCAACCGCGGTCACGGCGATTGACGCAACGATACCGCGGACGGTCTTCGAGGCACCGAATACCGGGCGGCCGTCGAAGAGCAAAAACCCTCCATCCAGTGCGAACGCGAAGCGAGGACCGAAGAGCTTCTTGGCTACGACCGGCGACCCGTTTGCGAGCGTCAAGAGAGCAATTGAATAGAGGATCGGCATCGCAGCCATCAAGCATCTCGCGGACAGCATCGGGGTATGAGAAGCGGACACATCGGCAGATCGCAGCCCGTCTCAATCCTTGGAGTGAGGCAACATCCGGACGAGGGTGCGGTCGTGCAATACCCAATGATGAATGAGCGTGGCAGCCGCATATCGAAGCCTCTCATCACAACAGACCAAACGCCGATCATATCGTTGAGGTGAATCGAGCAGGTCGAGCCCAAGTCTATGTTTAGCCTCACCAATCGGCACACCGATAAAAACGCCGCCTGCTTAAATGACCGCAGGCGGCGGCTTTCCAGCCCCGGGAGGACGATGCAAAACCCGGTAAGCGGGATACTGCACGATTTGGGCCGACAGCCACTTTGCTGTAGATCAAGACTCCTGCAGCCAAATAGCCGCAGTTTGAAACTGTTGCGGATCGGCCCCGCTCTGCAGCAGGGTCACGCGAGGGGGTATTTTGAATCTTGCAGATTGTTGTAACGAAGGCACCAAGGAGTTCACAGATAGCGGCTCATCCCAGCGATGATCGTGACTTGCGGCTCGACGCTTGTCGCGGGCTGGCGCTCTGGTTTGTCTTCATCGACCACATCCCTGGCAATGCCCTCGACTGGTTGACCATTCGCAACTACGGCTTTAGCGACGCCTCCGAAGTATTCGTATTCGTGTCGGGCTATACGTGCATGGTCTCTTATGGCGGCACGCTGCAAAGTCGAGGTTGGCCAACCATCATCGCACGCAGCTTGCGACGCAGCTTCGAAATCTACGTTGCGTTTCTGCTGCTGGTCATCATCTATCTCGTTCTGGCTTGGCTAAGCGGTTCCTATCTGGACGAAACCAACACAAGACACTTTTTCAACGATCCGGGGATAGCCCTTATCCACCTCCTGGCTCTTCAGTACGCTCCCGTCAACACCGATATCTTGCCCACGTTCGTCATCCTGCATTTCGCATTTCCGCTCGTGCTGTGGCTCATAGCCCGTAGTGCAGCAATCGCACTCGCTGCATCGTTCATGCTTTACCTGATGGTGCAGCTATATAGCTGGCACATGCCCGCCTGGCCGGCTGGCGAGCTCTATTTCAATCCCTTCGCATGGCAGATCCTGTTTGTGGTCGGAGCTTGCTCCGCCGGTCCGCGCGCCCCGTATTTCTCTGCTCTCTTGCGACACCGAGCCACGATATCAATCTCCGCGGCTTATGTTCTGTTCAGCCTCATCGTCGCCTTGAGTTGGCGCCTGGATGGGTTCAAGTGGCTGATCCCGCAAATGATCGAAGACTGGCTCTATCCGATCTATAAGAGTCATTTGGATCCGGCTCGACTCATCCACTTTTTGGCAATCGTTGTTTTGTTGACGCGCTTCGTGCCGCCGAACCGGAACCGTTCACCCGGGCCTTGGGCGACGGCGCTGATCCGTTGTGGCGAAAACTCGCTCTCCGTCTTTTGCTTCAGTGTTCTCGCTTCTTTTGTGGCATTTGTTGTTTTGAACCAGGTGTCCGGTCGGCTGCCGATGCAAGCTGCGGTCAGCGCTTTGGGCATTGCGCTTATGATAGCGATTGCCAACCTTCTTACATGGGAGGCTAAGCTTGACCGGCGGGGTCCAGAATTGTTCTAGGTTTAAATAGTTGACCTCGATCGACTTCAAGCGGGAACCAGGGGCGCCGCGTATGCTGGGTCAGTTCATGGGCGATCCAGACCACGTCGCGCGCGCGGCCGGACGCATCGAGCGCCTCGGCATTGCCACGATTGCCGGCGCCGCGAATCCCCGAGACATCGAGCTCGTACGCTCTTTGACTGCAATCCTGCCTTCAGTTTTTGGGGTACGCAACTGACATTCTGACCTATGCACCTCATGGACGGAATCGCTAAGGTCTGGAAAAGAGTCGGCGCGCGGCCCGTCGCGGCGCCCGCAACAAACTGAGAGGCTCCCATGGCTGCCACCTATTCCGACCTCGCCGGCAAGGTCGTGCTCGTCACTGGAGGCGCAGCGGGAATTGGTGCTGCAATCGTGCGGCGGTTCGCGGAGCAGAAATCCAAGGTGGTGTTCTTCGACATCAAGGTCGACGAGGGCCAACGCCTGGCGCGCGAGCTGTCGAATCGAGGACTGGCTGCGCATTTCCAGCGCGTCGACCTAACCGACATCCCGGCACTGCGCGCCGGCGTCGCGGAGGCACGCAAGGCGCACGGCGCGATCAACATCCTGATCAACAACGCCGCGCATGACGAACGGCACAAGACCGAGGAGATGACGCCGGAATATTGGGACGATCGCATAGCCGTGAATCTGAAGCATCAGTTCTTCGCATCGCAAGCCGTGCTGCCGGACATGAAGGCGGCGAACGCCGGCGCCATCATCAATTTCGGCTCGGTGTCGTGGATCGCCGGACAAGGCGGCATGGCGGCCTACACCGCAAGCAAATCGGGCGTGATCGGCCTGACGCGCTCGCTGGCACGCGACTACGGTCCCTACAACATCCGCGTGAACGCGATCGCCCCGGGCTGGATCATGACCGAACGCCAGCTCGAGAAATGGATGACGCCGGCCGGCGAGGTCGAACTGCAGCAGCGGCAGTGCCTGAAGCGCCGGCTCGTGCCGGACGAGGTCGCGAAATTCACCATTTTCCTCGCCTCCGACGAGGCCTCCGCCTGCACCGCTCAACACTACATCGTCGATGGCGGCTGGGTCTGACATGCACCTCCGCGCCGGTTGGGACCGGGGCAGCGCGGCACTCAGTCTACAGCGCCCGCGCGTCACTTCGGATACCGGTCGTCCTCGGATCTGCACGCTGGACGCAGCTTCGCGTTCTCGCGGCACATTCCGCCCGAGCTTTGCTGGTCGTTCGCCCCTCTCTAAACCCAAGAGGGCGCAGGGAAGACCGGGTGCCGACCTCGCACCCGCGGTCCGCTGCGCGAAAAATGTAGCGCAGGAAAACCGCACAGCAGCATACAGGTGGTGCCAATCACTCGGCCTTCCCTGCGCGATGGTTTGACGGCTTATGCCGTGCTCTCCCGGGAGCCGAATTCCTTCTGGCCTCCCTCGCCCGCAGATTGACGATGCAGTTCACCCGGTTGGGCTCCCCGCACCTCCGCGACGGCTTGACCGTAGCGACGACGGCCAGGACCACACGGTTTTGCCGTACGCGCGGTTCGCAAATTCGCCGCATGATCGTCCAGCTTCGTCGACGTTGCCGGATGAATGCTGGCGAGACGAACCTGACAGCGCCGTTCGTCCGGCACGCGGCTACGGGCTCACAGGGACTACCCGCCCTGCCCGCTCCTCTCGCGCCCAACGCTGCCCGCGTCCACCGCAAGCCCGGCTCGCAATCAAGACGACTCGAGATCGCCCCTCAAGGATGAGCCGGGATGGGTGATACATACGACATTTCCGAATTTCGGTAAAGTGGAATATATTTGACGAAAGGGATTGACGGGGTGCCGGATGTTTTGCCCGACGGGTCGGCGGGACCGCGCCGATCAAGCCAGCCCGGCCACCTTCAAGCTCTGCTTCAGATGGGCAACACCCTTCCTGGCATAGGTCAGCGGATGCGCCTTCTGCGGGTCTTGCTCGGCCTCGACCACGATCCAGCTGGAATAACCCGGCAGTTCGCGGAAGACGGCGGGGTAATCGACCATGCCATCGCCGGGCACGGTGTAGACACCGAGCTCGCCGCCCTGCCCCAGCACTGCATCGAGGAAGCTCCAATCCTCGCGCCGCGCCTGCTCCATCACCGCCCGGCGAACGTCCTTGGCGTGGACATGGCTGATACGGGCGCGATACTTCCGGGCCAGTGCAGCGGGATCGGCGCCGCCCCAGGTGGCGTGGCCGGTATCGAGCAGGAGATGAGCGGCCTCGCCGGTCGCCGCCATGAAGGCGTCGATGTCATCGGCGCTTTCCACGATGGTGCCGATGTGATGATGGTAGACCAGCCTGACGCCCTCGGCGAGCGTACGCTCGGCGATATCAGTGATACGGCGGCCGAACTCCACCCAGTCGCCCGCCTTCATCATCGGCCGTTGCGATAGCGGCTTGCTGCGGTCGCCATGGATCGCATTCGAGGTCTCGGCGAAGACCAGCACGGTCGATCCCATCGCCTTCAGCAAATCGAGATGCGGGCGCAGATGCCGCGTCTCCTCGTCGGCATCGCGCTTGAGAAGCTCGGCCGAATACCAGCCGGAGATGCAGGCCATGCCGAAGGGCGCGAGCGCGGCCTTCAAGGCTTGCGGTTCGCGCGGAAATTTGTGGCCGAGTTCCATGCCCTCGAAGCCCGCCTCGCGCGCCTCGGCGAGGCACGTCTCGAGCGGCGTGTCGCCGCCGATCTCCTGAAGATCGTCGTTCGACCAGCCGATGGGGTTGGCACCGATACGGATAGGCATGACGTCCTCGCTTGATCAGGTATTGCGGCGCATCAGCGCCTCGACATAGCTGCGCCTTGCGGCCTCGACCTCAGTGCGCTCGGAGACCTCCGGCACCGCCACATCCCACCAATGGCCGCCGGCATCAGTCGAGCGCAGCGGGTCGGTATCGATCACGACGACGCTCGTCCGACCGTGGTGACGTGCCTCGTCGAACGCCGTTTCCAATTCGCTAATGCTCGCGACCTTGCACGCGATCGCCCCCATCGCGGCGGCATGGGCGGCGAAGTCGATCGCGGGCAACGTCTCGTGGCGGGTATCGCGCAGGAGGTTGTTGAAGGGCGCGCCTCCCGTCGCGTTCTGGAGTCGGTTGATGCAGCCGAAGCCTCTGTTGTCGAGCACGACGATGATGAGTTTCGTACCCAGCATCACCGACGTGGCGATCTCGGAATTCATCATCAGATAGGAACCATCGCCGACCATCACGACGACTTCGCGCGTGGGATCGGCGAGCTTGACGCCCAGCCCGCCGGCGATCTCGTAACCCATGCAGGAATAGCCGTATTCCATGTGGTAGCCGCCGGGCGCGCCCGGCTGCCAGAGCTTGTGCAACTCGCCGGGCAAGCCGCCGGCCGCGCACAGCACGACATCATCGGGCCGGCTGTGGCGTTGAACGGCGCCGATGACCTGCGCATCGCTCGGCAAGGCTTCGTTCCCGACAGCCAGGTAGCGCGCAGCCGTTTCTAGCCAGGCCGTGCGGCCGCTTCTTGCCTGATCGGTCCAGATAGCAGGGGCCGTCCAGCCCTGAAGCGCGGCGCCGAGGTCCGCCAAGCCGACCTTGGCATCTGCGACGAGTGGCTGGGCGCGGTGCTTGCCGGCATCGAACGGCTGTGTGTTGAGGCCGACGATCCGGCAGGCGGGATCGGCGAACAGCGAGCGTGAGCCCGTGGTGAAATCCTGCAAGCGCGTGCCGATCGCCAGCACGAGATCGGCCTGCCGCGCCGCATCGTTGGCCGCGCCGGTGCCGGTGACACCGATCGCACCGAGATTGAGCTGCAGATCGTGAGGCATCGCGCTCTTGCCGGCTTGCGTTTCCGCCACCGGGATGCCGTGCGCCGTGCAGAAGGCAGCGAGATCACCTTCCGCCTCGCTATAGAGGACGCCACCACCGGCGACGACGAGCGGGCGCTTGGCTGCCTTGAGCAGCGCTGCGGCCTGAGCCAGTTGCGTCGCGTCGGCCCGCGCCCGGCGCGGCTGCCAGACGCGCTCGGCGAAGAACCAATCGGGATAGTCGAAGGCCTCCGTCTGCACGTCCTGGCAGAGCGCGAGCGTCACGGGGCCACATTCGGCCGCGTCGTTGAGAACCTGCATCGCGCGCTCGAAGGCGGGCATGATCTGCTCGGGCCTTGTGATGCGGTCGAAATAGCGCGAGACGGGCCGGAAACAATCATTGGCGGAGACAGTGCCGTCGCCGAAATCCTCGATCTGCTGCAGCACCGGATCGGGGCGGCGGCCGGCGAAGACGTCGCCCGGCAGCAGCAACACCGGCAGGCGGCTGACGTGAGCCACGGCTGCGGCCGTCACCATGTTGGTTGCGCCGGGGCCGATCGAGCTCGTCACCGCCATCATGCGCCGGCGGCGCGAGGTCTTCGCGAAGGCGATCGCGGCATGCGCCATCGCCTGCTCATTATGCGCGCGCAAGGTCGGCAGACGATCGCGCGCGGCATACAGCGCCTCGCCGAGACCTGCGACATTGCCATGCCCGAAGATCGCCCAGACACCGGCGAAGAGAGGCCGGTCCTGCCCGTCGATTACCGTCCTCTGCGCTGCCATCGCGGCGACGAGCGCCTGCGCCATGGTGAGCCTGATCGTCGCCATTACTCACTCCCACTCAACCGCGCCGCCAGCTTGGATCGGCCGGCCGAAATATTCCGTCATCACGCTGACCGCGCCTTCGTCGTCATCCAATCTGACACGATGCCGTGAAGCGGTTGACGACATCGAGAAGGACACGCTCCGACCTTGACTAGGCGGCGCAGAGAATGGAATGCTTATTCGAATAGTCAAGCAAGACAAAGAAAATATGCCACCCAGGGAGTGCCTCCGTCTGAGACGGACATGATGATGACAATGCGGTTTGGACTTCTCGGCGCCGGCAGGATCGGGCGCATTCACGCTCTCAATGTCGTCGCACGCGGCGATGCACGGCTCGTCGCGGTGGCCGACGCCTCAACCGAGGCCGCGTCCTCGCTGGCCCAGGCGACCGGCGCGAAAGTCGCCGATGCGGACGCGATCATGAGCGATCCCGGCATCGACGCCATCCTGATCTGCACGCCGACCGACACGCATGCCGATCTGATCGAAGCCTCCGTGTCGGCCGGCAAGGCTGTGTTCTGCGAGAAGCCGGTCGATCTCGATTCGGGCCGCATTCGCCGCTGCCTGGCCACGGTCGAAAAGTCAGGCAAGCCTCTGATGATCGGCTTCAACCGCCGCTTCGATCCGAACTTCGCGGGCCTGGAGAAGCGGCTGCGCAGCGGCGAGGCCGGCGAAATCGAGATCGTCAGCGTCATCTCGCGCGATCCCGGACCGCCGCCGGTCGACTATGTGAAACGCTCGGGCGGTCTGTTCCGCGACATGATGATCCATGATTTCGACATGGCGCGTTTCCTGCTGGCGGAGGAGCCGGTCGAGGTCTTTGCGCTCGGCTCGGCGCTGGTGGACAAGGCTATCGGCGAGGCCGGCGACGTCGACACCGCCGCGGTGCTGATGAAGACGGCGAGCGGGCGCATCGCCCAGATTTCGAATTCGCGCCGCGCCACCTACGGCTACGATCAGCGCATCGAGGTGCACGGCTCGAAGGGAATGCTCCGGGCCGGCAACATTCACGAGACGACCGTCGAGATCGCGACCGGCCAGGGTTTTCGTGCCGATCCGGTGCAAAACTTCTTCCTCGAACGCTATGCCGCCGCTTATCGCGCCGAGCTCGCTGCGTTCGTCGATGCCTGCGCCGGCAAGGCCGCGCTCTCTCCGACCGGTCTCGACGGCCTGCGTGCCCAGATGCTCGCCGACGCAGCGACCGAATCGGCCCGCACCGGCCGCCCCGTCGCCATCGAGGCCGCCTGACGCTGACGCCGGCCGAACTCGGTTCAAACGCCAGATTGCCGCGTTGGGCGCGCCGGCAACGACAAGACCAACGGCTGAAGCGTGGGCCACCTCGCGATTCTCTCGGACCGATTGTATCATCGGCGCATGAGAGACTCCGACGCCGTGGAAGGCGACGCAACCCGCGTTCGCAAGATCATCCATATCGACATGGATGCCTTCTACGCGTCCGTGGAACAACGCGATAACACGGAGCTGCGCGGCAAGCCCGTCGCCGTGGGCGGGTCGGCCGAGCGCGGCGTGGTCGCTGCGGCGAGCTATGAAGCGCGCAAATTCGGCGTTCGGTCTGCGATGCCGTCGGTCACCGCGAAGCGGCAATGTCCCGACCTGATCTTTGTCAAGCCGCGCTTCGAGGTCTACAAGGCGATCAGCCGGCAGATCCGCGAGATCTTTGCCGAGCACACGGAGATCATCGAGCCACTGTCGCTCGACGAGGCCTATCTCGATGTGACCGAAAACCTGCAAGGCATTCCCCTCGCCCGCGACATCGCGCTCAAGATCCGCGAGAAGATCAAGGCCGAGACCGGCCTCAACGCGTCGGCGGGCATTTCCTACAACAAGTTCCTGGCCAAGCTCGCCTCCGATCATCGCAAGCCCAACGGCCAGTTCGTGATCTCGCCCGAGATGGGACCCGCCTTCGTGGAAACGCTGCCCGTCGGCAAGTTCCACGGGATCGGACCGGCAACAGGTGCAAAGATGAACGCACTCGGCCTGTTCACCGGTCTCGACATCCGCAACCAGACGCTCGAATTCATGAACGCCAACTTCGGCAAGTCGGGCGCCTACTACTATTGGATCTCACGCGGCGTCGATGAACGGCCGGTGCGGGCCAACCGGATCCGCAAGTCGATCGGCGCGGAGACCACGTTCTCGACCGACCTCGCTGATCTCGACGTGCTGGTCGGCGAGCTTCGTCCCCTCGTCGACAAGGTCTGGCGCCACTGCGAGACATCCGGCAGCCGGGGCCGCACCGTCACCCTGAAAATCAAGTTCGCCGATTTCGAGATCATCACCCGCAGCAGGTCCGTGCTCGCGCCGGTCGCCGGCCGGGACGAACTCGCGCGCCTCGCCAGCGGCCTGCTCGAAGTCGAGATGCCGCTGCCCAAGCGAGTCAGGCTGCTTGGTGTATCGCTGTCGTCCCTCCAAGTCGGAGACGATGCGGAACCGCAATTGACCTTCGGTATCTGATCCGTGGGACATGGGCAGACGCGTTGTCCTGCAGGAGATCTCGCGGTTGCCGGCAGATCAGGCCGCGATCTCTTCCGCCCCGCCTCCGTGCTCATCGCGCTTTGCATTGATCAAGTTGAGTAGATGCGCGGCGGCGCGGGCATCGCATAGAGCGCGGTGGTGGTCTTTCAGCTCGATATTGTAGGCACGGGTGAGCTTGCCGAGCCCGTAGGATTTGTGACCGGGGTAATGCCGGCGCATGCCCGTGCAGGTGCAGAGCTTTGGAAAGCGGAAGCGACGCTCGAGGCGCTCGTATTCCGCGGCGATGAAACCATAGTCGAAATTGACGTTGTGGGCGACGAACACGCCGTCGCCCATGAATTGCATGAAATTGTCGGCGACTTCCGCGAACAACGGCGCGTCCCGCACCATCTCGTTGGTGATCCCGGTCAACGCGACGATCTTGGACGGGATCGACCGCTGCGGGTTGATCAGCGAATGCCACTCCGCCACGACCTCATGATTGCGGATCTTGACGGCACCGATCTCGGTGATGCGATCCCCGCCGGTCCAGCCGCCTGTTGTCTCGATGTCCACGACGACGTAGTCTTGGTCCGGATCGAAACGGAAATCGGCACGGCCGATTTCCGCGGGGATTCCGGCGTTGCCGAGTTGGCGAAGCCGCGTGAGCTGGTTGCGCCTGATGACGTCGCCCTCGGCCTTCACTTCCATGAACGAGACGGCGCCGTCAGCCACGAGCATCAGATCGGGGAAGCCATCGCGCATCGCGCGATAGTCCTCGCACATCTGGCGAAGGATCCTGGCGAGACCATCAGCGCTTGCGCCGGCAAGCAGCGCGCGGAGTGCATCCATGTCGACATGGTCCCAGGCGAACACGCCGTTCGGCTTCCCCCACTTTGCGGCGACGACACGCAAAATCCGGGGGAGCGCGGAGCGCGACGCGACGGCCTCCAGCTTCGTCTCGATCTGGGGCGAGAACATCAACGCGAAGGTTCTGTCCTTCAGGCAATGCGGCATCCAGTCGAAGCCGCTGTGCAGCTGTCCGGATTCGAACAGCTCGTCCCAGAACAGCAATCCGAACAGGCAATGCCAGAGCGTGTTCTCGGCGTGGAAGACCTCGAGGCCCTGCCGGCGCAGAACGCCTGCGATCCCGGCCTCCGGGTTGCCGCGCCAGGTGTCGTCGACCCTGAGCGTTCGTCCCGCCCGCAGCAGCTCGGTGCATAGCCCCGTCCGGCGTCGATCGAACTTGCGGGCATAAAAGTCGCTCGCGAAGACGAATTCGTCGTCGCTGGCGGGATCGTCGATCATCCGACGCAGCAGGTCCTCGGCTGAATCCTTGTCGCCTTCCGCATAGAGCAGTCGAGCGAGGCGCTCGTTGCATTCGGCCGAGGCGCCGGCGCGGTAGAGCTGGACCGCGAGCGCGGCCTCGCCCTTTTTCTCGAAATGCAGCCCCGCTTTGTGGGCAGCACGGCTTCGCAGCTCGATCGCGTAGTCGGTCGGGCAGACCGGACCGCCGAGAATGTCGGCGACGGAGTTGCGGTACACCTCGTCCGATTTGGTCTCGAGGTGACGCAGCAGGCGCGCGTAGTGGAAGCAGGCCCTCGCTTCGCCCACATCGGCAAACCGAGCGCTGAAATCGCCCTGATCGTTGGTGCGCAGGATACCGAGATCGCGCAGCGCGAAATTCTTGAGGTTGTCCTCGGTCTTGCCGAAGTAGAGATAGAGCAGGAACTCGAGCGGCTCGGTGTCGCCGAGTGCGATGAAGGCCTCGCCACCGCAGTGCTGAAAGGCCGTGCCGAACGACAGATGGGCGAGCCAATACTCGGTCAGCTTGGCCTTGGGCCATGAGGCCCTGACATCGCTCATGCCGGCCGCCCTGGCACCGTCGAACAGCACCGGCTTCGCAAGGCACGCCAGGAACGCAGCGTAATCCCGATCGGTCAGGCCTCGGACATAACCGGCGAGACCAAGCTCCCCCAATGCGCCGACGGGATCGGCAATCTCCGCGTATTTGAACGTGGACGGATTGAAGACCGTACCGTTCCGGTTGACCATCCGGATGAAGAGGCACTGGGCGTCCTTCGAGAGCGACGAAAAACGAGCGATAAATGTGCGATGCCGTTCGGCCAGCACCGGACCGTAGGTCTCGCAAACGAAGCTCAGCATCTCGGTGAAGTGGTCGTGATAATAATAGACCGGCAGGACAGGCAGCGTCATCCGCGCCTCACCCTCGGCGCGGCGCAGCGAGATCCGGATCTGGCGCGGGCAGCAAAGGCACGGGCCACCTCTGATTCACGGGCATCCATGTTCAACTTTTGTTCTTTTTGCCCGACAGTGTCAAGCTCAGAACCTTCGCGGTTGCTGCTCGGCTTCCAGGGCGTCTACCGTGCCGTGCCCGACAGCGAGCCGACGGGATGAAGTGCGACCAGCACGGCAATGTCTGGGTCACCGCGCTTGGTTAAATACGTCAACTTGCAGTGATACGGATGGGATTCGGACCATCAGAGTCAGGGCCGCTTTCGAGGACAAGGGAGGGACACAACATGCTCAAGGGCATCAACCCACTGCTGAATGCCGACGTGCTCCATGCTTTGCGGGCAATGGGGCATGGCGATCGCCTCGTCATATGCGACACCAATTTTCCGGCTGACTCGATCGCGCGCCAAACCACGTTCGGCGGGCTGCTCCGCATCGACAACGTCAGCGCGGCGAAGGCGATTGAAGCCATCCTCTCGGTGATGCCGCTCGATACGTTCGTTGACGATGCGGCGCTGCGCATGGAGGTCGTCGGCCAACCTCACCAGGTGCCGCCGGTTCAGCGCGAGGTGCAGGCCGTGATCGATCGCGCCGAGGGACGCTCCTGGCCGCTGGTCGGGGTCGAGCGCCATGCCTTCTATGAGAAGGCCAAGGCATCCTACTGCGTGATCGCCACCGGCGAGCGGCGCTTCTACGGCTGTTTCCTGCTCGCCAAAGGCGTCATCGCGCCGGACGAAGAATGACGACGACGAGAATGCGCGCCCCCCCGGCGCGCTTACAGCGACTGGAGCCCGATCGACCTGATCACGGGCGCAAGGCTTGCCAGGGTGGCATCGACGGTTCGCTGGAATTTGTCGGGGCCTGAATCGCTGTCGGGCTCCATGCCCTGCGCGCGATAGTTCGCCTGGAGTACGGGATCCGCCATTGCCGCAAGGGTCGCCTGCGCGATGCGGTCGATGATCGCATCATCGGTCGTTTTCGGCGCGAACAGGCCGAACCATCCTTGATAGCTGAGATGTGGCATGCCCGATTCGATGGCTGTCGGAATATCGGGCGCACCGCTCAAGCGTTTGTCCGTGGTGACTGCAAGCAGCCTTATCTTGCCGGCCCGGCTCAGTTGCTGCAATTGGACCGACATCACCGCAACCACGAGAGATATCTGGCCGCTGACGAGGTCGTTGGTCGCCTGAGAGATGCCCCGATAGGGGATGTGGACGATATCCAACCCACCCGCCTGCTGCTTGAACTGCTCGCCGACGAGGTGGTTGCCGGTGCCGATGCCTGGAGTTCCATAGGACAGCTTGCCGGGGTTGCTCCTGGCATGAGCGATGAGGCCTTGCAGATCGGTGGCCGGCACCGACGGATGGATGGCGAAAACCAGAGCGCTGCTGATCAGCCGATAGATCGCCCGAAAGTCGCTGATGGAATAAGCAGGATTGCGCGTCGTCAGCGGGATGATGACCTGCGTGCTGCCGTTTCCGAGCAACAGCGAATAGCCGTCAGGCTTCTCGCGTGCGATTGCGGTCGTCCCGATCGCACCGCCCGCACCGCCGATATTGCCCACATAGGTCGGGCCGAGCTGAGACGACATCCTCTCAACCCATGGGCGACCGATCTGATCGCCTGAACCGCCTGCAGAATATGGAATCACCAGCCGAATGGGACGCGACGGATAATCGGTGGCGCGTCCACTTCGTGGATTTCCGGCGAGGGCGGCAGCAAACGTGGCCGCATTGACGAAGTCTCGCCGCGAGAGGGATGCCATGTCCTGTTCCGAAGTCGGGAGCCTTGATCAATGGGACCGGCCCCAAAGCGCCATTCGCAGCACTCCGCGGCGATCGTCAATGGCGGCGCGGCCGATGAGTGGCATGCCCACCGCGCGGGACTGGAAGCTGCCGGCCATCGCCGGAGTGGCGCTGTCATAACCCATTCATTTTGCAGGTTATATTTTCGCTGCGCGTCATCGACAGAAGCGACTGCGAGCGACCAGACCACCGCCTTTGCTGCTTTCGTCCAGTTTACTGTACGCTTCGTTCTGGTAGACCAAATCAAACAATTTTGACTCCCCGCCGAGGGGGCGATGGCGCGTGCCAGACAACAACAACCAAGACTCGGCCATTTCTTTTGGGCCATTTCGACTGTTTCCGAAGTCCCGCCTCCTCGAGAAGGATGGCGCGCATCTTCACGTCGGCGGCCGCGCGCTCGACATCCTGATCTTCCTGGCCGAGCGGCCCGGCGAAGTCGTCGACAAGCGCGAACTGGTCAAACGCGTCTGGGCCGACGTGAATGTCGACGATGGCAGCCTCCGCTTCCACATCGCAGCGCTGCGCAAGGCGCTCGGCGACACCGGCAAGTCGGCTCGTTATGTGGTCAACGTCCCCGGGCGCGGCTATTGCTTCGTCGCATCGCTCGCCCAGGCCGCTCCCGCACGTCCTGCTCCCCCAATTGATCTCCCCCTCCCCCGATCGCTTCCGGCTCCGCTGGCCCGGGTGATTGGGCGGGACGACGTCATCGACAAGATCTCGACAGGGCTCGTCCAGCATCGCTTCGTCACCGTGGTCGGTCCCGGCGGGATCGGCAAGACCGCAGTCGCCGTGGCCGTGGGCCATCGCCGTCTTGCGCATTTCGACGGCCACGTCTTCTTCATCGACGTCGGACCGGTGAGAAGGCCCGAACTCGCGGCAATCACCATCGCCGCGACACTCGGGCTGTCCATCAACGCGGAAGACCCGGTCCCGGCTCTGCTGACCCATCTTCAGACCAAGCCGACGCTGTTGATCTTCGACAGTTGCGAGCACGTGCTGGAGACCCTTGCACCGCTGGTCGAGCGCCTGGTGCGCGAGGTACCGCGATTGCATGTGCTGGCAACCAGCCGCGAATCCTTTCGCAGCGAAGGCGAACGGATCTTCCGGCTGTTTCCGCTCGATTGCCCGCCCGTGCGCGACGACCTCGCGGTGGCCGAGGTGCTTGCCTATCCCGCAGCCCAGCTCTTCGTCGAACGTATCGCGCAGAGTTCCGGATCGTTTCAGCTCAGCGCGGAAGAAGCGCCGCTGGTGGCGGACATCTGCCGCCGCCTCGACGGCATCGCGCTCGCGATCGAGCTCGCGGCGGGACGCGTCAACGCCTTTGGGATCGCCGGCACCGCATCCCTCCTCGACAGCCGCTTTTCGCTGCAATGGCGCGGGCGACGCACCGCCATCCCGCGACACCAGACGCTCAGCGCCGCGCTCGACTGGAGCTACGACCTGCTTCCCGCATCCGAGAGCGCCGTCTTGCGCAGACTGTCGGTGTTCGTCGGGCCATTCACGCCGGAGGCCGCTGCCGCCGTCGCCGCAGGCGACGGGCTCAGCGCCGCAGCGACAATGGAGGCGATCGACAATCTCGTCACGAAGTCGCTGATCGCACCATCAGGCGCACGAACACTGCGCTATCGCCTGCTGGATACCACACGGACCTACGCGCTGGGCAAGCTGAACGAAGCCGGTGAAGGCAAGCGGATCGCGCGGCAGCATGCCGAATATTTCCGCGACCTGTTCGAGCGCGCCGAGGCCGAGACCTCCTCTCCCTTGTCGGACTGGCTCGGCACCTACGGCGCTGAACTGGACAATCTGCGCGCCGCGCTGGACTGGGCCTTTTCGCCCGATGGCGATGCCCGGCTCGGCATCGCGCTGACCGCGGTGGCGGTCACGCTCTGGGTCCGTCTTTCGTTGTTCTCCGAATGTCGCGAGCGCGCCGGGACGGCGCTTGCCGCGCTCGGCGACCAAGGCGACGACCGGGTGCGCATGCAGCTCCTGGCGGCGCTCGGCTGGTCGCTGATGTATGGCGAAGGACGGGCGCGCGAAGCTCGCCCGATCCTCGAGGCCACGCTCGAGCTGGCCGACAGGTTCGATGACAAGGATTTCCGTTTGCGGGCCCTCTGGGGCTTGTCCATCGATCAGTTCAACAATGGAGCGTTCGGCAAGGCACGCGCGCTTGCCGACCGTTTCGCCGAAGCCGCGGCGAATTCACCTGACAAGACGGACCTCATGCTGGCCGACCGCCTCACCGCCGTCGTGCTGCATTATCTCGGAGACCAGCGCGAGGCGCGCCTTCGGATCGACCGGGTGAATGCGTCGCTGCATGTGCTGGCCGAGAAGCCGAAGATCTTCCCGCTCGATTTGCGGATTTCGACGCAGTATTTCCGCGCTCGCATCCTGTGGCTGCAGGGTCAGGCGGATCAGGCCCTCGCACTCGCCGAGCAGAACATTCACGAAGGCCGCGCCAACGGCCACGCGCTGACTTTCTGTAGCGTGCTCGGACAAGCCGCCTGCCCGATCGCCTTCCTGGCCGGCGACTACGATGCCGCAGAGCGCCATGGCACCGAGTTGCTGGAGCATACCGATCGCCATGCCATCAGGCTCTGGGGGCTGTGGGCCCGCGCGTTCAACGCGCTGGTCGCTGCGAAGCGCACGGACGTCGAGACGGGCCTGCCGCTGCTCCGCGACGAGCTCAATCGCGCCGGCGATGCGCGCTTCCTGCCGCGTTTCCTTCCCCTGCTCGGCGAACTCGCGGCGTGTTTCGGACAGGCCAACCAGGTCCACCAAGGCTTCGACACGATCGAGAGCGCCTTGGCGCGTTGCAACGACAGGCAGGAACGTTGGTATCTGCCCGAGTTGCTGCGCATCAAGGGTGAGCTCATGCTGCGAGACTCCCCGCAATCGGAAACCGCCGATGCCTGCTTTCGCGAGGCCATGGATCTGGCCACACAGCAAGGCGCGGACTTCTGGCAGCTGCGATGCGCCATCAGCATCGCGCAGCTCGGGATCGGACAAGGTCGGCGCGCAGACGCACTCGCCGTTCTGGAGAAGGTCTGCGGCACGCTGACCGAAGGATCCGACATCGCCGATATGCGGATCGCGCGGGGCCTGATCGCAGACCTGCGGACGTGACCCTCGCGCATCTTGCTGCGGTGGCTCTGACCCGAATGAAGCCGGCACTCACGTCCTTCAGTTCATACGGCTCTCGGAATAAAGCCGGGCACGCCGGTCTCGACCACCGAGTTGAACCTGATGTTCGTCGTGATCCGCTGCTGTATCTCCTGCATGGCCTCCTCAGGCAGGGCTGAGATATCGAGGTTTTCCCGGATGCGCCGCGGATTCGTCGAGGTGGTCAGGAATGCGGAGCCGCGTTGGACGGCCCATGCCAGCGCAATCTGAGCCGGCGTCTTGTGCACTCGCTCCGCGATAGCTGTGATCACAGGATCGGCCAGGACGTTGGGCTTCATGGCGTGTCCAAGTGCCGCAAACGCTTGCAGCACAATTCCGTGCTCGCGGCAGAAGTCGAGTAATTCCCATTCCGGCAGATAGGGATGAGATTCGACCTGCACCATGGCGGGCCTGATCCGCGCGACCGCAACGATCTCGCGCAGCTTCTCCAAAGTGATATCCGAAAGGCCGATCGACCTGCAGTGGCCCTCGTCGACGAGCCGCTCCAGTGCCTGCCATGTCTCTGCCAACGTCACTCCTGAATCATAGATGACCCGCCCACGCTCGTCCCTCGGATCCTGCTCGTCGCCGGGTTGAAAGGCAAATGGCGTATGGATGATGTAGCAGTCGATGTCGTCGAGTTTCAGCCGCCTGCGGCTCGCGTCGAAGGCGGGTTTCACCCTCTCCGGCCGATGGTTGGTGTTCCATAACTTCGTCGTAACGAACAGGTCCCGACGCTGAAGCATCCCCGCCCCGAACGCCTCGTGAATCGCATCACCGACCGCCTCTTCGTTGCGGTAACGCTCTGCGCAATCGAGATGGCGAAATCCCGCCTCCAAAGCAGCCTTTGTGGCCTGCCTGGTCACGACCGAATCCGGAATGAGCGTGCCAAAGCCCACGGCGGGGATCGATCCGGAGCCATAGGTGGGAACTCTCGTGTAACGAAGGGAATCGGATGCAATCATGTCGAGACTCCTTTGCTTGTCCTCGGCTCCCGCACGATCGCGGGACCAAATGATCGAAACTGAAGATGCGGTGTGATCTGCCCGCCGCCGCGATTAACCGGAGGGCCGTGGCCTGCGCAGAAAGAAGACGAGCGGCATCACGACGAGCATGGCGAACATCAGGATCTCGAACTGATCGATGACGGCAATGGTGGCCGCCTGGCGCGTGACCATGCCATTGAGGGCGGCAAGGCCCGGCTTGCCGATCGAACCCACCGTATTCGCCGCCACACGCAGCGGCGTAAGGTGCTTGGCGAGCGCGATGTGCATCGCCTGTGTGTTGGCATAGAAGAACAGCTGGACCACGGCGATTCCGATGGTGCTGCCATAGAGCCGCGACAGGCTGATCAGAGCGCTGCCTTCCGGGCGAAGCTTCGTATCCAGAGTTCCGAACGCGGCCCTGGCGAGCGTCGGCAGCAACATGCCGAGACCTGCACCCTGAAGGAAGCCAGCTTCGACGACCGGCCGCCAATCCATCGCCGGCGAATAGCCAAGCATCAGCCAATTGGCATAGACCACCAGCGCCATTCCCCCCAGGAGAAACGGCCGGTAATCGACCTGCGCCGGAACGAGACTCGTCAGCACCAGCGCTCCGACCAGCGCCATGCCGCGCGGGATCGTCATGTAACCGGTGGTGTCGACCGGGTAATTGAGCAACTCCTCCAGCATTGGGGACGTCAGGGCCAACGTCGGCAGCAGGACGAAACCCAGCGCGAAGGAGATCACCGTCGAAAGGATGAGGTTGCGATCCCTGAACAGGACCGTGCGCAGGAAATGCTCTCTTGTCGTCAACACGTGCACGATGAAGAGATAGAATCCCAGGACAGAGGCGCCTGCTTCGACCCAACTCTCCGTAGAGGCGAACCATTCGAGGCGCTCTCCGCGATCCAGCAGCATCTGCAGTCCGATCATCCCGACGGAGAAAGTCACAAGGCCGAAGAAGTCGAAGGGCTTGCTTCGCTCTGCGCGCTTCTCGCTCAGCAGTGACCTCATCGTCGGAAAGATGAATGCCACCATCGGCAGGCTGAAATAGAAGATCGACGGCCAGCCATAATATTCGGCGAGCCACCCGCCGATGGCGGGACCAGTGCTGATGCCAAGCAGGGAGCAAACGGTCCACGCCAGGCTCATGCGCGCATGCCGGGCGGCGGGTGTCACCTCGAGCAGGATCGCCAGCGACAGCGGTGCGAACGGTCCGCTAGCTGCGCCCTGAACAATCCTGGCCAGCACGAACTGGATCGACGTCGTTGCCAGCGTGTCGAGCACGAGGCCGAGCGCGAAGATGGCGAGAGCAGTCTGATAGATGGTCCTTCTGCCATAGCGCGCCGCGAGCCATTGTGTGATCGACATGCTGACGGCGCTTGCCGCGATATAGGAGGAGAACACCCAGCCAACCTCGTCGTTCGCCATCGAGAGCGTCGCCTGGATGTGCGGCAGCGCGGCGTTCGGCACGGAAATGTTGACCGATTGCATGTATGTCGCCAAAAGCGCCGCCGCGGTGATTGTGTGGTGACCGCCGACCGCAGCGCGGGATGGATGGAGCGTGCTCATTTGACCTCCATTGCGCGCGCGGGCTGGAGCAGATGCAGCGAGCTTTGGCGATGGCCCGTGTCGACACGCGCGGTCACGCTGATGCCCGAGAACAGTGGCCGGGTCGGATCGGGATCATCGAGTTCGAGGCGGACCGGCACCCTCTGGACGACCTTGACCCAATTGCCGGTCGCGTTCTCGGGCGGCAGCACCGAGAAGTCCGACCCAGTGCCGGGACTCATACTGACGATGTGAGCCTTGAACTTGCGGTCCGGATAAGCGTCGACGTCGATCACCGCTTCCTGGCCCGGACGCATGTGGGTCAGGCCTGTCTCACGGAAATTTGCTTCGATCCAGATGTCCCTGCTCGACATCAGCGAGAACGTGGGCGCCCCCGCGGCGACGAATGCGCCGACCTGCAGGTCATCGACCTTCGTTACCACGCCATCGTCGGGTGCCCTCACGGTGGCATAGGAGAGATCGAGGCGCGCGCGGTCGAATTGTGCCTTCGCCGCACGGACCGTCGGATGACGATCGATGTCAATATCAGGATCGCCGTTGAGCGCGACGACCGTGTTGGCAATCTGCTGTTCGATCGAAGCCGTGCGCTGACGCGCGACCTTGAGATCGGTCTCAGCCCGCTCATAGACCGCGCGCGGCGTGAAGTCGGAGGCAACCAGCATTTTCTTGCGGTCGAACTCGCGCTCGTCGAAAGCAGCTGTATCCCTCGCCGATTGCAATTCGGCCTGCTGCTGGCGGTAAGTTGCCTTGAGGGATTCGATCTGGAGCCGCGCGCTGCCGAGCCGGGCTTCGGCCTGATCGACGGCAATCTGATAAGGCTCCGGATCTATTCGGAACAAAATCTGTCCTTGGCGAACGCGTTGATTGTCGCGCACGGCGATCTCAACCGCCTGGCCGGACACCCGTGCGTTGATGGTCACTTTCGCGGCTCGGACGAATGCGTCGTCGGTCGAAATATAGCGTCCCTGCGCAAGATACATGAAGGCGCCGAACAGGGCAGCCGCGGCCGGCAGGACCAACATCAAGGGGCGGCGCAGCCGCCTGGAAAGATCAGTTCCGGGAAACGTTGCGGAAACTTCGCGTCCGCGGAAGCTCCCGAGATCGCCCAACCAGCCGGCGATTGGCGCAATCTTCAGACCCATCGTCCTCGTCCTTATATCTTTTAATAACGACCGTTACAAATATTGCACCGTCACGCAGCGATCAAGACCGCCCCATTGATTTTTATAACGATCCATACAAATATATGTGTAGAGCGCTGGAACCAGGATCTTGGCGACATGGCACGGAAGAAGAACGAGACGGGCCCGGCGCGCCGCGGACGGCCGCCGGCCTACGACGCAGAGACGGCCCTCAAACGGGCCACGGAAACGTTCTGGAGGGCTGGCTATTCCGGCACATCTCTCGACAGGATCGCCGTCGCGACCGGCATGAGCCCACCAAGCCTGTACGCGGTGTTCGGCAACAAGCACGCGCTCTATCTCGAAGCGCTCGCGCGCTATTGGGAGACGAGTCTGGCCGCCACCCGGGAGGCCCTTGCAGGGAACCATCCCCTGGATGAAGCCTTGATGTTGGCCTATGAGGCAGCCCTTTCGATCTATTTTTCCGGGAAAGGAACCGCTCGTGGCTGCTTCGTGGTCGGAACTGCAGTGACCGAAGTCGCGGAAGATGCGGAGATCCGCAGCAGCGTAGCGGCCGGACTGCGCGCGATCGATGCCGATTTCGAAGCCCGCTTTCGCCGCGCACGGGACGAGGGAGAATTGAAATCGAACGCAGACCCCGCTGCGCTTGCGATCCTTGCCGCCGCCACAATGCAGACGATTGCCATTCGCGCACGTGCCGGCGCTCGTCGCGCCGAGTTGCGAGAGCTCGCCCGGAAGGCGGTTGACGTGATCTGCGGATGCCGGCCGGAAGCGCACCGGGACGCGACTCCCGTCTGAGATCGAAGGCTTCATCAGGCGAACCAGTTGGCAGCCAGCGCTGCCGGCAAAGCGACAAGGATGGCTTGCACATTTCCGCCCGCTCTCGTTAGAGTCTAGCGATCGCCTTCAAACCCGGGACCAGCGCATTTCGCCGCCGGCCCTCATTCCAATCCTTCGATGATCCGAACGTCACGCTCGCACGCATTGCCGAGCGCCCGAAGCGCCTCCGCATAGGCCGGGCTGTCGTGCGCGCCCACGGCGAGTGCGAGGTTGTCGAACTCGGTCACCGTCGCGCGCTGGTCAATGCCCTGCTCGTAGGTCTTCGCGGCAATGCCGCGGGCGAGGAAACGACCACCATGGGCGGTGATCGCCGGCCCCGCGAGCTTTGCGTATGCCGCGAGCGCCTCTGAATCTGAAATCGAGCGATAGAACGTGATCCAGTATCCTCTCGCCATCGCTAGCCTCCCGCAACAGTCGCACGTCGTGGCAGCTTCCAGTCCGGTCGAATGAAATGACAGGTGTAGCCGGCAGGATAGCGCTCGAGATAATCCTGATGCTCCGGCTCGGCCTCCCAGAACTCGCCGACTGGCGTGACTTCGGTCACCACCTTGCCGGGCCACAGACCCGATGCCTCGACATCGGCAACGGTGTCCTCGGCGATGCGCTTCTGCTCGTCCGACGTGTAGAAGATCGCCGAGCGATAGCTCGTCCCCAGATCATTGCCCTGGCGATTGAGCGTGGTGGGATCGTGGATCTGGAAGAAGAACTCCAGCATGGTCCGGAAGCTGGTCTTGGCGGGATCGAACATGATCTCGATTGCTTCGGCGTGACCTTCGTGATTGCGATAGGTCGCGTTCTTCACCCGGCCACCGGTATAGCCGACCCGCGTGGCGATCACGCCTGGCTGCTTGCGGATGAGATCCTGCATGCCCCAGAAGCAGCCTCCAGCCAAAACCGCGCGCTCTGTCGTCATGTGATGTATCCCTTCTGCTCCGCCGTCTCGCCCAGGACTTTGCCTTCATCGGACTGATGCTGGCAAGTCCCGGGAATGAGCCTTGCAACAGCTCCCGGCGCCGGCTCAGATCAACTTGGCGTCGAGTGTGATCGTCGCGTTCAGCACCTTCGACACCGGGCAATTCTTCTCGGCTTCGCCCGCGATACGGGCAAAGCCGGCATCGTCGAGGTTCGGCACCTTGGCGCGCAAGGTCAGTGCGGACTTACTGATCTTGAATCCCTTGCCTTCTGGATCGAGGGTCACTGCGGCCTCGGTGGTCAGCTCCGTCGGCGTGAAGCCCGCGAGTTGAAGACCGAAGGCCAGCGCCATCGTAAAGCAGCCCGCGTGGGCCGCTGCGATCAATTCCTCGGGATTGGTGCCCTTCTCATTCTCGAAGCGGGTCTTGAAGGAGTATGGCGTGTCGGAGAGCACGCCGGACTCACTCGATAGATGGCCTGTGCCGTCGCGGCCGGTGCCCTGCCAAACTGCTTTCGCCTTGCGGATCATGTTGTTTCTCCTTGCCTTGATTTGGAGTCGTCCAGCGGCGCTCCTGCCCACGATGGGAAGCGGCCCCGCTGGCGCTACCAGGGACGATCCAAGATTTGCGCCATTGAAGTGTCTTTTGAAGGGCGGGATGCGTCTGCCCCACCTGCCTCAGATCGACTGACGCAGCGGTCGGAACGCGGTGCGCATTTCCGCGCAGAACAATGCCGGCTGCTCCCAGGCCGCGAAGTGGCCGCCCTTGTCGAGTCGGTTGTAGTGAATCAGCTTGGGATATGCCTTCTCGGCCCAACTGCGCGGCGCGGCATAGATCTCATCCGGGAAGACGCTGACAGCGACTGGGATATTCACGTGCTTTGGCGCAAAGAACACCAGCTTGTTCTCCCAGTACAGCCGCGCCGACGACACCGCCGTGTTGGTGAGCCAGTAGAGCGTGATGTTATCGATGACGTCATCGCGCGACAGGCCTTCGGTCTTGCCGTCGAAAACCCGCGCCATCATCGCGGCACTACGGGCGTCGTGATCGAGCATCCAGGACGCCAGACCCGCCGGCGAGTCCACCAGGCCATAAAGCGTCTGTGGCCGGTTCGACATCTCGATCGCGTAGCCGAGGCCGTGCTTGTAGAAATCGTCGAGCTGGTCGTAAGCGTAGTTCTCGTCGGCGGAGAGGCCTGAAGGCTTCGATCCGCCGGGCTGGAGCGCGTTGGCGATATCATCAGGGACGGTTGCAGGCATGTTGGTGTGGATGCCGAGCAGTTCCGGCGGCGCCAGCAGCGCCATCTGCTCCGTGACTGCATTGCCCCAATCCCCGCCCTGGGCGACGTAACGGGCGTAGCCGAGCCGCTTCATGAGCACGACCCAGGCCCGCGCGACACGCTGCGGATCCCAGCCGAGTTCCGTCGGCTTGCCGGAGAAGCCGTGGCCCGGAAGCGAGGGGATCACGAGGTCGAATGCATCCGCCGCCGCCGCGCCGTGCGCAGTCGGATCCGTCAGTGGACCCACGATCTTCATCTGCTCGATGATCGAGCCGGGCCAACCATGTGTGACGATCATCGGCAGCGCGTTGTCGTGTCCGGAACGCACGTGAATGAAGTGAATGTCGACACCGTCGATCTTGGTGACGAATTGCGGCAGCGCGTTCAGCCGCGCCTCCATCCTGCGCCAGTCGTAGTCGGACTGCCAATAGCGAACCAGCTGCTGGACCGTCGTGAGCTGCACGCCCTGCGACTGGTCGGCGACGGTCTCGCGATCCGGCCACCGCGTTGCCGCAAGTCGGCGGCGCAGATCGAGCAGATCTTCCTCTGCGACATTGACATGGAACGGGCGGATCGCGCCACTCGCGGCAGCTTTCACCTGATGCAGCGGCAACAGGCTCGCGACACCAGCGGCAACGGCGCCCATCGCGGCCTGATTCAACAATTGGCGGCGATCCGGGTTCAGGATGTCGGCTCGTGCTTGCATCGTCATCTGGATCTCCATCGTTCTGATTGGTGACCTCGACCGAATTCGAAATCGCCAGGATCGGTTCGTCCTGTGGCGACCTTGGCCCAAGCATCCGCAATTTGCTCGTTATGGATTGTTAGACTGCGTTAGGCGTTGCGAGTCGCAGCCGCATTCAAGGCCAATGAGTGCCAAGGCACACAAGGTGCGCAAATGCATCACGGCGCGCGATAAGTGCTCGCGCGCCGGGCCTGGTAGATATTGCTGCGCATCAGGTCGGCAGCGGCTGGCCTAGCTGCTCGCGCACGATGTAGTCGGCATACCAATCCTGCCAGTTCTCATCGTGCGCGCCGGTCCGCTTCTCATGCTCACCATGCGCCACTGCCGCGCGCCGCAACGCGCGCGCAAGCTCGCTCGACGAGGAGAACGTGGCGTCCAGCGCGTCGATGCGGCCGGGCAGTCGCATGGTCACTTCCTGAAAGAACCATCCGTTGCCGTCGGGATCCCTGAAGGAGGCAAACGAACTGTAGCTGCCGCGTTCTGGATCAGCACCGCCGAGCCTGATGCGGCCGAACAGATACGGCTCGTCCGTTCCGGCGTGAACATCGCCGCCGCCGTGGAAAGGTTTGCTGACCTTGACGCCGCGCGTGAGCAGATCCTGTCGTGCAGCTTCAAGATCGGAGACGATCAGATACAGGCCCTGGGCAGACCCGGGCGCCGCCGATGTAACGTTCGTGCCGAAAATCACCGAACAGGTCGACCCCGGCGGTGTGAACTGGATGACACGCCAGCCATCGGCGGAAGCGAAATCGGCGTCCAGTCTCCAGCCGAGTTTTGCATAAAATGCCTTGGCTCGGTCGACATCCGATACGGAGATCACGACGACCTCGAGCTTGAGATCGGTTCGACGCGATTTCGACACTTCCGTTTCGACGTCGCGCTTTATCTCAATGATGGTCATGTCGAACTCCCTGATTTGGCGTGCGGGTTCGAGAGTGAAGCGGGTGTCTAGGCTGGTTCAATCGGCATCGTGATGGATATGCGCGTGCCGCCCTGCCCCGCATCGCCGAACAAGCGCGCACCGAGGCTGCGCGCCAATCCTTCCAGAATCCGGCTGCCGGCCCCCTGAAGGGGTCTGGTCGCACCGACGCCGTTGTCGGCGACCGTGCAAAACCAACAGCCCTCGTGGTTCGCCATTTCGATGCGGATCACCGCGCCATTCTTGTTCGGAAAGGCATGCTTGGCAGCATTCGTGACCAGCTCCGTCAGCATCAGAGCGAGGCGGTGGCACTGCCATGCCGGCAGCGTGCCACTTTCGATCGCGGCCTCGCACCGGACGCACGCCGGCTCCAGCACCGCCGCGGAGAGCGCACTACACAGGTTCTCGAAGAAGGCCTCGACGGAGATCTCCGCGAGATCATCATTGTCGGACAGCAGCTGATAGAGCCTGCCGAAGGCGACGATCCGCCGCTCCAGCCGGTCCACCGCAACCGACATGTCTCGGCCTCCGGCCCGCGTGAAGTCGCGACGGACTGACGCGCCCAGCAGCGTCAGCGTGTTCTTCATGCGATGGTGCGACTCCCGCAGCACGAGTTCCCAATCCCGCGAGACGTCATCCAGATTGGCGACGAGGTGAGCTCGAACGTCCCCGTCGTTCGGCCGAGAGCTGATATCGTGGATCATAGTCTCCCCCGTTGGAAATAGGCCTAACTCGAGCGCTATACTGATGCAGACCCGCGCCGCGCGCTCGTTAGACGTTGCAAGATTTTGTTATGATCGAATGGGCGTGATGCTTGCGCGACGCGGCCGATGCATCCGTTCCGAGGCGCACTGCCGAACTTTCGCGCTTTCCGCACAAGCCGTTCGGGTTTAAACAAAATTCGTCGCGTTTCGACCGTGCTCTTTGGACCCGATCGCATGCCCGCTGCGCGATTCCGCCGCTTTCGGCAGGTTTACTCACGGTCTCGTTCTGGTAGATCAAACAAGACAGCAGCACTTTCCTTTCGCTGGAATCATGGCGCGTGCCAGACAATAACGACCAGGACTCAGCCATTTCCTTCGGGGCCTTCCGGCTGTTTCCTCGGTCGCGGCTGCTCGAGAAGGACGGCGTGCCCCTTCACCTCGGCGGCCGCGCGCTCGATATCCTGATCTTTCTCGCGGAGCGAGCAGGCGAGGTCGTCGACAAGCGAGAGTTGGTCAAGCGGGTCTGGGCCGATGTGAACGTCGACGAGGGCAGCCTGCGCTTTCACATCACCTCGCTGCGCAAGGCCTTGGGCGATGCCGGCGAAGGCGCCCGCTATGTCGTCAACGTTCCTGGCCGCGGCTATTGCTTCACGGCACCGCTGCTCCGCGCCGCACCCGCGGAAGTCAGGACAAGCGCTGTTGCTCCCTCGCTTCAGTCGCTTCCCGCTCCGCTCGCCAGGATGATCGGACGAGATGACGCCGTCGAGAAGATCGCGGCCGAACTTTCCCTGCATAGGTTCGTTACGATCGTCGGGCCCGGCGGCATCGGCAAGACATCGGTCGCACTGGCCGTGGCGCATGGCCAGCAAGCGGGCTTCGAGGGCCAGGTCTGCTTCGTCGATTTTGGCGCGTTGACCGACCCGCGGCTCGTTTCCGGCACGATCGCGGCGGCTCTCGGCCTGACGGTCAGTTCCGGCGATCCGATACCGGGACTGCTGCAGTCGCTGCGCAGCCGTCGGATGCTGCTGCTGTTCGACAGCTGCGAGCATATCATCGACGAGCTCGCTCCGCTGGCAGAGCGCATGGTGCGGGAAGCCCCTGCGCTGCACGTTCTCGCCACCAGCCGCGAGTCCTTCCGCACCGAGGGCGAACGAGTGTACCGGCTGTTTCCGCTGGATTGTCCGCCGCAACGCGACGGACTGAGCATGGCCGACGTCCTCGCCTATCCGGCAAGCCAGCTTTTCGTCGAGCGGATCACGGAAAGCCTGAGCGAATTCGAACTCAGCGAGGAGGACGCGCCTCTCGTCGCCGATATCTGCCGGCGCCTCGACGGGATTGCGCTCGCAATCGAGCTTGCCGCCGGACGAGTCAACGCTTATGGGATCGCCGGCACGGCCTCGCTACTCGACAGCCGTTTCTCGCTCTTGTGGCGGGGACGCCGTACCGCGATTCCCAGGCACCAGACACTCAGCGCGGCGCTGAGCTGGAGCTACGACCTCCTGCCCGCGGCCGAGAGTGCGACCTTGCGCGGCCTGTCGGTCTTCGTCGGGCCGTTCACGCTGGAAGCTGCGCTCGCCGTCGCCGCAAGTCAGGGCATCGACGAGGCGGAAGCGGTCGAAGCGATCTCGAACCTGCTGTCGAAATCCCTGATTGCGACGTCGCCTGCGGAACGAAGGCTGAGATACCGCCTGCTCGATACGACCCGCGCCTTTGTCGGCGACAAGCTCGTCGAGAGCGGCGAATCGGCCCGCGTCGCGCGCGCCCACGCTGATTATTTCCGCGACTTCCTGCACGACATCTCCGTCAAATCGACCGGCATGCAGAGCACGGGCGGCTTCCTGCCCTATGCCGATCATCTGCCGAATGTGCGGGCCGCGCTGACCTGGAGCTTTTCCGAGGCCGGCGACCGCGCGGTCGGCGTGGACCTTGCGGCGGCGGCCGCGCAGTTCTTCCTCGAGCTCACCTTGTTGACGGAATGCCATAGCTGGACCCAGCAGGCGCTTGCCTCCGCCGATGGGATCGACAGCCGCAAGGAAATGACCTTGCAGGCGGCTCTCGGCGTCTCCGTGATGTTCACGCAAGGCAATACGGAAGGGGTACGGTCGGCGTTCACGCGAAGCCTGCATCTGGCCGAGGGCCTCGACGACCTGCACTGGCAACTCTGGCTGTTGCGCGGGCTGCACATCTACCTCACCCGGGTCGGAGATTTTCACGGCGCGCTCGGCACCGGCGTACAGGGCGAAAGCGTCGCCAGGAAACTGAACGACCCGACCAGCACGCTGAACGTCGAGTGGATGCTCGGCGTCGCGCATCATCTGATCGGCAACCAGGACAAGGCCGTCCAGTTCTGCGAGAGCGCGATGGTGCACAATCCGGGCTCGCAACGGCTCAATATCGGCCATCTCGGCTATGACGACCGCATCGTCGCGCTGGTCGCCCTGGCGCGCGGGCTCTGGCTCAGCGGCCGGCCCGATCGTGCCATCGAGGCGGCGAGATACACCGTGAGAGAGGCCGAGCAGCTCGAGCAACCTTTGACGCTCGGGATCGCCCTGATCTGGACGATCTACGTGTTTCTATGGGTCGGCGACTGGACCAGCGCAGAAAGCCTGATCGAGCGGCTGATCGACCACGCCGCACGGCACTTCCTCGGCCCCTATCACGCGGTCGGTATCGGCCAGAAGGGCGAGCTCCTGCTCCGCCGCGGGGACATCGCCGGCGGCATCGAGCATCTGCGCCGCAGCCAGGCGACCTTGTACGCCACTCGGCACAGAATCATGACGACCGTGTTTGCGACGGCGCTCGCGGAGGGGTTGGCGGCCCAGAACCAGGCCGGCGAGGCCTTGCGCACGATCGATGAAGCGATCGCCCAGATCGGCGACCACGGCGAATCCTTCGACATGCCGGAAATGCTGCGGGTCAAGGCCGACATTCTGGTCCAGTCCGCCAGGACGACCGAGGCAGAGACCTGGCTCCAGCAATCGCTGGCCTTGTCGCGCCGGCAAGGCGCGCGCGGCTGGGAGTTGCGGGGGGCGATGAGCCTCGTTCACATCTGGCAGCAGGCCGGACGAAAGCGCGACGCGCAGGCCCTGCTCGCGCCACTGGTTGCGCAGTATCACGAAGGCCTGTCGAGCCGTGACCTGATCGCCGCGAAGGCACTGCTGAGCGTCCTGAATTAGGAGCATCTTCAACAGGATACCGCCCGATTGCGCTCTTGCAACTCCTAACAACTTCTAACACGCCAAGCCGCACCCGTCCCGCCATGGTGCAGACAATTCATGGTGGAAGCAGTGAGACATGGCACTTCTTGACGATGCGATCGACGCCTGCGGAGGCCTGGTCCGCTGGAACAGCTTGAGCCGGTTTACGCTGCATCTTTCCGTTGGGGGGGCCCTGTTTTCCGACGCGGGACATGCCAGGGAATTCAAGGACGTGACCGCGGAGGGATCGACGCGCACACAATCGGTCCGCTTCACCGGGATCACCGGCGGCGAGCAGTCCGGCGCGTTCGCGCCCGACGCGATCACGATCGAAAGCCTGGACGGACAGGTGCTTCGGACCTGGCGCAACCCGAGCCTCGCCTTTCCGACCAACGGCACGCACGCGCTCGCGGACGAACTGCATCTGGTGTTCTTCTGCGGCGTCCAGATCTGGAACTATCTCACCACCCCGTTCCTCCTCGCCCGTCCTGACGTCGTGGTGGAGGAGCTGCCGCCCTGGCAGGAGAACAATGAGACATGGCGCCGCCTTCGCGCGCAATTCCCGTCGAGCCTGATCAACCTTGCGTCCGAGCAAGTGTTCTACTTCGATGCTAGTGCTTTGCAGCGACGCACCGATCACGATCTCCTCGGCGCACGGGTCGCGCATTATTCGTGGGCCCACGATGTCTTCGGTGGCATCGTCGTTCCAACGCTTCGGCGCACCCTGACATTGCAGCCCGACGGCACCGCGATGGCCAAGCCCGTGCTGATCGACGTCGAGATCTTCGACGCCGTCTTCGAATAGCGGCATGTCCTTGAAATATTGGCTAAAGCCAAACCCGATGCGACCGGCCGCCGCACCCTGCACACTCGCACATAATCTAACAGATCCTAATCACCCCTAACGAGCTTCCAGACCTGCTTAGGCCTAACCTTTCAACATACCAAGATCGCGGGTTCGCAGCTCGCCAAAAGCACGACCGCGAAGCTGAGAGAGGATAAGCAATGTTGACCGAAGCGCAGACGGCCTACACCTGGATTGATTGTCCGGCCGGTTCGCGGGATCGGGAAATCCCTCACACGAGTCTGACGGTCGCCCGAGAAGTCGAATGGCGCCAGATTGCGTCGAGTTCGACGAATGAGGACATCACGATCTCGCGCTGGGAAGCTTCGCGGGACGCCAAGCGGCACGAAGCAACGACTCCCGATGGCCGGTATTTCGTCGGCATCGCCCTGAAGACCACGCGGGCCAAACTGACCAGGGAACGCCAGATCATTTTCGACGGCACGATGCCGTCAGGCACGCTCTATGTCAGTGCGCCGTCGCGACGACTGAGCGCGCAATTCGAGGGACCGTGTGACTTCCTGCACTTCCATATATCCGCCGACCATTTCCCTGCGCGATGGTCGCCGGATGCAGCCGAGGAGCTCGACGACCTCGTTTTGCTGCGCGATCCGCTCGCTGCCGGACTGACCAGGGCTCTCGCCGAGCAGGGCGATGCCGCAGGCCACCAATTTGCCCGTTGCATCGGCGAGATTCTCGCGATGCATCTGGCCCGCCCCGAATTGCCGCGCGCCAAGGTCAATGCCCTGCCGAAATGGCGGCTGCGGCGCGTCGAGCACCATATTGCGGCCCATTTCGAACGCGGCATCAGCCTGTCCGAACTCGCCAATGTCGCCGGCCTCTCGAGAATGCATTTCGCCGCGCAATTCCGTGCAGCGACGGGCTATCGCCCCCGTGAATATCTGCTCAATCATCGCATCGAGCAGGCGAAGTCGATGCTGACGACGACCGAGAGACCATTGGCCGAGATCGCTCTTGCAGTCGGCTTCAGCACGCAGGCGCATTTTTCGACCGTGTTCAAGCGCATCAGCGGCGAGACCCCGGCGCGCTGGCGCGCGGCCTCCAAGGGCCACCGGCCTGACGTTGAAGTGCTCTCACGACGACGTCCATCATGGGATCGGGATCACATCGTGAGCACCGCCGCATGACAAGGCTGGCGACAACCTTCTTGGCGTAAGTGCCCTGCAGCTTGCGCCGGCTCGCGCCCTTCTCCTCCCGGGCCTACGAGCCTCTCGGGGCCGCCCTGCTCCCCACAAGGCGGCCCCTTTTTCGGCCGCCTATTCGGTCCATCCGTTCGCCTACGCGCCCGGTTCTGCCGAGATCTGGCGGCCATTGAGCAACATCAGCTGACGCCGCCCTCTATCCCGCCGGCAGCGCATCGAGGTGGCAGGCCACCCATTGCTCGCCTTCGGTCGAGCGAAGCTGCGGCTCTTCCGTCCTGCAACGGTCGAACACATACGGGCAGCGGGTGTGGAAGCGGCAGCCCTTCGGCGGATTGATTGGGCTCGGCACGTCGCCGCCGAGGATAACCGGATTGCGCTTGGCTCCGGGTTCCGGCAGCGGCACCGCCGAGAGCAGCGCCTTGGTGTAGGGATGTCTCGGCGCGGCAAAGATCTGCCGCCGCGGCGCCACCTCGACGATCTTGCCGAGATACATCACCGCGACGCGATGGGTCATGTGCTCGACGATCGCAAGATCATGGCTGATGAACAGCAGCGCCAGTCCGTACTCGCGCTGAAGATCCTGCAGTAAATTGACGATCTGCGCCTTGACGGAGACGTCGAGCGCGGAGACCGCCTCGTCGCAGACGATCAGCTCGGGCTCGGCCGCGAGCGCCCGCGCGATGCCGATGCGCTGGCGCTGGCCGCCGGAGAATTCGTGCGGCCGGCGGTTCAGCGCCTCGCGCGGCAGGCGCACCGTATCCATCAGCGCCGTCACGCGCGTCTCGAGATCGGCCGCGGACTTGGCGAGGCCGAAATTGCGGATCGGCTCGGCCAGGATGTCGCGCACGCGCATGCGCGGATTGAGGCTCGAGAACGGATCCTGAAACACCACCTGCACACGTCGCCGCATCTGGCGCATCGTGCTCGGATGCGCGTCATCGATGCGCTGGCCGTCGAGGATCACCTGGCCCGACGTCACGTCGAACAGCCGCAGGATCGCGCGGCCGACCGTGGACTTGCCGCAGCCGGACTCGCCGACCAGCGACAGAGTCTCGCCGCGCGCGATCTCGAACGACACGCCGTCCACCGCATAGACGAATTCGGTCTTCCGTCCGAATAGGCCCTTGTTGACCGGAAAATGCTTCTTGAGGTCGTTGACCTGGAGCAGCGGGGTACTCATGCCGCGACCGCTCCCTTGGCGGCGTAGTGGCAGGCGGCGATGTGGCGGGGGCCCTTCTCTTCGAGCCCCGGCGCGAACTGCCGGCACAGATCGGTCGCCTGCGCGCAACGGCCGGCAAAAACGCAGCCGGTGATCGGCTTGCGCAGGTCCGGAACCTGTCCCGGAATTTCGGCAAGCCGCGTCGCGGTGCCGGCGAGCGACGAGCCCAGCTTCGGCACCGCGCCGAGCAACCCTTGCGTATAGGGATGGCGCGGCGAGCGGAACAGCTCGGCCACCGGCGCCTCCTCGACCTTGCGGCCCGCATACATCACCATGACGCGCTCGGCAATCTCGGCGACGACGCCGAGATCGTGAGTGATCAGGATGATCGCCGCGCCGACGCGGCGCTTCAGGTCCAGCATCAGCTTCAGGATCTGCGCCTGGATGGTGACGTCGAGCGCCGTGGTCGGCTCGTCCGCGATCAGGAGCTTCGGGTTGCACGCGAGCGCAATCGCGATCATCACGCGCTGGCGCATGCCGCCCGAGAGCTGGTGCGGAAATTCACGCACGCGCCGCTTCGGCTCGGGAATGCCGACCAGCGTCAGCATCTCGATGGCGTGGGTCTCGGCTGCCTGCTTGTCGAGCCCCTGATGAATCATCAGCGTCTCGCGGATCTGGCGGCCGACGGTCAGGACCGGATTGAGGCTCGTCATCGGCTCCTGAAAGATCATCGAAATGTCGTTGCCGCGGATGGCGCGCATCTCCCGGTCTGACAGCTGCAAGAGGTCCCTGCCTGCGAAGCGGATGGCGCCCGCAATCCTGCCCGGCGGCTCCGGGATAAGCCGCATCAGGGACATCGAGGTCACCGACTTGCCGCAGCCGGACTCGCCGACGATGGCGAGTGTCTCGCCTTCGTTGACGTGGAAGGACACGCCGTCCACCGCGCGGTTGATGCCGCTGGGGGTGCGGAAGTGGGCCTGGAGATTTTCGACTTCGAGCAATGCCATCGCGATCAGCCTCTGGACACTAGAGACGCTTGGCCATGCGCGGATCGAGCGCATCGCGAAGGCCGTCGCCGAGCAGGTTCACGGCAAGCACGGTGACCGAGAGGAAAGCCGCTGGAAAGAAGACAATGTAGGGCTTGACCTGCCACAGCGCGCGGCCTTCGGCCATGATGTTGCCCCAGGACGGAATGGTCGGCGGCGTGCCGGCGCCGATGAAGGACAGGATCGCTTCCGTGATCATGGCGCTGGCGCAGATATAGGTCGCCTGCACCAGCATCGGCGCCAGCGTGTTCGGCAGGATGTGGCGCAGGATGATCATCGGCGTCCGCGTGCCGCAGGCCACCGCGGCATCGACATAGGGCTGCTCGCGCAGCGACAGCACCACGCTGCGAACGAGCCGCGAGACGCGCGGGATTTCGGCGATGGTGATGGCAAGGATGACGTTGCCGACACTGCCGCGCGTCAGGGCCATCAGCGCGATCGCGAGCAAAATCGGCGGGATCGACATCAACCCGTCCATGAAACGCATCAGGATGCCGTCGGCCCAGCGGATGAAGCCGGAGACGACACCGATGGCGAGCCCGGCGGCGGAGGCCAGCGCGGCGACCGAGAGGCCGACCGTCAGCGAGACCCGCGCGCCAAAGAGCACGCGCGAATAGATGTCGCGGCCGAGCACGTCGGAACCGAACCAGAAATCGGCCGAGGGCGCACGCGTGCGTTTTGCCGGTGCGAGCGCCGTCGGATCGACCGTTCCGAGATAGGGCGCAAAGACCGCGATCAGAACCAGCGCCAGCAGCAGCGCACCGCCGATCGCGACCGTGGGATGGCCGCGCAACAGCCCGATGAAACCGCGCCGGATCGCGACCGGCCGGAGGATGTCGGGCAGTTGCGGCGCAAGGACGAGGCCGGCCGGAAGCGATTGCGGGTTGACGGTGGCATCGGTCAATAGCGGATCCTCGGGTCAACGAGCGTGTAGGTGACGTCGATCATCAGGTTGACGAGGACGTAGACGAAGCTGAACAGCAGCACGATGCCCTGGATGACGGGATAGTCGCGGCGCAGGATCGCATCGATCGTGAGACGGCCGAGGCCCGGAATCGCGAACACGCTTTCGGTCACGACCGCGCCGCCGATCAGGAGCGCGATGCCGATCCCGATCACGGTCACGATCGGCACCGCCGCGTTCTTCAGCGCGTGAATGAACAGGATGCCGCCCTGCCCGAGACCCTTGGCCTTCGCGGTGCGGATGTAGTCCTGCTGCAACACCTCGAGCATGGCAGCGCGCGTGATGCGCGCGACCAGCGCGATGTAGACGCAGCCGAGCGCAACGGCCGGCAGGATCAGGTTCTCCAGCCAGGGCCAGAAGCCTTCGGTGAGCGGCGTATAGCCCTGCACCGGAAGCCATTCGAGCCGGAGCGCGAAGATGTAGGCCAGCATGTAACCGACCACGAAGACCGGCAGCGAGAAGCCGAACACCGCGAAGCCCATGATGGCCCGATCGATGAAGCTGCCGGCCTTCCATGCCGCAATCACGCCGAGCGGCACCGCGACGACGATCGTGAGCAGGAGCGTCACGATCATCAGCGACAGCGTCGGCCCGAGACGCTGTCCGATCATGGTCGACACCGGAAGATTGGTGAAGATCGAGGTGCCGAGATCGCCGTGCAGGATGCGCCAGACCCAGCTTCCGAACTGGATCAGGAACGGCCGGTCGAGGCCGAGGCTCTGGCGGATGCGCTCCACATCCTCCGGGCTCGCCTGGTCGCCCGCGATCACCACGGCGGGATCGCCCGGCGCGATGTAGAGCAGGCTGAACACGAACAGCGCGACGATCGCCATCACTGGCAGGGTCGCGACCAGGCGACGGAGGATGTAGGAGAGCATCTGGCTTCAGCGCGCGATCATGCGGACTTCGACACGCCCCAGAACAAGGGCACGGGTCCCTTGGCAACGCCGGAGACGTTCTTGCGCCACGCCGTGTAGCTCAGGAAGAAGCCGGTCGGTGCGTAGACGACGTCGTCCATCGCAGCCTTGTTGAGGCGGCCGATGGCGGCCTTCTCCTCATCGAGATTCTTGGCCTCGAACCAGGACGTGACCTCCTTTTCAGTGGCCTCGCTGGTGGGCCAGCCGAACCAGGCCTTGTCGCCGTTGGCGCGAATGGCGGTGTAGGGAGCCGGATTGACGCAATCCGCGCCCGCATGCCAGGTGTGGAACATGTTCCAGCCGCCCTGTCCCGGCGGGGTCTTCAGTGCGCGGCGCGCGCCGACCGTGCCCCAGTCGGTTGCCACGAAGTCGACGTTCATGCCGAGCTTCTTCAAAAGGTCCGCGGTCACATCGCCCATGGCCTTGGTGATCGGCTGGTCTTGCGCGACGAGGCATGTCACCGGCTCGCCTGAATAGCCGCTCTCGGCGAGCAGCTTCTTGGCGGCATTCAGATCGCGCTTGCCCTTCAGGATATCGCCGCCCAATTCCGTGTAGAGCGGCGTGTCCGGCGTGAAGAAGCTGGGCAGCGCCTTCCACAGCGAATTGTCGTCGCCGACGATCGAGCGCATGTAGTCTTCCTGGCTGAGCGCCATCAGCACCGCACGCCGCGCCTTGACGTTGTTGAACGGCGGATAGAGGAAGTTCATGCGGAACGAGCCGATATTTCCGAGGGGATCGCCGATATCGACGCTGATGTTCTTGTTGTTCTTCAGAACCGGAACGAGATCCGCGATCGGATTTTCCCACCAATCGACCTCACCGTTCTGCAGCGCGGCCGCCGCCGTGGCCGGGTCCGGCATGATCACCCACTCGACGCGATCGATCATCACCTGTTTGCCGCCGGCGAGCCAGGACGGCTTCTCCTGCCGCGGCACGTAGTCGGTAAATTTCTCGAACACGGCCTTCGCGCCGGGGACCCACTCGCCCTTGACGAATTTCAGCGGACCGGAGCCGACATAATCCGAGATCTGCTTGAACGGATCCGTCTGCGCGATGCGCTCCGGCATGATGAAGGCGCAAGGCGAGTTGTTCTTGCCCAGCGCGAACAGCATTTTCGGGTAAGGCTGTTTCAGCACCCATTTGAAGGTACGGTCGTCGACTGCAGTCAACTCCTGCTGGATCGCCTTGAGCATCAGGCCCATCGGATCACGCGCCGCCCAGCGGTTGAGGCTCGCGACAACGTCCTTGCTCCGCACCGGCTCGCCATCATGGAATTTGAGGCCCGGGCGCAGCTTGAATGTCCAGGTCGTGCCGTCATCGGTCACTTCCTCGGACTCGACCATCTGCCGCTGCGGCTGGAACGAGGAATCGATGCCGTAGAGCGTGTCCCAGACCATCGCGGCCGCATTGCGCACGACATATTGCGTGCCCCAGATCGGGTCGAAATTGGCGAGATTGGCCTGCGGCACAAAGCGCAAGGTGCGGGCGGCGGCGCCTTGCGCGATCGCGGGGGCCGAGAGGCCGCCGGTCAATGCCAGACCGCTCGCTCCGGCCAGTCCCTTCAATACGCTCCTGCGATCCATAATGTCCTCCCAGTCATGCCGTGATGCCGGCCGTTCATTGGCCAAAGGCAGGTGAAACAGAGCCCATTAGCGTGCAAATGGTATGCCACTGGTCGCACCTTCGCCAGCAGGTTCTCCTAGACTTTAGGACCCGTCGTCGCGCAGCAGCATGAACGCGTCCGTGCCGAGCCGCTGGGAGCCGTTCTGTTCGAGGAGCCTCCCGGACGATGGTCTTCACCGCACGCGATGCAGGATCACAGCAGCCTCGCCCCAAAATTCCGCTCCGGATCCATGTCGGCGACGAGCCGACCGGCCGGCTTCGCTGCCGCGCCGCCGCTGCGCGCCAAAAATTGTCCGCTGCCGGCGCTCGCAAGACATTTGCCGCCGTCGATGATCACACGGCCACGTGACAATACCGACACCGGCCACCCCTTCAGCTTGCGGCCTGCGAACGGCGTGTAGCCGGCGAGGTCGTGCATCATGCCGTCCGCGATCGTGGTCTCCCGATTGGGATCCCAGATCGCGATGTCGGCGTCGGCACCAACGGCGATCGAACCCTTGCGCGGATGCAGATTGTAGATTTTCGCCGGCGCCGTCGCGGTCAGTTCGACAAACTTTTCGAGGCCCAGCCTGCCCTTCGAGACCATCGCGTCGAACAGCAGCGGCAACCGCAGTTCGAGTCCCGGCAGGCCGTTCGCGACCTGCTTGAAGTTCGGATTGGGGCCGGCGCGCAGCTTGCCGGTCTCGTCATAGCGATACGGCGCGTGGTCAGACGAGATGGTCTGGAGATCGCCGAGCGACAGCGCCTGCCACAGCGCCTCCTGATCGGCATGCGTGCGCGGCGGAGGGCTGCACATCCACTTGGCACCTTCCGTGCCGGGCTTGTCGAGATCGTTGGCGGTGAGGAAGAGATATTGCGGACACGTTTCCGCAAAGACCTTCAGCCCCTGCCCGCGCGAGTCACGGATCACCTTGGCGCCCTCGGCGGTCGAGACATGAAAGATCATGATCGGCTGGTCGATCAATGCCGCCATGCCGATCAGCCGGGTGAAGGCTTCGGCTTCCGACACGCGCGCGTGGCTGACGGCATGGTATTTCGGCATGGTGTAGCCGCGCGCGAGCAGGCGTTTCACCATCCAGGCGATGATGCCGTGGTTCTCTGCGTGGGCACACAGCATCGCGCCGGACTGGCGAGCCGCGAGGAGAATGTCGAGCAGCGGCTCGTCATCGACCTTGAGCCGGTCGTACGTCATGAAGATCTTGATCGACGCATGGCCCTGCTTCACCAGCGCGGGAATGTGCTCCTCGACCGTTTCCTTCGTTGCGTCCGCGATGATCATGTGGAAGGCGTAGTCGATCACCGCGCCCTTCCTTGCGAGCGCGTGATAATCCGCGACCACCTGCGGCAGATTCATGCCGACATGCTGGGCCGCAAACGGAATCACCGTGGTGGTGCCGCCAAAGGCCGCCGACACAGTAGCACTCTCAAACGTGTCGGCATTCATGATACCGGCGGCAGAGAGCTGCTCGATATGCGCGTGGCTATCGACGCCACCCGGCAGCACCAGCTTGCCGCGCGCGTCGATCTCGCGCCTGGCTGGAGGCAGCCCACGGCCGATGGCCGCGATGGTCTCGCCGGAGATCGCAACGTCGGCCTCGAACACGTCGGTGGTGGTGGCGACGCGACCGCCGCGGATGATGAGGTCGTAGGTGGGGTCTGTCATGAGGCACTCCATGAACGATCGCCAGAAGGTCGACCGGCGTCACTTCTGCGGCGGCGGCACCGCGCCAGTGCGGCTGGTGATCAGGCCGTAATGCTCGATACGGCGGTGCTGCGCGAAATTGAAGATCGTGGTCTTGCCGAACATGGTCGCATCGAGATCGCAGGCATGGACCAGAAGCTCGTCTTCCTCCGTTTTCGCCTCGGCGACAATCTCGCCGTTGGGATCGACGATCAAGCTCCCGCCAAACAATGCGTGGCCGTCCTCGACGCCGGCCTTGGCGACCGCGACCACCCAGGTCGCATTCTGGTAGGCGCCGGCCTGCACGGAAAGGCGGTTGTGGAACAGGCGCTTCTCGAGGCCCTCCTCGCCCCGCTCCGCATTCACCGAGGGCGTGTTATAGCCGATCAGCACCATCTCGACGCCCTGCAAGCCCATGACGCGATAGGTCTCGGGCCAGCGCCGATCGTTGCAGATGGCCATGCCGATGATGCCGCCGAGTTCCCGCCAGACGTTGAAGCCGAGATCGCCCGGCTCGAAATAGCGCTTCTCCAGATGCTGATGCGACCGATGGGTCTCGTATTCCACGTGGCCCGGCAAATGGACCTTGCGATATTTGCCGACGATCTTGCCCGACTTGTCGGTGAGAACGGCGGTGTTGAAGTGGTGGCCGTCGGGCGTGAGCTCGGCGTACCCGAAATTCATCGCCATCCGATGCTGCGCCGCGCGTTCGAACAGCGGCCTGGTCGCCGCGTTCGGCATTTCGCGCTCGAACCAGCCGTCGAACTCGGCGCGGTCTTCCACGTACCAGCGCGGGAAAAACGTCGTCAGCGCCAATTCCGGATAGACGATCAGGTCGGCGCCTCTTGCTTTCGCCTCGTCCATCAGCGCGATCATGCGCTTGACCACGGCCTCGCGGCTGTCGGCCTTCTGAATCGGGCCCATCTGGGCGGCGGCAACTGTGACGATACGCATCAGCGATGTCCTGACTTCTTGACGACTTTTTTTGGCGAGGCTGGCGATCGCAGCTTCAAGGGCGGGTCGGCGGGCGCAGCATAACGCAGCCGCGCGCCGTTTTTCCACCAAGCAGCTTTCATGCCGTCTGCCTTCCATTCGGCACCACGCGACCCCGGCACGCCAAACCCTCGGGCGCAGAGATGATGCCACACGCCCGGACGGTGCGGTTCGCGCCCCTATCTCGAGGGGTCACGTGCCCGCGGAGTGAGCAAACGAGTTGGCGGATCGTTCACGGCAGAAGCGTGCAGCGCACCACGGATTTCACAGGGGGAATCGCGACGTTCGCTGCGCTGCGTCCCGAGCACATCAAACCGTCTGGCTAATTTGCAGGCTTTGGAATGGAGATACGAGGGCATTGGATGCCCATGAGCTATGCACAGCCGTCAGCTCAGCTTCTCCCGGCGCGCGGCCCAATCCCGGGTTCCTGCAGGCACGCCTTCGCGGCCTCGCGGCGGGTTTCGCCCGGGGTTTGCTGTTCGCGTCACGCCCTCAAAACAAAGGGCGCAGGGAAGGCCGGGTGCCGGCCGGCACCCACGGTCCGCTGTGCGCATGTAGCGCAAAAAGAACTGCACAGCGGCATACAGGTGTGGCCGAACACACGGCCTTCCCTGCGCGATGGTTGGACGGCTTATGCCGTGCTCTCCCGGGAGCCGAATTCCTTCTGGCCTCCCTCGCCCGACGGAAGTCACCGGCACCGCGCCGGTTGGCGCGATGCCGCATCCGCAAGACTTGACCGTAGCGACGACGGCCGGGACCACACGGTTTTGCCGTACGCAAGCGACCCTGCTTCGCCAAGAGGCTTCGCAGAGCATCGAGCGCCGTTCGTACAACGCGGCTTGCAAGACGCTCACGGGGTTCGGCTCAATCCATCGCCCCACCCTGCGGCCCGCATCCGCGACGGCGCTGCCCGCGTCCACCGCGACCCGATCCGCGGCTCGTGACGACGTACGACCGCCCCTTTTCGCCGGATCAGGATGGGCGACACATACGACAAAACCGAATTTCGGTAAAGCGGAATATTTTGGATGGCGCCGGTTGACCCAGGGTTTGCATGTTTTGCCTGTCAGGCAACGCAAGGGATTGTGGCTGACATCGCAATGATACAATTCGTCAACTCACAGCGCCGGCGGAACCCTGGCGTTCACTCCTGGTTGATGATCTAAGCACACGCCCCCGCGATCACGCGCGCTTCGTTTCCCTCCCGGAGTTTTACCGATGAGTTCAGCCGACAGGCCGGCGACGCGGCTCGCCACGCGCCTTTCGTTCCTGGTCGCCGGCTTCGGCCTCGCCTGCTGGGCGCCGCTGGTGCCGTTCGCGAAGGAGCGACTCGCGGTCGGCGACGCCGTCCTCGGCCTGCTGCTGCTCAGCCTCGGTATCGGCTCGGTCGCCGCGATGCTCGCGACCGGCGCCTTGAGCGCTCGTCACGGCACCAGGCCGATCATCATCGCCGGCGGGATCGGCCTCGCCGTGGTCCTGCCGTTGCTGGCCATTGCCGGATCTCCGGCCACATTGGCGATTGCCTTGCTCGCATTCGGCGCTGCGCTCGGCTCGATCGATGTCGCCATGAACATCCACGCTGTCGAGGTCGAACGCGCGGCAGGGATTCCGCTGATGTCGGGCTTTCATGCGCTGTTCAGCATCGGTGGATTCGCGGGATCCGCGGTGATGACGGCGCTGCTGTCGTTTCATCTCGGACCGCTCGCATGCGCATTGATCTGCTCGGTGCTGATGCTGATCGCGATGGCGCTCGCCTCGCCGCGCCTGTTGCGCTCGGCACAGGCGCAGGAAGGACCGCTGTTCGTGCTGCCGCATGGCGTCGTGCTGCTGTTGGCGCTGCTGGCGGCCATCACCTTCCTGATCGAGGGCGCAATGCTCGACTGGGGCGCGCTGCTCGTCATCGGCACCGGGCTCGTCCGCGAAGCGCAAGGCGGGATCGGCTACATCGTGTTCTCGATCGCTATGACCGTCGGCCGGCTCGGTGGCGACGCCGTCGTGGCGCGTGTCGGCGATCGCGCAACGCTGGTCGGAGGAAGCCTGCTTGCGATCGCAGGCCTTGCGGTGCTGCTGCTGGCACCGAGCGCGGCCGTTGCCATCGCCGGCTTCCTGCTCATCGGCCTCGGCGCCTCGAACCTCGTACCGGTGCTGTTCCGTGGCGCGGCCGGGCAGACCGCGATGCCCACGGGGCTAGCGGTGGCGTCGATCACCACCGCCGGCTATGCCGGTGTTCTGGTTGGCCCCGCCGGCATCGGATTTGTCGCGCACGCGGTCGGCTTGCCCACGGCATTCCGGATGCTCGCCGCGATGATGTTTCTCGTCACGCTGTCCGCACGTGCCGTGACCAGAAAATAGAAAGGCGCGCCACGGTCTGCCGTGACGCGCCTGCGGTGGACGTGGCGCGAGCCCTACGCGCTGGCCTGCGTCACGAACTTCGTATTCAGGTAGCCCTCGATCGCCTCGAGACCGCCTTCGGAGCCGTAGCCGGAATCCTTGATGCCGCCGAACGGCACTTCCGGCAGCGCAAGGCCATGATGGTTGATCGAGACCATGCCGCTCTCGACGTCGGCGCCGATCGCCTGCATCGTCTTGGTCGAGGTGGTGTAAGCATAGGCCGCAAGCCCGTAAGGCAGACGGTTGGCCTCGGCCACCACTTCGTCATAGCTGCGAAACGACGTGATAGGCGCCAGCGGGCCGAACGGCTCCTCGTTCATGATGCGGGCATCGCGCGGCACGTCGGTGATGACGGTCGGCTCGAAGAAGAAGCCCTCATTGCCGATGCGCTTGCCGCCGGCCTGGATCTTGGCGCCGCGCTGGACCGCATCCGCGACGAAGCCTTCCATGGCGTCGACACGGCGCGGATTGGCGAGCGGACCCATGCGGGTGTCCTTGTCGAGGCCGTTGCCGACCTTGAGACCCTTGGCCGCCGCGACGAACTTGTCGACGAAAGGCTGGTAGACGCTTTCATGCACCAGGAAGCGGGTCGGCGAGACGCAGACCTGGCCGGCATTGCGGAACTTGTTGGCCGAGAGAATCTTCGCGGCGTTGTCGAGGTCGGCATCCGCGAACACGATCGCCGGCGCGTGGCCGCCGAGCTCCATGGTGACGCGCTTCATGTGCAAGCCGGCAAGCGCGGCCAGATGCTTGCCGACTGCGGTCGAGCCGGTAAAACTGATCTTGCGTATGATCGGATGCGGAATGAGATATTCCGACACTTCCGACGGCACGCCGAATACCAGCTGGACGACGCCGGCGGGAATGCCCGCGTCGGCATAGGCGCGCACCAGCTCCATGCAGCTTGCGGGCGTCTCTTCGGGGCCCTTGACGATGATCGAGCAGCCGGCAGCGAGCGCAGCCGAGATCTTGCGGACGGCCTGGTTGATCGGGAAATTCCAGGGCGTGAAGGCTGCGACCGGGCCGACCGGCTCCTTGGTCACGAGCTGCGAGACATTGCCCATCCGCGGCGGCACGATGCGGCCATAGGCGCGGCGGGCTTCCTCCGAGAACCAGTCGATGAGGTCGCCGGCCAGCATGGTCTCGCCCTGGGCTTCCACCACCGGCTTGCCCTGTTCCATGGTCATGACAGGCGCGATCTCGGCGGCGCGCGAGCGGATGATGTCGGCGGCCTTGCGCATCAGCTTGTAGCGGTCGAACGGCGAGGTCTTGCGCCAGATTTCGAAGCCGGCCCTGGAGGCTTCCAGCGCACGGTCGAGATCGGCCTTCGAGGCGTGGGGGGTCTTGCCGATCGGCTGGCCGGTGGCGGGATTGAGGATGTCCTCCGACTTGCCGGAAGTGCCGTCGGTCCACTGGCCGGCGATGAACATTTGAACTTTCGGGTACATCCTTAGGTCTCCTCGCATGATTTCGGCGGCCCGACTTTCGGCCGCCGCTTGGGTGGGCGCAGAGCTACACTGAAAGGCGGCCGGCGGAAAGGGATCAAAGCTGCCGCAGCCACGCGCGGAAGCCATGCACAAGCGGCGATACGGCCTCGCCGCGGCGCATCATCTTCCCTTCACACCAGGCTGGACTTGCCGCGGCTGAGCACCTCGCCCGCACCCTTGTCGCCCACGATCCTGCCCTGCTCGTACACGACGCGCCCCCGCGCGATCGTCGTGACCGGCCAGCCGGTGACGTCAAAGGCTTCCCAGGGCGTGTAATCGGAGCCGTGGTGCAGGTCGGCCTGCCGGATCGATTTCTGCAGCTTGGGATCCCACAGCGCGATATCGGCATCAAAGCCGACCCCGATCGAGCCCTTGCGCGGATAGAGGCCGTAGATGCGAGCATGATTGGTCGCGGTCAGCTCGACGAATTTTTGCAAGGTGATGCGGCCTTTCGAAACGCCCTCGGAGAACAGGATCGGCAGCCGCGTCTCGATGCCGGGGATGCCGTTCGGCACCCAGCGGAACGAGGTCCGCGCATTCGGCGTCAGCTTGCCCTTGGGATCGTCGTAGCGGAACGGGCAATGGTCGGACGAGAAGGTCTGGAACACGCCTGACGTCAGGCCTTCCCAGATCGCCTGCTGGCTCTCGACATCGCGCGGCGGCGGCGAGCAGACATATTTCGCGCCCGTGATGTCCATGTTCAGGCCCTTCATGTCGTCGGCCGTCAGCGTGATGTATTGCGGGCAGGTCTCCGCATGCACGGGCAGACCGCGCTGCTGGGCCCAGCGTACCTGCTCCATCGCCTCGCGCCCGGAGACATGGACGATCATGATGGGAACGCCGACCACCTCGGCATGGCTGATGGCGCGGTGCGTCGCCTCGCGTTCGACAGCCTGCGGCCGCGAGCTGCCGTGATAATAGGGCGCGATGTGGCCATCACGCTCGAGCTTGGTGGTGAGGAAGCGGATCGCGTCGTAGCCCTCGCAATGGACCATCACCAGCGCCTCCTCGCGGCGCGCCACCTCGAACACCTCGAGCAGCTGCTTGTCGCTGAGCACGAGGTCGTCGTAGGTCATGAACACCTTGAACGAGGTGTAGCCGTCCTTGACCAGCGCCGGCAGCTCCTGTCCGAGCACGACCGCGGTCGGGTCGGAGATGATGAGGTGGAACGCCGTGTCGATGTAGCACTCGCCTTCCGCAAGCTTGCGGTAGTTCTCGACGCAGGTGCGCAGCGACGTCCCCTTCTCCTGGAGCGCGAAGGGCAGCACCATGGTGTTACCCCCGGCCGCCGCCGCGCGCGTCGCCGAGGCGAAATCGTCAGCCATCACGACATCCGGTCCGGACGGCTGAGATATGTGGACGTGGCTGTCGATGCCGCCCGGCAGCGCCAGCAGTCCGGTCGCATCGATCTCGCGCGCCGCGCCTTTGATGTTGTCCGCGATAGCGACGATGCGACCGTCGCGAATGCCGATATCGGCGCGAAACTCGTCGCTGGCCGTCACGATGGTGCCGCCGCGAATGGCGAGATCGAGCTGGGTCACTGGTGTCTCCGTCACTTCATCACGGCTGATGTCTGGAATATCCGTCCCCACGATGCCAGCGCCGTGACGTCGGCGCCGGCGAGGCTGAGGGTTCGCCACAACGTCACGGCGACGGAATCGAGCACGGCGATCTCAAGCTCTCGTTCGAGCGGCGCGGCAAGCGCGGCGCCGTCGAGATTGGTACAGAGGATGACGACAGCGTCGGCCCCCTCCGCCGCCACCGCGCGAATCATGTCGACGATTGTGGCGGGTGCGACCTCGCCGAAGGAAAAATTGTCGCGCAGGCCGAGATGTCGCTCGGCATGCGGTGCGATGCCCTCACCGGCCCAGACGTCGCCGATCCGCCGTTGCACGTCGTCGATGTAAGGCGAGACGAGCGCGACACGTTCGGCTCGCAGCGCGCGGGCGGCGTCGATGCAGGCCAGCGTCGAGGTCGTCGCCGGCACGCCGGTTCGCGCCGTGATCGCGTCGCAAAGACTCCTGTCCCTGCCGATGCCGAGCCAGCTTGCGGAGGTGCCGTTCCAAGCGATGGCATCGACCCTGGCATCGGCCAGCAGGTCCGCCGCCGGCAACATCACGGAAGCGTCGAACTGATTCAGCGCCGCGGCATCAAGCGCGATTTCGGTGACGCGAAAGCGCGAGAAATGCGCGGTAACATCATTGACGCCATGCAGCATGGCGCAGGTCACGGGCTCCAGCACCGAGTTGGAGGACGGCGTGATCATGCCGAGACGCTTGCGCAGGATTGACATCGATCACGATTGCTCCGTTGCGAACGCGCGCGATGGCGCCTTCCGGAGGATCATCCTCGCCTGTCGGGATCCGCGCAACCCGCAAATTTGCAGGCGGCACATCATTTGCCGCGTGCATTCAGGTTGCGAAGGTCGCCCGCAAGCGTCGCCAGCCGATCACGATGCCGGTCACGGAGAACACCAAGCCCAGCGCGCAGAGCCCGACGATCAGGACATCGCGCAGGCGCGGATGCGCCTTGAGGACAGGAAAATCCAGCGTGTGCAACGCGCTGTAAGCCCAGCGATAGGCTCGCCGCGACGAATCCAGCCGCTGCAGCACGCTGCCGTCGGCGCCGTCGATGTCGAACCAGAGATCACCGCAATGCACGCGGTAGACCGGCGCACCGCGAACGATGGACTGCGCGGGATAATCGTCGTTATCGGCCAGAACGGACGCCGCGCCGCAGCCGACCGCAAGGCGGCTCGTCAGGCCGAGCACATCCTCCGGGCTGAGAGCCGCCGACTGCTTACCGTTTGGCCACATCAGGGCCTGCTTGCCGAGTCCTCCCCGCTCGCGTCGATAGACATGGCCGCCGAAGGCAAACCATTCGACTTCACGGAGCGGGGACGATAACGGCTGCTGAACCAGGGATGGCGCCGCGCGCCAGTCCGGCACGGCGTTGATCACGCCGGCCTCGGCCGCGGTCAATTGGCCGCGCGAGAACAGCCGGCCGTGATCCATGGAGAGCCAGCCGCTGAAGATCCAGGTCAGCACGAAGACCGTCGATGCGAGTCCGACGATGTGATGCAGCGCGTGCCAGCCGCGATAGGGCGACGAGATCCGGCGGCTCCGGATTCTGATCCTGATCACGCCCAGAACCGCGCCTAGCACCGCGGCAATCAAGGCCAGCAGCGAGAGATTCGAAACCACCTGGTCCCAGAGCGCCCAGTTGCGCCTGAGAATCGTCGGATAGATCCAGTGCAGGACGCTGCCGACCCAGTTCCAGCCACGCTCGTTGCGGGTCGTATCCAGCACGATCTCGCCGGTGCGCGACGAGACATAAATCTCTGTTCCGGCGGCGTCGCCGAGAGCTATGCGGAACAGCGGCCGATGGCGGTCAAATCCGTTCGGCACGCTCCATTGATCGCAATCCGCGCGCGCGACGATTGCCGCGTGTGTGGCATCGAGTCCGCGTCGCCGAGCATGATCCTGCGCAATGGCAAGTGCGACATCGGCAGATCCGACCGATGCCTCGGCCCCGCCTGAGGCATCGACCGCCCATACGCGCGTCGGACCCGACACGACAAAAACGGGCGCGTCACTCCGCTGGATCAGTCGAACGCGCGTGGCGTCGGTGATCCCGCTCGCAGCCACCGCGTCGGCAACCGGCATGATCGGCGCTCCGCGCGCGAGCGGCAGCAGCCCGGCAAACCGTTCCGCTTCCGTCAGCGACGGAAACGGAACGAAGTGCATCACGATCCCGCTCGCGAACCACATCGCGAACGGAAGGCAGAACGCGATCCCGAGCCAGCGATGTAGCAGGGCGACCGCGCCCATCATTGGATCAGCGCCCTACCATTTGAACGCCGCGGAAATCTCGTAGGTCCGCGGCGCGCCCAACAGGATCTGGTCGGGATAGAACGGGTCGCCCCAGATCGCGTAGCGCTTGTCGGTGAAGTTGCGGACGCGGAAGGTCAGTCGCGCCAGGTCGACGGCATTGAAGACCGCCTTGGGAATATCGACGAAGGCGTAGAGATCGCCGATCGTGTAGGCATTCATCGTCACGGTGTTGGCGTCGGTGTTGTAGCGGTCACCGACATGGCGGCCGGTGATGCCGACCTCGACCGGCCACGGCGTGAAGAATCGCCAGGACGCGCCGGCATTGGCGACGACGCGCGGCACGTTCGGCGGCGCGTTGCCCGAAAACGAGCCGCCGGCGAAATCGTAGTCGGCATAGCGCGCATCGACATAGGCGATGTTGCCCCACAGACGCAGAGGCCCGATCGGGCGGATCGATCCGGCGACCTCGACGCCCTTCGATTCCTGCCGTCCCGCGATGTTGAGCGTCTGGCCGCCGGCTGCCGCATAGACGTTCCTGCGCACGATGTCGTAGGCCGAGAACGACCACTCTGCCCTGTTGTCCCAAAGCACGTGCTTGACGCCGGTCTCGTAGGTGCGCGTGGTGGTCAGGTCGAGCGGCTGGGCCGGTGCGAGCAGGAAGATGTTGTTGGCCGAGACGTCGGCGCCGGTGGCGTACTGGCTGAAGAAGGTCAGGCCCGGAACGGCCTCCCAGGTGTAGCCGATGCGTCCCGTCACCGGCGCCCAGTCCTTCGTGAACGGAAAGCCTGCCTTCACAAGCCCGACCGGATCGGTCGAATTGCGGTCGAGCCCGATATGCTCGACGCGCAGGCCACCGATCAGCGAGAACGTTCGTGTGAGTTTCAGCCGGTCCTCGAACGACAGCGCTTCGTTGTCGATGCGTGCGGTCTGCTGCTGCGTCGTCAGCGGGCCGTAGAAGCCGCGATCGGGATCGACCAGCGAGACAAAGTCGTTCGGGAAGTTTGCAGCACCCGGCCGGACGAAATCGAGGTAACTCGACGACAGCGTCGCAACCATGCGGTTGTCGAAGCCCGCGACATTGGCGTCCCAGACCAGATCGGTGATATTGCCGACGAGGCGCTGGCTGTGCGCGACATAGAAGCGCTCGCGATAGACCTGGTTGTTCGTGGCATCGAACGCCTCGATCTCGTTGTTGAACCAGCTGCGCTCGGCGCCATAACCATAGGCCTGGCTCTTCAGCGTCAGGTCGGGCGCCAGCTTCAGCTCGAAACCGCCGCGCAGCCACACTTCCTGGGCGACGTTGCGGTTGTCGAGAACGTTGTAGTTGGTGTTGAAGGTGCGGTCGTCGATCGTAACGGCACCGAGGTCGGTCCTGTTGAAGTAACTGCCGGAGACGATGCCCGCCGTCGCGTGCGATCCGCTGAAGGCCACCGGCACCAGCGGCGCGCCCCAATAGGCCTTCGAGCGGTCCTCCCGATATTCGATCGCGCCCCAGACCTTGAGACTGTCGGAGACGCGATAGTCGAGCTGGCCGGAGAGGTCGAGTGTCCTGGTGTTGGTGTCCTCGGCAAAGCCGTTGAGCGAGGAACGGCTGACGTCGAAGCGATAGTCCAGGCCCTGCACATTGGTGCTGCCACCGGAGCCAAAATGCGCGCGGAGGGAGTTCAGCGAGTCCCAGGAAAAGTCCGCTTCGTTCCGGATCGGCCCCGTGTGCGGCCGCTTGGTGACGAGATTGATTGCGCCGCCGGCGGCACCCTCGCCTGACATCAGCGAGGCGGGCCCTTTCAGGATCTCCACGGCTTCGAGATTGGCCGTGTCCATGATCCGCAAGGTCATGTTCTGCGGACCGATCTTGATGCCGTTGTAGAGCGTGTTGATCTGGCTGTTGGTGAAGCCGCGCATGGAGAAGGCCGAGGGCTCGGCCGGATTATCGCCGGCGGTGACGCCGACCGCGCCTTGCGCGACGTCGGAAACGGTGCGGTAGCGCTGCTCGCGGATGGTCTCGGCGGAGATGACTTCGACAGTTGCAGGAGTCTGCCGCACCGTCAGGCCGAGGCGCGAGGCGCTCGCGGCGACGGCGTTGCTGTTGAGCGGCGTCGGTGGCGCAAGGTCAAGTGCGACCGGCTTTGGCGCGACCGCTGCGGTAACGGACCGCCGTGTCGCCGCACGGCGGGTGCTCGCTGCGTCCCGGCCGGCTGGTTTGGCCTGCTTGCGGGATTGCGGCGGCGACACCTCGACGGGCGGCAAGAGCTCGCCGGCCTGCTGCGCCAAGGCGGCCGTCATGTCGATCGCGGCAAAAAGTGCGAGAGCGGCGGACGCCGGCAGAATGCGGCGTAGTCGTACGAGACGGATGGAAGACACGGTTCTGGACCTCGGTGTGACGTCAGTGGCACGTCACCGCGAACCAAGGTCCCATCATCAGGCCGTCAGCCTTCCGATGAAGCCGAATGTCTGTACTCCCCGACCGACATCTTCGCGTGTGACCACGGCTGACGGCAGGTCTCCTGGCTCGCGGGTCGTGACCGCTTCGTCGCCTTCCCGGGACCGAGGACCCAGTGGCTCGTGACGAAGGATTCACCGCTTACAGTTGCGGGGGCAGCTACGGCATTGGGGACAACGTCCCCGCACCGCATTCCCTTTTCATCCCCTCGCGGGGAAACCGTCAAATCCATCTAGGATTACGGCGAAGACAGAGTCAATGTGCCTGATGCGGCGACATTGCCGCAGTGACCAACTTCTTTGGAGACGAGCATGGAAGGCGCGGCCTTCCTCTGGCTGATACGGCATGCACCGGTCGACGGTGTCGCGGGAACCATTCATGCGGATGATGCGCCGGCCGATCTGCGCGATCACGCGCAGCTCGCCGCGCTGCGCCAAAGTCTGCCTCGCGACGCGACGAGCCATGCGAGCCCGGCGCGCCGCACGGTTGAGACGGCCCGAGCGCTGGGGCTGGAGCCCAAATTGGTGGCCGAATTCGGCGAGCAGGATTTTGGCGCGTGGACCGGCTGGAGGCATGACCAACTCGCAGCTGATGGCGGCGAGACCTATGCGCAGTTCTGGAGCGATCCCGCGCGCGGACGGCCGCCCGGTGGAGAGAGCTTCGAGGAACAGGTCGCGCGCGTCCGGCGGGGACTCGCGCGGATCGGCCGCGGCCCCGCAACCCTCGTCGTGCATTCCGGCACCATTCGCGCCGCGCTCTGCATCGCGCTCGACCTGACCCCGCAAGCAGCGTTGCGCTTCGTGATCGATCCGTTGTCACTGACCCGGATCGACCGACTCGCCAGCGGCTGGCGCGTGGTGTCGGTCAATCAGCGGATGGCTTGATCAGCCAGGCCGATCCGGCACGCTGGCCTGTGCGAAGGTCGCCATGTCATTGTGAAGCGTGCAGGCCGATCGCACCAGCGGCAGCGCGATCGCGGCGCCAGATCCCTCGCCAAGCCGGAGATCGAGGCTGATCAGCGGCTGCACGTTCAGCGCGCGCAGCACCAGCCGATGACCCTGCTCCGCCGATTGATGCGACGGCAGCAGGAAGGGCTGGCACGACGGGTTCAGCCGCGCCGCCGCGAGCGCCGCAACCGAGACGATGAAACCGTCGATCAGCACGGGGATGCGCGCCTGCGCAGCCGCGATGATCGCGCCTGATATCGCCGCGATCTCGAGGCCGCCGACGGCGCACATTGTCTTCTCGGGCGCAGCGCCGGCCACGCCATGACGTGCGATCGCTGCATCGATCACGCGCGCCTTGTGGGTACGGCCCGCCGCATCGACGCCGGTGCCGTGGCCCGCTATTTCCTCGGCACCGATGCCGAGCAGGCCCGCGGCGATAGCCGCCGAGGTCGTGGTGTTGCCGATGCCCATCTCGCCGAAAATCAGGATATCAGGCTGATTGGCCTTCGCCCGCGCCACCGCGCGCTGGCCGGCCTCGAAGGCGAATGCCAGCTCCGCCGGCGTGAGCGCCGGCTCACTGCTGAAATCGCGCGTGCCGTGGCGCGGCTTGTCCGTAACCACGCCGGGCATGGCGTCCGCCGCCAGCGTTCCGGCGTCGACGACCTCGAGGCTCGAACCGAGTTCGCGCGCCAACACCGAGATCGCGGCGCCGCCGGCGGCAAAGTTCGCCATCATCGCGACGGTGACGGCCTGCGGATAGGCCGATACGCCCTGCGCGACGATGCCATGATCGCCGGCGAAGATGATGATCGGCACGCGCGCGGCACGCGGGCGTTCGGTCGCCTGCAAGCCCGCAAGCTCGATCGCGAGTTGCTCGAGCCGGCCGAGCGCGCCGGTCGGCTTCGTCAGTTGCGCCTGTCGCGCGATCGCGGCGTCGCGATGGACGACGGAGATCTCGGGACATTTCCGGGTGACCCAATCAGGGAGCATGCTGCCTCGCTTACGGCCTGCGCTTGAGAATGTAACTGTCCATGATCCAGCCGTGACGCGCGCGCGCGTCCTGTCGCGCGGCGACGATGCGCGGGCCGACCTCGGTCAGCGCGCCTGACAGAATGATCTGGTCAGCCAGGCCGAGATAGGCGCCCCACCAGATGTGAAGGCCATTTGGATCGAGCGACTGGAATGCCGTGCCGCCGTCGAGCATCACCACCACGGTATCAACGCCTTGCGGCCAGCCGCCTTCGCGCAGGCGGCGTCCCGTCGTCACCAGAAACGGCTCGCCGATGTCGTTGAGCGGCAGCGCATGCGCCGCGCACAGCGCCTGGATCGAGGTGATGCCGGGCACGACCTCGATTCTGGGCAAGGGATTGAGCCGCCGCGCGATGCGCAGCGAGGAATCATAGAGCGAGGGATCGCCCCAGATCAGCAGTGCGGCCTTGCCGTCACCGCCGAGATGTTCTTCGATCGTCCGCGACCAGGCCGCGGCGACCGCATCGTGCCAATCGTCGACGCCCTTGCGGTAATCGGGTTCAGCGGCGTCGCGCACGGGAAGATCGAACTCGGCGATGCGCGTTGTGGCGTTGATGAGCACGTCGGCGCAGATCGCCCGCCTGAGATCGGCGAGATCTGTCTTTGCCGTTCCCTTGCGCGGGATCAGCACGAGATCGGCGGCGTTGATCGCGCCAATCGCAGCGCGCGTGAGTTGCCCGGGATCGCCGCAGCCGATGCCGATCAGGGAGAGCGTCATCATGACGATCCGCCCTCAGCCAGCGCGCCGAACATGATGACAGCGGCCGTGGAAGCCGCACCGCCGCGCGCGAGTTGCTCGGCAAGCTCGGCGATCGTGGTGCGCACCAGCCGCTCGTCGGGGCGTCCGAGGGATTCGGCGAACAGCGCCGGCGTGCTCGATGAAAGACCGTGCTCGATCAGTTTTGCGGCCAGCACCGGAAAGGTGCGCCGGCCCATATAGACCACCGTCGTCGCATCAGGATCGGCCAGCGCCGCCCAGTTCAGATCTGGCGGCAGCTCACCGGTGACGTCGGCGCCGGTCACGAACTGCACCCGGCGCGATGTATGGCGGCGCGTCAGCGGAATGCCGGCCTGTGCGGCCGCCACGCAGGCCGAGGTGACGCCGGGAATGATCTCGAAGCCGATGCCGGCCTCGCGCAGCGTCTCCAACTCCTCCTCGAGCCGGCCAAAGATGCCGGCATCGCCCGACTTCAGCCGCACGACCCGCACGCCCGTCGCGGCATAGTCGACCAGCAGGCGATTGACGTGATGCTGCTTTGTCGACGGCCGCCCTGCCCGTTTCCCGACCGCGACGAGATTCGCGCCCGGCCGTGCGAGATCGAGGATCGCGCCCGAGGCGAGATCGTCATAGAGCACGACGTCAGCCTCGCGCAGCCGCGCGGCGCCCTTGAGCGTGAGAAGCTCAGGGTCGCCGGGGCCGGCGGAGACGAAGGAGACAAAACCGCTCACCGGTCCTCCGCGATCAGATGGAAGAACGTGCCCGTGGCGTGCCCGCGCCGCGAGCCGGTCTCGGCGATGACGCTGCCAGTTGCGTCGTGCACGACTGCCAGCGGCGCATCGGGCTGGGCGATGATCGTCGAATAGTGAAACTCGTGGCCGCGCAGCCGCGCGCCGGCCTTGTGCCCCGGCATCGGCATTGCGAGCGAGGCGAGACGATAGCCCAGATGCATGCGCCGCTTGGCAAAACTCGTCTCCAGGCCGAGCAGGCCCGTCATTTCGTGACGAATACCGTCGGCGTCGGTCAAAGCTGTCCCCAGCACCATATACCCACCGCATTCGCCGTGCACTGGTCGCGTCTCGGCGAAGGCGCGCAGACCGCTGCGGAAGCGTGCATTGGCGGCGATCTTGCCGGCATGAAGTTCGGGATAGCCACCGGGCAGCCAGCCGACGTCGGCGCCTGCATCGGGCGCTTCGTCGGCAAGCGGAGAGAACGTTGAAATCTCCGCGCCTGACGCCCGCCAGGCTTCCAGCATGTGCGGATAGACGAAGGAAAACGCGGCATCGCGCGCAAGCGCAATGCGCTGCCCGGGCGGTGTCACGTTGAGGCCGTTCGCGGCCGGTTGCGGCGACCAGCTAGCGGCCGATTGCATCACCGCATCGAGATCGACGTGCTCCGAGACAAAGCGCGCGGCCTCGTCGATCAGTTTTCCGATCTCGGCCTGCTCCTCGGCTTGCACGAGGCCGAGATGCCGCTTCGGCAGGCTGATCTCGGCATGACGCGGCAGCGCGCCGAACACGGCGATGCCGGCGTCGTCGAGCGCACGCCGCACGAGGTCTTCGTGACGCGGGCTGGCGACCCGGTTGAGCACCACGCCCGCAAGGCGCACGCCGGCGCGATAATCGCGCAGGCCTGCGGCGATCGCCGCCGCGGTCTGCGCCTGACCGGAGGGGTCGATCACCAGAACCACCGGCCAACCCAGCATTTCCGCGATGTCGGCGGTAGCACCGGTGCCGGAGACGCCGCGCGCGGCGACGCCGTCGAACAGGCCCATCGAGCCCTCGGCAAGCACGATATCGGCATCGCTCCCCCGGCTGACGAGATGCGCGATCGTCGAGCGGTCCATCGCCCAGCTATCGACATTGACGGAGGGGCGGCCTGTGGCTGCTGCGTGAAAGGCTGGATCGATGTAATCAGGGCCGCTCTTGAAGCACTGCACGTTCAAGCCACGATTGTGCCAGGCGCGCGCGAGCGCCAGCGTCAGCGTGGTCTTGCCGACGCCCGAGGCCGGCGCGGAGATGACGAGGCCTGCCGCCATCACGATGCCTCCGGAAAACGCGGCTCGGCGCCAACGGGACGATAGCGACGATCGTAATCCGCGGCATAGAGCCGGCTCTCGTCGAAATCCGCCGCACCCAGCGTCTTGCCGACCAGGATCAGCGCGGTGCGCTCCATCTCGGTCGCGACGGCGGCATCGAGCGTCGCCAGCGTCGCGCGGACGATGCGCTGGTCGGGCCAGCTCGCGCGCCAGACGATCGCCACCGGACAGTCCGCGCCGCAATGCGGCGTGAGTTCGGCAACCACCTCGTCGAGCAGATGAATCGACAGATGGATCGCGAGTACAGCGCCGGTCGCGGCGAAGGCCGCAAGCTTCTCGCCCTCGGGCATCGCGCTGGCGCGGCCCGGCGTGCGGGTCAGCACCACCGTCTGAGTGAGGCCGGGCAGCGTCAGCTCGGCTTCCAGCGCCGCGGCGGCTGCGGAAAAGGACGGCACGCCCGGTGTGACGGTGAATGGAATGCCGAGCGCGCGCAGGCGGCGAAGCTGCTCGCCCATCGCCGACCAGATCGAGAGATCGCCGGAATGCAGCCGCGCGACGTCCTTGCCCTCCGCATGCGCGGCGGAGATCTCCGCGATGATCTCGTCGAGCGACAGGGGCGCGGTGTTGACGATGCGCGCTCCGCTTGGGCAATGCGCCAGCACGCCCGCGGGCACCAGCGAGCCCGCATAGAGACAGACCGGACAGGCCGCGATCAAATCGCGCCCACGCAAGGTGAGAAGATCGGCGGCGCCCGGCCCGGCGCCGATGAAGTGCACCGTCATGGGCCGTCTCCTTCGGCGATCGCCGCAGTCGCGGTGCGATCCTGCGAGACCGCGCGCGTCGCGATGAGCCGCGCGCGCGGACCAGCGGCGGCCAGCGCGGCTGCTTCGGCGACCGATCCCGTGCCGAACCTTCCGGTGATCCGCTGCGACTGCGTCGGCGTATCGACACGCGCAAGCACATCGGCCGGCACAGCCTTGATCGGCACGCCGCATTCACGCGCGAGCTGCTTCAACACGTCAGCGTCGGCCTTGTCGCTGACAGTAGCCATGGCCGCGAGGCCATCGGGGCCGCCAGCCGCTGCAAGCGCTTCGCGCAAAGAGGCCAGCGTCACATCCTTCTTGAATCCGAGCCCGGCAACCTTCATCGGACCACACTCCACTGCAGCACCGGCCGCGCCGCCCCCCAGGAGCGATAGCGGCCAAGCGGAGCGGCGTAGGCGATCTCGACCCGCATCAACTCGCCGCCATGCTGCTGATGCAATTCGCCGAGCAGCGCTTCCGTCTCCAGCGTGACGGAATGTGCAACCAACCGCGCCCCTGGCGCAAGCCGCAACCAGATCGCGTCGAACATCGCACGATCGAGGCCGCCACCCACGAAGACGGCATCCGGCGCATCCAGCGGGGCAAGCGCTTCCGGCGCCTGTCCCGTAACTACCGTGATCCGATGCGTCAGTCCAAACGCCGCCGCATTGGCCCGAATGTTCGCGGCGCGATCCTCGCGCGTCTCGATCGCAATCGCCGTCCCGTCACACAGCGCCCACTCAACCGAAATCGAGCCCGAGCCGGCGCCGATGTCCCACAAGCGTTCACCGGGACGCGGGGCCAGCGCCGACAGCGCCAGCGCGCGGACCGGCCGCTTGGTGATCTGGCCGTCATGGGCGAAGAGATCGTCCGAGAGTCCTGAGCTGCGGGGAATGCCCTTCCCGTCCTTTGCCGCGACGGCGACTGCAACCAGGTTTCCAGCGAGGTCGCCGGCAAAGCAGTCGGCACGATGCTCCGCAATGGCTTCGCGCGGGCCGCCAAGTGCGGCGAGAGTCCAGAATGCCGAGCCACCCCACCCGCGTTCCGTCAGCCATCGCGCGAGGTCGCCAGCGGCCTTGCCGCCTCGCACGAGACAAATGATCCGCGCGCCCGGCGCGAGATAGGGTACGAGACGCTCGAACGGCGCGGCATGAAGCCCGAGGCAGGCGATGGATTCGAGCCGCCAGCCGAGCCGCGCGGCGGCGAGCGAGAAGGTCGAGGGCGCCGGATGCGCGATCCACTCGCTCGGGTCGAGCCTCTCGGCAAGGCCTGCGCCGGCGCCATGCCAGAACGGATCGCCGGAGGCCAGCACGGCCGTGGGCCTTCCACGGCAGCTCAGCACGATGTCTGCGTTGAAAGGCACCGGCCATGCGCGGCCGCGGCTTCCGACGTCTGCAAGCGCGAGATGACGCTCGCCGCCGAACACGGTTTCCGCGCTGGCGAGCGCCTTTCGACTTGCGTCCGACAGCCCCGTGAGGCCATCTTCGCCGATACCGATGATGGTCAGCCAGGGATCAGCCATGACGCGCGCCCTTGTTCTGGGCGGAATTGCCGACGCGAGCCTGCTCGCCGGGAAGATCGCGCGCGCAGGCATTGACGCCGTATATTCCTACGGCGGCCGCACCCGCGCGCCTGCCGATCAGCCGCTGCCGACCCGCATCGGTGGTTTTGGCGGCGCGAGCGGGCTGGCCGACTACGTCAGGCGCGAAGGCATCACGCATGTGATCGACGCCACGCATCCCTTTGCCGCCGAGATGAGCCGTCATGCGGTCGACGCTTGCGCGGAGACCGGCACGCCGCTGATCGCGCTCGAGCGCGCGCCCTGGAGCAGAACGCCCGAAGACATCTGGACCGAGGTCACCGACGTTACCGCCGCCGTCGCCGCGCTGCCGGAGGCGCCGGCAAGAATGTTCCTCGCCATCGGCCGCCAGCACATCGCTCCGTTCGCGGCGAAGCCGCAGCATGCCTACACGCTGCGGTTCGTCGATCCGCCGGAAACGCCTCTGCCATTCGCCGCCGATGTCATCGTGTCGCGCGGGCCGTTCACGCTTGACGGCGAGCTCGACATGATGCGCACGCGCGGCATCGCATGGATCGTCGCCCGCAATTCCGGCGGCGACGGCGCGCGCGCCAAGATCGACGCGGCCCGCCGGCTCGGCCTGCCCGTGATCATGATCTCGCGGCCGGCGCTGCCCGAGCGCAAGAAAGTCGAGAGCGTCACGGAGGTGATGCAATGGCTCGGTCATCGGGCCCGCCTCGGCGCATAGATCCAGCGGCCGACGCGGCGCGTCTGCGAATTGCCGACGATCACCAGCGTTCGCATGTCCGCCATCTCGGGCCTCGCGTCGTCCAGTGGCACGATCACGATTTTTTCGTCAGGCGCGCTGACGGCGCGCGCAAAAATCACGAGGCGCCCGCCACAGCCGGTTTCCTTCAAAACCGCGAGCGCGCGGCCAAATCCCTCCGGCCGGCTCGCCGAGCGCGGATTGTACATTGCAATCGAAAAATCCGCTTCGGCCGCGAGCCGCAGACGCTTCTCGATCACCGTCCAGGGCTTCAGGTTGTCGGAGAGATTGATCGCGCAGAAATCGTGGCCGAGCGGCGCGCCGGCGCGCGCAGCTGCCGCCAGCATCGCGGTGATGCCGGGCAGGACGCGGATCGGCAGGTCCTGATGTTGCGGCGCCTGTTCCAACGCCTCGAACACCGCGGATGCCATCGCGAACACGCCGGGATCGCCGGAGGAGACGACGACCACCTGCCCGCCTTCGGCCGCAAGCTGCAAGGCTTCTGCTGCCCGCTGAAGCTCCTCGCGGTTGTCGGAGGGATGGAGCTTGAGGCCGGGCCGCGACGGCACGCGCGCGACATAGGGGGCGTATCCAAGGATGTCGGTCGCGGCGGCGAGCGCTGCAGTGACCTCCGGCGTCACCAGCGCATCGCTGCCCGGGCCGAGGCCCGCGATGGTCAGCGTGCCCGTCATTCGGCGGAGTCCGGAAGCCGGCCCTTGCCGTGCACGAGCACGATCGCGAAGTAGGGACACTCAGCGGCGTCGATCTCGGCGAGCCGCGCGATGCGCTCGCCCGGCATGGTGCCGCGCTCCACCAGCCAGGCGTCATCGAGGCGGCCGGTGGACGCGAGTGCGCGCCGCACTTTTGCGAGGTTGCGCCCGGTCTTCATGATCACCAGCGCATCGGAATCGCGCATGTGGCGTTCGAGCTCGGATTCGGGAAGCGTTCCCATCAGCACCGTCGTCACGTCGTCGCCCAGCGCAATCGGCTGGCCGACACCATTCCAGCAGCCGACCATGCCGGGAATGCCGGCGATCACCTCGATCTCGACGCGGCCTTGCAGCCGCGCGTGCAGATGCATGAAGGACCCGTAGAAATAGGGATCGCCCTCGCAGAGCACGACGACGTCGACCGCGCGCGAAAGCCGCGCCAGACGCTCGGCCCATTCGTCGTAGAAGCCGGCAAGCAATTGCACGTAGTTCGGGCTATCGAACGCGATCTCCGTCGTGACAGGATATTCCATGGGATATTCGGTGACGTCGGCCGCGAGCATCCCCTCGACGATACGCCGCGCCTGACCGGGACGGCCCTTCTTGCGGAAAAAGGCGACGTGCTGCGCGCCGCGCACGGTCCGGTCCGCGCGCACACTCATCAGATCGGGATCGCCGGGGCCGAGACCGCAGCAGATGATGCGTCCCATGACTATTCGCTCCGGCTCGCCAGCGCGTTCACGGCAGCGACCGTGATTGCAGAGCCGCCGAGGCGACCCTCGACCGTCAGCGCCGGCACCGGTGGATCGGCCATCAACGCGGCCTTGGATTCGGCTGCGCCAACGAAGCCAACGGGACAGCCGATAATCGCCGCGGGCCGTGGGCAGCTGCGATCTTCCAGCATACTGAGCAGATGGAACAGCGCGGTGGGCGCGTTGCCGATCGCGACGATCGCGCCATCGAGATGCGGTCGCCACAGCTCCAGCGCCGCGGCCGAGCGTGTGTTGCGCATGGATTGCGCCAGCGCGGGAACGGTCTCGTCGCCAAGCGTGCAGATCACGGCGTTGGCCGCAGGCAATCGCGCGCGCGTAATTCCTTCCGACACCATGCGGGCGTCGCACAGGATCGGTGCGCCCTTCTGCAAGGCTGCGCGAGTCGCGGTCGCCATACCCGATGTGAAGCGGATATGAGCTTCGAGGCCGACCATGCCCGCCGCATGGATCATCCGCACCACGACCTGCTCCTCATCAGGCGTGAAACGCGCCAGATCGGCCTCGGCGCGAATGGTCGCAAAGGATTGACGATAGATCGCCGCGCCGTCAGTCTCGTAAGTATGCGGCATCAGTGCCCTCCCAACAGGATGGAGGGATCGCGAACGATATCGTCGCGGTCAAGCCCGCGCAGGACCGGCTCGTCGCGGGTCGAGCCGTCGCGTACGAGATCAAACCCGGCAGCCGTCGCGACCAGCGTGATCGCGACCGCGCCGGAATGGGCGCAGCCCTTGGCGCAGCCGGAGACGTGAAGCCGTGCGGCCCCACCGATGTTCGGCGCGAGCGTTGCGGCCAGCCCGCGGGTGTCGGCATGGGCCTCGCGGCAGCGCGGCGCGCCGCTGCAGGCGATGACGCGCAACGCCGGATCGTAGGCTTCGGTGATCAGGCCTGGGGCTGATGGCATCGTTAGCTTGCCTTCGCTCAAAACCATCCGCCACGGCGTCATCCGCAGCGCATGCCCGAGGCCCGAGAGCTGATTGAGCGTCGCATGCGGCATCTGTCCGAAGGCGATCCCGACCATGGCGCCTTGCGGATAAAGCCCGGGACGCACTGCTGCCATGATCGGCGCGGGCTCCGCCTCGCCGCGCAGCGCCTGAGGCAATGTTGCGCCGGCGGCAACATGCGTTGCCATCCGTCCTCGCCCATCCCGGACGCCTGATGTAACGAACCAGCGCGCGACGGCAAGTGCGGCGGTCACCGCCTCGCCGCGCGCTACGCTGCGGCCGAGCGTGGCGCCATCGGCGCGCACCATGAGACCACCTGAAGCGTCACGCTCGATCCGGACGTCGGCGGAATTTCCGGCAAGCACGCGTGATTTGCCGTCATCGACGGCGAAGCCGAATTTCGTGGGAAGCTCGAGCGCAGAGTCCGCCAGCGCCTCTTCGAGCTCTGCGGCGAGCGCCTGGGTCTCGTCGCCATCGCGCCAGAACGGCGTGACCAGGATGTTGCGGCGGGATTCAGTGTCGGCATCAGGGTCGAGCAACTTCAATTGCGCGAGTCCGTCAAGCAGCAGCCGGTGGCTGGTCTCGCTGACGCCTCTGATCTGGAGATTGGCGCGGCTGGTGACGTCGATCAGCCCATTGCCGTGGCGCTCGGCGAGATGCGCGAGCCCTGCCGTCTGGGCCGGATCGAGCCGGCCGCCGAACGGGCGCACGCGGACCACGAGCCCGTCGCCCGATTGCATCGGCCGCAGCGCCCCAGGACACCAGCCCTTCACCGAAGCCGCGCTCATGACGCCTCCTTCAGCGCGGCCGCGATCGAATTGCGGCGCGTTCGCCAGAGCGAGGCCTCGTGCAGGCGCTTGAAGCACGTTTCCATCGCAGCGAGCGCCGCCGGGTTCTCGCGCGCCATGAAGGCGCGGATTTCGGCATCGCCGAGCGTCGCGTCATAATAGAGATCGAACAGATGCGGCGGCACGGCGTCGGCCAGATGCGCGAACGCGGCCATGTGCTCCAGCGTCGCGGAGATCTCGGCCGCGCCGCGGAAGCCGTGGCGCATCATGCCGGTGATCCAGGCAGGATTGGCCGCGCGGGTACGGACGACGCGGGAGATTTCTTCGGTCAACGTGCGCGCATGCGGCTGCTCGGGACGCGTCGTGTCGAGGTGATAGAGCGATGGCCCTGATACACCGAGATGCGCTGCCGCCGCGGCGACGCCGGCTTCGTGCGCGGCATAGTCGGCAGCGAGCAGGAGATCGGTCTCCGGCAGGTCCTGGGCATGGACGAACGCATCTGCGGATGCAAGCCGCTGTTCGATACCCTCGCGATCGGGCTTGATCGCGCCATCGGCGGAGAACGCCCAGGACGAGGCCGACAGCCAGGCCTCGCCAGCCGCATCGCGCGTCTCCGGCGTGAAAACATCGGGGATTGCCGAAAGGCCGACGCCGTATTGTCCGGGGCGCGGCGCGAACACGCGCGAGGTGCGGTGGCGATAGGGATTCTCATCGCCCTCGTCCTCGCGCGATGCGAGCGCTTCGGCAGCGGCCTCGAACAATTGCGCAAGGCCCGCAAAGACGTCGCGGAACAGGCCTGACACCCGCAGCGTGACGTCGATGCGGGGGCGGCCGAGTTCGGCCGGCGCGATGATGTCGTAGCCGGTGACGCGGCCGGAGGCGTGGTCCCAGCGCGGCGCGAGGCCGGCCAGATGCAGCGCCATCGCAAACTCTTCGCCGGCGGTGCGCATGGTCGCGGAACCCCAGAGATCGACGACGAGGCCCTTCGGCCAGTCGCCGTGATCCTGCAAATGCCGCCGCAGCAGTTCTTCGGCGAGCTTGATCCCCTGCGCATGCGCCGACGGCGTCGGCACCGCGCGCGGATCGACGGCGAAGAGATTGCGCCCCGTCGGCAGCACGTCCTGGCGCCCACGATACGGCGAGCCCGACGGGCCCGGCGCAACACGCTGACCGGCAAGCGCAGCGCGCAGCGCGTCCCGCTCCGCATCACCGCACGCGCCGCGACCGAACACGTGCAGGCCGTCGCCGAACTGGCTCTGCTTGAGGTCGCAGACGAAGCGATCGATGCGCGGAATGGCTTCGGCCGGCGCGGCGGATACATCGAGGCCGAGATCGTCTTCGAGCCCTGCCGTGCGCGCCTCGTCCCGGATCGCGGCGATCAGGCGCTGGCGGCGGGCGGGGTCGAGACCGTCGGCGGTCGAATATTCGTCGAGCAGGCGTTCCAGCCGACGCAGCCCTTCCGGGACCGCGGATTGCTCGAGCGGCGGCGGCAGATGACCGACGGTGACGGCGCCAATGCGCCGCTTGGCCTGCGCGGCCTCGCCGGGATCGTTGACGATGAAGGGATAGATGACGGGGAGATCGCCGATCAGCGCTTCGGGCCAGCAGGCGGACGACAACGCCACGGATTTTCCGGGCAGCCATTCCAGCGTGCCATGCGCGCCCATGTGCACGACGGCATCAATCCCCTGCGCGCGGAGCCAGAGATAGAACGCGACATAGGCATGGCGCGGCGTGCGGGCGAGATCGTGATAGTCGGTATCACGCGTCGTCGCATCGCCGCGCTCTGGCTGGACCGCGATGATCGATCGGCCGCATGGGATCGCAGCGAAGTGGAACGCGCCGTCGCCGCAGCTCGGATCGCTTTCCGGCGCGCCCCAGGCTTTCGCGAGATCGTCCTGCAAACTTTGCGGAAGACGCGAGAGCGCGGCGCGATAGTCGACGACGCTCCAGGTCAATTTCTGCCTGAGCAGCGCCTCACCGAGCTCCTGGACTGGCGCAACATTGAAGCCAGTCTCGGAGAGATCGGACACCAACGCCTCGACAGAAGCGAGCGCATCGAGACCCACCGCATGCGCGATCTGATGCGGGCGGCCCGGATAGTTCGACAGCACGATCGCCAGCCGCTTCTCGGCGGCCGGCGTCTCCGCGAGGCGGCGCCAGGCCGCAACGCGCGCTGCGACAGCCTTCACGCGCTCTTCATCCGGCCTGTGGGCGAGATGTGAAAACTGCAAATCGGGATCGCGCTCGGCGGCCGACTTGAAGCTCACGACGCCTGAGAACAGGCGGCCGTCGACCTCGGGCAGCACGACATGCATCGCGAGATCACCCGGCGACAGGCCACGCAGCGATTCCGCCCAATCCTCACGCCGCGCCGATGACAGCGCGACCTGAAACACCGGACACGATGCGGCATCGAACGGCGTCGTACCGTCGTCACCCAGCGCCGAGAACGCCGTCGCGTTGACGATCGCGGCGGGTGGATTCCTGGCGAGATGCGCGCGCAGCCAATCCGCGACGCCGGCTGCTTTCAGCGAGGCGACGAACGCGCCATGTGCGTCAAAGCCCTTCTCGCGCAGCGCCGCGATCAACGTATCGACGGGCCCCGTGTCCGCGGCAGTGAGATAGGAGCGATAGAACGTCACCAGCGCGGACGATTTCCCCTCGCGCGCCACCGGCGCGGCGATCACCCCGCGTGCGGGATCGTAAAAGCCCATCTCGGGCACGGCCATCTCGCCGACGACCGGGCCTGCATAGAGACCCGAGGCCAGCGCAAGCTGCGCGATCGCCGCTTGCGTCGCGACGGGCCCACCGGTGTCGCAGAGCACCTTGAGCCGGCGTAGCGTCGAGACCGGCAAGGTGGAGTACGCGTCCAGCCTGATGTCGTCACGGCCATCGGCCGGGAGCACGGCCAGCGCGATGTTGCGATCCTTTGCCAGCTGCTGGAGCGCCGCAAGACCATACGACCAGTAGGATTCACCACCGATCAACCGCACCAGAATGCCGCGCGCCTGCGACAGCGTCCGCTCGATATAGGTGTCGACCGATAGCGGATGACGGAGCTCCGCGAGGTTGGCGAGCCGCAGCGACGGCAGGCTCTCGCGGCCACGTCGCCAGCCGGCCGCAAACGCCGCCAGATCTGAATCCGAGAACGAGAGCGCCGCGAGATCGGCCGGGTCCTGGCCGATGTCCCTCGGCGTCGCGGTCTCCTCGAGACCACGGCTCTCGCGGAAGACGACGTGCATCAGATCCCTAGCCCTGACCTGATCGCGGTTTCGTCGATATCGCCGTGCTCGCCGATCACGACGAGCTTCGACTGCCTGAGCCCTGCGCCCCAGGGCTTGTCGAACTGGTGGCGCACGCGCTCGCCGACCGCCTGCAGCAGCAGGCGCATGGGCTTGCCCGCGACCGCGATATAGCCCTTGGCGCGCAGCACGTTCCGCTCGCGCGCCAGCTTCTGTACGGACGCGACCAGCGCATCGACGTCGGCGACCTCAGGGAGATCGATCACGACGGAAGCGAAATCGTCATGCTCGTGCTCCTCCTCGCCGTCATGATGCGAGGGGCGCGCGGCGAGATCGTTCTCGGCGGCAGCGCCGAGGCCGAGAATGACGCGCGCATCGATCGCGCCGTCGGTAATGGGAAGCATCGGCACGCGGCGCGGCATCTCGGCAGTGATCAGCGCCTTGGCGGCCTCGATGCCCGCAGCACCCGCGAGGTCCGCCTTGGTCAGCAGCACGATGTCGGCGCAGGCGATCTGGTCCTCGAACACTTCCGAGAGCGGCGTCTCATGATCGAGATTTTCGTCCGCCGCGCGCTGGGCTTCGACCGCATCCGGATCCGGCGCGAAACGACCGGCGGCAACCGCCTCGGCATCGGCGAGCGCAATCACGCCGTCGACCGTGATGCGCGAGCGGATCTCCGGCCAGTCGAACGCCTTCAGCAGCGGCTTCGGCAGCGCCAGCCCCGAGGTCTCGATCAGGATGTGATCGGGCCTGACAGGGCGCGCCAGCAGTTGCTCCATGGTCGGAATGAAATCGTCGGCAACGGTGCAGCAGATGCAGCCATTGGCGAGCTCGACGATGTTTTCTTCCGGGCAGTTCGCATCGGCGCAGGACTTCAGAATCTCGCCGTCGACCCCCTCGCTGCCGAACTCGTTGACGAGCACGGCGAGCTTCTTGCCGCCCGCATTGCTGAGCAGATGCTGGATCAGCGTCGTCTTGCCGGAGCCGAGGAAGCCGGTGACAACAGTCACCGGGACTTTTGCGAGCGAGTTCATTCGGCGGCCTCCGGCAACACGGCAATGGGGGGAATGCGGGCAAGCGACTGCTTGCGGAAGATTTCGGGCCGGCTGCGCCAGGGCACCAGGCCGTCGGGCGCGGCGGCATAGGCGGCGGCGCCCGCGACCACGTCGTGCGCATTGGCATCCGAGAGGCGGCCATAGACATACGACCAGCGGCCGGGCGCGCTGAGCGCGACCGAGCAACCCTGGCTGCATGCAGACAGGCATTCGACGGGAACCACGGTGACGCCTTCGGGCACGCCAGCCTCGAGGATCGCGCCGTGCAGGCGCTTGCCGGGCGCGACCTCGCCCTCGCCCAGCGTCTGGCCGGCGCGGCAGGTGATGCAGACATGCAGTGTGACGGTCATCGCCTCTTCCAGAAGTATCGGCGGGAGGCGAAGAGGCCCACGAACCGTTCTTGCGAAGGCCCGTTTCCCCGTCGCGGAACACCCCGTCCGCCGGTCCAAAAATCGTCCGCGCTGGCAGGTCTCCCGGCTTGCGGAGCAGGGCTTTTGGCCCTTCGATCCCCGCCTTCCCGATCCCCCGAGGGGATCAGTGGCTTCGGGCATCTCTCCGGTCACGGTCGCGGGGGCGGCTGCATTTTGGACCCAAATCTTGCCGATTCGGACCCTATCGCATTCCCTCTTCGCCTGTCATAGGACAGGAACCAACGCCGGACCACCATTTGCCCCCGGCCGCCTCTTGTCAAGCCGAAGGACCGGATACCATGACGCCTGAACCGGAGACCCAGACGGCCGACGAAACGGACGCCAAGACTGACGCCAAGCACGCCGCGAAAATGGCGAAGATCAAGGTCGCCCGCGACAAGATCATGGCGACCAAGAGCGGCGAAAAAGGCCTCATCATCGTCCACACCGGCGCCGGCAAGGGCAAGTCCTCCTCCGCCTTCGGCATGATCGTGCGTTGCGTTGCCCACGGCCTGCCCTGCGCGGTCGTGCAGTTCATCAAGGGCGCCTGGGACACCGGCGAGCGGCGCCTGCTCACCGGCCATTTCGGCGAGCTCTGCCAGTTCCACGCCATGGGCGAGGGCTTTACCTGGGAGACGCAGGACCGCGCTCGCGACATCGCGGCCGCCCGCGCCGGCTGGGAAAAAGCGAAGGAGCTGATATCCGATCAACGGCTGCGCATGGTCGTGCTCGACGAAATCAACATCGCGCTGCGCTACGACTATCTCGACATCGCCGAGGTCGTCGATTTCCTGAAAACCTCGAAGCCGCCGATGACGCATGTCGTGCTCACCGGCCGCAACGCCAAGGACGAGCTGATCGAGATCGCCGATCTCGTCACCGAGATGACGCTGGTGAAGCATCCGTTCCGCTCCGGCATCAAGGCGCAGGCCGGCGTCGAGTTCTGAATTCGATGGCACGCGCATTGATGATACAGGGGGCCGGCTCGGACGTGGGCAAATCGCTCATCGTCGCCGGCCTTGCTCGCGCTTTCACGCGGCGGACCTTGCACGTGCTCCCGTTCAAGCCGCAGAACATGTCGAACAACGCGGCCGTCACCGTCGATGGCGGCGAGATCGGCCGCGCACAGGCGCTGCAGGCGCTTGCAGCGGGTGTCGAACCGCACACCGACATGAACCCGGTGCTGCTCAAGCCGGAGACCGATGTCGGCGCGCAGGTGATCGTGCATGGCAAGCGCATCGCGACTGCGCGCGCGCGTGAATACGCGGCGATGAAGCCCTCGCTGATGGGCGCGGTGCTGGAGAGTTTTGGGCGGCTCAAGGCGCGCTCTGACCTGGTGCTGGTCGAAGGCGCCGGCAGCCCGGCCGAGGTGAACCTTCGCAAGGCCGACATCGCCAATATGGGCTTTGCCCGCAAGGCCGACGTGCCCGTCGTGCTGGTCGGCGACATCGATCGCGGCGGCGTCATCGCCCAGCTCGTCGGCATCAAGACGGTGATCGACCCTGACGATGCCGCCTTGATCCACGGTTTTGTCATCAACAAGTTCCGCGGCGATTCCACGCTGTTCGACGACGGCTACAAGCTGATCGAACAAAAGACCGCATGGCGCGGCCTCGGCGTGCTGCCCTGGTTCGCGCGCGCCGGCGAGCTGCCGGCGGAGGATGCGCTGGGCCTGAGCGACGCGCGCAAGCCCGGCCGGTGCAAGATCGCCTGCCTCGCGCTGTCGCGGATCGCCAATTTCGACGATCTCGATCCGCTCAAGCTCGAGCCCGGGGTCGATCTCGTCATGGTGCGTCCGGGCGAAGCCATCCCCGGCGACGTCAGGCTCGTCGTGATCCCCGGTTCGAAGTCCACGCGCGGCGATCTCGCCTTTTTGCGCGCGCAGGGCTGGGACATCGATCTACTCGCACATCATCGCAGAGGCGGTCACGTGCTAGGCCTCTGCGGCGGCTATCAGATGCTCGGACACAGCGTCGCGGATCCTGACGGCATCGAGGGGCCCGCGGGCGACACGCCGGGCCTTGGACTGCTGGACGTGGAAACGGTGATGAGCCCGCAGAAGACGCTGACGCGTGTTGCGGCCGTGCATGCGGCGACGGCCCAGCCGATCCAGGCTTACGAGATCCACATCGGCCGCACCGACGGGCCGGATCGCGTACGGCCGTTCGCAACACTGAATGGCGAGCCGGAAGGCGCGATTTCCGGCGATGGGCGCGTACAGGGCAGCTATCTGCACGGCCTGTTCACGTCGGATGATTTCCGCAAGGCGTATCTGGCGAAGCTCGACATCCCCGCAGGCGAGGAGCCCTATCACGCCAGGGTCGAGAGCGCGCTCGATGCCCTGGCCGATCACATCGAACGGCATCTCGACGTCGAAGGCCTGCTCGCGCTAGCGCGCTAGGATCTTTGCGAGGCGCAGCCATTCGGCTTCGCTGCCGGGAAGACCCAGGCGCAGCCATGCCGGATTCTGCGCGAAGACTCGCGACCAGATCTGGCCGCGCGCGAGTTTTTCCTGAGCGGCAAGCGCATCAGGCGTCTCGTAGAGACGAAACAGCGGTGCGCCGCCGACGAGCCGCCAGCCTTGCGACCGCACCATGTCGTCGAGGCGAGCGCAATCCCGCACGAGGCGCGCCGACGTTGCCCCGGCCCAGGAATCATCGCGCAAGGCGCGGCAGCCGATCGCGATCGCCGCCCCCGACACCGGCCACGGACCTGATGCCGCCGCGAGCTTCGCAATGTCGGCTGCATGGCCGATCGCGAAGCCAAGCCGAAGGCCGGCCAGCCCGTAGAACTTTCCGAAGGAGCGCAGGATCAGCAGTCCCGGCCGATCTGCTTCCGAAGCGAGGGAGAGCTCGGGAATGGCATCAACAAAACTCTCGTCGACGACGAGGCGACCGACACGCGGCAACAACGCGAGCAGGTCCTTCGGCGCATGACGGCGCCCGTCGGGATTGTTGGGATTGACGACAATGGCGAGCTCGGCGCCCGCGAGCGCACCTGGCTCCCTCACCTCCTCGACCTCCCATCCCGCGGCCGACAGAACCGGAACATATTCGTTGTAGGTCGGCGCAAGGATGCAGGCACGGCCGCGCGGCGCGAGTTGCGGCAACAATTGAATGGCGGCCTGCGCGCCGCCCATCGCGACAACAGGCGCTGACGTGCGATAGGCGTGTCGCGCCGCCTGATGCAGCGCCTCGATCTCGGATCGCGGCGGCAGCGCCTGCCAATGATGCGCTGATATCTCGCCCACGGGATAAGGCAGCCGGTTGATCCCGGTCGACAGATCGATCCAGTCGTCCGCGCGTCCGCCGAAACGCTGCTGGGCCAGATCGAGATTTCCACCGTGCTCGCGCATGCCCTGTTCTTTCACGCGAAGGCCAGGATCGCAAGGATGGCTGCGAGCAGCAGCATGGCGCGGCGGTAGACGGCCAGCGCCTCATTGATGTCCACGGCAAGCGGATCGCGCGCGCCTTCGTTGAGCCAGGGCTCGTTCGTTAAGCTGCCGCGATAGATGCGGGGCCCGCTGAGCCGGACGCCAAGCGCGCCGGCCATTGCGGCTTCCGGCCAGCCCGCGTTGGGCGAGCGGTGGCGGCGCGCGTCCCGCGTCATGCATGACAGTGCCTGGGATCGCCGCGGCGCGAGCAGTACGAACAGAAAGCCGGTGAGCCGGGCTGGAATGAAATTGGCGACATCGTCGATGCGCGCAGCCGCCCAGCCGAAAGCCTCGTAGCGTTCGCTGCGATGGCCGATCATGGAATCCAGCGTGTTGATTGCCTTGTAGCCCAAAATGCCCGGCAGGCCGAACAGCGCGCCCCAGAACACCGGCGCGACGATACCGTCCGAGGCGTTTTCCGCGAGGCTTTCGATCGCGGCGCGTGCGATGCCGGCTTCATCGAGCGCGGCGGGATCGCGGCCGACGATGCGCGAGACCGCCTCGCGCGCGGCGGCGATATCGCCGCCCGGCAGAGGCTCGGCAACGGCGGCGACGTGATCGTGCAGCGAGCGCAGCGCGACCAATGGCCAGGCGAGGATGCCGACCAGCGCAATCTGGAGCCAGCCCGCGGCAAGCAGGGACTGCAGCACCCAGCCGATCACGACGGAGAGCGCGATCACGACAAGCGCTCCAGCGATACCGGCAGCGCGGCGGAGCGCCGGCGCGACGGACTCGCGATTCCAGCCGGCATCGATGGCGCCGATCAGCCGGCCGAGCCAGGTCACGGGGTGGCCGATTCGCGCGAACAACGGTGACGGCCAGCCCGTGAGGGCATCCACCGCCATCGCCACCACCATCGCGCCCGCAAAGCCCAATCCTGCCTCCTGTCCCGCCCCTGTTGCGCAAAGCGAGGGTCGAGCGCAAGCCCCCGAGCGCCTGATTTCGGCTTTGTCTTTGGCCGCGTTTGGTGATTAGTCAGGCCAACGGGAGACCTTCATGACCGTCATCTTGATCACGGGCGGAGCACGATCGGGCAAGAGCACGCGCGCGGAAACGCGCACGCGCGCCTTTCCGGGGCAGCCCGTCTATGTCGCGACGGCCGAGACCTTCGATGCCGAAATGGACGCGCGCATCGCAAGACACCGCGCGCGTCGCGGAACCGACTGGATCGAACGCGAGGTGCCGCTCGATCTCGTGCCCGCGCTCATCGCAAGCGATGGCGGCGGCGCAAGGTTGGTGGATTGCCTGACCCTGTGGCTCTCGAACCTGATGCATGCCGAGCGCGACTGGGAGCACGAGGTGAACGCGCTTGCCGCCACCCTGCGCAATCTCGAGAGCCCGGTCGTGCTCGTCACCAACGAGGTCGGCCTTGGCATCGTGCCCGACAACGCGCTGGCGCGCAGCTTTCGCGACGCCGCCGGAATCATGAATCAGACGATTGCCGATGTCGCCGACGAGGTCGAGTTCATCGTCGCCGGCCTGCCGATGAAGCTGAAATGACGCCGCGCGCCGACTTTCTGAACGACGTCGTCGCCGATCTCAGGATCGCGGCGTCCTTCGTCACGATCGTGCCGGTAGGCTCGTCGAAGCCTGCCGACAACGGCGCCATCGCGCGGGCGACCTGGGCGCTGCCGGTCGCGGGATTGCTGGTGGGACTTGCAGGCGGAGCATCCCACGCGCTCGCGAGCAGACTGGGACTGGCGCCAGGCATGGCCGCCCTGCTCGCGCTTGCAACGACCGCCCTCATCACCGGCGCGCTGCACGAGGACGGGCTTGCCGATACCGCCGACGGGCTCGGCGGCGGCCGCACGCGCGAGCGCAAGCTCGAGATCATGCGCGACAGCCGGATCGGCAGCTATGGCGTCTGCGCGCTGATCCTGTCGTTCGGCCTGCGCTGGAGCGCGCTGGCCGCGATCGGCAATCCCTGGGCTGTGATGTTGGCGATGTGCGCCGCGCACGCCGCGGCCCGCGCGGGCTTGCCGGCCTTCATGTCACTGGTCCCCCCGGCGCGACGCGACGGACTCGCGGCAAGCGCTGGATCACCGCCGGGCCGCAGCGTGGCCACAGCCTTCGCTATCGGAACACTCGCGCTTGCCCTGGCGCTCGGGCCGGCCAAGGCGCTGGTCGGGCTGGTGCTGTTGTCGCTGGCCGGGCTGATCCTGGCGCGGCTCGCCATCCGCCAGATCGGCGGACAGACCGGCGACATCCTCGGCGCGTTCGAGCAGGTCGGCGAGATCCTGATCCTGCTTGTTGCCGCGGCCTTCCTTCAGGCAGGAAGCTAAAGTCATGGTCGAGTTCGACGACGCCTTCCGTCGGCAATTGCGCGAGCTGTTTGTCTGGCGGCGCGATGTGCGCCGCTTTCGCACCGATCCATTGCCGGACGGAGCCGTGGAGCGGCTGATCGACACGGCTTGCCTATCGCCCTCGGTCGGCCTGAGCCAGCCGTGGCGCTTCGTCATCGTCGACGATGCCTCGCGGCGCCGCGCCGTGATCGACGATTTCAAGGCGTGCAACGCCGACGCGCTGGCCTGCTATTCCGGCGAGCGCGCGGCGCGCTATGCCGCGCTCAAACTGTCGGGCCTCGAGCAGGCGCCCGGCCACCTCGCCGTGTTCGCCGACAAGGCCAGCGACATCGGCCATGGCCTCGGCCGCGCGACGATGCCGGAGACGACGGAATACTCGGTGGTCGGGGCGATCACCGCGATGTGGCTGGCCGCGCGCGCCGACGGCATCGGGCTCGGCTGGGTCTCGATCCTCAATCCGCAGCGCATCCATGACGTACTCGATGTGCCTGCCTCCTGGAAATTCATCGCCTATCTCTGCATCGGTTATCCCGAGGCGGAGTGCGACCAGCCGGAGCTCGAACGGGCGAAGTGGGAGCATCGGCGCGACGCGAGCGAGTTCACGCTGCGGCGGTAGCAAGGTCGCACGCACCATCCCCCGTCATTGCCGACGGTGAGAGAAGGCGCGAAAGTTTACGACCTGCTCTTGTCGGCGACGGCCGCCACCGGGACCGCGCTCTGCGGCTTCTCGAACATCAGCAGCGGGCGGAAGACGACGCGGCCGTAGGCCTCGTAGTGACGCTGGGTCGAGACCGCATTCTTCAGCGGCGTCGCATAGTTCGCCTCGAACGTCATGAACGGAGCATAAGTCCAGGAGAAGCCGACACCGACTGAGGACATTTCCGTGATGCCGGGGGCCGTCGAATACACCGCGCCCCAGTCGGTGAAGACGTAGGTGTCAAATCCCCTGAGCCATTGCGACCAATTGTAATGCAGCTCGGCGTTGAAATAGTAGCCGCTGTCACCGGACGCCGCGCTGGTCGGATAGCCGCGCACGGTGGTGGGACCGCCGATCGTGAATATCTGGTCGCCCGGCAGCAGCTTCTCCTGGGTATACTGCCAGCTCGCCAGCACGTTGGCGCTGAAATTGGGCGGGCCGGCTGCGCTGGTCGCGATCAGCGAGCCGGTATAGGTGTTGAACGTGCGGTTGTTGCCGAGCACATGGTCTTGCCATTCGATGTAGTTCACGGCGGGCGAGACTGTGATCGAATAGGTGTTACCGGAATTGGTCACGGAGACGCCGGCCGTGGCCTTGTCGTAGTGGTCGTCGGTCACCGCGACCGTCGAGAAGCGGCTCACCGTCTTGCCCTCGGTTTCGGCGGCGTTGAGCAGCACAAGCCAGTTCTGCGTCACCCAGACCGGCTGGCTGAAATTGACCGCGGCCTGGCTCGACCGTCCGGTGACGTCGAGCGTTACGAACGGACCGTCGATGATCTTGATCTTGCCTTCGGTATAGCTGACGCCGACGCGTCCGCCCCAGGGATTGACCGGAACGCTGTAGGCGGCGTTGCCGTTCAGGTTGCCGTCGGAGCGGACGCCGTAGAACGTCAGTCGGTCGTCGACACCGAACAGACCGTGGCGCTTGTAGAAGGTGCCGCCTTCCCAGCGGCCGGTGTTCTCGGAGGCCTGGTTGTCGACGAAGAGCTGCCAGGTGTCGACCGGCGGCTCGATCACCGCGAACTGGAGGTCGGTCAGGCCGAAGCTCGTGCCGGGCTGGAGCAGCGCCTTGATCTGCACGTCGTTGGTCCGGTTGAACCAGGTCACGTCGCGATTGAGCTTGGGGACGTCGAGGACCTCGCCTTCCGGCTCCTGCACGCGCTGGAGGATGTAGTCGGTCCGCGTCTGCTTGTTGCCCTCGACGGTGGTCTTCTGGAGCCGGCCTTCGGTCAGCTTGATCTTGACCGTCCCGTCCTTGGGATCCTGCTCCGGCAGCGTCGCGATGCCGGTCACGATGCCGCGCTCGGTGTAGATGGCATTGATGTCGGCGACGATCTGCAGCAGCGTCGCGATGTCGACATTCTTGCCGACATACTTCTTCGCGATCTCGTCGAGCTCCGCCGGCGTGATGAATTTGGATGGGTCGAATTCGAGCTTGCGCAGGCGGAATTTCGGGCCGCCGGGCTTCATCAGCGGCGACTTTTCCCTGGGGCCGCCGACCACGGCGGGGCCGTTCAGCTTGGGCGGCGCGCTCTGCTGTTCGAACTGGCGTCGTTGCCGGTCGACGTCGTTCTGGATCGCACCTGGATTGATCGTGGGCACCTGCGCGCGCGCGGCCACGATGCTCGACGCTGCAAGCCCGACCCCCAGTGCTGCCCCCAGAACACGCATCCTACTCTACCACGCTTCCGCAAGACGGCTCACTGCCGGCTTCGTCATGACGCCGACTGCGGCATCTTTCCAGCCAGGACGCCCCGTGCGCTGCCCGTGGCGGCGCAGCTTGCGCATGTCGCTCAGCCCCTCGATGTTCACCGCGGGACCGGACCCGATGGCCTCGACCGGTCGCGGCGACAGCAATGCGTCGAGCCGCGCATGGCCGGAGAGACCGAGTTGATAGAACGTTCCCCCGCTCTTCTGCGCCAGCCAGGTGTCGATGCTCTCATAGCCCTCGCCGTCGATGGCGATGTTACGCATCATGCTGGCGCCGGTGTAGTCGTTGCAGCAGGTATGGGTCGCTCCGTAATTGGTGACGGTCGCCGAGATGTCGCCGGTGTAGAACACCACATAGGCGTTGCTGACATTGGCGTTGCCGACCTGGCTCATCGCGAACACGCCGCCCGGCTGATAGAGCTGGAGTGATGGCCAGCTCGTCGGCGCCGGCGAACGATTGTTCAGCAGCACCTGCTCGGTCGCTGTGGTCAGAACGAGCTGACCCGGCACATAGCCGTTCAGGATCGAGACGGCGCGGGCATCGGTCAGGAAGTTGGCATCCACCACGTTGAACTGATTGACGACGATGCTGTCCGGATCGAGCGAGATGTTGGCCGACGTCGCCGTCCCGCCGTGATAGCCGGTCACGTTCATGATCAGCGGAATCGGCGGCGTCGAGCGGATCTGCTCGCCCGTGACGTTGATGGTATCGGCCGCGAGGTCGAGTTCCCTGACCACGCTGACGAAGCCGATCGTCAGGTCGCCCCGCGAGGACAGCTTGATCGTGCTGCCCCGGATGCGGTCCAGCGTGATCGAGCCGGCCGTGTCGAAATGCGTGTCGCCGTTGGCGGAGATCGATCCACCGCGGAGCGAGCCGGTGTCGGACGTGAGATTGATGTCTCCGGCATCGCCCGGAATGCCGGTGGTGGTGAGGTGGGTGAAGCCGATATCCGTCACGGCGTGCAGCGTCTGCGTGCCACCGCTGACGGCCGTTGCGAGATCGATGCCGCCCGTCGTCGCGGTAATACCGAGCGAGCCGCCGACATTGAGGTTGTCCCAGCGGATCACCGTGCCGCGCAGGGTCGCATCGCCGGTGGTCGCCGTGAGGTTATGCCCGGTGTTCGACAGTGCCGCGATCAGCGTGGCCGAACCGTTGGCCGCGACCGAGCCCTGCGTCGTCATGCCGCCCGATGTCACGGTCTGCGCCAGGATGAAGCCGTTGTCGGCGGTGACGTTGATGCTGCCGGCATCGCCGGTGATGCCGGTGGCGGTCAGCGCGTTGAACGTCACGTTGTCATGGGCGTGGATCGTCTGCGTGCCGCCGCTCTGCGCGGTCTGGAAGGTGATGCTGCCCACGCTAGCCGTCATGCCGAGCGACGTGCCGACGTTGAGCGTGTTCCAGTTCACCGGACCGCCGGCGGTCAGGAGGCCCGAACCGGTCGCGGCTGCGAGCGTGTTGCCGGTGATAGTCGTGCCGGCAACGAGCGCCGCCGAGCCGTTGGCCGAGATCGAGCCCTGCATCGTCGCGCCGCCTGACGTCACGGTCTGGGCCAGGATGAAGCCGCTGTCGGCGGCGACGCTGATGCTGCCGGCATCGCCGGTGATGCCGGTGGCGGTCAGCGCGTTGAACGTCACGTTGTCATGGGCGTGGATGGTCTGCGTGCCGCCGCTCTGCGCGGTCTCGAAGGTAATGCTGCCCAGGCTCGCCGCCATGCCGAGCGACGTGCCGACGTTGAGCGTGTTCCAGTTCACCGGGCCGCCGGCGGTCAGGAGGCCCGAACCGGTCGTGGCTGCGAGCGTGTTGCCGGTGACGGTCGTGCCGGCAACGAGCGCCGCCGAGCCGTTGGCCGAGATCGAGCCCAGCGTCGTCACACCGCCTGACGTCACGGTCTGGGCCAGGATGAAGCCGCTGTCGGCGGTGACGCTGATGCTGCCGGTATCGCCAGCGATGCCGGTGGCGGTCAGCGCGTTGAACGTCACGTTGTCGTGGGCGTGTATGGTCTGCGTGCCGCCGCTCTGCGCGGTCTGGAAGGTGATGCTGTCGGCCGTCGAGGACACGCTCAGCGTTGTGCCCGCCGTGAACGAGGTCCAATCGACCAGGCCGCCGCCGCCGATCGAGCCCGATCCGGTGGTCGCCGTCAGCACCCTGCCCGTGCTGGTTGTTCCCGATGTCAGCGAGGCCGAGCCATTGGCCGCGACCGAACCCTGCGTCGCCGTCCCGCTCACGAGCACGGTCTGCGCCAGCACGAAGCCATTGATGGCGTTGACCGTGATGCTGCCGACGTCGCCGGTGATGCCGGTCGCGGTCAGGCTGTTGAAGGTGACGTTCTGGTCGGCCTGGATCGTCTGCGAGCCGCCGCTTCTGGCGGTTGCCAGCGTGATGCTGTCGGTGGTCGAGGTGACGCCGAGCCCAGCCGCCGCGTCGAGCGTCCCGCCATTGACGGCGGCGTAGGCAGTCAGCTCGATGGCTCCGGCCGTGGTGCCGAGCTGCGTGAAACGAAGGGCGCCGGCACTGTCGACCGTCATGTCGCCACTGCTCGTCGCCGTGCCAATGACGACGTCGCCCGCATGCGTCAGTGTCTTGGCGGTGATGGTGCCGCTCGCGCCATTGGCCGTACCCGCCAGGACGCTGTCGAGGCTCAACTTGCCGCCCGAGACGATATCGACCGACCCGTGGATTGCCGACAGCTGGACCGCATCGAGATCGGCGACCGAACTCAGGTAAATTCCTCCGGTGCCGGCAGTCGCCGTCAGCAGCGGCGTGTCGACGCCGACCTTCTGAGTCGAGGTGCCGATGCTGTTTGCAGAGAGCGACACCTCGGCGTTCGCGGCCGTCGCGGTGATATTGGTGTGGCCATCGCCATTGGCCGTGATGGCGCCGCCGGTGCTGTTGATCGTGATGACGGTCGCGGCCGAAGACGGATTGGCGGTCGAAATCAGCTCGCCGAGCACGATATCGCCGGGCGCGGTCAGGCTGATCGATTGCCCGGACAGGATCGAGGCATTCGCGCTCATCGTGATCGATGCGCCGACCGCGGTCGATCCGGTCAGGCACGGACCGGAGCAGACCGTGACCGATCCCAGCGACGAACCCGCGGCGCCGCCGAACGAGATGCCGGCATCGCTGATGAGCGTCAGCCCGTTGGCGGCCGTCAAATTGCCGACGTTGAGCGACACCGGGTTCTGCGTCGCCAGCGTCGGACTATAGATGAAGGCGGATCCTGCAATCGTGCCGCTCAGCAGGCCGGTGGCGCCGACCTGAACCGTGAACGGCGTGTTCTGCGTACCGACATCACCCGATGCGTCAAGGATGATGTTGTTGGCGGCCATCGTGACACCAGCCAGATAGCTGTCGATATTGCCGTTGGTCGCGGTCAGCGACACGGTGTCCGTGGCGAACACCTTGCCGAAGATGGCATCGCCGCCGGTTGCAGTCAGATAGGCGTCGGTACCGGCCTGCGCCGAGATCAGCTTGCCGTTGACATGATAGGTGAACGCATTGGCGGCCGAGCCGATCGCGTTTGTGGCGGCGAGCGTCAAATTGCCGATCGCAGCATCGGCCGGGTTGATCACGACCTGATTGGCATACAGCGCCGCGCCGGAGGAGTTCGTCGCCACCAGGATGCTCTGCGGTGCCAGCAAGGTGACGTCCCCACCCGCGGTGATCTGACCGATCGTCAGGCTCGCCACCGGGTGTCCGTCACTCGCGGCCGCCTGGACGTACAACGCGGCGCCTGATGTCGCGTTGAAGGTGCCGCTGGCGTTGACGTAGAGCGGCGCCGTCTGCGCCAGTTCGACGGAGTTCAGATCATTGACCGTCACGCCGTTCGGCAGACTGCCCAGCGTCAGGCCGCTGAGCGTGTTTCCATTGACGGTGACGCCGGCCGGCAGATGGGCAAGGTCGATACCGGCCAGAACCTGGTTGCTGACCGTCGCGCTGAACGTGATCGAGCCCGGCGTGGTCGCAACCGACAGCGCGGCCTGCTGCGTCGTGGTGATCGTGCCGTCCTTCAAGTCGGTCAGGCCGATCGAGACGCTGGGCGCGGTGCTGCCGACGCTGTTGCCGGCATTCAGCGTCACGTTACGGCCGACAACGCTGGCCGTGACATTCGTCCCCACGGTCCCGGCCGAGGGCAGCAACGCGGCATTGCTCAGCGTGGAGACGATCTGTCCCGTCGAGTAGACGGAGTTGGCCACCAGGCTGAGGATGCCGTCGCTCACCTGCGGCGTGCCGTTGGCCGTGAGGGTCTGGTACTGCGAATTGCCGTAGGCCTGGATCGTCGTCACGTTCGCCTGGTACTGCGTATTGGCGTAGCTCTGGATGGTCTGAACGAGGCCCTGGTACTGCGTGTTGCCGTAGGCGCTGATCGACGTGGCGTAGGACTGGTACTGGGCCGCCGCGTAGCCCTGGATTGACGCCAGGTCAGTCGCATAGGACTGCGCAGCGAAGGCCTGCACCTGTGCATTGGTCGGATTGTTTCCGAGGAAGGCGACGGCGGCAGCCGCAACGTTGGTGATGCCGGCCGCGGTCAGCGTCAGCGCGCCGTTCTGGATCGTGCTGTTGCCGGCCCCGACGATGGTCTGGAACACCAGATACGACTGATTCAGGATCGCCGCGCTCGACGCCTGGTTCGAGTAGTAGCCTTGCAGCGCGGCCGCATTGAGCATCAGCGCTCCGGACTGCACGGTCCCCTGCCCCAGCATCGCGATGAAGCTGTTATAGTCCGCGGTCGAGATCGTGCCATAGCCGTTGCTGAACGGGTTGTTGACGTTCGTTCCCGCATGCGCCTGCTGGGCCCAGTCGGCCAGAACAGCATTGGTGATCGGCGCCGGCGCAGAGCAATTGTTGTACTGGCAAGTATTGCTGTAATCGAAGCTGGTCCGGTACGTACCGCTCGCGAGGTCAACCACGATGTTGAGGTTGTTCGCTGCGTAGGTCAGCACTTCCTGCTGCAGCGGCTGGTACTGGCCGTTGGCGTAGGACGAGAACGTGCTGCCGTAGCTCTGATACTGCGAATTGGCGTAGGTCTTGATGGTCGTCGCGAAGCCCTGGTACTGGCTGTTGGCATAGGCCTGGACCTGCGCCGCCGTCGGCGCCGTCGTGCCCAGGTGCAGCGCCGCAGCCGTCGCTGCCGAGAATTGGGCGATACCGGCGGCGGACAGCGTCAGCACGCCGTTGACGACCTCGCCATTGGCGCTCGCGGTCAGCCCCTGGAACGTCAGGTAGTTCGCGGCCGTCAGCGCCGCCGAGGCGTAATAGGACACGCCGGGGTCACTGAGGACGAAGCTCGAAGTCGACACCCCGTTCACCGTCGTCGTCTGGACCAAACCGCTCGCCAGGAGCTGCTGCAAGGGATTGCTGCCGAGCGCCGTCGACGCATTGGCGAGGATACCTGCGGTGTTGAACTGGAACTGCCCGGACGCCGCGCTGCCGCCGGTCGCCAGCGTCTGAAGATTCTGCAGGACTGTCGCCGAACTCAGCACGAACTGTCCGCCTTGCAGTGAGCCGGTGCTCAGAAGCGAGGTGAACGCGGTCGCGAGCGGCGCGGAGAGCACCTGCACAGACACCGGCGCGAGACCGGCTGCGCTCAGCGTCAGCACACCATTGGTGACCGTGCCGTTGGCGGTGAGCGTCTGATAGTTCTGCAAGTCGGTGCCGTACAGTGCCTGGCTGGCATATTGCGCCACCTGGGCATCCGTGGCGGTTGTCTGCCCCGGGGTCAGGATCGGGCCCGAACAGCCACCAAAGCCGCTGCAGCCCTGCTGGTCCTGCTGCTGCAGGTAGAGGAAGACCTTGTTGGCCAGATCCGTGTACTGCGCCTGGGCGCCTGAACTGATCGACTGGGCGTACGACTGGTAGATCGGGTTGGCGCTGCTGAACAGCGAGTTCTGGTACTGCTGATTGGCGTAAGTCTGCACCTGCAACGCGGTCGGGTTGGCGACGCCCAGCGCTGCCGCGGCGATCGACGTGTAGGCCGCAAGGCCGCTACTCGACAGCGTGAACACGCCATTGACGACCGCGCCGTTGGCCATCAACTGCTGGAACGAATTGTAGGCGGCGGTCACGCCGGCCTGCGCGTTGGCCAGAACGCCGGCGCTGCTGAAGACGAAGTTGCCGCTCTGCAACGAGCCGCTGGTGGTGAGGTTGACGTAGGACTGGTAGTTCGGCGTGAGCTGGGCCTGCGCCATGCCGTTCAGGCCTGCCGGCGACAGGGCCAGCACACCGTTCGACAGCGTGCCCGAGGCCAGCAGCGCGGTGTAAGCGCTATAGTTGGCGGCACTCAGTCCGGTCTGGGCATAGGACGCCACGTTGTTGAGCACGAACGTGCCGTTCTGGATCTGCCCGAGCGCCATCAGGCTTGCAAACGTCGTCCTGTCAGCGCTGGGAAGCAGGAACGCGAAGGTCTGCAGGAACTGCATCGCATTGGCGGCGCTGTAGGTCGCCGTCGATCCGAGCAGATCGGTGATCGCGATCGGGTTGTTGGGGTTTTGCTGGTTGTATTGCGCCAGTAGTTCGGCGGCGAAATTCCGGTAGGCGGTGCTCGCCGCGGTCGAGATCGACGTCAGGTAGCCCTGATACTGCACATTCGCCGCGCCGTTGATGTTCGTCGCATAGGACTGGTACAGCGCATTGGCGTAGGCCTGCACCTGCGCGTCGGTCGGGTTCGGATTTTGCGTGGTCGACGCCGCCTGGCGGAAGGCCGCGATGCCCGCGGCGGTCAGGGTCCAGACGCCGTTCACCAGCGAGCCGTTGGCATAGAGCGTCTCGAAGTTCTGGTAGTCCTGCGTCAGCGCCGTCTGGGCGAGCGAGGAGACACCGCTGGCACTGAGCTGGAACGTGCCGCCGCTCAGCGTCCCGTTGCTGAGCAGATTGGCGAACTGGGCATAGTTGGTGCTCGACAGCGCGCTCTTGGCGTAGCTCAGGATGCCGCTGTTGGTCAGGACGAAGGTGCCGTTCTGAAGCGAGCCACTGGCGCTCAGCAGCGAGAACGCGACCGCCGGGGTGGCATTGAACGTCGTCGCCGTCTGCAGCGGCTGGTACTGGGCCGTGGCGTAAGACTGGATCGTCGTCGCGAAGCCCTGATACTGGCCGTTGGCGTAAGTCTGGATGCTCTGCGCGTAGCTCTGGTACTGCGCGTTGGCATAGGCCTGGACCTGCGCCTGCGACGGCGAGGCAACATGCAGCGCCGCGGCCGCAGCCGCGGTGAAGAAGGTGACGCCGGCCGCGGTCAGCGTGAGCACGCCGTTGCTGACGGTTCCGTTGGCGGCCGAGGTCAGATTCTGGAACGCGGTATAGCCGGCGGAGCCCGAGCCCAGCGCGGACGACGCATAGTAGGCCACGCCCGCTGTCGTCAGCGTGAGAACGCCACTGTTGACCGAGCTGTTTTGCGCAGAGGTCAGCGTCTGGAACAGGCCGTATTGCGTCGACGTCAGTCCGGCGGACGCGTAGTGGGCGACAGCGGCATCGCCGATCGCGCCCGTGCTCAGCGTGAACACGCCGTTGACGACGGTACCATAGGTGTTGAGCGTCAGCAGGGCCGCCGCATTCGTCGCATAGTTGGCGACCTGCGCATTGGTCTTCCAGCTCGACCCGTAGGCCTGTCCAAACACCGTGGCGATCGGCAGATACAGCGTCGGCGCGTAAGCCTGAATGGTGTTCTTGTAGCCCTGATAAGCCGTATTGGCGTAGCTCTGGGTCGCCGATGCGTAGGCCTGGTACTGGCTATTGGCGTAGCTCTGGATCTGCGCCGATGTCGGGTTGGCGATGCCAAGGGCAGCGGCCGCCGCCGCCCTGAACTGGTTGATGCCGGTCGCCGTCAGGGTCAGCGTGCCATCCGATCCGATCGTGGCGTTGGTGCTCGAGGTCAGCACCTGGAAAGCGGCATAAGCCGTCGACCCGAGCGCCGCCGAGGCGTTCGCCGAAACGCCGGCCACGGTCAGGGCCAGAACCCCGCCGGTCCCCAGCGTCGCGCCGTTCGAGGTCAACGTCTGGAACTTGGTATAGTCCGTGGCCGACAGGGCCGTTGGCGCATAGGTCGCGATCGAGGCCAGGTCGCTCGACAGCACGTAGGTGCCTTGCGCATTGGCGTAGCTCTGGATCGCCGACGCATAGGCCTGGTACTGGCTGTTGGCGTAGGTCTGGATTTGCGCCGATGTCGGGTTGGCAATGCCAAGCGCGGTGGCCGCCGCGGCCTTGAACTGGGCGATGCCGTTCGCCGTCAATGTCAATGTGCCATCCGCCGCGATCGTGGCATTGGCCGCGGCCGTGAGGCTCTGGAAGGTGGCGTAGTCGGTCGAGTTCAGCACGCCGATGGCAAGACGCGAGATGCCGGACGCGCCGAGCGGCGCCGAGCCGGCCTGGATCGTGCCATGCAGCAACAGCACGCTATAAGCCAGGAGATCGCGGTTCACCGTGTTGGAGAAGGCAATGACGCTCGCGAGCGCGGTGTCGTTGGCGCCATCAAGCGCGGTCAGGTGCAGGGCCGAGGACACCGCCGCGACCTGCGCCGACGTCAGCGTTTGCGACGCGGTCTGCCCACTCGCGTCGAGGATCGTGCCATAGGGCACGTTGAGCAGCACGTCGCCGCTCGCCGACGCGATCAGGCCAACCCGCAGATCGCTGGAATAGGCCGAGGACGCCGCGGTCTGGGTCAGGCCGATGTCGCCATGGGCCACGACGTTGACGATGCCGCCGCTATACGAGCCGTCAGCCTGCTGCGAGGCATTGGCGCTGATCGACAGCGGGTTGGTGATCGAGCCGACGGCACCGAGCGTGCTGATCAGCGAGATGTTGCGGCCGGTGACCTGCGCATTGGCGCCCGCGACGAGATCGCCGGTGGCAGTGATGTTGACGTCGCCGAAGCCGCTGTTGGCGTTGCCCGACGACACCTGCCCGAGCGTGGCGCCCGAGGCGAGGTTCAAATAGACGCCGCCGACGCCGGCCTGCGCCGATAGCGCCCCCGGTGCCGATCCGGTGTTGGACAGCGTCGCGTTGATCGAAGCCGCCAGCGAGCCGATGCCTCCCGAGGCGTTGAAGCTCGCACTCTGGGTCAGGATCGAGCCCGTCGAGGTCTGCGAGATGCTGCCGCCGGTCGTCGTGTTGAAGAGCTGCTGCTGCGACGACGAGTTCACCGACAGCGCGCCGTTCGGATTGACGATGCCGCCTGTGAAAATCACGTTGCCGTTCGAGGCGATGTTCACCGTGCCGCTGGCGTTGCCGCCGAAATTGATCCCGAACCGGTTGTCCGCCTTCACCGACGAGGTGATGGTCAGCGTGCCGTCGTAGACCAGATTGTAGTTCCAATCGCCGGTGCTGGAACCGTTCTGGTGGAAGCCATAGCTGCAAGAGGTTCCGTCACAATGGCCATAGGCGATGTTCCTCTGTTGGTATTGGTTGACGGTCCCGCTGATGGTTTCCTGGAACACCGGCAGGCTCGTCGAATTGCCAGTCGTGATCGTTCCCTGCGGCGTCGACGAGAGCGTGCCGTCCGCTGCGACATACGACCAGGGCTGATTGACGTCGCCGGTGAATTGCCAGTCCGAGTAGTCGCCGATGGTGAGGACGGGAAGGCCGGTGGCCGGATCGATGGTCGTGGTGCCGCGATGGATCGATGCCTGTTGCACCCACTGGAAGCGCAGCCCCGAAACCGGATCGTAATATCCGTCCGAACCAGAGGTCGTGGAGCAATTGTTCGCGGCCGTACAGCCGACACTGGTGTTGGGCGGTGCGCCGTCCGCGGTCTTGTAGAGGTTGATGGCGTTGGTCGCCGGCGAATAGACGTAGGTCGAGGTGTTGTTGCCGGACGTGATGTTGCGATCGACCAGGGTGACCGTGCTGGTCAGCGCCGCGGCCGCGGCCGTGTTGCCGGTGTTGACGCCCTTGACCACGAGGTCGAGGCCGGTCTGGTTGTTGATGCTGACGCTGCCGTAGCCGCCGTTGACGTGAATGTTGCCGAGCTGGTTGGTGCTGATGATCTTGCCGTCGAGCAGCACGCTGCCGCCGCCGGAGGACGCGTTGATGTTGGCGACGGTGATCTGGTTGGTCGCGGCGTTGTAGGTCGCCAGCGGCGCACCGAACTGGTCATAGACCAGCGTCATCAGCGGGTTGGTGGTCGGATTCGTCAGGACGTCCTTCTGGTAGTTGTACTCGAAGACGGAAATGGATCCGCCCGAGACGCTCGAGTTCGTCACCGTCGTCGCGCAGCCGGTCTGGAAGTACATGCAGCTGAACGAGTTGTCGTCGCCGGTGCTGGTCGTCGTCGTGGTGACGACGGCGGGCGCAGACAGGCTCGAGTCCAGATTGATGCTGTAATTGGTCTGGCGTCCGGCGGTGATCTTGCCGTTGACGTCGATGATCCTGGCCTTGATCGCGACCTGGGCACCGTAGATCTGGAAGCTCGAGAGGCTGCGGCTCAGATTCGCCGACGCGTATTGCTGGGAGACGCTCTGGGTCGCGTCGGTCGACTTGGTCAGCGAGAAGTACGAGATGTACGGCTGCATCGCGTCGTCACCGCCGACATTGAAATCGTAATTCTGCGACAGGCTGACGACCCCATTCCAGTTGGAGGCGTACTGGGTCTGGTACGGGATGCAATTACCGCTGACGTACATGACGCAGTTGCCGAACAGGATCATGCTGATATTGGCCGGCGAGCCGTCGACCTTCGTCCCGGAATCACCAACTTCGCCGTAGAGGTCCCTGTTCAGGGCGGCAGCGCTGCCGGCATTCGGGAACAACGCGTTCGCGAGGTACGCGGCTGCGATGTTGCCGATCGGCGTACCGCTCGCCGGATTGCCGCCCGGGTACACCATGAAGCTCGCCCATTCCGAGAATGGCGCGCCGCCGGCGATATACATGCCGGAGTCATCATTCGCCGAGACCGCGACCGCGCCGTTCGGAACGGTGATCTGCACCTGCTGGCCGGTCAGATTGGCCGACAGACCGTAGGAACCGAGCGTGTTGTTGACGGTCACGAGGCCATTGACGTTGGTGACGTCGCCGAGGATCAGCAGCGTCGGCCCGTTGACGCTCAGGTCGTAGTCGGGCGGGTTGTAGGAGTTGTTGATCGCGATCGTGGCAATCCCGCTCGTATTCGCGTTGGCGTGAAGCGTCGCCGACGTTCCGGCCGCAAAGCCACTGGCCGCTCCCGTGAAGAAGATGTCGCCCGCTGCGGCAATCCCGATATAGGCGCCGGTGAGCACCAGATTGGCGTCGCTCGCGTTGTTCACCGAGATCGTCGGCGCGCCCCTGGCGGTGACGGTGCCGCTGCCGGTGATGTGGTCCGCGTTGAGGGTGACGGTGCCGCCCGAGGCGAACAACTGTCCCAGCGCGAACGCGTTGCCCGAGGTGCTCAGGCCGTTGAGCAGCGTGCCGCGGGTCTCCTGGTCGAAATGGCTGTTGATCAGCGTGGTGCCGTCGAAGGCGTTGGTATAGCTGAAGCTGAACGGCGCGCCGCCGGGCGCCACGCTGAGACAGCTGGCGCTGTTGTCGCAGGAGATGGTGATCAGCAGCGAGTTGTAGATGCCGGCCGTCAGCGTGCCGTTGACCGCCAGCTCGGCGTGGGCGTTGTTGCTGGGGTCGCTGTGGCCGTCGCTGGCGGGGATGAAGCCGAGCTCGTAGCCGTGACCGCTGCCGGTCGCGGTCGCGTTGACCACGCCGGCATAACCGCCGGCGACGATGTTCTGGCCGCTGTTGACCGATGCGCCGGCCGCGATGGTGACATTGGTGTTGTTGGTGAGCGTCGACGACGCGCGCGCATCCGGCACCGCGATGAGGCCGCGTGTGAAGCTGATCGCGGAGGCGTCATCCTGCATGGTGGTGGACGTCAGCCCATCCGGGCTCCGGCCGGCCGTGAGATTGATGTTGTCGAACGCGGTCAGCACCGATGCGCCAACCACGATGTTCTGGTTGGTCGTGATGTTGGTGTTGGCGAAGGCTGCTGCGGCGACGAAGGCAACGCCGTAGGTGTTGGCGTTGGACGAGGTGTTGGCGGACGACATGGTGTAGGTGCCGGCCCCGATCGTGCCGAACGAGGTGATCCACACCTGGTCCGCCGTGGCCGAGGACGGTGATGTCAGCGCGCCGGAATCAAAGGCCGTGGCCGAGCCGATATTGATGTTGTTGTCGACATCTGCGTGCAGCGACGACGAGACGCCGGCGCCTTCGATGCCGCCGCCGGTGACCAGCGTCACGCGGTCGGTGCCGGTGATCGTGCTGGTGGCGAGCATCTTGATGTTGCCGGGGTTCGAGACCGTGTCGGTGCCCGTGGCGATGTGGGTGTTCTTGCCGATATCGACGGTCGTCACGCCGGTCAGCGTGATGGCGCTGGTGGCGCCGACGCCGTTGATGCCGCCGCCGGCGCCCGCATTGGCGCTGGAGCCGGTGCCGACCTCGTTGAAGATGTTGTTGGCCGTGATGGTCAGGTCGGGGGCGCAATCCGAGACGTCGCAATGGCCGGGGCTGGTGCCCCTCACCCCGATCGTATTGTTGATGCCGATCCCCGCCGTCACCACCGAATTGGCGTTGTGGGTCGACGCCGCGCCGCTGGCGCCATAGGCGGCGGCCTGCCCGGTGTCGGCCATCGTCGTGTAATTGTCGATGTGGGTGGCAAGGATCGCCAGCGACGCCACCGAGATGAAATTGTCGGAACTGGAGGTCGTGGCGCCGCGGTTGCCGTTACCGATGCCGGCGATGACGGTCGAACTGTCCGACGTGTTCGCCGAGGCGCCGTTTCCGGAGACAAAACCGCCGCTGCCGGACAGCGCGTGAACGTAGTTGTTGTCGGTGCCGATGGCGGAGATCTTCACCACGCCCGTGTTGGAGGCGTCCGTGTTGTTGCCGATCGTCGCGGTCGTTGTCGTGCCCGAGGTCGCATTGGCCACCACCACGCCGACCGCCAGGATTCCCGCCGCCGCGATACCGGTGGCATTGGCGCTCTGGCCGGTGGTGTTCTGGGCGAGAACCGTGACGTTACCGGACGACAGCGTGACGTCGTCACCGATCGTGGCGGCAACGCTGGACGAGTTGGAGGCAAGCGACGCCGTTGCCTGGAGCCCGAGAAGAACAGCGCCGGAGGCGCCGACCGCGTTGGTGTAGGCCGCGTTGCCGCCGTCCTGGACGCGCTCGTAGGCCGAGACCGTCACGTTACCGGTCAGCGCGGCGTTGTTCAGCACTTCCGCCGTGACCGTTGAGTTCACGGTCGCGGTCGCGACCGAAGCGCCGACGGCGGCAGCGCCTGCGACGACGCCGAGCGCATTGGCCTCCGCATCCGGCGTGTCGGTCGCGGTCATGGTCAGGCCGCTGCTGCCGCTGGTCGTGATGCTGGCGCTGGAGCCGACCCGCGCCGTGACGTTTGCGAGGTCCGTCGCGGAGGCGGTCGATCCGTTGCCGCTGATGACGCCGCCGGAGGCCGCGACCGAATAGGCCCACAACATGCCGGCGTTGGAGGCGTTCACGCCGAGGCTGGCGGCCGTGATATTGGCGCTGCCCATCACCTGCGCGGTGACGAGGCTGGTCTTCTGGGCCGACGTGACCGAAGCGCCGACCGCGGCGATGCCGACCGAGGCGCCTTCGGTCTGGGCGCGCTGCGAAGAGGTGTCGCGGGCGCCGACATTAATGGTGGCGGCGGTGCTGCTGGTTCCCGCGACCTGCCCGCCGATCTGCGCGGTGACCACGTTGGCGACGTCATCCTCGGCGACGGCTGCATCGCCACCGAAGTAAAGCGCTCCGCCACCGGCGATCGACTGGATGTCGATGGTCCGGCCGGGACGCGCGCCGCCGCTCGCGTCCTGCACCGTCGCCAGCACGTTGATGGTGGGCGCCACCGCCGTGATGGGGTTGAGGCTCGCAAGGACGTTGCTGCCGACGGTGGCAAAGCCGATCGCGGCACCGACGCCGGCATTCTTGCCGAAGCCGGCCCCGAGCAGGAACATCTGTGCGCTGGTGGCGCTGGTCGCGCCCACGTCGATTTCATGGGCGATGATGTGACCGCCGTCGATCTGCGCGGTCACACCGTCGGCACCGCCGTTCAGCGCCGTGCTGACATCGTATGTCGAACTGGCGTGCGCTCCGGACGGAGACCCCACGGTGCCGCTCGCGACCGCGTTGCTGCCCTGGTCGGAATTGGTTCCCGAATTGGTTGCGCCCAGGGTGCCGCCGAGCTGTCCCATCTGCTGGGCGAACACGGCGCCGTCGGCAAGGTTTACGCCGACGTTGATGATCCCGATCGTCGCGGCAATTCCGGCCGAGCCGCCGATGCCGGCGGTCACCGCGTAGGACGAGACCTCGCGCGTGCTCTGGCCGACGACGCTGATCGTGCCGGACGAATTCAAATTGCTGTTGCGGGTCTCCGCGACGGTCGAGCTCTGGAAGGAGACGACGTTGGCCGCAGCGCCGACGCCGACGCCCGCCCCGCTCGCCGCGATCGACAGCGCGCCGGCGATCTCCATGATGGTCACGGTCTCGGTCCCGCTGACCGAGATCGCACCGACCGAACCGCCGCTCACCGACTGCACAGTCGTGTCGTAAATTCCGGAGATCGTCGTGTTGTTGGCGATTTCGATATTCGCCATGCCGGCGATGGCGGCGGTGCCGCCCGTTGCCGCGCCGCCGACCGAATAAGCTTGGAAATTATCCGTGGTCGAGGCCGAGACGTCGAGGGTACCGGTGCTGGCAAGGTTGATCGCCGTGGTATGCGTCCCCGTGCTGTTGCCGCGATAGTGGAACTCGTCGCCGATATAGGCCTCGGTGGTGTTGGCGCTGACCTGCACCAGGAACGCGGCACCGATGGCGGCCTGGCTGCCATAGGCGCCGCTGCCGTTGGCCGAGGCGATGCCCGTGCTGTCGGCGGCCCTGACGGACAGCGACGTGGCGGTGAGCGCGCCGCCATCGACATAGGCTTCGGTGGTCGCCTTGAAGACGTTGAGCCCGACCGAGCCGCTGTTGAAGCCGAGCGCGATCGAGGAGGCATCCTGCTCCGCATTGGACTTGACGGTGACGGCTCCGACCGCAGGTGCGCCGGCGATGATGTTGCCGATCGTTGCATTGGTGATGGTGGCGTACGTCTTGCGCGCCATCGTCGTGCTGACGATGGTGGCGCCGCCGGCGGCGCCGCCGCCACCGGTGACCGCTGCGACGCCGACGCCGAACGTTCCCGAATAGGAGAAGCTGCTGGCGGCGACGTCGATTTGCGGCGCCGGCGTGGTACTGGTCAGCCGCGTGTCGATGCCGGCACTGTCGATATAGGCATTCGTCGTTCCCTGCATCACGTTCACGATCGGGTTGATCATGATTGCGATGCTGCTGCCCAAGGCGAGGCCGGCGACGTTGGCAACCACCGCCTGGTGCGAGCTGGCAACGACGGCAAGACCCTTCACCGATTCCTGCGTCTCGCTGAGATCGGGAATATCGTCGGTCGGCGCGCTGAACCCGCCGATATTGAACGCATGCGCGAGCGTTCCGCTGTTGACCGACAGGACGTCCGACGAACTGGTGCCGAGCGCGTCGACCATGGTGGCCGCCCCGCTGATATAGGCCGACGTGCTGCCGTTGATCGAGTTGGTGACCATCGAGCCACCGCCGCCGGCCGCGCCCTTCGATATCGCGAAGGCGCCGGCAAATACGGCGATGCCGTCGGTGTTGTCGGCGAGCACGCCGACATTGTTGGTGGCGAGCACATCGGCGCCGCCGCTGATGCTGGCGGTGACGTTGGTGCCCATCACATTGGTCGCAACCGATCCTGCAAGGCCGATCTGCGACGACAAGGCCACGCCGACGGCAACCGTCGAGATGGTGGCGTTCGAAGCAGCGCTGACGTCAACGTCGCCGCCGGCGACGATCTTCGCGCCCGTGACGTTGGCGTTGAGCTGATTGCTGATCTCGCTGTAGACGATCGAAAGACCGGCGGCGCTGCCCTGGGTGGAGGCGCCCCCGACTGCCGCCGTGGAGGTGATCGCAGAATTGTCGAGCGCCCGGACGCTGACGTTGCCGGCGTTCACCACCGTATTGGCGGGGGTCGAGTTGCCGTCGCCGGTCGCCGCCGAGACGTCGTTCCTGATGGTGCTGACGACGACGCCGCCCTGCCCGGCAAACTGCCCGGTCGCAAGACCAAATCCGACCGCGACGGACTGGATCTTCGAGGAATCTTCCGCTGACACCAGCGCGCTACCGCCCGTCGCGGTCATCAGCGTCTGGGTGATGTAGGCCGAATGGGTGGTGGAAATGGCATCGGCGACGATGGCTACGCCGATATTGTTCTTGCCGGCCTGGACGAAGCCGGCGACCGACATGATCGCCGCGCCCGGCCCGGCCCCGACGCCGCCGTTGAGCGCGGCGCCGTTGAAATCGACGCAAGCCTGCGGGCCGTTCGGAGTGCTGCAATCGTCCTGCGCGACCTGGCCGTTGTTCGTGCTGCTGGCGAGGTTATGGAGCGCGGTATCGAGATCGGAGGAGTCGCCGCTTTGGGCACTGACGATGACGGTGCCGCCGGCCGACATCGTAATGGTGCTGCCGCCGACATAGGCCGCAATCGTCGGGCTGATCACGTCGATGACGATGGCGCCCGCCAAGCCGTTGCCACCGAGGCCGCCCGAAGCCGCGCCGGCCGCAATCACGGCCGCGTCGTCGCCGATCACGGCCAGCGTGTTGAATCCGTTGACTTGCGAATTGGTGATGTGGGCATCGACGGCCTTGCTGCCGCCGGGATCGCGAATTTCCGCGTAGGTCAGCGCCAGGCCGATGCTGCCGCTGCTGCTGCTGGTGCTGCCGGACAGATACAGCGAGCCGCCCCCGATCGCGATGTTGCTGGTCTGGTAGGCGTTGACGTCGAGCGTGTTCGACGTCCCGGCAGCGACGCCGGTCATGTTCGAGTTGTCGATATAGGCCGTGGTGCTGTCGGAGATCAGCGCGACCGAGGCCGCGACCGAGGCCGCAATCCCGGTGCGGGTCGCGGTCAGCCCGAGCGCGACCACGGTTTCCGAACCGCCGGTCAGTGCGGTGACGCTGGCACTGGCTTCGTCGCTCATCGTCGTGTTGGCGATGAAGGCAGTCGTCGAATTCTGCGAAATCGCGACCGCGATGGTTCCGTCAACGGCGGCGCTCGGGTTGCTGCTGCCGGCAAAATTGAGCGCGGCTGCGCCGGAGCCGTTGTCCAGAATGGTGTAGTTCAGCGCCTCGACCTGCACGAACGGCGCAGCGCCGGCTGCGTAGGGATTGGTCTGATTGATCGTGACGCCGGAAACATAGGCCGTGGTGTCGATCCCGGTCTGCGAGACCGCCGAACTGCCGGCGATATCGATGCTGAAGCTCGGCGACTTGCTGCCGGACTTGGACGCAGCGGCCGCCGCGGCCCGGTTGAGCTGGCTTGCCACGGACGTCCCGAATATGCCGGTTGAACCCGACAGGATCGACTTGGCCTTGGTCGCCGAGCCCACCTGGGCGAACGGATCGGATTCCACCACCGCGACCGAAGCAACCGTGAGGCGGCCGGCGGTTGCGGCGCGCATCGTCAGCGCACTGCTGGTGATATCGCCGCCGTCGGCGGATGTGGCGCCGCCGTCGTCGCCGCTGAACGTCTGGATGTCGCTGTGATTGTCGCCGATATAGGCGGCCGTGTCCGCGTCGACCGTCAGATAGGCGACCGCGAGGCCGACGCCGGAGGTGGTGCTGAGCTGGATCGCGCCGGCGAGCGACAGCACCGAGATGTTCTGATAGGCCTCGACATCGATCGTCGCCGCCGTGACCGTGGCACCCGAGCTGATCGAGGCGTGGGTCTCGTTGTCGATGAAGCCGAGCGAGGTCAGGCCGTTGAGCGCGATGCTGCCGGACGACGAACCCGACGTCGGCGCGATCGCAAACATCAGGTCGGTCGTGATGGCGGTGACGGCGATGTCCTTGGCGCTGAGCATGACGCCGTTGGAAACGCCGGCGTTGGTATTGCTGCTCGAGATGATGAGGTTGAGCGAGCCGCCGGCTGCCACCCCGCCGGAATCCGCTCCGGGCATCAGCACCAGAGGCCCGAACACGCCGCCGATGTTGATCGAGTTGTTGGTCGCCGTCGCCGAAACGGTGATGTTGCTGGCAAAATTCACCGTCAGGCCGTTCTGGCTGCCGTCGGCCACCTGCGTCGACCAGGCACCCGTCGTGGTCTTGTTCGACGTCAGGCTCGCGCCGCTCGCGATCCATGCCGTGGTGTTGTCGGTATTGCCGAAATAGGCGAAGGAGCCGGAGACGCTGGCCGTGCTCCCGCCGCTCGCGGTCGCGTCGGCATAGGTGGTGACGACGTTGTTGACCGCGCCGAAGTTCGCGTTGAGATGGCTGAGCGTATCGCTCAGCCCGTCCCACTGGCCCCAGGTGTTGGTGTTCGGCAATTCTGTATCGGCCGACACTGCGATCCGCGATGCGTCGACAATGACATCCTGACCGACATAGGCATTCGAATTGTGGTTATAGCTGCCATAGGCAACCGCAGCGGCGATGGTGCCCGCTTCGGGCTTGTTCGGATTGCTGACGGTGACCGAGGACGACGAATTGTTGCGGATCTGGTCGTCGATCACCCGGCTGACGACGCTGACGTCGCCCGCGGAATAGATCGCCGGAGCGTTGCCGCCGCCGATCGCGGTGATCTCGGCATTGGCCGACTGGTTGCTGGTGGCAAGCGACAGCGAGCCTGCGACCTTCAACGGAAATTCGATCGACACCAGCGGGGACATCAGGGCGCCGATAACGCCGGCGGACACCTTCCCGAGACCGGCGATGCCGGAGGTGATCGCGCCGACCAAGGCCGGCTGCCCCAGCGTTACGGACGCACTGACCGCGTTCTTGCTGGTATCCGAAAACGCCGAGACCTGCACCGGGCCCGGCGCCGCCGCGCTCGAACTGCCGACGTCGGCGCCGAGGATCGCAGTTGCCACGCTGCTGACATTGCTGACGGCGGCGACTGCGCCGACGCCACCGGAGCCGGTCGTCGGGTTGAAGGCGAACGCCGTGGCGCTGGTCGAGAACGAATTGCCGTTTCGCGCGGTGACGCTGATGCCGCCGGCGCCGGCGCTGATATTGGCGCGGCTGTTCACGATGGCCTGGGTCTGGATGTCGGCCTGGCCAACGGCCACGGTCGTGATGAACTGCCCCGCCGTCGTGATGGTCAGCGCTGACACATCCAGCGTGGCATCATTGGCGGCAGCGACCCGCAGCGATCCGCCGGCTGCGATCGTCGCATGATCGGCGACGGTCACCGAGACGTTCGCCTTCACGCTGCCGACCACGACGGAGGCGCCGAACGGCGAAATCGCGCTCACGGCGACGACGGGATCTGCCGCCGTCTCCGACCCCGTTGCCGTGATCGCGACGTTGCCGGATCCCGAGATGTTGGCGTACGAATTGATCGCCACCGTTGCGGTCGATTCGCCGGCGACGTAGCCGCCATTGACGCCCAACCCGGCGAGCAACACGCCGATCGTGGCCAAATACCCAAAGGCGTTGCTGGTGAAGTTCGACGACGCCGACGAGTTGGCGGCAATGGTAACGTTGCCGCCAGTGATCGTTGCCGCGTCGACCGTGATGCTGGTGGTCGAACTTGCAAGGCCCGAAATCAGGCTGGTGCTCCAGGCCGCGGACAGCGTGACGTCACCGTCGGTGAAGGTGCTGCCGCCGGAATTGATCGCCTTGGCCAGGATCTGGGCGCCGGTCGCGACCGTGATGATCGGCGCGTCGAGCTCGATTCCCAGCGCATTGTGCGTAGAGTGAGACTGCGCGTTGAGGAAGCGGGTGTCGATGATGCCAGACGCTGCGACGTTGATCTGCTTGTTCGCCGATATCGTCAGCTTGGTCGCGTTGGCCGACGCGAGAATCAGCGCCGCGATCTGGCTGTTGCTGACGAACGCATAGTCCGGCGTGTTCGGATTGCTCGCCGCGATGACGATGTTGTCCTCGTTGAAGCCGAACCCGACCGTGACTGCATTGATGGACGCGCCGGACACGACGTTCAGCGTGGCGCCGGACAGACCCACTGCGATGCCGTTGCCGGCGGTGATGGATGCCGTCGATGCCAGCGTCAGGCCATGGGACCCAGCCGACAGCGCGAAGGTGCCCGCGCTCATGGCGGCAACATAGTTGGCGATGACGTTGTTCGACAGGATACCGCCTGAGCCGTTGCTGCCCGACGAACTATTGACCGTCAGGTCTTCGTCGAAGGCGAAGATCACCGTGCCGTTGGCGCCGGCCGAGAGCGTCGCTCCGTTCGCAACCGTGATCAGGTTGGAACTGAGCAAGACCGTGCCGCCCTTGACGGTGCCGCCGACGCTGACGAGACCCGAGCCGCTGCCGGCTGCGTTCAGGGTGACCGTGCCGGACGTGTAGCTCGTGCCGCTGTTGACCGCGAGCGCAACCACCTTGCCCAGCGCGGCGACCGTGATCGTCGGCGCGGTCAGCAACAGGTTCACCGAATTGCCGGTGGACACGTTGTTGCTCATCTGGGTGCCGTCGACGACGCCGGTACCGTCGACCGTGATCGACGACGACGCCGACAGTTGCAGCGTGCCGATGCCGTGCATCGCGGTGACATAGCGCGCCACCGTCGCATTGGAGACGAACCCGGACGCGGCATTGTTTGTCGACGTGCCGGCATCGCCGACGAACATGGCGGTCGCGGTGCCGGTGTTCAGGTTGATCTGCGAAGCGGTCAGTTGCAGCGGCGTTTGCGCATTGATCTGCGCCCCGCCGCTGGAGGCGGCGTTGATGTTGATGACGCCGGCACTGCCTGCGTTCAGGAGAATGGTGTTGCCGCTCACGGTGCTGTTGGCCGCGAAGGTCAGTGTCGGCGCGGAAAAATTCAGGTTGCGGGAGCTTCCACCGGCGACGACGGCGCCGTTGTCGATCGAGATCGAGCTGCTGGCGGAAAGCCCGAACGTGCTCGACCCGGCGAGCGCGGCCAAATAGCTCGCGATCCTGGCGTTGGAGAGGAAGCCTGCGTTGGCGGCGTTCTGGTCGCTGGACGGACCGACATAGATCGCGCTCTGTCCGTCGTTGAACGTCACGAGGCCGCCGTTCAACGTTCCGGCACCGACAGTGATGTTCGACGAGGTCAGCGTGATGTTGCCGGCCGAATAGAACGTGCTGCTGGAATTGACGACGTCGGAACGCACGGACGCGCCGGCGGCAATGCTGATGGTCGGCGCGGCAAGGACGATGTTCGCCGGCGCTCCATTGCTAACCCCTCCGCTCTGATGGCGGACGTCGATGACGCCGGCGGCATCGACCGCGATCGACGACGCGCCGGATATCCTGAAGGTCTCGATCGGGCCGGCGGCGAGATAATTCGCGATCGTGGAATTCGTCAGATTGACGGCGGCATCCGCAGCGACATCGCCGATCACGACGTCGGCGGCGCCGTTGGTGAGGCTGAGCGTGGGCGCGGCCAGGTGCAGCGGCGTCGCCGACGAAATCTGGGCACCGCCGATCCGGCTGGCGTCGATATTGAGGTCGTTGCCGGCCAGCAGGGACACGGCATTGCCGCTGACGCTGCTGCCGCCTGCGAGCGTGATCGACGGCGCGCTCAGCGTGACGTCCAGATTGCCGCCGCTGATGACGCCCGCCGCGCCGACGGCCAACGAGACCGTCGAGGACAAATTCATCTTGCCGCTGCCGTTGAGTGCGGCGACGTATTGCTGCACGCTGGTGGCGTCGTTGACCGAGAATGCCGATTGCAGGGCGTAGTTGACCACCGCGCCCGCGACCGGGTCGCCGTCGTTGACGCCCGGCGCCGAAAACGCCGCCCCCGTCGCGACCGAGATGTTCGGCGCCTGCAGCGTGATCGCCGCCGTGCCCAACGGAACCGACGAGGCGATCGTGGCCTGCGCGCCGACATTCACGGTCGAACCGGCCCAGAGGTCGACATTGTCGCCGACGATCGCGCCATTGGCCGAGACGACGCCGCTCGAGGAACCCGTCGCGTCGAACCTGACGTTGCCGCCCACATAGGTCGTCGTGCCGTCGGCATTGACCGCACCGGCGAGAATTTGACTGCCCTGCGATGCGGTGATCGACGGGGCGGTCAACACGACGTTTTGCGAATTCGCGGCGGCAAACCCGTCGGAATCGCGAATGCGGGTGTCGATGACGGCGGTCGCACCCAGCGTGACCGAGGCGCCGGCCTGCAGCGTGGTGATGCCGCCGGCCAGCGTACCGGCCACCGAAACGGTGCCCCCGGGCGTGCCGGTGGCATCGAGGGTGATGTCGCCGGTCGTGAAGGCCGAGTCGGAATCGTTGATCGCCTTGGTCAGGACCTGGCCGCCGGCCAGAACGCTGACGGTCGGCGCCTTCAGCGTCACGCCGAGCGAGCTGGCGGTGGAAAGGCCGCCGCTGATCTCGCGGGTATCGACGATGCCGGTGGCGTCCACGATGATGGAGGTTGCCGCACTCACGGTCAGATCGCCTGCCCCGTTCATCGCGGCGGCGTACCGGGCAATCGTCGCGTTCGAGATGAACCCTGTTGCGGTCCTGTTGGCCGAGACGGTGCCGTCGCCCACGATCGCAGCAGCCGTGCTGGTCAGCATCAGGTGCGCGGCATTGAACTGCAGCGCGGTATTCGCCACGATCTGCGCGCCACCATTGGCGGCAGCGTTGACGTTGATGGAGCCGCTCACGCCGGAATCCAGCAGCACCGTATCGCCGCGCACGTAACTGCCGGCCAGCAGGGTCAGCGTCGGCGCGCTCAGGGTGACGTTGAGGCCGCCGGCGCCGGCGTCGACCCGGCCGTGCTGGTCGATCGTGATCGAATTGCTCGCCAGCAGCGTGAAGGTGCCGGTACCGTTCAGGGCCGAGATCGCGGCCGCGACCGTCGCGTTCGACATGTTGACATTGGCATCGCCCTGCGAGGCGTCTCCGATGACGATGTCGACGGGATCGAGAACCAGCGTGCCGTGCCTGCCGTTCGGCGCCGCCAGATCGATCTGGACCTTGTCGCCGATATCGAACCTGCCGTCGGCGCTGAGGTCGACCAGACCGCCATTGCCCCTGGCGGCGCCGGCATCGATCTTCGCGCCGCTCCTGACGGTCAGGTCGCCTTGCGTCTTCAGCGTGATGTTGCCGGCATCGCCGGTCCTGCTGGCTGTAGTGAGCCTGGCGTTCTTGCCGACTTCGATGCCGTTGCCGGCCGTGACGGTGATGTTGCTCGGCGTCGTGGTCTTGCTGCGCGCGGTCAGCCGCCCGTTGACCGTCGCCTTGTTGACGGCGCCGATATGGATCGAGCCGTTGGAGACGGTGATGGCGCTGGCGCTGCGCAGACCCTTCGAATTGACCGACGCCGCGAACTTCGCGGCGTGATCGAGATTGGCGATGTCGCGCTGGCTCGCGCCGCCGACCAGCACGTTCTGCCCGGTCAGGCGAACGCCGTCGATGGCGTTGATCCGGCCGTAGATCCTGATATTGCCGTCAGGCGAGACCGGGAACGAGCCCGCCATCAAATTGCCGACCGCGGTGCCGTTGACCGCGCCACCCGGGCCGATCAGGCTGTCGGTGAACTCGCGCGTCGGCGTCGAGACGTTGAGGCTGCCGACATTGACGGTGCCGCTGCGGCCGACGACAAAACCCTTGGGATCGGCGAAGTAGACGTTACCGCCGATCGCCCCGTTCATGTAGGAGTTCAGCGTGCCGTTGACGTAGACGGGGGCGTCGCGAACGATGTTGACGAGGTTCTGCGTGCCGGTCGGCAGTTGCAGATTGACGGTGTTGCCCTGCCCTACGCCGAACTGCGAGAACGAGTTGAAGGCGTTGGCGCCCGACACCGTCGACGTCGTGACGTTGGTGACGCTGCCGGAGGTCTGCAGGCTCGTTCCGGTGCGCCCGTCCGGAACGATGACGTTCGCCGTCTGCGCCTGAAGGCGGACGCTGAAGACGGGCAGAAAGACCATCTGCATCGCGCAGAGCAACGACATCGAACGGAAGCGTGCAAGTCCTTGCAGCATCCGTTCGCCGTTGCCGTCTCGCGTCGCAAATGGTCCGCGCATTTCAGTCCCTCTTCATCGGCATTGGCGCCGATCCACGACCACGTGGGAGAACGACGTGAGATCGCCCGCGGTCAGAACTGGCCGGGCGGGAGCTTGAAGACGTCGGGGCTCTTGGCGTCGGCCACGTAGAACAGCAGCAGGCCCGTCGGCGTGAGCACGCGCTGGTTGTTCTCCTTGTTCTCGAACGTGCCCTGGAGCAGCAGGATCACCGAACGATCCTTGGTGTCGCTGCCGCGGAACATCACGATGCCGCCGTTCACGGGCATGTTGACCGCGATCGATTCGGGCTTGAAGCCCTCGCTGAGGAAGTGCGCCCGCAGGATGTTGGCGTTGGAGAACAGCTTCTCCGGCGTCATGGCCGCGTCGGTGGCCTTGGACCAGACCGCACCGACCTGGATCAGCGACTTGGTCTTGTAGCCGAACACGTAGGAGAGCTCGGCGGTGCCGCCGTTCTGCAGCAGCTCCGGAACGGAGAGCAGCACGCTGTGGGTCAGCTCGGACGGGTTGTCCTGGGCCTTGATGGCGTCGGCCTTCGGGTTGAAGTCCTTGGCCATCGCCGCGCGGACGTCGGCCTCGTTCATGCCGAACTTGGCGGAGCGGAAACCGTCGATCGCCTTGACCTTGTCGTCGGCGGACGCCGCAGCGGGCTCGGTGGAGGCGGCCGGCGCCGCAGCGGCGGGGGCTGCTGCAGCCGGCGGAGCGCCCGCCGCGACCGCTTTCGGAGCGGCCACGGCTTTCTGCTTGGGCGTCGCGCCCTGGGCGGCCAGCGGCCCGACCGCAACAGTGGTGAGAAGGCCAACCAGGGCCGAGGCGAGGTAGATTTTGCGCATCGTAAACCTTCGAAAACAACTGGAAACAACGACTCAAAAATCGGCGGTTCGTTAATCGGCCTCCGCGAAACGCGTCTCAACCGGGACGGAAATGTTGCAATGCCACAAGGCGTTACGAGGCATCACGGAGCGGACATCGATCGAAACAGCGATTTACGTAGCAATACGGTATCGGGCTGCCCGTGGCTGCGAATGAACATTCACAAGCGCATTTTTTCATCAATTGTGGTCGCAAGCCTTTCGCGTTATGCACATCGCCGGGACAACTTTTGCGAAACATTTCATGACTGAGCGGCTTGCTCCTGCCCGCGTTGTGCCGGCGGTCGCCCGCCGCGATTTCATTCGGCTTGCGGGCGCAACTGCCGCAGGCTTCCTCGCATCAGGCGCAACGTCGGATCGCATCCGAATCGTCGCCTCTATCACCGGCCTGCCGCTCGACGACGAGTTGACCAGGCGAAACATCACCGAGAGTTCGACCTCCCGCCTCGGCGCGCTGATCGCGGGCTTGCGACAGCGCGGCTGGGTCGAAGGCGTCAACTATCGTTTCGAGATCCGCTCGACGTTCGGCGGACCGGCGCAGATGAAGACCGCGGTGCAGGAGCTCATCGATCTCGAGCCCGATGTCATCCTGACCGGCTCGACCGTCGATACCGCAGCCATGATGGCGGCCACCACCACGATCCCGATCGTCTTCGCAACCTCGAACGACCCCGTCGGCAACGGCTTCGTTCAAAGCCTTGCCCACCCCGGCGGCAATGTCACGGGCTTCACCAGCAGCACGCCCGAGATGGGCGGCAAATGGCTTCAGCTCATCAAGGAGGCCGTTCCGGACATCCAGCGCGTCGGCGTCCTGTTCAATCCGGCGAGCACGCCTCGCGCCGGACGCTACTACCTCGACTCGCTCGAGCAGGAGGCCGCTTCCTCGGGCGTCGCGGTGGTGCTTGCGCCCATCGGCACCGTAGCGGAGATCGACGGCGCGATCGGACGTTTCGCCGAGCCGCCGAAGGCGGCGATGATCTCGCTGGTCGACAGTTTTCTCGTGATCAACCGGCGAGCGATCGTCGCGACGACCGCCAGGTATGGCGTGCCCATGATCTATCCGTTCCACTATTTCATCGAGGCGGGCGGGCTGATGAGCTACGGGCCGACGCTGGAGGTGCGCTCGGCCGATTACGTCGATCTCATCCTGCGCGGCACCAAGGCCGGCGATCTGCCGGTGCAGTCGCCGCGAAAATACGAGCTGCTGATCAACCGCACCGTTGCCAAGGCGCTCGGGCTGAAGATCCCGTTCACCCTGCTGGCGCGCGCCGACGAGATCCGCGAGTGAACGAAGAGATCGACCAGGGACATTTGCGGACGCCTCCGGGCCGGCTGTTCCGCAAATATCTCTACGCGATCGTCGCCCTCGCCTTTGCCGCGCTCGCCATCAATACCGGCTTCGACGTCTGGTTCTCCTATCGCGAGCAGAAGCAGCTTCTCGCCGCAGCCCAGCGCGAGCAGGCCGCAAGCGCGGCGATCCAGATCGGCCAGTTCGTCGGCCAGATCGAAAACCAGATCAGATGGCTCTCGCGCCTGCCTCCGGAGCTGTCGACCAACGAGGACGAGCGCCTCAACGCCATCCGCCTGCTGCGTCTGTCGCCCGCGATCGCCGAATTGACCGAGCTCGATGCAAAGGGCCGCGAGCAGGTGCGGGTGTCGCGCCGTGTCGCGGACAGGGTCGGCAGCAACGTCGACCATTCCTCCTCTGCCGCCTTTCGCGGCGCCAATGAAAGCCGGGCCTATTACGGGCCGGTCTACTTCTTCGACGACACCGAGCCCTTCATGACGATTGCGGTGCGCGGGGCCGGCAGCACGCCCAACGTGGTGGTCGCCGAGGTCAATCTGCGTTTCATCTGGGACCTCGTCGCCGGGATCAGGGTCGGCAATACGGGCAAGGCCTATGTGGTCGACCGCCTCGGCGTACTGATCGCGCATCCCGATTTGTGGCCGGCGCTCCGCCGCAGCGATCTCTCCTCGCATCCGGACGTGCGCGCCGCGCTCGACGGGGTCGGGCCCCCCTCGGGCGGCCTCATCAAGGAGGATTTTTCCGGTCAGCGCGTGCTGTCGACCTACGCCACGGTGCCTTCGCTCGGCTGGCTGGTGTTCGCCGAGCTTCCGCTCAGCGAAGCCTACGCGCCGATCTACGCCTCGATCGGACGGTCGGCGTTTCTGCTGATCGTCCTCCTGGCCTTCGCGACGCTGGTGTCGCTCTGGCTCAGCCGGCGCATGACCGTGCCGATCCAGATGCTGAGCCAGGGTGCCCAGCGGATCGGCAGCGGCGATCTCGGGCTGCGGCTCGCCATAAAGACCGGCGACGAGCTGGAAGCGCTCGGCGACCAGTTCAACCGGATGGCCGCGCATCTGCACGAGTCCTATGCGACGCTCGAGCGCAAGGTGATCGAGCGCACCTCCGAGCTCGAGAAGGCGCGCGATCACGCCCTTGCCGAGCACGATGCGGCCGAGCGCGCGCGCAGCGTCGCGGTCGCGGCCAACGAGACCAAATCGCGCTTCCTCGCCGTCGTCAGCCACGAGCTGCGCACGCCGCTCAACGGCGTCATGGGCGTTCTGCAACTGCTCGACGACGGCCGGCTCGGCGAAATCCAGCGCCGCCACCTCGCGACCGCCGCCGCCTCGGGCGAAACGCTGATCGCCCTGGTCGACGCCATTCTCGAATATGCGCGCCTGGAGGCCAGCACGGAGGCGCTGGAGACGCGCGACTTCCGCCTCGACCAGTTGATCGAGACGGCCGTCGACCTGATGGGTCCGCAGGCGTTCGGCAAGGGCCTCTCCTTCGACCTCGCCTGCGATGCGACAGTCAACAGCTCCGTTCACGGCGATCCCGTCCGGCTCAACCGCATCCTGCTCAATTTGATCGGCAACGCCATCAAGTTCACCCCGAGCGGCGGCATCGCGCTGAGCGCGACCGCCGAGCGGCATGACGATCATGCGCTGCTGCGCGTCATCGTCCGCGACACCGGCATCGGCATCGCACCCGACATGCACGAGCGGATCTTCGAGGATTTCGTGCAGGCCGACGACAGCATCGCGCGGCGGTTCGGCGGCACCGGCCTTGGGCTTGCGATCGCGCGCCGCCTGACGCGGCTGATGCGCGGCGAGCTGACGGTGGAGAGCGCGCCGGGCGCCGGCAGCGTGTTCACGCTTCTCGTGCCGCTCGGCCTGGCCGCGAGCGGCATCGCACTCGGCGCGCTTCCGCCGCCGTCGCGGCAATTCCGCGTGCTGCTGGTCGACGACGACCCCGTGAATTGCGAGGTCGGCGAAGCCATTCTGATCAGGCTCGGGCACCGCGCCGCGATCGCGAGGAACGGTGCCGCCGCCGTCGCGCTCGCCCGCAAACAGCCGTTCGACGTGGTCCTGATGGACCTGCACATGCCCGACATGGACGGCGTCGAGGCGGCCACGCGCATTCGGCAGCTCCCGCTGCAACCGATGCCGCGGATCATCGTCGTGACCGCCGACGTGTCCCGCGACACCCGCGAGCGCCTGACCGCCGCCGGGATCGGCAAGGTCGTCAGCAAGCCGATCCTCATGAACGCGCTTCGCGAGGCGCTCGAAAACGAGCCCGAACGAGGCGCGGCGGATCCGCGGCCGGAAACCGGAGCCTTGATCGACCGGCACTTTCTCGCCGACCAGAAGGACCTGCTCGGCACCTCGCAGATCGCGAAGCTGCATCGATTGCTCGACGAGACAGGCGAAAAGCTGATCGCCGACATCGCTGCCGCCGCCGCAGCCGGCGATCACAAACAGCTTGCGCGATCCGCGCACCAGCTCGGCAGCGCGGCGAGTGCGCTGGGCCTCGTCCGACTGTTCGATCGCTGTCGTGACGTCGAGCAGGCAGCGCCATCGATGTCATCAGGCGAATGTCAGGATGCCGCGCGCGAGCTCGCCGCGCTTCGAGAAGCCTCGATGAACGCGCTCGACGACCTGCTCGCGCCCGCGAAGCACTCATCTCTCTCGAAGGACGAGGTCGGATCGCATTGAAAATGCGATCCGGCCGAGAGATTGCAATCTCGCACGATTGCTACGGCCGCTCGCACGGATTCCTGTTGTAGATCGATCGGTCTCCAACTACCTCTGCGATCCGAAACACAAAATGATAAGGACCGCCCGTGCGCGCAAGACATCTCGCCATTCTCCTCATGTTGCTCGCGCCGGCGGCCGCCCGCGCCGAGGAACCCTTCCCGTCCAGCTTCCAGACCAAAACCATCCCGGCCAACGGCACGCAGATCCACGTGCGCATCGGCGGCAAGGGACCCGCCGTGATCCTGATCCACGGTTTTGGCGACACCGGCGACATGTGGGCGAAGCTTGGCGCGGACCTCGTTCGCGACCACACCGTGGTCGTGCCTGATTTGCGCGGCATGGGCCTCTCGGCCAAGCCCGAGACCGGCTACGACAAATGGAGCCAGGCCGCCGATATGCGGGCCGTCCTACAGTCGCTCGGCATCGACAAGGCCATCGTCATTGGACACGACATCGGCACCATGGTCGCGTATGCCTACGCGGCGCGCTACCGCGACCTCACCGAGAAGCTGGTCGTCATGGATGCCCCCGTCCCCGGCGTACCGCCGTGGGACGAGATCGTCCGCAGCCCGCAGCTCTGGCACTTCGATTTCGGCGGCCCCGACATGGAGCGGCTGGTCAAGGGGCGCGAGCGCATCTATCTCGACCGCTTCTGGAACGAGTTTGCCGGTACGCCTTCCAAGGTCGACGAAGCGACGCGCCGCCACTACGCAAAACTCTATGCGCAGCCGGGCGCGATGCATTCCGCCTTCGCCCAATTCAGGGCGATCCGTACCGACGCCGAGGACAACAAGAAGCAGATCGCGACCAAGCTGACCATGCCCGTGCTCGCCGTCGGCGGCGAAAAGTCATTTGGCAAGATGGAAGCGGTCGTGATGCGCAATGCGGCGAGCGATGTCACCGAAGTGGTGGTCCCTGGCGCCGGGCACTGGCTGATGGAAGAGGATCCGGCGGCGACCATCAAGGCGGTCCGCGAGTTCCTCGACGGCAGGAAATAAGGCGACGAGCCGGGCTGACGCGCCTCAGCCCGGCTTTCCCCCTGGCGAGAACTCGCGTATCCACTGCGAAGGATTGCACTGGGAGGAATTCAAATGGCGATGGAGCTGAAGGGCGCGTGGGGCGAGGGATTTGCGACTGTGACCGCCGACGGTCGCGTGCTGGATTCCTGGTTTCTCAAGCCAACCCTGGTTGCGGAGGCCGACAAGACGGCGACGGTCCGGCTTACGAATGACGAGATCGTCAAATCGTTGGGCGAGCTGGCCGACGGCTATGCGCGACACGACGACATCCGCAACGTCGACATCGTTGCCGTCCGCACAAGCCTTGGCTCTCTCGAATCCGCGCCGACGGACGTGCACGACGCCTATCTTCGCCTGCATCTGTTGAGCCACCGGCTGGTCCAGCCGAATAGCCTGAACCTCGACGGCATTTTCGGTCTGTTGCCCAACGTAGCCTGGACGAGCCTCGGTCCCTGCGAACCCGCGCGCGTCGCGGACGTGCGGCTGCTGGCGCGAAAGCGTGGTCTCGCCTTCGAGGTGGCAGGCATCGACAAGTTTCCCCGCATGACAGATTACGTGACGCCTGCGGACGTGAGAATTGCGGATGCGGATCGCGTCAGGCTCGGCGCCCATCTGGCTCCGGGCACTACCGTGATGCATGAGGGCTTTTGCAACTTCAACGCGGGCACGCTCGGTCCCTGCATGGTCGAAGGCCGGATCAGCGCCGGCGTGGTCGTGGCAAGCGGCAGCGACATTGGCGGCGGCGCCTCGATCATGGGGACGCTGTCAGGCGGAGGCAAGGAGAAGATCACGGTTGGCGAGCGCTGCCTGATCGGAGCCAACGCCGGTATCGGCATTTCACTGGGTGACGATTGCATCGTCGAAGCAGGCTGCTACGTCACGGCAGGCGCGCGCATCCTGTTGGAAGATGGCCGCGTCGTGAAAGCCAAGGAACTCTCGGGCCAGAAGGGCCTTCTCTTTCGCCGCAATTCCCAGAGCGGCGCGCTCGAGGCGACAAAACGCAAGGGAAATTGGGACGGCCTGAACGCGCAGCTTCACGGTTAGGCAAGCCCGATCGCGGCTTGCGCTAGTGGACCCAGAGCTGACTTCGTCCGCATCGTGTGCGGTTACAGATATCAATCCATACGGCAATCGATAAACTTCGATCTGCTCGGAAAGGCTTTCTTTTGATCTAGCGAGTACGCTGCAAGGCACGAAGGATAATGTCCATGTTCCTCACTGCCTGTCTGATCGTGATCGTCTCGAGTGCCGCGATGTCGTACCGTCGATCCAGGGCTCTGTCACAGAACCCTCAGGGACGGCTCGCAGTGTTTTTGCCCGTATTCTCCGCGGGAGCTTGTGCTCTGGGGCTCATCGGGTTTGATCGGGTTCGAGGCCCGCAGGAGTTCGGTCCTTCCGTAACGACCGATCTCCTCATGCTGATCGTCTCTTTCTTTGGCGGTTGGTTCCTTGGCATTATTCTCGGATTGCCCGACAGCAAGCGTGGCATTTGATCTGAGTCCACGTTCCCCGCCTCGGCGCCTCAGCCCGCCGCCTCCTCCCGCCCAAACCGCTCCACCAGAAAATCGATGAACAGCCGCACCTTCACCGACAGATGTCGCGTCGGCGGATACACCGCATAGAGCGCAAGCGGCGGCGCCGAATAATCATCGAGCACCGTCCGCAACTCGCCCCTCTTCAAAGCATCAGCGGCAATGAACTCCGGCAGCAGCGCGAGGCCCCTGCCCTTGATCGCGGCATCACGAAGCACTTCGGCATTGTTGACGCAGAGCGACCAGTCCGGCTGGATCCAGTGGTAGCCATCGCGGCCTGACAGCTTCCACTGATTGCCCGTCAGCAGGAAGCCGTAGGTGAGCGAGGCATGCGCGCGCAGATCCTGCGGATGCCTTGGCGTGCCGTGAAGCGCGAGATAATCGGGCGAAGCGCAGATCATGCGCGGCATCGGGATGATTTTTCGCGCGATCAGGCTCGAGGATTCCAGCTCGGCAATCCGCAAGGTCACGTCAAAACCGTCCTGCACCGGATCGAGCAAATCGTCGCTCAGCACGATCTGGAGCTGAAGCTCCGGATACGTCTCCATGAAGTCCGCGAGCGCGGGCCCGAGCCGCATCGTACCGAACGACATCGGCGCATTGACCCGCAGCAGGCCCCGCGGCGCCGACTGGGCCTGCGCCACGGCCTGGTCGGCGGCCTCGATCTCCGAGAGGATGACGACCGCCCGCTCGAAATAGCGCTGGCCGTTCTCGGTCGGGCTGGCGTGACGGGTGGTCCTGTTCAGAAGCTGGACGCCGAGGCTCTCCTCGAGGTCGGCGATGTATTTGCTGATCGCCGAGCGCGACAGCCGCAATTGCCGCCCGGCCTCGGCAAAGCTGCCGCTTTCGACCACTTTCACGAAGGCCCGGAGGCTGGCGACCTTATCCAAGGCCGGGCCTCGATTGTTTCCAAATCGTAGACATAGCCGTCATATTTGCATGGATTGTCTCCAATCCAAAGCGGAACGATATTTCCGGCCAGAGAGCAAGACCCGCTCCCCGAGTTTTTGGAGGACGACAATGTCTGGACTGCACCATGTCACCGCGATTGCCGGCGACCCCATCCGCAATTTCGGCTTCTACACCCGGGATCTCGGCCTGCGCTTCGTCAAGAAGACGGTCAATTTCGACGACCCCGGCACCTATCACTTCTATTACGGCGACGAGACCGGCCGCCCCGGCACCATCCTGACCTTCTTCCCCTGGGCTGGCGTGTCTCCGGGACGACGGGGCGTCGGCGAGACCCATCAGACCGCGTTTCGCGTGCCGCAACGCTCGCTCGGCTTCTGGACGCAGCGCTTCATCGAGAAGGGCATTGCCTACGAGGCGCTCGAAAAGCGTTTTGGCGAGTCCGTGCTGCCGTTCACCGACCCTGACGGCATGGCGCTAGCCCTTGTTGGCGTCCCCGGCGCCGAGAACGAGCCCGGCTGGAGCAATGGCGACGTGCCATCAGAGCATGCGATCCGCGGCTTCCACGGCGTGACCCTGCTGCTCGACAGCGCAGCGAAGACGGCCGCCGTCCTCACCGACGTGTTCGGCTTCAAGGAGACCGGCCGTGAAGGCTCGGTGATCCGCTTCAAGGCGCCAGGCGATGCCGAGGGCAGCGTCGTCGACATCTACGAGGCCAAGGGCTTTCTGCGCGGCCACCAGGGCGGCGGCTCGGTGCACCACATCGCCTTCCGTGCGGCCGATGATGCCGAGCAGGGCAAGATGGCCGAGAGGCTCGTGAGCAGTCATGGCCTGCATCCGACCGAGCAGCGGGACCGCAACTACTTCCGCTCGATCTACTTCCGCGAGCCCGGCGGCGTTCTGTTCGAGATCGCGACCGACATCCCCGGCTTCGCCGTGGACGAGCCCGTGGCGACGCTTGGACGTGACCTGAAGCTGCCCAGCTTCCTCGAACAGCATCGCAAGCAGATCGAGGGCGTGCTGCCGAGCCTGGAAGAGACCGCGTCATGACCGACTTCATCCATCGTTTCGAGCCCGCGACCAGCGCGGGCTCCCCGCCTCTGCTGCTGCTGCACGGCACCGGTGGCGACGAGAACGATCTGCTCGGGCTCGGCAAGATGATCTCGCCGGGCTCGGCGCTGCTCTCGCCGCGCGGCCGCGTGCTCGAGCACGGCATGCCGCGCTTCTTCCGCCGCCTTGCCGAAGGCGTGTTCGACGAGACCGACGTGCGCCGCCGCGCGATCGAACTCGCCGACTTCGTCGCCAACGCGCGGACGCAATACGGCATCGCCGCGCCCATTGCGGTCGGCTTCTCCAATGGCGCCAACATCGCAGCCGCGCTGTTGCTGCTGAAGCCGGAGGTGCTGGCCGGCGCGATCCTGCTGCGCGCCATGGTGCCGCTGTCGGATCCGCCCATGGCTAAACTCGACGGCAAGCCCGTTCTGCTGCTGTCCGGGCAGGCCGATCCGATCGTGCCGGCGAGCAATTCGGCCAAGCTTGCAGCGCTGTTGTCGCACGCAGGGGCGCGGGTCGACCACAAGGTCTTGCCGGCAGGTCATCAGATATCGCAAGCAGACGTGACGCTTGCCCGCAACTGGATAGGCAGTGTCGAGGCGAAAGCGGCGTGAGCAACGAGCGGCGCATCGTCTTCGGACGGTGCGTCGCTTCTCATCGGCAGGACCAGTGCCCGGCGGTGGCTCGCGATGATGTCATCATGCCAGTGTTTTGCCCGACGGGTCAACTTTGCCGCGAAATTGCACTAGCGCTCAAGCGGGCCGCGCAAGCCATTGAAAGCACTGTCCCCGTCTACTGTGCATGGGGTTGTTTTGCAGATCTTGCCTTGATGCGATCAAAAAAATGACCTCTCCCTCGACGGGGAGAGGTCAGAATCAACCTGTCAGCTTCGAGCTGGGTGAGTGGTTCACTCCCAGGACCAGGCCGAGAAATCGTTCTCGAACTGCGGGACTTCCTTCCAGACGCCCTTCAGCTTCTTGTTGATGACCGTCGGCCATTGCGGCTGGAACAGGAAGCCGGCCACGGCATCGGTCGCCAGCATCTTCTGGGCATCGCCAAGCAGCTTGGCGCGGCCGGCCTGGTCAGGCGTCGACACGATCTGCTTGTACAGCGCGTTGAAGGCCTCGCTGTTGTAGCCGAGATAGAAGTCGGGCTCGGTCAGCTTGACGAGATCGAACGGCTCGACATGCGAGACGATGGTGAGGTCGTAATTGTGCGGCCCGTTCGGCGCGAACACCTGCGACAGCCACTGCGCCCACTCGACATTCTCGATCTTGGCGACGATGCCCACCTTGGCGAGCTGGGCCGCGAGGATCTCGCCGCCTTGCCGCGCGTAGGGCGGCGGCGGCAGCTTCAGGCTGAGCTCGAGCGGCGTGGTGACGCCGGCCTCGGCCAGCAGCTTCTTCGCCTTCTCCGGATCGTAAGGGTTGATGCCAGTCGTGTCGACATAGCCGAGCGAGCCCGGCGTGTAGAAGCTGCCGATCGGCGTGCCGAAGCCTTCGACCGCGCCGTCGATCATCGCCTTGCGGTCGATGGCGGCGAGGATCGCACGGCGCACCCTGACGTCGTCGAGCGGCTTCTTCTTCTCGTTGATGGCGACGATGGTCTTGGCCTTGGAGCCGCCGATCAGCACGGTGAAGCGCGGATCGTTCTTGAACTGCGCAACACCGCGGGTGGTGACACGCGGGAACGCATCGACGTCCCCGGACAGCAGCGCTGCAATCTGCGCGGCCGGATCGCCGATGAAGCGGATCGTCACCTTGGACAGCTTGATCGCGGAGGCGTTGCGGTAGTCGGCCCATTTGTTCAGCGTGAGCGAGGAGCCCTTGACCCAGCCGCCCAGCTGGTACGGCCCGGTGCCGACCGGCTGGGTGATGTTGGTCGCCGCGCTCTTCGGCTCGACGATCGAGCCGCTCGCCTGCCCCAGCAGGAACGGCAGGTTCGGCTCGGGATATTTCAGCGTCAGCACGATCGTGTCGGCGTCGGGCGCGTCGACCTTCTCGAACGCCTGGTACAGGCTCTTGTCCTTGTTGGTGCTGTTCGCGGCCGCGTTGCGCTCGAACGAGAATTTGACGGCGGCTGAATTGAAAGCCTCGCCGTTCTGGAATTTGACGCCCTTGCGCAGCTTGAAGGTATACGTCTTCAAATCGGGCGATGCCGTCCAGCTCTCGGCCAGCAGCGGCGAGACCGAGCCGTCCTCGTTGATCTTGGTCAGGGTCTCATAGATGTTGTAGAGCGTGACCTCGGCGATCGCGGCGGCGGCGGCATTGGTGGGATCGAGCCCCGGCGGCTCCAGCGTCATGCCCATGACGACGCTGTCCTTCTTGCCCTGCGCCAGCACCGGCAGCGGCGCCGCGGCCAATGCGGCGGCAAAAGCGACGATCGAAAGCTTCTTCAACATGCCTAACTCCCCGGCCTTCTCTGTTTCCAGCCTACGCCAATCCTCGGGCGGACACTAACCTTCCAGGCCCGACTGCGGCAATGCCATCACGGCCTCCGCCTTGTGGCAGGCGGCGAGATGTCCCTCGCCCACCCTGCGTAGCAAGGGCGGAACCTCGCTGCAATGCTGGTCGGCGAGCGGACAACGCGCAACATAGGGGCATCCGGTCGCCGCCGCCGATTGCGAGGCGATCGCCTGGGCGCCGCGCCGCCGCCGACCGCCCCCGGCGCGTGCCCGCGGCACGGCGTCCAGCAGCGCCCGCGTATAGGGATGAGCGCAGCGCTCGAACAGGTCTTCCGGCCGCCCTTGCTCGACCACCCGGCCGAGATACATCACCGCGACCTCGTCGCAGAGATAGTCGACGACGGCAAGGTCGTGGCTGATCAGGATGTAGCTGAGGCGGAACTGCTCCTGGAGGTCCTGCATCAGGTTCAGCACCTGGGCCTGCACGGAGACGTCGAGCGCGGAGACGGGTTCATCCGCGACGATCAGTTTGGGTTGCGTGATCAGCGCACGCGCAATGGCGATTCGCTGGCGCTGGCCGCCGGAGAATTCGTGCGGATATTTATCCATGTCCGCTTCACGCAGGCCGACCTGCTTCAGCACGGCGGCAACGCGGGCGCGGAACGTATTGCGGTCGGCATCGTCAAGCACGGTGAGCGGCTCGGCGACGATGCGCGCGATGGTCTGGCGCGGGTCGAGCGAGCCGTAAGGATCCTGGAACACCATCTGGAAATCGCGGCGTGCGCGGCGCAATTCATCAGGCGAGATGCGGTTGAGATCGCGGCCGAGCAGCGTGACCTGCCCCGCCGTCGGCCGCTCCAGCGCCATCACGACGCGCGCGAAGGTCGACTTGCCCGAGCCGGATTCGCCGACGATGCCGAGGCTCTTGCCGGCCTGGACCTGCACGCTGACGCCGTTGAGCGCGCGCACCTCTCCGGGCGAACGAAACAGGCTTTCGCGCGGCAGCGCGTAGCGCTGCTCGAGATTCCTGACGTTGAGAAGAGGTGCTGCGGTCATGCGGACAGCGCCCCGACATTCGTGGCCATCGACACATCGGTACGCACGCAGCGCACGGCGTGGCCCGGGCCGACCTCGACCATCGGCGGCAGCGCCGCACGACATTTTTCCTCGACCAGCGGACAGCGCTCGCCGAAGGCGCAGCCCACCGGCAGATCGGCGAGCTCCGGCACCGTGCCCGAGATCGTCGTCAGCCGCGTCCCCTTGCGCGCACCGAGTTTTGGACGGGCACGGAACAGGCCTTGCGTGTACGGATGGCCCATGCGGCGGAACACCTCGTCGGTCGGCCCGCTCTCGACCACCGTGCCGCCATACATCACCATCATGCGCTGCACATTCTCGGCGATGACGCCGAGATCGTGCGAGATCAGGATCATCGACATGCCGCGCTCCTCGACCAGATCGGCGATGAGATCGAGGATCTGGCCCTGGATGGTGACGTCGAGCGCGGTGGTGGGCTCGTCCGCGATCAACAGATCGGGCTCGCAGGCCAGCGCCATCGCAATCGTGACGCGCTGGCGCTGGCCGCCGGAGAACTGGTGCGGATAGGCATCGATGCGTTTTGCGGGATCGGGCAGCCCGACGCGGTCGAGCAAGGCGATCGCCTCCTTCCGCGCCTGCGCGGCGGAATATTTCTTGTGACGCCGCAAGGGTTCTGCAACCTGATGGCCGATCGTGTGCATCGGGTTGAGAGCCGTCATCGGCTCCTGGAAGATCATGCTGATGCGGTTGCCGCGCAGCTTGCAATATTCGGCATCAGGAAGCCGCGCGAGCTCGTTGCCATCAAGCTTGATGCTGCCGGTCACAACCGCGCTGTCCGGCAGCAATCCCATCAGCGACAGCGCCGTGACCGACTTGCCGCAGCCGGATTCGCCGACAAGCCCGAGCGTCTCGCCGCGCTTCAGCGCAAAGCTGACGCCGCGCACGGCCTGTGCCGGGCCGCGGCTGGTGTTGAGGCGGACGCCGAGATTGGCGACCTCGATCAGCGCTGCGGGATCAACCATCGTCACCGCTCCCGCGCCAGTCTGGGATCGAGCAAGTCGCGAAGACCGTCGCCGAGCAGATTGAGGCCGAGCACGGCGATGGCGATCGCAGCGCCCGGATAGACCGCGAGCATCGGCGACTGGAACAGCATGGTTTGCGCGTCATTCAGCATACGCCCCCAGGACGGTTGCGGCGGCTGCGTGCCGAGGCCGAGATAGGACAAAGCGGCCTCTGCAAGAATGGCGAGCGCAAACTGGATCGTCGCTTGCACGATCAGGATCGACAGGATGTTCGGCAGCACGTGCTCGATTGTGATGCGGAAGGCGCCCTTGCCCGAGGCGCGCGCGGCCAGCACGAATTCGCGCGCCCAGATCGCATTGGCCGAGCCGCGCGTCAGCCGGGTCAAGGTCGGGATCTGGAAGATGCCGATCGCGATGATCGAGGTCACCATGCCCGGCCCCGCGACCGCCGCGAGCATGATCGCGGAGAGCACGGCCGGGAACGCGAAGGTGAAGTCGGAAAAGCGCATGATGATCTCTTCGGTCCAGCCGCGCTTGGCCGAGGCAATCAGGCCGAGGCAGACGCCGAAGGTGAGACCGATGCTGACCGCGATGATGCCGACCAGGATGGTCGAGCGCGCGCCGGCGAGCAGCAGCGAGACGATGTCGCGACCGAAGGAATCGGTGCCGAGCCAGTGCGCCGCCGACGGTGGCCTGAGTTTCGAGGCGATGTCGATCTCGTAAGGCGACCACGGCGTCCACACCAGCGACAGCAGCGCCGAGACCACCACCAGCAGGCTCAGTGCACCGCCCAGCACGAAACTGCGATGGCGCAGCGCGCGGCCCCAGAAGGTCTTTGCCGGCAAGGGGCGCGTTGGGGCTGGCGCGTCGACTGAACTGGTTAGAGGCGCGCTCACAGGTCGTGCACCTTGATGCGGGGATCGATGAAGGCATAGAGCACGTCGACCACGAAATTGACGATGACGACCATGGCGGCCAGCAGCATCACGCAATTGCGCACCACGATCAGGTCGCGGTTGGCAATCGACTGGAAGATCAGCCGGCCAAGGCCCGGCAGATAGAACACGTTCTCGATCACGATCGTGCCGGCGAGCAGATTGGCGAATTGCAGGCCCATCACCGTCATCACGGGGATCATGGCATTGCGCAGCACGTGGCTCCACAGCACCTCGCGCTTGCCGAGCCCTTTTGCGCGAGCGGTGCGGACGAAGTCCTCGCGCAGGACTTCGAGCACGGCCGAGCGCGTGACGCGGGCAAGAATGGCGGCCTGCACCACGGCCAACGAGATCGACGGCAACAGCAGCGATTTGACTCCCAACCAGATGCCGTCATCCCAGCCGGCAAATCCGCCCGCGGAAAGCCATTGCAGCCGCACGGCGAACAGCAGGACCAGGAGAATGGCGAACCAGAAGTTCGGCAGCGCGATGCCGACTTGCGTCAGCGACATCACGCCGACATCGCCGAGCTTGTTGTGGTTGGCAGCGGTGTAAATGCCGGCCGAAAGCGCCAGCACGACCGTGATCAGCATCGACATGATCGCGAGCGGAATGGTCAGCACCAGCCGCTCCGCGATCAGGCTCGCAACCGGTGTGCCATAAACATAGGAATTGCCGAGGTCGCCGACGACGAGGCCCCTGATCCATTGCACGTAGCGGACCGCCAGCGGCTGATCGAGCCCGAGCTTGACCGTGAGCGCGCGGACCGCGTCGGCCGAGGCGTCGGCGCCCATCAGCATTTGGGCGGCATTGCCCGGCAACGCGTCCAGCACCAGAAAAATGATCACGGATGCGCCGACCAGCGTCGCCAGCAATGTCAGAACACGTCGAAGGACAAATACGCTCATGCGCGATCGGGCTCAGGGCTCATCAGCGGCACGATCAACATGTCCCGACGCCGGACGCAAGCCCCTTGCTGGCCAGTGCATGCCGTCATTCCGGCCGGCGGGCGAGAAGGTCGTGCGAGGCCTCGAACAGCGCGCTGGCGCGCAGCAATTCCGCATCGGCCCGGAAGCGGCCGACGAGCTGGAGCCCGATCGGCAGGCCGTCGCGGCCGAAACCGCAGGGCAAACTGATGGCGGGGTGGCCGGTCATGTTGAACGGCATGGTCCACGGGAACCAGTGCGGCCGGACGCTGTCAAACTGCACCCCGTCAATCTCGATCTTGCCGAACAGATCCTGGTCGATCGGCAGCGCGGTCCGGGTGATGGTCGGCATCGCCAGAAGGTGCCCACGCGCAAGCAATGATTGCACGCGACGGAACAGCGCTGTACGCGCGAACATCGCCTCCTGATAGTCAACGCCGCTGACATTGGTCGCCAGCGCAATCTGCTTGACGAAGGCTTCGCTTAAGGCGTCGCCATGCTCGGCCACCAGCTTCGAAAAGCGCGAACGCCAGACGGTGTGGTTGATGGCGCGCCAGATCGGTTCGACGTCGTAGCCTTCGCCGGCGAACTCTTCGAGTTCGGCGCCCAGACTCGCGAGCCGGTCGAGGCTCGCCTTGAAGGCCGCGGCGACGTCCGCCGACACCGGGCGTCCCGGGGGCGCTGCGCAGAACAGGATTTTTTGCCCGCGCAGATCGCCACGCGGGGCGGCGGTGTCGATGAAATCGGGCACGGGCATGCCGATCGACCAAGGATCGCAGGCATCCTCGCCCGATATCGCCTGCATCATCAGAGCCGTGTCGGCGACGGTGCGCGTGGTCGGCGTGACATAGGTCTGGTTGCCGAATGCATCGAGCGCCTGGCTGTGCGCGATCACGCCGTTGCTCTGCTTCAAACCGACCACGCCGTTGCAGGCGGCCGGAATGCGCGTCGAGCCGCCGCCGTCGGTCGCGATCGCCAGCGGTGCGATGCCGCTCGCCACCGCCACGGCAGCACCTCCACTGGAGCCGCCGGAGGAGCGCTCCGCGCTCCACGCATTGCGGGTGCGGCCGAACAGCGGTGAATCGGTCAGGCATTTGCTGCCGAATTCCGGCGTCGTGGTCTTGCCGATCAGGATCGCGCCTGCGCCGCGCAGCTTTGCGACCGCAACGGCATCCTCGGTGGGTACATTGTCCTTGTAAGGAACGGCGCCGAAGGTGGTCTTCACGCCTTTGGTGTTGACGATGTCCTTGACTGTAACGGGCAGGCCATGCAGCAGACCAAGCGGCTCGCCTGACATGACCTTGCGCTCGGCCTCGCGTGCCGCTGCCATCGCCTCGTCGCCACAAATCGTGATGAAGCAGTTCAGCTTGGGCTGGAGCGCCTCGGCGCGCGCGAGCACCGCGCTGGTGATTTCGACGGGAGAAATCTGCTTGTTCGCAATCAGCGGACGCAATTCGGTAGCGGACAGCAGGCAGGGATCGCCGTTCATCGTCAGATCATGCTCCGAAACGGCCTTCGTTGGCCCCATGCATTGACAACGAGAATGACAGTTTTGTTAACTCGGCGTCCAATACGATTTTGGTGGTCAACCCATACGGTTTCGGTATGCCTATGGATCTTCGCCGGCTCCGCTATTTCGTCGCCGTGGCCGAGACGCGCAGCGTCGGCAAGGCGGCCGAGCGGCTACGGATGGCGCAGCCGCCGCTCTCGGTCCAGATCCGCAAGCTCGAGGCCGAAGTCGGCGCACCGTTGTTCCACCGTGGCACGCGCGGCATGGACCTGACCGACGCGGGCCTGGCCCTGCTGGCGCGCGCAGGCGAGGCGCTGGCGCTTGCGGCAGATGGCATCGAAGCCGCCCGCGCGGTTGCGGCCGGTCGGCGCGGGCGGATCTCCGTCGGCTACATGTTCGTGCTGGCGAACGCCATGCTGCCGCGACTGATCCCCGAACTGCGGCGATCCATTCCCGGCGTTGATCTCGACTTCGTCGACCTCAGCGCATCGACACGCGAGGCGCGGCTACTCGACCGCAGCGTCACGGTAGCGCTGTGCATGCCGGCGATCCATCACCCCGAGATCCAGGTGGCGCGGATCGGCGCGCAGCGCTTCATGCTGGCGATGCCAAACCGCTCGCCGCTCGCGCGTCTCGGCGCCGTGCCGATGGCGCGATTGCAGGGCCGTCCGCTGGTCGCGCTGCCGCCGCCAGAGCGCGATCCCGCCTCCTCCGCGGTCGCGGCCCTGCTGCGACGGCATCAGATCGTGATGCCGATCGCAAGCCGTGTCGAGACGGTGCATTCGGCGATGAGCCTTGTCCTCGCCGGTGAAGGTCTTGCGATCCTGCCGGCCTGCGCCAGGCTCGGCGCGCCGCGCGGCATCGTATTCCGGCCGCTGCGGGACACAGTCGACTCCATCGACATCGCGGTATGCTGGCGGCGGGACTCGCAGAGCCCGTTGATCCCCAAATTTCTGAAGTGCGCCGAGAAAGTCGTCGCGCGGCTGTGAGGAGAGCTACCTACCAGCGCCAGCTGATTTCATGGCTCCAAGGCGGATCGGCGCCCGGGCGGGTGCAGGTCAGCCCGGCGCAATTGGCGGCGAACGATAGCGCGCGGCGGAGTTCCTCGGTGCCGATGCCCTTCAGTTGCGATCGTGAGAGACGGCCTTGCTTATGCAGGGCAAACAGCAATGCGGCCTGAAAGCTGTCGCCAGCGCCGATGGTGTCGGCGACCTGCACCTTCGGCGCTTCCACCTCGATCTGCCCTGCTTTTGCGTGCCAGGCGATGGCGCCGTTGTTGCCGCGGGTGATGACGACGAGGCTCGAGCCTTGCCCCAGCATCGCGCTCGCGCGCTGCCGATACAGTTCCTCGCCGAAGAGATAGGTGAAGTCGACATCCGACATCTTGACGAGGTCGGCGCTGTCGGCGAACTCGGTCATGCGAGCAAGATAAGCCGGCTTGTCCTTGACCAGATTGGGCCGGCAATTTGGATCGAAAGAGATCGTCGACGAGGCCTTCGCGTCCGCGATGAGGGCCTTGGTCTCGGCCGCACCCTGGTCGTTCACCAGCGTGGTCGAGCCGACATGGACGGCCTCAACCGTATCGAACGGGATGCTCCCGCGCCGAAACGTCCAATTCCGCGTCGCGGTTTCGGCATCATAGAAGGCGTAATGCGATTCACCCGCGACGATGCGAACGAAGGCGAGCGTGGTCTGGTGATCGCTTCGGGTGGCGAGGCCCAGTTCGACGCTCGACGCTACGGCGTGATCTGCGATCATGCGTCCGAACAGGTCGGTCGAGATGCCGCCGACAAAGCCGGTCGGGGCGCCGAGCCGCGCGATGCCGATGGCGACGTTGAGGCAGGAGCCGCCCACCGCCGGCATCACCGCTTCGCGGCCGTCGGCGTTCTTCGTCGGCACGAAATCGATCAATGCATCGCCGCAGGAAATCAGCATGGCTCTTAACGCGTCCTTCTACCCCTTGGCGACGCCGCGCATCGCCGCGCGGCTGCCGTGGTCGACTTCGCGCAGCAGCTTGTACACCTCCCGCTTCTTCTTGTGAAACGCCGCCATGTCGGGCGTGGTCGGCTCGCTCTTGCGCCCAAGAGCCGACATCTTTGCCATGGTCTCGCCGATCGAGGCATAGGCACCGCCGGCGACAGCACCCAGCATCGCAGCGCCGAGCAGCACCGGCTCCTTGGTCTGCGGCAGCGCGACAGTAAGGCCGGTGGTGTCGGCCATGATCTGCCGCACTAAGGGGCTGCGGCTCGCGCCGCCGCCCATGATCATGATGCCGGCATGCACGCCATGGGCTGCAAAGGCCTCGATCACTTCGGCGAGCCCATAGGCGAGCCCGCACAGGCCGGCGATGAACAGCCGCTCCATCGAACCGACATCGGTGTCGAGATCGAGGCCCGCGATCACCGCACGGGTGTCAGGGTCCGCGTAGGGTGAGCGGTTGCCGATGAACTCGGGAAGCACATGGACGTCGCGGGCGAGCAACGCGGCGCGGCTGGCATCGCCGGCGCGCGCGATGATGCGGCGCTCGAGGAACTCGATGAGATCGACGCCCTCGCTTCTGGCAGCGACGATCGCCTCGGCATGTCCGGGATGCGATTTGAGAAGATGGTCGATTGCCGCGCCCGCGGCCGATTGGCCGCCTTCGTTGAGCCAGAAGTCCGGCACCATGCCGGAGTAGTAGGGACCCCAGACGCCGGGCACGAAGCACGGTTGTTTGGTCGTCGCCATGATGCAGGCTGACGTTCCCATGATGTAGGCAAGGCGATCTGTAACGTCAGTCGTTCCGCCCGAGCCGTCACGACCTCCGATCGCGCCGATGCCGCCGGCGTGGGCATCGATCAAGGAGGCACCGACTGGAATGCCAGCGGGCAGGCCGAGATCGGCGGCGGCCGCTCGGGTGAGACCGGTGCCGAGCCGCGTGCCAGGGGCGACGATCTCGGTGCCGATGCGAGCATATTTTTCGTTGACGAAATCCGAAAGCCCAATGCGCTTGAAGTATTGCCCGCTCCAGCCGCCGCCATCATGCGCGAGATAGTTCCATTTGCAGGTGACGGTGCAGGTCGAGCGCTGCAGCGATCCGGTCGAACGCCAGGTCAGATAGTCCGCCAGATCAAAGAAATGCCCGGCAGCATCAAAGCTCGCGCGCAGATGCCGCTTCAACCACAACAGCTTTGGCATCTCCATCTCTGGCGAGATCGAGCCGCCGACATAGCGCAGCACATCGTCGGCGGTCTCGTTGATCAGCCGCGCCTCGGCGACGGCGCGATGGTCCATCCAGACGATGACGTTGCGCTGCCTGTCGCCGGAGGCGCTGACCGTGACTGGCTCCCCTTGGCGGTCGAGCACCACCAGGGAACAGGTGGCGTCGAAGCCGATGCCGCCGACGCTGTCGGGCGCAATCGCTGCTTCCGCCATCGCCGCCCGCACCGATCTGGCACAGGCCTCCCAGATATCGTGGGAGGACTGCTCGACAATATCGCCGGCCTCGTGCCAGATTCGAATCGGATGCCTGGCGGTCGCGAGCAGCGTGCCCGCCTCGTCAAACACCCCTGCCCGCGTGCTCGTGGTCCCTACATCGACGCCGATATACGCTCGCGGCATTGTCGCTCCCGGTCGCTTCCGTCAGTTTTGACGATAAGCCTACCAGCAAGTGTAGCCGCCATCCACCAGCACGATGCTGCCAGTCATCAGGCTCGCGGCCTCCGAGGCCAGGAACAGGACGACCGAGGCGATCTCCTCGACCTGTCCCATCCGCGCCATCGGGGTTCCACCGATCCAAGCATCGTACATTTTCGGGGTGCTTTTCACGAAGGCGTTCAGCGGCGTGTCGATGTAGGTCGGCGCCACCGCGTTGACTCGGATGCCGCGCGCGCCCCATTCGGCGGCCAGCGACTTGGTCAGGTGATGCACGCCGGCCTTGGAAGCGTTGTAGAAGCACTGCTCCTGCGGCTTATTGACGATGAAACCGGACATCGATCCGACATTGACGATGGCGCCGCTCTTGGCCTTGAGCATGTGCTTGCCGAACTCGCGGCAGCACCAGAAGGTTCCGTTGAGATTGACGTCGATGACGTTGAGCCAATGCTCGTCGGTCACGGTCTCAGCCGGCGTCTCGCTGCGGGCGATGCCGGCGTTGTTGACGAGGACGTCGACCTTGCCGTGGCGGGCGACGAGGTCGTTGGCGACCTCCGCCACGCGCTTGGTGTCGGTGACGTCCATGATCGCGGTCTCGACGTCGTAGCCCTTCGCCTTCAGGCTGGCCTTGGCATCGCCAGCGACCTTGCTGTCGCGATCGCCGATAATCACCTTGGCGCCTGCCTCGGCCAGCGCTTCGGCGCAGGCAAGCCCAATGCCCTGCCCGCCGCCGGTGATAAACGCGGTCTTGCCGCTCAGCTTGAATTTTTCCAGGTACATGGCCGTCTTCCCGTTTCTTGTTACTTCCTGATCGCGTTGCCGCTCGCGTCGAAGCGGTGGATGCGTGCGGGGTCGGGCACCAGCGACACGCGGTCGCCGGCATGAAGGCTCAGTTCGCCGATGTAGCGCGCCGTCAACATCCCGAGCGGCCCGGCATCGACGTAGAGAAAGGTGTCGCTGCCGAGATGCTCGGCGACCGAAATCGTGCCCTGCCAGCCGCCGGCGCCCTCGCGCTCGATCTTGAGATGCTCCGGGCGCACGCCGATCGTCGCCGCGCCCTGCTGCGAGGCGTTGTCGCCCGTGACGAAGTTCATCTTGGGCGATCCGATGAATCCGGCGACGAAGAGATTGGCGGGCCGCTCGTAGAGCTCCAGCGGCGAGCCGTATTGCTCGATCTTGCCGGCGTTGAGCACGACGATCTTGTCGGCCATGGTCATGGCCTCGACCTGGTCGTGCGTCACGTAGATCGCGGTGGTGCCGAGCTGCTTCTGCAGCCGCGTCACCTCGATACGCATCTGCACGCGCAGCGCCGCGTCGAGATTGGAGAGCGGCTCGTCGAACAGGAACCCCTTGGGCTCACGGACGATGGCGCGTCCGATCGCGACACGCTGGCGCTGACCGCCGGAGAGCTCGCGCGGCTTGCGATCGAGATAAGGCGTCAGGTTCAGCGTCGCTGCGGCCGCCTCGACCTTGCGGCTGATCTCGTCCTTGGGCAATCCCGCCATCTTCAGGCCGAAGCCGATATTGCCGCGGACGCTCATATGCGGATAGAGCGCGTAGGACTGGAACACCATCGACAGCCCGCGCTTGGCAGGCGGCGTGTCGACGACATTCTTGCCATCGATCAAAATAGCACCGCCGGTGACGTCCTCGAGGCCCGCGATCAGCCGCAGCAGCGTGGTCTTGCCGCAGCCGGAAGGACCGACGAACACGACGAAGGAGCCGTCGGCGATGTCGAGATCGGCGCCCTTGATGATGTGCACGGGGCCGAAGGATTTCTGCACGCCCTGAAGTGTAATCTGACCCATGTTCCGGCAGCCCCTTTACTTCACCGCGCCGAAGGTGAGCCCGCGCACGAGCTGCTTCTGGCTGAACCAACCGAGGACGAGAATGGGCGCGATCGCCAGCGTCGAGGCCGCCGACAGCTTTGCCCAGAACAGTCCTTCCGGACTGGAATAGGACGCGATGAACGTGGTGAGCGGCGCGGCGTTCGACGTCGACAGGTTCAGCGTCCAGAACGCCTCGTTCCAAGCCAGGATCAGATTGAGCAGCAAGGTCGACGCCAGCCCCGGGATTGCCATCGGCGTCAGGACATAGACGAGCTCGCGGCCGATCGTCGCGCCATCCATGCGCGCGGCTTCCAGGATATCGCGCGGGATTTCCTTGAAATAGGTGAACAGCATCCAGACCACGATCGGCAAATTGCCGAGACAGAGGATGAAGACGAGGCCAATGCGGGAATCGAGCAAGCCGAAAGTCTTGTAGATCAGGTAGATCGGCACCAGCACGCCAACCGGCGGCATCATCTTGGTGGAGAGCATCCAGAGCAGGATGTCCTTGGTGCGCTTTGTCGGCGAGAACGCCATCGACCAGGCCGCCGGGATCGCGATCAGCAGCGCAATCAAGGTCGAACCGCCGGCGATGATGATCGAGTTCATCGCGTGGAGGAAATAGTCGCTGCGCTCCTGCACCGTCGCGTAGTTCTCCGTCGTCCAGTGGAAGAACAGGAAGGATGGCGGAATCGCAAAAGCCTCGAGCTCGGTCTTGAAGCTCGCCAGCACCATCCACAGGATTGGGAAGAAGATCAGGAAGCCGAAGAACCACGCCCCGATCGTCGAGACCACCACCCGCTGTGTCGTTGATCTGCGCGCCATGATGTCAGGCTTCCAGGTTGCGGCCGACGATGCGGACGAGGAAGAAGGCGACGACATTTGCAATGACCACGGCGACCAGGCCGCCAGCCGATGCGCTGCCGACGTCGAATTGGATCAGCGCCTGCGAATAGATGAGGAAGGCGATGTTGGTGGTCTGCAGGCCCGGGCCACCGCCGGTAGTGACGAAGATCTCGGCGAACACCGTGAGCAGGAAGATGGTCTCGATCAGGATCACCACCGTGATCGGACGAGCCAGATGCGGCAGCGTGATGTAGATGAAGGTCGAGATCGCGCTCGCGCCGTCCATCTCGGCGGCTTCCTTCTGCTCTTCGTCGAGCGACTGCAGCGCGGTGAGCAGGATCAGGGTTGCAAACGGCAGCCATTGCCAGGCCACGATCAGGATTACCGAGAACAGCGGCAAATCGTTGAACCAGTCGACTGGCGTCAGTCCGACCAGCTTGGCGAGCCAGGCGAACAGGCCCGACACCGGATGCATCAGCAGGTTTTTCCAGACCAGCGCGCTCACCGTAGGCATCACGAAGAACGGCGCGATCACCATCAGCCGGACGAAATTGCGGCCGATCACGGGCTGGTCCATCAGCAGCGCCAGGGGAATGCCGAGCACGATCGTCAGCGCCAGCACCGAGCCGACCAGCACCAGCGTGTTCTGGAGCGAAGCGAGGAAGGCGGGATCCGTGAGGAAGTAGCGGAAGTTCTCAAGTCCGACGAAGGACTCTGAATCGGGATCGAGCAGGCTGTAATGCAGCGTCGAGAAATAGATCGTCAGCGCGAGCGGAACGATCATCCAGATGAACAGCAGTCCGACGGCCGGAGTCAGGAGCGACCGCGCAAGGAATTGCGTCTGCCGGGTTGCCATCCTCGGGCTCTCCGCTTGGAGGAAGAAGGCGGCCATCCATCGCGCAAGGAGTGGATGGCCGCGAGTTTGAGCTCAGGGAGAGCTCAGGCTCACTTGATGTAGCCGGCGCGCTTCATCTCGCGCTCGGTGGCCGATTGCGCAGCGGCAAGCGCCGCATCGACCGTCATCGAGCCAGCAAGCGCAGCGGAGAACTGCTGCCCGACCTGCGTGCCGATGCCCTGGAATTCGGGGATCGCGGCATATTGCACGCCGACGTAAGGCACCGGCTTCACGGTCGGCTTGTTCGGGTCGGCGGCGTCGATCGAGGCCAGCGTCATCTTCGCGAAGGGCGCGGCCTTCAGGTACTCAGGATTCGTGTAGAGCGAGGTGCGAGTGCCCGGAGGGACATTGGCCCAACCTTCCTTCGACGCTACCAGTTTGGTGTAGTCCTTGCTCGTTGCCCAGGCGATGAACTTCTCGGCGGCTTCGGTCTTCTTCGAGCCGGCGGGAATCGCGAGGTTCCAGGCCCACAGCCAGTTGGCATTCTTCCCGAGCCCGGTATTGGGCGCGAGCGCAAAGCCGACCTTGTCTGCGACCTTTGAGTCCTTCGGGTTGGTGACGAAGGACGCCGCCACCGTCGCGTCGATCCACATGCCGCACTTGCCGGCGTTGAACAGCGCCAGGTTCTCGTTAAAGCCGTTCGAGCTCGCGCCGGGAGGCCCGGCGTCCTTCATCAGATTGACATAGGTCGTGAGCGTCGTCTTCCATTCCGGCGTGTTGAACTGCGGCTCCCACTTCTCGTCGAACCAGCGGGCACCGTAGGAATTCGCCATCGCAGAGAGGAACGCCATGTTCTCGCCCCAGCCAGCCTTGCCGCGCAGGCAGATGCCGTAGATCCCACCGTTCTTGTCGGTGATCTTCTTGGCGGCATCGATGACGAAATCCCAGGTGGGCTTCTCCGGCATCTTCAGGCCGGCCTTGTCGAACAGATCGGTGCGATACATCACCATCGAGCTTTCGCCGTAAAATGGCGCGGCATAGAGCTTGCCGTCGGCCGACACGGCATCCCTGATCTTCGGCAGGAGATCGCCGACGTCGTAGTCGGCGCCGAGATTGGCAAGCGGCACCAGCCAGCCCTTCTTGGCCCAGATCGGCACCTCGTAGGTGCCGATGGTCAGCACGTCGAACTGGCCGCCTTTGGTGGCGATGTCGGTGGTAACGCGTTGGCGCAGCACGTTCTCCTCGAGCGTCACCCATTTCACGGTGATGTCGGGATTCTTCTTGGTGAATTCGCTGGTCAGGCCCTGCATGCGGATCATGTCGCCATTGTTGACGGTGGCGATGGTCAGGGTCGTTTCGGCCATCGCGGGGACGGCAAGCAGTACGGACGCGCCGCAGACGGCGCCCAGAATGTGTTTCACGGTGACCTCCCTAGCCCGCGCTTTTGAGCATATGCCCACGCGTTGGGCGTATGTTCGGACGAGGGCTGCCGCTTGTCAAGCAGGCGCGGCGGCAATCCGGCAACTTATGAGTGCTGCGGTGCGGGAGAGAGGCGCAGCAAAATTGGCTGTCATGCTCCGCGAAAGCGGGGCATCCAGTACTCCGTGTCGTCAGTTGGTTTGCCCCGAGAAGGGCCGCAGCGCACTGGATCGTCCGCCTTCGCGGGACGATGACAGCAGGGGCAAGTAGCGAGGCCGCCCGCCTCTACCTCTCCAGGATCGCCCTCGCGGTAGCCTCGTCGGTGATGAGGCCGTTGATCAGCCGCCCATTCAACGCCGCCGCGATCGCGGACACCTTGGCCGCACCGACCGCGGCACCGATGGTCGTCGTCTTCGCCGGCACTTCCGGCGGAATGCTGGTGAGGCGCTTGTTGGTGCCGGCCTTGAGCAGGCGGCCCTTGGAATCATAGGCCCAGCCGGTGATTTCGCCGATGGCGCCCTGCCGCATCATCTCGAACAATTCGTCGCGCGTGACGAAGCCGTCGACATGGACCTGCGCCCTCTGGTCCATCTGCCCGATGCCGACGAGGCGCAAATCCGCCTTGGCCGCGACCGCCTTGACCTTCGCGATCGGCTCAATGCGGACCATCTTGTTGCGCTCGTCCTCCGACGACATCAGGAACGGCAGCGGCATTGGATAATGCCGTGCACCGGTGCGGTCGGCGAGCCGGCCGACGGTGTCGTAAAAGCTCGCCGAGCCATCGGCGGAGATGTTGCCGACCAGCGAGACGATCTGGTGGTTGGGCCGGTCGATCGGCGTGACGCGCTCGACCGCGGCGCGCACCGCCCGCCCAGTGCCGAGCGCGACGATCACGGGCGTCTCCGAGCGCAGCGTCGCATCCAGCAAATTGGCGCAGCGCTCGGCAATGCCCGCGGTCGACTGCGGCGCCGCAAGATCAGCCGGCACAACCTCGCAATGGCTGAGGTCGAACCGCTCCTTCAGGCGCGCCGCCAATTCCATGCAGGCGGCGATGGGGTGTTCGAGCCGGAACGTGATCAGCCGTTCGGCGAGACACAGGGAGACCAGCCGCTGCGCCGAGGCACGCGACACCTGGAGCATCTTTGCGATCTCGTCCTGGGTGTGGCCGGCTATGAAATAGAGCCAGCCGGCGCGCGCGGCATCGTCGAGCCTGGATTTTTCGTTCTCGGCGGCCATGCGGCCTCACGCCTCCCAGAAATCGCTCATCTGCGCGAAGACCCGATCGGCTCCGGCGGCCGACAATATAGCCCGGCCATCGCGAGCGCGATAATGGCTACCGCCGACAAATCCCCAGACCATCATGCCCGCCGCCTTGGCGGCGTGCACGCCGCTGACGCTGTCCTCGATCACCAGCGTGCGCGCGGGATCGGCCTGCATCTTCCCGGCGGCATGGAGAAAAAGGTCAGGCGCCGGCTTGCCGTGCCGGACCATCTGCGCGGTGTAGAGCCGGTCACCGAAATGCGGAGCGAGGCCGGTGACGTCCAGCGAGAGCGAGACGCGGTCGAGGTCGCTCGACGATGCGACACAGCGCGGCGTCTCCAATCCGGACAGCACCGCAGCTACGCCAGGGATCGGCTGAAGCGCGCCCGCAAACCTCTCGAGCACGCTGGCCTTCAGGCGGGGAAGAAAGTCGTCAGGCAAAGCCTGCCCGAGATCACGATAGTACTGCTCGATCGCCTTCGTGCTGCGTCCGAGGAAAAGTCCGAGCGCCTGCTCCACGCTCAGTTGAAAGCCGAATTCCGCCAGCACTTCGGACAGGCAGCGACAGCTGAGCAACTCGCTGTCGACGAGCACGCCGTCGCAATCGAAGATGATCATATCGGGCCTGTAGGGATCCATCAGACCATTCGATCATATACTCAGAAGCTGGGCAATAGCTCAGCAAGGAGCCGTAAGTCTCGACCTCACCAGCCTGGATCACGCGCGATACGAATGGCACGCCCAGCCACGACGAAGCCTTGTTCAAAACAGAAAAAATGCCCCGATCAGCAGGCCCGCGGCAAAGGAGCAAAGCCCCAGGGTCGAGGCGGAAACGATACGAATGAGGGCGCGAAGCCGGTCCGCGTTATTGAGCCGCCATCAGCGCCGCCCTGCCCGGCTTTCCTCGACCGGCGGGATCTAGGTCCCAAATCGTGGTCAAGGCGAGGCATTGCCGCCCCCGGCAATGCCAATACCGTGATCGAATTCCAGCGACTGCGTCGAAGTCGCGCCTTTCTTACCGCCGCTGGTTATACACGTCGATGCAAACCGCCCCGAGCAGCACCAGGCCCTTGATGACCTGCTGGTAGTCGATGCCGATGCCGAGGATGGACATGCCGTTGTTCATCACGCCCATGATCATGGCGCCGACCACGGCGCCGCCGACACGGCCGACGCCGCCATAGGCCGAGGCGCCGCCGATGAAGCAGGCGGCGATGACGTCGAGCTCGAAGCCGAGGCCCGCCTTTGGCGTCGCGGTGTTGAGTCGCGCGGCGAAGACGAGACCGGCGAGCGCGGCGAGCACACCCATGTTGACGAAGGTGAAGAAGGTCAGCCGCTCGGTCTTGATGCCCGACAGGCCCGCCGCCTTGGCGTTGCCGCCCACAGCATAGATCTGCCGGCCGATCACGGTACGGCGGGTGACGAAGCCATAGAGCGCGATCAGGACGCTCATGATCACCAGCACGTTGGGCAGGCCGCGATAGGTCGCGATCAGGTAGGTGAAATAGAGAACGGCGCAGGCCAGCACCACGCTCTTGCCGAGGAAGAATGCATAGGGCTCGACCTCGATGCCGTGCGACACTTCACGCGCGCGCCCCTTGGCGCTGGCATAGACCAGCCCCAGTGCCAGCAACGCGCCGATCAACATTGAGGTCGGGTGCAGCGTGCCGGACTCGGGCAACAGTTCCGGAATAAAACCTGACGACAATTTCTGGAAGGTCGATGGGAACGGCCCGAGCGACTGGCCCTGCAACACCGCGAGCGCGAGCCCTTTGAACACGAGCATGCCGGCCAGGGTCACGATGAAGGACGGGATCTTGAAATAGGCGACCCAATAGCCCTGCGCCGCACCGATGGCCGCGCCGACCGCGAGGCAGATGATGAAAGCGAGCGTGTAGTCGACCTTGTAGCTCACCATCAGGAGAGCGGCGACCGCGCCGACGAAGCCCGCGACAGATCCGACCGACAAGTCGATATGCCCGGTTACGATCACCAGCAACATTCCCAGCGCCATGATGACGATGTAGCTGTTCTGGAGCACAAGGTTGGTCAGGTTGAGCGGCTGGAGCAGCGTGCCGCTGGTCATGACCTGGAAGAACAGCATGATCGCAATCAGCGACATCAGCATGCCGTAGTTGCGCAGATTGTTCTTGATGAAGCTGCCGTGCCGGCGCTCCTCAGGCAGCGAAACCGTCTTGTCGGTCATGGCTGCGATCCTCCCATTTCCGCGGCCTCGACCGCGCCGTTTCCGTTGCTTCGTTCGTTGCGCATGATGGCGCGCATGATCTTTTCCTGTGTCGCATCCGCGCCCGCGAACTCGCCGACGAAGGCCCCGTCGTTCATGACGCAGATGCGATCGCAGATGCCGAGCAGCTCGGGCATCTCCGAGGAGATCACCACGACGCCACGCCCGGCCTCCGCGAGTTCATTGATGATACAGTAAATCTCGTATTTTGCACCGACGTCGATGCCCCTGGTCGGCTCATCCAGGATCAGCACCTTCGGGTCGGTCATCAGCCATTTCGACAGCACGACCTTCTGCTGGTTCCCGCCGGAGAGCTGGCCGGTCTCCTGATAGACGTCGGAGCAGCGGATCCGCATCCGGTTGCGGTAGTCGCTGGCGACCTTCAGTTCGGCGATGTCGTCGATCACCCTCCCAGGCGCGACCTGGTCGAGGCTTGCCAGCGTAATGTTCTTGCGGACGTCGTCGGCCAGGATCAGCCCGAGCTGCTTGCGATCCTCGGTGACATAGGCAAGGCCGGCGTCGATCGCAGCCGCAACGTTCGGCAGCACGATCTCATGGCCCTCGAGGGCGATGCGGCCGCTGATATTGGTGCCCCAGGAGCGACCGAACAAGCTCATGGCGAATTCGGTGCGGCCGGCGCCCATCAGCCCGGCGATGCCGACGACTTCGCCGCGCTTGACGCCGAAGTTGACGTTCTTGATGACCTGGCGATCGGGATGGATGGGGTGATAGACTGACCAGTTCGAAACCTCGAGCACGAGTTCGCCAATCTTCGAGCTGCGCTCCGGAAAGCGATGGGCGAGATCGCGGTTGACCATGCTGCGGATGATGCGGTCTTCCTGGATCGGCTCGGCGCGGCAGTCGATGCTATCGACGGTGCGGCCGTCGCGCAGCACGGTGATGTGGTCGGCGACGCGAGCGACCTCGTTCAGCTTGTGCGAGATCAGGATCGAACCGATGCCCTGCTGGCGGAATTTCATCAGGCGCTCGAGCAGCGCGGCGCTGTCGGCCTCGTTCAGACTGGCGGTCGGCTCGTCCAGGATCAGCATGCGGACGCGCTTGGACAGCGCCTTGGCGATCTCGACCAGCTGCTGCTTGCCGACGCCCAGATCGGTGATCAGCGTATCCGGCGATTCCTTCAGGCCGACCTGCGCGAGAAGCTCGCGGGTGCGTGTGTAGACCTCGTCGCGATCGATTACGCCGAATTTTGACGGTGGATGCGAGAGAAAGATATTCTCCGCGATCGACATCAGCGGGATCAGCGCCAACTCCTGGTGGATGATGATGATGCCGAGCGCCTCGGAATCGTTGATGTCGCGGAAACGGCGCTCCTCGCCCTCGAAGACGATGGTGCCCTCATAGCTGCCCGCCGGGTAGACCCCGCTCAGCACCTTCATCAGGGTCGATTTGCCGGCGCCGTTCTCGCCGACGAGGGCATGGATCTGGCCAGCCTCGACCGATAAGTTGACGTCGCGCAGCGCCTGCACGCCGGCAAAGCTCTTGCTGACGTTGCGCATCTCCAGCATGGCTGTCATGGCGTCGTATCCCATCCGTTGCGTCCCTCTCCCCGCGGACGGGGAGAGGGAAACCTGAGAAGTCTTACTGGAATTGCGACTTCTTGTAGTAGCCGCTGTCAATCAGGGTCTTCTCCCAATTGTCCTTATACACCACGACCGGCTTCAGCAGATAGGACGGCACGGTCTTGGCGCCGTTCTCATAGGTCTTGGTGTCGTTGACCGTGACCTGCTTGCCGGCAAGCGCTGCGTCGACCATGTCGGCGGTCACCTTGGCGAGGTCGCGGGTGTCCTTGAAGATGGTCGAATACTGATCTCCGCGGATCATCGCCTTGATCGAGGGAACCTCCGCGTCCTGGCCCGAGATGATCGGCATCGGCTGGTCGGCGCTGCCGTAGCCGACGCCCTTGAGCGAGGAGATGATGCCGATCGAGAGGCCGTCATACGGCGACAGAACGGCGTTCACCTTCTTGTTGCTGTAGTAGGCGCTCAGCAGGTTGTCCATGCGGGCCTGAGCGGTGGCACCGTCCCAGCGCAGCGTTGCGACCTTGTCCATGCCCATCTGTCCGGACTGGACGACGAGCTTCTTGCTGTCGATGTAGGGCTGAAGCACGCTCATCGCGCCGTTGTAGAAAAAGTAGGCGTTGTTGTCGTCGGGCGAGCCGCCGAACAGCTCGATGTTGAAGGGACCCTTGCCCTCCTTGAGGCCAAGCCCCTTCTCGATCGACTGAGCCTGGAGCACGCCGACCTGGAAATTGTCGAAGGTCGCGTAATAGTCGACATTCGGCGTGCCGCGGATCAGGCGGTCATAGGCGATCACGGTGATGCCCTTGGCCTTGGCCTGCTTGAGCACGTCGGACAGCGTGGTGCCGTCGATCGCGGCGATCACCAGCGCCTTGGCGCCCTTGGTGACCATGTTCTCGACCTGCGAGAGCTGGTTCGGGATGTCGTCCTCGGCATATTGCAGATCGGTGTTGTAGCCGCGCTCCTTCAGCACTTTCACCATGTTGTTGCCGTCGTCGATCCAGCGCGCCGACGACTTGGTCGGCATCGCGATGCCGACAGTTGCCTTGTCCTGCGCGGAGGCCGTGAGGCCCGTGGCCATCGTTGCGGCGCCGGCCAGCGCCATCGCGAGAAATGTCGTCTTCAATTTCAACATGCTTCACTCCCGTTGGGTGTCAGACTGTTTCTTGGGTCGTCCAGTACGTCGGTAAAGGTTGGTTTCGGATCTCCTATGCGAGCTTGACGTCAGGCTCCGCGCGACCGCGCGCGGAGGCGTGTAGCAGAAAAGTGCACCCGGCCTGTGGATCGGCTGCGCGAGCCTCCGCATCCATATCCTGCCAGGCTGAAGTGACGAGCAGGCCTGACAGATCAGGCCCGACGAAAGCAGGACAACTCGCCTGCCTGGCCGGTACGTGCAGCGAGCGCAGGCGCTCGCCTTGCGGAGAATAGACGTCGACGCGGCCAGCGCCCCAGCAGGCGTTCCAGATCCGCCCGTCGGCATCGCACACCGAGCCGTCGAGCTCGCCGATGCCGGTGTGGCGCAGCAGCACCTCCGGCTCGCCGCGCGGCAGGCCGGTATCGGCATTGAGCGGCACGGCATAGAGCACGGCACGCGCGGTGTCCGCGAAATAGCCGGTGGTACCATCCGGCGAGAAGCAGATCGAATTGGGAATGCTGATGCCGGGAAACAGCGTCGATATCTTGCCGCGGTGGAGCGCGTAGATCGCCCCCAGCCCCCGCTCGGCCTTGCGTCCCATGGTGCCGATCCAGAACGTCCCGGATTGATGCACGCGGCAATCATTGGAGCGCGTCGCGGGATTGTCCGCTTCGAGCGGGCAGAACAACGTCATTGCGCCATCGGAGAGCGTGCGGATGTAACAGCCATCCTCCGCGACGACGAGTTGGCGTTCGGCATCGATCCGCCCCAGCGCACTTGCCATCCGGCCGAGCGCGTGGACGCGGATGCTGCCACCGCCGAGATGCGCCTCGAACAGGCGTCTTTCGCGAATGTCGAACCACCAGGCTGTGTCGGTTGAGACGTCATAGGTCGGGCCTTCACCGAGGTGACAGCGCTCGGCGGAGACAACAGAGGTCGGCACCTGCTCCATCATGGCGACCTCACTGCAAAGCGATAGACGGTATGATGCCGATAGACACCGCCGGGATCAAGGCGCGGGCTCGGATAGTCCGGCCGGTTCGGCGAATTGGGCCACATATGCGGCTCCAGGCACAACGCGTCCGACTGCCGGATCAGCTTGCCGCCCTTGCCCGAGATCGTGCCGTCGAGGTAGTTACCGGAATAGACCTGAAGGCCGGGCTGATCGGTCAACAACTCCATGATCCGCCCCGAGAGCGGCGCCTCCAGCCGGGCCGCGAGCGCGAGCTTGCCGTCGCGCGCGAGGCAATAAGTGTGGTCGTAACCCCTGCCGTTGCGCAATTGCTGATCGCCCTCGCGGATACGCGCGCCGACGGCATGTGCCTCGCGGAAGTCGAACGGCGTGCCGGCTACGCTGCGCGGTGGCCCCGGCAGCGGGATGGCGGTGGGATCGATGGCCAGGAAATGTTCGGCTTTCACCGTCAGCCTGTGATCGAGCGTGGACGTGCCCGAGGTCGCGCCGTCCAGATTGAAGAAGCTGTGATTGGTCAGGTTGACGATGGTGGGCCGGTCGGTCCGCGCCTCCACGATCAGCGACAGTTCGGTCGGGCCGGTGACGCGATAGGTCAGGCGCACGTCGAGCTTGCCGGGATAATTCTCATCGCCGTCGGGGCTCGTGTAGGTCAGCGTGACCGCAGGGCTGGCGCCATCCTCGATCCCGGCAATGTCCCACAGCTTGCGATCGAAACCGTCGAGGCCGCCATGCAGCGCATTCGGACCGTTGTTGACGGCAAGCCGGAAAGTCTCTCCGTCGAGCGAAAACTGGCCGTTGGCGATGCGGTTGGCGTAACGGCCAACGGTGGCGCCAAAGAACTTCCGTTCGGCGAGATAGCCGGCGAAAGTATCATGGCCGAGCACGACGTCGTCATAACCGCCCTTGGCGTCCGGCGCGATCAGCGCCTGGATCACCGCGCCATGGGTGATGATACGGGCCTCGAACCCGCCCTCTCCGCGCAGCACGATACGCTCGACATTGCGCCCGTCCGGCAGGGTTCCGAAGACGTCCTTCGCTATTTTTCCGTCGGCCATGTCTAGTCCACAAACGGTTCGACGATATTGCGCTTGCCGAGCAGGAACGCGTCGGCGACGAGACGGAGCGGCGCCAGGTCGACATCGCGTTCGCCGCTCGCGGCGAGCTCGACGAAGCGCCGATACAGTTCGCGATATTCCTCATCGGGCGCGTCGGCAACAACCTGGCCGTCGACCTTCATGATCCTGCCACCACGAGACAATGTCATCCGGCCCTGGTCCGTTTCCGCAACGATGTCCCAGCTCTGCGGTCCGGTCTGGCGAAAGTCAAATTCGGCTGTCACGGGCAGGCCGTCGATATCGGTCAGCGTCAAGCTGGCGGCAATCGGCGACTGGCAATTGGCCGGGAAAGCCAGATCAGCTGCGGTGACGAACACCGGCTTTGGCAGGATGCGGGTCAGGATCGAGAGCGCATTGATGCCGGGATCGAATACGCCAAGCCCGCCGGGCTCCCAAATCCAGGTCTGGCCGGGATGCCAGACCCGAACGTCTTCCTTCCAGATGATGTGCACCGACTTGATCCGGCGCGTCGTCAGCCATTCGCGGGCCGGCTCGACCGCCGGCGCATGGCGCGAGTGCCAAGTCGCAAACAAGGTGCGCTTTGCATCCGTCGCGATCGCCACAAGCGGATCGAGTTCGGCAACACCAATGCCGGGCGGCTTCTCCAGCATGACGTGCTTGCCGGCGGCGAGAGCCGCGGCGGCCTGGGCGCGGCGCACCTGCGGCGGCGTGCAGAGCGACACCGCATCGATCTCCGGGCCCTTCTCCAGTAGTTCCTCAATGGTCGCAAAATGCGGCAGGCCCGGCAGCGACGCGTTACGGCTGGCAACAGCGGCGAGCACCGCGCCTGGCGTCGCGGCGATCGCACCGACATGCTGGTCGCGCGCAATCTTGCCGAAGCCGACGATGGCGATACGAAGGGCTGTCACGAACTTTCTCCGGATTCTGCTGCTGCGGGAGCTGCTTCGGCAGCAATTCCCTGATGCCGACGCATGCCGTTGTGAATGACGAACGCCATGGCCTCGGCCGCTGCGTCGGCATCACCGGCCGCGATCGAATCGGCGATCTTCTGGTGCCAGACCAAAGCGGTCTCTCGATCTTCCGACCCGGCCGGTGCGCTGAGCATGAATGCCGCCCGCAAGGCCGCCTCGATCACATGACCGACGGAGCGCATGAACGGATTGCCGGACGCACGCGCCACCGCAAGGTGCACGGCGAGGTCGGCGTCGGCAAAGGCGGCGGACTCCGACGGCTCCTGCCGCATTCGGTCCATGCTGCGCTGAAGCTCGGCGATGTCTTCCTCGGAACGACGCTCGGCCGCGAGGGCCGCCGCGCGCGGCTCGACCGCAAGACGTATTTCGGCAAGATCGTTGAGAAAGCGCCTGTCGATGCCGGCGTCGAGATGCCAGGCCAGCACGTCGGCGTCGAACATGTTCCAGGCGGCGCGCTCTCGCACGACGGTGCCGACGCGCGCCTTGGTGGTGAGCAGCCCCTTGGCGACCAGGGTCTTCACGCTCTCGCGCAGCACCGGCCGCGACACGCCGAACATCGCCGTCATCTCGGCATCACCCGGGAGACGCACACCTTCCGCATAGCGGCCAGCGATGATGTCCACGCCGATCGAGCGGGCCACCTCCGCATGGTTGGAATGGGCCCGTGGTGTCGGAATGACGACGATGCGCGAGGTCATGAGGCTGCTCCCGCGCGCTTCTGCGCAGGTCGACGCGCCAGCGCGACCAGCCCTTGCTGAAGTGCGATGAAGGCGAACAGCAGGATGCCGGTCGCAATCTTGGTCCACCAGCTCGACAGCGTGCCGTCGAAATTGATGTAGGTCTGGATCATGCCCTGGATCAGCACGCCGAGAAAGGTGCCGATCACCGAGCCCTGCCCGCCGGTGAGCAGCGTGCCGCCGATCACGACGGCAGCGATGCTATCCAGCTCCACGCCGACAGCGGAGAGCGAATAGCCGGCGCTGGTGTAGAATGAGAACACGATGCCGGCGATCCCTGCGAGCAGGCTCGACAGCATATAGATCTTCACCGTCATCTTGCCGACCGCAACGCCCATCAGGCTCGCGGTGGCCCTGTTACCGCCGAGCGCATAGACATTGGCGCCGAAGCGGGTGAGATGCAACAGAAGTGCGCCGCCGGTCACGATGACAAGCATGATGATGGCGATCGCGCTCAGCCGTCCGCCGCCGGGCATGCGCAGCGCGAAATCGGACACGGTCGAGTAGATCGGCGCGTTGATCGGCACCGATTCCGTCGAGAGCAGGAAGCTTGCACCGCGCGCCAGGAACATGCCGGCGAGCGTTACGATGAAAGGTGGCAGGTCGAAGACGTGGATGACCGCGCCCATTGCCGCGCCAAAACCCGCCGACAGCACAAGAATGACGACGAAAGCGACCAGCGGCGGCACGCCCCAGCGTTCGATCGCGAGCGCCACGAACACGGTGGTGAAGCCGATCACCGAGCCGACCGAGAGATCGATGCCGCCGGAGATGATGACGAAGGTCATTCCGATCGCGACGATGCCGAGGAAGGCGTTGTCAGTCAGGAGGTTGCCGACCACGCGCGTGGAAGCGATGTTGGGAAACTGGATCGCGCAGGCCGCAAAGCCGGCGACGAGAACGATGGCCGTGATCAGGACAGGCGGCAGGCCTTTCACGGTTTCGTCCTCCGCAGCCGCGTCATGATGCCGGCAAGGCCGGGCAATTTCGGCGATTGCAGCAGCAGCACCGCGAGCACCACCACGGCCTTGACCAGCAAATTGAACTCCGGTGGATAGCCGGACAACAAAATGCCTGTGTTCATGGTCTGGATGATCAGCGCACCAAGCACCGCCAGGACAAGGCTGAAGCGTCCACCGAACAGCGAAGTGCCGCCGATCACCACCGCAAGGATGGCATCGAGTTCGAGCCAGAGGCCGGCATTGTTGGCATCCGCGCCCATGATGTCGGCCGCCGCGATCACGCCGGCGAGCGCAGCGCAGACGCCGCACCAGACATAGACCGCCAGGATCATTGCGCGCGTGCCGACGCCGGCAAGCTCGCTCGCCCGCGCGTTACCGCCGGTGGCCTCGATCAGAAGCCCGAGCGCGGAGCCGCGCACCACCGCACCGGTGAGGACCAGCATGCCGAGCGCAATCGCGACCGGCACCGGCACGCCGAGAATGGCGCCGGTGCCGAGCCATACCAGGTCCGGCGAGGTGAAGGTCACGATGCGCCCCTCTGTGATGAGCTGGGCGATGCCGCGCCCGGCCACCATCAGGATCAGCGTCGCCACGATCGGCTGCATCCCGAGCACGGCGACGAGGAGGCCATTCCACAAACCGCAGAGCAAACCCGCGCCGAGCGCCGCCGCCAGCACCACTGCAAGGCCATGGCTGTCGGCGAGGCTCGCGGCAATCGCGCCGCTGATCGCCATCACCGCGCCGACCGAGAGGTCGATGCCGCGCGTCGCGATCACCAGCACCATGCCGAGCGAGAGCAGCGCCACGGGCGTGCCGCGGTTGAGCACGTCAATGAGACTGCCGAACAAGCGGCCGTCCTGGAGGCGCAGGTCGAAGAATTGCGGCGACACCACGCGGTCAACGGCAAGGATGATGATCAAGGCCAGGATCTGGGCAAGGCCGCGGCGCGGCAACAGCGCGATCATGCGTGGGCCTCTTGCATCGCTGCCCCGTCGGCCGCGATGGCAGCGAGAATGTTGGTGACATCGATCGCCTCGCCCCCGAGCTCCTCGACATGGGCGCGATCGCGCAACACGACCACGCGGTCGGAATAGGTCACGATCTCGTCGAGCTCCGAGGAGATCACCAGCAGTGCCAGCCCGTCGTCGCAGAGCTCACGGATCAGGCGGATGATCTCGGCATGCGCGCCGACATCGATGCCGCGGGTGGGCTCGTCGAGCACGAGGAGCCGCGGGGCGGTTGCGAGCCAGCGCGCCAGCAGCACCTTTTGCTGGTTGCCGCCGGAGAGCAGACCCACCGGGCGCTCGGGATCAGGGGGACGGATGTCGAGCATCTTGACGTAGCGTTTCGCAAGCTCGTCCTGCTCGCGACGCGCCAGCGGCCGATGCAGTCCTCGCTTGGCCTGAAGCGCGAGCACGATGTTCTCGCGAACGGTGAGCTCGGCGACGATGCCGTCGGTCTTGCGCTCCTCCGGGCAATAACCGAAGCCGTGCCGCACGCCGTCACGTGGCGACTGAAGCCGCACGGGGGCGCCCTCCACCCTCGCCTGCCCGCCATCGGCGCGCTCGGCGCCGAACACCAGCCGCGCCGTTTCGGTCCGCCCCGAGCCGAGCAACCCGGCAAGGCCGACGACCTCGCCGTGGTGCAGCTCGAGATTGAACGGCGCGACATAGCCGGCCTTGCCGTAGTTCTCGAAGCTGGCGCAAACCTCGCGCGCCTTCTGCTCGGCGGACGCAGCCCGAGCGTTGGTGGTCTCGGCGAGCTCACGGCCGAGCATCATCCGGATCAGTTCGAGCCGCGGCAGCGAGGCAATCTCGCGCTCGCCGACCAGGCGGCCGTTGCGCAAGACTGTGATGCGATCGGATATCTCGTAAACCTGGTCGAGGAAATGACTGACGAAGACGATACCGATGCCGCGCTCGGCCAGCTGGCGCATGATGCGGAAAAGGATATCGACCTCGTGACGGTCGAGGCTCGCGGTTGGCTCGTCCAGGATCAACACCCGCGCGGAAAGATCGACGGCCCGCGCTATCGCGGCCACGTGTTGTATCGCCACCGAATAATTGCCGAGGGGCGCAGAGACATCGATGTCGAGGCCGAAATCCGAGAGCAGTTTTTCTGCGCGGCGGCGCATCTCGCCCTCGCGCACGAGGCCGAAGCGCATCGGCTGGCGATCGAGAAATAGATTCTGTGCCACCGAGAGGTTCGGCAGAAGATTGACTTCCTGGTAGACGGTGGCAATGCCGGCCTGTACCGCCGCCTTGGCCGAACGCGGCGCGACCTCTTCGCCGCCCAGCCTGATCACCCCGGCATCGCGCGGGAACACGCCGGTCACGACTTTGATCAGCGTGGATTTGCCGGCGCCGTTCTCACCGAGCAGCGCATGGATCTCGCCGGCGCGAAGCGTGAAGTCGACCTCCTGCAACGCGCGCACCGCACCAAAGCTCTTGCTGATCCCGCGCACCTCAAGGATGGGCGGAGCAGGATCAAGGCTGTTCTCCATCACGACGTCACTCCCACCGGCGCCCGCTTATCCTGCAGGCGCCCAGCCTATTCGTTCGCGCAACGATTGCGAAGGGGGTGCCGGACCACGAGGCAGCGGTCCGGCGAGATGCCCACCTCAGTAACCGAGGCCCTTCTTGCTGTCGTAGATCTTCTGCGGATCGTCGGCGGCGGTGTAGAGCTTGGATTCGGTCTGGATCCACTTCGGCGGAACCGTGCCTTTGCCCTTGAAGGCCGCGATGGCATCGAGCGCCGGGCCCGCCATGTTCGGCGTCAGTTCAACCGTCGCATTGGCTTCGCCGGCGGCCATCGCCTTGAAGATATCGGGGACCGCGTCGATCGAGACGGTGAGGATGTCCTTGCCGGGCTTGAGGCCGGCTTCCTTCATCGCCTGGATTGCGCCGACCATCATGTCGTCGTTGTGGGCGTAAACCGCGCAGATGTTCTTGCCGCCGCCTTCGGCCTTGATGAAGCTCTCCATGACTTCCTTGCCCTTGGCGCGGGTGAAGTCACCCGTCTGGCTGCGCACGACCTTGAGATTGGCGTGCTTGGCGATGGCGGTGTCAAAGCCCTTCTTGCGGTTGGCGGCGACGCTCGCGCCGACCGTGCCCTGCAATTCGACGATGTTGCAGGCTTTGTCGCCGACGGTCTTGGCCAGCCAGTCCCCGGCAACCTCGCCTTCGTGCACGCTGTCCGAGGTGACGGCGGTGAGATAGAGGTCCTTGCCCGACGGATCGATGTCGCGGTCGAGCAGCACGACCGGGATCTTGGCTTCCTTGGCCTCCTTCAGCACGGCGTCCCAACCGGTCGAGACCACGGGCGCGAGAAAGATCGCATCGACGTTCTGCGCGATGAAGGAGCGGATCGCCTTGATCTGGTTTTCCTGCTTCTGCTGCGCGTCGGCGATCTTGAGATTGACCTTGCGCTTGGCGGCCTCCTGCTTGGAGACCGAGGTCTCGGCTGCGCGCCAGCCGGATTCAGATCCGATCTGCGAGAAGCCGATGGTGAGCTCGGCTGCATTGGCCGGCAGCGCGAGCAACAATGCGGCCGTGGCGCTGGCCGCAAAAAGGGCTTTGAGGGTCATCAGGCGTGTCTCCCAAGTGTTATCCGGGGCACCAATTCGGTATCATGGCACCCTCATGCCGGCTTTCGAGGCGGCGGAAGGGACTATTTCACGGAAGTTCGCTTCCGTATAGTCATATTATTTTACTATTTGGACAAAGGACCAGGGATGCGCAAGGGCCAAGCATAAGCGACACGCCAAAGCACTAATCTTTCACATCTACAATTTTAGGGTGACGCGATTTTGTGGAGCAGCACGCCATACCCGGGCTAGTCCCGCCCCTTACGGCCTTCCTCGCGGGTCACAGAACGAAGATGCCCGGGACAAGCCCGGGCATAATGGTCTCTTGGAAATTCACGTGTGCGATCCGCTGCCACAAGCAGCAGACAAGCGAAGAAGCTAGATCAACTTCCGTTGCGCGAGGTTCTTCATCAGCGCGCCGATGCCGAACGTCCACGGCTCGCACTCGTCGCTGGTGCGCATGCGGTTGACCAGCTTGCCGAGCTGGGGCGCCGCGATGGTGACGATGTCGTCGCGCTTGTGCGTAAAACCCTGCCCTGGCGCGTCGCGATCCTTGACCGGCGCGAACATCGTGCCGAGGAACAGCACGAAGCCGTCAGGGTATTGATGCACTTTGCCGATGGTCTGCGCGACGAGATCGGTCGGATCGCGGCTGATCATGCTGATCGAGGAATGACCGTCGAGCACGAAGCCATCCGTGCCTTTCACGTTCAGGCTGATGTCGAGCTTGCGCGCATCATCAAGCGTGAAGGTGTCGTCGAAGAGGCGCAGCAGCGGACCAATCGAACAAGACGCGTTGTTGTCCTTGGCCTTCGACAGCAGCAGAGCCGAGCGGCCCTCGAAGTCTCGTAGATTCACGTCGTTGCCGAGTGCACCGCCGACGATCTTGCCGCGGCTGGAGACGAACAGCACGAGCTCCGGCTCGGGATTATTCCAGGTCGATTTCGGATGCAGGCCGGCATCCATGCCGGTGCCAACCGAGGACATCGTCGGCGCCTTGGTGAAGACCTCAGCATCCGGGCCGATGCCGACTTCGAGATACTGGCTCCAGGCGTTCTGATCGATCAGAACCTGCTTCAAATGCATCGCCTGGTCCGAGCCCGGCTTGAGCTTTGACAGATCGTCGCCGATCAGCCGTGTCACTTCCTTGCGAATGGCTTCGGCCGAAGCCGGGTTGCCCTTGGCCCTCTCCTCGATCACGCGTTCCAGCATCGAAATCGCGAAGGTGACGCCGGCGGCTTTCAGGGTCTGGAGATCGACCGGCGCGAGCAGCCAAGGCTTCTTCGGATCGCGCGTATCGGGAGCCGTGTTGGCGACGATGGCGTCGAGATCGCCAATGCGCTCGCCCTTGACCGCGGAAAGCGCCCTGGCCGGATTGTCCTCCTCGCAGAGCGCGCTGACCGTCGGAAACCTTGCGGTGACGTCGAAGACGCTATCGCCTCGCACGGCGACAACGGCCGGACCGTTCGCCTGCGGCAACCAGACGCGACCGACCAGCGCTCCCTTCGTTCCATCCTCGGGGAGAAGATCTCTAACCGTCAAAGTCGTCATGGCCGGCGTCCTCGCTGTTTCTTCGGACCAGCGCCTTTCGCAAGCCGCCGATCCCATTGGCGAAGACCAATAAACGTCTGGCAGGGGAAGTCCAGAGCGGCAGGATGCCCCGCTGCTATGCCCCTGCCCGCGCCTTTTATGCGCCTGCGCGCGCCTTGCGGGCCGCGATCTGCTGGAGCGCCCAGCGCGCGTTCTTGCGGACATCGGGATCGGCATCGTCGGCGATGACGGCCAAAAATGCCTCGCCGTCGGGATGAGCGATCTCGCCGAGTGCGGCCGCCGCCTCTTTGCGCAAATTGGCCTGTTCGTGGTTGACGCAATTGCCGATTGGGCGAACCGCGCGCTCGACCTTCATCTTGCCGAGGCTGCGGATCGCCTTCAGCCGCACCTGCCAGAACTCGTCCGTGAGTGCGCCGATCAACTGGTCGGCCGCGATCGATCCATTGACGTTGAGGCCTAGCGTCTCAGCGGCCATCTCGCGGACCATCCAGTCGCCGTCCTTGAGCGCGCGGGTGATCGTCTCGGCCGCAGGCTTCATCTGCGAGAATGCCAGCGCACTCACGGCGGCACGCCGGACATGAGCGTCAGGATCGTTGATCAGCGCAGTCAGCGCGGGGATGGATTCTTCCAGCTTCAGAAAGCCGATCACACCGATCGCCTGCACGCGCACCGCGGCATCGGGATCTTGAAGCGCTTCCAGCGCAGGCTTCAACGTGTCCTTGCGGCGCAGCTCCTTCAGCGCGCGCAGCGCACCCATACGGACGAAGGCATGGGCGTGCTTGACGAGAGGCAGGATGACATCGGCGCAGGCCGGGTCCTTGAACTCGGCCATGCTGTCGGCCGCCGCCGCGGCGACGATCCTTTCAGGGTCGACCAGCAGTCTCACCAGTGCGCTCGCCGCTTCCGGCCCATCAAACTCGCCGAGCGCCATTGCGACCTGCTGGCGCACGCCGGCATCGGGATCAGCGACCATATTGGCGAGATGGGCCACGGCCGCGGGATCGCCGGAATGGCCGAGTGCGATGATGGCGACGCGCCGCTCAGCCGGATCGGCGGCCTGGAGCCGCTCGTCGGCATCTTCGAGATCATCGTAAGATTCGAACGGGCTCGACATGCTCACCTCAGCAGATAGGGAATGTTGACGGTGACCGCACCGGTCGGGCAATCGGCCTCGCAGGGCATGCAGTACCAGCACTCGTCATAGGCCATGTAGGCCTTGCCGGTCATGTCGCTGATGCGCAACACGTCGAGCGGGCAGACGTCGACGCAGACGGTGCAGCCCTTGTCGGCGATGCATTTGGCGTCGTCGACGACCACCGGGACCGATGTCTGATAGGACGCGAGAGGCATTCGATGTCTCCTGTTGCTGTGGTGCGGTGGATCAGGCGGTGGCGCGGATGCGCTGCTTGTCGTAGAGGTCCTTCTCGTCGTCGGCGATCGGCACGACGTAAGGCTCGACGGCACGCTTTTCGCTCGTCATCTTGCCGTCCTGCTTGGACAAGAGCGTGTGGCAGAACCAGTTCTCGTTGTCCTTCTCCGGGAAATCCGTGCGCCAGTGATAGAGGCCCCAGCGGCTCTCCTCGCGGTAGAGCGAGGCGTGCACCGCCATGTCGGCGCAGTCCATGATCGACTGCACTTCGAGCGCGCGGAGCAACTCATGTGCGTTGCGCGCAATCATTTGCTCCTGCATGTCCTGTCGCGTCTCGGCGAGACGGCGCATGCCGAGCTCGTATTTGCGGGTGACCTTTGGCGGCTGGAGATAGTCGTTGACGAGCCGGCGGGTTTTGTACTCGACCTGGTTCGGCGGAATGCCGTCCTCCCGCTTCGTTGGTGCCAGAACGCGATCGCGCTCCATTGCGACATCGGCCGCGTCAAAGTCCGCGAAATCGTGACTGTCGGCGAACTCCATTGCGTCGATGCCGGCAACCGACCCGTTGGTGAAGGCACCGAGCATGTAGTTATGCGGCACACTCGCCATGTCGCCGGCGGCATAGAGGCCCGGTACGGTGGTGCGGGCATTGTCGTCGACGAACACGCCGGAGGCGCTGTGGCCGGAGCAGAAGCCGATCTCGGAGATGTGCATCTCGATCGAGTCGTTGCGGTAGTCGACGCCGCGCCCCTGCTGGAAGAGGCCGCGCGTCGGCCTTTCGACCTTGTGCAGCGTCGATTCGATCTCCGAGATCGTGTCGGGATGCAGATGCTTGAGCTGGAGGAACACCGGACCTTTGCCAGACAGGAGTTCATTGTAGAACTCCAGCATCATCTGGCCGGACCAGTAGTCGCATTCGATGAAGCGCGAGCCCTCGTTGTTGGCCGTGAAGGCGCCGAAGGGTCCGGCGACATAGGCGCAGGCCGGGCCGTTATAGTCCTTGATCAGCGGATTGATCTGATAGCATTCGAGGTTCGCAAGCGCAGCGCCGGCGTGATAGGCCATCGAATAGCCGTCGCCGGAATTTGCGGCGTTCTCATAAGTGCCGAACATGTAGCCGGAGGTCGGCAGGCCCAGGCGGCCGGCGGCGCCCATGCAGAGGATCACGGCTTTGGCCTTGATCACCAGCATCTCGGCGGTGCGGGTGTTGACGGAGATCGCGCCGGCAATACGACCATCGGACGATTTGAGCAGCCGGGTCGCCATGTAGCGGTTGGAGATCAGGATGCGGGCGCGGCGGAGCTGGCGATAGAGCGCCTTCTTCACGGTCTCGCCGTTCGGCATCGGCAGAACGTAGGTGCCGATGTGGTGCACTTTCTTGACGGCGTAGTCGCCGTTCTCGTTCTTCAGGAAGCGGATGCCGAAGCTGTCGAGCTCCTCAATGATCTTGTAGCAGTTTTGCGCGTATTTATAGACCGCCTTCTGGTCGACGATGCCGTCGTTGGCGATGGTGATTTCCTTGGTGTACTGTTCCGGCGTCGCGTAACCGGGAATGACGGCGTTGTTCAGCCCGTCCATGCCCATCGAGATCGCGCCCGAGCGCTTGACGTTGGCCTTTTCGAGCAGGACGACGTTGGCCTTCGGGTTCTTCAGCTTCGCCTTCAGCGCCGCCATCGGGCCGGCCGTGCCGCCGCCGATGACCAGCACGTCGCAGGAAACCTCGGAAAGTCCGTCGACGATCTGATCTAGTGCCATCACTTGCTCCTGGTTCGCCGCGTGTCCGGCGCCTTTGCGTCAGATTTGTTCAGGTGACTTTCCGGCGATAGCAATTAGTTGTCGCCGGGACGCGATTTGCGCCTCAGCGCTCGACGAAGGCCTTCTCGATCACGAAATGGCCGGGCTGGCTGTGATTGCCCTCAACGAAGCCGCGCGCGGCAAACATCGCGGGGAGCTCCTCAAGCATCGCCGGGCTGCCGCACAGCATGATGCGGTCGGTCTCGATATCGAGGCCTGTTAGCCCGATATCGTCGAACAACTGGTTGGAGCCGATCAGATCGGTGATGCGGCCGCGGTTGCGGAACGGCTCGCGAGTGACCGTCGGATAGTAGACCAGCTTGTCGCGGATCAGCGGCCCGAAGAATTCGTGATTGCGCAGGCCGTCGACGACGTGCTCACCATAAGCAAGCTCGGAGACCTGGCGGCAGCCATGAGCGAGCACGATAGTCTCGTAATTCTCGTAGACGTCGGGGTCCTTGATTAGGCTGGCGAACGGCGCGAGGCCCGTGCCGGTCGAGAGCAGCAGCAGGCGCTTGCCCGGAATCAGATTGCCGGTGATCAGCGTGCCTGTCGCCTTGCGGCCGACCAGGATGATATCGCCTTCCCTGATCTTCTGGAGGCGTGAGGTCAGCGGGCCGTCCTGCACCTTGATCGAGAAGAACTCGAGCGCCTCCTCGTGATTGGCGCTCGCCATGCTGTAGGCCCGCATCAAAGGCTTGCCCTCGACTTCCAGTCCAATCATGGCGAATTGGCCGTTCTGGAAGCGGAAACCGGGATCACGCGTCGCGGTGAAGCTGAACAGGGATTCGGTCCAGTGGCGAACCGACAAAACAGTTTCCTTCTGAAATGCACTCATGGTCTCTCCTTGGCCTCGACGGCGTACAAAGTTTCGAAGAGACGGGATTCCGGCAATTCGGAAGTGAAATTTCCGGTCGATTAGTTTCACATTTGGCGAGCGATGATCGAAGAGCAGGCAGCGAAGACACAACCGCACCGGTCCCGGCAATTAGTTGCTATCCGCGCGTGTCGGCAATGACGTAGAAAGGTGTTGGAGGTTCGTCATGACCATGACTTTGGTGGCCCCAACCGTGGCCGACTGCGAAGCAAGCGCCGATCTCGCAGCGCTCCTCGTCCGCACGACCAAGGGCGATGCGATCAGCGTTCCAGCCGAGCAACTCCGCCTCTCCTGCAAATGCGCCCACTGCACCCGCGCCCGCTTCGACGGCCGCTTTCCCGTGGCATTTCCGGGGATTGCCATCACCGAGATCGGCGATCTCGGCTACGGGCTGAACATCTCGTTTTCGGACGGGCATAACAGGGGAATTTACCCCAAACCCTATCTGCTGAGCCTGGCGGGGCGTTGAGCGCCCGCTTCCCCGCATCTGGCACGGACATTGCTCCTCTTTAGAACGATTTGAACGTTCCGGAGGCAGACGATGTTGCAGGCGGCGAGTGCGGTTCGCGGGGCTGTTCCCCCGACAGTCCGGACTGCGGGCAGTTCCTCGCTGCTGCTCACCGAGAATCAGCAATGGATCGGCGGACCACCGCCCTTGATGGACAAGCTCTCTCCGCGCGAGCGGGAACTGGTGCTGAAGCAGGGCCGGCGAAAGGTGCTCAACCGCGGTCAGACGCTGTTCAGCCAGGGCGGCAAGCATGACGGCATCTGGCTGATCGAGAGCGGCCGCATCCGCGTGTTCTACACTTCTCCCCTTGGACGCGAGATTACGCTTGCCTATTGGCATGTCGGCAATTTCGTCGGCGGGCCCGAAGTGTTCGAAGGCACCGTGCATCAATGGTCCGGCGTCGCATCCAGCAATTGCAGCGTCGTGCATCTGCCCGGAAAGGAATTGCGGTCCCTTGCCGCAGAGATCCCTAACCTCGCGATCGGCCTCATTGAGGGCCTGACTTTCAAAGGCAAATGCTATTCGGCGTTGGCGCAGATGCTGGGAACGCGCTCGATCACGCAGCGCCTGGCACACCTGCTCTTGCATCTCGTCGAACTCTATGGCGTCGAGGACGCCGACGGGCGCGTGATCGCAGCGGCCTTCACCCACGCCGACATCGCCCACATGGTCGGCGCCACCAGGCAGTGGGTCACGATCAGCCTGAAGCGGATGCAGGAAAAGGGAATCGTCCTGACCAAGCGCTCGCAGATCGTGGTCTGCCGGACCGACGTCCTGGAGGAGATGCGCGGCCACGCATCCGACTGAGAGAATTTGCGAGCAAGGGCAGTGCACAGGCAAGCGGCTTTATAGTGCAGGACTGCCCAAGGAGTATGCAAGCAGCTTTTCCCGGCAACTAATCGACTACGACCGTTATTCCGGATTTGCCCTGTCTGCCCCCTCACCCAATCATGGCAACCACAGCACATCCAACCGAATGAGGATGAAAATGGTCCGCCATCTTCCCACGCTCTCGATCGCGATGTCGGTGACGTCGCTCGCCCTAATCCTGGCGCAGCCGGCCTCGGCGGAAACCGTCACGCTCGGCATCGGAACGCAGGACACCACGACCAACACGGTGACCGCTGGAACGGTGGTGCGGCAGCTTCATCTTCTCGAAAAGTACCTGCCGACGTCAGGTAAATACGCAAACATCAAATTCGAGATCGAGTGGCAAAACTTCACCTCGGGCCCGCCTGTCACCAATGCGATGATGGCGAACAAGCTGCAGATCGGCATGATGGGCGACTATCCGCTGATCGTGAACGGCTTCACCTTCGAGAGCAATCCGGAGAGCAAGAGCCGCCTGATTGCAGTTGCCGCCTACAGCCTCGCCGGCTCCGGTAACGGCATCGTCGTCCACAAGGACTCGCCCTATTACGATCTCGCCGACCTCAAGGGCAAGCTCGTGAGCGTGCCGTTCGGCTCCGCCGCGCATGGCATGGTGCTCAAGGCGATGCAGGACCGCGGTTACCCAGACGACTTCTTCCAACTCGTCAGCCAAAGCCCGGAGGTCGGCTCGACCAATCTTCAGGAGAAGAAGATCGACGCCCACGCGGACTTTGTCCCCTTCGCCGAGCTCCTGCCATTCCGCGGCTTTGCGCGAAAGATCTTCGACGGCGTCGAGACCAATCTGCCGACCTTCCACGGCGTCGTGGTGCGCACCGACTTCGCCGAGAAGTACCCTGAGGTCGTCGTCGCCTACGAAAAGGCCCTGATCGCCGCCAATGCGTGGCTCCGCGCCGATCCGAAACTGGCCGCCGAAAAGATCCAGGAATGGACCGGCATCAACAAGGAGGTCGTCTACATCTTCCTTGGCCCCGGCGGAAACATGACCACCGATCCGACCATCAAGCCAACGCTCATCGACGCGGCCGCGGCGGACGTCAAAGTGCTCCAGAAGCTCGGCCGCATGAAAGAGTTCGATCCGAAGAAGTGGGTCGACGACAGCTACATCCGCAAAGCCTACGCCGAGATGAAGCTCGACTATGACGCGCAGCTCGCTAGCACCAAGAACTACGAGATCACGGGCGAAGACGCCTTCTGCAAGAAGCCCATCACCGATCCGCGCAAGGCCGGCGAGGTCTGGGTGGACGACGCCGGCATCCTGCCGTTCTCGTCCACTGCCTGCGCACTCGGCGCTTACGCCGACTTCAAGGCCAAGGGCAAGAAGATCAACGTCGCCTACGTCTTCGACACCATTCGCGGCATCAAGCTGTTCGCCGACCAGGCCTTCTTCGCGGTCGGCAATGGCGAGATAGCCCCGTTCCTGCTCAAGAAGGACGCGGAGGCCTATGCCGCCAAGATCGACGGCAAGGTGTTCGGCTTCGACGACGCGGTGAAGGCGGCAGTCAGCGGAGGCAAGACGTGAGCAGTCCCGCCCTCGCCAGACATCCCGAGGACAGCATGCCGGCAACAGCAGCACTTGCAGAGGCGGGCTCCGCGCCCGCCGTTACCTCACCCGCAACCCCGCCTTCCTTCGGCACACTCGCACTGCGCTGGTACCGGTTGAATCAGGGCCGGCTGCGCGCGACTGCGATCGGCGTGATTTCGCTGCTCGCCTTCCTCTTGGTCTGGCACCTGCTCACGACCTACCGAGTCGTGTTCTTCGTGCGCTTCATCAACGTGCCCTCGCCGCTCGCGGTCTATGCGAGCTTCACCAAGGCGATCCACGACCCGAAATTCCTGATGCACGTCGTGCTGAGCTGCCGGCGCATCTTCATCGGCTTCTCGCTGGCTGCGATCGTCGGCGTGCCGCTCGGGCTGATCATGGGCCGGTTCAAGCTGGTGCATGAGGTCATCTTCCCGGTCGCGGAAGTGCTGCGGCCGATCCCGGCGATCGCCTGGGTGCCAATGGCGATCATGCTGTGGCCGACGAACGAGCAGAGCATCGTCTTCATCACCTTCCTCGGCTCGTTCTTCCCGATCCTGGTCAACACGCTGCACGGCATGTCCTTGGTCGATCCCGTACTGGTGCGCGCCGCGCAATGTCTCGGCGCCCGCGAACGCTCGATCTTCCGTGAGGTCTACTTCCCAGCCTCGCTGCCGCACATCTTCACCGGCCTCACCGTCGGCATGGGCGTCGCCTGGGTGTCGCTAATCGCCGCCGAAATGATCTCGGGCCAGTACGGCATCGGTTACTTCACCTGGGAGGCCTATTCGCTGGTCCAGTATGCCGATATTGCGCTGGGCATGATCGCGATCGGCGTCCTCGGACTGGGATCGAGCGTGCTCATCAGGGGCGCGGGGCATCTGATAATGCCGTGGAGGTCGACGAGATGAGCGAAATGCTTGCGGGCGAGCCGAAAGGCCATATCGAGGTCAAAAACTTCTCCCTCAGCTATGAGAGCATCGAGGGACCTGTTCAGGCCGTTACGGACACGCAGATTCATGTGAAGCCCGGCGAGTTCGTCTCCATCGTCGGCCCCTCCGGCTGCGGAAAATCGACGTTGCTCAATGCAGTCGCCGGCTTCCTCAAGCCGACCACGGGCATCGTCACCGTCGACGGCGAGCGCGTGAACGGCCCCAGCGCCGAGCGCGGCATGGTGTTCCAGCAATATTCGCTGTTTCCCTGGAAGACGGTACGGGAGAACGTCGAGTTCGGTCTGAAGATGCGCGGCATGCCGCGTTCGCAGCGCGAGCGCGCGGCGCGCACGTTGCTTGGGCTCGCCGGACTCGAAGCCTTTGAAAAACACTATCCCGAAAAGCTCTCCGGCGGCATGAAGCAGCGCGTCGGCATCGTCCGCGCCCTCGCGACGGGACCGAAAGTGCTGCTGCTGGATGAACCCTTTGGCGCGCTCGATGCCCAGACCCGCGTCATCATGCAGCAGATTCTCACCAACATGTGGCAGCGGTTGAAGATCTCGGTGCTGTTCGTCACCCACGACATTGACGAAGCGATCTTCCTGTCGGATCGGGTCTACTGCATGACCGCCCGCCCCGGCTCGATCAAGGCCGAGATCCCGGTTCCCCTGGAGCGGCCGCGTCAGCAGTCGATGATGATGTCGTCGGAATTTCTGGCGCTGCGCCGCGGGCTGATGTCGCTGATCCGCGAGGAAAGCCTGAAGGCGATGGGCGGCGAGATCAACGACATGGGCATGCAGGGGCTCAACATCGAGCTGCATGGGCACTCGCTGGCGGATGTGATTTGATTGTGATGGGCGCGGGCGCTTTCGCGCCTGTGCCCACGCTACGGCAGCTTTGCCTTCATCACTTGAACCAGTGCACCAGCACGATGCTGATGCCGAGCAGCAGCATCAGCGACAGCGTCACGGCCGCCGTCACCCTGCCTCCGACATTGGCCAGTACGCGCACGTCGACGCCGAGGCCAAGTGCGGCCATCGACACCACCGTGAGAAACGTAGTGATCTTCGTCACCGGCGCGACCACCGTGCCCGGCACGATCTCTAGCGAGCGCAGGGTCGCCAGCGCGAGGAAGCCGAGGATGAACCACGGGACCAGGCGGAAGAAGCCAACATTGGCCTTCTTGGTACCGGTCTGCCAGCGCGAGGCGACCAGCGAGAGGGCAATGACCACGGGGCCGAGCATCAGCACGCGCATCAGCTTCACCAGCGTGCCGATCTGTGTGGAGATCAGGCCCGCCGGCACCGTCGCCGCGAGCACTTGCGGCACGGCATAGACGGTCAGTCCGGCGAGGATGCCGTACTGCGTGGCGGAGAGCTGCAACAGCGGGATCAGAAGGGGCAGGCCCAGCACCATCATCACGCCGAGGATGGCGGTGAAGGAGATCGAGGACGCGATCTCGTCGCTGTTGGCGCCGATGATCGGCGCCACCGCGGCGATCGCCGAGTTGCCGCAGATCGAGTTGCCGCAGGCAATCAGGATCGACAGCCGCGTCGACAAGCCGAGCATGCGGCCAAGGCCGAAGGAGACGCAAAGCGCGATCACGACGACGGCCGCGATCGAGGCCAGCAGCGCAATGCCCGAGGCCGCGATGGCGGCAAAGCTGATGGAGGCGCCCAGCAACATGACGGCGACTTCAAGGAGCTGCTTGGCGCTGAAGGCAATCCCGGCCTGCCAGCGGGGGGCAGGCTTCCAGAAGCTGCGCAGGGCCATCCCCAGCAGGATCGCCATCACCAGCGCCTCGACATAGGGATGCTCGAACACACCGAGTTCGGCTCGTTCCAGCAGGGCCGAGAGGCCGGCAACGGCGATACAAAGGAGGATACCAGGGACCAGCGCGGCGATCCGGCTAGCGGCGGTGGTCGGCTTGGCGTCGGTCGGACTGGATGCTTGATTCTGCGACACAAATCTCTCCCAAGGGAGGAAGATTTATACGCAGCGCGATCCCAATGGGAAATAAGTTTTCGACATATCAGGGCCGAGCGAAGTTCTATCCTCAGCCTGGAATAGTCGGGCTCAGAACAGCAGGTTCTTGGCCAATGAGGCAACGTGGCTGAAGCTGTCATAGACGCCCGGCTCGAAGAAGGCGGCGCGTGCCAGCACGATGCCCGCAACCAGCGTCCAGAACACGGTAGTGCCGGCGCGCAGCAGCAGCTTTGAGGCGCGAGATTGCGGCTGGGCGTCCGTTGCGGACACCAGCTGCTCGCCGAAGGGCTCAAATCCAGTACGTTCCATGGCCGTCAATCCACCAAATCCTGATGGGAATGTCGTCGTTTCGGCCCCAAACGGCAATGGAAGCGATTGGCGTTTTTGGCCCCTGGAGGGGAAACTCCTTCCGCCGGACCGTCTCGCGGCAATAGTTTTCTTCTTTCGCCCTACTTAAGCACCAGAGCTCCGGCCCCGATACCGCCGCATGGACGATTCCATCCAGGTCGACTACCGTGCCGCCGCCCGCAGGTCCGATGCTGGATCCCCGGAGATCAAAAGAAGACGATGAACATCGAATCTCCCCGCAAGCCCCTCGACCTCGCCTCGGCTATCGCGGAGGCCGACATCCGCTGCCTCCTCATGGTGCTGGTGCACATGACCGGCGACGATCGCTGGCTCGAGCCCCCCTATCTGCCCAAACGCGACATCCGCCTCATCCCCGATCCGGAGGCCGGGGTGCCCCGCGATATCCAGGACGAGATCCGCGCCGCAGTGGTGAGGCTGTTTGCCGACGGCGCGCCGAACCCTGTCATCACCGATCCCGGCGAGGAGCTGCTGCTCAAGATGATGCGCGCCTGCCTCGGCGAGAACGTCGCACCGGAATATGCGCCGCTGATGCGCGAGGAAATGGGCTTTGTGGCGCGCGAGGCGCGATGGACGAGGCGCCCTTCCGACGAGAATCTCGCCGAACAGCATGTGCTCATTGTCGGCGCCGGCGTCTGCGCCATCGCGCTCGGCGTCGCGCTCGGCCATCTCGGCATCCCCTACACCATCGTCGAGAGGAACGCCGAGCTCGGCGGCACCTGGTGGATCAATCGCTATCCCGGCTGCGGCGTCGATACGCCGAACCACTCCTATTCCTACTCGTTCGGCTCGGGCAATGCCTGGACGCGCTATTTCTGCCAGCGCGAGGAGCTGCTCGGCTACCTCCTGAAAGTCGCGGACGAATACGGCATTCGCGCGCATCTCCGCGTCAACACCGAGCTGAAGGCATCGCGCTGGGATGAAGACGAACGGCGCTGGATCTCGACGCTGAAGACGAAAGACGGCGAGGAGACTTTCGAGTCCACGGCGCTGGTCTCGGCCATCGGCCAGCTCAACGATCCCTCGCGCGCGCATTTCAAAGGCGAGGAAAGCTTCAAGAGCACGATCCTGCATTCGGCCCTGTGGTCTGACAACATCAGGCTCGACGGCAAGCGCCTGGCGGTGATCGGCACCGGCGCGACGTCGATGCAGCTGGTGCCGGCGATTGCAGGCCGCGTCGCCTCGGTCGCGGTCTATCAGCGCAGCGCGCAATGGGCGCGACCGGTGAAGGGCTATTCCGATCCGATCACCGAAGGCGCGCGCTGGCTGCTCGCCCATCTGCCGTTCTATGTGCAGTGGTATCGCTTCAACATGTTCTGGCGCTATGGCGACGGCCTGCTGCCGTTCCTGCGCAAGGATCCCGCGTGGCCGCATCCGGAGCGCGCCGTCAACAAGGGCAATGACCGGCATCGCCAGGAATTGACAGACTTCATCCTCTCCGAGCTGAAGGACCGGCCCGACCTGATCGCCAAATGCGTGCCGACCTATCCGCCCTATGGCAAGCGCATCCTGCTCGACAACAACTGGTTCAAGACATTGACGCGGGACAATGTCGAACTCGTCACCGAGGCGATCGATCATTTCGATGAAAGCGGCATCGTCACCGCCGACGGCAAGCACCGCCCCGCCGACATCATCGTGGTCGCCACCGGCTTCAAGGTCACGGAGATGGCGGCGCGCCTCAACATCACCGGCCGCCACGGCAAGAATTTGCGCGAGGCGTGGGCCAACGACAATCCGACCGCGTTCCTCGGGCTCACGGTGCCCGATTTTCCAAACTTCTTCTGCATGCTCGGCCCGAACTCCGGTCCGGCGCACGGCGGCAGCGTCATCTTCCAGTCGGAATGCCAGAGCCGCTACATCTCGGCTTGCCTCGCCGACATGATCGAACACGAGGTCACCGCGATCGACGTTCGCCCGGATGTACTCGACGACTACGTCCGCAAGGTCGACGCCGAGCACGAGGCCATGATCTGGACCCATCCGGGCATGAGCACCTACTACCGCAATGCTAGCGGCCGCGTGTTCTCGGCGATGCCGTGGCGGTTCGTGGATTACTGGCGCATGACGCATGATCCAGACATGCGACAGTACAGGCTGACGAAGGCGTAGGCCTCACCACATCGTTGTTGCGAACGTCGCGAAGCAATGACGGCCTTCATGCCGCCAGCCCACTCCCAACAGGCGCGAACTCCAACCCAAGACTCTCGGCCACCGCCTTGTTGGTGATGCGGCCGCGATGCGCGTTCAGCCCGTTGCGCAAATGCGGATTTTCCAGCACCGCGGCAAAGCCTTTGCCCGCGAGCATCAGACCGAACGGCAGCGTCGCGTTGTTCAGCGCCTGGCTCGACGTCACCGGCACCGCGCCCGGCATGTTGGCGACGCAATAGTGCACGACGCCGTCGACCTCGTAGGTCGGATCGTCGTGCGTCGTCGCATGCGACGTCTCGAAGCAGCCGCCCTGGTCGATCGCGACGTCGACCAGCACGGCGCCCGGCCGCATCGACTTGAGCATCGCGCGCGTGACGAGCCTTGGCGCACTGGCGCCAGGCACCAGCACCGCACCGATCACGACATCGGCAGCGAACACCTCCTCTTCGACCGACTCGATCGTGGAGAAGCGCGTGCGTACACGTCCGGCGAAGAGATCATCGAGTTCGCGCAACCGAGGAATCGAGCGATCGACTACGGTGACCTCGGCGCCAAGGCCTGTGGCCATGCGCGCGGCCTGAGTTCCCACCACGCCGCCGCCCAGCACGACCACCCGCGCCGGCTGCACGCCGGGCACGCCACCGAGCAGCAGGCCGCGACCGCCTGCCGATCGCTTGAGCGCGGCGCCGGCGGCCTCGATGGCGAGGCGGCCGGCGACTTCGCTCATCGGCGCGAGCAGGGGGAGGTGACCGGCCGCGTCGGTGACGGTTTCATAGGCGATCGCGGTGCAACCGGAGGCCAGCAGGCCCTTCGCTTGTTCGGGATCCGGCGCGAGATGGAGATAAGTAAACAGGATCTGGCCTTCGCGGAGCTGGGTCCATTCGCTCTTCTGCGGCTCTTTCACCTTTACGACCATGTCGGACTTCGCGAAGACGTCGCGCGCATTCGCGGCAATGGAGGCCCCTGCCCGCTGGTACACGTCGTCGGGCGCGCCGATGCCACAGCCGGCGCCGGTCTCGACCGTTACCTCATGCCCGGCTGCGACATACTCGCGGACGGCACCCGGGGTGAGCCCGACGCGATATTCCTGGACCTTGATCTCCTTGGGCACACCGACGCGCATCCTCGTCTCCTTTTGATTCACCTTGGGATCGTAGCGACGCAGGCAGTTTGGTTTCGTGCAAATATCCGCTAGCTTTGGCCTCCCCGCGCCGGTTTCGGTCGCGGAAGTGCCCTTTGACGCCGGAATCGAAACCTTGGCCCTCGACCGCAAAGACCTCGCGATTCTCGCGGAACTCACGACCAATGCGCGCGCCAGCCATACCGAGCTCGCAAACAAGGTCGGCCTTTCCAGCACGGCGCTGGCGCGACGGCAGAAGGCGCTGGAGGATGACGGCTACATCCAGGCCTATCAGGCCGCATTGGACCTGGCGCAGTTCGGGCTCACCACGACGGTACTGGTCCGTATCGCGCTCGAGAGCCAGAGCGACGAGGCGCTGAAGGCATTCGAGGCGGAGGTGGTGAAGTGCCCATCGGTCGTGCGCTGCTTCCTGATGTCCGGCACCGACGATTACATCCTGATCGTGCTCGCCCGCGATATCCAGGATTTCGAGCGCATCCACCGCACCGAACTGTCACGCCTGCCGCGCGTGGCAAGGGTGCAATCGAGTTTTGCTTTGCGCGAGGTCGTCAACCGCGCGGTGCCGACCGTGGTGTTCGGCGAGACGAAGCGATAGGGCACTTCCCGCGCCCGATTGCCGCCCCTGTCATAGAACTGTCATCGAATGTGCAGAGACCTGTCCGTCTCCGCTCATTCGGGACACGCCATGGATTATTTCAAGCGCTTCAACTTCCTGTTCGCCGCACCTGTGTTCGACGCGGACGATCTCGAGGGCCTCCGCTTCAACCAGATCATCGAGGAGATCCAGCGCTCCGGTTTCGAGGTGGTCCGGGCCCGCAAGCTGGAAGACGCCGAGATCGCGGTGCAGACTGATGCCGCCATCGGCTGCATGGTGGTGGACTGGGGGAAGAAGGGGCTTGAGGGCAAGACCTCCGCGCTGATCAATCTGATGCGGCGCCGCGGCCTCGACTTCCCGATCATCCTCCTGATCCGCCGCAAGCGGTTCGAGGATTTGCCGGTCGAGGTGCTCGACTTCATCGACGGCTACGTCTTCCTCTCGGAGGAAACGCCGACCTTCATCGCCAAGAATCTGATCAGCCGACTGAAACAATATGCCGAAACGCTGAAGACGCCGTTCTTCGGCGCGCTGGTCGACTATGCCGAGGAAGGCAACCAGCTCTGGACTTGTCCAGGCCACAATGGCGGCGTGTTCTACAACCGCAGCCCGATCGGCCGGGTCTTCGTGGAGCACCTCGGCGAATCCGTGTTCCGCGACGACCTCGACAATTCCGTGCTCGACCTCGGCGACCTGCTCACCCATGAGGGCCCGGCGCTGAAGGCGCAAAAGGAAGCCGCGCAGATCTTTGGCGCGGAAAAGACCTATTTCGTCCTCAACGGCACCTCGACCTCGAACAAGGTCGCGCTCGGTGCGCTCGTCACCGACGGCGACCTCGTACTGTTCGACCGCAACAACCACAAGGCTGCCCATCACGGCGCGTTGATGATCGGCGGCGGCATCCCCGTCTATGTCCCGACGATCCGCAACGCCTGGGGGTTGATCGGCCCGATGCGCTGGGACATGCTCGACGAGAAGGCCCTGCGCGAGGCGATCCGCAATCACCCCCTGGTCACGGACAAGGACGCCTGGCGCAAGGAGCGGCCGTTCCGCGTCGCCGTGGTCGAGCAGTGCACCTATGACGGCACGATTCACAACGCCGAAATGATCCTGAAGCGGATCGGCCATCTCTGCGAATACATCCTGTTCGACGAGGCTTGGGCCGGCTTCATGAAATTTCACCCGCTCTATACCGGTCGCTTCGCCATGGGCCTGGCCAACCTTGCGCCGGAAGCGCCCGGTATCATCGCGACGCAGTCGACACACAAGCAACTCGCGAGCTTCTCGCAGGCGTCCCAGATCCACATCAAGGACCGCCACATCCGCGGCCAGAAGCGGCGCGTCGAGCACCGCCGCTTCAACGAAAGCTTCATGCAGCACGCCTCGACGTCGCCCTTCTACCCGCTGTTCGCCTCGCTCGATGTCGGCGCCCAGATGATGAAAGGCCGCTCCGGCGAAGTGCTGTGGGACGACACGATCCGCCTCGGCATCGAGCTGCGCAAAAAGATCCGCGCGATGCGCCGGGAATTCGAGGAGAAGGAACAGAACCCGGATCGCCGCTGGTTCTTCGAGCCCTTCGTTCCCGATCGCGTCGCCATCCCCGACGTCAGCCGTCCGGGCGCCGCGCATAACGTTGCCTGGGAAACGCTCTCGACCGACGAACTCGCGACCAATTCCGCGCTCTGGCAGCTTTCGCCGGACAGCAGCTGGCACGGTTTCCCCGGCATGGCCGAGGGCTTTGCCATGACCGATCCGAACAAGCTGACCTTGCTCACCCCCGGCTTCGACCGCGCCACCGGCGCCTATGTCGACCACGGAATCCCCGCCCCTGTCGTCGCGCAATATTTGCGCGAAAACCGTATCGTGCCTGAAAAGAACGACCTCAACTCCCTGCTGTTCCTGCTCACGCCGGGCGTCGAGGCCAGCAAGGCCGGCACGCTGATCTCCGGCCTCGTCGCCTTCAAGAAGCTGCACGACGACAATGCGCTGCTGGCCGACGCGATCCCGGAATTCTATCAGCGGCGTCAGGCACGCTATGCCGGCGTGCGGCTGCGCGACCTCTGCGGAGAGATGCACCGCTTCTTCCGCGCCGCCGACGTTAGCGCGCTCCAGGCGCGGCAGTTCATGCCGGAGCACATGCCGGAGATCGCGATGTCGCCCCGCGATGCCGCCCGCTATCTGTTCAAGAACGACGTCGACTACCTGCCGATCGAGGCGATCACCGGCCGCATCGCCACCACGCCCTTCGTGGTCTATCCGCCAGGGATCGCTACCATCGTGCCCGGCGAGCGGCTGACGGAACGTGCCAAGCCCATGGTGGATTATCTCAAGATGTTCGAAACCTGCTTCAACACGTTTCCGGGCTTCGATGTCGAAATCCAGGGCGTCTACAAGGAAGTCGACGCGCGCGGCAGCATCGGACTCTATACCTATGTCGTTGCCGAGTAGGAGCCCATGAACGAAAAAGCGATTGCACGCACCGATGAGGAGCCGGTCCTGGTCCGGCCGTCACGCGAGAGCGATATCGAGGCGATGCTGGCGATCTATCGCCATCATGTTCGCAATGGCGTGCCGCGCGATGTCGAGGGAACCGGTGCGCCCGAGCCGGACGACCTTCGCGACCGGCGCAAGAATTTGAAGCAGACTCGCCTGCCGCATCTGGTCGCGACCTGGCGCGGCGAGGTCGTCGGCTATGCCTATGCGGTGCTGTTCCGCAAGCGCCCGGCCTATCGTTACACGGCCAAGCACTCGATCTACGTCCACCACGAGCATCTCGGCCGCGGCGTCGGGCGATTGCTGCTTCAAGAGCTGATCGATGCCTGTGCAGCGACCGGATTCCGCCAGATGATCGGCTACATCGATGCCGACAACGCACCGTCGCTGGCGCTGCACGAAAAGTTTGGATTTGCGCGCGTCGGCCTGCTCTGCGGCGTGGCCTATCGGCACGGCCGCTGGTCTGATACCGCCATGGTGCAGCGTTCGCTCGGCGCCGGCGTCACCGCGCCGCCGCCTGTCACGGCACCCGGACGTTAGACCTTACGAGGGAAAGTCAGCCGGTCTGACCTGAATGCGGTCGGCATGCAGCGACCAGTGATGCAACGCCTGGTCCTGGCAAAACCTCGCCTTCGCCCGCTCCCTCGCTTCGTCCTCGTCGACGGCATCGATTTCGAGCGTGCCCTGGCAGATCTCGCTCTGCCGGCCGTATTCGCCGAGCACGTCCTTCATGAACCTGACGACATAAGTTGACATGGGACCTCCTGCTGCCCCGGCAATACTTTAATTCCTTTAAGCCGGATGAGGGAGGGAGATTTTGACGCGGATCAAGGCCCGGCGAGGTTCCCGCCCCCTACCCCGGCGCGACGCCGAAGGTCTGCTTGAATCGTTCGGCATAGACGGGCCAAACCTCGGGATTGATGATGCGCGGCGGCCGCTTGCCGTCGAGCGTCTCGAGCACCTGCTCGGCGGCAATGCGGCCCATGTTCTGGCGCGCCTCGATCGTAACGCCTGCGGTGTGCGGGCTTGCCAGCACGTTGTCGAACTGAAGCAGCGGATGCTCCGGCGGCGGCGGCTCCTTGGACCAGACGTCGAGGCCGGCACCGGCAATGCGCCTATCGCGCAACGCGCCAAGCAGCGCGTCCTCGTCGTGAATGAATCCGCGCGCGGTGGTGATGAAATAGGCGTGCGGCTGCATCAGCCCGAACTCGCGCACGCTGATCATGTCGCGGCTGCCCTTGTTGAGCGGGCATGAGATCGAGACGAAATCGGCCCGGCGCAAAAGCTCGTCCAGCTCGACCTTCTCCCCGCCCCGCTCGGCCATCACCTCTTTCGAGAGATAGGGGTCGTAGGCCAGCACCTTCATGCCGAGCAGGCCCTTGCAGAGTGCTGCGATGCGGCGACCGACATTGCCGAGACCGACGATGCCGACGGTCTTGTGCTCGACCTCGTTGCCGATGAGCTCGTTACGGTTGACGTTGGCCTCGCGGCGGAGCCGTCGATCGGACTGGATGATGCGCTTGGACAAGGTCAGCATCATCGCCAGCGCGTGCTCGGCAACCGAATGCGCATTGCCGCCGGACTGGTTGACGACCAGCACGCCCGCATCAGTACAAGCCTGGACATCGACGGGGTCGAAGCCCGCGCCGTTGCTGGAGACCAGCAGCAGGTTCGGCGTGCGCTTCAGGAGGGCAGCGTCGACATGGAAATGCGGCGCCAGCTCGTCGCGGGCGGCGCCGATCTGGTAGACATGGGCCGCGCTCAGGATCGGCGCGTAGAAATCCTCGGGGCTTTCGTTCTCGATGCGGTCGAGCCGGACGTCGGGCCGCGCCTTCAGGATGTCGGCATAGATAGGATTGGCCAGGTATTTGACGTAGAAGACGCGTTTGCTGTTGACCGACATCAGGACCCTTCCGGCTCTCTCATGGAGACCCGCAAGGTCAGCGCCATGCGCGCCCTGCTCCTGCGTTCTCCCCGTTTTCTCGTTCTCCCGCTTATGACATGGCGGTGCCGGCCATGGCAGTCCGTCTGGCGCAGATCACGGTGCCGGCCCGGGTATGTTGACAATCCCGCCCGCTCCGTCAAGTTCGGCAGACCGCCGCGACGGACAAATAAGAAACATGCGCGGCTGAAGGGAGAACGCGATGGCGATTGCGGAACAGCAGACCTCGTCCCGGGCGGGACCGGAGGCCGGCGAGCGAAGCTGGCATAGCCTCGTCCTGCAAACCCTGAAGCGGAACGAGATCAGCCTCATCCCCTACGTGCCCGACCGCGTGCTGACGCCGCTGATCAAGAATTTGCACGCCGACCCTTTCTTCACGACCTTTGCCACCGCCCGCGAGGAAGAGGCCGTCGGCATCGTCTCCGGCGCCTGGATGGGCGGGCGGCGCGGCGCGGTGCTGATGCAGACTTCGGGCTTTGCAACGCTGGCCAACACGCTCGCCTCGCTCGCGGTGCCCTACCAGATCCCGCTGATCATGTTCGTATCCGAGCGCGGAACGCTCGGCGAGTTCAATTACGGCCAATCGCTGGTCTGCCGCACGATGCGCCCGGTGCTGGATTCGCTGGCGCTGGAGCACCACACCATCACCCGGCTCGACGAGCTCGAATTCATCGCCGACCGCTCGATCAAGCAGGCCGTCACCACGCAGGCGCCGGTCGCACTGATTCTCAATCCGCTGCTCACGGGCGGCAAGGTCTTCGACAAGTGAGCCCCGGCATGACCACGCGCAACACCAAGGTGATGAACCGCTTCGATGTGACCTCGCGCCTGATCGCAAAGCTAAAGCACGAGGAAGCGGTGATCGGCGGCATCGGCAATACCAATTTCGACCTCTGGGCCGCCGGCCACCGCCCGCAGAACTTTTACATGCTAGGCAGCATGGGCCTTGCCTTCCCGATCGCGCTCGGCGTGGCGCTGGCGCAGCCTGACCGCCGCGTCTTCGCGCTGGAGGGCGACGGCTCGCTCCTGATGCAGCTCGGCGCGCTCTCGACCATTGCGGCGCTGAAACCGAAGAACCTCATCATGATCGTGATGGACAACGGCATCTACCAGATCACCGGGGCGCAGCCGACGCCGGCCGCTGGCGTCGCCGACCTCGTCGCCATCGCCCTGGGCTCGGGTCTCACCAACAGTGCTTGGGCCGCGGACGAGGAGGATTTCGAGCGCCTGATCGACGAGGCGATGTCGGTCGACGAGCCGAGCCTGATTGCACTGCGCATCGACGACAAGCCTGGTGTCGGCACCACCCGCCGGGATCCCGTGCAGATCCGCGAGCGTTTCATGCACGGCCTCGGCGTGCGCGAGCCGCTTTAAGGTTTCGTCATCGACGATAAGGGCCCCGCGGAGCGTCACTCCGCGGGGCCCCTATATTCAATCGCTCACTTATGCTCCGATCAGTCGATGATCTTGACGACGCGGCGTGTGCGCGGCTCGACGATCACGCGACGATCGTTCACGACGGCATAACGATACTGGGTGTAGTTCGGCACCGGCCGCAACACTACGGTCGAAGGCAGCGGCTCGCCAACCACGACGCGCTCGTGCACCACCACGGAATCATCGCGCGGGATGCCACCCAGAATTGCATTCGGAATCTCCAGTCCGGCACCGACGGCCGCACCGACGGTGCCGCCAACCATCGCGCCCACGGGGCCTCCGATTTCGCCGCCCGCACGCGCGCCGTTCGCGGCGCCCTCGGCGGTCGTCGACTGAGCAAAGGCTGCACTCGACGCCAGCAGCGACGCGGCAGCCAACGAAATCGCAAGACTGGTTTTCATGTCCTTATGTCTCCAGTGATTGTTGTGCGGCATCAACCGCGGGGCCGGAGCATTGTTCCGGTTCCCGCGCGATGAAACACACATCAAACTGGTGAATGTCACTGCGTAACAGTTCAGCTGGCTGCGATCTCGTGGCCCGCCATCAGTTCCAGCGCACGGACCATCGCCGAATGATCCCAGCCCTTACCGCCATGCGCGGTGCAGGACGAGAACAATTGCTGCGCCACCGCCGTGCTCGGCAGCGACAGGCCGAGCGAACGCGCCCCTTCAAGCGCGAGGTTGAGATCCTTCTGATGCAGCTCGATGCGGAAGCCCGGATCGAAATTGCGCTTCACCATACGCTCGCCGTGTACCTCGAGAATGCGCGAGGACGCGAAGCCGCCCATCAGCGCCTTGCGCACCAGCGCAGGATCGGCACCGGCCTTGGACGCGAACAAGAGCGCCTCGCTCACCGCCTCGATCGTCAGCGCGACGATGATCTGATTGGCGACTTTCGTCGTCTGCCCGTCGCCATTCGCCCCGACATGCGTGACGTTCTTGCCCATCCTGTCGAAAACAGGCTTCATGGTGCCAAAGGCCCGCTCGGGCCCGCCGACCATGATGGTGAGGCTCGCAGCCTTGGCGCCAACCTCCCCGCCCGACACCGGCGCATCGAGGTAATCGGCGCCCAGAGCCTCGATCTTCTTCGCAAACTCCTTGGTCGCCAGCGGCGAGATCGAGCTCATGTCGATCACGATCTTGCCTTTGGAGATGCCGCCCGCGACGCCGTCCTTGCCAAACAGAACGGCTTCGACATGCGGCGTATCCGGCACCATGATGATGACGGCGTCCGCCTCCTCCGCAACCTCCTTGGCCGATTTGCAGGCGATGCCACCCGCCGCGATCAGCTCAGGCGCGACCGGCGCGACGTCATGCAGAAGAACACGATGGCCCGCGGCCAGGAGATGGCCGGCCATCGGCCGTCCCATGGTGCCAAGTCCGATGAATCCGATGTCGATCATGTCTGCGTTTCCTCAAGTCTCAAACGTCTGCGCGGCGTGCCAGGACAGGCCTTCCAGCGTCGTGGTGCGTGGCTTGTATTCGCAGCCGATCCAGCCGCGATAGCCGATCGCGTCGAGATGGCGGAACAGGAAGGGATAGTTGATCTCGCCGGTGCCCGGCTCATGCCGGCCGGGATTGTCGGCGAGCTGGATGTGGGAGATCTGCGGCAGATATTCCTGCATGGTGCGGGCGAGATCGCCCTCCATGATCTGCATGTGATAGATGTCGTATTGGACGAACAGATTGTTCGACCGCACCTCGGAGATCAGCTGGATCGCCTGCTCGGTGCCGTTGAGAAAGAAGCCGGGAATATCGAGCGTGTTGATCGGCTCGACCAGCAGCTTGATGTTCTCGCGCGCCAGCGTCGACGCCGCAAAGCGCAGGTTTCCGACCAGAGTCTCCTGAAGCTCGCGCGGATCGGCGTCGGCAGGCGCGATGCCGACGAGGCAGTTGAGCTGCTCGCAATCGAGCGCCTTGGCGTAGTCGATGGCGCGGAACACGCCGTCGCGGAATTCGCTGGTGCGATCGGGCAGGATCGCGATGCCGCGCTCGCCGTCGGCCCAGTTGCCGGCGGGCAGATTGTGCAGCACCTGGGTCAGCCCGTGGGCTTCCAGCTGCTCGCGCAGCTGCGCCTTGTCGAAATCATAGGGAAAGAGATACTCGACCCCGGCAAAGCCTGCCGCCTTCGCCGCGGCAAAGCGGTCGATGAACGGCATCTCGTTGAAGAGCATGGTCAGATTGGCGGCAAACTTCGGCATGGTGCGCTCCCCTATTCTGCCGGCTGCAACACGCCGGGCCTGATGGCCCCGACCTCGTCGAGCGGCAGATCCAGCACCTCCTCGAACTCGACGATGTTGTCGATCTCCGTGCCCATCGCGATGTTGGTGACGCGTTCGAGGATGAACTCGACCACCACGGGCACGCGGTGCTTCTTCATCAAGTCGCGTGCGGTTGCGAACGCGGCCTGCGTGTCCTTGGGATCAGTGACGCGGATCGCTTTGCAGCCGAGGCCTTCGGCGACGGCGACATGGTCGACGCCGTAGCCATTGAGCTCCGGCGCATTGACATTCTCGAACGAGAGCTGGACGTGATAGTCCATGTCGAAGCCGCGCTGGGCCTGCCGGATCAGGCCGAGATAGGAATTGTTCACGACCACGTGGATGTAGGGCAGATTGAACTGCGCCCCGACCGCGAGCTCCTCGATCAGGAACTGGAAGTCGTAATCGCCCGACAGCGCGACGATCTCACGATCCGGACACGCCGCGCGCACACCGAGCGCCGCCGGCAGCGTCCAGCCGAGCGGTCCCGCCTGCCCGGCGTTGATCCAGTTGCGCGGCTTGTAGACGCCGAGGAACTGCGCACCCGCGATCTGCGACAGGCCGATCACCGTGACATAGGCGGTATCGCGGCCGAACGCCTTGTTCATCTCCTCATAGACGCGCTGCGGCTTAATTGGGACGTTGTCGAAATGGCTCTTGCGCAGCATGGTTTTCTTGCGATCACGGCAGGCCGCGGGCCACGCCTGGCGCTCACGGAGCCTGCCGGAACGCCGCCACTCCGTGGCGACGGTGACGAAGAGCTCGAGCGCGGCCTTGGCGTCCGAGACGATGCCGAGATCGGGATTGAATACACGCCCGATCTGTGTCGGCTCGATGTCGACATGCACGAAGGTGCGGCCCTTGGTATAGGTCTCGACCGAGCCAGTGTGACGGTTGGCCCAGCGATTGCCGATGCCGAGCACGAAATCGGACTCCAGTAGCGTGGCATTGCCGTAGCGGTGGCTGGTTTGAAGTCCGACCATGCCGGCCATCAGCACGTGATCGTCGGGGATCGCGCCCCACCCCATCAGCGTCGGGACGACAGGCACGTTGGCGATCTCGGCGAATTCGACGAGAAGGTCGGAGGCATCGGCATTGATGATACCGCCGCCCGCAACGATCAGCGGCCGCTCGGCGGCGTTGAGCATCTCCAGCGCCTTCTCGACCTGCTTGCGGGTCGCGGTCGGCTTGTAGACCGGCAGCGGCTCATAGGTCTCGTCGTCGAATTCGATCTCGGCAAGCTGCACGTCGAGCGGCATGTCGATCAGCACCGGCCCCGGCCGGCCCGAGCGCATCACGTGAAAGGCCTGGCTGAACACGCGCGGCACCAACGCGGGCTCGCGCACGGTCACCGCCCATTTGGTCACGGGCTTGGCGATCGACTCGATGTCGACGGCCTGGAAATCCTCCTTGTAGAGCCGCGCGCGCGGCGCCTGCCCGGTGATGCAGAGGATCGGAATGGAATCGGCGATCGCCGAATAGAGCCCGGTGATCATGTCGGTGCCGGCCGGCCCCGAGGTACCGATGCAGACGCCGATATTGCCGGCCTTGGCCCTGGTGTAGCCCTCGGCCATATGGGAAGCGCCCTCGACATGGCGCGCAAGGATATGGCGGATCGAGCCGCGCTTCTTCAGTGCCGAGTAAAGCGGATTGATCGCCGCGCCGGGTACGCCGAAGGCGGTCGAGATGCCTTCCTTCTCCAGGATACGCACGGCCGCATCGACGGCTCGCATCTTCGCCATATCGGACCTCGCTTGGTTTAAGTCAGCGAGCGAGATCATCAGTCGCGAAAGATGCGATCTCAACGAAGCAGATTTTATTTTCCACGATGCGGCAGCGGTGGAAAAATTGCGGTGGTCTCAAGCGCTTAGATCGAGAAAACCGTGAAAGCCGCTCACTCGAACAGCGGCGCCAGCTCCATCTGCGGGACCAGCACAAGGCCCTTGTCGGTGATGCGAATTTCGGGAATGACCGATAGCGGAATCAAATTGAAGCCCATGTAAGGGATGGTGCAGCCGGCGCCGGCCCATTCCTTCTTCAGCACCTTGACCTCTTCGGCCACCTCCGTGACGCGCTTGTCAGAGAGCAGGCCCGCGATCGGCAGCGGCACCAGTGCCCTCACCCTGTCGTCGGCGACGACACAGACACCGCCCTGCTGCTCATTGATGGCAGCGATTGCCACCTGCATGTCGCCCTCGTTGGTTCCGGCAACGATGATGTTATGGCTGTCGTGGCCGACGCTGGAGGCGACCGCGCCGCGCTTGAGGCCGAAATCCTTGAGTAGGCCATAAGCGACGTTGCCGGCAGACTTGCCTTGGCGCTCGACCACCGTAACGAAGCACAGACCGTAGCGCGCGAACAGCGACGGCCAATCTTTTGCCGGCTCGATCGCTACTTTCTCATGGATCAGCGTAATACCGGGCAGCGCCGTCCTGATCGCATTGACGGTACAGGCCTTCACGGGCAGCTCCGGCGTCAGCTTCAGCTTCTCCGGGAGTTTGACGGTCGCATAGGCCGCCTTCGGATATTGATAGCGCTGCGATAGTGCCCGATCGAGACGCGGCGTGATCTTGCGATGCTCGACCACCAATTCGCCGCCATACCAGGTGCATTGCGGCTTGAGCTGGTCGTCCATCAGCACGAGATCGGCGCGGCGGCCGCCGCCGAGCCCGCCGATATCGCCCTCCATGCAGAAGCGCGTGGCGCCATGCAGCGAGCCCATCGACCACGCCTGTTCGGGCGACATTCCCGCTTTCACTGCTTCGCGCACCACCCAGTCGAGACCGAACAGCAGGAGATCATCAGCATCGCGATCGTCGGTGCACACGGCAGTTCGCTTGTGCGAGGCCCCTAACTCGGTGATCGTCCGGATCGCCTGCGGCAGCGAGTGCCAGGGCGTGGTCGGCGGACCGCCACGCAGAAACACCCAGACGCCGGCGTCGAGCAGATCGTCGGCGATGTCACGGTCGATCGCCTCGTGCGTGTCAGTGACGCCGCTCGCTGCATAGGCCGCGACGAATTCGCGGCCATAGACATGACCGGAGACCGGGCGGCCGCGCTTCAAGGCCGCGGCAAGGATGGCATGGCTGCGCTCGTCGCCCATCGTCACCGGGACGAAATCCATCTTCTCGCCAAGCGCGACGGCTTCAGGCCAGCGGTCGAACAAGCCTGCAATCTTGTCGGGCGTGAGATCACCGCCCGCAGTTTCCAGCTCCGCCGACGTCGCCGGCACCGTGCTCGGCACCGTCAAGAAGATCGAGAGCGGCGCCTCGCGGGCGTCCTCCAGCATCGCCTCGACGCCAGCAACGTCCATGACGTTGCCAATCTCATGGCTGTCGCAGAAGATCGTGGTGGTGCCGTTCAGCAGTGCAGCCTCGGCGTAAGCGCACGCCGTCACCATCGAGGATTCGATGTGGATGTGCGGATCGACCAGCCCCGGCGCCACGATGCCGCCGGCGGCGTCATAAACCGAGACGTCGCTCCACGTCTTCTTCGCCGTGCCTGATGGTTTCACTGCGGCAATGCGGCCGCCGGTGATCCAGACCTCCCGTCCCGGATGGATCCGCTCCGAATAGGTCGAAAGCGCCCGCGCGCCTGAGATGACGAGGTCGGGCATGATGCGCGCAGAGGCGACATCGGCGAGACGGCGCGTCATGGCGTGCAGCGGCGCGACGGCAAAACGGGTGAGCTTGGTCATCGGAACCCTCGCGTGGCGTTACGGCCGAGCGATGGTTACGCTCTGCGCCAAAGCGGGCAAGCTCAAAAATGACGGCCCGCCTGCTCAGGCCTTGGGCGGCGAACCGCCTGCCCCCACTCGATTCGCAGGTCTGCGTGACTTCCGCGTTCTAGGCGACTGTGGCGCGGCAGCGGGCTTGACCCGAATCCGCATCGACCGGCCCTTAGGTTCATCAATCTCGAATGAATTTGTTTTTCGCACGAGGTCGCTCAGTTTGCGGGAGCCGTAGGTTCTGGAATCGAAATCGGGGGCGAGGTTGGTAAGCCCTTTTCCGACCTCCCCGAGAGAAACCCATCCGTCTTCGCTTTCCATCTGGGCGATGACTTTCTTGATCATGGGGATGGCTGCGTCAGGGGGTTGAAGCAGCGGCGACCTGGAGGCGGCACCCTGGGTGTTCGCCGGCGCGGCAAGCAGATTCTCGGTATAAACGAACCTCCGGCAGGCCTGCCTGAAGCTCTCCGGCGTCTTGTGTTCGCCGAACCCAAAGACATCAACGCCCTGCTCTCGGATACGGGCGGCAAGACGGGTAAAGTCGCTGTCGGAGGAGACTAGGCAAAAGCCATCGAATCGACCGCTGTGCAACAAGTCCATTGCGTCGATGACCAGAGTTATGTCGGAGGCATTCTTTCCCGCCGTATAGGCGAACTGTTGCTGCGGAATGATGGCGTATTTCGACAAAAGATCGGCCCAGCTCCTGGATCGCGCATTGGAGAAGTCGCCATAGATGCGGCGAACGCTGGCTTCCCCGATCTTGGCAATCTCCTCGAATAGCCCATCCGCGATTTTCGCGGATGCATTGTCAGCATCGATCAGAACAGCAAGACGGGGCGAACGGAGCTCAACGGGCATGACATTCCCCAAAAGGATGCGACAACGGTGGATGTATAACGATGTCGGGGCTCTTGCCGCCAGACTTGATTTCGTCAATGGGCAGCCGGACTGCAAACTCTGCTCACGCCGGTTTCACCGCCGGCGTGACACCACCGAGCGCCGCCGTGAGTTCCGCGGCCACATCCCGTACCACACGGCCGACCTCGGGCAGCCGCTCGTCAGTGATGCGGCTGGTCATGCCTGATACCGAGATCGCCGCAAGCGGCTCTGCGAGCGCGTTGTAGACCACGGCGGCGACGCAGCGCAGGCCCATCTGCGCCTCCTCGTCGTCAACGGCAAAACCTTGCTTTCGCACCGTCGCGAGCTCCTTGAAGAGATCGCTCGGCCGCACGATGGATTTTGCGGTGAGCCTCGGCATCCCGTGATGGCGGATGACAGCGCCGACATCCTCGTCGGAATAGGTTGCGAGCACGGCCTTGCCGACGCCTGAGGTCACCATTGCGACGCGGCCGCCGACCTTGGTCAGCGAGCGCATGATTTCCCGGCTCTCCATGCGGGTCAGCACGATGATGAACTCGTCGTCGACCACGGCGAGATTGGCGGTCTCACGCGTGAGATCACGCAACTTGCGCAAATAAGGAATGGCCTGCGCGGTAAAATTGCGCCGCCGCGCAAAGCTCGCGCCCACGGTAAAACTGCGTACGCCGACATGCCATTTGGATTCAGCGCGGTCGAATTGCACGAAGCGGCGGCTTTCCAGCGTCGCCAGCAGGCGGTGCACGGTGGAGGCCGACAGCCCGGTGCGGACAGCGAGATCGCTGAGGCGATAGCCTTCGTCGTCCTCGGCGAGGGTCTCCAGGATGGACAGCGCGCGGTCCACAGACTGCACGCCGCCGTCACGATCGGCCTCCGATGCCGATCGTGTTTCGAGCGATTTGCGCCGGATCACGTTCTTGCCCATCGCGACCTGACCGTTCCCACCTCTCCCCGCAGACGGGGAGAGGTGAAAGTTTTGCGTCTCAGAGCAGGCCCGCGCCGCGAGCCCACTTGTACTTGGCGCCGAGCACCTCGACCGGAAGTTCGGTCGAGTAAGCATAGGCCGGGATGCCGTTCTGGTAGAGATATTCGGCAGCTTCCTCGACTTCGACGTCGCCGGCGAGCGAAGCCACGATCGGCTTCACGAAGCCCTTGGCCTCCATCTCCTTCTTCACCTCGACCATGTTGCGGGCGAACACCATCGGCGGCGTGACGATGGTGTGCCAGTAGCCGAGGATCAGGGAGTGGATGCGCTCATCCGACAGACCCAGCTTCACAGTGTTGACGTAGGTGATCGGCGGCTCGCCGCCGGTGATATCCACAGGATTTCCGGCCGCACCAAACGGCGGGATGAACTTGCGGAAGGCAGCATCGAGATCCGGCGGCATCGACATCAGCGACAGGCCGTTGTCGACGCAGGAGTCCGACAGCAGCACACCCGAGCCGCCGGCACCAGTGATGATCAGCACGTTCTCACCCTTCGGCGTCGGCAGCACCGGCACACCACGGGCGAATTCGAGCAGCTGACGCAAGCTGCGGGCGCGGATCACGCCGGACTGCGCCAGGACGTCCTCGTAGATCTTGTCGTTACCGGCGAGCGCGCCGGTGTGCGACGAGGCCGCCTTGGCGCCGGCCGAAGTGCGGCCGGCCTTGAGCACGACGACCGGCTTCTTCTTGGAGACGCGCTTGGCGGCCTCCGCGAAGGCGCGGCCATCCTTGAGGTCTTCGCAGTGCTGCGCGATCAGGTTCGTGTTCGGATCCTGCTCGAAGAAGGCGAGCAGATCGTCCTCGTCGATGTCGGACTTGTTGCCGAGGCCGACGATCGCCGACACGCCCATCTTGGCCGAGCGCGAGAAGCCGATGATCGCCATGCCGATGCCGCCCGACTGCGACGACAACGCGGCGTGGCCCTTGACATCGTAAGCCGTGCAGAAGGTCGCGCAGAGGTTCGCCGGCGTATAGTAGAAGCCATAGATGTTCGGCCCCATCAGGCGGATGTCGTACTTCTTGCCGACCTCGACGATCTCGGCCTGGAGTTCCGGCGCGCCAGCCTCCGCGAAGCCCGACGGAATCAGCACCGCGCCCGGAATCTTCTTCTCACCGCATTCGGTCAGCGCTGCGGCCACGAACTTCGCGGGGATCGCGAACACCGCGGTGTCGATCACGCCGGGAACGTCCTTGACGCTCTTGTAGGCCTTGTAACCGAGGATTTCGGCCGCCTTCGGGTGGATCGGATAGATCTCGCCCTTGTAGCCGCCGTTGATGAGGTTCTTCATCACGGAGTTGCCGATCTTGCCGTCCTCGGCGGAGGCGCCGACCACGGCGACCGCCTTCGGCTGCATGATGCGGCTCATCGCCGCAACGATCTCTTCGGTCGGGCGCGGCTTCGGCTTGGGCTTGTATGCGAAGTCCACGACGATGCGGACGTCGGCGGCAATCGCGTCCTTGGCGGTGGCGAAGACAGGGTTGAGGTCGAGCTCGACGATCTCAGGGAAATCGGTGACGAGCTGCGAGACCTTGACGATGACGTCGGCGAGCGCCGTGCGGTTCACCGGCTCGCCGCCGCGCACGCCCTTCAGAATCTCATGTGCCTGGATGCCGTCGAGCATCGACAGCGCGTCTTCCTTGGTCGCGGGTGCGAGGCGGAAGGTGATGTCCTTCAGCACTTCGACCAGCACGCCGCCGAGGCCGAAGGCCACCAGCTTGCCGAACGAGCCGTCGGTGATCGAGCCGACGATGACTTCGGTGCCGCCGGCCAGCATCTGCTGCACCTGGATGCCCTCGATCTTGGCGTCGGCCTTGTACTTCTTCGCGTTGCCGAGAATGGTCTCGTAGGCCTTCTCGGCATCTTGGGCCGTCTTGACGCCAACGATGACACCGCCAGCCTCGGTCTTGTGGAGGATGTCCGGCGAGACGATCTTCATCACGACAGGGAAGCCCATCGACGAGGCCATCTTGCCGGCCTCGCCCGCTGACTTCGCCACGCCCTCTTTCGGCACCGGAATGCCGTAGGCGTCGCAGACCACCTTGCCTTCCGGCGCGGTCAGGCTGGTACGGTTGTCGGCCTTGACCTGGTCAAGGACCTTGCGGACGACGTCTTTGGAATTGGACATGAGCTTCTCCCTTGACCTTCAGTTCTTGCTTTGCAAAGCGCGCGTGATGCGGCTGCCGTGATACTTGCCATCGCCGCGCTCTGTTCCACCTAGCGGAACGGAGCGGCGAAAGGCCTTGATTACTCCGCCAGCTTGGATCAAAAATGGCTAGCGATGGCATTTGGTATGCCAGAAGCCAACTTGTCAAGCCAGAGCACCACCAAGAACGCTGCAAAAAATAGGCAGCTTGACATTCTGGCATGTGGTATGCCAAAAACTTTCCGGTAAATATTCCTGTAAAAGACGACTCCCACAGGAGGAGAATCGTCGTGTCACTGCGGAAACCAACCAAGGCGTTGCCGAATATGGCCGAGGCAGACATCGCAATCGTTCGTATTGCCCCGGAGAGCAGCTTCAAAAACAAGGCGTATGACGCCTTGAAGGAAGCCATCCTCAGGATGGACATCTACTCGACGCCCGAACCCGTGATGCTGGACGAGCGCGCATTGTCCGAGCGCCTGGGTGTCAGCCGCACGCCGATCCGTGAAGCCATCGCGATGCTCGAGCAGGACGGTTTCGTGAAGACCGTGCCGCGCCGCGGCATCATGGTGGTGCGGCGGACCAAGAGCGAGATCGTCGACATGATCCGCGCCTGGGCGGCGCTGGAGAGCATGGCCGCCCGCCTCATCACCACCACCGCGCGCAAGAAGGACATCACGGCGCTCCGCGACTACTTCAAGGATTTCGGCAAGGACCGCCTGCCCGAGGATCACGTCGAGGAATATTCGCGCGCCAACATCGCCTTCCACCAGGCGCTGATCTCGCTGTCGGAATCCCCTGTCCTGGTCGATCTCACCAACGATCTCTTGCTGCACGTGCGCGGCTATCGCCAGCTGACGATCGGCCGCAAGGACCGCACCGCGACGTCCCTGCCCGAGCATCTCGCCATGATCGAGGCGCTGGAGGCGCGCGATACCGAGCTCGCCGAGAAGCGCGCCCGCGACCACACCCTTGGCCTTGCGGCTTACGTCGAGGCGCACGGCCAGGAACTGTTCACGTAACTGTTCACCTCGCAACATTCACCAGAAGGGCGAACCATTCGCCCCGTACCTTGAGACCAGGGAGACAAGGCCCATGCTGAACACCGCGACCAAGTCCGAAGCACCGGGCACCGAGCAGGAACTGACGGATGGCTTCCATCTCGTCATCGACGCGCTCAAGCTGAACGGCATCAACACCATTTATAATGTGCCGGGCATCCCGATCACGGATTTGGGCCGCATGGCGCAGGCTGCCGGCATTCGCGTGATCTCCTTCCGCCACGAGCAGAACGCCGGCTACGCCGCGGGCATCGCCGGCTATCTCACCAAGAAGCCCGGTGTCTGCCTCACGGTGTCCGCGCCCGGCTTCCTCAACGGCCTCACCGCGCTCGCCCACGCCACCACCAATTGCTACCCGATGATTCTGGTCTCGGGCTCCTCCGAGCGCGAGATCGTCGACCTCCAGCAGGGCGACTACGAGGAAATGGACCAGCTCGCGATCGCAAAGCCGCTGTGCAAGGCGGCCTATCGCGTGCTGCACGCGCAGGACATCGGCATCGGTTTCGCCCGCGCCATCCGCGCGGCGGTCTCGGGCCGTCCGGGCGGCGTCTATCTCGACCTGCCGGCAAAACTGTTCGGCCAGGTGATGAACGCGGACGCCGGCCAGAAGTCGCTGGTCAAGGTGATCGATGCTGCGCCCGCACAAATCCCCTCGCCCGCTTCGGTCAAGCGCGCGCTCGACGTGCTCAAGAACGCGAAGCGTCCGCTCATCATCCTCGGCAAGGGCGCGGCCTACGCGCAGGCCGATGAGGAGATCAAGAACTTCGTCGAGAAGAGCGGCGTGCCGTTCCTCCCGATGAGCATGGCCAAGGGCCTGCTGCCCGACTCGCATCCGCAATGCGCCGGCGCGGCCCGTTCGACGGTGCTGAAGGACTCCGACGTCGTCATGCTGATCGGCGCGCGGCTCAACTGGCTGCTCTCGCACGGCAAGGGCAAGAGCTGGGGCGAATCCCCGAAGAAGTTCATCCAGGTCGACATCGAACCGCGTGAGATGGACTCCAACGTCGAGATCGTCGCGCCCGTCGTGGGCGACATCGGCTCGGTGGTCTCCGCCTTCAACCAGGCGATGGGAACGGGCTGGACCGCTCCGCCCGCCGAATGGACCAAGGCCATCGTGACCAAGCGCGACGAGAACGTCGCCAAGATGGCGCCAAAGCTCATGAACAACAAGTCGCCGATGGATTATCACGGCGCGCTCGGCGTGCTGAAGAACGTGATCAAGGATCACCCCGAGGCGATCCTCGTCAACGAAGGCGCCAACACGCTCGACCTCGCCCGCGGCGTCATCGACATGTACAAGCCCCGCAAGCGTCTCGACGTCGGCACCTGGGGCGTGATGGGCATCGGCATGGGCCAGGCGATCGCAGCTGCGCTCGAGACCGGCCACCCCGTGCTCGCGGTTGAAGGCGACTCGGCCTTCGGCTTCTCCGGCATGGAGGTCGAGACCATCTGCCGCTACAACCTTCCGATCTGCGTCGTCATCTTCAACAATGACGGCATCTATCGCGGCACCGACGTCAACGGCGTCAACGACGATCCGGCGACGACGGTGTTCGTCAAGGGCGCGCGCTACGACAAGATGATGGAAGCCTTTGGCGGCGTCGGCGTGAATGCGACCTCGCCGGACGAGCTCAAGCGCGCCGTCGTCGAGGCGATGGCCTCGCGCAAGCCGACGCTGATCAACGCGGTGATCGATCCGGCCGCAGGCTCGGAGAGCGGCCGCATCGGCAACCTCAATCCGCAGAGCGTTCTGCAGAAGAAGAAGTAAGTCCCCCTTCAACCTTTAATCCCTGCGGTTGGCGGGGGCAGACAGAGTACGGAGCAACACCATGACCAAAGCGCTCGAGGGCGTTCGCATTCTCGACTTCACCCACGTCCAGTCCGGACCGACCTGCACGCAGCTGCTCGCTTGGTTCGGCGCCGACGTGATCAAGGTGGAACGCCCGGGCGTGGGTGACATCACCCGCGGCCAGCTGCAGGACATCCCGAACGTGGACAGCCTGTATTTCACCATGCTCAACCACAACAAGCGTTCGATCACGCTCGACACCAAGAACCCGAAGGGCAAGGAAGTCCTCACGGAGCTCATCAAGAAGTGCGACGTGCTGGTCGAGAACTTCGGCCCCGGCGTGCTCGACCGCATGGGCTTCCCCTGGGAGAAGATCCAGGCGATCAACCCGAAGATGATCGTCGCGTCGATCAAGGGCTTCGGCCCCGGACCGTACGAGGACTGCAAGGTCTATGAGAACGTCGCGCAGTGCACCGGCGGCGCTGCCTCCACCACCGGTTTCCGCGACGGCCTGCCGCTCGTCACCGGCGCACAGATCGGCGATTCCGGCACCGGCCTGCACCTCGCGCTCGGCATCGTCACCGCGCTCTATCAGCGCACGCATTCGGGCAAGGGCCAGCGCGTCACGGCTGCGATGCAGGACGGTGTGCTCAACCTCGCCCGCGTCAAGCTGCGCGACCAGCAGCGCCTCGCCCACGGCCCGCTCAAGGAATACAGCCAGTTCGGCGAAGGCATTCCGTTCGGCGATGCCGTGCCGCGCGCCGGCAACGATTCCGGCGGTGGCCAGCCGGGCCGCATCCTGAAGTGCAAGGGCTGGGAGACCGATCCCAACGCCTACATCTACTTCATCACCCAGGCCCCGGTCTGGGAGAAGATCTGCGACGTGATCGGCGAGCCGACCTGGAAGACCGATCCGAACTACGCCAAGCCCCCGGCCCGCCTGCCGCGCCTGAACGAGATCTTCTCGCGCATCGAGCAGTGGACGATGACCAAGACCAAGTTCGAGGCGATGGAAATCCTCAACAAGGACGACATCCCCTGCGGCCCGATCCTGTCGATGAAGGAGATCGCCGAGGACCAGTCGCTGCGCGCGACCGGTACCGTCGTCGAGGTCGATCATCCGACCCGCGGCAAGTACATCTCGGTCGGCAACCCGATCAAGCTGTCGGACAGCCCGAGCGACGTCACCCGCTCGCCGCTGCTCGGCGAGCACACCGACGAGATCCTGCGCGCCGTGCTCGGCTTCAGCGATCACCAGGTCGCCGAGATCCACAAGTCCGGTGCACTCGACCCGCCGCAGAAGCAGGCCGCCGAGTAAGCCTCACCGCAGCCGCGAGACGAAAGGGCCGCCCATCGAGGCGGCCCTTTTTGCGTCCGGCAATGTCGTATGGCGGCCGGCTCAAGCCAAAACCTCGAAAACAACCCCATGCACAGTAGCCTGTTCGTCGACCTTGAACGAAATTTCGTCTTTTTCGAATTTTTGTTGACGCGTCGGGCAAAACAGGGGTAGGATGTCACGATCCGAAAGAGCGAGCGCCCTGCCCGACGAAACACGAGCGCGATGGTCGATCGGCCAAACCACCCGAAGATTCCGACACCAGATCTCCTCGGTCGTGCCGAGGCTCGGGCGAACGGTCGATCGGCGCACGCGCGATCGCTACGGCGTATTCATCATCGCAGTGTCGGCTGCTGACGACCAAGCGCAAAGCGTTTGCTCGGGTCGGGTTCTACCGGACCTCATCCATCGTGCCCCCGGGGATCTCCGATCCACACGCATCAAGCAACATCTGTTTACATCCGGAAATATTCCGGCTTCCGAAAGGCCACGATCCCCCGGCAGTGCTTCCGGTCTTGCCCTCCCAGCCGAGAGCACCTGGCCTTTCCCATCTGGGGGCAAGGCCAATGGATCCAAGCCGATTTGATGCCGTCACACGTGTTCGTCGTAAGTCCCGCGCCATCCGCAAAGGAGAATCCTCGTCAGACGACCGCCCTGTTGCGCGCCGGATTGGCCGGCGTCGCACTGATGCTGACCGGCATCCTGGGCGGCTGTGCGGTCGGCCCGGACTATGCCGGCCCGCCCCGGCTCGAACTGCCTTCGCATTGGAGCGCCCAATCGACCTCCCGAAAGCGAACCGGAACCCTTGACCGCTGGTGGCTGCGCCTGCGCGATCCCCTGCTCAACCGGCTGATCGAGGAGGCGGTCGTCGCCAATCCTGATGTCGCGAAGGCCAAGGCCGCGGTGCGCGAGGCGCGCGCAACGGTGCAGCAGACGGCCTCCGGCCTGTTTCCATCCGTTAGCGGCACGACCTCGGTGACGGACAACAAGACCAGCGCAGGCTCCTCGTCCGTACTCGTCGATTCCTCGCCCTACGCGCTGCACCAGGGTAGCTTCGATTCGAGCTGGGAGTTCGATCTGTTCGGCGGCACGCAGCGGAGCATCGAGGCGGCGGTGCGCGGCGAGCAATCGGCCGGCGAAGATCTGCGCGACAGCCTCGTCACGCTGATCGGCGACGTGGCCTCCTACTATGTCGAGGCGCGCGGTTATCAGGCCCGCATCGCACTGGCGCAGCGCACGTCCGTTTCGCAGCGCGACACCGAAAAGCTCACCCGCAGCAAATACGACGCCGGCAGCGGCAACGCCGTCGATCTCAGCAAGGCCACGGCGCAGGCCGCGAGCACGGAAGCGAACGTTCCGACCTATCAGGCCGCGCTCGCCGCCGACATTCACCGCCTCGGCATTCTGCTCGGACGGCCGCCCGATGGCGTTGCTGCACTGATGGCGAAGGCCGCGCCCGTACCAGCGCCGCGCATGCCGCTGCCCACTGGCCTGCCTGCCGATCTCCTCGCGAACCGTCCGGACGTCGCCGGCGCCGAACGCAAGCTGGCGCAGGCCACCGCCAAGATCGGCGCGGCCAAAGCCGACCGCTATCCCGCGGTGTCGCTGACCGGCTCGGTCGGCACCTCGGCGCTGCGCGCCGGCGATCTCGCCAAATATTCCAGTGTCAGCTGGTCGGTCGGGCCCTCGATCACGGTGCCGGTGTTCGACGCCGGCAAGCGCGTCGCCACCGTCAGGATTGCCGAGGCGCAACGCGATCAGGCGTTTGCGACGTTCCATTCGACCTTGCTCACCGCGCTCGAGGACGTCGAGAATGCGCTGGTCTCGCTGTCGCAAGAGCGCATCCGCGCGACCAAGCTGACGGAAGCCGCGAAGAATTATCGCGAGGCCGCAAAGCTGTCGCGCTCGCTGTTCGAGACCGGCAGCGCCAGCTTCATCGACGTGCTCGACGCCGAGCGTTCGCTCTATTCGTCCGAGGATTCGCTGATCCAGAGCAAGGTGTCGGCAGCCAAGGACTATATCGCGCTCGCGAAGGCGCTCGGCGGCGGCTGGGTCGATCCGGTCGACGTATCGACGCCGATCATCGTGGATACCAACACCGGACCGCACATGCGGGAGGCGCTGAAGTGACCGGGATCATCACCACCAGGCGCGTCAAGATCGCCGCCGCAATCATCGCCGTGGTGGCCATGGGCGTCGTCGCGGCCTCACGCTTTCCGGGGACGTCGAGCAAGGCGCAATCCTACATCACCGCGCCCGTCACCATCGGCGATCTGCGCGAGGAGGTACTCGCGAGCGGCACGCTCAAGCCGGCGCGACTGACCGCGGTCGGCGCGCAGGTGTCGGGCCGAATCACGGCGCTCAGCGTCCACGTCGGCGACACCGTGAAAGCCGGCGACGTCATCGCTCAGATCGATCCTGTCACCAGGCAGAACGACCTGCGCAGCGCGGAAGCCTCGCTGAAGAACTACCGCGCGCAGAAGGACGAGAAGGAGGCCGCGCTGGTGCTGGCCGAGGCGAACCTCGCGCGCCAGCAGACGACATTGGCGCAGCGTGCGACCTCGCGCAGCGATTTCGACAGCGCGGATTCGACCGTGCGGCAGACCCGCGCCCAGATTGCGGCCCTGGAAGCACTGATCGTCGGCGCCGAGGCCAGCGTCGAGACGGCACGGGTGAACCTCGAATACACCCGCATCACCGCCCCGATCGACGGCACCGTACTCGCCACCGTGGTGCAGGAGGGACAGACGGTCAACGCGGTCCAGTCCGCGCCGACCATCGTCGTGCTCGGCCAGCTCGATACCATGACGGTGCGGGCGGAAATTTCGGAAGCCGACATCGTCAAGGTCAAGCCGGGGCAATCGCTTTATTTCACCATCCTCGGCGACCAGGACCACCGCTACGAGGCCCGGCTGGAACAGATCGAGCCGGCACCGGAATCGATCAAGAACGATGCCAGCTTCTCTTCGACCACGACGTCGTCGAGTTCGAGCACGAGCTCGTCGAGCTCGACCAGCACGGCGATCTACTACATCGGCGTCTTCCACGTTCCGAACAAGGATCATGCGTTGCGGACCTACATGACCGCGGAGGTGCACATCGTCACCGGCGAAGCCAAGCGCATCAAAGTCATCCCGGCGCTCGCCGTGATGCGCAGATCCGACGGCCGCAGCACGGTCCGCACGCTCTCCGCCTCGGGCGACGTCCGAGAGCGCGAGATCAAGACCGGCCTCAACGACCGCACCACGGTCGAGGTCAAGTCGGGCCTCGACGAGGGCGAGCGTGTCGTCACCGGCGAGGCCAACGAGCAGACGGCATCGCGAGGCATGCCGGGCGGGCCGCCGGGCGGCGGAGGCCCCTGACGTGTCCGATCCGATCATCGACCTTCGGAGCATCCGGCGGGAGTTCGCAGCCGGCGACACACAGGTGGTCGCGCTGGCCGATCTGTCACTGAGCATCCTGCCCGGCGAGATGGTTGCGATCATCGGCTCGTCCGGATCGGGCAAGTCGACGCTGCTCAACATCCTCGGCTGCCTCGACCGCCCGACCTGCGGAACCTATCGGGTTGCCGGCAAGAACGTCTCCGAGCTCGACGCAGACGAACTGGCGGCGCTGCGCCGCGAGCATTTCGGCTTCATCTTCCAGCGCTACAATCTGCTCGGCGACCTCTCCGCCGCCGCGAATGTCGAGATCCCCGCCGTCTATGCCGGCACAAATGCGCGGCAGCGTCGCACGCGGGCGGGGCAGCTGCTCTCGCGCCTGGGCGTCGCAGACAGGGGCGGTCATCGCCCGAACCAGCTTTCCGGCGGCCAGCAGCAGCGCGTCTCGATCGCGCGAGCCCTGATCAACGACGCCGAAGTCATCCTGGCCGACGAGCCCACCGGCGCGCTCGATCGACGCAGCGGCGAGGAAGTGCTGAGGATCCTCGAAGAGCTGCACCGCGAGGGACGGACCATCGTCACCGTCACCCATGATGCCGGGGTCGCGGCGCGCGCCGAACGCATCATCGAGCTCAGGGACGGAAAGATCGTCTCCGACCGGCGCACGGCGACCGAGGCCACGCACATGCCGGCGCCTGCGATACCCCTGGGCTCGCGGGATAGCGGCACGGGCTGGGCGAACGCATCGGGACGTCTGCGCGAGGCCACGCGCATGGCACTTGTTGCCATGGCGGCGCACCGGCTGCGTGCGTTTCTGACCATGCTCGGGATCATCATCGGCATCGCCGCGGTATCGTCCGTCGTCGCGCTCGGCAATGCGTCGCAACGAAAGGTTCTGTCCGACATATCGAGCCTCGGCACCAACACCATCGAGGTATTTCCGGGCAAGGATTTCGGCGATGCCCGCGCCGGCAAGATCAAGACGCTGGTGCTCGCTGACGCCCGCGCACTCGACCAGCAGAGCTTTATCGCGGGCGTCACGCCGACGGTGTCGACCAGCATGACGGCGCGCTACCGCGGCAACGAGTCCAACGTGCTGGTGAACGGCGTTGGCGAGAGCTATTTCCAGGTCAAGGGCGCCAAGCTGGCGATGGGCCGCCTGTTAGATGCCGACGCCGTGCGCAACATCGAGCGGCAGGTCGTCATCGACGACAACACGCGGAAGACTTTCTTCGCCGACGACCAGACTGCAGGAATCGGCCGCATCATCTGGCTCGGCACGGTGCCGTGCCGAATCGTCGGCGTCATCGCTCAGCAGCAGGGCGGCTTCGGCTCGAACCAGAACCTGTCGGTCTATCTCCCCTACACCACCGTCCAGGCGCAGTTCACCGGCGACCGCTCGCTGCGCAGTGTGCTGCTCCGGATCAGCGACGATGTCTCGACCACTCTGGCGCAGGATGCGGTCACTACGCTCCTGACGCAGCGGCACAACGCCAAGGATTTCGTGATTCTCAACACCGACGACATCCGCCGAACCATCACCAGCACGACGCAGACGCTGGCGCTCCTGGTCGCCGCGATCGCGGTGATCTCGCTGGTCGTCGGCGGCATCGGCGTCATGAACATCATGCTGGTTTCGGTCTCCGAGCGGATCGGCGAGATCGGCGTCCGCATGGCGGTGGGCGCCAGACGCAGCGACATCCTCCAGCAATTCCTGGTCGAGGCAACGCTGATCTCCTCGATCGGCGGCCTCGCCGGCATTGTGCTTGCAGTGCTGCTCGGTGTCGCCATCAACATGGCGGTCCCGGGATTCCAGGTCACTTATTCGCCGTTCTCGATCGGCGCGGCGTTCCTGACCTCGACAGGAATCGGCATCGCCTTCGGCTTCTTCCCCGCCCGCCGCGCCGCCTTCCTCGACCCCGTGGTGGCGCTCAGCCGTGACTGAACGAAGGATTGAAACATGACCGTCGTTGCCCGGGCGAGACAATCGTCGGAAGATGTACTAACGATCGGATTTCCCGATGCGGTCTCAGTGATGACCAAGGCGAAGCAGAGCATTTTGATCGTCGAGGACGATCGGCCGACCCGCGAGCTGATCTCGCGCTATCTGGCGGAGCACGCTTTCGCGGTCGATGCCGTCACCAACGGCCGGGAGATGGACCGTTATCTCGCGCAGAATCGCGTCGACCTGATCGTGCTCGATCTGATGCTGCCGGGCGAGGATGGTCTCAGCCTTTGCCGACGCCTGCGCGTCGACAACGCCACGCCGGTCATCATCCTGACCGCGAAGGGCGACGACGTCGATCGCATTCTCGGCCTCGAAATGGGCGCCGACGACTACCTGGCAAAGCCGTTCAACCCGCGCGAGCTGCTGGCCCGGATCAACGCGGTGCTACGTCGCCAAAGCAGTGCATCGGCTGCAGGATCCGCCACGCGCCTCAAATTCCAGGGCTGGACGATCGATCTGAGGCTGCGCGAATTGCACGATCCCGAAGGCGCGCAGGTGCCGCTGACGAGCGCCGAGTTCGATCTGCTGCAAGCCTTCTGCGAGCGGGCCGGCCGCATCCTCACGCGCGACAGCCTCCTGAACATCACGCGTGGCCGCCCCGAGAGCGGCTTTGGCCGCAGTATCGACGTACTGGTCAGCCGTTTGCGCCGCAAGCTCGACCGGACGGAAGGAACCTCCGTCATCCGGACCGTTCGCATCGGTGGCTACATCTTCACGCCGGTGGTGGAGGAAGCATGAGCCGCACTTCCGATATCGTCTCGCTGTTCAGTTTCCGTCGCATCAGCGGCCAGATAGCTGCCCTGATCCTGGTCTCGCTGGTCTTCATCCACGTCTCGATCGCCGGATATTTTCTGCTCAACCGGCCGAGGCTGGCCTCGGACCGGCCATTCGAGCAGTTCGAGCTGATCGCGCAGATCATGGCAAACACGACGCAGGCCAATCGGCCCGTCGTCTTGGACAGCGTCAGGCAGACGTTTCCCGCCCTGAAGCTCCAGTTGCGCGACGATGTGACCACCGCGCCGATGCCGAAACGGACTCCCTTGAGCATCCCCTCGCCGCTCGAAGGCCACACCGATCTCATCCGCGGCTCCGGGCCGGACGGCGACCGCTTGTGGTACTATCTGACGAAGGACGACGTGCTCGAGGCCACGATCGGATCGCCCCAGATGCCCGCCTTCGTGAGCGGGCTCTGGACCAGCACGCTGCTGTTCCTGGTCGCGAGCGTGACACTGCTCGGCGTGTGGGCCGGCCGTGCGCTTTCTTCCCCGTTGTCGGCTTTCGCCCGCGCAGCAGAAAACTTCAGCCTGAACGGCTCGGCTGCGCCGCTCCCCGAGAACGGCCCGGAGGAGATCAAGTCGGCGGCACGCGCTCTCAACCGCATGCGCGAGCGCATCACCGGGCTGATGAACGACAGGACCCGCATGCTCGCGGCAATCAGCCATGATCTGCGCACGCCGATCACGCGGTTGCGGCTGCGCTCCGAATACATCGAAGATCTCGCGCAGCGCACGCAGACTGTCCGCGACCTCGATCAGATGCAGTCGATGCTGGAATCGGTTCTGTCCTTGCTACGCAATGAGGGCGCGGGAAAGCCGACATTGGTGGACGTAGCCGCGCTTCTCCAGATGGTCTGCGATCAGTTCTCCGATTGCGGACATGCGCTGGCGTATCAAGGTCCCGATCGGGCCGCCCTCGTCGTGCGGCCGGAGGAGATCATCCGTGCCGTCACCAATCTGGTCGAGAATGCGACGCGTTTCGGTACCGAAGTCGTGGTCGCGCTTCTGGTTTCGGAGGCAGATATCGTCATTGACGTGTCCGATAACGGGCCGGGGATTCCAGACGAGCGGAAGGCATCGATGCTGGAACCTTTCGTACGCGGCGAGCCCGCTCGCACGATGGACGAGACCGCGGGATTCGGTCTCGGTCTGGCGATCGCGCAGGCGATCGCCACCGCGCATGGCGGATCGCTCCTGCTGCTGGACAACGAGCCGAATGGCCTCCGGGCCCGCCTGCTGCTTCCGAACGTCGGGGAGCCTTGATGGCTTCCGAGTTCGATCGTTCGGATCAATGCTCGCCGAGTTGCTCAAGGAGCTGAATGCCCGCGGCCCTGGCAAACGAGCCGAGACACAGAAACGCGACGGCGAAAGCCCGGATGACCTTGCGCAACGGAAGCTCCCTGATTTTCGCGCGGGAGTTGAGCGGGCAAGCGTAGCGGAATTGTGGCTTCAATCCCGCTAGGAACGTGCGCGCGGCACGATCCGGGCCAGCAGAGGCACGTTTGCGTGCCACAGCAAGCAATCGCGCGCCCGCGCGCTCTGGCCCGCAGCAAGCTCGGCAAGCTGCGCGCGCGAGAACACGTGCCGCTCGCGGTAGAACGGGCGAAGCGGCGAGCGCGAGAAGAAATTGTAGAACAGCGCGGAGCGGTCGCGCGCGATCGCCGGCCGGCCGCGATGATAGCGGCTTGCGACATCCGCGAAGATCACGGTGCCCGCCTTGCCGGTGCAACTCGTGACATCACCAGGCTCCAGCGCCCCGCCGAGACGCTGCTCCAGCATTTCCTGGGTCAGCACCGGAAAATTGCCGCCGTCGAGCTGGTCGCTGCCCGGAAAGGCGCGATGCAGGATCTCGAGCGGACCGCCATCCTCGTCGACATCGTGCAGATAGACGATGACCTTGACCATCCGCCGATCCTCGACGTCGCGATGCCATCGGCGCGCGGCGACCTGCCGGCCATCGGCCAGGGTATGGAAGAAATTCAGCGTGTCGCAGGCCGCAGGCAAGCCGAGATAGGTCTCGACGATGTCGAGGATGCGGTCGTCGAGGGGCCAGCGGACGATATGCGGATGATGCATCATCTCTTCGGCGCCGACCTGCACCGTGTATTCACCGGCAAACTCGCCTTGCCCGGCACGGAGCGAATAGGCGCTCGCGATGCCCGTCGCCGACCTCCACAATGCGCCGGTGCCGGGCAGATCCAGCCTGTCGAGCGAGGTGACGTAGACGCCGTTCCTCTCCAGACCGGCGACGATGTCCTTGTCGAACGGCGAAAGTTGAGGCAGGCGCGGCCTGTGGGATGCGCGCGCCTTTTCGTAGCTCTCGTTCAGTTTCCGGCTGATGGCCGGCATTGCGAGCAACCGCGAAGCGGTCTCGGCCGGCAGGCTGCGGACCCGGCGCAAGGCCCGGTAACGCAGCGTCTTCTGCTTCATGTCGCGAAGTCCCCAAATTGCAATCGCCCCGTCGTGCGGTCGCCTCGTCGTGCGAGGCGGCCGGCCACGAACTCATCGCCGAGATGAGAGGCCAAAATCCGGCTCGAGTGTTTCGGAGTGTGAACCGGAGCCTGGATGCTCTGAATTTGTGCGAACAACGCGCGCGGTATGCCGACGGCTCGTCACGACACGCACCGGCCCGGCCGCAACGTCAGGCAAAAAAACCGACGGTGCCATGTCGGATCGGCGTGGCCGCGTTCGTCCTTGGGCCATGATTGGGCAATAGACCTCGCGCCCATCGGTTCACAGGGAATAACGACCATGCCGAACACCGTACGTCTGCACCGCGTCCTCACCACCAGCCCTGAAAAGGTCTATCGCGCCTTCATCGAGGCCGATGCGCTGGCGAAATGGCTGCCGCCCAATGGTTTCACCTGCACCGTGCATCATCTGGAGGCCAAGGTCGGCGGCACGTTCAAGATGTCCTTCCGGAATTTCACGACGGGCAACGGCCATTCTTTCGGCGGCGAATATCTCGAGCTCGTTCCCGGCCAGCGCCTGCGCTACACCGACAAATTCGACGACCCCAATTTGCCGGGCGTGATCGAGGTGATCGTGATCCTGAAGAAGGTCTCTGTCGGCACCGAGGTGGACATCACGCAGGCCGGCCTACCCGACGTCATCCCGGTGGAGGCCTGCTATCTCGGCTGGCAGGAATCGCTGCGCAACCTGGCGAAGCTCGTCGAGCCGGAGATCAATCAGTAGCACCAAATCGGAATAGCATCGGATTGAATCCATGCGGCCGCGGCTTGCGCCGCCTCTCCCGCTTGCGGGAGAGGCCGACGCGCTCGCAGAGCGCGGCGGGTGAGGGTTCTCGCCGCGCAGGGACATTTTCGGCAATCGTCAACAATCCCGATGCGGAGATACCCTCTCCCCAACCCTCTCCAGCAAGCGGGAGAGGGAGCGCACCACCCCGTTGGCGACCATGCGCCCCCCCAACTACGCGCCCGTCTTCTTCAGGCCGCCGTCCGCGGTCCAGCGATCCGGCTCGGGGCTGTGTCCGATCAGCGCGAGGCCGTAGGCGATCGACTCGAACTGGTCGCCCGACATCAGCCGCTCGTTGCCGAACCGGTCGGCGAACAGTTTTCGCACGGCGGGCACGAACGAGGTGCCGCCGGTCAGGAACACCTTCTCGATGTCGCGCGCGGTGATGCGGGCTTCGCCGAGCACCTTGTCGACGGTGGCGCCGAGGCGCGCGATGTCGTCGGCAATCCAGGCGTCGAACTTTGTCCGGGTAATGGTCGAGCCGATATCGACGCCGCCGCCCTTGAAGCGGAAGTCGACCTCGTCGCTGGCCGAGAGCGCGACCTTGGCGTCCGACACCGCGCGATACAGCGAAAAGCCGAGATCGAGATCGACGATGGTGAAGAAATCCTCGAGCTGATCAGGCTTCAGCGCGCTGCGTGCGAGCTCCCTGAGCTCGCGCAGATCGCCGTTGCTCTTCATCAGCGCGAGCTGATGCCAGCGCGCGAGATTGGTGTAATGGCTGTTCGGGATCGGCAGCACCTTGTCGAACGAGCGGAAGCTCGAGCCCTTGCCGAGCCGCGGCGAGACGACACGATCGACGATGCGATAGTCGAACGTGTCGCCCGCAATCCCGATGCCGGCATGGCCGAGCGGTTCGGCGCGCAAGTGTCCGCCGGCGCGCGAGAAGCGCATCACCGAGAAGTCGCTGGTGCCGCCGCCGAAATCCGCAACCAGCACGGTGGCGTCGCGCTCGAGGCGCCGCGCAAAGGAGAACGCCGCGCCCACGGGCTCGTAGACGTAACGGGCGTGGCCGGCGCCAAGGCGCTCGAACGCGGCGCGGTAGCGCTGCATGGCGAGGTCGTCGTCGGGATTGCCGCCGGCGAAGCGCACGGGACGGCCGACGGTGATGTTGGCCGCCTCGAAGCCGAACCTGTCGCCGCCATGACGCGCCAGCGTGCGCAGGAACGCCGCCAGAATGTCCTCGAACTTGAAGCGCTGCCGGAACACCTGCGTGGTGTTGAAGCTGGAGCTCGCCGCAAAGGTCTTGAACGACTGGAGGAAGCGATAGACGTGGCGTCCCTCGAGAAACTGCTCGATCGCCCACGGCCCGCCTTCGGCCTGGGCGCCGGCGCCCGGCCGGTCCTCCCAGAAGCACAGCGCGGAGACGTAGGTGCTGTGGCGCTGGCCGCCATGGTCGAAGCGGATGGCCTCGACCCGGCGGTCATCAGCCGCAAGGGCGACGACGGTGTTGCTGGTCCCAAAATCGATGCCGATCGAGACGGCGGGCGAGGCGCTCGACATGAACCACTCTGCAAGATGCCTGGAAAAGGGGGCGAACCACTAGCCGTTTTGCACTGCAGTGCCAAGGGGCCGGTTCAGGGCCGACCCGTAGTGGTCCGGACCCGGCTTTTCGCTGGTTTGAGCCTGAAACGGCCCGTTTTGAGCTCCAAATCGACGTCTTTAACCAGGTGCTATGCTGCAATGCAGTAGTTCGAATGCTGCTATGCAATGGGATGCATGGACATTGGCATCTGGTATACATAAAACAACCTTCGAAATGAGACAGCAATACTGACCGTCTCAAGAAAGGGAATTCCAATGTCGAAGACCGCTGCCGTTGCCCTCGCCCCCGCTTCCTCGCCGTTCGCCCGTCTGGTGGCTGCGATCGACCGCCTGTTGCTGGCCTATGCCGAAATGAACATCCGCAACGGCGACGTGCCCCGCTTCGGCCTGTAAGCATCAGGACGAGAAGCCGGCGCGTCGAATTGTCGCGGCGGTTGCAAGAGCTGCAAACTCCTACTTCTGAAGAATTGGCCCCGCTCTGCGGGGCCATTTCTTTTTGGATATCGGCACATTGCACAGCCTCGAAAAGCGAGGTTGCGTCATAAGCGCACAATGGGCCGTCGTGCGCTTGAAGCTTGGCATAATGAATACAAGAATGACGCCAAGCGCATTCAAAAAACAGAAGCGCAAACTGGAGGATTCATGACGGACATGGTGCAAGCAACAACAGCTGCTACAGCCGCACGCGTCAGCGACACGTATCGCTGGGCGCAACTGGCGATCGGCGTAGCGGCCATGGTGATGATCGCCAATTACCAATACGGCTGGACGTTCTTCGTCCCCGACATCCAGAAGAAATTCGGTTGGGATCGCGCCTCGATCCAGTGGGCCTTTACTCTGTTTGTTTTGTTCGAGACCTGGCTGGTGCCGGTCGAAGGATGGTTTGTCGATAAATACGGTCCGCGTCTCGTCGTGCTCGTCGGCGGCGTGCTCTGCGCGATCGGCTGGGCGATCAACGCGCAGGCCACCACGCTCAACGGCTACTATCTCGGCATGATCGTCGCGGGCATCGGCGCCGGCGGCGTCTACGGCACCTGCGTCGGCAATGCGCTGAAATGGTTTCCCGACAAGCGCGGTCTTGCCGCGGGCATCACCGCCGCCGGCTTCGGTGCAGGCTCCGCGCTCACCGTCGCGCCGATCCAGGCCATGATCAAGGATAGCGGCTTCCAGACCACCTTCCTCTATTTCGGCCTCGGCCAAGGCATCATCATCTGCGTTCTCGCCTTCTTCCTGCTGGCGCCGAAGGCGGGCCAGGTGCCGAACGTGGTGGCGAATGCCGCGCTGTTGCAGACGCGGCGCAACTACCAGCCGACCGAAGTTCTGCGTCAGCCGATCTTCTGGCTGATGTACTTCATGTTCGTGATCGTCGGCGCCGGCGGTCTGATGGTGACGGCGAACCTGAAGCCGATCGCGGTCGACTGGAAGGTCGACGCCATCCCGGTCACGCTGATCGGCATGACCATGACCGCGGTGACGTTCGCTGCAACCATCGACCGCGTGCTCAACGGCCTGACGCGTCCGTTCTTCGGCTGGATCTCCGACATGATCGGCCGCGAGAACACGATGTTCATCGCCTTCGGCATGGAGGGCGTCGGCATCTGGATGCTCTACCTCTGGGGCCACGATCCGATCTGGTTCGTGATCCTGTCGGGCTTCGTGTTCTTCGCCTGGGGCGAGATCTACTCGCTCTTCCCCTCGACCTGCACCGACACGTTCGGCGCAAAGTTCGCGACCACCAATGCCGGCCTGCTCTACACCGCCAAGGGCACCGCCGCATTGCTGGTGCCGCTGGCGAACTACGTGCAGCAGACGTCGGGCCATTGGGACAACGTGTTCATCCTCGCAGCCGGCGCCAACATCCTGGCCTCGCTGCTGGCGCTGGTGGCGCTGAAACCCTGGCGCAAGGTGGTTGTCGCGAGATCGACGATCTGAACGCATCGGCAAAGCCGTTCCAGACGGACGCCCGGCCTCATGGCCGGGCGTTTTCGTTTTGGCTGCGCCCGGACATCCGCCGGTCTTACCGCAACGCACCCAAAAATTCGCGCTTGCTTCTTGGAATATATTATACCAAGCTTCCTTTGGCGCTTGCGACGATAAGTCACGACATTTGCGACACTCAGTCACAATGAAGACAAGGCGCGTCATTGGGAGCTCAAGGAGGAATCATGGCTGCAAGCATGAATGCGACGTCGCCCACCGGCGGCTTTCGCTGGGTTCAGCTCATTGTCGGCGTCGTCTGCATGGCGATGATCGCGAACCTGCAATATGGGTGGACCTACTTCGTCGGACCGATGTCCAAGGCGAACTCGTGGGACGTGGGCAGCATCCAGATCGCCTTCAGCATCTTCGTCGCACTCGAGACGTGGCTGACGCCGGTTGAAGGCTGGATCGTCGACTCGCTCGGCCCGCAACGCGGACCCAAGCTCATGGTCGCCGCGGGCGGCCTCTTCGTTGCCATTGGCTGGCTCATCAATGCGAAGGCGACTTCGCTCGAAATGCTCTATCTCGGCGCAGTCATCTCCGGCGTCGGCGCGGGCGGCATCTATGCCACCTGTGTCGGCAATGCCGTGAAATGGTTCCCCGATCGCCGCGGCCTCGCGGTGGGCCTCACTGCAGCGGGTTTCGGTGCGGGTGCGGCCGTCACCGTCATTCCGATCCAGAAGATGATCGCATCCATCGGCTATGCCGACACCTTCTTCTGGTTCGCTCTCGGACAGGGCGGCATCATCTTCATCCTGGCCTGGCTGCTGCGTTCGCCGGAGCCGAGCGAAGTACCTGCCGCCGGCGCCGTGAAGGTTCTGCAGTCGAAGACCAGCAGCACGCCCGGCCAAATGCTGGCTTCTCCGGTATTCTGGCTGCTTTACGTCATGTTCGTGCTGGTGTCTGCGAGCGGACTGATGGTGGCCGCGCAGATCGCGCTGATCGCCAAGGACTATGGCGTGGCGCAGTCGGTGGTGTTGTTCGGAGCGACAACGCTGATCGTCTCGGGCGTGATCGACAACCTTGCCAATGGCGGCGCGCGGCCGTTCTTCGGCTGGGTGTCCGATCAGATCGGCCGCGAATACACGATGGCCATTGCCTTCACCGCCGGCGGCCTCGCCTACTGGCTGCTCGGCACGGCGGGAACGACGCCCTGGACCTTCGTGATTTGTGCGGCGCTGATCTTCTTCACCTGGGGCGAGATCTTCAGTCTGTTCCCGTCGACCTGCACGGATATGTTCGGTCCGAAATATGCGACGACGAACACCAGCCTGCTCTACACCGCCAAGGGACTTTCCGCTTTCGTCGTCCCTCTCGCCAACGTCCTGAAGAGCTATACGGGAAACTGGCATTCGGTGTTCGCCATCGCCGCGATCATGAACTTCGCCGTCGTCGGCCTGGCGCTGTTCGTGGTGCGACCGATGCGGTTGTCGATCAGCGCTTCACAGGACAAGCAGGAGCGCGCGGTCGGCCAGCCTGCCGAGTAGACCGCCTCAACCAGAAGACCAAACGCAAAGGGCGCACTTCGGTGCGCCCTTTCTCGTTTGACCGCGCAACTGACAAACGTCAGCAATGCTGCCGCAAGATTTTTCGGATCAACCAAATCCAGCGCTTGACGATTGGCATTATGTATACCACACTTCTCCCATCATTCACCCAGGGAGGTTGCAATGCTGGTCGGAGACATTCTGCGCAAGAAGACACCGCGCGTTGTCACGGTGCGAATGAACGAAACGGTGGGTATTGCCGCCAAGCTGATGCGGGCCAACAACATCAGCGCGCTGGTGGTGAAGGACGTGGTCCGCTCCGAAGGCAACACCGCGGTCGGCATGTTCACCGAGCGTGACGTGGTGCGCGCGGTCGCCGAGCACGGCGCCAACGCGGTCAACGTCAAGGTCTCGCAACTCATCTCGGTGCAGCAGCTCGTCTCCTGCACCTCCTCGGACACGATCGAGCACGTCAGGCATCTGATGAACCGGAATCACATCCGGCACCTGCCCGTGATCGACGACTACAGCCTCGTCTCCGTCATCAGCATGCGCGACATCGCCGCTGCCGTCGACGAGGCGACCAACAGCACGCCGCAAGCGGCCTGATCGCCTCAGGCGGCCACACCTCTTCCCCTGCGACTACCGGCCCCGGCTCGGATCCATCCGAGCCGGACCGGATCTTTCGTCCCAAAATTCCGGTACTCCCGCGAGGATTTCATGAAGATCTGCATCTACGGCGCCGGCGCGATCGGCGGATATCTCGGCGTGCAGCTGGCGCGCGCAGGCGCCGATGTCAGCCTGGTCGCACGCGGCGCACATCTCGCCGCGATGCGCGAGCGCGGCCTGACTCTGCTCGCCGGCGAGGAGACGCACACCGTCCATCCCCGCTGCACCGACGACGCGGCCGAGCTCGGCGTGCAGGACTACGTCATCGTCACGCTGAAGGCGCATTCGATCACCGGCGTCATCGAGAAGATGCAGCCGCTGCTCGGGCCGCACACCCGCATCGTCACCGCGGTCAACGGCATCCCCTATTGGTACTTCCACAAGCACGGCGGCGCCTACGAGGGCTCGACGCTCGAGAGCATCGATCCCGGCGGCCGGCAATGGCGCGAGATCGGCGCCGAGCGCGCCATCGGCTGCATCGTCTATCCCGCCACCGAGATCGAGGCGCCTGGCGTGATCCGCCACGTCTACGGCAACAATTTCCCGCTCGGCGAGCCCTCCGGCGACATCACCGCCGACGTGCAGCGCCTCGCCGACCTCTTCGTCGCGACCGGCTTGAAGGCGCCGGTGCTCGACCGCATCCGCGACGAGATCTGGCTCAAGCTGTGGGGCAATGTCTGCTTCAACCCGATCAGCGCGCTGACCCATGCGACGCTCGACGTGATCTGCACCGATCCCGCCACGCGCGCGCTGTCGCGCGCGATCATGGTGGAGACGCAAGCCATCGCCGAAACGTTCGGCGTCAAGTTCCGCGTCGATGTCGAGCGCCGGATCGAGGGCGCCCGCAAGGTCGGCGCGCACAAGACCTCGATGCTCCAGGATCTCGAGCGCGGCCGCCCGATGGAGATCGATCCGCTCGTCACCGTGGTGCAGGAGATGGGCCGCCTCACCAAGATCCCGACGCCCGCGCTCGACTCGGTGCTGGCGATGGTGACTCAGCGCGCCCGCATCGCCGGCCTCTATGACGGCGTCTCCACGCCATCAGATCCTCGCGCACTGGCGGTGGCGTGATGAGCAACGAAACAAAAAAATGGCTCCGCTTCCGTCACGCCGGCACCACCGGCTTCGGCACGCTGACCGCATCGGGCATCAGCGTGCATGACGGCGAGATGTTCGGCCGCAACGCAGGCACAGGCAAGACGCTGGCGCTGTCGGAGGTCGAACTGCTGGCGCCCTGCACACCCAGCAAGATCGTCGCGCTCTGGAATAATTTCCACGCGCTCGCGGCCAAGCTGAACCAGCCCGAGCCGCCTGAGCCGCTCTACCTGCTCAAGGCCACCACCACCATCACGACGCCGGGCGCCGTGATCCGCCGTCCCTCCTACTACGACGGCAAGACCACCTATGAGGGCGAGCTCGGCATCGTGATCGGCAAGACCTGCGCCCGCGTCTCGCCCGCCGAGGCCGACAGCTTCATCTTCGGCTACACCTGCGTCAACGACATCACCGCCAACGACATCCTGACCAGCGATCCCACCTTTCCCCAATGGGCGCGCGCCAAGGGCATCGACGATTACGGCCCGTTCGGCCCCGTCATCGCGACCGGCCTCGACCCGGCCAAGCTCACCGTCCGCACCATCCTCAACGGCGCCGAGCGGCAGAACTATCCGATCTCGGACATGATCTTCAGTGCGCAGGCGCTCGTCAGCAAGATCTCCCACGATATGACCCTGCTCCCCGGCGACCTCATCGCCGTCGGCACCTCGGTCGGCGTCGGCGTCATGAAGGAGCCGGTGAACACGGTGACCGTCGCCATCGACGGCATCGGCGAGCTGACCAACGAGTTTCGGCTATAGCTGCAAACGCGGTGCCGTAGTCCGGATGGAGCGAAGCGCAATCCGCAAGGACATCGGCGGCATCTTCTCGGCCATCCGCAATAGCCTGAACCGGATCGGGTGAAGGCCGGACGTACAGTCCGGTTCGAACCGCGATCAACCTCGCTGCGACTATCAGCACATGCGCTTCATCCTCGGCCTCCTGTCCGGTCTGCTCGGCGCGCTCGCCGGCTGGGCGGGCCTTGCCGCGCTGGTGGTCCTGCTGGCGGGACCGGACCGCGATGGCGGCATCGCCATGAGTGCCTTCTTCGACATCGGCCCGATCGGCGGCGTGACCGGCCTGATCGCCGGCATCTGGCTGTTCATGCGCTTCGGCCTGGTCCGAAACGCAGCGCCAGAGCCGCCCGCGGAAACCTCCGATGCCACGCCTCGGCGCACCACGCAGCTCTCCTTCCCCTTTGCCGTCACCGTCGCGCTCATCGTGGCCATTCTTGGCTGGTGGGGATGGTACGAACTCATCCGCTCGCCCAATCTCAGTCACGGCTTCATGACGCTCCAGGTCGAGTTTCGCCTGCCGGCCGGCATGAGCCTGCCGGACAAGGAGGAAGACGTGCACATCGAGGTCGAGGAGGCCTCAGGCTACGCCGATGCGATGTTGCCTCCGAACTGGCGTGCCCATGATGGCGACCGCCGGGCGATTATCGCCACGGCCTCGCTGATGTACAAGACACGCCACCGTGCCGTCAGCCTGACCCTGCCTGACGTACCCACGCAACGCTGGTCGATCGACCTTCCCTCCGATCCCGCCCCCACGCCCGGCTTCTCACCGTGGCGCGTCGCGACCGGCGGATCGCCTACGAAGATCGAGATGCATTTCCGGCTGAGCGCCGATCGCTGAAGAGCGCGCGACGCGCCGAAATAATTCGACACACATCACATCTGCGCGTGCCCGACAGATGCCGCCAACATGTCGCTGGGGTGCCCCAACTTGGTCGCATTCGGCCGCCCTTGTGGGAGGCGTGTCTGGGGGCACGGCTCGGCCGTGTTTGGACCAAACCTGCTAGGGGTATGACTGTGAAGAAAATCGTATTTGTTCTGGGTGCGACGCTTGCTCTGGTGACGGCCGCCAACGCTGCCGATCTGCCGCGCCGCCAGCCCGTGCCGGTCTATCCGGCCGAGCAGGCTCCGATCGGCAAGATGCCGATCGGCAAGAGCCCGGTTGGCAAGGCCCCGATCGGCAAGGCGCCCGGCCCGGTCGCCGCGCGCTACTGAGCGACGCCCAGGATTTGCGCAAGCGCCGACAGTCGAGGGGCATCGCGTGACGAACGAATTTGATCGATCGGGATCCTGCATCCTCGCAGGACTCGCGCTTGCGACCATGATCGCCTGCGCGACGCCATCGGCCTCGGCCCAAGAGAAGAACCACCAAACGAACAAGCGCATGGCCGACGCCAGCGCGCTTGTTTCGACCGACGCCGCTTCGCGCGCACCGCAAGCCACGCGGCGCTCGGCCGCGCGGGCGGAGAAGGGCCCCTATTACGTCGACTTCCGCGCGCGGACGGCGGCGAGCTGGGGCCATGCCTTCGTCTGGTATGGCAAGACCAGCGAGCGCGCCGTCGAGGTCGCCGGCCTGACGCCGGCCGGCGATACCTGGACCTATGTGCTCGGCTATCTCACCTGGGTGCCGTCCGAGACCGGTGCGAGCTATGGCGATCTCGACCCGGACTATCTGACCGCGAGCTATCGCGTGTACCTCAACGAAGCCGACGCCAAGCGCGTCTTCGCCTATATCGAGAAGCTGAAGGCGAGCTCGCCGGTCTGGAATGCCGAGACCACCAACTGCACCGGCTTCATCGGCGACATCGCCGAGTACATGGGATTGAAGGTCCCCAACCGCTGGCAACGCCCGGAAAACTTCGTCAACAGCCTTAAAGACATGAACGGCGGCCGCCAGATCGTACGGCTGTCGGCGGAGTAGCTTCTCAGCGGTCATTTCGAGCGCAGCGAGGCGTCAACCAATGACCGTCGCCCTGAGGCGCAACGCGCCGCTGGCAAGCCTCGAACGGCGACAGCCCGGCTGCGTCTCGGCCGTTCATCCATCGCGGCTCCGCATGGGACGCGTTGCGTCCCATGCCTCGGGCCTCAGGATGACGGGGTGAGATACCAATTGTCCGCCCCGCGGAATCACCCTCACCGCCCGCATGACGCCCCGCCCGCACCGCACGGCGGCGCAATAGACATTTCCTGACCCCGGCGGCATCCTCCGCCCATCAGCCGATAACAGAGCCTGCTACGCAGGCGGGGGAAACAGCGATGTTGCAGACACGGTTCACCAAGCTCGTCGGCGTCGAGCACCCGATCGTCCAGGGCGGGATGCAATGGGTCGGGCGGGCCGAGCTGGTCGCGGCCGTCGCCAACGCCGGCGCGCTCGGCTTCATCACGGCGCTGACCCAGCCGACGCCGGAGGACCTGACCAAGGAGATCGCGCGCTGCCGCGACCTCACCGACAAGCCGTTCGGCGTCAACCTGACCATCCTGCCCGCAATCAAGCCGCCGCCTTATGCCGAATACCGCGCCGCCATCATCGAAGCCGGCATCAAGGTGGTCGAGACCGCCGGCAACAAGCCGCAGGAGCACGTCGACGAGTTCAGGAAGCACGGCGTCAAGGTCGTGCACAAATGCACCAGCGTCCGCCACGCGCTGTCGGCCGAGCGGATGGGCGTCGACGCCATCTCGATCGACGGCTTCGAATGCGCCGGCCACCCCGGCGAGGACGACACCCCAGGCCTGATCCTGATCCCGGCCGCCGCCAACAAGGTCAAGATCCCGATGATCGCCTCCGGCGGCTTTGCCGACGCCCGCGGCCTCGTCGCGGCGCTGGCGCTCGGGGCCGAAGGCATCAACATGGGCACCCGCTTCATGGCAACCAAGGAGAGCCCGATCCACCAGCTCATCAAGGAGAAGATCGTCGCCAATGACGAGCGCGAGACCGAGCTGATCTTCCGCACCATGCGCAACACCTCGCGCGTCGCCAGGAACGAGATCTCGACCAAGGTCGTCGCGATGGAGAAGGAAGGCGCCAAGTTCGAGGACATCCGCGAGCTCGTCGCCGGCGCCCGCGGCAAGATGGTCTATGCCACAGGCAATTCGGACGAAGGCATCTGGTCGGCCGGCCAGGTGCAGGGCCTGATCCAGGACATCCCGAGCTGCGGCGAGCTCATCTCCCGGATCGTGCGCGAAGCCGAGGCGATCATTCGCAGCCGGCTCGAAGGCATGATCGTTCAACCAAGCGCGCAGGCCGCGGAATAATCACTGCAAGAAGCGAGAGCAATTCATGAAGGCTTACGTCTACGGTCCTGAAGGCGCTCGGATTTCCGAGGTCGCTCAACCAAAGCCGAAAGGCACGCAGGTCCTCGTCAAGGTCCGCGCCTGCGGCCTCAATCGCGCCGACACCGGCATGCGCAAGGGCCACGCGCACGGCGCGGCCGGCGGTGCCGGCACCGTGCTCGGCATGGAATGGGCCGGCGAAGTCGCCGAGCTCGGACCTGACGCGAAGGGCGTCAAGGTCGGCGATCGCATCATGGGGTCGGGCGGCGCGGCCTTCGCGGAGTATACGCTCGCCGATCACGGCCGGCTGTTCCGCGCCCCCTCGAACATGAACTTCGAGGAGGCCGCCACCCTGCCCGTCGCGCTCGCGACCATGCACAACGCCGTCGTCACCGTCGGCGGCGTGCAGCCCGGCCAGGCCGTGCTGGTCCAGGGCGCCAGTTCCGGCGTCGGCCTGATGGCGATGCAGATTGCAAAACTCAAGGGCGCGAGACTCGTGATCGGGTCCTCGACCGACGCCTATCGCCGCGGCCGGCTGAAGGAGTATGGCGCCGACCTATCGGTCGACTCCTCCGATCCCAAATGGGTCGACGAGGTGCTGAAGGCGACGAACGGCGAAGGCGTCGATCTCATCGTCGACCAGGTCTCCGGCAAGGTCGCCAACCAGAACCTCGCGGCGACGAAAGTCCTTGGCCGCATCGTCAATGTCGGCCGGCTCGGCGGCACCCATGCCGACTTCAACTTCGACCTCCATGCCGCTCGCCGCATCAGCTATATCGGCGTCACCTTCCGTACCCGCACCATCGAGGAGGTCCGCGAGATCTTCGAGGAGGTCAGGAAGGACATCTGGGGCGCGGTGGAATCGCGAAAACTCCAGCTGCCGATCGACAAGGTCTATCCGTTCGACCAGATCGACCAGGCGTTCGAGCACATGGAGGCGAACAAGCATCTGGGGAAGATCGTGGTGACGCTGTGACGACCGCCGTCGTTCCGGGGGCGGCTCAAAGAGCCGAACTATGCGCAGTTGCGCACCTGAGAATATCGAGATTCCGGGTTCGCCTTCGGCGCCCCGGAATGACGGTGGTGAAAGGCATCCGCTCCTGCAACTCACTCGCGACTAGTTCTGTGGATGGTCGCTTGATGTTCACGGTCGCCCTGCTAAATCCCCCGCCATGAGCGGACAACACGACAAGACATCGGTCGCGGCCATCTCGATCCTCGCCAGCGGCGGCATGGCGGCGGCCAAATTCGTGGTCGGGATCGCGATCGGATCGCTGGCGCTGATCTCCGAGGCGCTGCATTCCTCGATCGACCTGGTCGCGACCATCATCACCTGGGCGGTAGTGCGGGTCTCCGACAGGCCGGCCGACGACGAGCATCATTACGGTCACGGCAAGCTGGAGAGCATCTCCGCACTCGGCGTCACCGCGATGCTCTACGTGCTCGCGGGCGGCATCCTGGTCGAGGCCTATAGCCGGCTGCGCGAGGGAACCCCACCGCCGACGATTTCGGCCGTGCCGTTCGTGGTGCTGGTGATCGACATCGTCGTCAATCTCTGGCGTGCCCGCGCGCTGCACCGCGCCGCCCGCGAGACCCGAAGCGAAGCGCTCGCCGCCGACGCACTCCATTTCGCCTCCGACGTCATGGGCTCGTGTGCCGTGATCGCGGGCCTGATTCTCGCTGCCTTCGGCTTCTGGTGGGGTGACGCGGCCGCGGCCGGCGCGGTGGCCGTGATGATCGCGGCTCTCGGCCTGCGGATGGCAAGCTCCACGGTGCAGACGCTGGTCGACCGCGCGCCGGAGGGCGCGCAGGAAAAGGCCACCGCCGCGATCCGCGGCGTGCCCGGCGTGATCGACGTCGAGCGCTTGCGCGTGCGCATGGTCGGGGCGACTACGTTCATCGACAGCATCGTCAACGTGCCGCGAACCTACCCGATCGACCGCGTCGAAGCCATCAAGCGCAACGCCGAAGCTGCCGTCAGCAAGGCGTTCGGCGATGCCGATCTCTCCTTCACCGCCGTCCCCGTCGCCCGCAACAACGAAACCGTGCGCGACCGCATCATGGTGATCGCGCGCAATTCCGGCCTCGCCATCCACCATGTCACGGTGCACGATTTGGGCACGGCGCAGAACCTGGGCGCCAAGCTGATCGTCAGCATCGACCTCGAGGTCGACGCCGACATGCAGCTCGAGGCCGCCCATGACGTCGCCAACACGCTGGAGCGGAACATCCAGGAGGAGTTCGGCGAGGACGTCGAGGTCGATGTCCATATTGAGCCGCTGGAACCGGAACTGCCTTTCGGCGTCGATGCCGCGCCGGAACGTGTGCAGACCATCGCGTCGGCGCTCACCGAGTACGCCGCGGGCGGGGAGATCCACGACATCCATAATGTGCGCGTGCGCAACACCGACGCCGGCGAGATCGTCAACTTCCACTGCCGCGCCACGCCGTCGATGAGCGTGATCAGGGTGCACGAGCATGTCGACGCGATCGAGCGTCGGCTGCGTCGCGCGTTCCCGAGCGTGAAGCGCGTCATCAGTCACGCCGAACCGCCCCGCACGTGACGCGCAAGGTGCGAGGAGTCACACGTTCTCGTTTCGGACTCCCGATGCACGTGAGTTTGCGGAGTCGAAGCGCGCAGACTCTTCGTTGGATAAGAATTATTTCGCGTTAACGTTTCGTTGACTCTCGACAGCCTGCGAAAACTGGATTCAAATCGCTGTGATTCGAGAGCGATGTGGGGCTGCTTTCGAACCGAGTAGCAAGCAGGTTTTCAGGGGGCCGAAGGCATGGCGCGTGCAGACGCCGCGAACGCATGCGTCCAATCCGATTCGATCAAGGGATTGGCGCAATCGATCGCGAAACCTGCCTATCATCGGCTCCTGATCGCGGAGCCGGCGTTGCGACGCGCCGTGCCGACGCTCATCATCGCCTTCCTCATCACGATTTGCCTCGGTGCATTCGTCCAGGTCGTCGACCAGACGCGCCAGAAGCGCGTGGTGATCCAGAACGACATCTCGGCCCTCGCCGAACTGCTCGCCGAGCGGATCGACCGCGTCACCTCGGTGCGCGCGGAGCGGCTGAAGAACATCGAGAACCTGCCGACGCTGTTGCCCGACATGATCCCGTCCCGGGCCAGAGTGCCGGGCCGACACGTCGTCGTCACCTCGGCCGGCGTCAACGGCCGTATCCTCGCCCGCATACCGATCGACAACGATCCCCCTGGCAATGATCGCTTGCTGGACGCGATCACCACCGCACAGCTGCTCGCCGCGCCGCCGCGCGATCACGGCGTCTCTCACATGACGCTGCCGAACGGGAATTACGCGATGGCGACATCGCGGCCGATCAGGTCGCTGCCCGGCCTCGTCACCGTGATCCAGGAGCGCAACGAGCCGATCTGGGGCTCGGACGCCGCGCTGTCGGTGACGCTGTCGGCCACCACGGGCTTCGTCGTCCTGATCCTCGGCTTCGCCTTCCACTGGCAATCGACCCGCGCCCGCGAAGGCGACCTCATCAACGACGCCGTGCGCGGCCGGATCGACACCGCGCTCAACCGCGGCCGCTGCGGCCTGTGGGACTGGGACCTGTCGCGCGGGCGGATCTTCTGGTCGCAATCGATGTTCTCGATGCTGGGCCTCGACGGCCGCAACGAGCTCCTCACCTTCGGCGAGGTCAACGCGCTGGTGAAGTCCGACGACATCGACCTGTTCGAGATCGCCGACCAGCTGATCTCCGAGACGATCGATCACATCGACCAGACCTTCCGCATGCAGCACGTCGACGGTCACTGGATCTGGCTGCGCGTCCGCTGCGAGCGGACCCGCGGCGCCAACGATTCCGGCATGCACCTGATCGGCATCGCGGTCGACATCACCGAGCAGAAGAGCCTTGCCGAGCGCACCGTGGAAGCCGACCTTCGCCTCCGCGACGCCATCGAGACCATTCCGGAAGCCTTCGTGCTGTGGGACGCCAGCGACCGCCTGGTGCTCTGCAACTCGCACTTCCAGCGCCTGCACAAGCTGCCCGACACAGCCGTGATCCCCGGTACCTCCTACGAGACCGTGCTGGAAGTCGGCCGCATGCCGGAGGTCCGCACCCGTCACAACGAGACCGGCGCCCAAGGCCCAGGCGCCCGCACCTTCGAAGCCCAGCTCGACGACGGCAGCTGGCTGCACATCAGCGAGCGCCGCACCAAGGACGGCGGCTACGTCTCCGTCGGCACCGACATCACCCGCATCAAGGAGCACGAGCAGAAGCTGGTCGACAACGACCTGCGGCTACGCGCGACGGTCATCGACCTCAAGCGCTCGCAGGCGGCGCTGGAACGCCAGACCATCGAGCTCGCCGATCTTGCCGAGAAGTATCAGCGCGAGAAGACCCGCGCCGAGGAAGCCAACCAGACCAAGTCGAAATTCCTCGCCAATATGAGCCACGAGCTGCGCACGCCGCTCAACGCCATCATCGGCTTCTCGGAGATCATGGGCTCGGGCATGTTCGGCGAGCTCGGCTCGGAGAAGTACCAGGAATACTGCCACGACATCCTGACCAGCGGGCATTATCTGCTCGAGGTCATCAACGACATCCTCGACATGTCCAAGATCGAGGCAGGCCGGATGAAGCTCGACATGGAAGAGCTCGACCTCGGACAGACGCTCGCGGAATCCCTGCGCGTCGTCTCCGGCCGGGCCCAGGACAAGAACCTGACGCTGGATGCCGATGTCGAAAAGTCGATCTCGGTCGTCGCCGACCGCCGCGCCACCAAGCAGATCATCGTCAACCTGCTGTCCAACGCCGTGAAGTTCACGCCCGACGGCGGACGCATCGTGGTGCGCAGCCGGCAGTTCGAGGACAAGGTCGTGCTGATGATCGCCGACACCGGCATCGGCATCGCGCCGCATTCGCTGGCGCGGCTCGGGCGTCCGTTCGAGCAGGTCGAGAGCCAGCTCACCAAGACCTATCACGGCTCCGGCCTCGGCCTCGCGATCGCCCGCTCGCTGGCGCAGCTCCACGGCGGCTCGATGAAGCTGCGCTCCAGGCTTGAAGTCGGCACCGTCGTCCGCGTGACGCTGCCGCGCGACGCCATCAAGGCGGCGTCAGGAATATCGGCGGCGGCTTGAATCCTACGATTGCAGCGTCGGCGCCACTTCACGTGCGACGTTGACCAGCGCCGCGATCAGCGGCGTCATCGGATCGCGCTGCGGAATCACGAGGCCAATGCTGTAATTGACCTCCGGATCGGTGATCGGGATCGAACGCACCTTGTCGGACAGGCCGAGCGTCTCGGCGAGCTTGGCCGGCATCACGCTCGCCCACCGCCCGGTCTTGACGTGGGTGAACAGCACCAGCAGCGAGTTCGAGGTCAGTGTCGGCGTCGCCTCCGCGCCAACCGAGCGCAGCGCCCGGTCGATGATGCGGCGGTTCTGCATATCCGGAGTCAGCAGGCACAGCGGCACCTGCCCGACTTCCTTCCAGGTCACCGTCTCGCGATCTCCGAACATGCCATCGGGCGCGGTGAGCAGGCGATAGCTCTCGTTGTAGAGCGGAATGGTGCGCACCTTCCCGATCGGCTCGTTCTCGATATAGGTCAGCCCGGCATCGACCTCGAGATTCTCGAGCAGCCCCAGCACCTCCGATGAGGTCGTCGAGCGGATGCTGAAACGCACCTCGGGATGCCGCGCGCGGAACGGCGTCGTCAGCGAGGCGACCATGCCGAGCACGGTCGGAATCGCCGCGATGCGGATCTCGCCGGAGAGCTGATGCTTCAGTCCGTTGATCTCGTCGCGCATCGCGCGCGCATCGCCGACGATGCGCCTCGCCCAGTCCAGCGCCCGCTCGCCCTCGGGGGTGAAACCCTGGAAGCGCGATCCGCGCTGCACCAGCATCACGCCGAGGATCTCCTCGAGCTGCTTGAGCCCGGTCGACATGGTCGGTTGGGTGACGCCGCAGGCCTCTGCCGCACGTCCAAAATGCCGTTCCTTGGCCAGCGCCAGCAGCAGTTCAAGCTTGTCGATCAACCGTCCGTCCCCTTGGTCACCGTCGTGGCATGCAAGCTATCACGGCGGGCCTGCACCAACACGCAAAAACCGGCAGCCGATACAAGTTTCATTACCTGATCGTATCGATCGATTGCGCTTTCAAATCGATCTGAATTCGCAATCGCAGCATGAGACAGCTTTATTGATCTTCGAATGATTCCAAATAGTTTGCGCGCAAGGGACGCTCAATTTGAGAACGAAGAATGACAGCGGTTTTTGAGCCTTGTTACGAGCCTTGGAACGACACGCGCGGGGCGGAGATCATCGCCGAACACGCCAACCAGGAAGGCGCGACACTGGTGATTCTGCATGCGCTCCAGGAGGCGTTCGGCTATGTGCCGGAGGCCGCAATTCCCATGGTGGCGCAGGCGCTGAATCTGTCACGCGCCGAGGTCCATGGCGTCTTCACCTTCTATCATGACTTCCGCCACAAGCCGGCCGGCCGCCACGTGCTGAAGCTGTGCCGCGCGGAAGCCTGCCAGGCTGCCGGCGGCGATGCGCTGGCGGCGCGCGCCGAAGCCAAGCTCGGCGTGTCGCTCGGCCATACCACTGCGGACGATCGCGTCACGCTGGAGCCGATCTACTGCCTCGGGCTGTGCGCGACCGCGCCGTCCGCAATGCTCGACGGCCGCCTCATCGGCCGGCTGAACGAGAAGCGCATCGACGCGCTGGTCGCGGAGGCGCAGCGATGAACATGAAGATCTTCGTTCCTCGCGACGCCGCCGCGGTTGCCGTCGGCGCCGACGAGGTTGCCGTTGCGTTCGAGCAGGTTGCGGCCAAGCGCGGCCTGCCCGTCGAGATCGTCAGGACCGGCTCGCGCGGGCTCTGCTGGCTGGAGCCGATGGTCGAGGTCGCGACGCCAAAGGGCCGGCTCGCCTATGGCCCGGTCAGCGCGGAAGACGTCGCCTCCGTATTCGAGTCGATGACGAGCAACGGGCCGCACGCGTTGCGGCTCGGCATCGCCGACGAAATTTCCTGGCTCAAGCGCCAGACCCGCCTGACCTTCTCCCGCTGCGGCGTGATCGACCCGCGCTCGCTCGAGGACTACCGCGCCCACGGCGGCTACAGGGGCCTCGAGCGCGCGCTCTCGCTCGGCCCGGACGCGATCCTCAACGAAGTGACCGCCTCGGGCCTGCGCGGCCGCGGCGGCGCGGGCTTCCCGACCGGCATCAAGTGGAAGACGGTGGCGCAGGCCAAGGCGGACCGCAAATTCATCGTCTGCAACGCGGACGAAGGCGACAGCGGCACCTTCGCCGACCGCATGATCATGGAAGGCGATCCCTTCCTCGTCATCGAGGGCATGACGACATCAGGCATCACCGTCGGCGCCACCAAGGGCTACATCTACATCCGCAGCGAATATCCGCATGCGGTCGAGGCGATGAATGCAGCCATCGTCGCGGCGCGGCGCGGCGGCTATCTCGGCGACAAGATCGGGGGCTCGACCCACAGCTTCGACATGGAGGTGCGCGTCGGCGCCGGCGCCTATGTCTGCGGCGAAGAGACCTCGCTGCTGGAGAGCCTGGAAGGCCGCCGGGGCCTGGTGCGCGCCAAGCCGCCGCTGCCCGCGCATCACGGCCTGTTCGGCAAGCCGACCGTCATCAACAACGTGCTGTCGTTCGCCGCGATCCCCTTCATCCTCGCCGAAGGCGCCAAGGCCTATGCGGATTTCGGCATGGGTCGCTCGCGCGGTACGATGCCGATCCAGCTCGCCGGCAACATCCGCCAGGGCGGCCTGTTCGAGACCGCGTTCGGCGTGACGCTGGGCGAGCTCGTCGACGACATCGGCGGCGGCACCTTCACCGGCCGTCCGGTTCGCGCCGTGCAGGTCGGCGGCCCGCTCGGCGCCTACTTCCCCCGCGCGCTGTTCGACACGCCGTTCGACTACGAGGCGTTCGCCGCACGCGACGGCCTGATCGGCCATGGCGGCATCGTCGTGTTCGACGACAGCGTCGACATGCGCAAGCAGGCGCGTTTCGCCATGGAGTTCTGTGCCGTCGAGTCCTGCGGCAAGTGCACGCCCTGCCGGATCGGCTCGACCCGCGGCGTCGAGACCATCGAGAAGATCATCCGTGGCGAGCGCGTCAGCGAAAACCTCGCGCTCGTCGAAGACCTCTGCAACACCATGAAATTCGGCTCGCTCTGCGCACTCGGCGGCTTCACGCCCTACCCCGTGCTCAGCGCATTGAAGCACTTCCGGGAGGACTTCGCACCCATCCCGACCACGCTTCAGGCCGCGGAATAGGAGAACGACAATGTCTCTGATCGAAGAGATCGACTTCGGCACGCCGCGCTCCAAATCATCAACGATGGTCACGCTGACCATCGACGGCAACGAGGTCACGGTGCCAGAGGGCACCTCGATCATGCGCGCCGCGATGGATGCAGGCCACCAGATCCCGAAGCTCTGCGCGACCGACATGGTCGACGCGTTCGGCTCCTGCCGGCTCTGCGTCGTCGAGATCGAGGGCCGCGCCGGCACGCCTGCCTCCTGCACCACGCCCGTGATGAACGGCCTCGTCGTCCACACCCAGAGCGAGCGGCTGAAGCAGCTGCGCAAGGGCGTGATGGAGCTCTACATCTCCGACCATCCGCTCGACTGCCTCACCTGCGGTGCCAACGGCGATTGCGAGCTGCAGGACATGGCCGGCGCCGTGGGCCTGCGCGAAGTGCGCTATGGCTATGATGGCGAGAACCACGTGTTCGCAAAGTCCAACGGCGAGGTCAACGCCGCCTGGATGCCGAAGGACGAGTCCAACCCCTACTTCACCTACGATCCCTCCAAGTGCATCGTCTGCTCGCGCTGCGTCCGCGCCTGCGAGGAGGTGCAAGGCACCTTCGCGCTGACCATCTCCGGCCGCGGCTTCGACAGCCGCGTCTCGCCCGGCATGAGCGAGAGTTTTCTCGGCTCCGAATGCGTCTCCTGCGGCGCCTGCGTGCAGGCCTGCCCGACCGCGACGCTGACGGAAAAGTCCGTGATCGAGATCGGCCAGCCCGAGCACTCCGTCGTCACCACCTGCGCCTATTGCGGCGTCGGCTGCGCCTTCAAGGCGGAAATGCGCGGCGAGGAAGTCGTGCGCATGGTGCCGTACAAGGACGGCAAGGCCAATCGCGGCCATTCCTGCGTCAAGGGCCGCTTCGCCTGGGGCTACACCAACCACAAGGAACGCATCCTCAATCCGATGATCCGCGAGCGGATCGAGGATCCCTGGAAGGAAGTGTCCTGGGATGAAGCGTTCTCGTTCGCTGCCGCCAAGATGCGCGGCATCCAGAACAAGTACGGCCGCGATGCCATCGGCGGCATCACCTCGTCCCGCTGCACCAATGAAGAAACCTATCTGGTGCAGAAGCTGATCCGCGCCGGCTTCGGCAACAACAACGTCGACACCTGCGCCCGCGTCTGCCACTCGCCGACCGGCTATGGCCTGTCGCAGACCTTCGGCACCTCGGCCGGCACCCAGGATTTCGACTCGGTCGAGGACACCGATGTCGCCGTCATCATCGGCGCCAATCCGGCTTCCGCTCATCCCGTGTTTGCTTCGCGCCTCAAGAAGCGGCTGCGCCAGGGTGCAAAACTGATCGTGATCGATCCGCGCCGCACCGAGATGGTGGAATCGCCGCACGTGAAGGCGCTGCACCTGCCCTTGATGCCCGGCACCAACGTCGCGGTCGTGACGGCGCTGGCGCATGTCATCGTCACCGAAGGCCTCGTCAACGAAGCCTTCGTGCGCGAACGCTGCGACTGGAGCGAGTTCGAGGAATGGGCCACTTTCGTCGCGCAAGCGAAGCACAGCCCGGAAGCCACCGCCATCCTCACCGGCGTCGATCCGAAGACGTTGCGTGAAGCCGCCCGCATCTATGCGACCGGCGGCAACGGCGCGATCTATTACGGGCTCGGCGTCACCGAGCACAGCCAGGGCTCGACCACTGTCATCGCGATCGCCAACCTCGCGATGGCGACCGGCAATATCGGCCGTCCCGGCGTCGGCGTGAACCCGCTGCGCGGCCAGAACAACGTGCAGGGCTCCTGCGACATGGGTTCGTTCCCGCACGAGCTGCCAGGCTATCGCCACATCTCTGGCGATGCCGTGCGCGACCAGTTCGAGGCGCTCTGGAACGTCAAGCTCAACCCGGAGCCGGGCCTGCGCATTCCCAACATGTTCGATGCCGCAATCGAAGGCACGTTCATGGGCCTCTACGTGCAGGGCGAGGACATTCTCCAGTCCGACCCCAACACCAAGCACGTGGTGGCGGCGCTATCGGCGATGGAATGCGTCATCGTCCACGACCTCTTCCTGAACGAGACCGCAAACTACGCCCACGTCTTCCTGCCCGGCTCGAGCTTCCTCGAGAAGGACGGCACCTTCACCAACGCCGAGCGCCGCATCCAGCGCGTCCGCAAGGTGATGTCGCCGAAGAACGGCATGGCCGACTGGGAAGTCACCATTGCCCTCGCCAAGGCGATGGGCTTAGAGATGAACTACAGCCACCCCTCCGAGATCATGGACGAGATCGCGGCGCTGACGCCGACCTTCGCCGGCGTCTCCTACGCCAAGCTAGACGAACTCGGCTCGGTGCAGTGGCCCTGCAACGAGAAGGCGCCGGAAGGCACGCCGGTGATGCACATCGACGGCTTCGTGCGCGGCAAGGGCAAGTTCATCGTCACCGAGTATGTCGCAACCGACGAGCGCACCGGCCCCCGCTTCCCGCTGCTGCTCACCACGGGGCGCATCCTCAGCCAGTACAATGTCGGTGCGCAGACGCGGCGCACCGACAACGTGGTCTGGCATGCCGAGGACCGGCTGGAGATCCATCCGCACGACGCCGAGCAGCGCGGCGTGCGCGACGGCGACTGGGTGCGGCTGGCCAGCCGCGCCGGCGAGACCACATTGCGCGCTGAAATCACCGACCGCGTGTCGCCTGGCGTCGTCTACACCACCTTCCACCATCCGGATACGCAGGCCAACGTGATCACGACCGACTATTCGGACTGGGCGACCAACTGCCCCGAATACAAGGTGACGGCCGTGCAGATCTCGCCCTCGAACGGCCCGTCCGACTGGCAGAAGAGCTACGACGAGCAGGCGCGGCACTCCCGCCGCATTGCGCCGGCCGAGGCCGCGGAGTAACGGCATGCACGTGGCGGTCCAGGCCATCGATCGGGAAATCTGGCGCGATGGTGTCGCGTCCGAGGGCACACGGCTGATCCCCGAGGAGACGCCGCTGGCGCTGACCTATAATGGCGGCACCTACGCCGTCATGATGGGGACGCCGCAGAATCTGGAAGATTTCGCCGTCGGCTTCAGCCTGGACGAAGGCATCATCACATCGGTCGACGACATCAAGTCGCTCGACGTGGTCCGCCTCGACGACGGCATCGAGCTGCGCATGTGGCTCGAGCAGGACAACGCTGCGCGCATCAGCGAGCGCCGCCGCCACATTGCCGGCCCCACCGGTTGCGGCATTTGCGGCATCGACTCGATCGCGGAAGCCGTGCGGCCCGCTTCCATCGTGCCGCCGGGCCAGTCCTTCACACCGCAGCAGATCATGACGGCGATGCAGGCGATCGCCCCGCTGCAATCGATCAACATGCAGACCCGCGCGGTGCACGCCGCGGCGTTCTGGTCCCCCTCGAACGGTATCGTGGCCCTGCGCGAGGACGTCGGCCGCCATAACGCGCTCGACAAGCTCGCAGGCTCGCTGGCGCGCAGCCGGACGAGCGCAAGCGCAGGCCTGGTGCTGCTGACGAGCCGCGTCTCGGTCGAAATGGTGCAGAAGACCGCCGCGATCGGCGCGCCCGTGATGATCGCCGTCTCCGCCCCCACCGCGCTTGCGGTCCGCACCGCAGCGGCTGCCGGTATCACGCTGATTGCCATCGCCCGCAGCGACGGGTTTGAAGTGTTCACGCACCAGGGCCGCATCACGGCTCGTCGTGCTCAGGAGATCATCGATGTCGTCGCCTGACCGCCTCGTCTACATGGCCAACCAGATCGGCACCTTCTTCCGCAGCCAGGGCCACGACAAGGCCGTGCCCGGGATCGCCGATCACATCAGGAAGTTCTGGGATCCCAGGATGAAGCGCGCGATCTTCGCGCATCTCGATGCCGGCGGCGCGGGCCTCGAACCGAACGTGCTCGAAGCCCTCACCTCGCTCAAGCAGACGACTTCCCTTCCAGAAGCGCACTGAACACGCGCCGCACCTCGCTTTGCGTCTCCTTCACGCGCGCCTCCAGCGAGGAGAAATCCGGCGCATCGCCGGCGCGCGCCATCACGCGCTGAAGGTCTGTTCCCGCCGTTTCCGGCTTGAAGCGGTCGCTGACGCAGAGCCGCAGGATCTGCGTCAGATCGTGATAGAGCCGCGCCGCGGCGCGCAGGATCTCGGCTTCCGATTGCGGCAGCACGCCGAGCCTGGCGGCATTCTCCAGCACCTGCAGTGTGCTGACATCGAGAATGTCGGGCTTGTCGTGTGCATGGACGAGCTGGAGATATTGCGCGATGAAATCGATGTCGACCATGCCGCCTGAGGCATATTTCAGGTCCCAATGGTCGGTCTCGCCCTTCTCCTGCGCGATCGCACGGCGCATGTCGGCGACGTCGTTGGCGGTAGTCGCAGGGTCGCGCGGGCGGGTCAGCACCTCGCGGATGATGCGCTCGATCCGCGCGGTGAATTCTCCCGAGGCCGACACCACGCGTGCGCGCGTCAGCGCCATGTGCTCCCAGGTCCATGCTTCGTTGGCCTGGTAGTCCGCGAAGGAGACGAGGCTGGACGCCACCGGACCCGCGCGCCCCGAAGGTCGCAGTCGCATGTCGATCTCGTACAGCACGCCGTAATTGGTGCGGGTGGTGAACGCGCTGATCAGGCGCTGGGTGAAGCGGGCGAAATAGTGCGCGCCCTGGAGCGATTTCCGGCCGTCGGAGTCCGGATCGTCGCTGTCGAAATCATAGAGCAGGATCAGGTCGAGGTCGGAGGATGCGGTCATCTCGCGGCTGCCGAGCCGCCCCATCGCGATGATGGCGGTCTCCTGCCCTTTGATGCGCCCGTGCTGAGCGGCAAAGCGATCGGCGACGAGACCGTGCACGGTATGGACGATGCCCTCGGCGACGTCGGCAAAGGCCGTGCTGGCCTGCTGCGCCGAGACGGTGCCCGAAAGAATGCGCGTGCCGATCAGGAACAGGCTCTCCTGCCCGAACAGGCGCAGCCGGTCCAGAAATTCCTCGTAGGAGCCGGCATCCTGCACCGTGACCGCAAGCCGCGCCGACAATTCCCGCTTGTCGGGCATCGCGCCGAAGAAGCGCGGATCGATCAGGCCGTCCATCAGCTGCGGCTGCCGCGCCAGCATCTCGCCGAGCCGGGGCGCGGCGCCGAGCACGAGCGCAACGAGCGCGACGAGATCGCGGTTCTGGCCGAGCAGCGTGATCAGTCGGCCGCCGCGTTGGAGCGCCTGGAGGAAATGGTCGAAGGCCACGACGGCGCGGTCCGGCTCCTCGGCATGCGCGAGACCGTCGATCAAAGCCGGCACGAACTCGACAAAGGCATTTCGCGTCGCCTCAACGCGGAAGACGCGGTAGTCGCCAGTGAGCCAATCGCGGACGGTCTGCGCCACGGCGGCGGGCTTCTTGAAGCCAAGCGTTGTCAGATGCTGGAGCAGGCGCGGATCGTCGGGACCTGCGCGATAGTCGATCGCCGGCAAGCTTGCCGTACCGGTCGGATCGTCGCCTTCGAACAGCTTTTCGTAGTGTCCCTGGACGATCTCGAGCTGACGCAACAAGTCGCGCGCAAACGTCTCGCGGCTTTGATAGCCGAAGAACCAAGCGAAGCGTTCGACCGCCTCCTTGTCCTCAGGCAGCGCATGGGTCTGCTCGTCGGCAATCATCTGGAGACGGTGCTCGGCGCGGCGCAGGAATTCATAGGCCGTGGTCAGCTCGTCGCGGGCCGATGAGGTGATCCAGTTGCGAGCAGCGAGGATGTTCAGCGCGGCAAGCGTCGGTCGCACGCGCAATTCCGGTTGGCGGCCGCCGGCGATCAATTGCTGGGTCTGGGCGAAGAATTCGATCTCGCGGATGCCGCCGCGACCGACCTTGACGTTGTGGCCCTCGACCGCGATCTCGCTCTGGCCGCGATAGGTCTGCATCTGCCGCTTCATGTCGTGCACGTCGGCGAGTGCGGCGAAATCGAGATGCTTGCGCCAGACAAAGGGCGCGATTTCAGCCAGCAGCGCTTCGCCTGCCCGGGGATCGCCGGCACAAGCCCGCGCCTTGATCATCGCGGCACGCTCCCAGGTGCGTCCTTCGCGCTCGTAATAGTTCAGCGCGGCATCGCGCGAGATCGCGACCTGCGTCGAGGAGGGATCAGGCCGCAGCCGCAAGTCGACGCGGAAAACGTAGCCGTCATAGGTGCGCTGCTGGAGAATGCGCGCCATGCCCTGCGTCACCCGGACGAAGAATGGCTGCGGCTCGATATCGGGCGCGAGCGTCGTGGCATCGGGATCGAAGAACACGATCAGATCGATGTCGCTGGAGTAGTTCAGCTCGCCCGCACCCATCTTGCCCATGGCGAGCACGATCAGGCCGCAACCGATCTCCGGCGCCTCTGGATCTGATGGCACGATCTTGCCGCGTGCGGCTTCCTGTCGCAGCAGGTACTGGAGCGCCGCCTGCACCGAGGACACCGCGAGATCGGTCAGCGCAGCCGTCACCCGCATCACCGGCCAAACCCCGCCGATGTCGCACAGCGCGATCAGGAGCGCCGCTTCCGCCTTCATGCGGCGAAGCAGCCGCATCACCTCGGCTTCGTCGGGCGCCGCCAGCACAGCGGCCCTCGCCTCCGCGATCAGCGCGGCGAGATGCGTATCCGGTTCGCTTTCGAGCAGCCGGATCAGGCGCAGCGGATCGGCGCGCACCAGATCGAACAGATAAGGCGAGAATTCCGCGATCCCGGCCAGGATCTCCCGCGCAAAGGGATGGACCAGCAAGGCTTCAAGACGGGTCGATTGTGCCGGCTCGAGCTCGGCCAGCCAGCCTTCGAAACGTCGCTCGTCTGACATGGAAGCGGCAATATGGGGAGCTTCCGCGAAGCGCGCGACCAGGCTCTCACCATGCTTGTCCGCGTTTCCCGGCGCGGAGTGGTTCATGCCACCTTCTGTGGCACATCCGCTACTGCAGGAGCAACCCTGTCGCCGGCCCCCACGCGCGCCGGCAGCAGCAGCGTGGCAACGAGACCGGGCTGGGCGTCGCCCAGGCGCAATTCACCGCCATGCAACGTAGCGACGGCGGAGGCGAGGCTGAGGCCAAGGCCGGAGCCCGGCATGGTGCGGCTCGCCTCCAGCCGGACGAATCGCTCGACGACGTGCTTGCGGTCGGCCTCGGGAATTCCGGGGCCACGGTCGGCGACGCTGAGCAGCACCTGATCGCCTTCGCGCTTCGCCTCGATCGTGATCTGACGGGCATCCATGCTGATCACGGTTCCCTGGGGCTGAGCGTCCGGCTTGCCGTACTTGATCGCGTTCTCGACCAGATTGGCGAGCGCCTGGCTGATCAATTCGCGATTGCCGTGAATGGGCGCCGCCTGGGTCTTGACCTTCAAGGTCATGCCGTCGTCTTCGGCCAGCGGCTCGTACAGCTCGTGAATGCCGACCGCGACGTCGGCGGCGTCGAAATCATCCATGTTGCCGCGCGCCTGGCCGGATTCGGCGCGCGCGATCATCAAGAGCGCATTAAAGGTGCGGATCAGCCCGTCGGATTCCTCGATGGTCCGCTCCAGCGCGGTGCGATAATCGGCCTCGCAGCCCGATTTCGCCAGCGCCTCCTCGGCGCGATTGCGCAAGCGCGTCAGCGGCGTCTTGAGGTCGTGCGCGATGTTGTCGGAGACCTCCTTCAGGCCCGACATCAGCGCCTCGATCCGCTCCAGCATGGCGTTGAGATTCTCGGCGAGGCGATCAAGCTCGTCGCCGCTGCGGCCGACCGGCAGGCGCTCGCTGAGATCGCCGGTCATGATGCGATGCGCCGTGCCGGACATCGCATCGATGCGCGTCAGCACCCTGCGCGCGACGAAGACGCCGCCGCCGAGGCCGAGCACGACGACGATCAGGATCGACCATTGCGCGGCCTTGGCCACGATGCTGAACAAGCGCCGCCGCTCGGCAAGATCGCGGCCGATCAGGAGGCGGAAGCCGTTTTCGAGCTGGGTGACGCGCACCAGCGCGCGATGGTCGCGATCGTCGGCATCCTCGATCCGACGATAGGCCGTCTCCGACCAGCCGGTCGTTCCCATCACGCCCGGCGCCAGCGAGCCGACATTGCCGGCGATCGCCTGCCCGGTCGGCGTCGTCACGAGATAGAGGTTGGCGCCCGGCCGCAGCGCGCGGTACTCGATCGTTCGCACGAGGCCGACCAAGCCGCGGCGATCATAGATCACGTTGATCTCCGAGGTCTCGGCATTCACCGTCTGGGTGATTTCCTCGGTGATAAGCCGCCGCGTATTCCAGGCGAAATAGCCGAGCAGCGAGGCCGCGAACATCGCGAACAGCAGCAGATAGACCAGCGTCAGCCGGAATGCCGTGGTGCGGACGAGTTTACCGAATGCCGTCACGGATCATGTACCCGGCGCCGCGGATCGTGTGCAGCAGCGGCCGCTCGAATCCCTTGTCGATCTTGGAGCGCAACCGCGAAATGTGCACGTCGATCACGTTGGTTTGCGGATCGAAATGATAGTCCCAGACGTTCTCCAGCAGCATGGTGCGCGTCACCACCTGGCCGGCATGCTTCATGAGATATTCGAGCAGGCGGAATTCGCGCGGTTGTAACGTCAGCTCGTCCTTGCCGCGGGCGACGCGGTGAGAGAGCCGGTCGAGCTCGAGGTCGCCGACGCGATAGAGCGTGTCCTCCGCCGGGCCGCCACGGCGGCGCGACAGCACCTCGACGCGAGCCAGCAGCTCGGCAAAGGAATAAGGCTTCGGCAGGTAGTCGTCGCCGCCGGCGCGCAGGCCCTTGATGCGGTCGTCAACCTGCCCGAGTGCGGAGAGAATCAAGACCGGTGTCGTATCGCCCGTGTCGCGCAGCGCGCCGATCAGCGACAGACCGTCGCGCTTGGGGAGCATGCGATCGACCACGAGCACGTCGTAATCGCCGCTCTCGGCCATGGCGAGGCCTTCCTCGCCGTCACCGGCGTGGTCGGCAATGTGTCCGACCTCGCGAAACGCCTTCACGAGATAGTCGGCGGATTCGCGGTCGTCTTCGATGATGAGGAGGCGCATCGTGCGTTCAGCGGCGGTCAAGGAGGTCAACCTTCTCTAAACATGGCGCGAGCGGCAATCGCATGCAAGCCAAGCGAACGGAACGTGGATAGGCAAAAAGGCGGGCGGTGAAGCTGGGGGGACCTCACCGCCCTAGACCTTCCGACGGAGGGGGGCGTGTTTCCACCGGAAGGTAGGTGTGGGGAGCGAGCGTTGCGCTGCTCCCCGGAAGAGTGCCGGCGGCGGGGGCGACCGATGCCGGCGACACTCTTCATCTCGACGGCCTCCTGAAGCTAGCCCTTGGCGATGGGCACCGCGACGAAGCGCGACTGGCCGCCGCTCTTCACGCGCATCAGGACGCTGTTCTTGTTGTCGGACCGCGCCGTGTTGATGGCGTCGCGGACTTCGCCGGCGGTGCTCACGCTCTTGCCGCCGACTTCGAGGATCACGTCTCCTTCCTTGAAGCCGCGTTCGGCCGCAGCGCTCTTCGGATCGACTTCGGTGACCACGACACCGTCCTTGCCGGCGCCGGCCACGGAGTTGGCGGGCGCAACGGTCATGCCGAGCTTCGGCACATCGGTGCCCCTGCTCGCACCCTTGCCGCTGCCGTTATCAGTGTCGGCCTTGGCCTCGACCGTGTTCGGCAGCTGGCCGAGGGTGAGGTTGACGACCTTGTCCTGGCCCTTGTGCAGCACGTCGAGCTTTACGGTCGCACCGGGCGCCATGCCACCGATGGTGCGGGCGAGTTCGCGCGCATCCTTGACGGAATCGCCGTTGACGGCCGTGATCACGTCGCCGGACTCGATACCGGCCTTGGCGGCCGGACCGTCCTTCTGCGGCTCCGCGACCAGCGCGCCTTCGGCCTTCTTCATCCCCAGGCTGTCGGCGATGTCGGACGTGACGGGCTGGATCTGCACGCCGATCCAGCCGCGGCTGACCGAGCCCTTGTCCTTGAGCTGGGCGACCACGCTCTTGACGGTGTTGGCTGGAATCGAGAACGCAATACCGACGCTGCCGCCGGAGGGCGAGTAGATCGCGGTGTTGACGCCCATCACCTCGCCGTTGGTGTCGAAGGCCGGACCGCCCGAATTGCCCTTGTTCACGGGCGCGTCGATCTGGATGAAATCGTCATAGGGGCCGTTGCCGATGTCGCGGCCGCTGGCCGAGACGATGCCGGCGGTCACGGTGCCGCCGAGGCCGAAGGGATTGCCGACCGCGAGCACCCAGTCGCCGATCCGCGGCTTGCTGTCCGCGAGCTTGGCGAACGGGAAGTTCGAGCCGCCCTCGACCTTGATCAAGGCGAGGTCGGTGCGCTGGTCGGTGCCGATCACCTTGGCGCTGTAGGTCTTGCCGTCGTCGGTGGTGACCTCGACCTTGTCGGCGCCGTCGACCACGTGGTTGTTGGTCACCGCAAAGCCGTCAGCCGAGATGAAGAAGCCGGAGCCCTGGCCCTGCACGACGCGGCCACGACCGCCGCCCCTGAGGCCGGGGATGCCATCCGGACCGCCGAAGCGGCGGAAGAAGCGTTCCATCGGCGAGCCCGGCTGGAATGGCGAGGAATCATCGCCGTCGTCGTTGCTCGTGGCCTTCTCCTTGATGTTGACCTTCACCGAGATCACCGAGGGCTTCACGCGCTCGACGATGTCGGCGAAACCGATCGGACGATCGACCTTCTTGACCTCGTTGTTGACCTGCGCGTGCGCCGGGCTGGAGAACAAATCCGCAGGCGACGTCGACGGGCTGAAGCCGTGGACGGCGATGCCGAGGCCGGCGACGACCGAAGCCATCAGCGCGATCCTGCGGGCGGAAAACACCGAACGGCGGGACTGCCGGTAGGACGGAAGGTTCGTGAGATCGGGACGGTCGGTCATGCAGAGGTCTCCAGGGCCTTGAAATCCTTCGGGTGCCAGTGGCGGCACCGTAGGGACCTGAAGATGGGGGCTTCAGCCTTACCGCGCGCTGGCTGCGGGGTTAAACTTTTGTAATGAAGGCGGGACCGTGCTGCGGCAGTTTAGCGCAGGCCAAAAGTCGCGTTCTTACAGGAGCTTAAAAGGATTCCGGCGAGATCGGCCAAAGCGCCCTCCGCCCTTCGTCAACTTGCCCTGACGCTGGCGATGAATTCGTCGACTTCGCGCTTCAGGGTCTCCGCCTGCTGCGACAGATCGACGGCGGAATCCCGGGCTTCAGCCGCCATGCGGCCGGTCTCGGCCGAGGTCGAGGTGATCTGAACGATGTGGTTGGAGACGTCGAGCGTGCCGCGCGCGGCGTCCTGGACGCTGCGGCTGATGTCCTGCGTGGCATTGCGCTGCTGGGCGGTGTCGACCTCGATGCCGGACATGATCGACGAAATCTCCGACAGCGTCTTCGAGATCGCGTCGATCGCGCCGCGCGTCTCCGCGGTGATGCCCTGGATGCTGGCAACATGCGCGGTGATTTCCTCCGTCGCCTTGCTGGTCTGATGCGCAAGGCTCTTCACTTCCGAAGCAACCACCGCAAAGCCCTTGCCGGATTCGCCAGCCCGCGCCGCCTCGATCGTGGCGTTCAGCGCCAGCAGATTGGTCTGCGATGCGATCGCCTGCACCAGTTGGACGACCTCGCCGATCTTGTCGGCGGCATCCGACAGCGTATGGATGGTGTCGCGGCTCTTCTCGGCTTGCGCCGCCGCGCCCTCGGCGCGCTGCGTGGCGTCCGTGACGCGGCGACTGATCGTGCCGATCGAGTTCGTCATCTCCTCGGCCGCGCCCGCAACCGTCTGCACGCTGGCGCTGGCCTGGCTCGCGCCGCTTGCCACGGCATTGGCCTTGCTGCTGGTGTCGTTGGCGGTCTGCGACAGCGTCTCGGCGTTGCGCTTCAGGTGCACGGCCGACGACGCCACGCTGTCGACCACGCTGGCGACGAGCCCGTTGAAGCCCTTGATCCGGTCATCGAGGTATTTTGAACGGTCAGCCTGGTGCTGCGCTTCGTGCAACTGCTGCTCGGTGAGACGGCGCCGTTCGATCCCGTTGGTCTTGAACACCTCCAGCGCGCCGGCGAGCAACCCAATCTCGTTGGTGCCGCCGAGACCCGGGATCGGCGTCTCGAATTTCTGGTCGGCAACCTCGCGCATGGCATGCACGATCGCCGCCAGGGGATTGAGAATGCCGTTGCGCACGGCGAACCAGGTGGTGAGGCAGATCGCGACGGCGATGACCGCGATCACTCCGCAGGCGACCAGGAACCAGGAGAACGCGGCCTGCGCCTGCTGGTAGATCTGCATCGCGTGGTCGCGCGCAGGACCGCTCAGCGCGGCGACGTCGGACGAGAGGCTGGTAATCTCGTTGTTGAGATAGAGCACCGCGACGAAACCCGTGCCGCCACCAATGCCCAGCAGGAACAATAATGCAGCGACGACGGCGCCGACCAGAAAACGGATCGTCAAATTGCAGTTCGTGAACATCGCTCGGAGACCCAGAGTCTAGAATCAAATCTCGCGACAAGCTTCCAGACAAAGGTCAACAGAGCATGAAACGCGCTCCGCCCAACATCCTACGTATCATTACTTAGGGCTGGGACGACTTCGCATCTTCGGACATCAACGCCGCGAGCCTCGCCTCTTCGTCCGGCGTCAGCGGCGGCGTCGGCAGATCTGCACCGTCCTGCGTGCGCCGGCGATTCTGCCGCCACAGCGCGAAGCCGCCACCCATCAGCAGCAGCGGCGCGAGCAGCCACAACAGCATGGTCTGTCGCTCGAAGCGCGGCTTCAGCAGCACGAATTCGCCGTAGCGCGCGACCAGGAAGTCGAGCACCTGCGAATTGCTGTCGCCGGCCGCGATCCGCTCGCGCACCAGGAGCCGCAGGTCGCGCGCGAGCGGCGCATCGGAATCGTCGATCGACTGGTTCTGGCAGACCATGCAGCGCAGCTCGCGCGACAATGCGCGCGCGCGCGCTTCCTTGGCCGGATCCGACATGATCTCGTCGGGCTGCACGGCATGCACCGCAGGCACGGCCAGCAGCATCAGCGCGACGAACGCGGCCATCATGCGGCGCATCGGATCACTCCGCCGGCTGCAGGCGCTGCTTGGCTCGCGCCGGCTTCGGCGCGCCGACGCGCAAGCGACGATCCGACAGCGACAGCATGCCGCCGAACGCCATCAGCACCGGCCCCCACCAGATCATCAGCACCAGCGGCTTGTGGTAGATGCGCACGGCGATCCCGCCCTCGGCGGTGACGTCACCGAGCGAGATGTAGAGCTGGCTCGCGCCGCGGGTCAGCAGCGCGGCCTCGGTGGTCGAGGAGCCGCGCGTGGTAAAGCTGCGCTTCGACGGCGTCATCACGCTGAGCGCTTCGCCGCCCCGGCTGACGTTGAACTGCGCAATCATCTCGCGGTAGTTCGGCCCCTGCCGCTCGAGCAGGCCGTCGAGCTTCAGATCATAGCCGGCGACCTGCGCCACGTCGTTCGGCTTCATCGTCGCGATATATTCGCTGTTCCAGGTCGTCTCGCAGACGATCCCGATCAGCGCGACACCGAGACCGGCATGCGCAAACGCGGTGCCCCAGGCCGAGCGAGGCAGGCCGCGGGCGCGGTGCAGCGTGGTCGCGAACGACAGGCGAAACAGGCCGGTTCGTTCGGCGATGTCGGTCACGGCGCCGGCGATGACGAAGATGCCAAGCCCGATCGCCAACGGCGCCAGCGCGCTGCCGCCACGCGTCCAGGCCCAGACGATGGCGATCACGACGAGGCCTGCGACGCCCGCCGCAAGCAGGCGCTGGGTCACACCGAGCAGGTCGCCGCGCTTCCACGCCAGCATCGGCCCGAACGGCACCGCAAGCAGCAGCAGTGCGAACAGCGGCACGAAGGTGAGATTGTAGAAGGGAGCACCTACCGACATCTTGAAGTCGGCGAGCACTTCCATCGCGAGCGGATAGAGCGTGCCGAACAGCACGACGGCGCAGGCCACCGTGAGCAGCAGATTGTTCAGCACCAGCGCGCCCTCGCGCGAAATCGGCGCGAACAACCCCCCCTGCTTCAACGAGGTCGCGCGTCCCGCGAACAGCGACAGGCTGCCCCCGATGAACAGGCAGAGGATCAGCAGGATGAACACGCCGCGGGTCGGATCGTTGGCGAAGGCATGCACGGAGGTGATGACCCCCGAGCGCACCAGGAAGGTGCCGAGCAGCGACAGCGAGAAGGTCAGGATCGACAGAAGAATGGTCCAGACCTTCAGCGCATTGCGCTTTTCCATCACGAGCGCCGAATGCAAGAGCGCGGTGCCGGCGAGCCACGGCATCAGCGAGGCGTTCTCGACCGGGTCCCAGAACCACCAGCCACCCCAGCCGAGCTCGTAATAGGCCCAGTAGGAGCCCATCGCGATGCCGAGGGTCAGGAAGATCCAGGCGACCAGCGTCCACGGCCGCACCCAGCGCGCCCAGGCCGCATCGATGCGTCCCTCGATCAGGGCCGCGATCGCGAAGGAGAACGAGATCGAGAAGCCGACATAGCCGAGATAGAGCATCGGCGGATGCACGGCGAGACCGATGTCCTGAAGCACCGGATTGAGGTCGCGCCCCTCGATCGGCGGATTGGCGATGCGCAGGAACGGATTCGAGGTGATCAGGATGAAGAGATAGAAGGCGCTCGCGATCCAGGCCTGGACCGCCAGCACATGCGCGCGCAGCGACAGCGGCAGATTGTTGCCGAAGGCCGCAACGAGCCCGCCGAACAGCGCCAGGATCGACACCCACAGCAGCATCGAGCCTTCATGGTTTCCCCAGACCCCGGTGATCTTGTAGATCAACGGCTTCATGGAGTGCGAGTTCTCGTAGACGTTGGCGACGGAGAAATCCGAGTTCACGTGCAACGTCACCAGCGCGATGAACGACGCCCCGACGAACAGGAGCTGCGCCAGCGCGGTGGAACGCGCCACGTTCATCAAGGCGGGATCGCGCAGGCGCGCGCCGATGACAGGCACGAAGGATTGAATCAGCGCCAGCGCGAGCGCCAGCACCAGCGCGTAATGTCCGGCTTCCGCAATCACCGCATCGCTCCCTGCGAATTGCCCTGCGCCGTCGTGGCGGCAGGCTTGGCACCACCAGACGCCTTGTCGGAAGCCTGGGCGCCGTAATCGTCCTTCCAATGCCCCTGCTTCTTCAGGGCATCGGCAACGTCCTTGGGCATGTAGGTCTCGTCGTGCTTGGCGAGCACGGTATCGGCCTTGAACACGCCGTTGGCATCGAGCGCACCTTCGGCGACGACGCCCTGCCCTTCGCGGAACAGATCGGGCAGAATGCCCTTGTAGGCAACGGGCAACTTGGCGCCGCCGTCGGCAACTTCAAACGTCACCGCCAGATTGTCGCCGCGCTGGAGCGAGCCCGGCTGCACCAGGCCGCCCAGGCGAAAACGGGTGCCGGGCTGGACGTGCTTTTCGGCCACCATGGTCGGGGTCGAAAAGAACACGATGGAGTCGCGCAAGGCATTGAGGACCAGCGCGGCCGCGAGCGCGAGAACGGCGAGCGAGCCGCCGATGATGGTCATACGTCGCTGCTTGCGCGTCATGGCGTATCCGTTCTCCGCTCGTCTCGTGCTGCGACCGTCATCCGTCGAGCCCGAGAGTCTTGAGGCCTTCATTGAGCTGGCGCAGCCGCTCGGCGTTGTTGGCGACCGCCTGTCGGGCGTCGCTCGAGGCGCCCATCGCCTTGTCGCGGTCGCCCATCACAAGATAGGCGCGCACCAGACGCAGCCAACCCTCGACGTCGTCGCCGTTCTGCTTCAGCCGCGTGGCGAGCCGTTCGACCATGCCGCGGATCATCGCATTGCGATCGCCATCCTTCATTTCCTTGGACGCTGCGATCGTCTCATCCGACAGCGCCGGCATCGTCACGCCGCCACCGCCGACACGCGCGAGCGAAGTCTGCACCAGCGGCCGCCACGGCGCATCCGCCGGCGCCTTCGCCAGCAGCGCGCGCCAGATATTGGCCGCGTCATCCCTGCGACCGTCCTGCTCGGCGGCGAGCCCGAGGAAATAGTTCGCCTTGGGATCGTCCGCGTTCAGCGCATGCGCGCGCTCGAACTCGGTCTTGGCTTCCGCCGTCACCACGCCGCTGGCGGCAGCCGCGATGGCCTCGCCGAGATCGGAGCGCCGCTCCGCGCTCTCGCCATTGTAGGCGATCGAATTGCGATAGGCGCGCACGGCCTCGTCGAAGCGGCCGAGCCGCTCCAGCACCGGCGCAAGCACGTTCCAGCCGCGGCCGTCGGTCGGGTTCTTTTCCAGATGTTGCTGGACCTGCACCACGAGGTTCTCGAGCGACTGCGCCATGCCGGAACCTGCACCGCGCTCGCGCTCCGCCAGCGGGAAATCACGCAGCGTCGGCGAGCCGAGCGGAACGTAGATGGCAATCGCGGCCAGAGGCAGGCCGACCAGCGCCAGCACGGCTGCCGCGCGGCGCCATTTCAGGCTGGTTGCCGGCGCGAGCGCGGACTCGCTGCCGGCAGCGGCGAGCAGCCTGCGGCTGATCTCGACGCGTGCGGCCTCGGCCTCAGGTAGCGCGATCAGCCCTGCGGCAAGATCCCGTTCGACCTCGGCCAGTTGGTCCTTGTAGACCGCGACCTCGCTGCCTTGATCTTGATCGCGCGCGCCACGGCCGAGCGGCCAGAGCACGGCGAAAATCGCCGCGACCGTCATCAGCGCGAACACGAACCATAGCGTCATCTGGCAAGCTTCCGGCAGCGCGTGAGCCGCGCCCATAGGTGGCTTTACACCACGGCCGGACGATGCGGCAATTGACAATTGTCAATTTGGCGCGAGCACACCCTGTCCCGAAAGGGTGATAATCCAACGGCTTAGCTGATCTCGAAGTCAACGCTTTGAGCGGCGTCCTCGCCATGCCCGTTGAGAGCCCTCAAGAAGTATGTTCCCGGCTCGATGGCCTCGGGCAATCTGATGCGCAACGCCCCGACGGGAACGGGCGATGCGACCCTGGTAACGGTCTCGGGCAGTTGTCGACCGCTCGCCTTTTCGACCAGCACCACCTTCGCACCGACCATCAGTCGTTGATATTTGGCAACAATGACGCGGTTTTCGATTTCGATGGAGCTGATAATGGGTTTCATGCGCCCACAGATAGAAATTCCAATGCTTGCACGGCGACCGTAGGGCCCGCAGCAGGCACCGTCAACCACAAATTGTGATCACGAAAAGATGCGCTTGAATCAGCTCGCGCGCGTCGATTTGCGTTCGCCCGTCGCGGCGTTCTCCGCGGCTCGGCTCATCAGCGAGGCGTAATCGTCGCCGAACAGCACCTGGCAGAAGCGGATCGCCGCCTGCACCTGCTGCTGCCGGTAGGCGCGGACCTTGTGGTCGGCGCCGCGCAACGACTGCACCACCTGCTCGGTCGAGCGTTCGACATATTGCTGGAGGTCGGAATAGGTGCGCAGCGTCACCTCGTTGATGGCGAGCTCGCTGGCGAAATTGCGGCAGGTCGCGACGAAGTCGATCAGCGCGACGGTTTCCTCGACCTCGGTGCTGTCGATCCGCGCGCCAGGCGGAATGTCCTTCTCGGGGCGCTGGCGCAGGATGCGGCGAACGCGGCCGGGAACGCTGTCGATTTCCGATTGCAGCGCATTGGAGATGTCGGCCCGGATCGAGGTCAGCTGCTTGCCCCAGGCGGAATCGTTGCGCAGGTCGAGCTCGGTGCGCAGACCGCGGACGCCGTCATGCAGCGCCTTGAGATTGTCGGCGACGGTCTCGAAATGGCCGCGCTTGATGTCCATGCGCAAATTGGCGGCAACGCGGGACAGATCGTGCAGGGCCATCGTGACGGCGACGCCATAGGGTGTGGCTGCGACGCGAATCTCGTCGTCGGAGGCGGCGATCTTGATGGCGAGGCGAATGATCTGCCACGGCGCGGTCATGCGCTGGACCACCACCGACAGCGCAAAGGGCAGCATCTGCGGGGTCTGGAGCACCGGAATGTTCAGCGCTGCGGTCACCGAGGCGATCTGGGGATCTCCGAACGCACGCAGGAAGCGCGGCAGTTTTTCTTTCAACGTGCCCATGGCCTCGCGAACGGCGAGCACCGCGCCGATCGAATAGAGGTCCTCGATCACGTTGGGCGGACCGACCCGGGCGAGCGCGCGCGACTTGTCGCCGCCGCCAGGCCCCGTCAGCTCGAAGATGGCGTCCGCAGCCACGACCTGAAGCTTGAGCGCCAGCGCCTCGACCTGCCCGGAACTGTCCGTGGCCGGCATGCGCGCCAGCGCCGCCTCGAATTCGTTGATCTTGTCCGGGGCGCCATCGCGGCCGAGCCATTGCCAGATCGGATGAAGCGAGGAGCGGCGGATCTGCCCGACCCGAATTGGCGCGCCAGCCTCGATCAGGAACGGTTCCAGCACCTGGAACAGCAACCGCGACAGATCGTCGGTGCGCGGCGGCGTGGCCTCGTCGGCCTCTGTCTTCCGCACGATCTTGCGGAGCTGTTCGAGCACCAGGGTCGCCACAGCCGTGTCCTGGCCGCGCTCGAGCGCGCGCTCGAACTCCCGCATCAGCAGCGCCTGCGCCTGCGGCGGGAGCTGCGCGAGATATTCCCTCAGCCGCTCGATCGATGTCTGGCTCATGCGCCCGGGTAATGCACGGTAAAATGGCGGACGTAGGATGCGTCCTTACCGATCATAGATGGGTGCGCCTTAAGAAGCCGTTGAGGAAGTCGCTCCGAAACCCTCCGGTTTCGCCCGGAAGCCAAAATAAGCGTTTCGGATCAGAGGATTATATTCCCGGCAGGACCAGCTCGGCCCGCAAGCCTCCGATCGGCGCGTGGCCGAGTGAGAGGCTGCCGCCGTAGAGCGCGGCAAGATCGGTCACGATCGACAGCCCCAGCCCTGAACCCGGCTTCGATTCGTCGAGCCGCTGGCCGCGGCGGGAAACCTGGGCGCGCTCGGCCTCCGAGAGGCCGCGCCCGTCGTCGTCGACGATCAGCCGCAGCCTGGGGGCTGCGCCCGTCTCGGTCGGGGCCTCCACCAGCACCTCGATGAAGACGCGCGAGGCCGCCCATTTGCATGCGTTGTCGACGAGATTGCCGACCATCTCCTCTAGGTCCTGCCGCTCGCCCCGGAATTTCGCCGAGGGATCGGCCTTCGCCTCAACAGCGATGCCGCGGCCGCGGTGGATCTTCTCCATGGTCCGCCGCAACGCCTCGATGGCGGGCGCCACCTCCGTCACGGTGCCGACGATCGAGACCCTCGCCGCGATGCGGGCGCGCTCCAGGTGATGGGCGAGCTGGTTGCGCATCACGTCGGCCTGCTCCATCACCTTGGCCGCGAACGGATCGGCCGCGTGCGTTCCGGCCTCGTTGACGATCACCGAAAGCGGCGTCTTGATCGCATGGGCGAGATTGCCGACATGGGTGCGGGCCCGCTCGACGATCTCCCTGTTGGCGTCGATCAACGCGTTGGTCTCGCGCGCGAGCGGCGCGATCTCGACCGGGAATTCACCCTCGAGCCGCTCGGCCCGCCCGGAGCGAATGTCGGCGATCGATTCGGAAATCCGCTTGAGCGGCGCAAGGCCGAAGCGGACCTGGAACACCGTCGTCAGCAGCAGCACGATGCCGAGCGCGGTGAAGGTGCCGCCGAGGTAGTAGTCAAAACTGCGCGTCTCGTCGAAGATCTCGGTGTCGTCGCCGGCGACGCTGACCAGATATTTGCCGTCGGCGCCGAGGTCGACGGGACGTTCGACCATGCGCAGATTCTGGCCTTCCGGCCCATCGACATAGGCGAGGCGAATGCCGGCCGCGGTGAGCTCGGCGCCCTTGTCTTCCAGCTTCGGCAGCTTCTTGTCCCAGAGCGAGCGCGACGAGCGCACCTCCGGCTTCTCGGTGTCGGTGCGCGTGATCTGCCAGTACCAGCCCGACAGCGGCAGCTCGAACAGCGGCTCCCCGAGCGACTGGAACTGGCGATCCGGCGGCTCGTCGGGGGTGGCGACCTCGGCGATCAGGGTGCGCAGATAGAGGTTGAGCCGGCGGTCGAAGGCACGCTCGGTAGCGTTCTTGTAGACCGATGACAGCACCACGCCGGTGATCGCCAGGATCACCACCAGCCAGGCGGTCGCCGACAGGAACAGTCGGTTGGCAAGCGAGCTGGCGGGCATCGGAATGATCCCGGAGGCGCGAGATGGCGGCATGGCGTCGGCGGTCATGTCAGGACCAAGGCCCGTGTCGGGCAGCCCGTCAAGCCAATATCCTTCGAAAGGCTCTCAGGCGCCCGGTGCCGGCGGCGGGGTCAGGAGATAGCCGAGGCCGCGGACGGTCTGGATGATGTCGACGTCGAGCTTCTTGCGGATGCGGCCGACAAAGACTTCAATCGTGTTGGAGTCGCGATCGAAATCCTGGTCGTAGAGGTGCTCGACCAGCTCGGTGCGCGACACCACGCGCCCCGAATGGTGCATGAGGTAGGCCAGAAGCCGATATTCGTGCGAGGTCATCTTGACCGGATTGCCCGACACGCTGACACGGCCGGTGCGGGTGTCGAGCGTGACGGGGCCGCAGCTCAATTCGCTCTGGGCATGGCCGGCCGAGCGGCGCAGCAGCGCACGGATGCGCGCCAGCACTTCCTCCAGATGGAACGGCTTGGGCACGTAATCGTCGGCACCGGCATCAAAACCCTGGACCTTGTCGCTCCAGCGGTCGCGCGCGGTGAGAATCAAGACCGGCATGGTGCGGCCGTTGCGGCGCCAGGCTTCCAGCACCGAAATGCCGTCCTTCTTGGGCAGACCGATATCGAGCACCACGGCGTCGTACGGTTCGTTGTCGCCGAGATAGTGCCCCTCCTCTCCGTCGAAGGCGCGGTCGACGACATAGCCGGCGTCCGTCAGCGCCTTGGTGAGCTGGCGATTGAGATCGGGGTCGTCCTCAACAACAAGCAGGCGCACGCTTCTCTCCAGAAATAAGCCGCATGAACACCGCTCCAGATGAGCAATTCCGGCGTGAACTGAATATGAACGCCGGGAACCGCCCGCGTTACTTTTTGGTCATATAAGATTTGGCGCGAGTCAATGCGACTGCGCCCGCCAGGCCACCGGAAGAACCGGCGGCATGGCGGGCGCGGTGTGCCGCTGATGGCGGCGAGGCGGAAGGTCCGCCCTTCCTGTTCGATCTGCCCGTCAGATTGCCGTCAGGTCCGGAAGAACACGAACCAGATGACGGCGAGGATCAGGATCGCGAGCCCGGTCGAGATGGCGAGCAGTGCGGCCACCGACGGCCCCGGTTCGCCCTGGCGCGCCTCGGTCGCAGTTTCGACGATCTGATGCTCCTCGCGCGTGGTTGCCATGGTGACCTCGATCCCTGGATGTCGCCTCCGATGGCCGCGACTTCTTCGCAGCCTGCATCCAGAGCCAACGCCCGATCCGATTTGATGTTCCGGCTCTTGCGCCCCGCATCGGGCCGAACCGCTGAGGTCAGCGACTGGTTAACGCAGTTGCAAGATTCCGCTCGAACCTGTGTATGATTCGGTGTTCCCCGATGGTATCCTCATAGGTCTGTCCCCGTTGCGTTTGGAGTAGCCCATGGCCCCCCGCGCCAATTGGAAGGGTTTTCTGCGTCTCTCGCTCGTGACCTGCCCGGTCGCGCTGTATCCGGCCACATCGGATACCGAGAAGGTCTCGTTCAACCAGATCAACCGCAAGACCGGCCACCGGATCAAATATCTCAAGGTCGACGCCGAGACCGGTGACGAGGTGACCTCCGAGGACATCGTCAAGGGCTACAAGGTCGACACCGACACCTATATCGAGGTCACCAAGGACGAGCTCGACGACATCGCGCTGGACTCGACCCACACGATCGAGATCGACGAATTCGTGCCGAAGTCCGACATCGACAACCGCTATCTGATCCGCCCCTATTACCTCGTGCCCGACGGCAAGGTCGGCCACGACGCCTTCGCGGTGATCCGCGAGACCATCCGCAGCATGGACAAGGTCGCCATCGGCCGCGTGGTGCTGACCAACCGCGAGCACATCATCGCACTCGAGCCGCTCGACAGCGGCCTGATGGGCACGCTGCTGCGCTACCCGTACGAGGTGCGCAGCGAGAAGGAGTATTTCGACGACATCCAGGACGTGAAGCTGACGAAGGACATGCTCGACCTCGCCAAGCACATCGTCGAGAAGAAGTCCGGCGCGTTCGAGCCGGAGCTGTTCGAGGATCACTACGAGACCGCGCTGATCGATCTGATCAACAAGAAGCGCGCAGGCACGCCGATCGCGGCCAGGTCCACGCCGAAGAGCGGCGGCAACGTCATCAATCTGATGGACGCGCTGAAGAAGAGCCTGGCCAGCGAAAAGGATGCAGCTCCGGCGGCGAAGGTCGCCAAAGAAACCGCCAAGGAAACCGCAAAAGCCAAGAAGCCGAAGAAGCGCGTCGAGGGCCAGCGCGAGATGCTGCTGCCGATCTCCGGCAAGGGCGGCAAGGACGCCGCGGCCAGGGAAACCGCGCCGAAGAAGGCCGACAAGCCTGTACGCGCGACCACGCGAACCAAGAAGGCCGGCTGACGGCATCGCATCACCGACCGCGCCGTGACGCCTCCCCTCACCGATCGGGCAGACTGATATGCCCTGGTCGACGCCGTTCGACGATCCGATCGGATTGCGCGGCGGCGCCAGGCTGCGCACGTTGCAGGAGGCCGCGGACTTCATCATGCAGCTGTCCGAAGACGAGCAGCAGGAGCCGCGCTGGCAAACCGCCATCGAGATGCTGATCAACGCGGCAGAGACCGGCGGCGGCTGGCTGATATTCGCCCGCATCGGCATGCTGCGCGCATTGAACGCGAATCGCCGGCCTCGATGAGGCCTCGCTCGGCATGCTTGCCGATCGGTTGACGAACAGCCTCAACAGACCCTTAAGCGGCAGCTCACTTGTCACGTCACGTTGCCATCATGCCGCACCCGGGTATTCCTACGGGACGCAAAATTAACCGTTGATTCCCCTTGCGCGCAGCATGGTCCGGCCATCGAAAAAGCAGGGCTCGCACGACTGTGCCGCAGCAGGACGTCAGAAAAAACTACATCGGCATCGTGAATGAAACGGCCGAGGACGAGCGTATCGCCGACGCGGCGGTGCGGGCGCAGGCACATGTCGTTGGCTATCTGATCGGACGCCTCGCGGCCGCGCTGGGACGGCCTCCAAAGGCGGCGCCGGGACGCACCACCACGAGTTGAGGCATGCGCGCTTCCGTTCATTTGAATGGATCATGAAACCTTCGCTTAACGGCTGTCACGTTAAGACACATCAGGTCGGGTCGGCCGAACCCGCCTTTATTGATGCGCGACAAGCGCCTCGTCGATCACTTTACCACTTTGATAACGCCGCGCGCCTACATTGGACCGGATGAACAGGAGTTGGCGATGACTTTGCTCAGGTCTTTTCTTGCCGATGAGAGTGCCGCCACCGCGATCGAGTATGGCCTGATCGCCGCCGGCATCGCGCTCGCCATCGTCACCGTCGTGACCAACACGGGCAGCGTCCTCCTCAGCAACAAGTTCAACTCGATCAGCACGGCCATGAAGTAGATCCGACACGCCGTCGTGGCCACCAGCGGGCCCGTCCCAGGCGCGGCCCGACGACCGGCTGGTTTCGCTGACCCAGCGGACCATGATCTGAGTCAAGCCTGTCGCGACAGCGACAGTTTAGCATGAGCGACCCGACTTTTGTGGTCCGTCATGCCTCCCGATCCTTCGCGCTCCCAGCTCAAGATACGCCGCGTCCATCTCGATACGGGCCGCGAGAACGTCGTCGTCGTTTCCAGGCGATCGAAGGCACTGCGCGCGGATATCTTTCGCGGCTTCAGCCGCGTCGAGCTTCGCCTCGACGACAAGACGCTGCTTGCGACACTCCTGATCACCGACGACGATGCGCTGGCGGCCCAGGACGAAATCGGCCTCTCCGAGCCCGCCTTCCACCGCTTCGCCAAACCGGTCGGCACGCTGGTCACGGTCGCACCCGCCGCGCCGCCGGAGAGCCTCGAAGCCGTGCGCGCCAAGATCCGCGGTCGAACGCTCGACAAGGCCGAGATCGACGCCATCATCAGCGACCTCGCGCATTTTCGCTATTCCGACATGGAGATCGCCGCCTTCCTGATCGGCTCGGCGAGCTTCATCACCAGTGACGAGCTCCTGGCCCTGACAGGCGCCATGGCGCAGGCCGGCACGCAGCTCGTATGGCCCGACCAGATCGTGGTCGACAAGCACTGCATCGGCGGCATTCCCGGTAACCGCACCTCGATGATCGTGGTGCCGATCGTCGCAGCCCACGGTCTCCCGATCCCGAAGACATCCTCGCGCGCCATCACCTCGCCGGCCGGAACGGCCGACACGATGGAGGTTCTGGCCCGCGTGAATGTCGGCGTCGAGGAAATGAAGTCGATCGTCTCGTCCTGCAACGGATGCCTGATCTGGGGCGGACATGTGAACCTGTCGCCGGCCGACGATGTGCTGATCTCGGTCGAACGCCCGCTCAGCCTGGACACCCGCGAGCAGATGGTCGCCTCCATCATGTCGAAGAAGATCGCGGCGGGATCGACGCACCTGCTGATCGACATTCCGGTCGGGCCGACCGCGAAAGTCACCACCGCCATGGACGCGATGAGGCTGCGAAAGCTGTTCGAATTCGTCGGCGACCGGTTCGGCCGCACGGTCGAGGTGATCACGACCGACGGCCGCCAGCCGATCGGCAACGGCATCGGGCCGGTGCTCGAGGCCAACGACGTGATGGCAGTGCTCGGCAATGAGGAAGATGCGCCGCGCGACCTGCGCGAGAAATCGCTGCGGCTCGCCGCCCATCTCCTGGAATACGATCCGAAGCTGCGCGGCGGCGCCGGCTATGCCCGCGCGCGTGAACTGCTCGACAGCGGCGCCGCCCTGAAGCAGATGCAGAAGATCATCGACGCCCAGGGTCCGTCGAAATGCAGCACCGATCTTGGACCCAGCAGCTTCGACGTCAAGGCGGCGCATGACGGCACGGTCGCCACGATCGACTGCCTCCGTCTCAACCGCCTCGCCCGCACCGCCGGCGCGCCACTCGACAAGGGCGCCGGCATTCGCCTCTTCAAGAAGATCGGCGACCGGGTCGAGCAGGGCGAGCCGCTCTACCGTGTCTACACGTTCGAAGGGCCGGAGCATGATCTGGCCGCGTCTGCCGCTCAGCAGGAGACCGGCTACATCGTCAACGGTCACGAGGTCCCACCGGGCAGGACGCCGTCGTGAGCACGGTCGTGTTCCAGACCTTGCCCTCCGGCGCCGGCGCGGCGAAGCGCATCGCGGCGCGGCTCGGACTGGCCTGCGAGGAGGTCGCCCTGCACCGCTTTCCGGACGGCGAACTGCGCGTGACGGTCGCGCCGGCGGCCGACACCACCATCCTCTATGCGTCGCTCGATCAACCCAATGACAAGCTGATCGCCGTGCTGTTCGCCGCGGAAGCGCTGCGGCGCGGAGGCGCGAAGCGGCTGGTGCTGGTCGCGCCCTATCTCTGCTACATGCGGCAGGACATCGCGTTTCATGCCGGCGAAGCCGTCAGCCAGCGCGCCGTGGGCACCCTGCTTGCGGCGATCGTCGATCGCGTCGTCACCGTGGATGCACATCTGCATCGCACCGCCGACATCGCTTCCGTGTTCCCCGGCATCGAGGCCGAGAATCTCTCCGCCATGCCGGCGATCGCAGACGCGCTCGCCGCCGGCGGCGTCGATCCCGCCACCGTCGTGATCGGTCCCGATGCGGAGTCCGAGCCCTGGGTCAAGGACCTGGCCGGACGGCTGGGCCTGCAGCACGCCGTCGCGCGCAAGATCCGGCGCGGTGATCGTGCCGTGGACATTGCGTTCGCAGATGCCGGGCTGCTGGCAGGACGGCCGGCCCTGATGGTCGACGATATCGTATCGTCCGGGACCACGCTGATGGCCGCGGCGAAGGCGTTACTGTCGATGGGCGCGACGACCGTGGATTCGATCGTGACGCATGCGCTGTTTCCACCCGCGATGATCGCTGCATTCATCAACGCCGGCGTCCGCTCCGTCCGCTCGACGGAAAGCGTACCGCATCCGACCAACGCGATCGCCCTCGACGCGCCTCTCGCGGCCGCCTTGCGGTCCGAACTCGGCACCACACCTTCGCCGGAGACAACGACATGAGCATCACCGTCCGTTTCTGCGGTGCCGCGCGCACCGTGACCGGCTCGAGCTATCTGTTCCAGACCGCAACCGGCCGCTTTCTGGTGGATTGCGGCCTGTTCCAGGGCCAGAAAACGCTCAAGGAGCTCAACTACGGCGCCTTCCCCTTCCGGCCGACCGATATCGACGCCGTCGTGCTGACGCACGCTCATATCGACCACAGCGGATTGCTGCCAAAACTCGTGAGCGAAGGATTTGACGGACCGATCCTGGCGACGCGCGGCACGATCGACCTCTGCTCCTACATGCTGCCGGACGCCGGCAGCATCCAGGAGTCCGAAGTCGCGCAGCTCAACCGGCGCAACAAGGCCCGCGGCCGCAAGGAGGTGCAGCCGATCTACACGCAGGCGGACGCGGTCGCGTCGCTGCAATCGTTTCGCGCCGTCGACTATGAACGCTGGATCGATGTCATCCCGGGCGTCCGTGCGCGCTACTGGAATGCCGGTCATCTGCTCGGCTCCGCCTCGATCGAGCTCGAGATCGCCCAACGAGGCTCCCCGCGCCCGCTGCGCGTGCTGCTCTCCGGCGATGTCGGACCGGAAGCCAAGCTGCTCCAGCCCGATCCCGAAGCACCGAGCGACCTCGACTACGTGATCTCCGAATCCACCTATGGCGACCGGGTGCGCGCCGCCACGACGCCTGCGCTCCGCCGGCAGCATCTCGCGGCCGAGGTGCGCGACGCTGCCGCAGCCGGAGGCGCGCTGCTGATACCCGCCTTCGCGGTCGAACGCACGCAGGAGCTGATCGTCGACCTCGTCGACCTGATGGAGCACGGCGAGATTCCGAAAGCGCCGATCTTCCTCGACTCGCCGCTGGCGATCCGCGCCACCGAAGTGTTTCGCCGGCACGCCGCGAGCCTCGACCCGAGCGTCGACGCCGAACGCCTGCTCAACTCGCCGCATCTCAAATTCACCGAGACCGCGGACGAGAGCAAGGCAATCATGCGGCTCAGCGGATTTCACATCATCATCGCGGCCAGCGGCATGTGCGACGCCGGACGCATCCGCCACCATCTGAAGCGCTGGCTCTGGAACGAGCGCGCGACCGTGCTGCTCGCCGGCTTCCAGGCGAGCGGCACGCTCGGCCGCTTCCTGCAGGACGGCGCCAAAGCCGTGCGGATCCAGGGAGAGGAAATCAGGGTCGCGGCACGGATCCGCATGATCGACGAATATTCGGGTCACGCCGACGGCGCAGGCATGGCCGGCTGGATTGCCGCACGGCGCCCCATCGCCCGCGGGCTGTTCCTGGTCCATGGCGAGGAAGGCGCCATCGCAGGCCTCGCCGAGCGAGTCGCCGAACGGATCATTCCGGCGGCCAAGGTGTACCAGCCGGTGCTGGACGACATCTATGAACTCGCCGCCCCCGAACCGCGCGTGATCGACGTCGATCATCGCCGGCGGCTCGCGCCGGAGGCTGTGACCCACCTCGACTGGCACAACGAGATGTCGGAGCTGATGCTCGACATCAACGACAGGGTCGGCGCGGCTGCCGACGACCGTGCCCGCGGTGTCATCATCCGAAAGCTGCGCCGCGCGCTGGAAGACAAAGTATAGCTGCGCTCGCAATGACGGAATGTGAGGCGACAGCCCGCTCGATCAACACCGTTTCATCGGCACGCATACTCTCGCGTTCTCGCGCCTGTTTTCGCCCGAGCTTTGCCAACTTTGACGATCGTGTCAGTGCTGATAGTCTTCATACCCTGGCGCGATAGGCCATGCAGTCAGTCATTGAACCATAACCATTTGAAGGACGCCGATGAAACGCACGACGCTTCTGGCCCTCGGCCTCATGTTGATCGGCGTCTGGTCGCAGGACAGCGCGCGCGGACAGAATTCCTCCACGGCGCCGGTTTCCCTCACCCCGCCCAACGCATCTTCGCAGCACGCGAGTCCCAGGAATTCCAAACCCAAGCGCGAGCCGACAGTGCTCACGAACGCTAGGACCTCACCGGCCAGAGAGCCGTCTCCACCTGTGATCGGCGGTTTTCCGGCAATGCCGAACCCGGCCGCCGATTACGACGGCTTCAACGCCAGTACCGACGACAGCGACGCGCCGAGCCAGGTCACGCCGCCTGCGAGGACGCGCGCGGCATCCGGCTCCGGTCTGGACCCGCAGACGCTGGTCGATCAGGAGGACGAGGCGTTGAAGCGCAAGCTGACGATTTGCCAGAAGTGCAAATAGAGCTGCCGCCAGGTCGCTGCATGGCTGATTGTCATTTGCTCACGCTTTACGCCTCCGGCATTTCCTGATCCTCTCTCCTCCAATGGGCCGGAGCAACCGGCCAGGCCTGAGGAGAGAGACGCCATGAAGCTCGGCACCGCCATTGCGGAAATCATGCGGCGCGAGGGGATCGAGATCCTCTGCGGCTATCCGGTCAATCATCTGATCGAGCACGCGGCCAAGGCCGAGATTCGGCCCGTGATGGTGCGGCAGGAGCGCGTCGGCGTTCACATGGCGGATGCGATCTCGCGGGTGACGTCTGGGCGCACGATCGGGGCGTTCTGCATGCAGCACGGACCCGGCGCCGAGAACGCGATGGGCGGCGTCGCGCAGTGCTTTGGCGAATCCGTGCCCGTGCTGGTGCTGCCGATGGGCTATCAGCGCAGGCTCGCGCATATCGAGCCGAACTTCAATTCGAGCGAGGCGATGAAGCCGTTTGCGAAATCGTCCGAGCCGATCATCCTGGCGGCCGAGGTCGCCAACATCTTTCGACGCGCCTTCACCAAGCTGAAGAACGGCCGCGGCGGGCCTGTGATCGTCGAAATCCCCTCCGACATGTGGAACGAGGAAGTACCGGAACCGCTGAACTACACGCCGGTGCTGCGCACGCGCTACGGCGCCGACCCTGTTCATGTGAAGGAGGCTGCCGCCCTGCTCGTGAATGCAAAACGGCCGGTGCTCTATGCCGGCCAGGGCGTGCACTACGCGCAGGCCTGGCCGCAGTTGAAGCGGTTGGCGGAACGGCTGGCCATCCCCGTCACTACCAGCCTCGGCGGTAAATCATCGTTCCCCGAGACGCATCCGCTCTCGCTCGGCTCGGGCGGCCTTGCCGTGCCGCGCGCGGTGCCGAAGTTCCTGGCCGAGGCCGACGTCATCTTCGGCATCGGCTGCTCCTTCACCGAGACCAGCTTTGGCATCGCCATGCCGAAGGGCAAGACCGTCATCCATTCCACGCTCGATCCCAACCATCTCAACAAGGATGTCGAAGCGAAGGTCGGCCTCGTCGGCGATGCCGGTCTCGTGCTCGATGCGCTGCTGGAGGAGATCGGCAAGACCGTCACGAAGGATCGCGATGCATCGACGGTCGCCGCCGAGATCGCGACCTCGCACAAGGAATGGCTGGCGAAATGGATGCCGAAGCTGACCAGCAATGACGCGCCGCTCAATCCCTATCGCGTGCTGTGGGATCTGCAGCACACCATCGACATCGACAACACCATCATCACCCATGATGCCGGCAGCCCGCGCGACCAGCTATCGCCGTTCTGGAAGGCGGTGACGCCGCTCTCCTATCTCGGCTGGGGCAAGACGACGCAGCTCGGCTACGGCCTTGGCCTGGCGATGGGTGCAAAGCTGGCAAAGCCCGACAAGCTCTGCATCAATGTCTGGGGCGATGCGGCGATCGGCTTCACCGGCATGGATTTCGAGACCGCTGTGCGCGAGCGCATCCCGATCATGTCGATTCTTCTGAACAACTTCTCGATGGCGATCGAGCTGAAGGTGATGCCGATCTCGACCGAGAAATATCGCTCGACCGACATCTCCGGCGACTATGCGGCGATGGCGCGCGCCTTCGGCGGCCATGGCGAGCGAGTGACCAGGCCTGAGGACATCATCCCCGCGATCAAGCGCGGGATCCAGAAGACGAAGGAAGGCGTGCCGGTGCTGCTGGAGTTCATCACAAGCAAGGAAACCGAGGTATCGCGCCCGGGCACGTGAGCGGCGTTAACGGTCGGACGTATTTCTGCAATGATATCGCTGGCGCCCTTGATTTGACGGTGAAATACTGGCGTTCCGGATAGTTTGAGATCTGCACCTGCGGGCGCCTGCCCGATATGGAATTGTCGATGACTGCGCTCGCCCAGGACGCTGATATTGCGCGCCAGACTGCCGAGCTTGAGCAGAGGCTACAATCGAGCGCCGCCGAGACCGAGCGCTTGCGGCATGAGCTCGCCCTGTCGCGCGAACGCCAGACCGCCGGCGCGGACATCCTGGCGACAATTGCCAGCACCTCGGGCGACGCCGATCATGCCTTGCAGCAAATTGCGGAGACCACGGCGCGGCTGTTCGGCGCCTCCAGCGTCTCGATCCAGCTCGCCGAGAACGGCGAATGGGGCAAGGCCTACCGCTACGGCGCAAGCGCGCAGCGCATCCGCGCCGCGGTACCGCTCACCGACATTAAGGTCGGCGGCCGCAACATGCCCGGCGCGGTCGTCGGACGAAACCAGCAGATCCATGCGCCGGACCTCGACAATCTCGAAGGCGATCTGGCCGACTTTCCGGGCTTGCCGCACGCCCGCGCCGCCGGCACGCGAACCATCTGCGGAACGCCCTTGCGCAGCAAAGGCAGGGCGATCGGCTCGTTGATCGTTCACCGGGACCGCCTGGAGCCCTTCTCCGACGAAGAGCTGGCGCTGCAGCAGAGCTTTGCCGACCAGGCGGCGATCGCCATCGAGAACGCGCGGCTGTTCAACGAAACCAGGGAGACGCTGCAGCAGCAAACCGCAACCGCCGACGTCCTCAAGGTCATCAGCCGCTCCGCCTTTGACCTCGAGACCGTGCTCAACACGCTCACGGAATCGGCGGCACGGCTCTGCAATGCAGATATGGCTGCGATCACGCGCCAGCAGGCCGACGGCGGATACGCGCATGCCACGCGTTATAATTTTGCGCCGGAATGGGACCGCGTATCCAGCACCGTAAGGCTTTACCCCGGCCGCGGCAGCCTGGTGGGGCGGGTGCTGCTAGAAGGCAAAGCGGTGCAGATCACCGACGTGCTGATTGACCCCGAATACGCCTTTCCCGAGCAGCAGCGGGCCGGTGGCTATCGCACCCTACTTGGCGTCCCCTTGCTCCGCGAAGGGCAGCCGATCGGCGTTCTCTTCCTCGGACGTGCTACCGTCAACCCGTTCTCCAACCGGCAGATCGAGCTGGTGCAGAGCTTCGCCGACCAGGCCGTGATAGCGATCGAGAACGTCCGCCTGTTCGACGAGGTGCAAGCGCGCACCCGCGAACTTGCCCAATCGCTTGAAGATCTCCGCGCGGCGCAGGACCGGCTGATCCAGACCGAGAAGCTGGCCTCGCTCGGCCAGCTCACAGCGGGCATCGCGCACGAGATCAAGAATCCGCTCAACTTCGTCAACAATTTTGCCGCGCTGTCGGCCGAGCTGACGGACGAGCTGAACGAGGTGCTGGCACCCGTCCCGCTCGGCGACGCTCTCCGCAACGACGTCGACGAGTTGACGGGCATGCTGAAGGACAATCTGCAAAAGGTCGTGCAGCACGGTAAGCGCGCCGATTCCATCGTCAAGAACATGCTGCTGCATTCGCGCGAAGGCGGCGGCGAGCATCGCTTGAGCGACATCAACGCACTGGTCGAGGAGAGCCTCAACCTTTCTTATCACGGCGCGCGCGCCGAGCAGCCGCAGTTCGACGTCACGCTGAAACGCACGTTCGATCCGGCGGCAGGTTCCGCCGAGGTGTTCCCGCAGGAGATCACGCGGGTGCTGCTGAACCTGGTCTCGAACGGGTTCTATGCGGTGGCCAAACGCAAGGCCGAGAGCGGCGCCGGCACGTTCGAGCCTGTCGTGACTGTCACGACCCGCGATCGTGGCGATACCATCGAGATCCGCATCCGCGACAACGGCACCGGCATTCCCGACGACGTGAAGGCGAAGATGTTCAATCCGTTCTTCACCACAAAGCCGGCCGGCGAAGGCACCGGCCTCGGGCTGTCGATGAGCCACGACATCGTGGTGAAGCAGCATGGCGGCACGATCGACGTCGCGACGGAGCCGGGCCAGTTCACGGAGTTCACGATCGTGTTGCCGCGCAAGAGCGGCTTCGTGGGTGGAGGCGGCTAGCGCCGTTACTCCGCCATCTCGACGGCCTGCGTGGTGGTGGGACCGGCCAACGGCCGCTCCTCCATCATGATCAGGCAGAGCGAGGCGGTGGCCATCAGCGCGGTCGCGGCCGCGAAGACATAGCGGAAGGCGTGCCGCATGTCTTCAGTCGGAATCGCCGGGATGCCGCCTGCTACGTGATGCTCGCCGCCCAGCGGAATGTCGGCGCCGAGCGAGATCAGCAGGATCGCGGCGAACGCGGCGACCGTGAACGAGGACATCAGCGAGCGGAAGAAGTTCATCGCACCGGTGATGGTGCCGACCTGCGGGCGGGCCACCGAATTCTGCAGCGAGACCACGCAGACCGGGAAAGTCGTGCCGAGGCCAAGTGCAAAGGCGGCCATCAGCGTCAGAAGCCCCCATAGCGGCAGCGTGGTGACGGTGAGGCCGAGCGCGCAGATCGCGGCCCAGGAGGTGCCGATGATGGCGACGCGCTTGTAATGCTTGGCGCGCGCCATGGTGCGGCCGGCGATCGCAGCACCGCAGGTCGAGACCGCCGCGAGCGGGATCAGCGCAAGGCCCGCCTCGCTGGCGCTGAGGTGATAGACCGACTCGTAATAGAGCGGCAGCTGCACGGTGAGGCCGGTGATGGCGCCGAGGCCGCAGCCGCCGGCGGTCAGCGCGAACGGCGCGACCGATCCCGAGAGCAGCGGCAACGGCAGGAACGGCTCGTCGGCGCGGCGCGCGTGCCAGACGAAGGTGAGCGCGAGCGCGACGGCACCGCCCACCATCGCAAGAATGGTCGGCGACAGCCATGTGTAGCGCGTGCCGCCCCAGGTGAGCACCAGCATGAAGACGACGGCGGAAGCCATCAGCAGGACGCCGCCGAGCCAGTCGACCTTGCGCTTGCGGTGGAACACCGGGATCTTGCTCATCTTCGGCAGCAGCAGCGCGAGTGCTGCCGCCGCGAGCGGCAGATTGATCCAGAAGATCATCGACCAGTGCAGATGCTCCGCAAACACGCCGCCGATGACGGGGCCCAAGATGCCGCCGACCATCCAGACGCTGGAGAAATAGGCTTGGTATTGCCCGCGCTCGCGCGGGCTCACGACGTCGGAGATCACGGTCTGCACGACGGGCATGATGCCGCCGCCGCCGAGCCCCTGGAGGCCGCGGGCCAGGATCAGCATCGACATGCTCGGCGCGATCGCGCACAGGATCGAGCCGGCGATGAAGAGGCTCAGCGAGACGATGATCATCACCTTGCGGCCGTAGATGTCGCTCAGTGTTCCGAACACCGGTGCAACCGCGGTCGAGGCGAGCAGATATGCGGTGATGACCCAGGACAGGTTCGACACATCCTGGAACTGGCGCCCGATGGTCGGCAGCGCCGTGGCAACGATGGTCTGGTCGAGCGCGGCCAGGAACATCGTCAGCATCAGGCTGATGACGATGGTGCGGACCTCGTCCGAGGTCAGCGGTGCCGGCGGCGAGATCGGCGGCGCATCACTCACGCTGATGACCTCGCCTGGAAGGCGGGTCAGTTCCTCGGCAATATCGTCGGGCAAGGTCTGGATATCGGCAGAGCTGCTCTGCCGTGTGAACTGGTTCATCTCGGGCGTGTCAGATCGAGCGTGTTGCGGCGCAAAGCCGCGAAGGATTCGTTCTATGAAGCCAATCTAGACAGCAAAGTTCTTCTCAGGCAGGCACCGCCGCGCATGGGTGCATCCCGCCCCGGGGTCATCCCGATGATGTGATCCGGGATTACCGGCAGATCAGTCCTTGGGACGTCGCTTCAGGCGCGCCCGCTTCGGCAGCTGCCCCGGCCATTGCACCAGATAATGCTCGAGCTCTTCGTCAGGGATCTCCACTTCGGTGCCAGCGACCCGGCCGCGCACGGAGACGCCGGCCTCGTGCACCGTATTGGGATCGCCTGAGACCAGCGGGTGCCACCAATAGAGATCGCGGCCCTCGGCCACGAGCTTGTAGCCGCAGCTCGGCGGCAGCCATTTCAGGTCCCGGACACTCTCGGGGGTCATGACCACGCAATCGGGAACGGAGTCGAAGCGATTCGCGTAGCTCTTGCAGCCGGCCGTGCAGGAATCGAGCAATTTGCAGCTCACGTCGGTGAAATAGATCTCGCCGGTATCCTCATCTTCGAGCTTGTTCAGGCAGCAGCGGCCGCAGCCGTCGCAAAGGCTCTCCCATTCGGCCGGCGACATGTCCTCCATCTTCTTGGTTTTCCAGAAGAATCCATCCTGGTCTGAAGGTCGTTTTGGAGCTGCGGTCATGCGCCTGATACTGATCCAAAGAGCTGCGGCCGGCACCTTCTAGGGCGGGCTGCCCAAAAGCTGCAAGCAAGGCCCGCAAAAGACCCGTAATGAACCGGGGTTCAATTAGGCCTGTTGTTCAAATTGCGAGCGTGACCATTGGTTTATAGGCCCCGCTCGGCTAGAAGAACAGCAAGTCCCCTGAGGTGCGCGACACGGGCGCCTTGGGTTTGCCGCAACAATCCCGCAAGACGTCTCGATGCCGCCCCGGCCGGGTGCTTGAACGCTGTCGAAGCGAGCCTCAAGGGTTCTAGGTGGTCCAGAACACACCATCCAACTGGAAGAGCAGAGTCCGGAACTTCTTCCTGGACCTCGATGCGCGCATCGACTCCTCGCTGTTCTCCTCCGCCAAGGGCATCCGCGAGCTCTACGAGCGCTACTCGACCTTCATGGACCGCTTCTATGTCGGGCGGTGGAAGCGCTGGGTGTTCATCGAGCCGCTGTCGGAGGCCGCAACGATCGGCCTCGGCGGTATGGTGCTGATGCTGATCCTGGCCATCCCCGCCTTCCGCGAGACCGCGGACGAGGACTGGCTGAAGAAGTCCGACCTCGCCGTGACCTTCCTCGACCGTTACGGCAACCCGATCGGCAGCCGCGGCATCAAGCACAACGACTCGATCCCGCTGGAAGACTTTCCGGACGTGCTGATCAAGGCGACGCTCGCCACCGAAGACCGCCGCTTCTACGACCATTTCGGCATCGACATCGCCGGCACCGCGCGCGCGCTCGTCACCAACGCGCAAGCCGGCGGCGTCCGCCAGGGCGGCTCCTCGATCACCCAGCAGCTCGCCAAGAACCTGTTCCTGAGCAACGAGCGCACCATCGAGCGCAAGATCAACGAGGCGTTCCTCGCGGTCTGGCTGGAATGGCGCCTGACCAAGAACGAGATCCTCAAGCTCTACCTGGACCGCGCCTATATGGGCGGCGGCACCTTCGGCGTCGATGGCGCTGCGCATTTCTACTTCAACAAGTCCGCGCGCGACGTGACGCTGGCCGAGGCCGCGATGCTCGCCGGCCTGTTCAAGGCGCCGACCAAATACGCCCCCCACATCAACCTGCCCGCCGCGCGCGCCCGCGCCAACGTCGTGCTCGACAACCTCGTCGATGCCGGCTTCATGACCGAGGGCCAGGTGTTCGGCGCCCGCCGCAATCCGGCCTTCGCGGTCGACCGCCGCGACGAGGCCTCGCCGAACTATTACCTCGACTACGCCTTCGACGAGATGCGCAAGCTCGTCGACACCTTCCCGAAGTCCTACACCGAGCGCGTGTTCGTCGTTCGCCTCGCGATCGACACCAACGTGCAGAAGGCCGCCGAAGACGCGATCGAGAACCAGCTGCGCCAGTTCGGCCGCGACTACCACGCCACGCAAGCCGCGACCGTCGTCGCTGATCTCGACGGCGGCATCCGCGCCATGGTCGGCGGCCGCGATTACGGCGCGAGCCAGTTCAACCGCGCCACCGACGCCTATCGCCAGCCCGGCTCCTCGTTCAAGCCCTACGTCTACACGACCGCTCTCCTCAACGGCTTCACGCCGAACTCGATCGTGGTCGACGGCCCGGTCTGCATCGGCAATTGGTGCCCGCAGAACTATGGCCATTCCTATTCCGGCCCGGTGACGCTGACGCAGGCGATCACGCGCTCGATCAACGTCGTGCCGGTCAAGCTGTCGATCGCGATCGGACAGAAGGAACAGCCGAAGGCGCCGAACCCGGCCAAGATCGGCCGCGCCAAGATCGTCGAGGTCGCGCGCCGCTTCGGCATCAAGGCGCCGCTGCCCGACACGCCGTCGATGCCGATCGGCTCGGACGAAGTCACCGTGCTCGAGCACGCCGTGGCCTACGCGACCTTCCCGAACCGCGGCAAGGCGGTGACGCCGCATGCGATCCTCGAGGTGCGCACCGGCGCCGGCGACCTGGTCTGGCGCTGGGACCGCGACGGTCCGAAGCCGAAGCAGGCGATCCCGCCGAACATCGCCGCCGACATGGCCGGCATGATGAGCCACGTCGTCAGCGAAGGCACCGCGCGCCGCGCCGCACTCGACGGCATTCCGACCGCCGGCAAGACCGGCACGACCAATGCGTATCGCGACGCCTGGTTCGTCGGCTACACCGGCAATTTCACCTGCGCGGTCTGGTACGGCAATGACGACTATTCGCCGACCAACCGCATGACCGGCGGCTCGCTGCCGGCGCAGACCTGGCACGACATCATGGTCGCGGCGCATCAGGGCGTCGAGGTCCGGGAAATTCCCGGCGTCGGCATGGGCCAGAAGCTGCCGCCGCAGCCGAGGGACGCGCAGGCCAACGCGGCGCCGAAGGTGCTTGAGACCAAGCCCGGTCCGCCGCCGGTGCTGACCAAGCGCGGCGCCGACATCCTGGTGCGCGTCGAGAAGATGCTCGACGACGCCGCCAAGACCGCGAACAAATCGGCTGATAACGACAGCCAGCCGGCCAGGCCGGCGTCGTCGACGAGCGCGCTCGCCTTCCCGCAGAATTACGCGGCGGAGGAGAACGCGAACGCATCCACCCCGCGCAAGAACTGATCTGGTCCCGTGCGGCTGATCCTGATCACATTGACGGCCCTTCTGCTCGCGACCGTGGTCGGCGTCGGCGCGACCTGGATGACGACGACCCGCGGCACCGAGATCGGCACACTGACCATCGGCGCCTGGACCGCCCGCCCCCGCACCGGCACCGGCGACGTCGATCCCTATTCGCGCGCCACCATCGTCCGCAACGGCGAACTGCCGATCGGCACCGGCGACGGCGTCGCCTTCACCGCGACCACCGACGACAGGAAGAAGGCGCTCGACGGCCGCTGCGACGTCGTCGTGTCGGGCGTGACGCCGCCGGCGCGGTTCTGGACGCTGACGCTGTACGACCGCAAGGGCCATCTCGTCGCCAACTCGCTTGCCCGCTACGGCTTCACCAGCCAGGAGATCGTGCGCGCCTCGGACGGCTCGTTCGAGATCCACATCGCCGCGCGCTCGCGCGCCGGCAACTGGCTGCCGACCGGCGGCATCGAGCGCTACGCGCTGATGTTCCGCCTCTACGACACTCCGGTCGGGGTGGCGACGCGCACCAAGCGCGACGCGCCGATGCCCAACATCTCGACGGTCGGCTGCTCATGATCCGCCTGGCGTTCACGATTCTTGCCGGTGTGTTGCTGGGCCTCGTGGTCCATCTCGTCAGCGTGCTCGCCCTGCCGCGCATCGCAACGCAGGACGCCTATTCGCGCCTGACGCCGATGACCAAGCTCAACGGCGTGACGCAGCTGCCGCTGGCCGATCCGCAGACGTCACCGATGCCGTTCATGGACCCGGCCTTCGCGCTCGCGATCTGCCGCTATGACCTCGCGGGCGGGCCGATCAAGCTCACCGTGCCGGTGAGCCAGGCCTACACGTCGGTGTCGTTCTACACCCGCAACGAGATCGCCTATTACGCCATCAACGACCGCTCGGCCGGCAAGAAGGTGATCGAGCTCGACCTGATGACGGAAGCGCAGCACAGCGCCCTGCCCGAGGACGAGGAGGTCACCGCGGCCGACCGCCTGATCATCGATTCCCCGACGACGACAGGCCTGATCCTGATGAAGGCGCTGGCCGCCGAGCCCGGCCTGATGCCGCAGGCGCAGGCCACGCTGCAAGCCGCGACCTGCACCCCGCAGACCGAAGCGCCGGCGAAAGCCGAGGCGCCGCGCGGCCGGCGCTGAGGCGCGGGCGTTGCGGCGCCATCGAAGCAAAAGCTGAAAAACAACCCCATGCACAGTAGCGCCGGCGTTGAAGCGATTGGCAATTCTGACGTCGCATCAAGGAAAGCGTTTGTGCGGCCGAGATTCCCCTTGCTCAGTCGCAGTTTTCCACTTTGACACGTCGGGCAAAACACTGGCAGAATGGCATCATCGAAAATTCTCGGAGCCCGCGCGGAGCAATCCGTCGCGGGCGATTTCATTTCGAGCACAGCTTGCCATGATCAGCCGTCGTCAGTTGGGCGGTCCGGCGTGCCCATGGCATCGCCATCTTGTGCACACACCCGAGAGCCGAGCAGACAAGCCGGCCAAGGTCGCTTTTGACCCTGCAGCTGACGTCGGCAGTCCCTGCGGGGGTGCTATAGTTTAAGCCACAACGATGCCGTGAGATCTGCACGCTTTTGGGATAGATCACCATGCGCGATGGACAACCAAGTCAGACGGCTCGGGGAGCGGCGGCTTATCGTGCCATCCACCAAAAACTGGAAGGCGGAGCGATCTTCAAAGACCCCCTTGCGTTGAAAATTTTAGACGAAGAGACCGCCGCTGTCTTGGACGAGATCGCTGCCAATGACTCGCTACGACCGTGGCGTTTGTTCATAGCCGCGCGCAGCCGATTTTCCGAGGACGTATTGTCCGATTGCATCACGAGCGGCGCACGTCAGGTCGTGGTGCTGGGTGCGGGCCTCGATACCTTCTCGCTGCGAAATCCTTACGCTGATCTCGGCGTTCGCACATTCGAGGTCGACTACGCCGGGACACAAACGTGGAAACGTGATCGGATGCGGGCCGCAGGTCTCGCCGAGCCGCCGTCACTCGTTTTCGCCCCGGTAGATTTTGAACGAGAAAGCCTCGCGGAGGGGCTGACAAGAGCGGGGTTCAACCTGGACGAGCCTGCGTTCTTTCAATGGCTTGGCGTCGTGCCTTATCTGACGAAAGATGCAGTCTCTTCCACACTGAAATTCATTTCCAAGGTACCGCAAACCGCGGTCGTTTTTGACTATGCCGAACCATTCCGCAACTATCCTGCCGAGCGACGCGCCGACGTCATGGCAACGGCCGCAAGGGCAGCGGCGCGGGGTGAACCCTGGCTCAGCTTTTTCGATCCCATCGAGTTGCTGCAATTGCTGCAAGGCGAGGGCTTTAGTGTGATAGAAGATCTTGGGCTTCCCGAAATAGCCGAGCGGTTCTACGGCGTCCTGAGGCAAGATATCGTGCTCGGACCCGGTCCGCACATCGTGCGTGCACATCGGTAGTCGATGGCAAATCGGAAAACCGTTCAGGCCAATCTGGACTTCCGGTCATTGTCAATCGAGAAGGCCGTGGCCCCGTATATCCGTTCGCCGGGGTTAGGCCGGACAGTCGTGTGGGCCTCCGCCAGCCCGCATTTTGACGCGGCCATCAGCCGGCTCGGCAGCCGCGATTCCGCTCGTTCACCCCTTCCGGAGTGGTGCGTTCGCCCGATATGATGGCCTTGTTCACCCTCGGGGGGCGGATATGGCGCGGTCGACAAAAGCGGGCGGCAAGAAGAGCGCGACGAAAACGCGCAACGCGCGCTCAGCGAGCGAGTGCGCCCCAGCCGTGACCAAGCGTCCTGTTCGGTCCGCCACCCGCTTGAAGCTTTCAACGGCGTCCGACGTAGAATTGAAAGAGGCCCGTGAGCAGCAGGCGGCGACGGCCGACATCCTCAGGATCATCGCCAGTTCGCCCTCTGACGTGCAGCGGGCTTTCGATGCGATTGCGAAGACTGCAAATCGGCTGCTCGGCGGCTTCTCAACTGCTGTGTTTCGCTTCATCGACAACGCCGCTCACCTCGCGGCCTTCACTCCGATTAGTCCGCTTGCGGACGAAACACTGAGAGCTTCGTTCCCGCGCCCTATTGCCGGCTTTGCGGCGCAGGAACTGGTATACGAAGGCAAAACGGTACAAATCCCAGACACCGAGCAGACGCCCCGCGCGCGCACCTTGGCCAGGACGCTCGGCTTTCGGAGTATGGTTTTCGTGCCTTTGCTCAGCAATGGGTCTCCAATCGGCTACATCAGCGTCACGCGCGTAAAAACCGGATCGTTCTCTGAACGCCACCTGGATCTCCTGAAGACATTCGCCAGTCAGGCCGTGATCGCGATCGAGAACGCTCGGCTGTTCAACGAGACACAGGAAGCACTGGAGCAGCAGACGGCGACCTCGGAAGTTCTCGAGGTTATCAGCAGCTCTCCGGGCGATCTGCAGCCGGTCTTCAGGTCGATGCTGAACAACGCTTTGCGGATTTGTGAAGCGAAGTTCGGCCAATTGCTCCTGTTCGATGGCAGGGGATTGTTGCCCGCCGAACTGCACAATACTCCCGCTGAGTACGCTGAACTCTTCAAACGCGGACCACTTGTTGCCGGACCCGACACGGGTCTGGGAAGGCTTGTTGCAAGCAAAGCGGTCATACACATTCCCGACGTGATGTCGGGAACGCTGTATTCTGAAGGCGATCCTCTACGCATTGCGACGGTTGACATATTGCAGGCTCGAACCCTTCTTGCTGTGCCAATGCTCAAGGACGCCGAGCTTGTCGGAGCCGTCGTCATCTATCGTCAGGAAGTTCGACCGTTTAGCGATAGACAAATAAAGCTCGTAACCAATTTCGCGGCCCAGGCGGTCATCGCCATTGAAAACACACGGCTGCTGAAGGAATTGCGCCAACGTACGGACGACCTGCAGGAGTCTCTCCAGCAGCAGACCGCGACCGCCGACGTGCTGAAGGTCATTAGCCGTTCGGCCTTCGACCTGCAAACCGTTCTCGATACGCTGACGGAATCGGCTGCGCGGCTGTGCGAAGCCGAGCGCGGCATGGTCTACCTTCGGCAAGGCGACCAGCTTCACATGTCTGCCAATTTCGGCTTCCCACCCGAGTTGGAGATCTTTGCAAGGACGCATCCTTTCTCCCTCGATGGGGGCAGCACGACCGCGCGCGCGGCCGTGTCCGGGCTCCCTGTCCAAACCGTTGACATCCTTGCGGATGAAACGCAGGGCGATCTTGCGCGCTGCTATCAGCAACTAGGGGAGCACCGAACCAATCTCGGCGTCCCGCTGCGGCGCGACGGCCAGACCATAGGCGTCTTCACGTTGACACGGCAGGTCGTGCGCGCATTCACCGACAAGCAGATCGAATTGGTCCAGACCTTCGCTGACCAGGCTGTCATCGCCATCCAGAACGTCCGCCTGTTCGACGAAGTGCAGGCCAAGACCCGCGACCTCGAGGAAGCCCTGACCTATCAGACCGGCAGCTCCAACATCCTGAACGTGATCGCCTCCTCGCCCACGGACGTCACTCCAGTGCTGCAGGCCATCGTCGAGAGCGCGTGCGAGCTATGCGGAGCTTACGACGCGGCAGTGATGCTGAAGGAGGGCGAGGAGCTATGCCTTGGCGCGCATCATGGCCCAATTCCAATGGGGCGGAGGCGCTGGTCCAACGACCGGACCACGGTCTCTGGCCGCGCAATGGCCGATGGGATTCCGGTACACGTCCACGATATGCTCTCCGACGAATCTGCAGAATTTGTCATCGGGCGTGAAATGTCGCTCGCCGACGGTTGTCATACGCTCGTGGCTGCGCCTCTCTTGCGTGAGGGAGAGGCGATCGGCGCGATCTTGCTGCGCCGTACCGATGTGCATCCGTTCAGCGCCAAGCAGATCGCCTTGCTTCAGACCTTCGCCGACCAAGCGGTGATCGCCATCGGCAATGTCCGGTTGTTCGACGAGGTTCAGGCCAAGACGCGCGATCTCGAGGAAGCCCTGACCTACCAGACCGGCAGCTCCAACATACTGAACGTGATCGCCTCCTCGCCGACGAACGTCGCGCCGGTGCTGAAGGCCATCACCGACAGCGCCTGCCAGGTCTGCGAGGCCTACGATGCGGCGGTATTGCTCAAGGACGGCGACGACCTGCGTTTTTCCGCTCATCACGGACCGATCCCGATCGGGTTGGAGAAGTGGCCGATCAACCGCCGCTGGACCGCCGGACGCGCCTTCATCGACAGGAAGCCGGTTCATATCGCCGATCTCCGCGACGAGATAAACGAGGACCTTTCCGACGGCCGGCAGCTCGCGATCACGATGGGACATCGCACCATTCTCAGCGTGCCCCTGCTGCGCGACGAGGAAAGCATCGGCGCGATCGTGCTCCGGCGTACCGAGGTGCATCCCTTCACTGAGAAGCAGGTTGCGCTCCTGCAGACCTTCGCGGACCAGGCGGTGATTGCCATCGGCAATGTCCGCCTGTTCGAGGAGGTGCAAATCAGGACTCGCGAGCTGCAGGAATCGCTGCAACAGCAGACTGCGACGGCGGAGGTGCTCAAGGTCATCAGCCGTGCAACCTTCGATCTGCCGGCCGTCCTGCATGCGTTGGTCGAGACGGCTGCGCGGCTTTGCGCAGCCGACAAGGGAACCATAACTCGGCAGAAGGACGGCATCTTCTATCGTGCCGAATCGTTCGGCTTCTCGGAAGATTTCATGAACTACGTCCGTAGCATACCTGTTGTCGTCGACCGGCATTCAGTGACCGGACGCGCCCTCTTCGAGGGGATCGTCGTCCACATTCCCGACGTCGAGGCAGACAAGGATTATACTTTCCGCGAAGGGCAGCGGCTTGGAGACTTCCGTGCGCTCCTGGGCGTGCCGATGCTGCGCGAGGGTGTACCAATCGGCGTCATCACATTGACACGGACTGACCCGGAGGCGTTCACGGACAAGCAGATCGAGCTCGCCATTACCTTCGCCGACCAAGCGGCGATCGCCATCGAAAACGTCCGGCTGTTCGACGAGGTCCAGGCCCGTACTCGGGAGTTGTCGCAGTCGCTCGACGACCTCCGCAAGGCGCAGGATCGCCTAGTCCAGACCGAGAAGCTCGCTTCGCTCGGCCAGCTCACCGCCGGTATCGCGCACGAGATCAAGAACCCGCTTAATTTTGTCAACAACTTCTCCGCGCTCTCGATCGAGCTCGCTGACGAGCTCGAAGAACTGCTCGATCAAGCAGCGCTCGCCGGGAAACTCCGCGCAGAGGTCGGCGAGCTGACCGGGCTGCTGAAGGACAATCTTTCCAAGATCGTGCAGCACGGCCAGCGCGCCGACTCGATCGTGAAGAACATGCTGCTTCACTCGCGCGAGGGTTCGAGCGAACACCGGCCCACCGATCTGAACGCCTTGGTCGAGGAGAGCCTCAACCTTGCCTATCACGGCGCACGCGCAGAGAGGCCGACGTTCAACGTCACGCTGAGGCGCGACTTCGATCCGGACGCCGGCGCGGTCGAGGTGTTTCCGCAGGAGATCACACGGGTATTGCTCAACCTGATTTCCAACGGTTTTTATGCCGTCAGCAGGCGGGCTGCGGAAGCTGGCGCCGGCTTCGAGCCGGAGCTTACCGCCAGCACGCGTGGCAGCGGCTTGCGTGTCGAGATTCGCATCCGCGACAACGGCACCGGCATCCCGCCGGTGGTCAAGGAGCAGATGTTCAACCCTTTCTTCACGACCAAACCCGCCGGCGAAGGCACCGGACTCGGACTTTCCATTAGCCACGACATCGTCGTGAAACAACACGGTGGCACCATTCACGTCGACAGTGAGCCCGGCGTATTCACCGAATTCGTCGTTACGTTGCCGCGAGCGACGTCCGCGCAGAAACCAGGGAGCGCGAATTGAGCACGTACATTGTCGTCGTCGACGACGAACCCGATGTCGAAAGCATGTTCCGACAGCATTTCCGGCGGGATCTTCGATCCGGGCGTTTTGCGATGGAATTCGCGCTTTCCGCGCCGTCTGCTCTTGAGCGCGTGAAAGCAATTCCCGATCCATCACTGATCCTGATCCTCTCCGACATCAACATGCCCGGGATGACCGGTCTCGAGATGCTTCCAAAGGTCAGGGCGGAACGTCCGAACGTGCCGGTCATCATGATTACCGCCTACGGGGATGATGCGACCAGAAAGAGGGCGACCGAACTCGGGGCAGCCGGATTGCTTCCCAAGCCGATCGACTTCGACTTGCTCCGCAATGAGATCGACCACCGCCTCGAGGGATCGGTGTAGCTCGTCTATTGGCCCGAAGCTGCGCGGTTTGCGGGTGTCCGTTAGTCCACCGCAGCCAGTGGAGAAGCTGAAGCCTCTTCCAGGCGCCGGCTCATCTTGACATCAACTGATCCGGCTGAGGCCATGATGCGATGGATCAGTCCGCTCCAAATAAGGGTCCGTGCATGAACGATACGGTGATCCCCGGAGGTTTGAGGCGGCGCTCATGATGGCCGCTTTTCCAAACGCACCATCCGCGCCCAGAGCAGCGCCAGCGGCCCCACCGCGATCCCCACTGCAAGAACGATGAACACCAGCAGCCAACCACGCGCGCTTTGCGGTCCGCCCGCGGCGTCGAGTGCGACGCCGGTCCCCCACGCACCGAGTGCCGACAGGCCGAAACCGACGGTCGAGTGCAGGGCAAGCGTCGCGCCGCGATGTTCGGACACCGCGGCGGCGGACATGCCCGCGGTCAGCGCGCCCGAATCGGCCGGCACGGTCAGGCCATAGGCGAGCAGCAGCAGCGCGAGCACTCCTGCCGGAGCCGTCGCGTTGAACCCGATGACCAGCGCGACGCAGGCCGACGCAATCATGACCATCGTGATGGCGCGATGTCGTCCGATTTTCAGCGCGGCCTCGTTGCCGAGGATGCTGGCCGGCATGGAGATCACCGCGAAGCAGAAGCTCATCACGACAGGGCTGAGCCATGACGGCGCGCCCTGATGCGCGATGACGAAGGTCCAGAATCCGACCAGCCAGGTGCGGATGCCGTAGAGCTCGAAACAATGCGCGCCGTAGCCGAGGATGTAACCGAGCGCCTCGCGGTTGGCGAAGACGGGGACGAAGTCGAGCAATCGCCCCACCTTCGGCGCGGGTCGCTGCGCCTGCATCAGAAGGCACGCGACCACCATTGCGACGGGACCGAAGCCGGTCACGACGAAAGCAGTCCGCCATCCGCAACGATCGGCGATGATTTGCGCCACCAGGAACGAGAGGCCGACGCCGACCGAGAAGCTCGACGTGTACAACGTGACGGCCCGCGAGGTGTCGCCGGCAGGCAACCGATCCGTCAGCGCCTTCAATCCCGGCATGTAGGCCCCGGCAAATCCGAGGCCCGCCATGGACCAGATCGCCGTACCCGACCAGAAGCCCTGTGCAAACATGCCGAAAGCCACGGTCGCGAGCCCGCTGGCGATCGAGCCCCAAAGCAGCACGAGCCGCGCATCGATGCGGTCGGTCAACGTCGTCAGCAGAGGCACCGCAAGCATGTAGCCGAAGGCGTAGCCGCTCGCCATCAATCCGCCTTCGGCGGCGGACAGTCCCCACGCCGGCATCAGGTGCTGCGCCAGATTTGCGGACAACGTGACATGCGGCAGCAAATTGCCGACCTGGCCGATGCACATCACCGCGATGAGAGACCGACCGCGCAGACTACGAATGGCTTCCCCCCTCCTACGACCAAAAAGACGGCGCCCCAGCCGGCACCGCTTAGGCGCAACCGCAGCCGGATCCGCCGGCCTTCCTTGCCGTTTCGTCGGCGGCACAGCACGCCGTCGCGTCTTGCTTCGCCGGCCCGCCGCAACATCCTGCGTCCCCGGCCGTCTCGACGCCGCCGCGCGTGCAGACGCCGGTTTCCGGCAGCACTAGCTCGACCCTCGCTGCCGCTTTCTTGTCGCCGGCGATGTCGGCTGCGATCGAGCGGGCCTGCTCGTAGCCCGTCATCATCAGGAAGGTCGGCGCGCGGCCGTACGACTTCATGCCGGCGATATAGAAGCCCGGCTCGTCATGAGAGAGCTCACGCGCGCCGTGCGGGCGCACGGTGCCGCAGCTATGTTCGTTGGGATCGATCAGCGGCGCCAGCGCGACCGGCGCCTCGATGGCCGGATCGAGCCGCAGGCGCAGCTCGGACAGAAACGAAAAATCGGGACGGAAGCCCGTCGACACCACCAGTTCGTCCACGACAACGCTGCGCGCACCGCAGCAGGCACCGGCCGATATCTTGAGGCGGCCTTCGGAGTCCGACAGATGCGTGACGCCAAATCCGGTCTCGACCCTGATCTTTCCGGCAGCGACGAGCGCCGCAAAATGAGAACCGAGCTCGCCGCGCGCGGCGAGCTTGTCGTTGCTGCCGCCGCCAAAAGCCTTTGCGGGATCGGCACCGCGCAGCAGCCAGATGGCCTTCGTGCCGGACACCTCGTCGGCGAGTTGCACCAGATCGATCAGTGTGCCCACAGCGGAATGGCCGGCGCCGAGCACGGCGACGGTCTTGCCGGCATATCTGGAACGATCGCCGCCGCGCACGTCAGGCATGCCGTAAGCTATGCGGTCCGCGCGCTCGCGTTCACCGATCGCGGGCAGGCCGTTGCTGCCGGCCGGATTGGGAGAGAACCATGTGCCCGACGTGTCGATCACGGCATCAGCGCGCAGCACCTCCGGCCCCTTGCCGTTCTGGTAGCGGATTTCGAAAGGCGCCTGCTCCCTGCCCCTCGTCTTCGCCTTGTCGAAGCCGACGCGGCTGATGGCCGAGACGCGGCTGGAGGTGCGGATCACGTCGCGCAGCGGCGTCCGCGTCGCGAGCGGCTCGAGATATCCCTCCAGCAGTTCGCCGCCGGTCGGATAGGCCTGAGGGTCCGGCGAATTCCAGCCCGTCGGCGCGAGCAGACGCGCTGCGGCCTTGTCGACATTGTATTCCCAGGGCGAGAACAGCTGCACGTGCTGCCACTGGCGGATCGCATGTCCCGCCTCCGGCCCGGCCTCCAGCACGATGGGCGACATGCCACGCTCCAGCACATGCGCGGCCGCTGCAAGGCCGACCGGCCCGGCCCCGATGATGGCCACCTTCTTTGCGTCGCTCATCCCGCTACTCCCGTCATTCTAGAATCATCGAATAATTCGGCAAAAAAATCAGGCCGCCGACTGGGCGCCCCCGCACTCGGCTTCGTCCGCGCAACATTCAGCAGCCAGAAAATCCACCAGCTCGCGCATCGCCTCGAAGTTCGCGTGACAAACGAGGGTGGTGGATTCGCGGACCTGGCTGACCAGCCCGACCGCAACCAGAGACTTGATGTGATGAGACAGCGTCGATGCCGGAATCTTCAGCTTGTCCTGCAGGCGGCCGACCGGCATGCCGGAGTGTCCTGCCCGCACCAGGGCGCGATAGATCTGGAGCCGGGTCCGATTACCCAAAGCTTCCAGGCGGGCTGCTGCGTCGTCGATCTTCATGGCACGCATCATGCGCCCGTCCGCACCCGGCCGTCAACCATATTTCTAGAATGTTCGAAATACCGTTGCAATCCACGCGAGGTTTCGGATTGACGCCCCGCCGATAATTCCATAAGTCTGGATATATGGAAACTGAAGAAGCCGTGCTTGCGCTCGCTGCGCTGTCGCAGTCGACCCGTCTGGAGGCGTTCCGGACGCTGGTCAGGCACGAACCCGACGGTCTCGCGGCCGGCGACCTCGCCCGCCTCCTGGAGGTGCCCCAGAACACCCTCTCGGCGCATCTGTCGATCCTGAGCCGCGCGCGCCTCGTGTCGTCCGAACGGCAGAGCCGCTCGATCATCTACCGCGCCAATCTCGGCGAGTTTCGCGACGTCGCGGTTTTCCTGCTGCGCGATTGCTGCGGCGGACGGCCGGAAGTCTGCGAGCCGGTCGTCGAGAGCCTGCGAGCCTGCTGCTCTCCAAAGCCAAAGGGGAAGGCCCGTGCCTGATCAAACCTACAATGTCCTGTTTCTGTGCACCGGCAATTCGGCGCGCTCGATCCTCGCCGAGTCGATTCTTCGCAGGGACGGCGCCGGCCGCTTCCAGTCCTTCTCCGCCGGCAGCACGCCGAAGGGCGCGGTGCATCCACTGGCACTGCGCACGCTGGCAAGCATGGACTATCCCGCCGACGGGATGTGGTCGAAAAGCTGGCTGGAGTTCGCCGCTCCGGATGCGCCCGTGATGGATTTCGTCTTCACCGTTTGCGACAACGCCGCAGGTGAAGCTTGTCCGATCTGGCCGGGTCAGCCGATGACGGCGCACTGGGGCATCGAGGATCCCGCCGCCGCAGAGGGCTCGGACCTGGAAAAGCAGGCGGCCTTCGTCACGGCCTTCCGCTATCTCAAGAATCGGATCGACACCTTTGTGAACCTCCCGATGAGAAGCATCGACAAGCTCTCGCTCGGCACCAGGCTGCGCGAGATCGGCCGCTCCGATGGCGCGACGCGTCCAGAGCCGAAGGCCGGCTGATGGACAGTTTCGATCTTTCGCGGCGCCTTGCGGCCGAGGCGCTCGGCACCGGCATTCTCGTCGCCACCGTGGTCGGCTCCGGCATCATGGCGGAAACGCTGACCAAGGACGTCGCGCTTGCGCTGCTCTGCAACACCTTGCCGACCGGCGCCATCCTGGTCGTCCTGATCACGGTGCTCGGTCCGATCTCCGGCGCGCATTTCAATCCGGCGGTCACGCTGGTCTTCACCGGCAAGCGCGAGCTTCCGGTGAACGAGGCCGCCCTCTACGTGATGGCGCAGATCGCCGGCGGCATCGCAGGCACGATGGCGGCGCACCTGATGTTCGGACTGCCCCTGCTCGATGTCTCGACGAAGGTTCGAACCGGCGGACCGCAATGGTTCGCCGAAGCCGTCGCCGCCTTCGGCCTGGTCGCGACGATCCTGGCCGGGATACGCTTTCAGCGGACGGCGGTCCCCTGGCTGGTCGGGCTCTACATCACCGCGGCCTACTGGTTCACCGCCTCGACCTCGTTCGCCAACCCGGCCGTCGCCATCGCGCGGTCGCTGACAAACACGTTCTCGGGCATTCGTCCCGTCGACCTGCCCGGATTCATTCTCGCGGAACTCTGCGGAGCGTTCGCCGGCATGCTGTTGATGAACTGGCTGCTCGGACATTCCAATGCACGCGGCCCCGTCCCGATCGCGGAAACAAACCGATGAGCGTCACGATCTATCACAACCCCGACTGCGGCACCTCGCGCAATACGCTGGCGATGATCCGGCAGAGCGGCGTCGAGCCTGACGTCATCGAATACCTCAAGACGCCGCCGTCGCGCGAAACGCTCGAGCAGCTGATCGCGGCGATGGGAGTGCCCGTCCGGGCGTTGCTGCGCGAGAAAGGCACGCCCTACAAGGACCTCGGCCTCGCCGATCCCAAATGGACGGACGACGAACTGATCGACCGGATGCTCGCGCACCCGATCCTGATCAACCGCCCGATCGTGGTGACGCCAAAGGGTACGCGCTTGTGCAGGCCCTCGGAGGCGGTCGTCGATCTCCTCGACAATCCCGTCGGCCGGTTCGTGAAGGAAGACGGCGAGGTCGTCGAAGCGCGATAGGCCCCTTCGGCCTACCGCTCTTCGGTCGGATGCACCCATTTGTACGGCGTGATGCTGCGGGTCGCTTTTTTCAGGACATCGCCGATGATCGATGGCGACGCCGGATGCGATAGACGGACGCCGGAGGGACGTTCAATGCCGTTCGCCCAACGAGGCTCGCTTTCAGGCCGAGCCGATCGAGGATCGGCCGAGGCACCGGACAGCGCGGTCCATAGGTGAACTGGTAGAGCGCGCCGCCTTCCTGCATGTGACGGAATGCCCCGGAGAGAATGGCTATCACCTTTCGCGGCGACATCGACAGAAGCGGCAGGCCGCTGACGACAGCGGACGCAGGCGCCGTGAAACGTTCGTATTGAGAGAGCCGGCGTGCATCCATCCAGAGCACGCGCGCCCTCGGGAACCGCTCCTGCAACAGCCGGACGAAATCCGAACCGTATTCCACGAGCAGCAAATCGCGCTCCGGCACACCGCGTTGAATGAGCGCCTTCGTGAAGATACCGGTGCCTGGCCCCAGCTCGATCACCGGCCCCCGGCCAGGTACGACCTCCTGCGTGATCAGCCGGGCGAGCGACTGCCCCGATGGCGCGATGGCGGAGACCTGCCGGGGATTGGAGATGTACGAGCGGAAGAACTGGAAAAAGTCTGCGACTGCGGTGGCGTTCATCACAATCCTCTCTCCGTTCGCGGCAGGCGAACGGACGCGGTTTCACGGAAGGCGCCTCGCGCTTCTACGACGCGATGTTGTGCTGCCTGGCCTCGCCCTGGGCGGCGTTGGACACCGTCTCCCAGGCTTCCCATATGGCGAGACGATCGGCATAAGCGGCGCGGGCGCGCGGCAGGCCTTCCGTGCCGACGAAGAGACGTAACGGAGGCGCCTCGGAGTCCACTACCTTCAAGACGGCATCCGCTGTTGCTTCCGGATCGCCAAACGCGAACCTGGCGCCCGCCGCGAACACCTCCGCGCGGATGTTGCCGTAGGCGTTGATGACTGGCGAAATCCTGAGCGATGCCATGCTGGCGAACCCGGTGGCATAGGCGCCAGGCTCGAGCAGCGTGACCTTGATCCCGAAGCCCTTGACTTCCTGCGCCAGGCTCTCGTGCAGCGCTTCGACCGCGAATTTGGAGGCGTTGTAAAAGCCAGTGATGGGACCTGCGACGATGCCCGCGACACTCGACACACCGATGATATGCCCATAGCCTTGTCGCCGCAGCAGGGGAAGCGCGGCCTGAATGACCCGGAGGGAGCCGAAGAAGTTCGTATCGAACTCGGCGCGGACATCCGCCTCGTGCGCCTCCTCGATCGCCCCAACCAGCGCATAGCCCGCGTTGTTGAGGACGACGTCGAGCTTTCCGAAATGCGCGTGAGCCCGGGTCACGGCATTTTGCACCGCCTGGGCGTTGGTGACATCAAGCGCGACCGGCAGCACCGCATCGCCGTAACTTTCCGAGAGGTCCGCGACATCTGCGAAGATTCGGGCTGTTGCCGCGACCTTGTCGCCGCGCTTGAGCGCAGCCTCCGCCCAGATGCGCCCAAAGCCGCGGGATGCCCCCGTGATGAACCAGACTTTACCAGACATGTCGATTTCCTCGTTCGTTGAACTTCAACTCTCGAGAGTGTCGTACAGCCGAACCATCCTGATGACAGCGACAGAGCACGCCAACCAACTTGCGACACGCGCCAAAGCGAGTGTGGGGAGAGCGTCCCAGGTCTGCGTCTTAGTGAAGCTTGTCGCCGTGCAGCTCTCGCCAGCGGCTGGGCGTCACGCCTTCCCAATAACGAAAGGCGCGATAGAAGGAGCTCGCATCCTGATAGCCGAGCAGGCACGCGACCTCGTCGATGTCGGTGGTCGGATCCGACAGCAATTGCCGTCCGAGCTCCTGGCGCGCCTCGACCAGCAGCTCACGGAAGCTCGAACCTTCCTCGGTAATGCGGCGCTGAAGGGTCCGGTCGCTGGTGCCGAGGTCGCGCGCGACGTCCGACAATTCAGGGCGCCCGCTCGCAAGGCTCCTCTTAAGGACAACCTTCACCTGCTCCTTGATGGAGCTGCGGGCTTGCAGCTCGCCCAACGCCGACGCCAATGCCGGCGTCAGGATATCGAGCAGCTCCTGGTTGTGCCCGGGAAACGGACGGTCGAGGTCCGCAGATTTCAGAATGAGACTATTTCGTGCCGCGCCATAGCGGATCTGGCAATCAAAATAGTTCTGATAGACGTCGCTCCTGGGTCGAGCACGTACCAGCTCGACCCGCTTCGGTGTCACATGCTGCCCCGTACCCCGGCGCCCTAGTTCAACGAGGGACGCAAAGGTCACGTCCGTCGAGATCGCGGGCTCCGGATCGGTCGCGTACGGCCATTCGACCGTGATCGTGCACTCGCCCTTGCCTTCCTTCAGCCGCGGCTGCTCGGGCGAGCAAAGCCGCTTGAACCGCGCGATGCGATGCAGTCCGTCACGATAGTCTCTCGCATAGAATGCAGCGAGGCTCGATGGCGGATGAACGGCCGTGTCGGCGCTCTGGACCAGCTTGAGGCCGAGCCCGGGCTCCGGCTTCAGCTCCTCAAGGGCCCGCCAAAGCGCAAAGAACTGGTCCGTGGTGACCAGCCCTTGTTCGTTCAGATGCAAGGTCGCCGGCAATTTGGCTTGCCGCAACAGTGCGGCCGGCGGAACGCCGATATGATCGACGGCCTGCCAAAAGGCGCGGGGAACCTTGCATCTGTCTGCGGCTGCTCCACTCATCGTCGATCCCTAGCGCATCTGGCTCATGATGACGCGGTCGAACACACGGTCGCCGAGCCAGGCGCGAATCTTGATCATGGGCAAGGCATACTTGCCCGCAACGTAACGTGTACGCGGCTTGGCCGCTTTCACGGCCCTGGATACGACACCGGCGATGACATCCGGCTTCGTGCCGCGTCCGTGATCGTAGGCATCCCGCGTCGATTTCGCGACCGCTTGCGTGAGCTTGGCATAAGGCCCCGTACCGGAGCGATCGAGCAGCCCCCCGGCAACCACGTCACCGAACCCCGTCTCGATCAGGCCGGGCTCGATGATGACGACCTTGATGCCGAACGGGGCGAGTTCGAGCCTCAGGCAATCGGACCAACCTTCCAACGCATGCTTGGTCGCGTGATACCAGGCGCCCAGCAGGGTGTAGATCTTGCCGCCCATCGAGGTGACGTTGACGATGGTTCCCGAGCGCCTCTCTCTCATCTTCGGCAGCAGAAGCTGCGTCAATCGGGCGGCGCCGAACAGATTCACTTCGAACTGATATCGCGCCTCGTCGAGGCCGACGTCCTCAACGGGACCGTAGAGCCCGAACCCCGCGTTGTTCACCAGCACATCCACGCCATCGGCTTCGTCGAGGATGGTTTGAACGGCTGCCGTGATGTCGGCGTCCCTGGAGATGTCCATGCGCAACGTCCTCGCACCGAGCCGTGCGAGATCGTCCATCTTCTCGACGCTGCGCGCGGCGGCGTTGACCTGGAAGCCGTCCTTGATCAGACGCCTGGCGATTTCCTTCCCCATGCCGGATGAGGCTCCGGTCACAAGCGCCGTTCGTTTCGATGTCGTGGACATGATGACCTCTCTTCATTCTGATTTTTGTTCTGCTGCCTCCACGAACCGAAGTGACTAGCCGAGTGCGCCAATAGACTTGCACATCACGCCATTGCTGGCGATAGCGTCAAACGCCTGGACTTCCTCGTTTTTCAAAAGGAAAAGCGCGACACCAGGGGGTCGCGCTTTCGAAAGAACGGTTTGAGATGCCAGAAACGACTTACCCGCGAGCGCGGTGGAAAGAGCGGGTCTGCCCCATCGCCGGGAGCCCGAGATATCCTCTGAGGTGCATCTTGCCGTCCTTGACGGTGGCCTTGCAGTTGTAGGTGCGGCCGGATGAGGCGTCATAGATCGAGCCGCCGCTCCACTCGCCGTCCTCCCAGCGCAATCCGGTGATGAAGATGATGTTCTTCAGCGACCGCGCGCGCAAACCCGGATCGGGATTCCTGGCGTCCTTCTTGAAGGTGACGTTGTCGGCTTCCACGATCTCGTTGCCGTAGAGCATGCGCGCCTGGAACTCCGTTCCAGCCCTGAACATGTCGAGCTTCACCGTGCCGTCGTCTGCTTCCCATGTTCCGACAATTGCCTCGGGACCTGCCGACTCGCCATGGGCCATCGGAATGAGCCCGACGTTCAAGGCTGCCATGAGCAGGAAGATGGAGGATCGACGCGTGAACGTAGAGCTTTGCATAATGTGTTTCCAGATTTGCGGGGACACAGGAGTGATCGAGCCTTGGCTCGTGGTCTCGCAGGCATCTGTAGATTTCGCTGTCGGCCGCGGCAGCGGCAGAAAGCGCCAGCCGAATTGCGCGGCGCGCCAATTGGGGCCGGCGTCAAGCTCGGCGGAGCGCTGCCATCATGGCTCTACCGCTCCTCGGTCGGATGCACCCATTTGTATGGCGTGATGCTGCGGGTTTCGGTCAGCTTGATCATGTGGACCGGCGGTGCGGAGCGTCCCTTCCGGCATGACCGGCACTTCAGCGACGCTTCGAGCTTCCAGATCGGCGTATCGCGCGGACGGCGGATCGCATCGAGCGGCAGGCTCGCGCGCGACTTGCACCTGTTGCACTCGACCTCGAGCCAGCCCAGGCCGCCGTTGAGACATTGCGCGATCGTCGGCGACGGCTGCGAGGGACCGCCGTAGCCTTCCATCCGCACCGACCAGGCTTCCGCCTCGGCGCGATCGGCCTTGCGCACGGCTTTCTTCGCTTCCTCGCGCGCATGCTTGGCGGAAATCTCCGCACCCATGATGCGGCCGCTCCAGATGACCTCGCGTGATTTGGTGCTCATGCCGCGATCAAAGCAACGTGACAACGCGCTGGCAAATTATCGATCGCTGGTAGGTCGGATCCGCAAGTCGCTACTGCGTGTCGTGGGTGTGGACAACCGATCGCTCGGGCCGCATGTCGACGCGACAACAGGGCCAAAAAGAAAGAGGCCGCCAACCGAGGCAGCCTCTCCTTTCGCGATCGAGTTTAAGGCGATGGGATCAGAAGGGCGGCTGGCCGGGGCCCGATCCCGGACCGAACGGGCCGCGCTGGTTGCCCGGGCCCTGCAAGCCGCCAAAGATCAGGCCGCCAACCCACTCGACGGCACTCTTGATGGCGCCGCCGATGGCGCGGAAGGCGTCGCCGAGCCAGTTGCCGCCGACGATCGTTTCGAGCTCCGCATCGGTCAGTTCGATGATTTCCGATTTTCCATGGTCGAGGTTCAGCATTGTGGTCACTCCTGTTCAGATTGCGTTGCAAAAATGTTGAGACGTATGGCTCTCAGCCGTGAAAGATGCCGCCGGGCAGCCAGGGGTTCGGGCCGGCGGGCTGATGGGTGGTGATCCGTCCATTGACGATCCACGGACCGATGCAGCCGCCATCATTGATGAAGCCACCGCACACGGTCTCCAGTTCACGGTCGTCCAGCTCTCTGTGGTTCCGATTGCTGCTGCGCTCAGTCATTTGTCTCTCCCGTTGTCCAAGGAGGGTGCCATCCCCTCGCATCTGGTGGTCGCAGGAGTAGCGCAGGCGGTTCTGTTAGACTGTGATACGGGTCACGCAGGCAAAAGAGCCGCTTTCAAGCGCAAATGATCAAGCCGGAAATGACGAAGTGGCCGATTGCGCGCCTGCTTTCTCAGCTTCCGACACGGCCGACCAATCGCGGACGGCCGACAGCGTGCGCCTTCTCATCCGCCATGGTGCGCAGCCAGGCGCGAAAGCCGACGATCTCGGGGCAATCCGCGGTGCCCTCGGGCGCGATCAGCCAATCGCCGCGACCTGTTCCTTCGCTGATCCTGTTGCAGCGATAGCCGGGATGGTGGCCGAGGCTGCGGGCGATCAAGAGGTCGACCTTGCCCTCGACCAGTTCGTGCAGGCCGGCGGGCTGGAGCACGCGCAAGCCGATCTCCGCATGCACGTCGCGAAACGCTGCCAGATCGAGCCGGCGCAGATCGAAGCCGGCATGGACCCCCAATTGCAGCAGCACCGCACCTGACGGCTTCAATTGCGAGGTCGCCTCCGCGATGTGGCGAAAGCCCTCGGAGACGCCGGGCAGATAGGCCTGGCCTGCCGCGGTCAGGATGAGCTGCTTGTGCAGCCGTTCGAACAGTTGCACGCCGAGGCGCGCCTCCAGTGCCTTCACCTGCTGCCCGACAGCGGCGGGCGTCACATGCAACTCGTGCGCGGCCAGCTTGAAACTGAGATGGCGCGCGGCGGCCTCGAAGGCGCGGAGCGCGTTGAGCGGTGGAAGGACGTAGGTCATCGCGGCGGAGTTTGACACTGATGGACCGCCGTCTTGCAATAGATTTTCTTGCGCTGAACCGCAGGAATGATGCTTTGCGCCGCCGTGATGTCGCCGGATACGGTCGGCCCGCAATCAGGAGAAACCCCCATGGCCCCAGCCCACATCGTCAGCCACAATCCCGCAACGGTCCACCCGCCCGCCGGCGGCTACTGCATGGGACTTGAACTGAAGCAGCATCGCCGCCTGCTGTTCATCAGCGGTCAGGTGCCCGAGAGACCCGACGGCACCGTGCCCGAAGGATTCGAGGCGCAATGCGAGCAAGCCTGGCGCAACGTCAAGGAGGTGCTCGCCTCCGCCGGTCTTGGCGTCGAGCATCTGGTCAAGGTCAACACGTTCCTGACCGACCGGGCTCAACTCGTGACCAACCGCACCATTCGCCGCGCGGCGCTCGGGGACCATCAGCCCGCGCTGACGGTCATCGTCGCCGAGACCGTCAACGGCAAATGGCTGCTCGAGATCGAGGCGATTGCCGCGGAATGACGTGCCTGATGTCCAACAAGCCAGAGATGCGAGGCTGCCATGGCTGAGATCCATCCCTTCTACCAGCAGCATCGCGGCGCGATGGAAGCCGCGATGCGCCATCGGCTCGACCTGGCCAAGGCGATGCTGCGCGAGCGCGCTGACATCACCGACATCGACGGCATCAGGCGCGAGGTGATGGACGAATTCGCCATCGTGCTCACCCAGACGCCCTATGTCGGCGGCACCGCAAGCCGCATGACCGATTTCTTCATGCGCCTGATCGGCTTCATGGCGATCAGCCGCGTGCTGCGGCGGCATGGCGTGCCGCTGCCCGTGATCGGCGAGATCGAGCGGGAAACCTACAAGGCGCAATTGCTCGACGTGCCCGAAGCGGAACGTCTCGCCGCGGGCGATCAATTCATGTCGGCGGAGAACCAGGCGCTGCTGCGCGAGCAGGCGGCAAAGAGCACGACAGAAAGCCATCAGGCGGAGTTTCCGGAGGACTTCGTCTACGATTTCGTCGCGCCGGGCCCGGATGACAGTTTCGAATTCGGTATCAACTACCGGGCCTGCGGCTTCTGCAAATTCGCTGGCCGCCATGGCGACAAGGAGATTCTGCCCAACATTTGCGGGCTCGATTTCGACGCCTATGCAACGCGCGGCATCCGCCTGGAACGGACGCAGACGCTGGCGGGCGGCGCCAGCCACTGCAATTTCCGCTTCTCGCGGTTGCAACGCGACGGTTGATTTCACCCTCCATGGCGTCAACGTCGCGTGCCTCGACGGAACGAGCCCGTTCGATTTCGCCGACGCGCGTCATAGACGGCGTCAACCACACCAGCGACACCGACAAGCCGCCGGGCCGGCACGCTGCGCTTCGTCCCCGAGGACTAAAGCCTCGCCTGCGCCAGCCGTTCGCGCAGGCGCGGGACGACGAAATCGACGAAAGCGCGGAGCTTGAGCGGCAAGCGGCTTTGCGTGTCGTAGACGAGATGCACGGGGCGAAGCTGCGGCTCGAAGGCCTCGAGCACGACGGCGAGACGCCCTGCCCGCACGTGCTCGGCGATCTGATACGACACCGCGCGCACGAGGCCAGCGCCCGCGAGCGCGGCATCGATGGCCGCGTCGATGGTGTTAACGCCGAGCCGCGAGCGGAACGAGACGGTCTTCTCGGTGCCGTCATGCTCGAAGGTCCAGGTGCTCAGCGCCGACACGCTCTGGAACGAGACCAGACGATGTTTTTCCAGATCGTCGAGCGTTTCAGGAATTCCGTTGGCGGCGAGATAGTCCGGGCTCGCACAGATGACATGCCGGACCTCGCCGACGCGCGTTGCGATCAGACTGCTGTCCGGCAAGAGACCAAGACGCAGGGCGACATCGACCTGGTCTTCGAGGAAATGCGCAACGCGGTCGGTGAGGACCAGCCCGACCGACACCTCGGAAAACGCCTCAAGGAAGCGCGTCACCACCGGCAGCACATGCATGCGGCCGAACATGATCGGCGCGGTGACGACGAGGTCGCCCTTCGGCTCGCTGTATTCGCCTGCGGCCGCGCGCTCGGCCTCGGACAGCTGTTCGAGGATCGATTTCGCTGAGGTGACGTAGGACCGCCCGGCCGGGGTCAGCTCCAGGCCCTTGGCGGAGCGGATCAGCAGTGTCGCCTTCAGATGCGCTTCCAGCTCGGCAACCTTGCGGCTGACGGTCGCCAGCGGCAGCCGCAATTCGCGGCTGGCCTTGGACAGACTGCCGTTCTCGACGGCCGCGAGCAGCACCGACATGGCATCCAGGCGGTCCATAGGGCCTTCCACTAAACGAGAGGGTTCCTCCCGATCCTAGCGGCTGCCGGGCATTCCCGGAAAGCCCCAAAAGAGCGGCACCGCTCGCCGCCGGCGGCCGGACAGCCAAAAAAAGGGAAACCCATGCCCCACCCGACGCTCCATCGCACCGCCACCGTGAACGGCCGCAAGGTGTTTTACCGCGAGGCCGGAGACCCGGCGTCCCCGACCATCCTGCTCCTGCACGGCCTGCCGACCTCCAGCCAGATGTTCCGCGATCTGATGCCGGCACTGGCCGACCGCTTCCATCTGATCGCGCCCGACTACATCGGCTTCGGGCATTCCGACGCGCCGCCGCGCAATGAGTTCACCTACACCTTCGACAATCTCGCCGCGCATATCGCCGGCCTCGTCGAGGCGCTGGGGCTTTCCTCCTACATTCTCTACATGCAGGACTATGGTGGTCCCATCGGCTTCCGCCTGTTCACCCAGCGGCCTTCGCAGGTGAAGGGCTTCATCATCCAGAACGCCAACGCCTACATGGAAGGCGTCGGCGATGCGCCCCGGAAGGTGCTGCTGCCGCTGTGGGAGAACCGCAACGCCGAGACGGAGAAGCCCGCGCGGGAGTTCGTCAGCATCGAGGGCACCAGGTTTCATTGGCTCGTCGGCGCGAAGAACCCCGAGGCCATCAATCCCGACAACTGGATCCTCGACCAGGCACTGCTCGATCGGCCCGGCACGCAGGATTACCAGGTCGACCTGCTCGAGAATTACAAGAGCAACGTTGCGCTCTATCCGGAGTGGCAGGCCGCCTTCCGCCAGCACCAGCCGAAGACGCTCATTGTCTGGGGCAAGCACGACCCGTTCTTCATCCCGCCCGGCGCCCGCGCCTACCTCAACGACCTGCCGGATACAAAGCTGGTCTGGCTCGATAGCGGACATTTCGTGCTCGACGAAAACGTCGCGCAGGTCGCCTGCGAGATCAAGGCGCGGTTCGCGCCACAGCATCCAGCGGCAAACGCTGCCGCCTGAACAATCCAGACATCAAGGACAACGACAATGGACCGCCGTCTCCTCGTTCTCTCGATCGGCATGTTCGCGCTCGGCACCGATAGTTTTGTCGTGGCCGGCGTGCTGCCCGAAATCGCTCGGCATTTCGACGTCAGCATTGGCGCTGCCGGGCAGATGACCACGATCTACTCGGTCACGTTCGCGCTGCTGTCGCCGACCATCGCCGCGCTCGCGGCGGGCGTCTCGCGCAAGACCATGCTGATCGCGGGCGCCGCCGTCTTCGTGCTGGCGAACCTTGCAACCGCGGTCTCGCCGACCTTCGCCATAGCGCTAATGACTCGCGCGCTCGCCGGCGTTGGTGCCGCGATGTTCTCACCGACCGCGACGGGATCCGCCGCCATGCTGGTGCCGCCGGAGCGACGCGGCTACGCACTCTCCATCGTCGTCGCCGGCCTGACCCTGTCGACCGCGTTGGGCTCGCCTGCCGGCGCCGTCATCGGCGGCCTCGGCGACTGGCGCTACACGATGCTGTTCGTGGCCGCGCTTGGCACGGCGGCCGGTCTCGGTGTCTGGACTTTCCTCGCTGAAGTGCCGCTGCCGCCGGCGGTCTCGCTGTCGAAGCGCCTCGCACCACTGGCCGACTCCCGGATTCTGCTGACGCTGGCGACGACGCTCGTCAATCTCAGCGGCATCTTCACGGTCTACACCTACTTCGCCGTGGCCTTCGACCGCGCCATCGGCAACGACGCGCTGGTGCTGGGAACCCTGCTCGTGCTCTGGGGCGCCGGCGGCACGGTCGCAAACCTCGCCTTCGGTCGGCTCATCGATCGTATCGGTTCGCGCATGGTGATCCTGTCGACGCTGGTCGTGCTCGCCATCGTCAGCGCCTCGATGCCTTGGACCAGCGCCAGCCTGTGGACCGCCATTCCGGTCGTCGCGATCTGGGGCGCCGCCGGCTGGGGCCTGCTGGTGCCGCAGCAATATCGCCTCGTCGCGCTCGCTCCGTCGATTGCGCCCGTCCTGCTCGGGCTCAACACCGCCGGTTCGTTCTTCGGCATGTCGGCGGCGGGCCTGATCGGTGCGGTGGCGATCCCGCTGGTCGGCGCGCACCATCTCGGCTTTGTCGGCGCAGGGCTTGCGGTTCTCGCTTTCATCCTCGCAGAACTCGCGACACTCCGCATCTCCGCTGCCGATAATTCCCGTACCGCGACGTGCAGTGTGCCGGCGTAGCGCGTAAAGAATCCATCGGGGCCGGTGCCACAGGCATCGGCCTCCGCGACGTGACCGCTCAATGTCAGGGAAGACGGAGATGTATTACGACGTCGTTTCACAGTGCAGGCAAAACCTCGCCAATCTGCTGACCTGCCTAGACAAAGCCGAGCAGCATGCGGCCGCAAAGAAGTTCGATGTCGCGGTACTCATGCACAGCCGCCTCGCACCGGACATGCAGGACTTCACCTATCAGGTCCAAAGCGCCTGCAACTACGTCAAGGCCGCGGCCGCCTGGTTGTCGGGTCAGACGCCGCCACGACATGAAGACAACGAACGCACCATCGACGAACTGCGCGCCCGCATCAAAAAGACGATCGCCTTCGTGGAGAGCGTCCCCGAGAGGGAATATGCCAATGCGAGCGAGCAGAAGGTGAGGCTCTCCTGGGCACCAGGAAGGTTTCTCGGCGGCCGGGATTATTTCCTGCAGATGACGATCCCTAACACCTACTTCCACATCGCCATGGCCTACGCCATCCTGCGTCACAACGGCGTCGACATCGGCAAGCAGGATTATCTGAGACCGATCAATTTCGTCGAAGGGTGAGACTCATATGTGCGCCCCGCACCGGCAGTTCTCGTAGTCGACCGGATCGTGGCTGTTGAAAATCGTCACGCGGCTGCCATGGCTGAGCTTCAGCTCGCGGAGGCGCGCCTGGTTGGCGAGGCGGGCGTTGCGGTCCATGTCGACGCGGCGCTGGAAATAACGGAGCATCAGCGGCGCGCGCGGCGACAAGTCTAGCTGGGCGTGATGGAAATAGCTGTCGCCGGCATGCAGCAGCCATGTGTCGCCGGAGCGGACCGCGATGCCGCAATGGCCGAGCGTGTGGCCGGCCAGCGGAATCGTCAGGATGTCACCCTCGCGATCGCCGAGCGCGCGCACGCCCTTGAAGCCGAACCAGTCTTCGCCGGCCTCGCCATAGAAACTCCAGCGCGGTCCGTGGCTCCACTGCGCCATGACGTAACGCCCTTCGGGCGGTGCGGGCTCGCGCAGTACCGCCATGTCGTACTCGGTGCGGTGAACATGGATCGCCGCATGGGGAAAGTCGGGTACACCGCCGGCGTGGTCGCGGTCGAGATGCGTCAGCAGCACGTGGCGCACGTCGTCAGGCGAATAACCGAGCGCCCTCACCTGCTGCACCGCCGTCTCTGCCGGATCGAGCCTTGGCGCGGTCTGGCGCACCCAGCGCTTGCCGAGCCGATCCGGCGTCGCGATGTCGCCGAGCCCGATGCCGGTGTCGACCAGCGCGAGACCATCGCTGGTCTCGATCAGGAGGCAATGGCAGACCATGCGGGCGCGCTGGAACAGGCCGCCGGTGCCGTTCACGAGCCGGCGGCCCATGGGGCACATAGTGCCGGTATTGAGGTGATGGATCTTCATCGCGCTTCCCTGCCTGTTGAGGACAGGCTGTTCTTGTCATCCTTCGATCCATAGGTAAAATATCGAATATTGATACTATCTCTAGGCCTATCCTATGGACATCCGCGAGCTCCGCTACTTCGCCGCCGTCTACCGCGAGCGCAACCTGACGGCTGCGGCGCGAAGCTGCTTCGTGTCGCAGCCGTCGATCTCGACCGCGATCACCAATCTGGAGGCGGAGCTCGGCACCACTCTCTTCATCCGGCACAAGAAGGGCGTCGCACCGACCGCCTCGGCCGAGCAGTTTCACACCGTCGCCCGCCGCATCATCGACGAGGCCGACGCCGCGCGAAAGCTGTTCCGCAAACCGAGCACCAAGACCACTGTCACGCTCGGCCTGATGCGGACGCTCGACGTGCCCAGAACCATCGCGCTGCTCAAGCCGCTGACGGCGCGCAACGACATCGCGCTCCGGCTCGTCGGCAGCGACGAGCGCGCGGACGCCAGAATCATCTCGAAGAGCATGCTTGATGACGAGGAGCATTTCGTCCCGCTCTGGAGCGAGCGCTACGTCGCAGCGCTGCCGCCGTCGCATCCGCTGACGCTCAAGGACAAACTCCGCGCCGCCGATCTCGCCGACGTGGCCATGATCGACCGCTGCCATTGCGAGCAGAGCGCGTTCTTCGGCCGCGCGTCGCAGCGGCGTCCGTCCGCGGCGATCGCGCAATCGGAGGATTGGGCGATGGCGCTGGTCGCGGCCGGCGTCGGCATCGCCATCGTCCCCGAAGGCGTGGCGAAAGGCGTTTCCGACATCGCCGTCAGGGAGATCGAGGTGAAGGTCAAACGCGAGGTTGGGCTCGCCTATCGCGCGTCGGTGCCGCTCACCGATGCGTTGAAGGATCTCGTCGGGAAGCTGCAGCGGGGGCGCGCAACGTCCCGGCGCGCGCCGCAAGGGCTCACCGGGCGCCGCAAATGAGCTAGCCGAGCAGGCCCTTCAGGCCGGCGTAGATCGAGCCGACAGCCGTCGCGGCGACACCGGCCAGCGGTCCGACCGTCTGCATGAGATCCTGGATCAACCGCGCGCGGCGGCGCAGCTGCTCCTCGCCGACATGCTGCCCGAGCAGGCGCGCCATCCTGAAGGCGAAAGCATTGGGCTTGCCGCCCTGGCCGAGAACGCGCGGCAGGACCTGGAAGACGACGACTCCCAGGATGTTTCCGGACACGAAGGCCAGCAGGATGCTGGCGCCGTATTCGAACACTTCGCGCCATTCGACCCACACGGTGGGTAGGATCGGAACGCCATCGTGGAATCCGGTCACCGTCAGCATCGCCTGGATGCTGACGCTGGCGAGAAGCAATGCCAGCACGAACGCTCCCAGCGTCGAGACCCGATGCAGAGGATAGGCTGCGAAACCGAACAGCAGGGGGATCACGATCGACGCGATCCGCAGCGGGATCGGAGAGAGATCGAAGGTGATGGTGACCAGAACATGCGCGATCGTCAGCAGGACGGCCGGAACGACGACGTAGAGAACGGCATGCGTCGCGAAATAGCGCAGCGGATTCCTGTAGCGCTCGAGCCGGACGTTGACCCGGTCGAGGTCGCGCCTGAGCCTGTCCAGCTCGGCAACGATGTCTTCGATCTCCAGGAGCGTCGGCCGCACGAAGCGCAGATCGCGCGAGCAATGCTTGCACGCGATGGCCTCGTCCTTGATCGTCTCGGCGCAGAACGGACACTCCATCGTCAGCGCGACTTCCTGCGCAGCATGATGGCTTCGACCTCGTCTCTGGCCCGCGCCAGCTCATCGCGCAGCTGGTCCCGCTTGCGCAGGAGATCGTCGCGCTCCGCAATCAGCGTCGCGGGCACGGCGATGTCCCGGGAACAGGAGGCGCAAACCAGCACGCTCTCCGCGTTCTCGGCCTGGCAGTAGGGACACGTCACTTCGGTGCGACCTTGAGGGTAAAGATGGCCGTGCCCGGCCGTCCGTCACTGTCCTTGATGTCGACCCGCATGGTGTAGTCGCCGGGCGGCAATTCCGCATTCTGCATGTTGATCCCGTCGGCCTGGACGAACGGCTTGATCCGGGTCGTCAGATCGACGTTCGGCGTGCGCAGGAAGGTCACCTTGACCGAGTCAGGATCGATCTTGGCGCCCCCGAACGACTCGAACTTCAATTGAAGTCGCATCGGCGAGGACACCAATTCGCCGGGCGAGATGTACTCCACCTTCGGACCGCGCAGGATACCGCGCCGGTCTGCCGCAATCGCGCCCTTCGGCGGTGGCAGCTTGGCTTCCTCTTCGGTGATCAATTGCGTTGCCCGCGACGTTCCCGAAAACAGGAGACCTGCCGCAACCAGCCCTAGCAAGATATTCCGCGTCATTGTCCTTCCAACCTTCCCACGTCGATCATCGCACGCCGCCATCGCCGATGATCGTATACGGCGCCCAGAACAGCGGATGCGCGTAGGCGAACTCGGTCTTGCCCTCGTCGTCGAGGTAACCGGGACCATCGACCAGGGCCATCATCGCCTGCCGCAGCGCTTCGCTCCGCGACAGTTTCGGATCGTCGGCCTGTCGCTTGAACAGATCGGTCACCAGCTGCCGCGCCGATTGCGAATGCACCGACCAGTTCGTCACCAGCAGGGCGCGTGTTCCGGCATAGAAGAACGCGCGGCCAAGGCCGGACGCCGCTTCGGCACCGGCGCCTGCACCCGCACCGGTGTTGCAGGCGGACAGGATGACCCAGTCGGCGTCGAGCTTGAGGCCGAGAATCTCCTCCATGGTCAGGAGGCCGTCGCCGCTCTCGCCCGTCACCGCCGGCGACGACAGCGCGAGCGCGGGCTGCGTCAGTCCGTTGAGTTCGCCCGGGACCAGACCGTGGGTGGCGAATGCAAGGATGCGAAAACCGGACAGGTTCATGGTCTTGACCGCGCTCTCGGTCGCGTTCTTGCCGAGGAACAGGACCTTCGAGGGATCCGCCTGCAAGGCCAGCGCGATCGATCTGAGCTCGTCGGCCGTATCAGGGAGCCGCGGCAGGAGGCCAAGCTCGGCGCTGTCGACGCCTTCGAGCTTCGGGCTGCTGCGACGCTTCAGCGGCATGCCGCGGGTGACGTTGCCGCCGACCTCGGCGACCTGAACCTTGCTGTCGGCGCTCTCTGCCTCGGCCTGCTGATCCTTGTTGAAATAGGGATCGCCGAACGCGACGAGATCGCCGCGGCCGGGCTTGCCGGGCGGTAACTGCCGCAGCGTGCGCAACGCGGCCGCTGAAGGCACCGTCGACACGGCATGGGTCCGGGCCAGCCACGGCACCTTGCGATAGCCGACGAACAGCGGATCCTCGTCCGCCGCCACCTCCGCCGGGGCGGTCGGCAACAGCGACAGCGGCAACAGGCCGAGCGCGCCGTTGGTCACCACGATCAAGTTCCTGGCCGGCTTCCATCCGCTCTCGACCGGCTTCAGCAGCAGCTCGTAGAGCTCGTAGCCGAGCTTGAGATCGAACGGAGGAATGTCCGAGATCATCGCCGCCTGCGGCTCGAGCGCCTCGCGCAGCTTGCGGATCTTGGTCTCGATGTCGCCGATCTTGGCGTTGACGGCAGCGAACGCCACCGGGCCCGATTTCGGCACGGCCCAGACGAAGCTGCCGTTCTGGCCGAAATAGAACGACAACATGGCTTCATTGTCAGACAACGTCGCGCGGATTTCGGCAACGCTCGGCGGCTTCGGCGAAACCAGATCGGCGTAGACAGGGAATTTCTGCTTGATCTCCAGGCGCGCCTTGTCCCGTTCACTGCGCAAGGCCGCGATCGACGCCTGGATCTGCTGCGCCCCCTTCTCGTCGCGATCCGCCGAGGGAATGGCGAGGACGTTGTTGAGCGTGCCGAGCTGGGCGTTGACCTGCTTGGTGAGGTCCTGCTCCTTGCGCACGAGATCGGCCAGCGCCGGATCCTTGGCAGCCGCGCGGGCGCTCGATGCCGCCAGAGCCTGCTGAACCGAATGACCGCGGATGGCGTCGGCGAGACTGAAGGTCTCCTCACCGACGGCGCCGCCGGTGCCCTCGGCCCGCGCGAGCAGCAGCAGATAGCTCTCGACGATGGTCTGAAGTCGCTGGCTGCGCGCGGCCACCACGGTCGTGTTCTCGTCGTCGGCATTCTCGTTCGCGTTCGCCATCATGACCGGGATGGCGGCCTTGAACTCGCGGATCGCGTCGGCATCGCGCCGCGCGAGCATCAAGCCCACAGCCAGGGTGCCGCGCGCCGAGGCGGTGTCGAAATGGCTTTCGCCGACCCGTCCGATCTGCTTCTTGACCAGTTGCTCGGCAGCGGCGATGCCGGCGTCGAGCTGACCTGAATTGTAGAGCGCGAGAATGCGCGCCGGGTTGAGCTCGATGACCTGGCGCCGCTGCGGGTCCCAATTGGCAACGGCCCTGTCGATCTGCGCAAACATCTCGTTGGCTTCGGCATTCTTGCGCCGCAGGTTGAGAATGCCGGCGAGCCGCGAGAGCAGCTGCACAGTCGATTGCGAGTCATCAGGCACGCCGACCGTCTTGTTGATCTCGAGCGCGACGCGGCCAAGCTGCTCGGCTTCCTCGTAGCGGCCCTCGTCGACCAAAATGCCGGCCAGCCCCATCACGTAGCGCGGCATGACCGGGTTGTACTTGCCAGTATCTTTCAACCGCGACAGCAGAGCGCGGCGGGCGTCGACCTCCGCTTCAGCAAGCCGGCCTTGCCGTGCCTTCATGCGGGCCTGACTGAGCACGAAATTGTCGATCGCCTGAAGCACGACGGTTTCAGCCGGCGGATTGTCCGAGTCCAGCAAGGCCTTCATGGCGGCCCGCTTGCGTTGCTCTGCCACGCGATAGGCGGCCTCGGCCTCGACGAACTGCCCGCGCGCCTCGAAGATCAATGCCCGGGTGCCTTCGAGATCCGACTCCCAGCTTTGCCCCATGCGCGCATAGGAGGTGCGCCAGCCTGGAAGACCGCTGGTTCGCGCTTCTTGGATGGCACTCATGGTCCGGCGCAGATAGGCCTCGGCCTGGGCGATGTCACCCATCTGGATGAGAATGCCGACAATGGACCTGTTGGCGCTGAGTTGATACCCCTTGGCACCCGGCAGGCTCGCGGTGTCGCGCAACAGCCGCTGCATGACTTCGAGCGAGCGTTTCGGATCGCCAGCCGCAGCATATTGCAGCGAGAGGAGCTGCATCAGGCGGCCCATCATGTTGGGCTCCACTGCACCGCGGCCGATCTCGACGGCCTTGTTGGCGTCGGCGATGGATTCGGCGAGCCGGCCGAGTTGGGCGCGTGCATTGGCGCGATCGAAATAGAACTGAGCGAGGTCCTCGCGGGACTCCTTGCCCGTGGGCGTTGAATCCGCGTCCGCCTTCAGCTCCGCAATCAGCTTGTCGTTCGGCTTTTCGCTGTCGAGGATCGCGGTGATGTCGGAGATGGTGCGCGGCGGGGCGATGAAATCCTTCGGCAGCGCCGTGCCGGGGACCAGCTTGGGTGCGGCTTCCTTGGGAAGCTCGACGGCGACGTTGGCGCGGCCGTTGGCGGCGTTCAAAGCCGCCATCACGCAGGCCCGGACCTGCGGCGAGGCCTTGGCGCGGCATGCTTCCCGATCGGCACCCCCGCCCGCACGCATGCAGGCCTGCACGATCGGCCTGCCGACGGTCATCCGGCAGTTCTCGAATGCCGCCTCCTTGGTCAGCGCGGCAGCCGAGCCGGTCCATCCCAGGAGAACGGCCAAGACCAGCAACTGTCGCGGCAGGGTGACGTCCAGGCGGCTCTTGACCGGGCTCGCGGCGTCTACGCTCATCGCGAAGGACCTTTGGGTGAAATGACTTGAAGAAAACGAGCCAATCCTACCTCTATTGCCGCGGAGAACAATCACCAATCGGTAGGGTGGTGGGATGCCCGGGAGGGTCGGCGACAGCCGCGGGCACCGATTCCTCGGTTGCGCGTCGCGGCAGGACCTGCCGGCAGGGGCAGCTCAGCCTGATGCCAGCGCGGCCGTGGCGGCCGCCGCTCAGCCCTTCGAGATCACCGCGCGGCCGTAGGCCGGCTGCGACTGCACCGGCGGATTGGCGGTCTGGGCGGCGAGTTCGCCGATCAGGCGATCGGCATCGGCGGCCATGCTGTCGGGCGCCTGGATCACCAGCCGCTCCAGCGCCCAGCGATAGGACGAGACGCGCTGTTCCAGCGACAGCTGTACCCACTGGACGATCAGCGAGTTCTCCTGCATGCGCTCGACGGCATCCGCCTTCTCCCTCGGCGAGAGCTCGGAGACGCGCGCCATGCTGGCGTCACGCTTCCTGTCGAGATCGATGACGCGAATCGCGCATGCGAAGAACGGCTCGAAGCGGGTGATGTCGTTGCGCACGTCCTCGATCAGCTGCGCATAGCGCGAGGATTGCGAGCGATGCGGCTCGTCGATCAGCGTGCGCCCGTACATGGTGCGGTCGAACACGATCTTCTGGCGCCACGGCGACGGCAGGGCCTTGTAGTCGCCGAACACGCTCTTCCAGGCCGGCCGCGACAGCGGCGGCTCGATCATGGGATAAGCGAGGTCGCGAAGCTGGCGCTCTTCGTCGGTGAGCTGGAATTGAGAGGGCGTGAGGCCGAGGCTGCCGGTGACCTCGGCACCCAACCAGCGATGCATGTCGTCGCTGCGCATGTCGGCTCGGGTGCGGCCGAAATCACCGCCGCTGCAGGCTGCGAGCGAGGCGCCCATCAGCATCAGCAGGATGGCCGATGCGAGGGTACGAATCCGGTGGATGGAACCCGGCATTGCAAATGCCGGAACTAGCGGCGACGACGACGGCGCCCCGGCGCGGTGCCCTGCTCCGGTCCACGGTCGCCGCTGGTTTCGTCCGCCTCGCGCTCGATGCGAATGACGGGAAGGATCAGGATCGTCCCCGTGTCCGCGCGCGGTGCGACGTCCCCCGACGAGCCCACCCGGCGACCGGCCGGAAATTCGATGATGGTCCCCATGTCAGCTCTCTCAATTGCCGCGCGACCAAACGCGCCCCTGCAACATGAGAGTCATTAGGATCAGTTTATGGTTAACGGGGTGTAAACACGGCCTTCGGACCGTAACCGCACGGGCCGCGCGGCCGTCCCGCGACGGCACGAGATCTGCTGAAATGAGCGGGTTTGCTTCACACTTCATTTTCCTTAAGGAGCCTTTAAAGGAACCGCTGATAGGCTGAGGCAACAGTCCTTCCCGAGTTGCGTACGCCTCCATGACCAAGTCGCTGTTTCCCGGATTCGACGGGCTGATGACCCTCTCGCGCCGCGAAGGCGTCGATGTTCGTCCGACGCTGCTGCGCGTGTTGACCGATCTGTATGTCCAGGCGCCCACCCACAGCGAGGACGAGCAGCGGCAATTCATCGAGCTTGCGACGCGGCTGATCGACCAGGTCGACGACGCGACGCGCGCGGCCGTCAAGGCGCGGCTCGCGATCTATCCCCAGACGCCCGTCCCCGTCCTCCAGAAGCTCGGGCTGGTCGCAGTGCAGGAAGGCCGCCGAGTGCCGCTCGCGCGCGAGATCCCGCGGCCTGCGCCTGCTCCCTCGCCTGCCCGCACGCCGACCGACGCGGAAGCGCGCATGGCCGCCAACATGGCGATGCAGCCGAAAGAGGCGGCCGAGATCCACGACATGTTCTTCCGCGCCGATGCGAGCCAGCGCGCGCTGATCCTGCACAACCTGGCGCAAACACCGCTGAAGGCCGCGCCGCGGATTCCGACCGTGCACGCCAGGCGCGCGATCCAGGTCCTGGAGATGGCGGCGATCGCGGGCGATGTCGAGAGCTTCACCCACGAGCTCGGCGATACCCTGATCCTGCCCGCGCGCGTCGCGGCGCAGATCGTCGACGATGCCGGCGGCGAGGCACTCGCGGTTGCCGCGCGCGCGCTCGACATGCCAAGTCCGAACTTCCAGCGCATTCTGCTGTTCTTCAAGCCCGCGATCGGCAATTCCGTGAACGAGGTCTACCGGCTGTCGCGGCTGTATGACCGCCTCAGCGATCGCTCCGCGCTGGTGATGCTGGCCGCCTGGCGCGGCTCGACGCTCGCCGTCACCCGCGCCAAGTACCAGCCGGCGCTGCACGACAGCGACCGTCAGCGCGCTCGCGCGGGCGCAAGCCAGTCGCGGCCGAGCGTGCAGCCCGGCTCGAGCCCGGCGGTGCGCACCGGCAGCGGCGGGTCGTCGGAGCGCTAGTCAGGTTTTCGCCAGATCGAGGAAGTGCCGTCCTGCACGGTCTTCGGTCTCGACGATCCAGGCGTCCGGATCGAAACGCAGCTCCTTGGTCAGGCGCTCCTCCACGGCCGGCTCAGGCACCGGCTGCGGCGCGATCGGCACGAAGAAGCGATCGACGGGACGGCCATCGTCGTAAGACGTCTGCGGCGCCGGCACGTAGAGCATTGCGTTGCCGTCGAGCAGCGACACCTTCACGAACACCGCGCCTGCTTCCTCGGCGCCGCGACGGCGCACGGCGCCGAACACGCCTTCGGTCTGGCAACGGCGCAAGTAGGCTGAGACCCAGATATTTGATTTCAAACGCATGAGTCGAACGATAGGCCAGCGTGACGAGCGCCGCCAGTGTCAGCGCCGGCTTGTTATGCCTTGCCGGCGCCTTGCCCGCCACCGATCTGGCGCGCAACGAGGTATGACAGTGGCATTGCCAGCGCAAATCCCACGGCGACCGCGTACGGGATGTTCCTGATGGCGCCAGCGGCAAAGCTCGGCACCATCAGCACCACGATGAGGCTGATACCCGCGAGTACCGTGCCGAGCATGATCCAGACGAGAATCGAGACCTTGAACATGACGACCTCTCTCCCTTGATGAGATGGACGATCATGTTCACCGAGGGTTCCCGCCGTCATTGATCCCACGCAAATCGCTCCTCCGGTCCGAGGATTGATCGGCGTCAATGACAGCGGACGTTCGATTATTCGACGGGATGGCCGATCGCTGCGGCAAGCTCGCGCAGCAGGCGGTCCGTCACCTGGCCGGTCACCGGCATCTTGTGCTGACGCTCGAACGTCTGGATCGCGGACTGGGTCTCGCCGCTCATCGCGCCCGTGATCTTCAGATTGCCATAGCCATATTCGGACAGCGCGCGCTGCACGCCGGCGAGGCGACGCGCCGCCGGGCTTTGCTGCACCGGAATCGGCGCCGGCGGCCGCGCGACCGCCATCGCAGACGGCGTCTGCGTCGGCGCCATGGACTTGATCACCAGATTGGTCATGGGATCGCCAGAGCGCGACGTCGAGGCCGTGGTCTCGGCGGGCCTCTCCGGCGCCTTCTCGGCCGGCTTCGGCTCGACGCGAAACTCGGTCGCCTTCGGCTCGAGCGGCGAGGTGTCGGCGCCGACGGGACGCGGGCGCGGCAAGGGATTGGACAGAGAGATCGACGACGGCGCGGGAAGGTTGATCACGGTGCCGAACATCGGCGCCGGATGCCGGCCGGTCTGGAGAAACAGCGCGTTCGCAACGATGGCACTGACGGCCGCGGCGGCGACGAGGCCGGCGAGCGTGTCCTTGGGGCTGTGCAGCAGCACGCGCATCACCAGATTGCGCTCGGTCTCGACATCCAGGACCGCGGCCTTGGCCCCACCCTTGGCACCACCCTTGGCGCCACGGCGGCGCGGAGCAGCTTCGTCGTTGGCAGACTTTCTAGGCACTTTTCTTCACCAGAGCAGGTTGGTCCTGAACTTCATGACGCGGCACCGGCGTCAACGTCGCGATCTTGCTGTCCGCCGGCCTGGCTTGCGGCGGCGTGTAGACGAGCGGCAGCTTGACCGTGACGGCGGTGCCCTCGCCGAGTTTGCTTTGTACCGTCAATTCGCCGAGATGCAACGCCACGAGGCTCTTCACGATCGAAAGACCGAGGCCGGTGCCTTCGTGACGGCGCTCATAGGTCTTGCCGCACTGGAAGAACGGCGCGCCGATGCGCTTGAGATCGTCAGGCGCGATGCCGACGCCGGTGTCGCTGATGCGCAGCGTCAGCTGCGAGGCGGATGCCGACGCGGATACGGTGACCTGACCGCCACGCTCCGTAAATTTGACGGCGTTGGCGACGAGATTGAGCACGATCTGCTTGAAGGCCCTGGGATCGCCGTTCATCAGGGGAAGATCCTGCGGCGCATCGGTGATCAGATCGATGCCATTTTCGCGTGCCTTCAGTGCCAGCAGATTGCAGCAATGCATCAGCGAGGCGCGCGGCGCGAACGGTTCCGACGCGATCTCGAAATTGCCCGATTCCATCTTCGACATGTCGAGGATGCCGTTGACGACCGACAGAAGATGCTGGCCGGACGCATTGATCAGCTCGGCATATTCCTTGCGCTGGTGAGCGGCCAGCATCAAGCTCTGCTCCTGCGCGATCATCTCGGAGAAGCCGATGATGGCGTTGAGCGGGGTGCGCAGCTCGTGGCTCATGGTGGCGAGGAAGCGCGTCTTGGCGGCGTCGGCCGATTCCGCCGCGCTCCGGGCCTGGTCGAGCGCCTGCTCGGACAGCTTACGATCGGTGACGTCGCGCATCACCGCGACGACTTCGAGCTCAGCGGTGATATCGCGACGCTGGTCCTGCTCGAGCGGCCGGCAGCGCATCTCGACCCAGATGAAATCGACCTGACCGCGCTCGGAGCCGGCGGGCTCGCGCCGCAGGCGGAATTCGACGCTGCGCACGTCGCCGCGCGCGGCATCCGAGAGCGCGGTGAGATAGGCCGGACGATCGGCGACATGGACCCGGTCGAACAGGCCGTGGCCGAGCAGCTGGGCGACGGGCATGCCGAGCATGGCTTCCGCCGCCGGCGAGATGAACTGCACCGCGCCGTTGCGCTGATGCCGAGAGATCACGTCGCTCATGTTGCGCGCCAGGAGGCGATAGCGCTCCTCCTCGCGCGACAGCAGCGTCACGCTGGTGCGCGCAAGCGACTCGGCGCCAAAGGCGAGGCCCGCGGCATAGAGCGTTGCGGAGGCAACCCCGAACGCCATCATCATACCGCGTTCCGCGCCACCGAGCTCGCCGGCCGGCAGCCAGCCGAACTGGCCGAGCAGGATCAACAGGCCCGCGCAGGACAGCGCGAGCAAGGAGGCAAAGGCTGCAACGCGACGCGACGCCGACAGCGAGGCCTCGAGCGGAACCACGACCAGCCAGATCGCGGCGAATGATTCGATGCCGCCGGTCGTGGCGGCGACCGCCATGATCAGGCCAGCGAGCGCCAGCGACGACAGCACGTGGGCGCCTTCATAGCGGCCGGTGCGCGACAGGAACCAGGACAACAGGATCGGCGCGATCAGCCAGGCGAAGGCCGCGACCTCGATCGCGCTCGGCGCGCCGCGCAGCACGAGATAGACGGGAAATGCGGCAAAGGCGGCCAGGCTTCCGAGAAGCCGCGGCGCCATGAAGGCCCGATGGCGCGCACGCGTCAGCGCATCGTAACGCGCGGAGGGATGCAGCAGTGCATCGAGACAATCGCGGATGATACTCAAAACTGTCACGGGTCTCGCGCTTCGGCTCAATCGTCTTTGGAAGACGCGCCGGAACGCCTCCTTGTCGTTGAGCCACCGTGTCAGAGCGACCTTAAACGAGTGCTAAGGCGGATCGGCGTGCGGCCGGACACCGCGCCATCGCGGAGATTTTTAGGCGATTTGGCGACGTCATCATCGGTGATGGTGAACACAGGGTTTCACCGCCCCGCTCATGGTTTCGAATTGGTGGACATGCAGGTCCGGACAGCCACGGCCGCCCTCGTCAATCGAATCTTTACGAGACCTCGTCTTGCGAAGATTTTTGCGTCAATTTTCCGCGAATTAAGCTCAAGGCAATCACTTGCGATTTATCGAGAGTTGCTAGGTCGAAACGCGCGCGGACAACGCCGCCGCGGGATCTAACGTACAGGTCGATAAGATGCGCTTTCTGCTCCGCATCACATTCTGGCTCGGGCTGGTGCTGGTGCTCCTGCCGCGGGACAAGACGCCCGAATCGGAGAAGCTGCCACAGATCGGCGCTGCCGACGCGGTGCAGGCTGCGACCGCGGCCGTCTCCGACATGAGCCAGTTCTGCAAGCGCCAGCCGGCGGCCTGCGAGGTCGGCGGCCAGGCCGCGACCATCATCGGCCAGCGGGCCCAGGACGGCGCGCGCAAGATCTACCAGATCATCAACGACAAGAAAGAGCAGATCACCGACGAGAAGAACGAGAAGACCAACAAGAAGGCGCCCGACCATACCGGCTCGATCACCGTCGCCGGTGAAGGCGACGCGGCCGCCACCGAGGCGCCGCGCGACACGCTGACCCAGGACGATCTCGCGCTGGAATGGCGCGGACCCGAGCCGACGCCGAATTAGGGCCCCAATCCTATCGATTTCACGACCTCGCGTGCCTATATTGGCGGGAAGCGGGAACCACGGGCCATCAATGACTTCGATCGACGACATCAGGGACAATTTCGAGCTTCTGGACGACTGGGACGACCGCTACCGGTACGTCATCGAGCTTGGCCGCACCCTGGAACCGATGCCCGAGGAAGAGCATTCGGCCGAGAACAAGGTGAATGGCTGCGTCAGCCAGGTCTGGCTCCGGAAGCTGGTCGATCGCGGCAATGGCGTACCGATCCTGAGATATCGCGGCGACAGCGACGCGCACATCGTGCGCGGGCTGGTCGCGATCGTGCTCGCGCTCTATTCCGGCCGCACCCCGCAGGAAATTCTCGCGACCGACGCGGTTTCGGTGTTCAACGAGTTCGGCTTCCGCGACCACCTGACGCCGCAGCGCTCCAACGGCCTGCGCTCGATGGTCGAGCGCATCAAGACCGACGCGAAAGAGGCGCTCGCGGAAGCGTCTTGAGGAGTTACTTCCCCTTCTTCCGCTGCTGCTGCCCGAGGCCCATCTTCTTTGCCAGTTGCGAACGGGCCACCGCGTAGTTCGGCGCGACCATGGGATAGTCGGCCGGCAGGCCCCATTTCTCGCGATATTGCTCGGGCGTCATGTTGTACTGGGTGCGCAGATGGCGCTTCAGGGACTTGAATCGCTTGCCGTCTTCGAGACACACCAGATAGTCCGGCGCGATCGACTTCTTCAGCGACACCGCGGGCTTTGCCGGCTCGAGCGGCGCCTCGACACGTCCCGAGGACACCCGCGTCAAGGCGCCGTGCACCTGGCTGATCAGGTTCGAAATCTCGGCGGCCGGTGTCGGGTTGTTGCCGACATAGGCCGACACGATGCTCGCCGTCAGCTCGATGAAACTCTTGGCCCCTGCATCCGACATGGGCGCGCCCCTCTCCAATCAGGCTCCGTCGCGGCATGAGCGACGGTGAAGTATTCTGTGTCGACAATACTTTTGGCCGAAATAGGACAACTTGGAAAGTTGTATCGATTACTGATCTCGCGACAAGAACCGGAAGATTTGACTTGGACGCGCGAGGTCGTCAGCCACCACGCTGGTCGAGATGGGCGCGCAGTTCATCGATCGAGGCAAAGCGCATCATGCCTTCGGGCATCTGCGCCTCGATCGAGCCGTCGGAATAGAGCGAATAGGCCATGCCGTCGACGATACCGGATTTGAGCACCGTCACCTGCGGCTGTTCGGCCGGCGGCGGCTCGGGCGCCGGCGGAGGCGCGGCGGGCTGAGGCGCGGCAGGCTCGAAGGTCGACGATGGGCGCTGCAGCGGCCGACGCGCCGCGGACGGCTCCGGCGGCCGCGCGCGGTCCGGCTTCGGCCAGGCGTCGTCGAAGCTCGCGTGTGGAGCGTCGGGCGCGGCCGGCTCCGCGGGCTCGGTGCGCGCCTGCGGCGGTGGGCTTTCGGCAGCCTTCGCCTCGGCACGCTCGCGCTCCTTGCGCGAGCTCGAGGCGAACATCAGATTGCGCCGGCGCGGTGGTTCCTGAGCTGTGGGCGGCTGCGGAGGCACTTCCGCCTCGGCCGTCGCCTCGGCGCCTGGGCGCACGGGCGCTTCAGCCTGCCATGGCAGCCCAGCCGGCGATGGCGGCTCGGCCCGCACCGCCGCAGCAAGCTCCGGCGCAGGCGCACTCAGTCCATTTGGCGACGCAAGGCCCGGCGGGAGCACCGGCCTGACGCGTACCTCCGATGCCGCGCCCGCCCCGGCCAGGCGGCGCGCGATGGCCTTCAGCTCGAGCACCACGGCGTAGAGCCCGACCAGTAACATTCCGGAGCAGACGCCAATCGTTCCGCTGGTTATGAGCGTGCTGCCGAGGCTGAAATCCCTGATCGAATAGCCAAACGCGACCGCAAGGAGGCCCGCCACCACGGCGAAGATCCCAGCGATCAACAAAGCCACGTTCATCGAACACACCCCCGGCCACGCATCAACGCGCGACACCCGCTACGCCACGATACCGTCATACTGCATCCCTCGCCAACGACCAATTGCCGCCACCGTTCCTAAAGGGAAGGATATCAGGGACTTATTCACATTCCCTTCAGCAACGTTCAGCTAGCTGTCAGGTGCTCCAAATTGGTCGGAAATTGCTGCGTCGCATCAGGAATTTAGCCATAATGCCCAATTACTTGGTAATGGAACTGCGCTATAGGGATTCCGGGGAGCAGGCCCGCGCGCACCAGCAGGGCCGAGAGGGTCGTCCGGGTCACCAACAGCCATGACATCCATCACGACTTCGGCGATCGATACGCCACTCGGGCGCTCGGTTGAACGGACTTGCGACGACATTGCCATGCTGGTGCTGGCTGCCGTCGCCGTCGTCGCAGGCCTGACCTTCCGCGACTACGGGCTCGGCTGGGACGACTATACCCACGCCGAATATGCCGACCTGCTGCTGCGCATGTACGGCTCCGGCTTCAGGGACACCGGCGCGCTCTCCTTCGCCAACCTCTACATGTATGGCGGCGGCTTCGACATGGCCGCAGCGCTGCTGCACAAGGTCATTCCGCTCGAGCTGTTCGAGACGCGACGCCTGGTCGGCGCGATCGTCGGCGTGATCGGGCTCGCGGTGACGTGGCGGCTCGGCCGCCGCATCGGCGGCCCTCTTGCGGGCCTCGCCTCGCTCCTGCTGCTCGCGCTCTGCCCGATCTTCTACGGCCACATGTTCATGAACCCGAAGGATGCGCCCTTCGCGGTGGCGATGATCATCCTGATGCTCGGCTTGGTCCGGCTTGCCGAGGAATATCCAAAGCCCACGCCGCGCACGATCCTGATCGTCGGCCTGGGCGCGGGCCTCTCGATCGGCTGCCGCATCCTCGGCGGTCTCGCGCTGGTCTACGCCATGATCGGCTTCGTGCCGCTGTTCCTGGAGGAGCTGCGCACCGAAGGCGCGCGCGAGGCGATCAGGCGGTTCGCCCATGTCGTCTACGTGCTGTTGCCCGGCCTCGTGTTCGGCTACCTCGTGATGGGCCTGATCTGGCCGTGGTCGATCATGGAGCCCGGCAATCCCTTCGAGGCGCTGACGTATTTCTCGCACTTCTTCGAGAAGCCCTGGAAGGAGATGTTCGACGGTGCGCTCGTGTCCGTGCCCGACATGCCCTGGTCCTACCTGCCGACGCTGTTCGCGCTGCAGCTGCCCGAAGTGATGCTGGTGCTGACGGCCGGCGCCGTGGTCGGCACCTTCGCCATGCTCCCGCGCCGCGAGGTTCCGGCGCGCCGGAAGACCATCATGCTGATGCTGACGCTGGCGGCGGCCCTGCCGCTCGCGATCGCGATGGTGAAGCGTCCGGCGCTCTACAACGGCATCCGCCACTTCGTGTTCGTGATCCCGCCGATGGCGGTGCTGGGCGGCGTCGCCTTCGCCTGGACCATGGAGCGGCTGCGCGCCAACCATCGCGCCTGGCAGCCGGCCGTGCTCGCGTTGTTCTGCTTTGGCCTCGCGTTGCCGCTTGCCGAGATGATCCGGCTGCATCCCTATCAGTACACCCACTTCAACCACATCGCCGGCACGGTGCGCGGCGCCGACGAACGCTTCATGCTGGACTATTGGGGCCTCGCGCTGAAGCAGGCCTCCGACGAGCTGCGCGAGCAGCTGGTCGAGCGCCAGGAAGCGCCGCCGCGCAATCGCAAATGGAAGGTCGCGGTGTGCGGTCCGCAGCGCCCGGCCCAGGTCGCGCTCGGCCCCGACTTCACCATCGGCTGGGATTCCAATGCCGCCGATTTCGCCATGACGCTCGGCGAATTCTACTGCAAGGGTCTCACCGCGCCCGTGATGGTCGAGATCAAGCGCGACGACGTGGTGTTCGCCCGCGTCTACGACATCCGCGGCCGAAGCATTTCCAGCCTGCTGTCGATCCCGGCGCCGTAGAATTATCTCCCTAGCCCGGACAGAGTGCAGCGAATCCGGGGCCGTGAGAGTGTCGCGCATTCCGCTCCGCTCCATGCGGGCTACGCTTGGCTGCCGCGATTTCGTCGCCTTGCCGCCCGCCCCTTGCGAGACTAGGGTACCTCCCCGCAACAACGAAGTTCGGAGAGATTTGCCATGTCGCCAGCGGAAGCCCGCCTCAAGGAAGTGCCGTCAAACATGACGGAGGCCGAGTGGCAGCAACGGGTCAATCTCGCTGCCTGCTATCGTCTGGTGTCCCTGTATGGCTGGGACGACCTAGTCGACACCCACATCTCCGCGCGCGTGCCTGGGCCCGACCATCACTTCCTCATCAATCCCTACGGACTGATGTTCGACGAGATCACGGCCTCGAGCCTCGTCAAGGTCGACCTGCACGGCAACCAGCTCTCCGAGAGCGAGTACAGCATCAACCCGGCCGGCTTCACCATCCATTCGGCGATCCACGAGGTGCGCGAGGACGCGATCTGCGTGCTGCATCTCCACACCCTCGACGGCACCGCGGTGTCGAGCAGCGCAGAAGGCCTGTTGCCGCTGAACCAGACCGCGCAGCTCGTGACCCACGACCTCGCCTATCACGACTATGAAGGCATTGCGCTCGATCACGACGAACGGCCGCGGCTCCAGAAGGATCTCGGCGATCACAACCACATGCTCCTGCGCAACCACGGCACGCTCACCGTCGGCCGCTCGGTCGCCTCCGCCTTCGAGCGCATGTACCACCTCGAGCGTGCCTGCTCGATGCAGGTGCGCACACGCGCGCTCGGCACGCCGGTCTATCCGGTCGAGGAGATCGCGATCGAGAAGAACACGGAGCTGCTCGCCAACCGCGACCGCGCCGAGCTGCGCGCGACCAACCTCGTCTGGCCGCCGCTGCTGCGCAAGCTCGACCGCGAGCTGCCGGGCTACCGATCTTGAGATTTGCGGGGTTTCGTGTAGGGTAGATGTCACCTACCTCTGCACGTTTTGGAATGAAACGCCGCCCAATTCCGGGCGGCGTTTTTATTTGGTGAGCTTCGTGGGGTGGATGAGCGAAGCGTAATCCACCCCACACACGCGTATGCGGAACGAAGTTGGTGGATTGCGCCTTCGGCTAATCCACGCTACGGCACCGGTGCCCTTACTTCACCTCCGCCAGCGCCGCGAGGATCCTTGCCCAGGAGCGGATGCCCTTCTGGAAGCTGCGCAGATCGTACTTCTCGTTCGGCGAGTGGATGTTGTCGTCGTCAAGGCCGAAGCCGACCAGCAGCGAGTCCAGCCCGAGCGTCCGCTTGAAGTCGGCGACGATCGGGATCGAGGCGCCGGAGCCCATCAGTACGGTCTCCTTGCCCCACTCTTCGGTCAGCGCCTTGCGGGCGGCGGCCAGCGGCTTCATGTTCCAGTCGAGCGCAACGGCGGGCGCGGCGGAATGGTCGCCGAACTCCACCTTGCAGTCGCCGGGAAGTCGCGCCGTCACGTAGTCGCGGAAGGCCTTGCGGATCTTCTGCGGGTCCTGTCCCTCGACCAGGCGGAACGAGACCTTGGCGGACGCATGCGAGGGGATCACCGTCTTGGAGCCTTCGCCGATATAGCCGCCCCAGATGCCGTTGACGTCGCAGGTCGGGCGCGAGGAGGCCTGCTCGATCAAGAGCCGCCCCTTCTCGCCGGCCGGGATCGAGAGCCCGATCGGCTTCAAGAACATCTCAGGCGTCAGATTGAGCTTCTTCCACTGCTCCAGAATGTCGGGCGGCAGGTCTTTCACGCCGTCGTAGAAGCCGGGGATGGTGATGCGGTTGTCGTCGTCGAACAGACCGCCCAGAATTCTCGTCAGCACCCGGATCGGGTTCATCGCGCTGCCGCCGAACACGCCCGAATGCAAATCGCGATTGGCCGCCGTGATCTTCAGCTCTTCATAGAGCAGGCCGCGCAGCGACGTCGTGATCGCCGGCGTGTTGCGGTCCCACATGCCGGTGTCGCAGACCAGCACGTAGTCCGCCCTGAACTCGTCCTTGTTGGCCTCGATGAACGGCACGAAGTTCTTCGAGCCGACCTCCTCCTCGCCTTCGATCAGGAAGGTGACGTCGATCGGCAGCGAGCCCGTCACCTTCTTCCAGGCGCGGCAGGCCTCGACGAAGGTCATCACCTGGCCCTTGTCGTCCTCGGCGCCGCGCGCGACGATGATCTTGCGGCCGTCGGCATGGTCGGTCACCACTGGCTCGAACGGCGGACGGTGCCAGAGGTCGAGCGGATCGACCGGCTGCACGTCGTAATGGCCATAGAAGATCACGTGCGGCCGTCCGCCCGCCCCCGTCTTGCCGACGATCGCGGGATGGCCGGCGGTCGGCCTCACCTCGGTCGCAACGCCGAGGCTGGCGATGTCCCCGGCGAGATGTTCGGCGGCCGCCCTGCAATCGCCGGCAAAGGCCGGATCCGCGGAGATCGACTTGATGCGCAACAGCGAAAACAGCCTCTCCAGGCTGTTGTCGAAGTCCTTGTCGATGTGGTCGAGCACGGATTGAAGCTGCGCGTTGGCCATGGTCGCATTCCCTGACTTCTGGAGTCTCAAGATGGCTTGAGTTCAAGCTGCTTTGGCTTTTAACCCTGCCGGGGCGTCGGAGCTAGCCGCATCAGGCGGATGCCGGAGATGCCAGGCGAGGCAAACCGCCAGAACCGCCGTGGCGGCGAGGTTGTTGCCCCAGGCCTGAAAGGCGTTGGGAAATGGCGGCAGCGACAGCAGCATGAGAATGCCGGCCGCGGCGAGCGCAAGCCAGGTTCCCAACCGCACCCTCGGCCGCAGATCGAAGGCGGCCCGATGCATCAGCACCGTGAACGGCAGGAACAGCCACATGAAGTAGTATTGTCGCGCCAGCGGCGAGGCCACCGTCATCAGGCAGAACAGGATGCCGAGCTCCTCGGCATCCGAGTGCGCCGTTCGCCGCCGCCGTGACGGCATGACCGCGACGAAGCCAAGTCCCAGCAGAACCGATACCGCGACCACGATCCAGTTCGCCGTCCTGTAGCCGACATCGATGACATTCATGGTGCGCACGGGCTTGGCGGGATCATCCAGATTGTAGTTGATCGGGCGCACCAGCCGGTGCGTCACCGCGATGATGGACTGGTTGACCCATGACCAGTTCTGCTCGTCACGCTGGCCGAACCCCTTTTCCGAGCTCGAAGCGACCATGCCCTGGTACCAGGTGTTGAGCTCGGCGGCGTTGCGCTCGAAGCCGCGGATCGGCGCCGGCACGACAAAGAGCAGGATGCAGGTGAAGGCGACCATCCCGATGACTGCGGCCCACTGCCGGCGCCAGACGAGATAAGGCAGCACCGCTACCGGAAACATCTTGATGCCGGTGGCGAGCGCGAACATGAAGCCGGCAAGCCAGGGCCGATGATGCTGCAGGCTCCAGAAGCCGTAGAGCATCATCGCCAGCAGCAGCAGGTTCGGCTGACCGAGATCGAACATGTCGAACACGAAGGTCACGGTGGCGAACGCGGGCAACGCTTCGAGCCAGGGCCCGGGCTTTCGATCCGAGCCGGTCATCGCGTTGGAGAGGATGCCCGTGTACCACCACGCCACCGCGTTCAGGACCGACAGCACGAGATAAAGCGGGATCTTGCCGAACCAGCTCGGGATCGCGAGCAGGATCGCCGGCAGCGGCGGGTAGATATAGGCAAACAGCTCGGTGATTTTTGGGTAGAGCGGGCCACCATGCAGCACCTGCTGCCCGGCCCAGAACCACAGCGCGTAGTCCTTGGTCTTGCCGTGGCCGAAGATCTCGGGACCAAGGACATCGGCGGTGAGGATGACGCAACAAAACAGGAAAAGCAGATCGAGCGGCGCGCGCAGGGACGGCAGGCGCAATGCGCGATGTTCATCTGAGGGCTTCGAGAGTGTCACATTATGTCCAGTCGGAAACAGACAGCACGTAGCAGACCGACGGACGCTTGGAGAGTCCCCCTGACCCGAATTTGTGCCTGTCCCGGTAGCGGTCGCGGTGCCCCTGGCCGAGGATGAATTGCCCCAAATGGGGCTGGCTGCCTACCTTCGCAGCAATCCGCCGAGCGCACCACGGACGAGCGCGCGGCCGACCGAGCCGCCGAGCTGGCCGCCGACCGATTTGCCGAGATCGGCCACGACGCCGCCGACCACCTTGTCGGTGACCGTACGCGTGACGTCGCGCGCGATGCGCTGTCCCGTCGTCAGCCGGTTGCGCCCGGTATTGGTGCCGAAGATGGTGCCGACCATCGAGCCGATCTGACCGAGAATACCGCCGCCGCTCGCCCCCGCCTGGCCGTCGGCCGTCACAGCGGTGCCGGCAATGCGCTTCTGAAGGATTTCATAGGCGGACTCGGAATCAACAGCGGTGTCGTATTTGCCCTTCACGGGGCTCGCATCCATGATCGCCTTGCGCTCCTCAGGAGTGATCGACCCGATGCGGGCCGAAGGCGGGCGGATCAGCACACGCTCGACCATCGCCGGCGTGCCGTTGCCTTCGAGGAACGACACCAGCGCCTCGCCCTTGCCGAGCTCCATGATCACCTTGGTCGTGTCGAGCTTCGGGTTGGGCCGAAAGGTCTGGGCGGCGGCTGCGACCGCCTTCTGGTCCCGCGGGGTGAAGGCGCGCAACGCGTGCTGCACCCGGTTGCCCATCTGCCCGAGCACGCGGTCGGGCACGTCGATCGGATTCTGCGTGACGAAATAGACGCCGACGCCCTTGGAGCGGATCAGGCGGACCACCTGCTCGATCTTGTCCATCAGCGCCTTCGGCGCGTCGTTGAACAACAGATGCGCCTCGTCGAAGAAGAACACCAGCTTGGGCTTGGGCAGGTCGCCGGCCTCGGGCAATTCCTCGAACAGCTCCGACAGCATCCACAGCAGGAATGTCGCGTAAAGCCGTGGACTCTGCATCAGCTTGTCGGCGACGAGGATATTGATCATGCCGCGGCCGTCGCGGTCGGTCTTCATGAAGTCCTTCAGGGTCAGCGCCGGCTCGCCGAAGAATTTGGTGCCGCCCTGGTTCTCCAGCACCAGGAGCTGGCGCTGGATGGTGCCGACGGTGGCCTTGGTGACGTTGCCAAAACCCTGGGCGGCCTTGCGGATCGGCGCGAGCGGATCTTCCTCCGCGTCCGGCCCCTTCTTGCCGCTATCGGGCACGATGGCATCGAGCAATGCCCTCAGATCCTTCATGTCGATCAGCGCAAGGCCGTTGTCATCGGCCACGCGGAAGGCGACGTTGAGCACGCCCTCCTGGACGTCGTTGAGATCGAGCATGCGCGCCAGCAACAGCGGCCCCATTTCGGTGACGGTCGCCCGCACCGGGTGGCCCTGCTCGCCGAACACGTCCCAGAACACCGTCGAGAACTGGTCGGGCTCGAAATTCAGCCCGATCTCGGTAGCGCGCTTGATGATGAAATCCTTTGCTTCCCCGACCTCGGAAATGCCGGAGAGATCGCCTTTGATGTCGGCGGCGAACACCGGAACACCGGCCCGCGCAAATCCTTCCGCCATCACTTGCAGCGTGACCGTCTTGCCGGTGCCGGTCGCTCCGGTGACAAGGCCGTGACGATTGGCGAGCGCCAGCGTCAGCCAGGCCAGCTCGTCTCCCTTGCCGACGAAGATCTTGTCGTCGGTATCGCCGAGCTTGTTGTCCTGCGCCGTCATCACACTCTCTATCTCTCTAGTTGGTTTCGCGTATTGAAACTCAAGCCGATCAGTTCCGTAGTTTAACGCATGTCGCAAGCCGATTGAAACCGTGCAAGACACCCTCGACATGCGACATTGTCGGAGGATGAGCGCGCGGCATCCGCCAAAAGTCGGACGCGTGCATTCGCACCGCGGCAATTTCTGATGAATTTTTTCTCCGCTCTTGCATCGCTGCAACACTTTACGCGTCTTCGAGAATGAATCGGAACGCCGCGTGCGTTCATCGCTTGTATTTCACATCGCACCGGCTCAAGATCGTTTTTCGGAATAATACTCCGGCATGCAACCGGCTGAGGGGCGGGTCAATATGGACGAGCTGATCGGGCGGCTGGCGACAAACGCCAGCATAGATGGTGCTGTCGCTGAAAAGACCGTCGGCATTATCCTGGGCTTCCTTCGCAGCGAAGGTCCCTCCGACAGCGTACAGGCCCTGATCGACCAGATCCCCGGTGCAGAAGGCGCGATCGAAGCATCCAGGAGCGGCGGCGGACTGTCGCGGCTGATGGGCGGCGGGCTGATGGCCGTCGGCACGCGCCTGATGGGCCTCGGGCTTGGCATGTCCGACATCCAGAACGTGGCCCGTGAACTTTTCCGCTACGGTCGAGACAAAATCGGAGCGGATCAGATGGGCAAGATCATCGCGGGCACGCCGGGCCTCAGCCAGTTCGCTTGAAGCCGTCGCATTTCATACCGAGTATCATGACATATCCGATCTCCGAGATTGAGAGCCTGCCGGCCTTTGCCGCCAACAAGCTGAAGGCGCACGGCATCCGCACCACCGACGCGCTGCTGGAAGCCGCGAGCACGGCCAAGGGCCGCAAGGCGCTCTCGGCCAAGACCGGCATCAGCGAGCAGCTGCTGCTGGAGTGGGCCAACGTCTCCGACTACATGCGCATTCCCGGCATGGGCCGGGCCAAGGTCGGCCTGGTCCGCGCCGCCGGCGTCACCACCGTGCGCGAGCTCGCCTTTCGGAATCCGGCCAGGCTGGCGCAGAGCATGCGCGAGGCCAACGACCGGAAGAAGCTCGTCCGTATCCTTCCTTCCGAGAAGTCGGTTGGCGACATCATCGCCAAGGCCAAGAAGCTGCCGCCGAAGATTACGTACTAGGTCTCTTTCGGCATACGATCTGCAGCGTTGGCTTTCGGTGTCATACCCCGCGAAAGCGGGGTATCCAGTGCGCCGCAGTTCCTCCGCATCACGGCACGGCCTCGGAGTACTGGATTGCCCGCCTTCGCGGGCAATGGCAGGAGGGTGGTCTTGACTCCCCCTGCCCGACCGCGCAAAGCCACGCGCATGAATGCTTCGCCCTCCCCATCCGTCCAACAGGCCGGCTCGGCCGGGCCTGATGCGCTGCGGACGCTCGTGGGCCGGCCGCTCCCGGCGGTGATGGGCGTGCTCAACATCACCCCGGACTCCTTCTCCGACGGCGGCGACTTCATCGCGCCGGACCAGGCGCTTGCGCGGGCGCGGGCGATGATCGATGCCGGCGTCGACATCATCGATATCGGCGCCGAGTCTACCCGGCCCTACAAGGGCGCCCAGCCGGTCACGGCCGCGGATGAACTGGCCCGGCTGAAGCCGGTGCTGGCTGATATCGTGGCGCTCGGCGTGCCTGTTTCGATCGACAGCATGAAGGCGGAGGTCGTGGCCTTCGCGCTCGCCGAGGGTGCCGCCATTGCCAACGACGTCTGGGGCCTGCAGCGCGACGCCGGCATGGCGCCGCTGGTCGCCGCCAAAGGCGTCCCCGTCATCGTCATGCACAATCGTGACAGCGTCGACTCCGCCATCGACATCGTCGCCGACATGAAGGCGTTCTTCATGCGCTCGCTCGACATCGCTGCCAAGGCCGGTATCGCACGCGACAAGGTCGTGCTCGATCCCGGCATCGGCTTCGGCAAGACTGCCGAGCAGAGCATGATCGCGCTGGCGCGCTTGCGCGAGCTCGACATGTTCGGCCTGCCAATCCTCGTTGGTGCCTCGCGAAAACGCTTCATCGCCTCGGTGTCGCCGTCGGAGCCGAAAGAGCGGCTCGCCGGCTCTATCGCCGCGCATCTGATCGCCGCGCAGAAGGGCGCCAAGATCATCCGGACCCATGACGTCGCTGAGACCTTGCAGGCCCTGCGGGTCGCAAACGCAATCGAGAGCAAGCAATGACAGATACGATCTTCGTCACCGGCCTGTCGATCCACGCCCGCCATGGCGTGATGGATCACGAAACCGAAGTCGGCCAGCGCTTCGTGATCGACCTCGAACTCTACACCGATTTGTCGGGGCCTGCGCGCAGCGACCGGCTCTCCGATACGGTCTCGTATGCCGAAGTCGTGGCAACCACCACGGCGGCGTTCAAGAACACCAATTACAAGCTGCTCGAGGGCGCGGCGGGCGCGGTCGCCGACGCCATCCTGTCGCACTTCCCGCGCATCCGCGCCGTGAAGATCACCGTGCACAAGCCGCATGCGCCGATCGCGGCGATCTTCGACGATGTCGGCATCATGCTGACGCGCTCGCGGCATCCCTGATATGGCGAGCGTGCTGATCGCCCTCGGCGGAAATGTCGGCGATGTCCGCGCGACATTCAAAAAGGCGATCGCCCATGTCTGCGGCATGGCGCAGGGCGCATTGGTCGCACGCTCGTCGGACTACACCACGCCGCCCTGGGGTGACGAGGACCAGGATCCCTTCATCAACGCCTGCGCCGAGATCGAGACCGACCTCGATCCGCACGCGCTGTTGTTCGTCATGCAGAAAGTCGAGCAGAAATTCGGCCGCACGCGCAACAAGGACCGGCGCTGGGGCCCGCGCACGCTCGATCTCGACATGATCGCCTATGACGATGTGTCGATGAACAAGCCCGATCTGACCCTGCCGCATCCGCACCTGTTCGAGCGGGCGTTCGTGCTGGTGCCGCTCAACGAAATCGCGCCGGATCGCGTGATATCGGGCATTCGTGTGCGTGACGGGCTCGCCAGCGTCTCAACGCAAGGCATTGAGCGGCTTCCGGATACCGGTTAACCAAAAACAACCGTTTGCAGGGACGGTCCGCCGTGGCAATTTCGCCCGCGAATGTCGAGATTTTCGGGAGCCCTTGGCCGTATGACCTCCGTGACTGACGATCTGCCGCTCGCGGCCGATTTTCCCAAGGCGACGGACGCGGACTGGCGCAAGCTGGTTGATGGCGTGCTGAAAGGCGCGCCGTTCGAGAAGCTGATCGGCAGGACCTATGACGGTCTCAAGATCGAGCCGCTCTATCCACGCGCCAAGGGGGCTGCGCTGGTGGCGGGACGGTCTGCCGCCGCGCCGTGGCAGATCATGCAACGGATCGACCATCCCGATGCGGTGGGCGCGAATGCGCAGGCGCTCACTGACCTCGAGAATGGCGCGACGGGACTCTCGCTGGTGTTCGCCAGCGGCAATGGTAGTCACGGTTTCGGCCTGGAACCGACGGCCGACGCGGTTGCAAAGGTGTTGAAGGACGTTCATCTCGATGCCGGTATCGGTATCGAGCTTCAGGTCGGTCCGGAATCGCGGATGGCCGCGATCCACGTCGCGGAATACGTGAAGAGCAATGGCATCGATCCCGCGGCCTGCGACATCCGCTTCGGGCTCGATCCGCTCGCGGCCTGCGCCGTGTGGGGCTCCAGCCCCTACAGCTGGGAGGAGATCGTTCCCGCCGTCACAGGCGGGATCAAAGGCCTCGCCGCGCTTGGCTTCAAGGGGCCGTTTGCCTCTGCCGACGGGCGCGTGATCCATGATGCCGGCGGCTCCGAGGTGCAGGAGCTGGCCTTCGCGCTCGCCTGCGGCGTCGCCCATCTGCGCGCGATCGAATCGGCCGGCGTTCCGCTGGAAGCCGCGCAAGGCATGGTCTATGCGCGGCTTGCCGCTGATGCCGATCAGTTCTTGACCATGGCAAAGTTTCGCGCGCTGCGATTGTTGTGGGCACGCGTCGAGGCTGCGTGCGGGCTGGCACCAAAACCGCTGTTCATTGCCGCCGATACCGCCTGGCGCATGCTGACGCAGCGCGATCCCTACGTGAACATGCTGCGCGCGACCATGGCGACGTTCGCAGCCGGGCTCGCCGGCGCCAATACGATCACCGTGCTGCCGCACACGCTGGCGCTCGGCCTGCCCGATCCATTCGCGCGGCGCATTGCGCGGAACACGCAGCTTCTGCTGCTGGAAGAGAGCAACCTCGCCAAGGTCAGCGATCCCGCGGCCGGCTCCGGCGGCATCGAGACGCTGACGGCGCAGCTCTGTGAAGCAGCGTGGGCGTTGTTCCAGGAGAGCGAGAAAGCCGGCGGTGCCTTCGCAGCACTTCAACAGGGCCTGTTCCAGGATAGGGTCGCAGCCACACGAAAGGCGCGCGATGCCAGCATCGCAAAGCGCCGTGACGTGCTGACCGGCGCGAGCGAGTTTCCGAACCTGCATGAGAATGAGGTGACGGTGCTGAAGGCAACGCCCGTCGCGCTGCCCCCCTATGGCGAAGCCAAATACAAGTTCGACGCCCTCGTCCCGATCCGGCTTGCGCAACCGTTCGAAGCGCTGCGCGACAAATCCGATGCGGCACTGAAAGTGAGCGGCAAGCGGCCGAGCGTGTTCCTGGCCAATCTCGGCACGCCCGCGGACTTCACCGCGCGCGCGACCTTCGCCAAGAGCTTCTTCGAGACAGGCGGCATTCAGGCCCTCGACAGCGAAGGTTTTGCCGATCCGGCCAGACTGGCAGCCGCCTTCAGGGCTTCCGGCGCGGCGCTTGTCTGCCTTTGTTCCAGCGACAAGGTCTATGCGGAACACGCCGAAGCCGCGGCGAAGGCCCTGCAAACGGCGGGGGCGCGACATATCTATCTGGCAGGCCGTCCGGCTGAAGCCGAGGCGACATTACGTGCGGCCGGCGTCACGGGCTTCGTCTTCGCCGGTGTTGACGCGCTTGCCACGCTGCAAGACGCTTATGTGCGGATGGAACAGGCATGACCGACGCCAGCAAACCCGTTCTCACCGGCGGCTGCCAATGCGGCGCGGTGCGCTTTGCGATCTCGGCGACGCCGAACCGGGTGTCGATCTGCCACTGCCGGATGTGCCAGAAGGCGAGCGGCGCGCCGTTCGCTTCCTTCGCCGATGTCAACCGCACGGATTTTGCATGGACCAAGGGGCAGCCGTCGTTCTTCCGCTCGTCCACGATCGCCGACCGCGGCTACTGCGCCGCCTGCGGCACGCCGCTGAGCTTCGGCCGCATCAATGGTGACCGGATCGAGATCATGACCGGCGCCTTCGACCGGCCCGACCGGTTGGTGCCGACGCGGCAGTACGGAACGGAATCCCGCCTTGGCTGGGTCGTTGGCATTTCGAACCTGCCGAGCCAGACCACGCAGCAGAATTACGGACCGGAGAAGATGGCGACCATCGTCAGCCATCAGCATCCGGACCACGATTGAGCGTCCATGATATGGTTGAAGCCATGAGCCGTATTCCGAACTTCGCCGATGTCGCCTTCGAGCGCGCGGCAACCGCCGCACCGTCAGGCAGCGCCGAGCCGTGGCTGACGCCGGAGGGCATTCTGGTGAAACCCGCTTATGGCGAGGCTGATCTGGCCGGGCTCGATTTCCTCGAGACCTATCCGGGCATCGCGCCTTACCTGCGCGGCCCCTACCCGACCATGTATGTCAACCAGCCCTGGACCGTCAGGCAATATGCCGGCTTTTCCACGGCGGAGGATTCCAACGCGTTCTACCGCCGCAACCTCGCGGCCGGACAGAAAGGCCTCTCGGTCGCGTTCGATCTCGCCACCCATCGCGGCTATGACTCAGATCATCCGCGCGTCGGCGGTGACGTCGGCATGGCCGGCGTCGCCATCGATTCCATCTACGACATGCGCACGCTGTTCGCCGGCATCCCGCTCGACCAGATGAGCGTGTCGATGACCATGAACGGCGCGGTGCTGCCGATCCTAGCGCTCTATGTCGCCGCCGCAGGCGAACAGGGCGTCGCACCGGAAAAGCTGTCGGGCACCATTCAGAACGACATTCTGAAAGAGTTCATGGTGCGCAACACCTATATCTATCCGCCCGCGCCCTCGATGCGGATCATCTCGGACATCTTCGCCTACACCTCGCAAAAGATGCCGAAGTACAATTCGATCTCGATCTCCGGCTATCACATGCAGGAGGCCGGCGCGACGCAGGATCTCGAGCTCGCCTACACGCTCGCCGACGGCGTCGAATATCTTCGCGCCGGTCTTGCCGCAGGCCTCGACGTCGACCGCTTCGCCCCGCGCCTGTCGTTCTTCTGGGCGATCGGCATGAACTTCTTCATGGAGGTCGCCAAGCTGCGCGCCGCGCGCCTGCTCTGGGCGAAGCTCCTGAAGCCGTTCAATCCGAAAGACCCGCGCTCGCTGTCGCTGCGCACGCATAGCCAGACCTCCGGCTGGTCGCTGACCGCGCAGGACGTCTTCAACAACGTGATGCGCACGACCGTCGAAGCGATGGCGGCGACGCAGGGCCACACCCAGTCGCTTCACACCAATGCGCTGGATGAGGCCTTGGCGCTGCCGACGGATTTCTCGGCGCGCATTGCCCGCAACACCCAGCTGTTCCTCCAGCAGGAGAGCGGCACCACCCGCATCATCGATCCCTGGGGCGGCTCCTATTATGTCGAGCGGCTCACGCGCGACCTCGCCGCGAAGGCCTGGAGCCACATCCAGGAGGTCGAGGAACTCGGCGGCATGGCCAAGGCGATCGAGGCCGGCGTGCCCAAGCTGCGCATCGAGGAGGCATCCGCGAAGACCCAGGCCCGCATCGACGCCGGCAAGCAGGCGGTGATCGGCGTCAACAAGTACAAGCCGACGGACGAAACGCCGATCGACATCCTCAAGGTCGACAACACCAATGTCCGGCGCCTGCAGATCGACAAGCTGACGCGGCTGAAGTCCGAGCGTAACCAGAAGGACGTCGACGCCGCACTCGCTGCGATCACGCGCTCGGCCGGGGAAGGCAACGGCAATCTGCTCGCGCTCGCCATCGACGCGGCGCGAGCCAAGGCGACCGTGGGCGAAATTTCGGACGCGATGGAAAAAGTGTTCGGCCGGCACCGCGCCGAGATCAAATCCATCACCGGCGTCTACAAGCGGGAGGCGTCCAGCATGGGCAACCAGGTCGAGAAGGTTCAGGCGCTGATCGACGCCTTCGAGGAGGCGGAAGGCCGCCGCCCGCGCATCCTGGTGGCCAAGATCGGCCAGGACGGCCATGACCGCGGCCAGAAGGTGATTGCGTCTGCCTTTGCCGATATCGGCTTCGACGTCGACATCGGGCCGCTGTTTGCGACCGCCGACGAAGCCGCCCGACAGGCGGTCGAAAACGACGTTCACATCCTCGGCGTCTCCTCGCTCGCCGCCGCCCACCTCACCGCGGTGCCCGAACTGAAGGCCGCGCTGAAGAAGCAGGGCCGCGAGGACATCATGATCATCGTCGGCGGCGTGGTGCCGCCGCAGGACTACGACGCGCTCCACGCCGCCGGCGCCGAAGCCATCTTCCCGCCGGGCACGGTGATTGCGGAGGCCGCCGAGGAGCTGATCCGGAAGCTGAATGCGCGGCTCGGGCATAGCGAGGCGGCGGAGTAATTCCGCCACCTCTCGCTCCCGCTATCAAACCCGCGGGCTTGCTGCCGCGACCAATCTTCACGTCCCAGTGTTCGCGCCGCGCATTCCGCGCCGGTTCATCTTGCGGTCATTACGCTCATGCAGACGTTCGAGCGCCGCGACGGCATCGCCGCGACGGCGGTCGGATAGAGAATTGATGGATATTGAAGTGACATATCATCGTGCCAATGTGCGGGCCGGGTTGCTCGTTATCCTTTCGGCCATCGCGACGATCGTCTTGGCCTCCCCCTCCCTCGCCGCCGACCCCAAGCCCGACGCAATCATCAAGAACAAGAACATCGAGGCACGGGTATTCCTCGACGACAAGATCAAGGCCGATGTGCCGCTCGCGGCGGATTGCCTCGCCGAGGGAAAGAAGTGGCTCGACAAGAACGCAGCCGACGCCGCCGCTTCGCGCAAGCAGGATCCGCAATTCTTCAAGGACGGCGGCTGGGAGTTCGAGCGCAAATATACGATCCGCTCCGTCGTTGCCGACCGCTATGTCAGCCTCCTGCGCGACGACTACATGGATACCCACGGCGCCCATCCCAATTCGGACGTGAACACGGTGCTGTGGGATAGATCCGAGAATAAGCGCATCTCGATCCGCCCGTTCTTCACCGAGACGGCCGACAACGGCGCGACCATGAAGGCGATGGTAAAGGCCGTGATTGCATCGCTGAAGATCGAGAAGAAGAAGCGCGACAGCAGCGAGACCGCGACAGAGGAATGGTTCAAGGAGCTCAAACCGAGCCTGCTCAAGATCGGCGCCGTGACGCTCGCGCCATCGACCGAAACAGGCAAGAGCTCCGGCCTGACCTTCCACTATCCGCCCTATGCGGTCGGCCCCTACGCCGAGGGCCAATATGTCGCATTCGTTCCGTGGGAGACTTTGAAGCCCTATCTGACGCCGGAAGGGGTCCGCATTTTCGGCGGTGCGCGGCCAAAGGGCGACGCTGAGGAGCAGCAATAGCGAGGGAACCGGTTGCTCATAGCTGCTCGGGTCGGCCGCTTGCGACGTCCGTGCAAAGCTGCGTAGCATATTGCATTGGTACGAGCCCGATTCCCGAGGGCGCCGCCGGGATCATTGATGCGACGAATCACGCGCCGCAGTTTCGCGGTCTCTTCCGTGGCCGCGGCCACATCTGCACTGTTCACGCCCGCACGCGCGCAAGCCTACCCGGCGCGGCCGGTGACCTTGATCGTTCCCTGGGGTGCGGGCGGCGGCTCTGATGCAACCGCGCGCATCGTCGCAACGCTGCTGGAGAAAGAGCTCGGCCAACCGTTCAACGTCGTCAATCGCACCGGCGGGTCCGGCGCCACCGGCCATGCCGAGATCGCAGCCGCAGCGCCGGACGGGTACACCATCGGCATGCTGACGGTGGAAATCGCGATGCTGCATTGGCAGGCCCTGACACAGTTGGCGCCGCGAAACTTCACGCCGCTGGCGCTGATGAACGAAGACCCACCGGGCGTCCAGGTCTCGACGTCCTCGCCGTACAGGACGGCGAAGGAGCTGATGGATGCCATCAAGCTGGCAGCGCCGGGACGGTTCAAGGCCTCGGGCACCGGACAAGGCGGCATCTGGCATCTCGCACTCGTCGGCTGGATGCAGGCGATGGGATTGCCGGCAAACCAGGTCGCATGGTCGGCGTCGAATGGCGCGGCACCCGCCATGCAGGATCTCGTCGCGGGTAGCCTCGATCTCACCACCTGCTCGGTGCCGGAGGCGCGCGCCACCATCGAGGCTCACCAGGCGCGCAGCCTGGCGGTCATGGCGCTTGCGCGCAATCCGAGCTTCCCCGATGTCCCGACTCTGAAAGAGACGCTCGGCGTCGACTATTCGACCAGCTCATGGCGCGGCATCGGCGCCCCCAGGGGCCTTGCCCCTGATATCGCGACCAGGCTGACCGGGGCTCTGAAGAAGGTTTACGATTCCACTGCATTCAAGGAATTCATGACCGGACGCGGCTTTGGCACCGTCTGGCGCGATGCCGGTCAGTTCGAAACCTTTATGGACCAGGCGGATCGCCAGATGGGGCAAGCCATGAAGGCCGCCGGATTTGCCAAAGCCTGAGGCCCTCGCCTGCCTGCTTCGGCCGTTGTAAAGCAGGGCATGGTTGAGAAGAAGACTTCGCTCGATATCACGACCCTCGCCCGCGACCTCCGCGCCGGCCATCGTGCGGCTCTTGCGCGCGCCATCACGCTGGTGGAGAGCCGGCGTGGCGATCATCAGGCGCAGGCGCGCGAACTCGTGCAGATGCTGCTGCCGGACACCGGCAAGGCGGTCCGCGTCGGCATCACGGGCGCGCCCGGTGTCGGCAAATCCACCACCATCGACGTGCTTGGCACCTATCTGATCGAGCAGGGCAACAAGGTCGCCGTGCTCGCGGTCGATCCGTCCTCGGCGCGCAGCGGCGGCTCGATCCTCGGCGACAAGACGCGGATGGCGCGGCTGTCGGCGTCGGACGCGGCCTTCATCCGTCCCTCGCCGTCCTCGGGCACGCTCGGCGGCGTCGCGGCCAAGACGCGCGAGGCGATGCTGCTGTGCGAGGCCGCCGGCTTCGACGTCGTGCTCGTCGAGACCGTCGGCATCGGCCAGTCCGAGACGGCAGTCTGCGAGATGACCGATTTCTTTCTCGCACTGATGCTGCCGGGCGGTGGCGACGAGCTGCAGGGCATCAAGAAGGGTCTGGTCGAGCTCGCCGACATGATCGCGATCAACAAGGCTGACGGCGACAACCTCAAGCGCGCCAACGTCACCGCCGCCGACTATCGCGGCGCGTTGCATATCCTCAGCCCCCGCTCCGAGCATTGGCACCCGCCTGTGATCACCTATTCGGCGCTGACCGGCACCGGCATCGCGGAACTCTGGCAGAAGGTTCTGGATCACCGCAAGGCGATGAACGCATCCGGCGAATTCGCCGCCCGCCGGCGTGACCAGCAGGTCAAATGGATGTGGTCGATGTTGGAGCAGCGCATGCTGTCGCGGCTGCGCAGCGAGGCCTCGGTGCGCACCAAGGTACGGAAGATCGAGTCCGAGGTGGCGGACGGCCATCTCACCCCGGCGCTCGCCGCCGAGCGGATCCTGGAGTTGCTGCAATGAGCGACAAGCTCCGTATTCTCCTCACCGGCTTCGGTCCGTTTCCCGGCGCGCCGCATAATCCGACCCAACCCCTGGTCGCGCGACTGGCGCTGTTGCGCCGCCCGGCACTCGACGATGTCGAGATCTCGCGCCATATCTTTCCGGTGACCTATGCTGCGGTCGACCGGCAATTGCCTGACGTTCTGGCGGAGGTGAAGCCGGATGCGCTTTTGATGTTCGGCCTCGCCGCGCGCACACCATACCTGCGCATCGAGAGCCGCGCGCGCAACGCCGTCACCATGCTCTGGCCCGATGCGGCCAACACCCGTTCGAGCAAGCGTGGCATCGCCGGTCATGCCGACGCGATGACGTTCGGCCCGCACACGGCACGGCTGCTGCGTGCCGCGCGCCTCACCGGCATCGACGCGCGGCCCTCGCGCGATGCCGGCGCCTATCTCTGCAACTATCTGAGCTGGCGCGCGATCGAAAACGTCAGGGCTGGCGGACCGAAGCTGGCGACGTTCATCCACATTCCCCTGCTAGCGCGCAGCGGTGCAGCGCGGCGCAAAGGCGCGCCGCGGATCACGCTGGAGGAACTGGTGGACGCGGGAGAAGCGATGCTGATGGAGATGGTGGGTTTGGCGAGGAAGGCGCGGAACACGCGCGCTTTGCGGTAAACATTTAACCCTACCGCGAACAATCCCGACGGCGTCGTCCGCCCTGCGCTACCTAACTTCCGCGGACACCCCGCGTCCGCCGAAGGACGCGCCATGAACCTCAATCGCCGTCACCTCATCGGAGCCTCGACTGCCGGCATCGCCGGTGCGCTCGCCATGCCCTCGGACGCCGCTCGCGCGGCGCCGCTGACGTCGCTGCTCGGCCGCGACGCAACCCAGTACGGCGTGCGGCCCGGCAGCAGCGAGGACCAGACGCGCGTTCTCCAGCGCGCGATCGACGAAGCCGCGCGCGCACAGATGCCGCTGGCGCTTCCGCCCGGGCTCTACCGGGCCGGGCTGCTGCGGCTACCGAACGGCGCGCAGGTGATCGGCGTGCGCGGTGCGACCAAACTCATCTTCACCGGCGGAGCCTCGGCGATCCAAAGCGACGGCTCTGACTCAATCGGCCTCACCGGCCTCACCTTCGACGGCGGCGGCATTCCGCTGCCGACGCGGCGCGGGCTCGTCCATGTGCTCGGCGGCCGCGACGTCCGTATAACCGATTGCGAGATCACCGGCTCCGGCGGCAGCGGCATCTGGCTCGAGCAGGTGTCAGGCGACATCTCCGGCAACATCCTTACCAACATCGCCGTGACGGCGGTCGTCTCGTTCGACGCGAGAGGACTCAGCGTGTCCCGCAACACCATCGTCGGCACCAACGACAACGGCATCGAGATCCTGCGCACCGCGATCGGCGATGACGGCACCATCGTCGCGGACAACCGCATCGAGGACATCAAGGCCGGCCCCGGCGGCTCCGGCCAGTACGGCAACGCCATCAACGCCTTCCGCGCCGGCAACGTGATCGTGCGCGGCAACCGCATCAGGAATTGCGATTACTCCGCGGTGCGCGGCAACTCGGCCTCCAACATCCACATATCGGGCAACAGCGTCAGCGACGTCCGCGAGGTCGCGCTCTATTCCGAGTTCTCGTTCGAGGCCGCGGTGATAGCCAACAACACGGTCGATGGCGCCGCCGTCGGCGTCTCCGTCTGCAATTTCAACGAAGGCGGCCGCATCGCGGTGGTCCAGGGCAACATCATCCGCAATCTGATCCCGAAGCGGCCGATCGGCACCGCACCTGACGACGATGCCGGCGTCGGCATCTACATCGAGGCGGACACGTCGGTCACAGGCAATGTGATCGAGAACGCGCCGTCCTACGGCATCGTCGCCGGCTGGGGCAAATATCTGCGCGACGTCGCGATCACGGGCAACGTGATCCGCAAGGCGCTCGCCGGCATCGGCGTCTCTGTCGTGCCGGGCGCCGGCATCGCCCTCGTCAACAACAACATGATCTCGGAAACCCCGCGCGGCGCCGTGGTCGGCCTCGACCATGCACGGGCCGTGACCTCAGACCTGTCGGCCGACGGCGCGCAGCGCTTTGCGCAGGTGGTGATCGGCGGAAATGCGGTGCGGCAGTAGGCGGGACGCCCGGCCTTGCGCTAGAACGTATTCCGCAGCAAGGGGTACTTCGCTTCGATGCCATCGAGGCTGAAGGTGAATTCGACCACGCGCTCGGGGGCCGCGACGATTTCATCGGCGGGTGGCGAGAAGGTCTGGAGGAACGATGCGATCGACGGCGCAGCCAGAGCGGCTGGCGCAGGCGGTGCCGCCGGCGCCCCCTGAACAACCGGTGCAATCGGCGCATCGAGGACTTCGGCAAGCACGTCCAGCGTGGGCTCGAGCCTGACCGGGACGGCGGTCTCGGGTGCGATGTGCACGGCTTTTGGCTGAACGGTCTGAACCTGCTCGCGCGGAAACACGCGCGGCATCGTCGCCGGCGACCAGCCGAATGCGGAGGTCACACTGGCGGCGGCCGCGGCGACATCCCCGCCACTCGCCAGCGCGCGCCAGGTCTGGACCGCGCGCTTGGCTTCCTGGATGTTTTCGAGAAATGCGAGCTCCGAGTGATACCGGCGCCAGCGGCCGGTCTCGAACATTTCGGAGAGATGCTCCAGCCGCTGTTCGGCGAGAGCGCACCAGCGCGCCGCAATTTCGCGGGTGGCCGCGCCTTGGCCAACTTCTTGGCCAACCCCATTGCGATGTGTCATGAATCAGCCCGTCTTGAGAAGAATACGGACGCGACGCAACGCACACGAATCAATTTAGACGCGACGTGAATATTTTGTGGAAAAGTTTTGACTTGTCCAGCAACGACACGGCCGTCGTCATCAAAGACCGTAGTCGTGCGGAGTTTTCAGGGATTTCAGAGTCAAGCTTCGCGCAAGCATAGCGGGCTTGCCGCGTGCCGGTGCGGCCTCGCAACGACGAGGCGCGTCCGCGGGCTCAACCGCAAGCTGATCTCGCATTGCGCTTCAAGAAATCGGATGCCCAAAAGAAAAGACCCGTCCGGGGGGACAACCGGACGGGTCGAGCCATATGGGCGCTTGGGGTGGATGGGCGCTCGCGCCTGATATGACTGATGGGGAGGGATGACCGCTCCCACATAGATTGGTCGTGGCAGCGGGCTGGACGTTCAAAAGCGGCGTTCGAATTTTTGACATTTGGCCGGCGCGCAAAGTTGTCGCAGGCGCTAGCGCGACGCCGGTCTATCCACCTGAGAAATCGTGGATTTATCGTCGGCGCTCGACAGCGAGGGCTGCGCGATCGCGCGGATGCCGGGGTCGTCGCGACGCTTGCCGGCATCTTCACGTTTAGTTGTACCGGCAGCAGCGACCGGCGTCGTGCTGTCGACCGGAACGGCCATGACCGCGGCAAATGCATCGGCCTCGCCGTCGCCGTAGAGATCATCGCGCCCGGGTGAACCGAGATCGCGGGCGGTCTTAGCCAGCGTCATCCGCAACGCTTCCGGCTTGAGCGTGTAGTTGCGCTCCAGTAGCAGTGCCGCGACGCCGGAGACATAGGCCGCCGAGAAGGAGGTGCCTGATGTCATCTGGTACTTACCGTCAGGCGCCGGCAGGAAGATGTCGACGCCGGGCGCCGCCAGCGCGATGTAATTGCCGCGGTTCGATGCCGTGAACAGCTTGTCCTGCTGGTCAGTCGCGCTCACCGCGATCACGTTGGGATTGGCCGCAGGATAGAGCGGCGGCGATTTCGCACCGGCATTGCCGGCGGCTGCTATCAGCACAAGCCCGCGCTCGGCGCTCGCCGCGATCGCGCGCTCGATCACCGCGTCCTTGGGACCTGCAAAGCTCATATTGACGATCTGGGCGCCGTGCTCGGCGGCATAATTGAGCGAGCGCAGGATGATGTAGGACGAGCTCTCAGCGCTGCCGCCGGTGCCGCCGAAGGCCCTGATGGCGATGATGCGCGCCTCCGGCGCGCTGCCCATCAGCCTCGCATGCGCCACGATGGCCCCCGCAATACCGGTGCCATGGACATGGGCGCCCTCGCTGCTGCCCAGCGCGTCGAAATTGTCGGCAATGGAGTTGGCGAGTTCGGGATGTTTGGCGTCGATGCCGGAATCGATCACGGCAACCGTGACATTGGCGCCGTGCGCCAGCGTATGCGCCTGGGGCAGACGCAGCTTCGACAGCGCGTATTGCGCCGGATCGCCCTCGGTCGGCACCGACGGCTTCTGATCCTGGAGCACGTAGCGGAAGTTCGGCTGAAGCGAGCGCACGCTCCCGTCGGCGGCGAATTCGCGCCGCACCGTCTCATATGGCCGGCCGTCCGTGATGCGGAACAGGCCAACCGTAGCCCCGATCAGCGGAAAATTCTCCGATGCAATTCGCGCGAGCCCATGACGCCGCGCGAGTTCATCGGCCTCGGTCAGCGACAGCGCGCTGTCGATTTCGGCCACGAATTCGTTGGCGTAGGTGCGCGAGACGACACCGACAGGCGTATTGTTGCCCCGCCCCTTGCCAGTGCTCTTCTTGGCCGATTTGCCGGCCCCCCCGCCGCCTCCGCTCGGCTGTGCAAGGCACTCGCCATCGGCATCGCGATAAGGCGCGGAGCAGGCCGGGTAGAGGTTCGGCGAATAGTGCGCATAGGGCAACACCGGGTTCGGCGCCATCCGCGCCGAAATATGCGGCGTCGTCGGCGCCACGCGCGGACCGTGGTCGACACTCATCACCCTGGCCGCAACATTCGGAGAGATCGTCGGTACGCGCGAGGGAACGCTGATCGTCGGCGTGCGCATGATCGCCTGGGCGTGCGCCACCTCGATGCCGAGACAGGCGGCGAGCAGGAGCGCAACTCCAACCGAGGAAGCATAGGCTCCGATCCGCAACTGACTCCCGGATTTGCGCATCATGGGTGCGAAGGCGCGTTTAAGGCGCCGCCACGGCGAGGTTGACGACCTTCTCGCGCTGCATCCTGCCGAGCAGCGCGGTCAGTTCGTCCTGGCTCATCGCCTTGTCGAACTGGAGGCGGAACATGCCGCCCTTGGCATCGCCGATGATCGAAGCCTGGTAGCTGTCGAGCAGCGCGGTGATGTCGGCGACGCGCGCCTCGGGCGTGAAGCGCACCAGCGCCCGCGACGGAGCGACGGCGCCCAGTTCGCGCGTGATCGGCGCGCCGGTCGAGAGCGATGCGGTCTGGAAGGTCGCAGGCTGGGTCTTCATCAGCACGGCGCCGATGATGCCGGCCTGGAGCAGCAATGCGATGGCACCCAGGCTCGCCGACCAGGCAAGCGTGCGCGGCGACAGGCTGGCGAAGAACGTGGCGATGCGCGCCGACAGCGGCAGCGAACCGGTCGCCCGCGCCGGCTCGGCGTCGATCGCGGCGAACAGCTTCTGCATCGCACGTGCCGAGGGAGCACCCAGGCTCTCGTTCAGATGGATTGTCTCTTCGTACTCGCCGCGGATCGCCGCATATTGCCTGGCGAGTTCCGGATCGCTCGCAAGCGCTTCCTCGACGCGGCGGACATCGCGCGCGTTCAGCGTGCCGGCGGCGTGCCAGGGCAGCAGCATCTCGATCTCACTGGGCTCTTGCTCCAGCATCTTCTTGCTCAACGCCATCATGGCCAGCCTCGCTCAATGCCGGCTGCCTTCAGCAGTTCGGCCAATTTCTTGCGCGCATAGAACAAGCGCGTCTTCACCGTATTCTCCGGGATCCCGACGATCTCAGCCACCTCTTCCACCGATTTCTCGTGGTAGTAGACGAGGTCGACGATTTCCCGATGGTCCGGCGAGAGGCCCGTCAGACACTCCCGCAACGCTTCACTGGTATCCTTCTTCTGCACCACCGTTTCCGGATCGTCGGATGAATCCTCGATCGCGTTCGCGGCTTCGTCGTCCAACTCAAAATCCTTCCTGCGCCGAAGCGCGGACAGGGCCTTGAATCGGGTGATCGCCAAAAGCCAGGTGGAAACCGCGGACCGGCCCTCGAATTTTCCGGCCTGACGCCAGACGTCGAGAAACACCTCGCTGATGAGGTCTTCCGCCGTCTGCTCGTCCCGCACGAGCCTCAGCCCGAACCTGTACACCCTGACATGGTGCCGCCCGTACAACACCTGCATGGCGAGCCGGTCACCTTGGGCGATCCTGGCGATGAGGACCTCGTCCGTAGCCGCCTGTGTCACGCTCAAAGCCCGTCTCGCAAGATTGGTCGGATCGATGGGGCGCAGGGTTCGACGGGAGAGGTGAAATTCTTCAACCTACCGCAGTCATACGGGGATCCGTGTGAACTACCCCACATGCGCGCAGCTTCCTTGTCGCACCCGTGGCGGTTGGCGGCTTCGCTCCAGAACGGTAACATAATACGGGAACACTCTCTTACGGACTGCCGTTGGCCGGCACAGACGGCCCGATCGAGCCGGGTTCATGACACGGCCCTGTGCACCTTATGTCGCTCGGCGCCGGATTTGGTCCGCGATATCGCCTGCGATGCCTAACTGACTGCCATACTCCGCGCCGTACGAAGCCCCTCACCCGCGCGCGGCGCCCCCCGGATTCGATGCAAAAGGATACCAAACCTAAAGGCTTACCACGTAGATTTTTTCGGCTGACATCCACCATTGGCGGGACCATGAGCACGGCCGCGACGTCCATTCCGGAAAGGAATGCCGCTGAAGTCGCGGATCTCGTCCTCGCGCCCGAGGCGGCGGCACCCGCGGCGCTGGCGCGCCGGATCCGGCAGCGCCGACAGATGTATGTCGGCCAGGCCGCCAGCTACTCGCTCGGCGCCTTCGTCCTGTTGCTCTATGCCTATGACGGCGCCGTTCATTTCGACGTTCCGTCGCTGTTCTGGGTCGGCGGCCTCCTGATCATCGGCATCTTCGTGGTCATGTCGGAGGCCGGCGTCGGCGACCAGCACACCGACCATTACCTCACGGTCTTCCAGATCTCGGCGCATATGGCGCTGCAATTCATCTTCCTGGTGTCGGTGCCGACGATCGGGATTGCCTTCATCAGCGTGCTGTTCCTGATCTTCGCCTTCGGCACGCTGCGCATGATCCCGGAACAGGCGATGCTCACCTGGGCGCTCGCGACGCTCGCGCTCGCGGCCGTGTTCCTCGGCTCCGACCTGCCGATCGGCATGCCGGTTGCGACGCGGCTCCAGCGGACCGCCTCAATGCTCTGCTTCGTGCTGGTGATCGGCCAGTGCGCCTTCCTCGGCCTGTTCGGCGCCACGCTGCGCAAGATCCTGTACCGGCGCAGCGTCGAGCTGAAGGCCGCCTATCAGCGCATCGAGGAGCTCGCCGAGCTCGACGAGCTGACCGGCTCCTACAACCGCCGCTGCATCATGCGGCTGCTCGACGCGGAGATCGAAAAGTCGCGGCAGACTGCCGCACCGTGCGCGATCGCGCTGATCGACCTCGACTGGTTCAAGCGGATCAACGACGCCTACGGACATCCCGTCGGCGACGAGGTGCTGCGGACCTTCGCCATCACCATCTTCGCCAACATCCGGCCCGACGACCGCTTCGGCCGCTATGGCGGCGAGGAGTTTCTGCTGCTGCTGCCCGGCACCGCAATCGAGGCTGCATCGCGCATGCTCGACCGGCTGCGCAGCATCGTCGCCGAGCTCGACTGGGGCGCATTCTCGCCCGGCATGAGCGTGACCATTTCCGCCGGCGTCGTGACGCTGCGTGACGTTGATACTGCCGACACGTTCCTCGCGCGCGCCGACTGCGCGCTCTATTCCGCCAAGGCGCAAGGGCGCAACCGCATTGCTACGAGCTGACCAATCCATTTATGCCGGCAGATGAGAAGGCATCGCCGGACCGAACGCTCCAGGACAGGGCCATGACATCCAAATCCGTTAAATCATCCGAGAACATCCTCGACGAATTGCAATCGGCACTCGCGCACGGCACCGTCGCCCGCCGGGTCGAGACGCTGCGCCGCGTCACCGACCTCTTCGTGGGCAATGCGGTCGACTACTCCGACGACCACATCCGGGTCTTCGACGACGTCTTCCAATGCCTGATCGAGCAGATCGAGACTTCGGCGAAAGCGTTGCTCGCCGACCGGCTCGCGCCGATCGGAGCCGCCCCGCCCCGAATCATCCGCACGCTCGCGCTCGACGACGTCATCGAGGTCGCGGGTCCCGTGCTGTCGAAGTCCGAGCGGCTCGACGAGACGACCCTGATCGAGATCGCACGCAGCAAGAGCCAGGCCCATCTCAAGGCGATCTCGCTTCGACGGGTGCTGTCGGAAGCGCTGACCGACGTGCTGGTGTCGCGCGGCAACGAAGACGTGGTGCAGTCGACCGTCAGCAATCCCGGTGCGAAGCTCTCCGAGGGCAGCCTCACCGATCTCGTCGCCCGCGCCGAGCGCGATGACGATCTTGCGGCCTGCATCGGCCTGCGGCCCGACCTGCCGCGCCATCACTATCTGAAACTGGTCGCCAAGGCATCCCTCAGCGTGCGCAGGAAACTGGAAGCCGCCCATCCCGAACTCGCCGACGAAGTGTCCAGCGTGGTCCAGGAAGCGGCACAGCGGGTCCGCGCCGCCGCCATGAGCCGGCAGACCGAGATGGCGCGCGCGTTGGTGAAGTCACTCCACGACGACGGCCGTCTCAACGAATTCCAGGTCGCAGCCTTCGCCGAACAGGGCAAGTTCGACGAGACCAATGCGGGGCTCGCGGCCCTTGCCGGCGTTTCGGTCGACATCGCCGAGAACATGATGATCGAGAGCCGCACCGAGGGCGTGATGATCCTCGCCAAGGTCGCCGGGATGCAATGGTCGAGCGTGCGCGCGATCGTTGCCATGCGCGAAAAGCTCTCGGGCGGCACGCAGACCGACATGCTGTCGCTGCGCGATACCTACGAGGCCCTGCGCAGTTCCACCGCCCAGCAGGTGCTGCGCTTCCAGCGCATGCAGAGCACGACGTCCGCGGCTTAATATCTCAATACTCTCGACCCAACCGCCGCGCCGATCGCCGTCACGAACGCGGTCGCGATCGTGTACCAGGTCGCGACGAACAGCGGCGAGTCGTCGGTGCAGTGCGAGGCGTAGAGCGTGGCGGCGAGCCCGGCCGAGAGCAGTCCGGCGAGCGCGCCGGCAAGCGCAGGACGCGCCGGAGCGCCATGGCGCAGGCCGAACAACGCGCCCGCAAGAAGCGGCAGCGACATCGCGGGAATCGCCGACAGGCATGCCCGCGAATTCTTGCCGACGAGCCGCATCGTCATCGGCATGGCCGGCGCCATCATCGCCTCGCTGCCGATCGCGACCGCAAGCAATCCCACGGGCAGCAGCAGAAGCCAGCCCCAGCCGCGCAGCAATGCCTCGGGCCGCGACAGGTGCAGGCTGATGATGATCGCGGGAATCGCGAGCGACAGCGTAACCGCGAACTTCATGTCGAAGAACGGGTTGTGCATGGCGCTCATCACGTCCGGCCGGACGCCGAGAAACGTCGCGAAAACCAGGATCGACAACGGCGCCGCGACCAGGAGCCCCGTCGTCAGCAGCGCGCCGACGCGCGGGGCGCGGTGGGCGTTGTCGGCTGCAAGCGTGCGAATGAGTTGATCGGTGTCCATGACTAGTGGTCCCGTAGTTTGGCGGTCAGGGCCGCAAGCCCCCGATGCAGCGCGACGCGCACCGCACCTTCACTCATCGAGAATTTCGTCGCGGTGTCCTTGATCGAGGCGCTGTCCACCGCGATCGACTGCAACACGTCGCGCTGGCGCTGCGGCAGCGTGTTGAGCTGCGCCGTGACCTCGCCGGCCGAGGCCGTCTCCTGCGGCGTCTCGCCGGGCAGCGTCTCGGCGAAATCGTCGATGTTGACGAACACGCGCCGGCCGCGGCGCCTGAGCGCGTCGATCAGCTTGTTGCGGGCGATCGCAAACAGCCAGGGGGCGAAGGGCGCTTCGCTGTCCCAGGTGTGCCGCTTCAGATGCACCGCCAACAAAATCTCCTGCACAATATCCTCGGCCTGATCGGGAGGCTGCCCGGCACGCGCCAAGCCGCGCCTCGCGGCAGCGCGCAGCACCGGCGTGACCGCCTTCAACAGCCGATGATACGCCGCATCATCGCCTGCCATGGCCGACCGCATCAGGCCGGTCCATTCGTCCTCACGTCCGCGCACGCGCGCCCCTCATCATTGCAATTCGGCCGCTCTTTCAATTTGTTACGACCCGGCCCGAACGATCACGAAGTCGTGATCAAGATCGCACCTTCCCCGAAGCAGCCGCAGGAATTCCGTCAGGGCTCATAACACCGATCGGGCCCTGCCGCATCCGGCCACCCGCTGCCGCTAACCGGTTTGCCCCGGTTTTGCCCGGTGTGGCCCGAAGATTCCCATATTTTGCCCCGCTGTCGTCATGGCCCAAGGTCTCTGTTCGCTTCCGGGACGGGCGAATTGGGGAGACCATGAACATGACGAAAGCCAGCGGGCGCGCGGCATTGGCCGTTCTGGCCGGGCTGTTCTTGCTGTTGGGCGCCTCGGCGCAGGCGGCGCCGAGTTCTGCTGCAAGCACGAGCGCAAGCAAACAGGCCGATGCGGTCAAGCCGACCAAGTCGCGGCACCACGCCTCCCGCCGCCACACCGGCAGCAAGACGGCGCAGAAATCCGACGACAAGGCCGACAAATCCGACAAGGCGGATGCGCAGCCGCAGGTCGACGAGGCCAAGATCGACAACAAGGCCAACACCGACGCCCCGGCCTCGAGCCAGATGTCGCCCGATGTCGCCAATGCCAACGCGCAGCTCACCCCCGAGACGCCCCCTGCGACCGCGGCCTCGGCGATGACCGGCCGCGCCAACGACAATGTGCAGGCCGCAGCCGACAATGACGCCGCCCCCAATGCCGAGAACCAGGTGGTCGCGCCCGACCAGCTCAACGACCTCGACCGCGCCCTGCAACAGGACAATCCCCCCGCGCAGAGAGCGGTGGTCGCCGCAACCGACGCGCAGCCGCGTCCGGCGCCGGTGATGGCGAGCAGCCAGCCGAACTCGGCCTGGGACCAGAGCACCCTGATCGGCAAGATCTTCATCGGCGTCGGTACGCTGCTGACGCTGGCCTCGGCCGCACGCATGTTCATGGCTTGAAGGCCCCATTTCGGGGCGCGCTGCGCGCGCGTCCCGGCGGCCCTTGGCCCCCTTGAAGGCATCCGCGCCAGCGGGCACATTGCCCGCCCAATCAAACGCGTGGGTGGAGCATGAGCACGTTCGAACACATCATCGTCGAGAGCAAAGGCGCAGTCGGCATCGTCAAGCTGAACCGGCCGAAGATGCTCAACGCGCTTTCCTTCGGCGTGTTTCGCGAGATCGCCGCGGCGGTCGACGATCTCGAGGCCGATGACGCGATCGGCTGCATCGTCTTGACCGGCAGCGAGAAGGCCTTTGCGGCCGGCGCGGACATCAAGGAGATGCAGCCGAAGGGCTTCATCGACATGTTCTCCGAGGACTTTGCCGCGATCGGCGGCGATCGCGTCGCGCGTTGCCGCAAGCCGACCATTGCGGCGGTCGCAGGCTACGCGCTCGGCGGCGGCTGCGAGCTCGCCATGATGTGCGATTTCATCATCGCGGCGGACACCGCCAAATTCGGCCAGCCCGAGATCACGCTCGGCACCATCCCCGGCATCGGCGGCACCCAGCGCCTGACCCGCGCGATCGGCAAGTCCAAGGCGATGGATCTTTGCCTCACCGGCCGCATGATGGATGCGGCCGAGGCCGAGCGCAGCGGCCTCGTCAGCCGGATCGTGCCCGCCGACAAGCTGATGGAGGAGACCCTGGCGGCGGCCGAGAAGATCGCCTCCATGTCGCGCCCTGCGGTCGCGATGGCCAAGGAAGCGGTCAATCGCGCCTTCGAGACGACGCTGGCCGAGGGCATGAGCGTCGAGCGCAATCTGTTCCACTCGACCTTCGCGCTCGAAGACCGCTCCGAGGGCATGGCCGCCTTCATCGAGAAGCGCAAGCCGGTGAACAAGAACCGGTGATTTCCTCTCCGTCGTCCCGGACGAGCGCGCCTTAAGCGCGCGCAAATTCGGGACCCATACTCCGCAGCAATGTTTTTGCGATGACCCGGAGTTACCGGCTTCGCACCACGACTGCTCCCAAGTGCAGTGGGTTCTGGCCTTCGCCAGGACGACAGCGGAGCTAGCTGGCGCGGCTCTCTGCCAGAGCAGCGTTGACCAGTGCGCGATAGAAGCGCTCCGGCCAGGTTTTGGGACGGTCAAGGCCGAGGCGTGCCAGGCACGCCTCGTCGGCCGTATCAGGCTTCCGCATCAATCCCTGCCACAGCAGACCTGCCAGCGCGCGCGATGAATGTTGCGCACCTTGCAGGATCTCCAGCGCGGGAATCAGGCGTTGCTCCACCTCGGTGAAATCGCAACCGAACGGGAACGACGGCAAGAGCCCGGCCTCGCGCGCGGGCTTCAGCGCGGCTGCGATCCTTTCGGGATGGTTGTCGCGGTAAGCGGCCGGGATCTCGTAGCCCCGCGGCAGCTTGCCGGCGTCCTTCGCCACCCGCGCCAACTCGCCTTGAAAGCGTGAATCCGCGATTGTCAGCATGCTTGCGATCACATCGGCGTCCGACTTTCCCCTGAGATCGGCAACGCCGTATTCGGTGATGAAGACATCGCGCAAATGGCGCGGAATGGTCTCATGCCCGTAGCGCCAGAGAAAGTTGGATTTCAGCGCGCCGCCGGACTGCCGCGTAGCTTCCAGCGTCAGGACCGACCGCGCGCCCTGGAGCGCGAAGGCTTGCGCTACGAAATTGTATTGCCCGCCGACCCCGCTCACGACCTGCCCGTCATCGAGGCCGTCCGACACGGCCGCCCCCAGCAGCGTCGCCATCATCGTGACGTTGATGAAGCGTGCGTCGATGCGGGCGCTGCGCTTCCGATCCTCATCGCCGTAGAGCTCGTTCGTAAACGACACCGGCATCATCTGGATGCGCGCGATCTCGTCTGATGGCATCTCGCGCAATACACGATAGAACGACCTTGGACCGAGGAAGAAAGCGCCATGCAGCACCACGCCGTCGATGGCGCGCGTGAGAATGCCGGCGTCGATCAGGCCGATGAAGGCCTCGGTCACCATCTCGCTGACGCCATAGAGGCCAACCTGGAAGGCCCCGGCTTCCTGCGCCACGCCCGGTCGCGCCTCGCACAGCCGCGTGACGACGTCATGAAACGCTGCTCCATGGCGTTGGCGGAGGATCAGGCCCTGTGCCAGCGCATCGCCGATCTGCCCGATGCCGATTTGCAGCGTGCCGCCGTCACGGACCAGCGATGCCGCATTCAGGCCGATGGCGTATCTGGTATCGGAGATCGGCTCCGACGGCGGCGCGAACAGGGGAAAGTCGGTCGCCGCACTGTCCAGCACCGCGGAAAACTCCTCGGCCGGAAGATCGCCCTCGCCTGGCATGAACGGCAGCTCGGAATTTACCTGCGCGATCAGCTTGAACGTCGCGCGTCCGGCGCGGCGCTCGCGCAGCACGTCCAGCGTCGTGTCGGTATTGCAGGAGAGGCTGTAGCGCGGCACGCCGTCGACGACGCGCTGCGCCACCAATTGTGTCACCACGTTCATCCCGCGCGCCAGCAGATAGCTCGCGGCATTGGTATAGTTGGCCGAAATGTAATTCTGCTGGGCAGCAGGCACGTGCAGCCAGCGCCCGGCCAGAAAGAAAAATTCGACCACGTCGATATTGGGCGGCAGCCGACGTTCGCGCAACGCATCGGCGTAGGTCAGATCGGGATACCCGCCGAACAGGCGATCGATCACCGGCGTGATGAACCGGCGTTCGATGAGCGCCTTCGGTGCTGGCTTCTCCAGTGTCAGCGCCGACAGCATTGTCAGCTTGATGTCAGGATCGGCACAGGCCCGCGCATAGAGCGCGTTGACGACATGATTGGCCTTGCCGAGACCAAGCGGCAGACCGACCACCAGATCGGTTCCGACGTCGCGAATGATTTCTTCCGCGAGTGCATCGGGATCGGAGAAGACTTTCGGCATCATCCGTGGGTCCGGACCGCATGGCTAAGGCGCCCGACGGAATTGGAAGGCACCATCAGGTCCCTATAGCCTATTCGTGGCGCAATCGGTGTGTGACGCACCTGCAACAAGCACGGATTTCATGGGGGTTTGCTCCGCGGCAGTTTGCCTGCGCGACCGGCGCTGGGTAAACAGTTAAGAGAACCGCCGTCGGCGGGGGCGGACAGCCGGGGTTTTGCGGGATTACATGATTGGGCGTACCGCCAGAGCTGGCCGCGTGATGACGCGGCGTCGATCGGGCGTGGGTCCTGTCCTGGCGACATGGACTGCGGTGGCGCTCTGTTGCGCCCTGCCCGCCGCCGTCTGTGCAGAGGCGCTGCCGGAGGCGCTGGTCAAGGCCTACCAGACCAACCCGCAACTCAACGCCGAGCGTGCAAGGCAGCGCGCCACCGACGAGAACGTTCCGCAGGCGCTGGCCGGCTACCGGCCGCAGATCGTGGCGAGCCTCAGCGCGGGCATGCAGGCAGTGCGCAATCTGCTTCCCGACAACACCATCCAGACCGCAACGCTGAAACCATGGACCATCGGGGTCACGGTGTCGCAGACCCTGTTCAACGGCTTCCGCACCGCCAACAGCGTGCGGGTCGCGGAACTCCAGGTGCAGTCCGGTCGCGAGGCTCTGCGCAACGTTGGCCAGGGCGTGCTGCTCGACGCCGTCACCGCCTATACCAACGTGCTGGCGAACCAGTCGCTGGTCGAGGCGCAGCGCTCAAACGTCGCCTTCCTGCGCGAGACGCTCTCCATCACCCAGCGCCGCCTCAACGCCGGCGACGTCACCCCGACCGATACCGCCCAGGCCGAGGCGCGCCTCAATCGGGGCCTTGCCGATCTCAATGCCGCCGAAGTCGCGCTTGCGGTGAGCCAGGCGACCTACGCCCAGGTGATCGGCAATTCGCCCTCCGCCCTTCGTCCCGCCGAAGTTGTCGATCGCTATCTGCCGAAGAGCCGCGAGGATTCGATCGCCATGGCGATCCGCGAGCATCCCGCCGTGATGGCAGCCGGCTTCGACGTCGACGTCGCCTCGACCAATATCCGCGTCGCCGAAGGCGCACTGCTCCCCAGCGCCAGCCTCCAGGGCAGCGTCAGCCGCAGCCGCGACAGCGACCAGACGCTCGGCACCTTCGGTACCGATCAGGCCTCGATCGTCGCCAACGTCACCGCGCCGATCTATGACGGTGGCCAGGCGGCATCGCAGACCCGGCAGGCCAAGGAAGTCACGGCGCAGAGCCGTCTGGTGCTCGACCAGATCCGCAACCAGGCGCGCACGGCGGCGGTCAGCGCCTGGGTCGCCAACGAAGGCGCCAAGATCGCGGTCTCGGCCTCGGAGTCCGAGGTGAAGGCGGCGACCGTCGCGCTCCAGGGCGTCCAGCGCGAGGCCGCCGGCGGACAGCGCACGACGGTGGACGTGCTGAACTCGCAGGCCGATCTGATCCAGGCCAAGGCCCGCCTGATCGGCGCACTGCGCGACCGCGTCATCGCCTCCTACACGCTGCTCAGCGCCATCGGCCATCTCGACGTCAAGACCTTGAACCTGAACACACCGGACTATCTGCCCGAGGTGCACTACCAGCAGGTCCGCGACGCCTGGCACGGCCTGCGCACGCCGTCGGGGCAGTAGTTTCGAATCTTTCGGTCGACGCCAATGAAGAGCCGCCGCATCCATCTGATGGGAGCTTCGGGTTCCGGCGTGACGACGCTCGGCCGCGCTCTTGCGAGGCGGTTGGCGCTGCCGCATCACGACACCGACGACTATTTCTGGCTCCCGACTGCTCCGCCCTATCGGACGACACGCCCAGCCGCCGATCGTCTGCGCCTCATGCGTGAGATGTTCCTGCCGCGTCTCGATTGGGTGCTCAGCGGAACCGTCACCGGCTGGGGCGACGAAATCGTCCCGCTGTTCGATCTTGTTGTCTTCGTGACGACGCAGCGCGATCTTCGCGTGCAACGCCTATACGCCCGCGAGGCTGCGCATTTTGGTGCGGATGCCGTTGTTCCCGGTGGCTGGCGCCACGAGGAGACCGAAGCCTTCGTCGAATGGGCCTCGCACTACGAAGCCAGCGATCGCGACGGACGCAGCCTCGCAAAGGACGAGGCCTGGCTGGCGGGTCTGCCCTGCACGGTCGTCCGCGCCGACGGCGCACGGCCGATTGCGGAGCTGGTCGACCAGCTATGCGCCGACGTGGCGGGACTGCCCGGCTGATGTGATATCGTTCCGCGCCTTCCTCGCCGCCGGAGCCGCCATGACCGACAAGATTTTCGCGCGCGCAGCGCAGCCCGCGACACCGATCAGTTTCGATGTACCGGCAGGTGCCTGCGACTGTCACACCCACATCCATGGCGACGTCGAAGACTTTCCGTTCTTCGCGGGGCGCGTCTACACGCCGGGACCGGCAAGCCCCGACGAAATGGCGGCGCTGCACGAGGCGCTGCACGTCGAGCGCGTGGTGATCGTCACGCCGAGCGTCTACGGCACCGACAATTCCTCGAGCCTGTTCGGCATGAAGGCCCGCGGCGCAACCGCGCGCGGCGTAGCCGTGATCGACGACAAGACCACCGAGGCCCAGCTCGATGCAATGCATGCGGACGGCTTTCGGGGCATCCGCATCAATCTTGCGACCGACGGTGTCAACGATCCCGATGTCGGCCGCGCCCGCTTTGCCGCCGCCGTCGAACGCATGTCAGCGCGCGGCTGGCACGTGCAGCTCTACACCACGCCGGCGATGATCTCGGCCATCAGGGGTCTCGTGCTGGCTTCACCGGTGCCCGTCGTGTTCGATCATTTCGGCGGGCTCGAGGCCGCTCTCGGGCTCGAGCAGCCCGGGTTTTCCGACCTCGTCGCGCTGGTCAAGTCAGGCAAGGCCCATGTGAAGATCTCCGGCGCCTATCGCTCGTCGAACCTCGCGCCCGACTATCAGGACATGGTGCCCTATGCGCGTGCGCTGATCGCCGCAAACCCGGATCGTATCGTCTGGGGTACCGACTGGCCGCACCCGGATTCGGCGCAAGTCGCGGGCCGCAAGGCTACCGATCCCGCACCATTTCACCAGATCGACGACGGCCGGCTGCTGAACCAGCTTCCGGTGTGGTCACAGGATGATGACATCCGCAGGAAAATCCTGGTCGACAATCCGGCCCGGCTCTACGGATTTTAAGATCGGCGTCAGCGCGCGCGGCGGGAGAAGAAGGAGATCAGCACCGGCAGCGTCACCAGAATCACGACCGGCGCAAGCATCATGCCGGTCACCACGACGACCGCGAGCGGCTTCTGCACCTGCGAGCCGATGCCTTCCGACAGCGCGGCCGGCAAGAGGCCGACGCCGGCGACCACGCATGTCATCAGCACGGGCCGGAGCTGCAACTCGCCGGTGCGAACCACCGCGCTCATGCGGTCCATGCCCTCTTCGATCAACTGGTTGAACTGCGAGAGGATGATGATGCCGTCCATCACGGCGATGCCGAACAGCGCGATGAAGCCGATCGCCGCCGAAACGCTGAAGGCGGTGCCGGACATCAACAGACCCAGCACGCCGCCGAAGATCGCCATCGGGATCACGCTCATGGCGAGCAGCGTGTCGGTCATCGAGCCGAAATTGAACCAGAGCAGGATGCCGATCAGCGCCAGCGAGATCGGGACCACGATCGACAGCCGCCGGATCGCGTCCTGGAGATTGCCGAACTCGCCGACCCATTCCATGTGCGAACCGGGCGGCAGCTGGACCTGTTCGGCGATCTTCTGCTGCGCCTCGCGGATGGCGCTGCCGAGATCGCGCTCGCGCACCGAGAACTTGATCGGCAGATAGCGTTCCTGCTGCTCGCGGTAGATGTAGGCGGCGCCGGAGACGAGGCTGATCGTGGCAACTTCGCTCAGGGGAATCTGGGTGATCGAGCCGTTCGGCCCGGGCGCGCCGATCCGGATGTTCTGGATCGCCTCGGCGCTGCGGCGGTACTCCGGCGCCAGGCGCACGATGATCGGGAAGTGGCGGTCGGACCCCGGCTCGTAGAGGTCGCCGGCGGTGTCGCCACCGATCGCGACCTTGATGGTGGCGTTGATGTCGCCGGGAGAGAGCCCGTAGCGCGCGGCCTTGGCGCGATCGATGTCGATCTGCACGGTCGGCTGCCCGAGCGAGGTGAAGACCGCAAGGTCCGTAACGCCCTGCACCGTCGACAGCACCGACTTGATCTTGTTGGCGGTGTCCGTCAGCGCCTGAAGATCGCTGCCGAACAGCTTGATCGAGTTCTCGCCCTTCACGCCGGAGACGGCTTCGGAGACGTTGTCCTGGAGATATTGCGAGAAGTTGAACTCGACGCCGGGGAAGCGGTCGTCGAGCTGCTTGAGCAGCTCCGCGGTCAGCTCCTCCTTGTCATGCGTACCCGGCCACGTGCTCGCGGGCTTCAACGGCGCGAAGAACTCGGCGTTGAAGAAGCCGGCAGCGTCGGTGCCGTCGTCAGGACGGCCATGCTGCGACACCACGGACTCGACCTCGGGCCGGGCGCGGATCAGCTTCCGCATCTCGTTGACGTAGGAGTTGCCTTCCTGGAGCGAGATGGTCGGCGGCAGCGTGGCGCGAATCCAGAGATTGCCCTCTTCGAGCTTGGGCAGGAATTCGAGGCCGAGCAGCCGGCCGAACACGATCGTCATCACCACGAGCCCGACCGCGCCGCCGAGTACGATGGCGCGGTTGGCGACGGCCCAGTTCAGCACCGGCATGTAGAGCCGGTGCAGGACCTGCATCACGCGGGTCTCGGTCTCCTCGACATGGGCGGGCAGGATGATCGCGGACAACGCCGGCGTGACGGTAAAGGTCGCAAGCAGGCCGCCGGCAAGCGCGTAGGCATAGGTGCGCGCCATCGGCCCGAAGATGTTGCCCTCGACGCCTGACAGCGTGAACAGCGGCAGGAAGGCCGCAATGATGATCGCGGCGGCAAAGAAGATCGAACGCGAGACGTCGGCCGCGGCGCTGAGGATGGCGTGGCTCTTCATGCCGAACAGCGTCTCGGGCGACATCTGCTCGGATTCCGACGTCGGCGTGGTCTGGGTCAGGCGGCGGAAGATCGCCTCCACCATGATGACGGTCGCGTCCACGATCAGGCCGAAATCGATGGCGCCGACCGAGAGCAGGTTGGCCGATTCCCCGCGCAGCACCAGGATGATCACAGCGAAGAACAGCGCGAACGGAATCGTGGCGCCGACGATCAGCGCGCTGCGGAGATCGCCGAGGAAGATCCATTGCAGCAGCACGATCAGCAGGATGCCGACCACCATGTTGTGCAACACGGTGTGCGTGGTAAGGTCGATCAGGTCCTTGCGGTCGTAGATGCGCTCGATCCGCACGCCCGGCGGCAGGATCGTCGAGCCGTTGATCTGGGCGACGAGCTGCTCGACGCGATTGATGGTCGGCGTGCTCTGCTCGCCGCGGCGCATCAGCACGATGCCCTGCACGATGTCGTCGGAATCGTCGAGACCGGCGATGCCGAGACGCGGCTTCTGGCCGACGGTGACGGTGGCGACGTCCTTCACCAGCACCGGATTGCCGTTGGTCTGCGCAACCATGGTGTTGGCAAGATCGTCGATCGACTTGATCAGGCCGACGCCGCGCACCACGGCCGACTGCTGGCCAATATTGACGGTGTTGCCGCCGACATTGACGTTCGAATTGCTGACGGCCTGCAGCAACTGCGGCAGCGTCAAGCCGTTGGCGACCAGCTTGTTGTTGTCGACCTGGAGCTCGTAGGTCTTGCTCTTGCCGCCCCAGCCGGTGACGTCGATCACGCCGGGCACGGCGCGGAAGCGGCGCTGGAGGATCCAGTCCTGGATGGTCTTGAGGTCGAGCACGCTGTAGTTCGGCGGACCGACCAGGCGGTAGCGGAAGATTTCACCGATCGGGCTCAGGGGCGAGATTTGCGGCTGCACGTTGCCCGGCAGCGGCGCCAGCTGCGCGAGGCGATTCAAGACCTGCTGCAACGCCTCGTCATAAGTGTAGGCGAAGGAGAACTGGAGTTTGACGTCGGAGAGGCCGTAGAGCGAGATGGTGCGGATCGTCGTCAGGTTCTTCAGGCCAGCGACCTGGGTCTCGATCGGAATCGTGATGTAGCGCTCGATCTCTTCCGCCGACAGGCCGGGGCTCTGCGTGACGATATCGACCATCGGCGGGGTCGGATCGGGATAGGCCTCGATATTGAGCTGGTTGAACGCGATCAGGCCGCCGATGAACACGGCAACGAACATGCCGACCATCAGGAAGCGCCGGTTGACGGCAAGGGCGACGAGACGGTCCATTCAGGTTTTTCGCAGTTTCTTGGGGCTCGTCGATCAGCTGCCGGACGCCGCGCGGTCGATGAACAGGCTGCCTTTGACGACGATCCGTTCGCCGGGCCTCAGGTTGCTGGTGACCTCGACGAGTTTGCCATTGATGAGGCCGATCTTGATCTGGCGGAGCTCGACCGACTTGTCGTCACGCGCGACCCAGATGCGGACCTGGTCGCCTTCATAGATCAGCGCCTGCTTCGGCACCGCGGGCGCGGCGCGGTCGCCGGTCGAATAGATCGTGACGTTGGCGAACATTTCCGGCTTGAGCAGGCCGTCCTTGTTGTCGATGGTTGCTCGCACCAGCAGGCGGCGGGTGTTGGGATCGATCGCAGCGGCGACATAGTTGATCTTGGCGGCCAGCGGATGGCCCGGCAGCGCCATCACGTTGACGGCGATATCCTGCCCGACACTGACGGAGGCGGCGTCGCTCTCACGCACGAAAGCGGTGAGCCAGACCGTGGAGAGATCGCCGATCACGAAGACCGGATCGCTGGCGCCGGTGTTGACATATTGCCCGGGGCCGATCTTGCGTTGCACGACCGTGCCCGAGATCGGCGCATAGATCGTGATTTCCGGATTGATGGTGCTCTTCGTCTGGAACGCCTTGATCGTCTCGTCGGTAAAACCGAGGATGCGCAGTTTGTTGTTAGCGGCTTCCAGCGCCGTCACCGAGGAACGCATGTCGTTCTGCGCCTGGACCTGGGTCGCTTCCGCCTGCTGGAAATCCTTGAGCGGAATGGCGCGGCCTTCGTAGAGATCCTTGGCGCGCCGGTACTGGATGTCGGCAAGTTCGAGCGCCGACTTCGCCTTGTTCTGCGACGTCATCGCCGCGATGAAATCATTCTGGGCCTGCACGGTATCGGCGGCTTCGATTGTGAACAGCGGTTGACCCTGGGTCACGCTCTCGCCCGGCTTGGCGAGCAGCTTGGTCACCCGGCCCGCATAGGGCGAGAACACCGGCGTCGAACGGTCCTCGTCGACGGCGACCTTGCCTTCGGTGACATACTCGGCGCGGAAGGTCTTGGCATTGACCGGCTCGATCGTCAGCGTCGCCCATTCTGATGGCGTCGGCGTGAAATTCTGGGCGTTCTTGCGCGACTGGCTTGAGACCTCGGAGTTCTTCTTCTCCTTGGTGCCGGCAAACATGAAGCCGTAGGCGCCGGCCCCGGCGAGCGCCAGCAAGACTACGGATGTGATCACCCGCCGTTTCGTAAGCGCCTGCGATCGCTTGGTGTTTTCAACTACCATGGAGCCCGGTCGTGTCTGCGACGATCTCGGCAGACGACTGCCTCATCGGTCGCGCTAATAGTGCCGATTTGGGATTTCAAACAACCTAAAAAACGCCGCGCACCCTTCGGTTTGCGTTAAAATTTTGCGGCATGTCAGCTTCACGTCAGCTTTGCGCCGGCCATTGCGGCGAATGACTGCCGAGCGGCATCGCCGGACGGCTCCATTGCGCCGGTGTTCTCGACAGCACAGCCGAATGGCGCACCGCCTTCAACGTTCCGAAGCCAGATGACATCGTTTCCATGAACGCAGCATGTACGGCCTCGCCCGTAAGATCCGGGGTGTTCAGGCCATCCGCAAGCCGGCCGAGATTCCAAAGCCAGCGTCCGGTCTGCGCCAGCGACACGCGCACGTGCCAGCTACCGCCTTCGCGAGCCTGACGCGCCTTCGCCATCATCGCGCCGAACGCCATGAGATAGCCGGTGGCGTGGTCGAGAATCTGTGCCGGCAATTCCTTGGGACCATCGACGCCGACAGCCTTCCCTTCCGCGTCGTTGAAGCCGGTCGTGGTCTGCACCAGCGAATCGAAGCCGCGACGCTCGGCCCAGGGACCGCCATGGCCGTAAGCCGACAGCGTGACATAGACGATGCCGGGATTGATCTCCGCGGCGTGCTCCGGCGAGAAGCCGAGGGCCGCGAGCGCGCGCGGGCGATAGCCCTGCGAGAAGATGTCTGCATCTTTCAACAGCGCGCGCATCTGCGCCTTGCCTGCCTCGCTCTTCAGCTCGATGAAGGTTGTGAGCTTGCCGCGGCCTGTGTCGATGGTGAGCCAGGGAATGGCCGGCAGTGTCGGCCCCGAAACGAGCAGCACATCGGCGCCGTGCGCCGCGAGCGTGCGGCCGGCGACGGGACCGGCAATGACGCGGGAGAGATCGAGCACGCGCAGACCTGCGAGCGGCCGATCGCCTTTCGGCCATGATTTTTTAGGCCATGGCTTCGGCGGGGCATCGCCGATCCTGTCGATCGAGATCAGCGGGAGCTCCGCGAGCGCACACGCCTGCGGCAGCGCGGACCATTCGTCGTAGGAGCGCATCAACGCAACGACGCCGCCTGCGGCATAGGCTGCCGTTTCGAAATCCGCGCCCTTCCATTGCATCAGAGCGGCCTGCACCTTGTCGCGCTCGGGCACGCAGCCAAGCACCTTGCAGACAGCGTCGCGGTGATGCGGGAAATTGGTGTGGCAGCGGACGAAGCGGTCGTCGCCGGTCTTGTAGACGCCGGCGATGGCGTCCCAGGCCGGCGGCGGCGGCTTGTCGTCGAGACGCAGATAACGCTCGGAGCGGCATTCGACGACGGCATGGCGCATGTCGACGCTCACGCCCTGCGCCTCGCCGCCGCGCAGCCGCCAGATCTCGGCGGCGGCAAGAGCTGCCGCGGCGATTGTCGTTTGCCCAGCGACGGCGACACGGAACGAGGACGGGATCTGCGGCTCCTCGCCGGTCAGGTGCACACGCTCGAGCGCGGCCTTATCGCCGCCGGCGGAGGTCCAGATATCGCTGAGAACGCCGATAGGGCTTTGCATCGTAGCCTCTCTCCCCTAGGTTTTCTTGCGACCATCCCATGAGCACGGAAAGGATTGCAATGGCCGCCATCGATCCCCTCACCGCAGGCGCCGTGTTCGTCGCAACGGCGGCAACCGACGCAGTCTACGTGATGTTTACGTCGGCCGTGGTCGCACGCAAGCGCGTACCGGCCGCGAGCTGGAGTGCGATCTGGTACCTGCTCTCCTCCTACGCCGTGATCAGCTACACCGAAAACGCTTTCTATGTCGCATTCGCGGCCATCGGCTCCTGGGTCGGCGCCTATGCATCGCTGACCTTCCTGCATCGCCCACCCGGCGGCCCGCCTGTGGGGGCCTCGCCGGAATAGAGGGGGAGGACTTTCTCCGCCTCCGCGGCTACACTCCGTACGACCAACAAAAAGGAAAACCCAAACAATGGATCTCGGTCTCAAAGGCAAGAACGCCATCGTGCTCGGCGGCACCCGCGGCATCGGGCGGGCAATCGCAGCAACGCTGGCCGGTGAAGGCAGCAATGTCGCGGTGTGCGCGCGTAACGCGGAGCAAGTTGCGGCCACCGTTGCTGAACTCAAGGCGAGCGGCATCCGCGCCACCGGCGGCACGGTCGACGTCACCGACGGCGCTGCTCTGAAGGCGTGGGTCGAGGGCACTGCGAAGGAATTAGGAGGAGTAGACCTGGTTTTCGCCAACGCCGGCGCGATGGCGCAAGGCCATGATCCGGCATCGTGGGAACAGAACTTCCGGCTCGACGTGCTCGGGGCCGTGCATGCGTTCGACGCGGCGCGGCCCTTCCTCGAGGCCAGCGGCGAAAAGAACGGCGATGCCGCCTTCATCATCATCTCCTCGATCGCGGCGGCACAGGCCGATCTCGCCAGTTCCTACGGCCCGATCAAGGCGGCGCTGATCCACATGGCCAAGGGCCTGGCGCGGCAATATGCGAAGAAGAAGATCCGCGTGAATGTCGTGTCGCCCGGCACCGTCTATTTCAAGGGCGGCGTCTGGAACATGATCGAGCAGAATATGCCTGAGCGCTACAACGACGCGATGAAGCGCAATCCGACGGGACGCATGGCAACGCCACAGGAGATCGCGAACGCCGCGGTGTTTCTGGCGAGCCCGGCATCGTCGTTCACGACCGGCGCCAATCTCGTCGTGGATGGTGCGATCTCGAACCGGGTGAATTTCTAGCGCGTGCTCCTGCCTGTTCCGTCATCCTGAAGTGCGAGGTTTGCGATGCGCATGCATCGCAAGCCGAGCCTCGAAGGATGAGCAGCCAAGCTGGCAGTCGGGCCGTCGCCTTCGAGGGCCGCTGAAGGAGCGGCCACGTCAGGGTGACGGGGAGAGACTTGGCGCGCATGGATCAAGCCTCAATGGAAATCCCGCGACGGCGGCAGTATGCGGACGTTGCGGGGATGGCGAATTTTTTGCGCCGGCATATCCGCGTGGTCGCGACGATCGTCATTGAGCGGCTCGACGACCGTGGCGCCTGCCGGCACCGGAGGCTTGCGGCTCAGAACATCATTGGCAAGGCCAACCAGATCGTGCGAACGGTCGATCATGCGCTGCGCGATCAGATGCGTCACCTTCTCGGGGCTGCTCTGGATATAGCCTTGAACCTCGATGAGGCGCGCGCCCATCACCTCTTTCCGATACTGCTCCATGACCTTGGGCCACACCACGACATTGGCAATGCCGGTCTCGTCTTCCAGCGTCATGAACACGACGCCGCTGGCGCTGCCCGGCCGCTGCCGCACCAGCACCACGCCGGCGCAGCGGACGCGGCGCCGTTCGTTCTCGTGGCTGATCTCCTTGCAGGCGACGATCCGCTCGCGCGAAAACATCTCGCGCAGGAATTCCATCGGATGGCCTTTGAGTGACAGACGGATGGTCTGGTAGTCGGCGACGACCTGTTCGGGACGCGGCATCATTGGCAACGGCTGCGCGTGTTCGTCCGGTTGCTCGCGGGCGGTGGCTGCTTCAAACAGCGGCAGCGCGACGTCGTCGGGCAGCCGCCGCACCTGCCACAGCGCCTCGCGGCGATCCAGCCCGAGCGAGCGGAAGGCATCCGCATCCGCCAGCAGGATCAGCGCGCGCTTGGGCAGGCCGGTGTCGCGGGCGAAGTCTTCGAGCGAGGTGAAGGGGCGGCGGTCGCGAGCGGCGATGATACGGTCGGCCCAGTCTTCTTTTTTGTCATTCCGGGGCGACGCGCCAGCGTCGAGCCCGGAATCCATAACCACCATCGGGAGTATGGATTCCGGGCTCGCGCCTGTCGGCGCGCCCCGGAATGACGACTGAATTTGCTTCAGCCTCTCTTCATCCTCATCGAGCCAATGAAAACCGTCGATCTGACGGAAGCCCAGGCGAACGGCACAATATCTGCCGTCCGTGTTCTCCAGCGTGTTCTGCGCGAAGCTGTAGGACACGTCGATTTCGCGCACCTCGACGCCGTTCTTGCGGGCATCGCCGACGATCTGCGCCGGGGCGTAAAAACCCATCGGCTGGGAGTTCAACAGGCCACAGCAGAAGGCGTCGGGGTGATGATATTTCAGCCATGACGAGATGTAGACGAGCTGGGCAAAACTCGCAGCATGGCTCTCCGGAAAACCATAGGAGCCAAAGCCCTTGATCTGGTCAAAGCAGCTTCTGGCGAAGTTGGCATCATAGCCGCGCGCGACCATGTTGCCGATCAGCTTCTCCTCGTATTGGCCGATGGTGCCGACATTGCGGAAAGTCGCCATCGAACGGCGCAGGCCGTTGGCTTCCTCGGGGGTGAATTTTGCCGCCTCGATCGCGATGCGCATTGCCTGTTCCTGAAACAGGGGCACGCCCTTGGTCTTGTGCAGCACCTTGTAGAGCTCGTCCGCGGGACCGTGCTCGGGCGATGGCGAGGGATAGGTCACCTTCTCCAGATTGTTCCGCCGCCTCAAGTAAGGATGCACCATGTCGCCCTGGATCGGCCCCGGCCGCACGATCGCGACTTCGATGACGAGATCGTAGAAGGTCCGCGGCTTCAGGCGCGGCAGCATGTTCATCTGGGCGCGGCTCTCGACCTGGAAGACCCCGAGCGACTCGCCGGCACACAACATATCGTAAACCCTGGGATCATCCTGCGGGACGGTCGCCAGAACCCAACGCTCGCCCTTGTGATGGTCGATCAGATCGAAACATTTCCTGATGCAGGTCAGCATGCCCAGCGCGAGCACGTCGACCTTCATCATGCTGAGCGCGTCGACGTCGTCCTTGTCCCATTCGATGAAGGTGCGGTCGTCCATCGCGGCGTTGCCGATCGGCACATAGGTGTCGAGCCGATCCTGCGTCAGCACATAGCCGCCGACATGCTGGGAGAGATGGCGCGGGAATTCGATCAGCTCGGTCGCAAGCTCGACCGCAAGGTTGATCATGGGATTCTGGGGATCGAGCCCGGCCTGCCGGACCTGCATGTCGTTGAGACCCTTGCCCCAACTACCCCAGACGGTATCGGCGAGCGCCGCGGTGACGTCCTCGGTCAGGCCGAGCGCCTTGCCGACATCGCGGATGGCGCTGCGCGGACGATAATGGATAACCGTGGCGATGATCGCAGCCCTGTGGCGGCCGTAGCGACGATAGACATATTGCATCACCTCTTCGCGCCGCGAATGCTCGAAATCGACATCGATGTCGGGCGGCTCCAGCCGCTCCTTGGAGATGAAGCGCTCGAACAGCAGATCGACCTTGGTCGGGTCGACCGAGGTGATGCCGAGCACGTAGCACACGGCCGAATTCGCCGCCGATCCCCGTCCCTGGCACAAAATGTTCTGGCTGCGGGCGTAGTGGACGATGTCGTGCACAGTGAGAAAGTAGTGTGCGTATTTCAGCTCTGATATCAGCGCGAGCTCCTTCTTCAGCGTGGCGCGCAGCTTGTCATCGATGTCACCGCCGAAATATTTGTCGACGCCGGCCCAGGTCAGGTCCTCCAGATGCCCCTGCGCGCTCTTGCCCGGCGGAACCGGCTCGTCAGGATACTGGTACTTGAGTTGATCGAGCGAGAAGCCGATCCCGCCCGCAAAGCGCATGGTCTCTGTGATCGCATCAGGGAAATCCCGGAACAGCCGCGCCATTTCGCGGGGCGTCTTCAGAAAGCGCTCGGCATTGGCTTCCAGCTTGCGTCCGATCGCCTCGATCGTGGTCTTTTCGCGAATGCAGGTCAGCACGTCCTGCAAAGGACGGCGGCCGGGGTGGTGATAGAGCACCTCGTTGGTCGCGAGCAGCGGCACTCTTGCTGTTGCGGCGAGATCGTCGAGCCGTGCCAGGCGGCGGCGGTCATCGCCACGATAGATCAGGCTTGCTGCCAGCCACACGCCCTCGGCGCGGCTTGCTTTGAGCTTTCCAAGAATATCCAACGCTTGCGCGTCATCGAACCGGTGCGGCAGCGTCAGGACCAGGAGCTGGCCTTCCACGAACTCCAGCAGATCGGCAAAGCCGAGATGGCATTCGCCCTTCTCGATCCGCGTGATGTCGTCGCCGCGCTTGCCCCGGGTCAGAAGCTGGCACAGCCGGCCATAGGCGGTGCGATCGCGCGGATAGACGAAAATGTCGGGCGTGCCGTCGATGAAGACGATGCGCGCGCCGATCAGCAGCTTTGGCTTGTGCAGCACCTTGTCATTGTCGAGCTCCTTCCAGGCCCGCACCACGCCGGCGAGCGTGTTGCGATCGGCGATGCCGATCACGGGAATGCCGAGCTTGCTGGCCTGATGCACATAGGCGCGCGGATCCGAGCCGCCGCGCAAAAAGGAGAAATTCGTGGTGATGCCGATCTCGGCATAAGCAGGCGCGTTCATGCGAAGAGACCGTGGACATACCAGTTGGGTGGCGCGGGCTTGCCGTCGGCATCGAACACCTCTCCCTCGTAAAGACCGTCCCGAAAGATCCAGAAGCGCAGGCCTTCGGCATCCTCGATGCGGAAATAATCCCGCGTCAGCTGCTTGCCGTCCTGCCGCCACCATTCCATGGCGATGCGCTCGGGCCCTTCTACCCGCACCACCGCATGTTTCGCGCGGCGCCAGGTGAATTGATGCGGCGGCCCGTCAGGCACGGTCGCGAACGGCACGGTGACCGGCTCCGGCTTATCGAACAGCCTGAGGGGACGCAGCGGCGGTTCACCTTCGGCACGAGCAGGCCACTGGGCCTCCATGGCGACGGCGAGATGATGCTGCGCCGGCGCGGCCAGCACCGCCTGCTCGGGGACATGGGTATCCTCAGGTAGATGCACGACGACGCGCTTTCCTCCGATCCGTGCGGCAATGCGGTCGATCAGTGCGGCGAGTTCGTCATTGTCGTGAACATGGGCGTCGAGATCGCGCTGCTCCTGCACCACGACCTCGGTTCGGCTCGCCGACAAGCGCACCATGTCGAAGCCGAAACCGGGATCGAGCGGATCGGCGAGCGCATCGAGCCGCTCGCGGAACAGCCGGTCGATCACGGCGCTCCGCGTCACCGGACGTCCAGTCTCGACCATGATCGCGCGCACCACGCCGTCGGTGCGGAAGAACGCGGCCTCCAGCCGGCGCGCGCCCTTGCCCTGCTTCTCCATGGAGGCGATCAACGTATCAGCCAGTCGCGACAGCGTCATCGCGATCATGGTGTCGGTCGCGATCGGCTCGGCAAAGCGCTTCTCCACGATGTAATCGGGCAGCGGCTTGCGCGGGCTGATCGGCGCATCGCCCTGTCCCAGCGCATGCGCGAGCAGCGTGGAGAACCGCGCGCCGAACCGCGCCGTGATTTCGGAGGCGCTGCGCGATGCGACATCGCCGATGGTCTTCAGGCCGGCGCGGCGCAGGCCGGTGGTGATGGTCTCGTCCGCACCGAGCGCGGACACCGGAAACCGGTCGATCGCCGCCGCCTCGCCGCCATCGGCGACGATGCTGCCCGTGGCCTGTCGCGTCAGCGTGCGCGCGCAGACCGAAGTGCCGGCAATCGCCGCGCTGACGGCAAAGCCCTGACGGTCGAGCGCGCGGACCAGTGTCTGCAACAGTGCAGCCTCGCCGCCGAACAAATGCGCGCAGCCGGTGATGTCCAGGAACAATCCATGCGGCGCATCGAACGCCACCAGCGGGGTGAAGCGATCGCACCAATCGGCGATATCGCTCAGCGTTTTCGCGTCGGCCACGACATCGGCGTCGAACACTTTTAAATCCGGACACACCGCCCGCGCATTGGCGAGCGGCTGGCCGATGTAAAGTCCGAGCCGCTCGGCGGCCTCGTCCAACGCATGGATCACCAGCGCGTTGTTGTTCTTGATGACGACGATGCTGGGATCATTGGCCTTACCCAGCCCGGCGCTGTTGAAGAACCGCTGGATCCGGTCGATGGGCAGGCGCGGCAGCCACAGGCTGAGAATACGTCGACGGTTCACTGAACTGGCACTCATCACACTTCCATTCCATGATCCACCGGCCACACGGGCCGTGACGATTACGCAGCAGCTCGACATCGAAGCGCGGCGCGCCCCAGGCACTCCAGGCTGGCCCCGGCGGCGAATGCGCCGCGCGCAGCATCCACCGCGTCTCCGCGGTCGAGGGCAAAGGTTGCGCCGCCATCCGCAGCAACAGACCGGTGACGCCGGAACCCTGCGCGGCCAGCGTCAGCTTGCGGCTCGCCACCAGATCGAACTGCCTGGTCTCGCCCCAGAGCTCGAGCACGACGGCACCCAGCGCATCGCAGGCGAGCGCATCGGCCGAGGTGCGCAGTGCACTCTCCACGTCGGCGGCACGCACCATTACGATACGGCGCGGATCGAGGCCGAGCTCGGCGAGCCCGCTCATCGACAGCGCGCCGGTTTCAAGTCCCGAGAAATCCTGCCGCACCCACAGCAGCGGCCGCTGCGCCGTGACGCGGCCCGCAAGCCCGGTGACAAAACCGGTCGCGGCCGCGCCCTGGCGCCCTTCGCAAAACACCTCGTGGATTGCCGCACGCGCGAGCCCACCTTTCAAGGCGCGATCGACTTCGCCGTGACCGAGCACGACACGGTCCTGATGATGCACGACCTCCGCCGTCTCGATCCGTTCGATCTGGCTGCGCAAGGTCGCAAGCGCGCTTCTGCGTGCGCCGCTCATGCTCGCCGCTCCTTCAGAGGTGATTGCCGATGACTCTCAAAAAGAGAACCAGCGGCTGGCTCATTTGTTCATGATATGTTCTAATATAAAGCTAACGATGCTCCGGGAGTCAACCGAATTGGCGTCCTGTCGGATTCATCAGCGAAATCAAAGGGATTCAATAATGGACGTGCACCGCAAGCTGGAGATTCTCGCAGATGCCGCCAAGTACGACGCCTCCTGCGCTTCCAGCGGCACCGAGAAGCGGGATTCCAGCGACGGCAAGGGCATGGGCTCGACCGCGCCCGGCATGGGCATCTGCCATTCCTACGCGCCGGACGGACGCTGCATTTCGCTGCTCAAGGTGCTGCTGACCAACGCCTGCAATTACGATTGCCTCTATTGCGTCAACCGCGCCTCCTCCAACGTGCCGCGCGCCCGCTTCACCATCGACGAGGTGGTCAAGCTCACGCTCGACTTCTACCGGCGCAACTACATCGAGGGACTGTTCCTCTCCTCCGGCATCATCCGCAGCCCCGACTACACCATGGAGCAAGTGGTGAGCGTCGCGCGAAAGCTGCGCGAGGAGCATCACTTCCGCGGCTACATCCATCTCAAGACCATTCCGGAAGCCGATGACGCGCTGATCACCGAAGCCGGCAAATATGCCGATCGTCTCTCCATCAACATCGAAATGCCCGAGGCGGCGAGCCTTCGGCAATTCGCGCCGGAAAAGGACGTGCGTGCGATCCGTCGCACCATGGGCCGGCTGCGTCTGAAGCTCGACGAGGCCGAGGAAGACCGCGTAGCGAAGACGACGAAAGTAAAGCCGCCACGTTTCGCGCCGGCTGGCCAAAGCACGCAGATGATCGTTGGCGCCGACAGCGCGAACGATCACACCATTCTCCATACAAGCGCCAATCTCTACGGTTCCTACCGGCTGCGGCGCGTCTATTACTCCGCCTTCAGCCCGATCCCGGATGCCAGCCGCGCGTTGCCTCTGGTCCAGCCGCCACTGCTGCGCGAGCACCGGCTCTACCAGGCCGACTGGCTGATGCGCTTCTACGGCTTCGATGTCGGCGAAATCGTCGACGACAGCGCGATGCTGCCGCTCGACATCGACCCGAAGCTGGCCTGGGCCCTGCGCCATCGCGACCGTTTCCCGCTCGACGTCAACCGCGCCAGCCGCGAGGAGCTGTTGCGCGTGCCGGGCTTCGGCACCAAGGCGGTCGAGCGCATCATCGCGACGCGGCGCACCACCACGATCCGCCTCTCCGATCTCGCGCGGCTGCACGTGCCCCGCAACAAGGCGCTGCCGTTCATCGTCCTCAGCGATCATCGTCCCGCGCCGCATCGTCTCGATGCTGCCGGGCTGATCGAACGGTTCAAGCCGAAGGCAACGCAACTGGGGTTTGGCTTCTGATGCAATATATCACCCTCGACAGCGAAACCGATTTCGACGGCTGGCGCAAAGCCGCGCGCAGCCTCGTGCTTCATCACGTGCAGCCCGCCGATGTCACCTGGGTCGTGCAAGGAGGCGACGCCGAATTGTTTGCACCGCCTTCGCCGTCTCCGATCCTCGAGACGAACGACGGCACGTTCAACGTGCCGGCCAAATTCATCGACCTCGCGAAAGCGGCAATCCTGCATCGCGACGGCGAGCGTTTTGCGATCCTCTATCGCCTGCTCTGGCGGCTGAGGGACAACCACGATCTCATCGAGGTCACGACCGATCGCGAGGTCGCGCTGGTCACGGCGATGGCGCGCGCGGTCCATCGCGACGAGCACAAGATGCATGCCTTCGTGCGCTTTCGCGAGATCGGCCGCGAACGCGCGGCGCATTACGTCGCCTGGTTCGAGCCGGAACATCACATCGTCGAGCTCGCAGCCCCATTCTTCGCCAAGCGCTTTGCCGACATGCCGTGGTCGATCCTGACGCCCGATCTCTGCGCGCATTGGGACGGTCACGCGCTCTCGTTCATACCGGGCGTGAGCAAGAGCGAGGCACCGAGCGAAGACCGGCTGGAGGAGACATGGCGGCGCTACTACGCCAGCATCTTCAATCCGGCGCGGCTCAAGGTGAAGGCGATGCAGACGGAGATGCCGAAGAAATACTGGAGGAACCTGCCCGAAGCCTCGATCATTAAGCCCCTGATCGAGGACGCCGAGCGCATGACCGGTGCTATGATCGCCAATGCCGCAACCGATCCGCACAAGCCCCAGAAGCGGCCGGAGGCTCCGATGAAACGCAAGTCCGCTGCCGACGATCTCGAAACGCTTCGCGAGGAGGCCGCCCATTGCCGCGCCTGCCCGCTCTACAAGGACGCGACGCAGACCGTGTTCGGTGAGGGACCGAAGGACGCCACCATCATGCTGGTCGGCGAGCAGCCCGGCGACAAGGAGGACCTTGACGGTCACCCCTTCGTCGGCCCGGCCGGCCAGATGCTCGACCGAGCGCTCGCGGAAGCCGGCGTCGATCGCAAGAAGGTCTATGTCACCAACGCGGTGAAGCACTTCAAATTCGTGCCGCGCGGCAAGATCCGTTTGCATCAGAAATCGGCAACGCCGGAGATCAAGGCGTGCCGGCAATGGTATGAGCGTGAAGTGTCGGCAATCCAGCCCGAGCTGATCGTGGCGATGGGCGCGACCGCCGCACAGAGTGTATTCGGCAAGATCACGCCCATCGGCAAGACCCGCGGTCGGCTCATAGACCTCCCTGAAGGACGCAGAGCTCTCGTGACGGTGCATCCGTCCTACCTGCTGCGACTGCCCGATCCGGAAGCCAAGGTGCTCGAGTATCAGCGCTTTGTCGAAGACCTGAAGATCGCCGCGGCGTTGCAGAAGAAAGCACCGCGCGCCGCCTGAGACGGCACCGATGCACGACGACGAGTCGTGGAGAACGCACGTCATTTCAACTGCCTCCCGCCATTTCAACCGCCTGTCACATGCCGCGCGCAAAATCGGGGCCTTGGGACAGGAGAATTCCAATGAGTGACGTTGCTTTGCCGGGCTCCATCGAGCCGGCCTTGAGTAAGGGACCGGACCTCAATCGCGGATTCCATCCGCTCACCGGCGTGATCTACATGGGGGTGATCGCCGCTGCGCTGCTGTTCGTCGCCTACAGCATCTGGGTCGACGTGGATGCCACCGGCGCGCAGGTCAAGACCTTGGCTCCCTTCCTCCTGCTCTTCGTCGCACTCCTGATCGCACTCGGCTTCGAGTTCGTGAACGGCTTCCACGACACCGCCAACGCGGTCGCGACCGTGATCTACACCCGCTCGCTGCCCGCCCACGTCGCCGTGGTGTGGTCCGGCATGTTCAATCTGTTCGGCGTGCTCCTGTCCTCGGGCGCGGTCGCGTTCGGCATCGTCTCGCTGCTGCCGGTCGAGCTGATCCTCCAGGTCGGCTCCAGCGCCGGCTTCGCCATGGTGTTCGCACTGCTGATCGCCGCCATCATCTGGAACGTCGGCACCTGGTACTTTGGCCTGCCTGCCTCGAGCTCGCACACCCTGATCGGCTCGATCATGGGCGTCGGTATCATGAACGCGGTCCTGCATGGCCGCAGCGGCACCTCGGGCGTCGACTGGAGCCAGGCCACCAACATCGGCAAGGCGCTGCTGTTGTCGCCGCTGTTCGGTTTCGCGCTCGCCGCCGGCCTGCTGCTGATCCTCCGCACCGTGCTGCTGCGTGCCACGCCCGCTCTGTTCGGCGAGCCGAAGGGCGACCAGCCGCCGCCGTTGTGGATCCGCGGCATCCTGATCCTCACCTGCACGCTGGTGAGCTTCTTCCACGGCTCCAATGACGGTCAGAAGGGCATGGGCCTGATCATGCTGATCCTGATCGGCACCGTGCCGACCGCCTACGCGCTCAACCGCGCGCTGCCCGAGAGCCAGATAGCCGCGTTCAGCCAGAACTCGGAGGCTGCCAGCAAGATCATCGAGGGCAAGGCCGCCGGCTACAGCGTGATCGGCAATCCGCGCCCGGCCGTCACCAACTATGTCGCTCAGCACGAGGTCAACGAAGGCACGTTCCCGTCGCTCGCCGTGCTCGTGCGCGACATCTCCAAGCAGGTGACCACCTACGGCTCGCTCGCCAAGGTGCCGGCCGAACTCGTCGGCAACACCCGCAACGACATGTACCTGGTCTCGGAAGCGCTCCGCTTCCTGGTGAAGGACAAGGAAGCCGAGTTCGGTGCCGCCGACGTCACTGTGCTCAACGCCTACAAGGGCTCGCTCGACAGCGCCACGAAGTTCATCCCTGGCTGGGTGAAGATCGCGGTTGCCATCGCGCTTGGCCTCGGCACCATGGTCGGCTGGAAGCGCATCGTCGTCACCGTCGGCGAGAAGATCGGCAAGACCCACTTGACCTACGCGCAAGGAGCCTGCGCCGAGATCACCGCGGCCGCCACCATCGCCGCCGCCGATGTCTACGGCCTGCCGGTCTCGACCACCCACGTGCTGTCATCAGGCATCGCCGGCGCCATGGCCGCCAACGGCTCGGGCCTGCAATGGGCCACGATCCGCAACATCGCCATGGCCTGGGTGCTGACCCTGCCGGCCGCGATGCTGATCTCGGGTGTGCTCTATTATCTGTTCTCGCACATCTTCTGATCCGCGAGACGACACACCAAAAAAGAAGGCCCGTGCGATGCACGGGCCTTTTTTTCGTTTGCGCTTTCACCTTGGCATGTCACGACGCTGCGAGCTGTTCCTCGACCAGTTTGACCCAGTAGGACGTGCCGAACACGATCGCCTCGTCGTTGAAATTGTAGGCGGGGTGATGCAGGCCTGCGCTATCGCCATTGCCGCAGAAGATGAACGCGCCGGGACGCGCTTCCAGCATGTAGGCAAAATCCTCGCCGCCCATCAGCGGCGACATCTCGTGCACATTGGCATCGCCCGCGACCTGTTTGGCGATGCGCATCGCCACTTCGGTCTCCGCGGCGTGGTTGTTCACGACTGGATAGTTGCGCTTGTAGTGCAGATCGATCTTGGCGCCGGTGATCTGCGCCACGCCCGCCACCACTTCGTGCACCCGCTTCTCGACCAGCTTGCGTACCTCCGGCGACAGCGTGCGAATGGTTCCACGCAACTCCGCCGTCTGCGGGATGACGTTGCGGGCATTGCCGGCGTGGAATTCGCAGATCGAGATCACGGCCGATTCCAGCGGATCGACGCTGCGCGCGACGATCGACTGCAACGCGGTGATCACCTGGGCGCCGACCAGAACCGAATCGATGCACTTGTGCGGACGCGCGGCGTGGCCGCCGAGCCCCTCGATCTTGATGTCGACCTCGTCGGTTGCCGCCATGATGGGGCCCGGCCGGATCGCGAACGAGCCGATCGGAATGCCGGGACCGTTGTGCATGCCGTAGACTTGGTCGATGCCGAAGCGCTCCATCATGCCGTCCTTGACCATGGCCGCGCCGCCGGCGCCGCCCTCCTCGGCCGGCTGGAAGATCACGATCGCGTCGCCGGCGAAGTTGCGGGTTTCTGCGAGGTAGCGCGCGGCGCCGAGCAGCATCGCGGTATGACCGTCATGGCCGCAGGCGTGCATCTTGCCCGGAGTCTTCGAGGCGTAAGGCAGGTTGGTCTGCTCTTCGACGGGCAGCGCGTCCATGTCGGCGCGCAAGCCGATCGCCTTGAGCCCTTCGCCAGCGGGCTTGTTGCCCTTGATCACGCCGACCACGCCGGTCTGGCCGATGCCGGTAACGACCTCGTCGCAGCCAAACTCGCGCAGCCGGTCCGCAACGAATGCTGCAGTGCGGTGGACGTCATACAGCAGTTCAGGATGCTGGTGGATGTCCCGCCGCCAAGCCTGAATATCGGGTTGAAGGTCGGCGACGCGGTTCACGATGGGCATGGAGGGTCCGAGTTCTGTTGAAAATACAGGACTCTCTACCATGCAAGCGCCAGTCCACCTAACTCCCGCAGATCGAGGGTAGCTCTGTCCTCTGGGCATGGCCGGGCTTGTCGCTAGCTTGTCTTGGCCATCCACGTCTGACTATTAGGGCGGAAAGCGCGTGGATGCCCGGACAAGCTCGGGCCTGACGCCTGTTTGGGTGGAAGCAAAATGCCAAGACGCCTCGAAGGTGAATTTGACTACATCGTGGTAGGCGCCGGCACGGCGGGCTGCATCATTGCCAACCGGCTATCGGCCGAGCCCAAGAACCGAGTCCTCATTCTCGAGGCCGGCGGCGACGACAACTGGATCTGGTTCCATATTCCGGTCGGCTATCTCTTCGCCATTGGCAATCCGCGCTCGGACTGGATGTTCAAGACCGAGGCCGAGCCGGGCCTGAACGGCCGCGCGCTCGCCTATCCCAGAGGCAAGGTGATCGGCGGCTGCTCGGCGATCAACGCCATGATCTCGATGCGCGGCCAGGCCGCCGACTACGATCACTGGCGCCAGCTCGGCATGACCGGCTGGGGCTACGATGATGTGCTGCCGCTGTTCAAAAGGCTCGAGGATCACTTCCTGGGCGCAAGCGAGCATCACGGCGCCGGCGGTGGCTGGCGCATCGAGGCGCCGCGTCTGTCGTGGGACGTTCTCGATGCCGTCGGCGACGCTGCAGAAGAGATGGGCATCAAGCGGATCCCCGACTTCAACACCGGCGACAACGAAGGCACGAGCTACTTCCACGTCAACCAGAAGCGCGGCCGGCGCTGGTCGTCGGCGCGCGGCTTTCTCAAACCCGCGCTGGGCCGTCCCAATCTGCGGCTCGAGAAAAACGTGCTGGTCGACCGTCTGATCGTCGAGCAGGGCCGCGCCGTCGGCGTGCGCTTCATCCAGAACGGCGAGATCGTCGAGGCGCGAGCAAAGCGCGAAGTGATTCTGTCGGCCGGCTCGATCGGCTCGGTGCAAGTGCTGCATCGCTCCGGCATCGGTCCGGCCGATTGGCTGTCGCCACTCGGTATCGACATCGTCATGGACAAGCCCGGCGTCGGGCGCAATTTGCAGGACCATCTCCAGCAACGCGCGATCTACAAGGTCGAGGGCGTGCGCACGCTGAACGAGACCTATTACAATCTGTTCCGGCGCGGCCTGATGGGCCTCGATTACGCCTTCCGCCGCCGCGGCCCGCTGACCATGGCACCGTCGCAACTCGGCATCTTCACGCGTTCTGATGCGACGCGTGCGCGCGCCAACATCCAGTTCCACGTGCAGCCGTTGTCGCTCGACAAGTTCGGCGATCCTCTGCACCACTTCCCGGCGATCACCGTCAGCGCCTGCAATCTCCAGCCGACGTCGCGCGGCACTGTGCGGCTGCGCTCGGCCACGCCCGACGAGAAGCCGATCATCGCGCCGAACTACCTTTCGACCGATGACGACCGCCAGGTCGGCGCCGACGCCATCCGCACCACCCGCCGCCTGATGCAGCAGAAGGCGCTCGCCAAATATCGCCCGAGCGAATATCTGCCCGGCCCCACCGTCGGCGACGACGACGCCTCGCTCGCAAAGGCCGCCGGCGATATCGGCACCACGATCTTCCATCCCGTCGGCACGGCCAAGATGGGCGCGGTGAGCGATCCCATGGCCGTGGTGGACGAGCGCCTGCGTTTCTATGGCCTCAACGGTCTTCGCATCGTCGATGCCTCGATCATGCCGACGATCACATCGGGCAATACCAACACGCCGACCGCGATGATCGCCGAGAAGGGTGCGACCATGATTCTGGAGGATGCGAAGTAGCATCCCGCCGCCATGATGCCTCAGCGCTTTTCCATCGGGCCCGCCGGCGTAGCGATCGCCATGGTGCAATGGGGCGAGAGCGGCAAGCCGCCCGCCCTGCTCGTGCACGGCACCGGCTTCGTTGCCGACGTCTGGGACGAGGTTGCGCGCGAACTCGCATCGACGCACACCGTCTATGCTCTCGATCGCCGCGGCCATGGCGCCAGCCACAAGCCCGCCACCTATCACTTTGCAGACTATGCCGATGATGTCTGCCGGGTGGTCGACGCGCTGGGCCTGCGCGGCGTCTACGGCATCGGCCACAGCGCAGGCGCAACCGATCTGTTGCTGGCGGCAAAGATGCTGCCGAAATGCTTCACGCGCCTCTTCGTGATGGAGCCGACGGCGATGAACCCGCACGCGACGCACGATCCTTCCGCAACACTGAGCGCGCAATCGCTGTCCCGCGTGCAGGGCGCATTGCGCAGGCAAGCGGAGTTCGACAGTCGCGACGCCGTCGTCGAACGCTATCGCGGGGCGCCCGCCTTTGCGGATTGGACCGAGGCTTCACTCTGGGCCTATGTCCGGCACGGCTTTACGCAGCTCGACAATGGCCGCGTGCGGCTCTGCTGTACGCCCGAGACCGAGTCGGCGATGCTGCGTCCGATCTACGAAGTGATGGAGCAGGTCTATGTCGGCGACGCGCGCGGCAATCCCTTTGCCTGGTTCAGTGAGATCGCATGCCCCGTGATGGTGACGACCGCCGAGGCGTCGTGGCCGATCTACAAGGAGATGGCCTCACGCGCCGTGGCGCTGATCCCGCACGCCCAGACGCTCACCTTCGAAGGTGCCGGCCACTGCGTCGTACAGGAAGCCCCATCCTTGGTGGTCCGGGCGGTCCGGGAATTTTCGGCGTAGATCCCCGTCAACCTCCGTTATCCCGCGCCCGGTGTATGTGACCCCGCCTCACGAAAACGTCATCGCCCCCCACGAATAAACCGGCCCCACCCCCGATCACCTCCCCGAAGCCCAATTCCGGGCCAAAGGAGACGCGCGATGAGCGGACACGATCACGGGGACGACGGCGTCAGCCGCCGCAAGGTGCTGGAATGCATGACATGGGCCGGCACCGGCGTGCTCTGGACCATCACGGGCGGCGTGCCGCGCTCGCTCGGCATCATCGATTCAGCTGAAGCCGCCACCGCCGCCGCGCCTGGCATGACCTTCCTCCAGATCAGCGACAGCCATGTCGGCTTCGACAAGCCGGCGAACCCCAATGCACTCGGCACGCTGGAGGAGGCCGTCAACAAGATCAATGCGATGCCGGCCAAGCCGTCGTTCATGATCCACACCGGCGACATTACCCATCTGTCCAAGGCCGCCGAGTTCGACAATGCCGATCGCATCATCTCGCAGTCCAAGCTGGACGTGCACTACGTCCCCGGCGAGCACGACTTCCTCGACGAAGAGGTGAAGTTTTATCGCGAGCGATACGGCCGCGGCACCAAGGGCGCGGGCTGGTACTCCTTCGACGCCGGCGGTGTGCACTTCGTCGGCCTCGTCAACGTCGTCGACCTCAAGGCCGGCGGTCTCGGCAATCTCGGCGCGGAGCAGCTCGCCTGGCTCGAGGACGATCTCCGCAGCAAGTCGAAATCGACGCCGATCGTGCTGTTCGCGCACATTCCGCTCTGGACGGTCTATCCGGAATGGGGCTGGGGCACCGAGGACGGCGGCCGCGCGCTCGAATACGTCAAGGGCTTTGGCTCGGTCACCGTGCTCAACGGCCACATCCACCAGGTGATGCAGAAGGTCGAGGGCAACGTCACCTTCCACACCGCACGCTCGACCGCGTTCCCGCAACCGGCGCCGGGCACAGCCTCCTCGCCCGGACCGATGAAGGTCGAGGACGCCAAGCTCCGCTCGATGCTCGGGGTTGCCAGCATCAACTTCAAGCAGAACGAGCAGCGGCTCGCCATCATCGACACGCCGCTCCAGGGTTGAAGCAAGGTTGAACGGACGCTGACAATGAAGACACTCAATCGCCGCGACTTCGGGGTTGCGGTGGCCGCGGCCATCCTGCTGCCCGTCACCACCGCCCGTGCCGACGACACCAACATGGAGGTGCATATCGACAATTTCGTCTTCCAACCGCCGGAGCTCACGATCAAGGTCGGCACGACCGTGACCTGGACCAACCGGGACGACATCCCGCACACCGTGGTGTCGGCCGGCAAGTTCCGGTCCAAGGCCCTGGACACTGACGACAAGTTCACGTTCACCTTCACCGATGCGGGCGACTACAAATATTTTTGTTCGTTGCACCCGCACATGACCGGGATGATCAAGGTTGAGTAACGTCTCCAACCAAGGCATCTCTGTCTTGCCCGGCCGGTGGTCCCACACCGGCCGGGCTCGCGTGCCTTCGGTCAGGCCCCAAGGCGAAACGGCGTACCAAACGCAGCAAGAGGCAAAGCGAGAGGCGATGCCCGTCAGCGACGATTTCCAGAAGGCGCAGCGCTTCCGCGAGGCGGCCCTGCCCTATCTCGACGACGTCTACACGCTCGCACGTTATTTGCTGCGCGACGCCTCCGACGCGGAGGACGCGGTGCAGGAATGCTATCTGCGCGCGCTGAAGCACTTTGACAGCTATCGCGGCCCGGCCATGAAGCCGTGGCTGTTGGCGATCCTGCGCAATGTCTGCAACGCCGAATATGCCAGGCGCGCGCATTCGCATGCCGCGATCGAGGACACGCCCGGAGCGGTCGACCAGACGCCGATGTGGCAGGAGAACGAGGCGAGCCCGGAGACCGAAGTACTGCGCAACCGCGAAGCCGGGGCCATCCGCAAGATGATCGACGCGCTCGCCGAGCCGTTCAAGGAAACCTTCGTGCTGCGGGAGATCAACAACCTGTCCTATCGTGAAATTGCAGAAGCCGTCGGTGCCCCCGTCGGCACCGTGATGTCCCGCCTTGCCCGAGCCCGCGCCATGCTGCGCGCGGCCTGGATGGCGGAAGAGGAGCACTCGAAATGACCTGCGACGAAGCAAAGATCCTGCTTCACGCGCTGCTCGACAACGAGCTTGATGCCGGCCACGCGCGCGAGGTCGAAGCCCATATCGACAGCTGCCCGGCTTGTGCCACCGAGTTCGCGGCGCAGCGCGAGATGAAGCGCGTGCTGGCCGACAGCAACCTGCGCTACAGCGCGCCCGCAGCCTTGCGCGCTCGCATCGAGGCGTCGATGCCGCAGGCGCGGCCGCAGCCGAGCCGCCGCTCGGTGCTGCGCGGGTTCGCGATGGGCTCGGCCGTCTCGGCGCTCGCCGCCTCCGGCGTCGTCGCCTTGGTGCTGCGCCAGGACGATCAGCAGCGCATCCTCTCGGAGATCGTTTCAGCGCATCTGCGCTCGCTCCAGGCCGGCCATCTCATCGACGTCGTCTCGACCGACCAGCACACGGTGAAGCCCTGGTTCAACGGCAAGCTGGACGTGGCGCCGCCCGTGATCGACCTCACCGCGCAAGGATTCACGCTGGTCGGCGGCCGGCTCGACTATGTCGATGCGCGCGCCATCGGAGCGGTGGTCTACAAGCGCCGGCAGCACATCATCAATCTGTTCGTGGCGCAGACCGCCAGCACCGAGCATCGGCCGCCGAAGACGCAGACCATGCAGGGCTTCAACTGCCGCCGCTGGGGCGAGCGCGGCCTGAACTTCTGGGCCGTCAGCGACATCGGCGGCGACGAGCTCACCGAGTTCGTCGACAAGTTCGAGGCGGCGATGAAGGCGAATGTGGAAGGGTAGCTTTATCTCACACCATGAGTGCCGAGATACCTCGGCGATATCACGCCGACCGCCGCACAGCGTTGTCCACCAGCGTCTTGCCGAGCGACCAGATCGCGCCAGGGACCTTGTGGCTGCCGGCGATGACGTCGTCGAAGGCTCGCTCGATCCAGTTGCAGTCTTCTTCGGTGATGGTGAGCGGCGGCAGCAGCTTGATCGTGTGGCTACCGTGACCGGCGACCTGTGTCAGGATCTTGTGATCCTTGAATAGCGGCACGGTGATGAGCTGGCAGAACAGGCCCTTGTTGGCGGCCTCGAGCACGTTCCAGGACGCCCGCAGGCGGAGCGATTTCGGCGGTCCGAACTCGATGCCGATCATCAGGCCCTTGCCGCGGACTTCTTTCATCAGTTCGTAGCCGGGCACCATGCGCGTCAGCGCGAGGCGAAGCTCGGCGCCACGCTTGGCGGCGGCCTCGATCAGCTTCTCCGATTCCATCACGTCGAGCGTGGCGATGCCCGCCGCCATCGCGAGGTCGTTCTTGGAGAAGGTCGAACCGTGCACCACGGCGCGGTCCATCTGGTTGAAGATCTTGTCGAAGATGCTCTTGCGCGTCAGCACGGCACCGACTGGCACATGGCCGCCCGAGAGCGACTTCGACAGCAGCACCATGTCGGGCTCGACGTTCCAGTGCTCGACCGCGAGGAAGCGGCCGGTGCGGCCCATGCCGGTCTGGATCTCGTCGGCGACGAACAGCGTGCCGTACTTCTTGCAGAGCGCGGCCGCGCCCGGCAGGAATTCGTCGGAGGGCATGTTGACGCCCTTGCCCTGGATGGGCTCGACGACGAAGGCCGCGACCTCGCGCGAGGCCAGCGCTTTCTCGAGCGCGGCGAGATCGTTGAACGGAACCGGGGTGCATCCCGGCAGCAGCGGCTCGAAGCCGGTACGGAAGTTCGAATCTCCGGTCAGCGACAGCGCGCCATAGGTCAGGCCGTGATAGCCGTGCGCGCAGTAAACGATACCGGGACGGCCCGTAGCCCCGCGCGCGAACTTGATCGCGGCCTCGACGCATTCGGCGCCGGAATTGGCGAAGAAGGCCTTGTCGAGATAGGGAACGTATTTCAACAGCCGCTCGGCGAGCACGCCGGCCAGCGTCGAGACGTCGAACTGGACGAGATTGGGCAGATCGGCGTCGAGCACGCTTTTCAGCGCGTCGCGCATGACCGGATGGTTACGCCCGATCGCGAACACGCCAAAGCCGGACAACAGGTCGAGATAGCGCGCGCCCTCTCGATCATAGAGGTACTGCCCCTGCCCCTTCTGGAAGCCGACGTCGTAGCCGATGGTCTTGAGAACCCGGACGAACTGCTCGTTCAGGTACCGATTATGCAGGGTGCTGCGCTGGGCCTGACGGTCCGCGAACAGCTGGGACATGTCTGGATTTGGACTGTTCATCCGCTACATACTTCGGTTGAGGGCCGCTTCGTCAACTGAAAACGGTCAGCAAACGGAAAAGGGTCTGTGCGGCCTTTTGCCCTTTTTCGGACCATCTTCGCAAGCACAGCTTTAGACCATGTTGCACTGCCAAGGAACACTCATGCGTTTGGCCCTTTACACCGGAATAATACTGGCAGGCAGTTACGCCGGCCTGACACCGGCGCTCGCCGCCGATCCCACCGGCGACTGGCGGGTCGCCGATGGCGTTGCCAACATTCGCGTCGCCCAATGCAATGGCAGCATGTGGGGCGCGGTTTCCTGGGAAAAACAGCCCGGAGGGCGCGACGAGAACAACCCGGATGTCTCAAAAAAGAACAGGCCGACACTGGGCATGGCGACCCTGATCAACATGAAGAAGACCGCCGGCGCCGAGCAGTGGGAAGGTCAGGTCTACAACGCGAAGGATGGTCAGATGTATAGTGCGACCATCACGCCTGTCGGCACCGACCAACTCGAGATCAAGGGCTGCGTGCTGGGCTTCCTGTGCGGCGGAGAGACCTGGACCCGCGTCGGTCCGCCGATCCCCCCGAGCACTGCCAACGCCATGGCCAAGAGTGCGCCCAAAACGACAGGTGCTGCGCCCAAGACCGCGCCGGCACACGGTGTCGCAGCACCAGCGCCGACGACGGCAGCTTCGAAAAGCGCCGCCGCGGCCAAACCCGGTCAGAAAGGTGCCGCCGATCCCGTCGGCGACATCTGTCTACTCCCTGAGATTGCGGGGTTTGCCCATTAGGGCCGGCTGGAACAACAGCACTGCGGCAAGCGTCGTCACCAGCGAGAGTGCGAGCAACTTGCCCATGCTGGACGTGCCGGGATGGCTCGACAGCCACAGGCTGCCGAACGCGGTCGCCGTCGTCAGCGCGCTGAAGAAGATCGCCCGCGTCAGGCTGGTCTGAAGCAGGTTTGTCCTGCCGGAGCGCCACGCCACGACGTAATAGATCTTGAACGCGACACCGACGCCGAGCAGCAGCGGGAACGCGACGATGTTGGCGAAGTTGAGCGGCAGGCCGATCAACACGCAGATTTCGAGCGTCACCGCGCCCGCAACGAGGAGCGGCACCAGAGTCATCAGCACGTCGACGATGCGGCGCAGCGTGATCCACAGCAACAGGCCGATCACCAGCAACGCATAGATGCCGGCATGAATGAATGCATTTACCACGGTGTCGCCGGATTTCAGGATCGAAACCGGACCGCCGATCGCGGTCGGCTCGGCCTCGAGCACGGCTGCCGCAAACTTGCGCAGCGTATCGTTGTCGTTGGGATCGCCCTTCGGCTGAGCCTCGACGCGGATGATTCCGTCCTTGCTCCTCCAGGCGCTGACGAGATCCGGCGGCAGTGACTTCAGCGTGACCGGCTCGGCCTGCATCGCGTTCCTGAGCTGATCGAACACGATCTTCATCGGCGTCACGAACACGTCCTGCGCCTTGTTGCGGGTCGCTTCATCCGAATTGGCAAGCTTCTCCAGCGCGTCGGCAAGGCGGCGCGAGGCGACCGCACCCGGCCCCTTCGCATCGCCTGCGGTGCGGCGCAGATTGTCGACCGAGGACTTCAGCGATTCGACATTCTCTTGGTCCGATGGCGCGGCATCGACCTGATCCGGGTTGAGCGCGGGATTCAGGATCTTGGCACCCTGCGCGATCAGCTTCAGCTTGGGCTGCTGGTCCTCCGGCACGAAGCTGTCGAGCGACATCACGCGCAACACCTCCGGCACCTTTTCCAGCTTCGCTTCGACCTGCTTGGCCTGCTCTTCAGACGTGGTCATCACGTTGATCGCATTGGCGCCGGTGTTCGGATCCTTTCGCAGGTCGAGGAAGGTCGCGATCGACTCGGCCTTCGGGTTGCGCAGGTTCATCGGGTTGAAGTCGAACTTCATGAAGTAGAGCAGCGGCAGGCCGGCGACCGCCAGCAGCAGCGTGCCGCCGACGACCAGCACACGGTGCTTCTCCAGGAAATGATCGAGCGGTGCCAGGAAGGCGTAGCCGACCGGCTCCTTCTCACCGGGCGGGTTCAGAAGCTTCAGGAGCGCCGGCAGGATGGTGATCGAGGAGATGAAGGCCACGAGCATGCCGACGCCGGCAATCTGGCCGAGTTCCGAGATGCCCTTGTAGGCGGTCGGCAGGAAGCAAAGAAAGCCCGCCGCGGTCGCCATCGCCGCGAGAGACAGCGGCACCGCCGATCGCTTCGCCGCCAGCACGAGCGCCCCCGAAAGGTCGTTGTGCTTGTAGCGCTCGGAGCGATAGCGGACGCTATACTGAATGCCGAAATCGACGCCGAGGCCGACGAACAGCACCGCGAATGCGATCGACAGGAGATTGAGCGAGCCGACCATCATCAGGCCCGCAGCGGTCGTGATCGCGAGACCGACGAAGAGATTGACGAACACCGCGAAGATGATCTTCGCCGAATGCAGCGCAAGCCACAGGATCAGGAGCACGACGAGCACCGTGCCGACCCCGTTGACGACAGCGCCCTCCTGGACGGTGGCATATTCCTCGTTGGCGATCGGCACCGGACCCGTCAGCCGTACCCGCGCCTGATATTTCGTCGCGAAATCGAGATCGACCGCGGCCTTGCGGATCGCGTCGGTCGCACCCTTGCCGGGCTCCAGCGCGTTGTAGTCGAGGATCGGCTTGAACTCGATGAAGGCTCGCTTGTCCGAATCCTGCAGCGGCTTGTCGCTGACGAGCTCCCGCCAGGAGAAGATCGCATTGCCCTTGTTGAGCACGGTCTCGACCGTCTCCGCGATCTGGTTGAACGGCCGCTCGGTGCTGTCGAGTTTGACCTGGCCACGCTTGACGCCGGCAAGCCCGGTCTCCAGGGCGCCGGTGAGGCCGCGGATCGACGGATCGCCGGCCATGATCTCGATCAGGGGCGCGGCGGATTCGAACTGGCTGGTGATCTTGCCGACTTCCTCGGTCGGCAGGAACAGCAGGCCGTTCTTCTCGAAGAACTCGCCGGTGCCGAGCTGCTGCATCGACTGGAATTCGGTCTTGTTGTCCTTCAGCTTGGCAAACAGCGCGTCCGAAGCTGCGGTCGCCATCTCCGGCGTCCTCGCCTCGACCACCGCGAGAATCGTCGCGTCGCGGTCGAAGGCGCGGTCGAACTGCTGGTCGCGCTGGCGCCAGTCCAGATTCTGGGCAATCAGCGAATTGATGTCGGTGTTGATGGCGAAGTGCCGGGACGTGTAATAACCCGCCCCCACCGCCAGCAGGAGCCCGAGAACGACGACGAGGGAGGCAAACCGGGTACAGGCCCTGACGATGGCAACGACTACGCTTTGCAGCACATCTTTTCTTTCTAGTGTTAACAGCCTGCCGAAAACGCCCGCTGTTTAGCGGAGTTCCCTGGCGAAACCTATTGCCGTTTTAGGTCGTCCTCGCCGGAACAAGGTTCGAGGTAAACGGCGAAGGACCATGGCAAAATCATGCGGGGGCGGCCGGTATAGCCGGGGAGTTGAGGCGGTAAAGTGACGAAGGGGTGAGCACAAATGTCGCCGTCTTGCCCATCCGAAATGAAGCACTATAATACCTCAAATCGGCCCTATCCGGAACCGCGGCGCATTCCCACCTTTTCTTGTTGCCGACTTTTTGACACAAAGTGCTGTGCCTGCATGCGCCGGAACCTCGATGGGGTGGGCGGCTACCGTGGCTGTGACACCAATGGTGCGGATATTGCACCTTTGGCCGTTATCAGGGGTGCCGCCGGGGGCAACGAAGCGGATTGGTGCAACTTGCGTGATGGGCGTCCAATGGAAGTTTATCTAGCGCAGCCGCGCGGCTTTTGCGCGGGCGTGGTGCGCGCAATCGAGATCGTGGAGCGGGCGCTGGAGAAATACGGCCCGCCCGTCTACGTTCGCCACGAGATCGTGCACAACAAATACGTCGTCGAGAGCCTCAAGAGCAAAGGCGCGATCTTCGTCGAGGAGCTGTCCGAAGTTCCGCCGAAGGCGGTGACCGTTTTCAGCGCCCATGGCGTCGCCCGCAGCGTCGAGGAGGAGGCCGCCGCCCGCGACCTTCCGGTGCTGAATGCCACCTGCCCCCTGGTCACGAAAGTTCACAATCAGGGGAAGCGCTACATCACCAGGGGCCGTACCCTGATCCTGATCGGCCATGCCGGCCACCCCGAGGTCGAGGGCACGATGGGCCAGGTTCCAGGCCCCGTTCTGCTGGTCCAGAGCGTCGAACAGGCCAAGGCCCTGACGCTGCCGGCAGATACGCCAGTGGCCTACATCACCCAGACCACCCTGTCGGTCGACGATACCAGGGGCATTATCGAGGCACTTCAAGCCAAATTTACAGATATTCAAGGCCCGGACATCCGGGATATCTGCTATGCGACACAGAACCGCCAATCTGCGGTAAGGGACTTGAGCAAGCTGGTCGACGTGATCTTGGTGGTGGGCGCTGCCAATAGCTCGAACTCGAACCGGCTCCGCGAGATCGGCACTGAGGCCGGTGTCGCGAGTTATCTGATCGCCGATGGCCGCGAGCTCAATCCGGAGTGGTTGAAGAGTGCCAGGTCAGTCGGCCTCACGGCCGGCGCCTCGGCGCCCGAAGTGCTGGTGGATGACGTGATCGAAGCGCTGCGGCGGATCGGACCGGTGACGGTCTCGGTGCTCCCGGGCCGCGAGGAAAACATCGAATTCAGGCTTCCGGCCGAACTGGCTGCGAGCTGACCTACCCGAATTTCAAGCCCAGAAAGAAACGTGTAATGGCAATCCCCTTCTTCAAGGAAATGCGTATCGGCGGCTATTTGCTCAAGCAGAAAATGCTTGGCCGCAAGCGCTATCCGCTCGTGCTGATGCTGGAGCCGCTGTTCCGCTGCAACCTCGCCTGCGTCGGCTGCGGCAAGATCGACTATCCGGATGCGATCCTCAACCGCCGCATGACCGCACAGGAGTGCTGGGACGCGGCCGACGAGTGCGGCGCGCCGATGGTGGCGATTCCCGGCGGCGAGCCGCTGATCCACAAGGAGATCGGCGAGATCGTGCGCGGCCTCGTCGCCCGCAAGAAGTTCGTCTCGCTCTGCACCAACGCGCTGCTGCTCGAGAAGAAGCTCGATTTGTTCGAGCCCTCACCTTACCTGTTTTTCTCGGTGCATCTCGACGGCCTCAAGGACCATCACGACAAGGCGGTGTCGCAAGTCGGCGTGTTCGACCGCGCCGTCTCGGCGATCAAGGCGGCGAAGGCGCGCGGCTTCACCGTCAACGTCAACGCCACCATCTTCGACGGCCATCCGGCCGAGGAGATCGCGAAGTTCCTGGACCTCACGGTCGAGCTCGGCGTCGGCGTCTCGATGTCGCCCGGCTACGCCTATGAGCGCGCGCCGGACCAGGAGCACTTCCTCAACCGCACCAAGACCAAGAAGCTGTTCCGCGACGTCTTTGCGATGGGCAAGGGCAAGAAGTGGAACTTTATGCATTCCGGCCTGTTCCTCGACTTCCTCGCCGGCAACCAAGAATACGAGTGCACGCCGTGGGGCATGCCCGCGCGCAACATCTTCGGCTGGCAGAAGCCCTGCTACCTGCTCGGTGAAGGCTACGCAAAGACCTTCAAGGAGCTGATGGACACGACCGACTGGGAGACCTACGGCACCGGCAAGTACGAGAAGTGCGCCGACTGTATGGCCCATTGCGGCTACGAGCCGACGGCGGCGACCGCAGCGCTCAACAACCCGATCAAGGCGATGTGGGTGTCGCTCCGCGGCATCAAGACCTCGGGCCCGATGGCGCCGGAGATCGACATGTCGAAGCAGCGCCCGGCGCAGTACATCTTCTCCGAGCAGGTCCAGAAGAAGCTTTCCGAGATCCGCAAGGACGAGGCCGACGCCGCTGCCGCGAAGGCTGCACGGAAGGCTTCGACGGCGGCGTAAGCGCGCGAGGCCGCACGAACGAACTAGGCCCGGTCGCCGATGGCGACCGGGCCTTTCGTTTTGTTCGCTCTCCACAAAGATGAAAAACAACCCCATGCACAGTAGAAGCGCGAGAGCTCGCCGACATGAGAACTATTCGGTTAGGCCATTGCAGCGTCGAGCAAATCGGCAGCGAACCGGCAAGGATCGCGACATAGGCGGCGCGGGTTCGGATCGCGCCAAATCGTGAGCGCAATCGGGGACGGAGATTGACAGGAACTGAAAAGCCTGCCCAACTCGGCCGCCTGCCTGCGCCGGGGGCGTCAATGTTTAAGGGGATCACAGGCGGTTGATGCGCTGGTTCCGAACGAACAGGCAGTTTGGTGGCCGTCTGGCGCTGATCGCGCTGATGCTGCAGCTCGTGTTGACGTTCGGCCACGTGCATGCACCGTCGACCGCGCTGGCCTCGGCAGTGCAAATCTCACAGTCGGACAGCACGGCGCCGCAAGGTCCCGACCATAACGGCCTCGCGGATATCGATTGTCCGACCTGTGCGCTGATCCAGCTCAGCGCCATATCGGCGCCATCGGCTGCCCCGGAGCTGCCGCTGCCGGTCGCGGTCGATTTCCTCGTCCTGCAGCCACCCCTTGAGTTCTCCGCGGCGGCCGAGCCGTCAGCGTCATTCCAGGCCCGCGGCCCGCCCGCCGCCTGAAGGCGGAGCCGCGCCTTGCGGCGTTTGCTGTCAAAACGCGCTTCCCAAGACGATTGAGCCGGCTTCGCGTCAAACGCTTTCGTTTGCGCGTGCCTTTCCAAGTTCCATTCGGACGACAGCCCCATGCTCGTCGATTCCCATCTCAAGTCCGCTGGCCCAAAAGATCCGTTTCCGGGCGCAGCGGAGCCCGCCGGCCGCGATCGCGCAGCCGCCGCCCCATCGCCTACAAAGGGCATCGCTGCGCTGGTGGTGCTGCTGCTGATAGGCCTCGCCCTTTATCGCTTCATCGGCGGCACTCCCGGTCGTCCCGAGGCGACCGCGAAACCCGCCGCGCTGATTCACTCGGGTGACGCCGTCGCGGTGCCCGATGGTTCGCCAGTGCGGAGCAAGCTCGCGATCGCATCCGTCATCGCGCGCGAGGTTTCTCGCGATCTTGCGCTGCCCGCCGTGGTCGAAGTCAATCCGGCCCGTCTGATCAAGGTGGCGCCGCCGCTGGCCGGCCGCGTCACCCAGCTGAAAGTCACGCTCGGCGAGCAAGTCAAGGCCGGCCAGCCGCTGTTCTCGATCGACTCGCCTGATCTCGCCGCGGCCTATTCGGACTACGATCGCGCCAAGGCCTTGCTGGCGTTGGCACAGAAGAACCGCGACCGCCAGCGCGGCCTGTCGAAGATCGGCGGTGCTGCTGAGAAGGATTTGCAGCAAGCCGAAACCGACTACGCGACCGCGGAGGTCGAGGACCAGCGCGCCACCGCGCACTTGAAACAGATTGGCATCGATCCCGAGACGCCGAACAAGTCGCGCACCGTGACCGTGGTGGCGCCGATGGACGGCAGCGTGACCGATCTCGGCGTTGCGCCCGGCGAATACTGGAACGACTCGACGCAGGCCCTGCTGACGGTTTCCGATCTCTCCAGCGTCTGGGTCACAGCGAGCGTGCCGGAAAAGGACATCGCACAGATCGTCAAGGGCCAGCCGGTCGACGTCCGCCTCGTCGCTTACCCCGACGAAATCAGGCACGGCAACGTGCTGTTCGTCAGCGACGTGCTCGACGCTGACACCCGGCGCACCAAGGTTCGCATCGCCTTCGACAACGCCGACGGCCGGCTGCGACCGGGAATGTTTGCGACCGCAACATTCCACGCCGGCAGCCGGACGCTCGCGACCGCGCCGACCAGCGCGCTCTTGCTGAAGGACGACCTGACGCAGGTCTATGTCGAGACCTCCCCGTGGCAATTCGAACCGCGCACCGTCGATATCGCGTTCCAGCAGGGTGAGCAGGCGTTCATTGCGAAAGGCATCAAGCCTGGCGACCGCATCGTGGTCAAAGGAGGAGTGCTGCTCGGTGATTGACCGGCTGGTCACGCTGGCGCTCGAGAAGCGTCTTGTCGTCGCGATGATCTGCATCATCGTTGCGATCTACGGCGCCTACTGCTGGACCCAGTTGCCGGTCGAAGCCTATCCCGACGTTGCCGACACCGCCTCGCAGGTGGTGACCCAGGCGACGGGTCTTGCCGCCGAGGAGGTCGAGCAGCAGGTCACTATTCCGCTCGAGCGCGAGCTCAATGGTACCCCAGGGCTTGCCATGATGCGTTCGCGCTCGACATTCGGATTGTCGCTGATCACGCTGGTGTTTCGCGATGGCATAGAAGACTATTGGTCACGGCAACGGATCATGGAGCGGATCCAGGACGCGACCTTGCCGTCCGGATTGACCCCGGGTCTCGATCCGCTGTCGTCGCCGACGGGCCAGATCCTCTATTACATCCTTCAGTCCGACACCAAGAACCTGCGGGAGCTATCCGAGATCGAGCAGTGGACCGTGATCCCCGCTATCAAGCAGGTGCCGGGGGTCGCAGACGTTTCGAACTTCGGCGGCGTCACCACGCAATTCCAGCTCGAGCTCGACCCGCAACAGCTCGTCCGCTTCAACGTGTCGCTCAAGAATGTCACCGACGCGATCTCGGCCAACAGCGCCAGCGCCGGCGGCAGCGTGCTGAACCGCGGCGAGCTCGGCTATGTCATTCGTGGCATCGGCCTGGTGCAGACCCTGGACGATCTCGGCAACATCGTCGTCGCCCAGCACAACGGCACGCCGATCTTCGTGCGCGATCTCGGAAAGCTGAAGCTCGCTAACCAGGAACGCCACGGCATCGTCGGCAAGGACGGCGTCAACGATGTCGTCGAAGGCACCGTGCTGCTGCTGCGTGGCGAAAACCCGTCGCGCGTGCTGCAAGGCGTCCACGCGAAGATCGAGGAGCTCAATGCGCGACTGAAAGGCGATGGCGTGCAGATCGTGCCTTATCTCGATCGCTCGGACCTGGTCAACGCCACCGTCGAGAAGGTTACGACGACGGTTGTGACCGGCATCGCGCTGGTGCTGGTAATCCTGATCCTGTTTCTCGGCAGCCCGCGTAGCGCCTTGATTGTCGGCACCACCATTCCGTTTGCGATGGTCGTCGCGTTCATTCTGATGCGCCACACAGGCATCTCGGCGAACCTGCTGTCGCTCGGGGCGATTGACTTCGGCATCATCGTGGACGGCTCGATCGTGATGGTGGAAGCGATCTTGCGCCGCCGGGAGGCGCGGCCGGAGCAGTCGCTCAGCGAGGCCGACGTGCGCGACGCCGCGCGGCAGGTGGCGCGGCCGATCTTCTTTGCCACCGCGGTGATCATCACCACCTATTTGCCGCTATTCGCGTTGCAGCGGATCGAGGCAAAGCTGTTTTATCCGCTGGCTTACGCGGTCGGCTACGCCCAGTTCGGTGCGCTGGCATTCGCGTTGCTGGTCGCGCCCGGCCTTGCCTATGTCGCGTGGCGCCGGCCACGCCGCCTGTTCCACAACATGTTCTTGCAGCGGCTCGAGCAGCGCTATCGCGGCGCGTTGCAGGGCTCGTTGACGCGTCCGCGGATCGTTTACGCGCTCAGCGCCGCCGCGGCCGCAGCAATCGTCATCCTCGGGGCCACCGTGTGGCGCGAATTTTTGCCGGAGCTCGACGAGGGCGCGCTGTGGCTGCACGCCGAGCTGCCGCCCGGCATCTCCCTGCGCAAGGCAACCGATATGGTTGCCGACCTCCGCCGCATCGTGAACGGTTTCCCCGAGGTCGCATACATCGTCAGCCATATCGGCCGCAATGACGACGGCACCGATCCGTGGACGCCGTCGCATATGGAGGCTGCGATCGGCCTGCGGGATTACAGAAGCTGGCCGGCCGGCGAGACCAAAGCCAAGCTGGTTCGCCGCATCAAGGCGCGGCTCGACCAGGAGCCCGGCTTCGAAATTGCGGTCAGCCAGCCAATCATCGACAGCGTGCTGGACAAGGTGTTCGACCCGCACTCCTCGCTCGCCGTGAAAGTCTTCGGCGACGATTTCGGCGAGCTGAAGCGGATCGGCAAGGACATCATCGGCGTTCTGAATCGTACGCCCGGCGTCAGCGACGCTTCGATCGATCAGTACACGCCGCTGCCGCAGATCTCGATCAAGGTGAACAGGGAAGTTGCGGCGCGTTTCGGCATCAATGTCGGCGACGTCGCTAACCTGATCTCGACCGGCATCGGCGGCGGCGCGGTCACTCAAGTCTTCATTGGAGAACGGCACTACGACGTCAGCGTTCGCTTCAGCCCGGATGCGCGCGAAAGTCCCGAGGCGATCAAGAGCCTCGTGCTGACCTCCAGCGATGGCGCGCTCATTCCGCTGTCGCAGATTGCCGACATCGGCTTCCAGACCGGCGAGAGCATGATCAATCGCGAGATGGACCAGCGTTATCTTTTGGTGAAATTCAACTACAGCGACCGCGATCCCGTCGCGCTGGTGAAGGAGCTCGGCCGCACCATCGATCAGAAGGTGTCGTTCGACCGGTCGAAATACCGCATCGTCTGGGGCGGTCAGTTCGAGGGCGAGCAGCGCGCCGAAGCGCATTTTCGCCTGATCCTCGGCATGGTGCTCGGCGCCATGATGGTGCTGCTCTATGCCGAGTTTGGAGTGTTGCGACAGGTGTTGCTGGTAATCGGCGTGGTGCCGCTGGCGACGCTCGGTGGGCTTTTGGCCCTGCATCTCACCGGCACGACGCTGAACGTCGCCTCCGGTGTCGGCTTCATCGCGCTGTTCGGGGTCGCAGTCATGAATGGCGTCATCATGGTCGCGAACCTCAATCGCCTGCGCGAGCAGGGGCTGTCCCTGGCGGATGCGGTTGTGACCGGCGCGAGCGAGCGATTGCGGCCGGTGCTGATGACGGCCGCGGTCGCGACCGCCGGCATGCTGCCGGCGGCGCTCGCCACTGGCGTCGGCAGTGACGTGCAGCGCAGCCTCGCCACCGTGGTTGCCGGCGGCCTCGTTCCGGCGACCCTGCTGACGCTGTTCATCATTCCGACACTGTATTTCGCGATCGAGCGCCGCGCCGAACGCCGCGCCGCCGCAATCGCAAGCCACGCCGCCTTCGGTGAGAGTTGAGGATTCATGACGCGTGGGCGCCCACTCATCCGGAAGTATCGGGCGCGGCGCGGTTCGAGCGCTGCGGTCTCCGCGCTGGTTCTTGTACTGCTGCTCGCCGGCTGCGCCGTCGGGCCCGACTTTGTCACGCCTCCGCCGCCTGATGTGACCGGCTACACGCCAGAGCCGCTCAAGGGCACCACCGCGGCGAGTACGAGTTCCGGAACGGCGCAGCGGTTCGATTCGGCGCGCGACCTGTCGGGCCAATGGTGGACGCTGTTTCATTCCCGCGCGCTGAACGCACTCGTCGAGAGGGCGCTGGCCGCCAATGCCGACCTCCAGGCGGCGCAGGCGGCGCTCCGCGTTGCCCGAGAAAACGTTTACGCCCAGCAGGGCGCGCTGTTTCCGGCGGTCGACGCCAACGCCGGCGCCATCAGACAATTACCGGCGATCGGCAGCCCGTCCGACGTTGGCGCCGGCGCGTCCACCTTCAATCTTTTCACCACTCAGCTCAATGTCTCCTACTCCCCCGACGTGTTCGGCGGCACGCGCCGTTCGATCGAGGCGCTTGCGGCGCAGGCGGACTCGCAACGCTTTGCGCTGGAGGCGACATACCTCACGCTGACCTCGAATCTGGCTGGAGCTGCGGTGCAGGAAGCCTCGCTGCGTGGCCAGATCGCGGCGACGCAAAGCATCATCAAGATCGAGACCGACATTCGTGACCTGCTGCGCAAGCAGCGTGGCCTCGGCGCCGTTGCCGACGCCGATGTGGTGGCGCAGGAAGCTGCATTGGCGCAGTCCGAGCAGGCGCTACCACCGTTGCGCAAGCAGCTCGCGCAACAGCGTAACCTCATCGCCGCGTTGATCGGGGGCTTTCCGAGTCAAGCTCTATCGGAGCAATTCGTGCTGTCGGGACTGCGGCTGCCGCGCGACTTGCCGGTCAGTCTGCCGTCGCGTCTGGTCGAGCAGCGCCCCGACATTCGCGCGGCGGAAGCCAACCTTCATGCCGCGAGCGCGCAGATCGGCGTCGCCATAGCCAACCGGCTGCCGAACATCACATTAAGCGCAGGCGCCGGCAGCACCGCAATTGCGGTCGATCAGATGTTTACGCCGGGCAACAATTTCTGGAGTATCGCCGGTGCCGCCACCCAGCCGATCTTCCATGGCGGCGCGCTGCTGCATCGCGAGCTCGCGGCGAAAGCAACCTTTGACCAGGCCGATGCGCAGTATCGCTCGACGGTGATCACCGCGTTCCAGAATGTCGCCGACAGCTTGCGCGCAATCCAGGCCGACGCGGTCGCTCTGCAAAAAGCTGCGGCTTCCGAGAAGGCGGCGGCCAAAAGCCTCGAAATCTCAAGGCACCGCCTGGAGCTCGGCGATATCAACTACATCTCGCTGCTCAACGCGCAACAGACCTATCAGCAGGCGCTGGTGAGCCTCGTGCAGGCGCGCGCGGCGCGCTACGCCGACACGGTTGCGCTTTTCCAGGCGCTGGGCGGCGGCTGGTGGAACAGATCGGACGTCGAGCCGGAGCGACCGCTAACGATCTCGGACATGCTGCAGTAGCGACGCACTTGGGTCGCCGTTCGATCCGATCGATACCCATCGAAGCATTGAGGCCTGTCTACGACGTCACGCTAAGACCCCCAAACAAAAAGGCCCGATCGCATCCGCGACCGGGCCTTGTGTTTTGCCAGGTTGAAGAGCTCAGATCGTCTCCGCCACCAGCGCCTCGCTGTCCACGAGCTCCGTCCCGATCAGAAAATCGCGGCAGCCACGAAGCGAGCGCAGCGCGCGGTTGAAGTCGATGCCGGTCGAGACCAGCGCGTGGAGCGTTGCCGGATTGCGCACGATGCCGCGCAGGACGGCGGCGAGGTCGATTTGGCCGTTCGGCTTGATCGCGGCGCGGGCGATTGCCGGCAGTGCGCGATGGGCGGGATCGCTGATGACGCGGACCGCGGCGAACGGCAGCCCAACCTCGGCAGCATAGGCGGCCGCGATGTGGCTCTCCATGTCGACGGCGAAGGCGCCGGTCTCCGAATGCAGCGCCGCCTTGCAAGACGAGCCCGTGACCACTTCCTCGGCGCCGGCCAGGGAGCCGCGCACGACGCGGCGGCGGCCGGAGGTCAGCTTGTCGATGAGGTCGTCGCTGAGCGACAGGCCGGCGCCCCAGCGGGCATCGCCCGAGAGCACCTCGGTTGCCACCACGACGTCGCCGGAGCGCAAGCTCGGGTCGAGCCCGCCTGCCACGCCGAACGAGATCACGCCGCGAATCGTCTGGGGATCCACCACCGTCAGAAGCGCCCGCAATTGGGTCGGGCTGCTGGACGAGCAGATCACGGCCATGCCGGGGCCGGCCGCAATGCGGGCTTCCTGCACCAGTCCAGTCACGATCAGGATCGGCCGCGGATCAATGGCATTGCCCGCGGTAATATAGTCCCCCATCCCCAAAGTCACATCCCGACCCCTACCACCCTGCTGTTGGTGTTCCGCAAGTTCCGATACCGCGCCAGTGCCCACAACGGGAAGAACGTTGGGTAACCATGATAACGTAGATAGAACACGCGGGGGAAGCCTGTGGCGGTGTAACGCTGCTCGTCCCACAGTCCTTTTTCGTTCTGTGTTGCAATCAGGTACTCCACCCCGCGGGCGACGGCCGGGTGATCAACCTCGCCAGCAGCCATCAGGGCAAGCAAGGCCCATGCCGTTTGCGAGGCGGTCGAGGGCGCGGCCTCCCATCCCCGGTAGTCGAGCCGGTAGCTGACCGCGTCCTCGCCCCAGCCGCCGTCCTTGTTCTGGATCGAGGCCAGCCAATCGGCAGCCTTGCGCATCATGGGGTCGTTGCGGTCGACGCCGGCCATGTTGAGGGCGCAGAGCACCGACCAGGTTCCATAGATGAAGTTCATGCCCCAGCGGCCGTACCAGGACCCCTCGGGGTGCTGGGTCTTCCGGAGGTAGGCCACCCCGTCGGCGACGTGCTTGCTGGTCTTCTCGGTCTCGCCGAGCTGGGCCAGCATCGAGATGCAGCGCGCGGTGACGTCCTCGGTCGGCGGATCGAGCAGCGCGCCGTGGTCCGAAAACGGGATGTTGTTCAGGTAATATTCGAGGTTGTTGACGTCGAAGGCCGCCCAGCCGCCGTCGTCGCTCTGCATGCCCTCGATCCACTCGCGGCCGCGGTCGATCGCGGCATCGTAGCCGGTCGCACCATGCTCCCGGCGCATGCGGTCCATCGACATCACCACGACGGCGGTGTCGTCCAGATCGGGGTAATGCGCATTGTTGTACTGGAACGCCCAGCCGCCCGGACGCACGTCGGGCCGCTTCACCGCCCAGTCGCCCTTCACCTCGAGCTCTTGCCGCGGGATCAACCAGTCGAGGCCTTGCCTCGCCGCAGGCACGGCCTTGTCGCCGCCGGCTTCCAGCAGCGCGTGGGCGGTCAGCGTGGTGTCCCACACCGGCGAGACGCAGGGCTGGCAATAGGCCTCGTCGCCCTTGATCACGAGCAGCTTGTCGATGCCCCGGCGCGTGATCGCGCGCGGCGGGAAGGTCTCGTCCTTGCCGAGCGCGTCATACATCATGACGATGTTGGCCATGGGCGGATAGATCGCGCCCATGCCGTCCTCGCCGTTGAGCCGCTCTTCGGTGAAGGCGAGCGCGGCATCGATCGCGCGCTTGCGCAGGCGTCTCGGAAACATCGGCTCGACCACGCGCAAGATGCCGTCGAGCGCGCGGAACAGCACGAACCAGGCCATGCTCTGGTGCGGCGCCTTGGCGGTCATGCCGATCGAGCGCGGATCCTGCAGGAACAGCTCGTCGATACCGACACCTTTCGGATTCCTCGCGCGCGGCTTCAGCGCGGCGATCACCATCAGCGGCACCATCGTGGTGCGCGCCCAGTAGGAGATCTTGTTGAGGTGGAACGGCGACCAGAACGGCAGCAGCACGATCTCGATCGGCAGCACCGGCACCGCGCGCCAGGTCACCACGCCGAAGGTCGCGAGCAGGAAGCGGGTGAAGACGTTGCTGTTGATCGCACCGCCACGGGCGTGGATCGCCTCGCGCGCGCGCACCATGTGCGGCGCGTCCACGGAATCGCCGATCATCTTCAGCGCGAAATAGGCCTTCACGCTGGCGCTCATGTCGAACTCGCCGTCATGCACCAGCGGCCAGCCGCCATGGGCACCCTGGACGCGGCGCAGATAGTTGCCGATCTTGGCCTCGAGCGCCACGTCGACGGGCTCGGCGAGGTAATGGCGCAGCAGGATGTATTCGGCCGGAATGGTGCAGTCGGCCTCGAGCTCGAAAACCCAATGGCCGTCGGGCTGCTGGAAGGCGAGCACGCCCTGCGTGGCCGACGCAATGCTCGATTCCAAAGCTTCGCCGCTGGTCGGGTTCACGGAATCCATGTCGCTCGATTGCTCCTGATGTCGAATTGAAGATGACCGGCACATTGCCCGTCGGGGCCGCTTGTCAGGATCCTTTGGCGGCCAGCACCAGATCCGCGGCGCGATCGCCTGACCGGACCGATCCCTCGATCGTTGCAGGCAATCCCGTAGCAGTCCAGTCACCGGCGAGGAACAGGTTTTTCAGCGACGTGACCGGCCCTGGACGCAGGGCGTTCTGCGCCGGCGTTGCCGCAAATGTGGCACGGCGCTCGCGCACGATCTGCCACGGCGGCAGCTCGCCGGAGACACCGCCGGCCGCGCAGACGTCGTTCCAGATCGCCTGCGCCAGTTCCTCGCGCGGCATGTCGACCAGGCGGTCGCCATTGCTGATGGTGACGGACAGCCGGTTCGGGAAGGCGAACAGCCATTCCACCACGCCGCCGATCACGCCCAGGATCGGCGCCGAGCCCGGCGGCGGCGTGATGCGGAAATGCGCATTGACGATGGCGCGGAATTCGGTCGGCGCCGTCAAGCCCGGCAGCAGGCTCGTGGCCGCGCGCGGCGGCACCGCCATCACGATCACGTCGCCAACGCCAAGCTGGATCACGTCCTCGCCACCGAAGTTCAGCGCGCTGACCTTGCCGTCAGTCGTGACGAACGAGCGCAGCTCATGGCCGAGCTGAACGGTGTGGCCACGCTCAGCCAAAAATTTCACGGCAGGCTCGATCAGCACGGCGCTGAGGCCGTCGCGCGCGATCAGCGGACGGCAGGCCTGCCCGCCTGCAAGCAGCGTCTCGCGCACGATCGCGCCGGCAAGCCCGGCCGAGCCTTCGGGAGGATCGACGTTGAGCGCCGCGAGCAGCAGCGGCTGCACCAGGCGATGATAGAGCGTGCCTTCGCAAGGAATGGACTTGCCGACCAGCGTCTGTTCCGACGCCCAGACCAGCGGCGCCAGCTTGAGATAATCGGTGAGGCCCGTGTCGGGCACGCGGCGACCCTCGTCGAACACCCAGGTCGGCCACCGGCCGGTGCCGAGATCGATCTGCCAGCGCTGACCGGTCTTGATGTCGACGAAGGGAAACTGAGCGCTCTCGGGGCCGACGAGGCCGGCTTCGGTGCCGATCGAGCGCGCATAGGCGCGCGCGTGGCTGTTGCCGGACAACAGCAGATGATTGCCGTTGTCGATGGTGAGATTGGTGGCGCCGTCGAAATACGAGCGGCAGCGGCCGCCGGCCTGGTGCGTCGCCTCGTGCACGGCGACCTTGTAGCCGGCATTGGCGAGCCGCACAGCGGCGGAGAGGCCGGAAATTCCAGCGCCGATGATGTGAGCTGTGTTTTGCATCAGATGAAAGCGTAACGGAGCAGGATCAAGATGCGCGTGACCTTCGACACACGCACCGGCTCGCGCGGCGCGTTGAAGCCGCGCGCGATCAGGAGGTCCAGAATGGAATGATAGTACTTCGACATGATCCGCGGCGCGCGCACGGCACGGCGCCTGTTGCGGTTCATGATCTCGTCCGACTTCTCGAAATGCGCTTTCGCGCGCTGCGTCAGCGGCAGGCAGACCTTTGGCAGCGCACGCTCGGCGGTGACGCGGTTCGGATCGTCGGAGGTGATGCCGGCATGCAGCAGCGCCTCGCGCGGCAGATAGAGCCGGCCGAGACCGGCGTCCTCGTCGATGTCGCGCAGGATGTTGGTGAGCTGGAGCGCGCGGCCGAGGTGATAGGCGAGCAGGATGCCGTCGTCTTCGGGCAGGCCGAACACCCGCACCGACAAGCGTCCCACGGCGCTGGCGACGCGATCGCAGTAGAGATCCAGCGTCGCCATGTCGGGCGCGCGGATGTCCTGCGGCACGTCCATTTCCATGCCGTCGACGATGGCGAGGAAATCCTCGCGCTTCAGACCGAAGGTCTTCACCGAGGCGACGTAGTCCTTCAGGCGCGGCGGCGGATTGCCCTGATAGAGCGCGTCGATGTCGTTGCGCCATTCCTGGAGCGCGGCGAGCCGCTCGTCGCGCGGGCCGTCGGAATCGGCGATGTCGTCGACCTGGCGGCAGAAGCTGTAGATCTGGAACATCGCCTCGCGCTGGTCGCGCGGCAGGATGCGCATCGCAGCGTAGAAGGAGCTGTTCGATGCGGACGAGCCGTAATTGGCGCCGGGCGCGGTCGCCTCAAGCGTCATGGGCAGTCCCCGGATTCGAGATGGCCTTGCGGCCGATCGCACGGCGGCCGATTTCACCGACGATGCCGGCAAGGCTGAAAACGAGCAGCTCGAACTTGTTCAGGTGCACGCGCTCGCGCAAGGGATCGCGCACCTTCAAGAGGCGCACGATGCGATCGGCATAAGCCTGGATCACCGCGACGTCGATACCGAGGCGGACATCCCGGATCTCGCCGCTCAGCGACCTGCCTTCGCCGAGCAGCGCTTCGTTGCGCACGGCGAGCCCCTGAAGACAGGCCAGCATCGCCGGCGGCGACTGCGCAAGGCCGAGCTGTTCGACCGAGGCGCCGCTTGCAGCCAGGGCATCGCGCGGCAGGTAGACGCGGTTGAGCTCGCGATAATCCTTGCCGCAATCCTGGAGATGGTTGTTGATCTGGAGGCCGGCGCAGAGCGCGTCCGACGCTGCCCAGGTCGCGGTGCTCTCGCCATGAACGTCGAGCATGAAGCGGCCGACCGGCATCGCCGAATAGCGGCAATAATGGATCACTTCGTCCCAGTTTTCGTAGCGGAGCTTGGTCACGTCCATGCGGAACGCGATGAGTACGTCGAGCGCGTGGCGCGGTGCCATGCCGCGTTCGGCGAGCGCACGCCGCAGCGCGACGGCCTCGGCCTGGGTGTCGCCCGTGCCGAGCAGTTCCGCCTCGAGCAGGTCGAGATAGCGAAGCTTTTCGTCCGCCGGCAGGGTCGCGTGATCGGCGATGTCGTCGGCGGTCCGGACGAAATTGTAGTACGCCAGGATCAGGGCGCGATGACGCGGATGAATGATCCAGGACGCGACGGGGAAATTCTCGTCGCGGTCACCTTTGCCGGATCGCAATTCGCTCGCAGAGGTCATCGAGGGCTGATCAACAATCGTTTGGACAGGAAGGGCTTTTGCGTTCGCGCGGGCTCGTGCCGGCGACGCCGCCGCGGCCCCCATATAGGGGAATACGGCCGCAAAACCAATCCTGTCGCGCGATGGCAGCCCTTCCTGATCCGGCCTGAAAAGGCGGCCCTGGGGCCGCCTTTGTGGGCCAGTGGCCGAGCTTACTGGTTATGGTTCTTCAGGACCTGGTCGCAGCCCTGCGAGATCTTGGCCCGATTCTCCTTGAGGCAGGCCAGGATGGTGAAATCGCCCTGGTCGATAACCGGACGGCAGAACTTCTGCACGTCGCGCGTGCAGGCCTTCTGCTCGGCGTCCGTGCCACGTCCCTGCTGGGCAAACGCAGCCGTGGACAGGGTTGCCGACAGCACGGTGAGAGCGACGAGAAGCTTACGCATTGTATTCCTTCATTCTGACGGCAGAATCGCACCAATCCCGGACAGCACAGGGCGGACGACGGGAACGGAATGTTCTGATGGCAAGTTACCGCGGGAAGCGAGCGGTACCGGAGAAGGCCACAAGCGCTGGTAAATGCGGCCAAATTGGTGCCGCACCGACCAAATCAGGTCTTCCCTCGACCTTCATTGGCAGATGTAAGGGTTTGATACTACGTCATAATTCGGACAGGCGGCGTTTTACTGCATACCTGTTGCAGAGCTGCATCTGTCCGGCCGGCCGCCTCGGCCGGAAACACATGGAAACAGAGAGAATCCGGGGCCGGACCCGTGGCAACAGCGCTTTGCGAGCCTGACATCGCGGGCGGTCGGGTTCCGAGCCGGACCCAGCCGCTTGAACCTGAGACAGGCTCGCAACACTAAACTTTCGATGCGGCGAGACCCCTGCAATGCGCGGGCGTCATTCCAAAACGGGATATTGATGATGAAATTCCTTGGGCGATCTGAACTGGCAATCAAGGCGGCCGGCATTGGTGCGGCGCTGCTCTTCTCAGTTGCGGCAAGCCACGCTCAGTCGTCCGGGCCGTTCGCCGGTTTCGACGGCGCGTGGACCGGCACCGGCACGGTGTCGCTGTCGGACGGCTCGACCGAGCGCATCCGCTGCAAGGCGGACTACAAGGTTGCCGGCACCGGCCTCAGCCTCAAGCAGGCGCTGCACTGCGCCTCCGACAGCTACAAATTCGACCTCACCAGCGACGTGACGAGCCAGGGTGACCGTATCTCCGGCAATTGGAGCGAGGCCAGCCGCAACATCTTCGGCAATCTGCAGGGCACCGCCGGCGGCGGCCAGATCGACGTGTTCGTCGAGGCCAACGGCTTTGCCGCCAACCTGACGCTGCGCACCAACGGCACCAAGCAGACGGTGCAGATCTCCTCCAAGGGCGAGATCCGCGGCGTCAACATCACGATGACGAAGGGCTGATCGCCCTCTCTGCCTCGAAATAAATAAAGCCTCCGGTTTTCGCGAGCCGGGGGCTTTTTGCTGTCGAGAACGTGTCGCCCCCGCTCAGATCGCCGGCTTATCCGGGCCCTGAAGCCTGGCGTGCAGATTGATCAGCCACATCGCGGTCGGACGCAGGATGAAGAGGTCGGCGACCAAGGCCGCCACCATCGAGAAGGCACTGAGCCAGCCGAACAGCCGCAGCGACGGCAGGTCCGAGAAGACCGTGACCACGAGGCCGCAGGCCAGCACCACCGTGGTCAGGATCAGCGCCGGGCCGACCAGCACGGTCGCGCGCTCCACCGCGAGTGCCGAACCGACGCCGGGCTTGCTCTCGAGCCGCAGGCGGTTGAGGAAGTGGATGGTTGCGGACAGGCCAAGGCCGAACGAGACGGTGAGCGCTACCACGCTGGCGAATTGCAGCCCCTCGCCCATCGCCCACAGCACGGTTCCCGACATCACCACCGGGAAGATGCCCGGCAGGATGCAGGCGAACATCACCACCCAGGAGCGGAAGGCGAGACCGATGAAGATCGCGACCAGCGCGAATTCGACGGTGAGGCCGCGGTTCAGCTTCTCGATCATGCCGGCCGAGTTGCGCGCGGCGATGGCGGCAAGACCCGTGACGGCGATCTCGTAGCCGGGATGCTTCTTGCGGACGGCGTCGAGCTCGGTGTCGAGCTTGTCGACGATCGGCAGGAGCTGGCTGGAGTCCTTGTCCGGCACGCGGCCGGCCACGACCACCGCGTCCTGCTGGGCGTCGATGAAGCGCCGCACCAGATGCTCGGGAATGACGTTGACGTATTCCTTCAGGGTCGCGACGTCGTCGCTGCCGGCCTTTTCGGCGAGCCACCGGCGCAGCGTCTCCAGCGACCAGACATTGCCGACGCCGGCCGCCTTCTCCACGGTCGCGTGGACGTCGGCGATGGTTTGCAGCGTCTCCGGCGAATAGAGCGATTCACCCTTGGGGAACTGGATCAGGACGTTGACCGGATTGGCGCCGGTCAGCTTGGCGTCGAGCCGGTTGCTGGCGGCCACCGCCTGACGCTTGTCGGGCACCTGGTCGGCGAGCCGGTAGCGCGGCTGAAGATTGGCGTAGACGACGCCGAGGCTGGCGACGAACAGCAGTGCGATCAGGCTGAACAGGCCGGGCCGGCCGACCATGCGCACCGCGATCCAGTAGCAGAAATTGCGCAGCGCCTGCACGCCGGCATCGGCGCTCTGGAACTTGACCGCAAAGACCTTCTCGTTGCGCACGAACAGCACGCCGAACACCGGCACCAGCGACAGCACCGTCACAAGCGCGATGATGGTCGCGGCGAGCCCCGCCTCGCCGAACTTGCGGATCAGATCCGAATCGGAGAACTGCAGCGCGATGAAGGAAATGCCGGCGGTACCGTGCGTCAGCACGCAGGCCGGGCCGACCACCAGCACCGCGTTCTTGAACGCGGTGAACTTGTCCTGGCCCGCGATCAGCCGGTCGCGCGCGGCGAAGGTCAGCTGCATCGAGTCCGAGAACGAGATCACCATGATGAGCGGCGTCATCACGTTCAGGAACATGTTGAGATTGAAATTGGCCCAGCCGAGCGCGCCGAGCGCGATCAGGATCGCGATCATGGGCGGAAACGCCGCCACTACCATGAACGATATCTTGCGGAAGAAGATGATCGCGATGATGCAGCCGGCGAGGATGCCGAGAATGTTGTAGGTGAGGCCGTCGCGCTCGACCGCGTTGCGGATTTCGAGCTGCATCACCGGCACGCCGGAGAGCTGCACGCTGAGCCCGGTGTCGCCAAGATCTTCCTTCATCAGCGCGCGGATGTCGCCGACGGTCTTGCCGAGCTTGCTGGAGGCGACCACATCCGGATCGAGCGAGAGCACGATCAGCGCGAGCGTGCCGTCCTCCGACAGCAGCTTGCCGCGGATGATCTCGTTGTTTTTGACTGTTTCGATGAATCGGTCATAGGCCGCGCCCTCGGGCAGTTCGGCCGGGAACAGCGCGGCCGGCAGCTTGCCCGGCGCCGGCGCCTGGCGCGCCGAGAACAGCGAGACCAGGCCGCGGGTACCCTCGACCAGTTGCAGATCCGTGACGAAGTCGCGCAGCTTCTCGAGGTTATTCCGCGCCAGCAGGGTCTTGCCCTCGACCACGACGAGGACGTCGAATTCCTCGGCCGGGAACTTCTTGGTCACCTCTTCGTACTGGCGGAATTCGCGGGTGTTGGAGCGGAACAGCTGCGACAGCGAATCGTCGATCTTGATCCGCTCGATGCCGAACACGGCACCGACGATCAGCGCCAGCAGGATGATGCAGGAGACGATCGGTGCGCGGACGGCGATCAGCCCGAGACGCTCAAGCCCGAAGGCAATGGAGGACGCGGGCCCCTGTTCGACCTTGTCGACATGAACCTCACTCTCGCTGTGCTTTTCGAGCATGCCTTGTCCAGTTCCTAAATCGGCTCTAGCTGTGAGCTTATTGCGCCGCGCGAACGGCTTGAAAACGCCATACCAATGGGAGGCTTGCCCGTTGAAAATGCGCGGAAAATCGCCGGCAGCGGTTTAGCAGGTCAATCACCCCTCTCGCAAGCACACCGGCGGTCTCCGAATCAATCAAGATGCGGCGATTTTGCCGGAATGCCCGTCATTCGGGCAAAGCCGTGCCAATTCGACGCGGCGCACGGTCGGCACTCTCGTCCTTGAGCGCCACACCGGTGACCTCCCGCGCCAGCCCTTCGCGGACGAGCCAGGCAATCTTGTGGGCCGCCTCGTCATGGCTCAACCCAGCCTTGTGGATGTTCGACACGCAGTTGCGCCCGGCATCGGTCAGGCCGGGCCTTGGCGCGAAGGTCAGATAGGCCCCGAGGCTGTCGGGCGCCGACAGGCCCGGCCGCTCGCCGATCAGCATCAAAACCATGCGGGCGCCGATGATAGCCCCGATCTCGTCGCCGAGCGCAACTCGCGCGCCTGAGGCGACGACGACGTGGTCGATCGCGACAGCCTCGCCCGCGCCCAGCAGCGGCAGCAGGCTTTGCAGCAGCGCGACGGCATGGGCGTGGATCGCGGCGGCCGACAATCCATCGCCGATGACGATCGCAAGCTGGCACGGCGCTGTGATGCCATCCGCCAGCGCCGCAGCGGAAGCGGCATCGAGCTGCCGTCCGAGATCCGGCCGGCGCAGATAATCTGCGCGATCGGCGACCCGGCTCCTGACCTCGGCGACCGCAAGGCCGAGCGCCCTCACCCCGGCCGCCAGATGCGGCGCGTCGAAGACGGCATGCACGGCATCGCGGGCGCGGGCGTGGGCCAGCGTGAAATCGAGCAGCGGTTTTGTCGGCAGGCTCGCGCCGCTCCGCCCAAGCGCGACGCGCGCAGGCGTGAACGATTTCAAGTCGACGGTCGGGCGGGCCGGAACGGGCTTGTCGCTCATTCGGCGGGAACGGACGCTTCGCGCAGCCGGATCGAATAGTTCGAGGCGTTCTGCCTGCCGCTCGTGGCCGCGCGCGCGAAGGTGATGAGATGATGCGCGATCATGGTGCAGCCGATCAGGCCCTCCATGTCACCGCGCCGGAGCCGCCCCAGCGCGAATTTCCAGAACACGCGCCTGTAGTCGCCGAGCACGCCGACCTTCCAGAAGATGTTGCGCAGCATGACGAGGCCGCGCTTGATGTTCGGCCAGGTCTTCATCTCGTCCGGCACCGGCATCTTCAGGCGGTGCACATAGACGTTGTCACATTGATACTGGAAGCGTTCGTAAACCTTCTCGGGCTCGTAGGCCACGCTCATGGCGTGCTTCCAGGATGCGACGACCTCGTCGTAAGGCAGCAGGAAGTCGACGTTGGAATCGCGCCCCTCATCGTCGACCAGACGCCCTTCCTTTGCCAGTCGGTCCCACAGGGGCGTCTTCGGCAGCGCCTGAAGCAGGTTGATGGTGAGCAGCGGAATCCTGGACTCCTCGACGAAGGCCAGCAGCGCATCCGACGTGTTCGGCTTGTCGGTGTCGAGCCCCATGATGATGCCGGACACCACCTCCATGCCGTAGGAGTTGATGGTGCGCACGCCTTCGAGGATCGGGACCATCATGTTGTGGTCCTTGTGCATCGCCTTCAGCGCGTCCGGGTCCGGTGTCTCGATGCCGCAGAAGATCGTGATGAAGTAAGCCTCACGCATCTTCTTGAGAATCTCCGGCCGCTTGGCGATGTTGAGCGTCGCCTCGCAGGCAAGCCGCATCACATAGCCGGTCTTCTTCTGCCATTCGATCAGATGCGGCAGCAGATCCATCGCCGCCTTGCGGTTGCCGATGAAATTGTCGTCGACGAAGTAGACCGTGTCGGTCATGCCGCATTCGCGCAGGCGGTCGAGCTCGGCGATGATTTGTTCCGGCGCCTTGATACGCGGATTGCGGCCATAAAGGCCGGGGATGTCGCAGAACTCGCACTCATAGGGACAGCCGCTGGAATACTGGATGCTGCCGAGGAAGTAGCGCTTCACGTCGGCGAGCTCATAGGCCGGGATCGGAAACTCCGTCATCGGCACGCGGTCCTTGGTCGTGAGCACGACCTGCTGCTCGGGGCGCGAGGTGTCGCGCGACAGGATTTCGAGCAGCTGATTGGTGGCGTCGCCGAGCTCGCCGACATGGAGATAGTCGAACGACGGATAGTAGTCGGGGCACGCGCTGACCGAGGGGCCGCCGAGCGCAACCGGCAGGTCGAATTCATGGGCGCGGCGGCAGATGTCGTTCATCTGCTGGCGCTGGATGTGCATGCCGCTGACGAAGACGGCCTCCGCCCATTCAAACTCCTCCTTCGTGGTGCTGCGGAGATTCTCGTCGACGAATTTGACCTGCCACTCCTTCGGCAGATAGGCCGCGAGCAGCAGCAGACCCTGCGGCGGCATGAAGGCGCGGACGCCGTCGGTCAGCGGATAGGCGTGCTCGAAAGTTCCGAACGACGAGGTGTAACGCGGAAAGACACAGAGAATATGCCGGCTCGTTCCGTTGCTTTCAGCGCGCATCGAACTTCCCCCAACCACGTTCCAAGAACGGTACTGACGAGGTCTCCAGATACATAGCGTAACGCTGCGACCGGAATTCCTCAATATTGTGGCACCGAACTAATTCTTGAGACGCGCCAATGGTTTCCCCGGTTCACGCCGGCGGGCGGAAGTTTTTTAGCCGGTTTTCGCGCTACGCGATCAGGCGGGAGGCAAAATCGGGCAACAGGCCTGCGTCACCGGCAAGCCGGAAGTCGGCGCCGGCAATTCCGCTCCGAACCAGCCAGTCGTCGAACTCGGGCGCGCGGGCCGCACCGAAGACCTCGCGGACATAGAGCGCGTCGTGGAAGGAGGTGGACTGGTAGTTCAGCATGACGTCGTCGGCGCCGGGGACACCCATGATGAAAGTGACGCCGGCAGCGGCGAGCAGCGTCAGCAGATTGTCCATGTCGTCCTGGTCCGCCTCGGCATGGTTGGTGTAGCAGATGTCGATGCCGAGCGGCAGGCCGAGCAGCTTGCCGCAAAAATGGTCTTCCAGCCCCGCCCGGATGATCTCCTTGCCGTCGTAGAGATATTCCGGACCGATGAAGCCGACCACGCTGTTGACCAGCAATGGCGCGAACGCGCGGGCGACCGCATAGGCACGCGCCTCGCAGGTCTGCTGGTCGACGCCGTGATGCGCACCCGCCGACAGCGCCGAGCCCTGGCCGGTTTCAAAATACATGACGTTCTCGCCGACCGTCCCGCGCTTCTGCGACAGGCCGGCGTCGTGCGCCTCCTTCAGCAGAGCGAGGTCGATGCCGAAGCTGCGGTTGGCGGCCTCGGTGCCGGCGACCGACTGGAAGACGAGGTCGATGGGCACGCCCTGCCCGATCAGCGACAACGTCGTCGTGACATGGGTCAGCACGCATCCCTGCGTCGGGATTTTCAGCCGCGCGATGATCTCGTCCAGGAGCCGCAGCAATTGCGCGATCACGGCCGGATCGTCGCTCGCAGGATTGATGCCGATGCAGGCATCGCCGGCCCCGAGCAGCAGGCCGTCGAGGATCGAGGCGGTGATGCCCCTGGCATCGTCGAAGGGATGGTTCGGTTGAAGCCGCGTGCTCATCCGGCCCTTCAGGCCGATGGTATTGCGGAAGGCGGTCGTGACCCGGCATTTCCGCGCCGCCAGGATCAGGTCCTGGTTGCGCATCAGCTTCGAGACTGCGGCCGCCATCTCCGGCGTGATGCCGGTCGCGAGCTTGCGCAGGGACTCCGGCGTGGCGGCATCCGACAGCAGCCAGTCGCGGAAGGCTCCGACAGTCAGCGAGGCCACGGGCGCAAAGGCTTTGGCGTCATGGCTGTCGATGACGAGACGGGTGACCTCGTCGGCCTCATAGGGGATGACGGCTTCGTTCAGGAACTGACTTAAGGGAACGTCCGCCAGGGCCATTCGCGCGGCGATCATCTGCTCGGCGCTGCCAGCGGCAATGCCGGCCAGCCGGTCGCCGGAGCGCGGCGGCGCCGCCTTGGCGAGCAGGTCGCGCAGGTCGGGGAAGGTGTAGGTCGTGGCGTCGATGGCGTGGCGGTAGACCAAAGGCCCCTCCGGGATTCGTCGGCCAGTGACCGACTCCAAGCGATCTCGAGACTATACCTTCGTATCAAGACGCTGAAATATCTTACCTTTCCTTCGGCCAGGAACGAAGGGGGCCAACCGCCGCGTTAACGCCACGTCCATCTTCATTCTGCATAGTTTTGTATCAATTTCATTCGACCGCGCGCACCGGCCGCTCCCGGCCACTCGGGCCCTGAACACCATGCAAGTCAATCGATCTGGGAATACTGCCGGCCTGGCAGGCCGTTTCACGCTGGCCATCAAGCTCTATGCGATCTTCGCGCTGTTCGCCCTGCTGACGGCGGCGATCGCGATGCTGTCCGACTACAACAGTCGCCGCGGCGCCGAATTGACCAGCGCGATCGAGACGGCCAACGCGGCCGCGCTCAACGTCGAGCGCGTCAACTCGCTGGTCTATGCGGTCGTGATGGAGTCGCGCGGCATCTACATGTCGACCGAACCGGCCGTGGTGAAGAAATACGGCGACGGCCTGCTCAAGCTCAACAATCGGATCCTGGGCGTCGTGAAGGGCTGGGAGAGCATCGTCCAGGCTGACGACGCCGAGCAGTTCGCCACCTTCAAGAAGCGCATCGAGCAGTTCGTCGACTTCCGCAAGGAGCTGGTGCGCCGCGGCGTCGAGATCAATGCCGCCGCGGGGCGCGAATGGGGCGACAACGACGCCAACCGCGCCGTACGCTCGGCGCTGAACAAGGACCTCGAGGCGCTGTCCAAGGTCTATGCCGAGCGTGCAAGGCAGATCACGCGCGAAACCGAGACCAACCGCACCCTGTCCTTCGTGCTGACCTGCCTCGGCGGCGTGGCGCTGGCGCTGGTGGTGATCGGAATCATCATCATCGCCCGCTCGATCGCCCGGCCGCTCGCCGCGATCACCGCGACCATCAAGCAGGTCGCCGACGGCGCCGAAAACGTGGTGGTGCCGCACGCCGGCCGGGCCGACGAGATCGGCGCGCTCGCCCGCGCCATCGAAGTGTTCCAGGACGCGATGGGCCGCAACCGCAACCTCGCCTCGCAGGTCTCGCAGGATTCGGCCGCACGCGAAGAGCGCGCGCGCCACATCGAGCACTCCGTCGAGGCGTTTCGCGAAGCGATCGGCGCGATCATGCGGGGCCTCAGCGACAACGCCTCGGTCATGCGCGAAACCGCGCAGACCATCACCCGCGTCACCGCGGATGCGAGCGGGCGCGCCGGCATGGCGGCGAACGCCAGCGAGCAGGCCTCGCACAACGTCACCGCGGTCGCAGGCGCCGCCGAGGAGCTCTCGGCCTCCGTCGAGGAGATCGGCCGGCAGGTGCGGCAGAGCGCGGGCGCGGTCGAGCAGACCGGCCAGCGCACCGAAAAGTCGATCGCCGAGATCGAGAGCCTCGCCGCCGCCACGCAGCGCATCGACGGCGTGCTGACCCTCATTCAGACGATTGCCGAGCAGACCAATCTGCTTGCGCTCAACGCCACCATCGAGGCCGCCCGTGCCGGTGAGGCCGGCCGCGGCTTTGCCGTGGTCGCCCACGAAGTCAAGGCGCTCGCAGGCCAGACCGCGAAGGCGACCGCCGACATCAGCGAGAACGTCGCGATGATCCAGTCCTCCACCCGCAACGCGGTCGATGCCGTGCGCGAGATCGGCGGCGCGGTGCGCGAGATCAACGAGGTCACCTCGGCGATCGCAGGCGCCGTCGGCCAGCAGGACCAGGCGACGCGCGAGATCTCCTCCAATGCGCAGAGCGCAGCCCTGGGCAACGAGACGCTGGTCGCCAACATCACCTCGCTGCGCGATGCCATCGGCGAGACCGACACGGCGGCGACGTCCGTGCTGACGGCGGCGAGCAGCCTGACCGCGACCGCGGACACGCTCTCGCGCGAGGTGGAAAAGTTCTTCCAGGACCTGCGCGCGGACAGCCGCATCGCCAAGGCGGGATGACGGCCCGGCCGCCGCTGACAAGGCTCGGGCCGGGCGCGCTCGAACCGGAAACGCGAAAACAACCCCATGCACAGTAGGCGAGGCGAGCCTTTTCAGGGGCTCGCCCCGCGCATGGGAGCTTTACGGATTTTGCGAAATAAACTTGACCCGTCGGGCAAAACACCGGCATGATGTCACCATGACGATGGCGCGTTTTTCGCACCCTGCCCCGCCGGTCATTGGTCCTGATACGATCGATCGACCAATATCCTGACACGGCCGACGTCCTCGGCCTCGCGATAGCGACTGAGCTCCGCACGGAGCTCCGGATCAGCATTGGCCCAGGCCAGCCAATCGAACGGAAATGAACTCAGCAGATAGGTATCCACGAGGATGATGTTCGGGCGCCCCTTGCGTATGTCCTCCAGCAAATGCCGCCGCTCGAACTTGATGATGCCGTCCAGCCTGGCGCGCTCGGCGTCCGCCAGCTGCGAACTGCTCTCGCGCAGCATTGCGCCGCTCGCGAGCAGCTGCGCGCCGCAGGAGCTGCCGACCCAGGCGCCGCCGATTTGACGCACGAGCGGATGGCTCAGCCCGACATGGTCGGTGATCGTCAACAGCCGCGGATGCTTCACGAGCGCCTGGATACGCTCCGCCAGCGGCGGAAACCCGGGGGACGGCGAGGACAGATAGGCCGCGATCAGGACAATCGCCGCAGCGCCGCCAATCGCCACTGACTTCCGCAATGTGCGGGTGCTGACCTGCAGTAGCGGCGCCGCAATGGCGAATGTGCACAACCCGAAAGCCATATAGGGCCAGCTCTTGCCTTGAAGCAGCAAGGTCGCGGCTCCGCCAATCGACGCTGCGAGCCACGGAGTTGCATCGCCCGTGATCCTGAATTGCCGCGGAGCCAACAGGCGCAGGAACGCGATCGAAGCGCCGATCACGACGATCGGGAGAGGAAGCAGGCCGCCCAGCCCCTTCCTGATCGGCAGATACGCCTCGGCCACCATCGGCGCATAGAGGGAGAGATAGTCGGCAAAGACGGTCGCGACGATCGCGCCGTAGCCGATGACGACGATCGCGGCGCTGCACGCTTCGGGGGTCAGCAACGGCCTGAGCGAGCGCTGGCGGACGACACTGGCGATGATCGGAAGTCCGACCACCAGCGCAAAAAAGGGCTTGATGCTCATGGCCAGCCCCGCTCCAAGTCCCGCGACGACCGTCGTCCGCCCGGGACCGAGACCGCGCCAGCGCAGCGCCGTGACGGCGACGAACGGGGTCAACGCCGCGACCGCGATGTGTTCCCGCTGTCCGAATACGGCGCCGGGGAGAAGCGCGAGCAGGAATGCGAACGACCACAGGAAGAGAGTTCTCTCTTCCATTCCCAACTCGGCTGCGACGTTTGCGCGGTCGACCACAATGAGCGCGACGACGATCTCGATGACCACCAGAATGATCACGACCAATTCGGGTGCAACACCGATGGACCGCGCAAGCCACGCTGCCGGCATGTACATGTAGACCGACAGCGGCGGATTCAACTCGAACAGATCAATCCCGAGCTTTCGGCCGTCGAGGATCTTTTCGTCCAGGGTGAGCAGGCAGGCCAGATCCGCGTTGAGGACGAGCGGAATCTGGACGAGCGCGGCCGCCAGGACAATCGCAGCTGCGACCATCCATTGCCGCTTCATGTCGAAATTGCTTGCTGGCGTCCCCAGAGTCCCGGCTCCTCTTTGCGGCGCGGTTCAAAACCGTGCGGCGGGACGTACGGTCGTGCGGATGTCGATCCCAGCAGATGGCGATCGCCACCATTCTCAACCCGGAGCCGTTACTATTGTCCTACGATGCCTGAAGGCGGTGCCATCGCCAGTGGGTCGAGGTGCGGGTGGGATAGGATTGCCCAGCCGGCCTGCCAACGCGATCCGACTATCGGATCGGCGAACCTGCCCGGTCCCAAATATCCACCGGCGAAATCACGTGCTAGCCTGTTTGGAAACGCCAGGCCCTATGAGGCCGCGGCAGACGATGGTGAAAGCGCGGCTCGATGAGCAAGACCAATCGCGTGTTGTTTCTCTGCACCGGCAATTATTATCGAAGCCGCTACGCCGAAGAGATATTCAACCATCACGTCAGGCTCGAGGGATTGGGTTGGAGTGCCTTCTCGCGGGCCGTCGCTGACAAACTCTCGCCTGAAAATATAGGGCCGATCTCGCCATACGCGCTGATTGCCCTGCAAGCGAAAGGCATCGCGCCTGATGGCGCGGAGCGTGATCCGATGCTCTGCACGCTCGGCGACTTTGCCGATGCCGAACTCGTGGTCGCGCTGAAGGACGCCGAGCATCGCCCCATGATCGAGCGCCGCTTTGCCGGCGTCGCCGATCGTGTCGAATATTGGGACGTCGACGATATCGAGGACCTCGATCCACCAACGGCGCTCGGCAGGATCGACGATCTCGTCGGGTTGCTGATCGGGAGCCTGCAAAGCCGCAAGCCGTAGCGCAAACATGGGCGCTTGAAAGTGCCTCGACAACGAAAAGCCCCGGCACGTGGACCGAGGCTTGCGATCCAGCCCGCGTACATCCGGCGAACCAATCGTCGAAGCAGAGACTAACTGCGAATCTTGAACAGATGATGACGGAGTTCGCCGCCGACAAAATGTCGCGCCCAGCGGAACTCCATCACTCCGTCGCGTCGCAATGGATCGATCTCAAAGCCAACGACCTCAGAGCATCATGGAGACGATGGCGATCAAGCCGATCGCCGTCAGCCCCCACACCAGCGAATGCAAAGCCCACGGTCGCATTGTTGCACCCCGTACGCATGTTCCTGCCAACGACAGGAAACGCCCGGCCGCGATGCGTCACTTGAGATAGATCAATGGCCGAAGATGAGCGCGGAGACGGCAGCCACGGTGAACGCACCGGCCGCAACGACGACGACACGTATGATCAACTCGTTGCCCATGCTCAAGAAGCTAGCTTAGGACAGGCAGCAAGTCTGTGCAGTTTGTGCCAAAATGGCAATTGGGGACATCGCGGGAACGAGGTTTTCGTGCGCCGCCACGACTAGACTTGGTGAGCGAGGACGCCAGCCTATTTTGGCAGGCACTCCACGTTATAGGCGATGATGATCTGACTGGGGTCGGCCTTCCCCAGGCTCTTCAGATCCTCGAGACCGCTCTTCAGCCTGGCACCCGCCTGGCCCAAGCTCGCCTCCAGCGCCGACTTCGCCGCCTTGCACCGCTCTTCGTTGGTGAATTCCTGGAACACCACGGTCGGCAGCAGACGCCATTCCGCCCTATCATTTGTTGCGGCGGGACTGACCGAGTAGGAGAACACGTACATCAGGACCCACATGATGGGCTCCGGAACGATGCGAACGGGAGAGCGCATCGCGCCATCCCGCGCTGTCGCCTCGTTGATCCAGATCAACGAATGTTCAGCCAACCGGCCCCGGCGTCCAATCGTGGCCGGCCAGCGGCCTGACGGTGACGTCGGGAATGACGCCCAGCTCCATGCTCGGATCGAAATGGCGCATGGTCCGCTCGTTGAGATCGATGATGCGGCCGGGCCTGAGCGGCCCCACGTCATTGATCTTGACGATGACCTTCTTGCCGACGGCCTCGACGAGCGCAAATTTCGGTGGCGCCCCGAATTGGACTCCGCCAAATTTCTGCCGCAGGCTCGTCTTGATGGCGGCTGTCCAGACATCGGGATCATAGCGCTCGCCGGAGGCTGTCTTCGGGCCGCCCTCCTCCTTGCCGGGCTTGAACGGATTGTAGGTGGATGCTGCGCCAACGATCGCATCGCCACAGGCGGCATCGACGACGGCGCTTGAATGATCCCCACTTGTTTCACTACGGGCAACTGTCACAGATACGACAAGCGCAACCAGGGCGCCGCAAATTGCGGCGCTCGTGCGGAACACCATCAGATCTCCTTTGATTTTTCGTGCGGTTCCTGATGCCGCAGACCTTGGCCAAGCGAACGCGTCGGCGTTTTTGAACTTGTGCCAGTCTCTTGCGAACTCGCGCTGGGCGCGGAACCGTTGCGAGAACCTGAGTGGCCCCGCGTGCTTTCGTTGTCGCTGTCTAAGACAGAGAATGAGTCAGCAACATGACCCGTGGATTCACGGGTCTAGGTCCCCGGATTCCTACGCGTTCAGCGATGAGGCCATTGTCCAATGTTCGCGTAAGCCGCAATGGCGCGGAACCTCAGGAGATGTGCATGCGATTGTCCTGCAACGGGAGGCTCTAGCCTCCGATCACGCCACCGCGCTTGATCAGCTCCTTGCCGACGGCGGCGAGATGCACCTGGTCGGGGCCGTCGCCGATGCGGATGAAGCGGGCATAAACATAGGCGCGCGCGAGGAACGTGTCCTGCGAGACGCCGGCCGCGCCGTGGATCTGGATGGCGCGATCGATGACGCGGGCGGCCATGCTGGGCACCACAATCTTGGCCGCGGCGATCAGATCGCGCGCGGCCTTGTTGCCCTCGCGGTCCATCTTGTCGGCGGCCTGCAGCGTGAGCAGGCGCGCCTGCGCGATCTCGCAGAAGGAATGCGCGATGTCCTCACGCACCGAGCCCTGCTCGGCGAGCGGCTTGCCGAAGGCGACGCGCGAGACCGAACGCCGGCACATCAATTCCAGCGCGCGCTGGGCGCAGCCGATCAGCCGCATGCAATGATGGATGCGGCCGGGACCGAGCCGGCCTTGCGCGATCTCGAAACCGCGGCCTTCGCCGAGCAGGATGTTCTCCGCGGGCACGCGGACGTTCTCGTAGACGATCTCGGGATGGCCGACCGGCGCGTCGTCGTAGCCGTAGGTGAGCATGTCCCTGATGATGCGGACACCGGGCGTGTTTCGCGGCACCAGAATCATCGATTGCTGGCGATGGTGATCGGGATCGTCAGGGGCGGTCTTGCCCATCACGATCAGGATCTCGCAATCCTCGTTCATCGCGCCAGAGGTAAACCATTTGCGACCGTTGACGACGTAATCGTCGCCGTCGCGCGTGATGGCGCACTGGATGTTGGTGGCGTCGCTGGAGGCGACCTGCGGCTCGGTCATAGAGAAGCCGGAGCGGATGCGTCCCTCCAGCAGCGGCTTCAGCCAGCGCTCCTGCTGCGCCTTGGTGCCGTAGTTCGCCAGCACCTCCATGTTGCCGACATCGGGAGCGGAGCAATTGAAAACCTCCGGCGCCCAGAGGATGCGGCCCATGATCTCCTTGACAGGCGCGTATTCGAGATTGGTCAGGCCCGGGCCATGTTCGCCTGACAGGAACAGGTTCCAGAGCCCCTGCTCCCGCGCCAGCCGCTTCAGATCCTGCAGCACAGGCGGCGTCTTGTAGCGCGTGGCTTCCGGCTTTACTTGCTCGTAGTAGAGCTCCTCGACGGGCTCGACCTGATCCCGCATGAACTGGCGCACGCGGTCCTGCAATTCCAGCGAACGGGCGGAGTGTTGAAAGTTCATTGTGTCCTCCTCTTCCCTTCTCCCCTTGTGGGAGAAGGTGGCGCGAAGCGCCGGATGAGGGGTTCTGTCCGCGCACTCAAGCGCGAATTTCTCTCGCGGAGAAATCCCCCTCACCCGGCTGCGCTTCGCGCATCCACCCTCTCCCGCAAGGGGAGAGGGTGCAGTGGTCCTAACCGGCTACATGGGTAACAGAATAGACCG